>JAGDZV010000055.1:0-314 GCA_049115495.1 Bacteroidia bacterium | reverse complement strand
AAATCGCGGCTTGTTAGACAGACTGACATTGGGCCAATAAGGGAAACTCAATAATCAAATTCACATTCTATCTTTGGAAAATGAAAATTACGAGACGACAGTTGGAATCAATAAAAGCACTTTGCCAAAAGAGCAAGGTGAAGTCGCTTGTAGCCTTTGGATCAGTTTTAAGAGACGATTTTAACGACGACTCAGATATTGACCTGGCCGTGGATTTTAATGAAACAGATCCATTTAATTACGCAGACTTGTATTTTGAACTAAAAAACGAACTAGAAAATATTTTCAAACGAAAAATAGACTTAATCGAATCT
>JAGDZV010000054.1:0-1155 GCA_049115495.1 Bacteroidia bacterium | reverse complement strand
AGCGTTTTTGGATGATCCATTGGTTGGATTAGAGTTGATCTTTGGAGAAAACGTTTATAATTCAAGGACCTTTAATTATGCTCAGAATATTTGGTTTTTCAGTGACTCAGATTCCTACTTTGTCATCAGAATCGCTGGGATATTTGATATTATCACTTTTGGAACATACTCTGCAACGGCGCNNCAATGTCTATCCACATTCAAAAAAATCGTTGGCATTTGCCATTTTGTTTTTTCCTTCACTTGTTTTTTGGGGAGGGGGTTTGCTAAAAGACTCTATTTCATTGGCTGCATTGTTCTGGTTAGTGCATGGAATATTTAGAGCAATTGAATTGAAAAATTTTTCTTTGAAAAATATTGCCGCTCTTATAATCGCATCATGGTTGATAATTAATGTGAAACCTTATATATTTTATTGTACTCTTCCTGCAGTATTTGTATGGGTTTATTTTAAACAAATTATTAAGATTAAGAATATTGCTCTGAAAATTTTGATGGCCCCAATTTTATTTTCACTGAGTTTGTTTTTTGGTTTCTTGGCAATAGATAATGCGACAAGAAATAGTGAGTTTTATTCACTTGAAAAAATTGCCGAAAGAGCTTGGATAACAGCATATGATATTAGATATTTTACAGGTAGAGGAGGAGGATCAGGCTACTCTTTGGGAAATCAAGATGGAACAATTGAAGGCATGCTCAGGTTAAGTCCTGAGGCAGTTTTTGTGGCAATTTTTCGACCTTTTATTTGGGAAGTAAGTAATTCTTTCATGTTAATTATGGCAATGGAGAGTTTGCTTTGTTTACTCTTATTTTTAAGGTATATATTAAGAGGAAAATTTAGGACGTTATTGGATGATCCATTTCTAATATTCTGTTTCTGTTTTGCTATTTTATTTGCTTTTGCTGTTGGAGGCAGTACTTATAATTTTGGAACGCTAATGCGATATAGAATCCCACTACTTCCATTTTTTTTAATTGCTATTTGTGTGAAAAAAAAACGTGTCTAGTGAGAAGATTTAGCAAAAAAGTGAAGGAGCTGAAGGAAAATAAATCAGTTTTATTTAATGCTTCTATACTTGCGGGAGGAGGGGTAATTTCTTCAATAGTCACTTTTTTTTCTGCACCGATTATTTCAAGACTTTTTGAGCCTTCGGC
>JAGDZV010000010.1:0-97763 GCA_049115495.1 Bacteroidia bacterium | reverse complement strand
CAAGAGAAAGAGCAGGTTTTGAGGTACGTGACGTTCACTATACTCACTACGGTAGATTATGTACGATTGAAACACCTGAAGGTCCAAATATTGGATTGATTTCTTCTTTAGCTGTTTATGCCAAGATAAATGATATGGGTTTCATTGAGACACCTTATCGAAGGGTAGAAAATGGTAGAGTTTTAATTGAAGAACCAGTAGTATACCTAAGTGCTGAAGAAGAAGATGAGCATGTAATTGCTCAGGCAAATGCTATTCTTAATGAAGATGGAACATTTGCATCTGATAAAATTAAAGCAAGAGACGGTGGTGAATTTATTGTAGCCGAGCCAAATGAGCTACAGTATATGGATGTTTCGCCAAATCAGATTGTATCTATTGCGGCTTCGTTAATTCCATTCTTAGAGCATGATGATGCAAACCNNTGGGATCAAACATGCAGCGTCAGGCAGTTCCATTGCTTAGACCAGAGTCTCCAATTGTGGGTACTGGTATAGAAGGCCGTGTAGCAAAAGATTCGCGTGTAATGATTGTTGCCGAAGGTGACGGTGTTGTAGAATACGTTGATTCAGAAAAAGTAATTGTTACTTACGATAGAACAGAAAAAGACAGATTAGTAGATTTTGAAGGTGATAGCAAAACGTACTTTGTAAGTAAGTTTAGAAGAACCAACCAAAACTCATGTATAAACCTTAAGCCAATTGTAACCAAAGGCGATAGGGTAGTAGAAGGACAAATTCTTTGTGATGGTTTTGCTACTGAACAAGGTGAACTTGCACTAGGTAAGAACCTATTAGTAGCCTTTATGCCGTGGCAAGGTTACAACTTTGAAGATGGTATCGTAATATCTGAGCGAATTGTTAAAGAAGATGTGTTTACATCAATCTATATCAATGAATTTGAGCAAGATGTTAGAGATACAAAAAGAGGTGTAGAAGAGTTTACCAATGACATACCAAACGTAAGCGAAGAAGCTACTAAAGACCTTGACGAAAATGGTCTTATTAGAGTAGGTGCTGAAGTGAGCGAAGGAGATATTCTAATTGGTAAAATCACACCTAAAGGAGAAAGTGAGCCTACACCAGAAGAGAAACTTCTTAGAGCAATCTTTGGTGAAAAAGCCGGAGATGTTAAAGATGTATCTTTAAGAATTCCACCATCAGGAAAAGGAATAGTAGTAGATAAGAAGTTGTTTACTCGAGTTAAGAAAGACAAAGCCAATAAAGATAAAGACAAGGCATTACTTCAAAAACTGGAGTCATCTCATGAAGCAAACCTTCAATCATTAAAAGAGAAGTTAATTGATAAACTTCTATTGATAATGGAAGGTAAAGTTTCTCAAGGTGTATCTAACGTTTACAACGAAGAAGTAATTTCTAAAGGTTCTAAATTCTCTATTAAAACATTAATGGAAGTTGATTTCTCATTGATCAATCCAACAGGATGGACTACCGATGATGAGATTAACGGAATGATTAGAAGTGTAATTACAAACTTCAAAAAGAAAGTTCATGAAGAAGTTGGTAGATACAAGAGAGAGCACTTCAGCATAACCATTGGAGATGATTTACCTACAGGAGTATTAAAACTTGCTAAGGTATACGTTGCAAGAAAGCGTAAACTAAAAGTAGGTGATAAAATGGCAGGGCGTCATGGTAACAAGGGTATTGTTGCCAAGATTGTACCTCAAGAAGATATGCCATTCTTAGAAGATGGTACCCCGGTTGATATTTGTCTAAATCCACTTGGTGTACCTTCAAGGATGAACCTTGGTCAATTATACGAAACCATTCTAGGATGGGCTGGTAAAAAGCTCGGAATGAAGTTCGCAACGCCAATTTTTGATGGAGCGAGCAACGATGAGATATTTGACTACATGAGCAAAGCTGGATTACCAGCAGATGGTAGTACTTACCTTTACAATGGTCTAACGGGCGAAAGATTCGATCAAAAAACAACTGTAGGTTATATCTATATGATCAAGTTGTCTCACATGGTTGATGATAAAATGCACGCACGTTCTATTGGACCATACTCACTTATTACTCAGCAGCCATTAGGTGGTAAATCACAGTTTGGTGGTCAGAGATTTGGTGAGATGGAAGTTTGGGCACTTGAAGCATTCGGTGCATCTCACATCCTTCAGGAAGTTCTTACTGTTAAGTCTGACGACATTGTGGGTAGAGCCAAAACTTACGAGTCAATCGTAAAAGGCGATAATCTACCAACACCTGGTATTCCTGAATCATTTAACGTATTGCTAAACGAATTGAAAGGTTTGGCCTTGAGTATTAAACTTGAAAAATAGTTTCGATTATGTCTTTTAAGAAAGAAAGAGTTCAATTAAGTAGTGATTTTCAGAACGTATCAATCGGTCTGGCATCACCTGAAGAAATATTAGATTGGTCATATGGCGAGGTTACCAAGCCTGAGACTATAAACTACCGAACCTTTAAGCCCGAAATGGGGGGGCTTTTTTGCGAAAGAATATTTGGTCCGGTAAAAGATTACGAATGCCATTGCGGTAAGTACAAAAGAATTCGATATAAAGGAATCGTTTGTGACCGTTGCGGTGTAGAAGTAACAGAAAAAAGAGTAAGAAGAGAGCGCCTAGGTCATGTAAACCTTGTTGTTCCTGTAGCTCATATTTGGTACTTTAAGTCGTTACCTAATAAGATTGGTTACTTACTAGGTTTACCAACTAAAAAGCTCGAGCTTATTGTTTACTACGAAAGGTATGTAGTAATTCAACCAGGTATTAAGGAAGAAGATGGCGTAAGTTATCTTGACTTTTTAACTGAAGAAGAGTATTTGGACTTAATGGATTCGCTTCCAAGAGAAAACCAAATGCTTGACAATAACGACCCTAACAAGTTTATCGCTAAAATGGGTGGTGAAGCGCTTCATGAGTTGCTTTCGAGATTAGACCTTGATGGTTTATCTTATTCATTGAGAAACAAAGCGTTCAATGAAACTTCGCAGCAAAGAAAAAATGAGGCACTTAAGAGACTAAAGGTAATTGAGTCTTTTAGAGAAGCAAATTCAAAATTTGAAAATCGTCCAGAGTGGATGATTATAAAGGTTTTACCTGTAATTCCACCTGAGCTACGCCCATTAGTACCGCTTGATGGTGGTAGGTTCGCTTCTTCTGATTTAAATGACCTTTACAGAAGGGTTATAATTAGAAACAATCGACTTAAAAGATTAACTGAGATAAAAGCTCCTGAAGTAATTCTTAGAAATGAGAAACGTATGCTTCAAGAGTCTGTTGATTCTTTATTCGATAATACAAGAAGAGTAAGTGCAGTTAAAACTGAAAATAATCGTCCTTTAAAATCTTTAAGTGATATGCTTAAAGGTAAGCAAGGTCGTTTCCGTCAAAACTTACTTGGTAAAAGGGTAGATTACTCTGGTCGTTCTGTTATTGTTGGTGGTCCACAGCTTAAATTGAATGAGTGTGGTGTGCCTAAAAACATGGCAGCGGAGCTTTTCAAGCCGTTTATCATAAGGAAATTAATAGAAAGAGGTATAGTTAAGACGGTTAAGTCTGCAAGAAAAATCGTTGATAGAAAAGATCCAGTAATATGGGAGATTCTTGAAAATGTGATTAAAGGGCATCCGGTAATGCTTAACCGTGCCCCTACACTTCACCGTTTAGGTATTCAAGCTTTCCAGCCAAAACTAGTTGAGGGAAAAGCCATTCAACTTCACCCATTAGTTTGTACAGGATTCAACGCTGACTTTGATGGTGATCAAATGGCAATTCACGTACCAATTGGTAATGGTGCAATCTTAGAAGCGCAACTGTTAATGTTGTCTTCTCACAACATTTTGAGCCCTGCAAATGGCTCTCCAATTGTGGTGCCTTCTCAAGATATGGTACTTGGTTTATACTACATAACCAAAGGACGTAGGTCAACAAAAGATCACGTAGTAAGAGGAGAAGGAATGACTTTCTACTCTCCAGAAGAAGTGCTAATTGCATTTAATCATGGTGATATAGATCTGCATGCTTTTGTGAATGTAAAAGTTTCGGTATTTACCGAAAACAATGAGCTTGAAGATAAAATTATTGAAACAACGGTAGGTAGAGTAATTTTCAATGAAAATGCTCCACAAGAAGTTGGTTTCATCAATGAACTATTGACTAAAAAGACCAATAGAAAAATTATTGGTGACATAATAAAGAGAGCTGGCTTAGCCAAAACCGCTAAATTCTTAGATGATATTAAGGAACTTGGTTTCCACTATGCCTTTAAAGGTGGTCTTTCTTTCTCATTATCAGATGTAGAAATTCCTGCAGAAAAATTTGTTCTTATTGACGAAGCTCAACAAGAAGTAGATGAGATCTGGGAGAACTACAATATGGGTTTCATAACCAATAATGAGAGATATAACCAGGTAATTGATATTTGGACTCGTATAACCAATAGGGTTACGGATCATCTAATGAAACAACTAGCCAACGATAACCAAGGATTCAACTCTGTTTATATGATGTTGGATTCAGGGGCAAGGGGTTCAAAAGAACAGATTCGTCAGCTAGGAGGAATGAGAGGTCTAATGGCTAAACCACGTAAAAACGTTGGTGGTGGCGGCGGTGGAATTATCGAAAACCCAATTCTTGCCAACTTTAAAGAAGGGTTAACGGTAATTGAGTACTTTATTTCAACTCACGGTGCTCGTAAAGGTCTTGCCGATACGGCTCTTAAAACTGCCGATGCTGGTTATCTTACACGTCGTTTGCATGATGTGGCACAAGATGTAGTTGTATCAGACGTTGATTGTGGCACATTAAGAGGTATTGCTACCACAGCGTTGAAAGACAATGAAGAAGTAGTAGAATCATTATATGACAGAATTCTTGGTCGTACTTCTCTACATGATGTATATGACCCAGTCTCTGAAGAACTGATTGTTGAAGCCGGTGGTGAAGTAACTGAAGAAGTAGCTCAGAAAATAGAAGATTCTCCTATTGAAGAAGTAGAAATTAGATCAGTACTAACTTGTGAAGCACGACGCGGTGTTTGTGAGAAATGCTACGGTAGAAACCTTTCTACGGGTAGAATGGTAAAACGTGGAGAATCTGTGGGTGTAATTGCTGCACAGTCCATTGGTGAACCAGGTACCCAGCTTACACTACGTACATTCCACGTGGGTGGTGTGGCTTCGCAGATTGCTTCAGAGTCTCAAATTGTAGCCAAATTCGACGGTAAGTTAGAGTTTGAAAACGTAGAGACAGTTGAGCGCGAAATAAATGATGAGAAAAAGCACATCGTAATTTCACGTGCCGGTGAAGTAAGAATCATTGAGCCTGAGAAAAAGATTGTTCTAGCTACCAATAACATCCCTTACGGATCAATCCTTGAAGTTAAAGGAAAAAGAACAATTAAGAAGGATCAGTTAATAGCAGCATGGGATCCATATAACGCGGTAATTCTAGCAAACGGTAATGGTAAGATTGAATATCTTAACATTATTGAAAATGTTACTTATCGTGAAGAAAGTGATGAGCAAACTGGTCATAAGGAAAAAGTAATCTCTGAGACAAGAGATAAGAAAAAGATTCCTACCATTCGCTTGGTTGACGAAACCGGTTCTACAATTAAGGAGTACAACTTACCAGTAGGTGCCCATATTGTTGTAGAAGAAGGCAACAGTGTTACAATTGGTGAGACCCTAGCTAAGATTCCGCGTATGATGTCTAAAACTAAGGATATTACGGGTGGTCTTCCAAGGGTAACCGAGCTATTTGAAGCACGTAACCCTTCAAACCCAGCTGTAATTACTGAGATTGATGGTATTATATCTTTCGGTGGAATTAAGCGTGGTAACAGAGAGATTATCGTTGAATCTAAAGAAGGTGAAAGAAAGAAATATCTAGTTCCACTTTCAAAACACATTTTGGTTCAAGAAAACGATTATGTTAAGGCGGGAGACAATCTTTCAGATGGAGCAATGTCACCTATCGACATTCTTTCAATTAAGGGTCCTTACGCAGTTCAGCAATACATAATCGATGGTATTCAAGAAGTTTATCGACTACAAGGTGTAAAAATCAATGATAAACATATTGAGGTTATCGTGCGCCAAATGATGCAGAAAGTTCAAATTGTAAATCCAGGTGATACCAGGTTCTTAGAAGGAACACCAGTAGATAAGTTTGACGTGATTGAAGAAAACAACTGGATTTTTGATAAGATGGTTGTAGTTGATTCAGGTGAAACAAATGATTTAAAACCTGGACAAATAATAAGTTCTCGTAAACTTCGTGAAATCAACTCGCAGCTTAAGAGAAGGGATATGGCACTGGTTCAAGCCAGAGAAGCTGTACCTGCAACTGTTAAGTCAATGCTTCAAGGTATTACAAGAGCATCGTTAGGTACTAAGAGTTTCTTGTCAGCAGCATCGTTCCAAGAAACAACCAAAGTATTAAATGAAGCGGCCATAACTGGTAAAACCGATTACCTGAAAGGATTGAAAGAAAACGTAATCGTAGGTCATAGAATTCCGGCTGGTACTGGAATTAGAGATTTTGAAAAAAATCTTGTTGGATCTAAAGATGAGTACGATGAACTTCTAGAAGCTACCAAGTAGTTTAAAATAAATGGAAGAGCAGAAAAAAGAAGGTCAGATTAATATAGAACTTAGCGAAGAAATCGCTGAAGGTACTTATAGTAATCTGGCCATTATTACCCACTCACAATCGGAATTCGTTGTAGACTTTGTAAGGCTAATGCCTGGTGTACCAAAGGCAAAAGTTAAGTCTAGAATTGTTTTAACTCCACAACATGCCAAGCGTTTGCTTAAAGCACTTGCCGATAATGTGGCTCGTTTTGAAAATCAACATGGCGAAATAGAAGATATATCAGGCCATTTTGATGGAATTCCAATGAATTTTGGAGGGCCAACAGGCCAAGCTTAAAATCACTCAAAAAATATTTCCTTAATCTTTTGGTATAAAGGGGATAACTCCTACTTTTGCAAACCCAATTTTCAAGAAGGATAGATAACGTATGCCTACTATACAACAACTAGTAAGAAAAGGAAGGCGACAGATGACTAAGAAAAGTAAGTCGCCTGCCCTAGATGCATGCCCTCAAAGAAGGGGTGTGTGTACAAGGGTTTACACCACAACACCTAAGAAACCAAATTCAGCTATGAGAAAAGTAGCTAGAGTAAGGTTAACGAATCAAAAAGAAGTGAATGTATATATACCTGGAGAGGGCCACAACTTGCAAGAGCACTCAATTGTTCTAGTGAGAGGTGGTAGAGTAAAAGATCTTCCGGGTGTTCGTTATCACATTGTTCGTGGTGCTTTAGATACTGCTGGTGTTGAAGGTAGGAAGCAAAGAAGAAGTAAGTACGGAACTAAACGACCAAAATCTTAGAAGATGCGTAAATCAGTTGCCAAAAAACATAAGTTATTACCAGATCCAAAGTTTGGAGATGAGATGCTTATGAAATTTGTAAATAATTTAATGTACGGTGGTAAGAAAAGTACTGCTTTTGAAATTGTTTACAAAGCATTAGACATAGTAGCCGAGAAAACTGGTGAAGATGGATTAGAAGTTTGGAAAAAAGCTTTGGCAAACGTTACTCCAGCTGTAGAAGTTAAGAGTAGAAGAGTAGGTGGTGCTACTTTTCAGATTCCTACAGAGATTAGTCCTAATAGAAAATTGTCAATGGGTATGAAGTGGATGATCTTATATTCAAGAAAGAGATCAGGCCGCTCTATGCAAGAAAAACTAGCTGCTGAAATCTTGGCTGCCGCTAATAATGAAGGTGCTGCATACAAGAAGAAGGAAGACACTCACAAAATGGCAGAAGCCAACAAAGCATTCTCACACTTTAGAGCATAGTAAAATGGGAAAGGATTTATCTAAAACCAGAAATATTGGTATTGCAGCTCACATTGATGCTGGTAAAACCACAACTACAGAAAGGGTTCTTTACTATACCGGTATTAACTATAAGATTGGTGAGGTTCATGATGGTGGAGCCACTATGGACTGGATGGAGCAAGAGCAGGAGCGTGGAATTACAATTACTTCCGCTGCTACTCGTTGTTCTTGGAATTGGAAAGATACTCCTTACACAGTGAATATTATAGACACTCCGGGTCACGTTGATTTTACGGTTGAAGTAAATAGATCATTACGTGTATTGGATGGATTAGTGTTCTTGTTTAGTGCTGTTGATGGTGTTGAGCCTCAGTCTGAGACTAACTGGAGACTTGCTGATAACTACAATGTAGCACGTCTTGGTTTTGTAAATAAAATGGACAGACAAGGTGCTGACTTTTTTAACGTAGTTAATCAAGTTCAAACCATGTTAGGTTCTACTCCAATGGTAATGCAAATTCCTATTGGAAATGAAGAAGATTTTAGAGGTGTAGTAGACCTTATTACAAATAAAGCGATTATCTGGAATGAAGAGGATATGGGAATGACATATGATGAAATTCCTATTCCAGAAGAATTGCAGGCCGATGTAGATAAGTATAGAGAGGCAATGCTTGAGCAAGTAGCTGAATTTGATGATTCGCTTCTTGAGAAATTCTTCGAAGATCCAGATTCTATATCTGAAGAAGAAATCATTGCTGCTGTACGTCAAGCAGTAATTAGTATGAAAGTGGTGCCAATGTTCTGTGGTTCTGCTTTTAAAAACAAAGGAGTTCAGGCTGTTCTTGATGCTGTGTGTTCTTACTTGCCTTCACCTGAAGATAAAGAGAGTATCATAGGTACAGATCCTAAAACAGAAGAAGCAATTTCAAGAAAACCTAGTACAGATGAACCTTTCTCTGCATTGGCATTTAAAATTGCTACTGACCCATTTGTAGGACGTCTTTGTTTCTTTAGAACATACTCAGGTTCTTTAGGGGCTGGTTCTTATGTATTAAATACAAGAACAGGCAAGAAAGAAAGAATATCGAGAATTTTCCAAATGCATGCCAAAGAGCAAAAGCCGGTTGACAGAGTTGAAGCTGGTGATATTGCTGCGGGTGTTGGATTTAAAGATATAAAAACTGGTGATACTTTATGTGATGAGAAGAACCCAATTGTTCTTGAAAGCATGGTTTTCCCAGACCCAGTAATTGCCATTGCAATTGAGCCTAAAACTCAAAAAGATGTTGACAAGTTAGGTATGGCTTTAGCAAAGTTGGCTGAAGAAGATCCAACTTTCCAAGTTCATACCGATGAAGATTCTGGTCAAACAATTATTCGAGGTATGGGTGAGCTTCACCTAGATATCATCGTTGATCGTTTGAAGAGAGAATTTAAAGTTGAGTGTAACCAAGGTGAGCCACAAGTGGCCTACAAAGAAGCATTAACTAAGTCTGTAACCCACAGAGAGAGACTTAAGAAACAAACTGGTGGTTCTGGACTTTTTGCTGACATGGAATTTGAATTAGGACCATGTGATAAAGAATTCTTGGAATCTGATGAATTTAAATCTGGAAAGGAAAAACTTCAGTTTGAATGGCAGATTGTTGGTGGTGCAATTGACAAGAATTACGTTAAGCCAATTAAGGATGGTTTTAAAGCCATGATGGAAAACGGTATTCTAGCAAATTACGCTATTGAAGGAATGAAAGTGAGAGTATTTGATGGTTCAATGCACTCTGTAGATTCTAAACCTGTTGCTTTTGAACTTTGTGCTAAAGAAGGATTCAGAGCAGCGGCGAAAGGTTGTGCTCCTAAAATAATGGAACCTATTATGAAACTTGAGGTAATAACACCTGAAGAGAGTATGGGAGACGTAATGGGAGATCTTAACAGAAGAAGAGGCCAATTACAAGGAGTTGATGCCAAAGGCGAAGCTCAAGTAATTAAAGCCAAGGTTCCGTTATCAGAAATGTTCGGTTATGTAACTCAACTAAGAACAATTACTTCTGGTAGAGCTACTTCAACTATGGAATTTTCTGAATATGATTTCGTTCCTCAGAGTATAGAGAACAATATAATAGAAACAGTTAAAGGAGTTAAATCTTAATTAAGATGGCGCAAAAGATCAGAATAAAACTAAAATCATACGATCATCATTTGGTTGATAAATCATCTGAAAAGATTGTAAAAACAGTAAAGTCAACAGGTGCTGTGGTAAGTGGTCCAATTCCATTGCCTACACGTAAAAAGATCTTTACCGTTTTGCGCTCTCCGCACGTAAATAAAGAAGCTCGTGAGCAGTTTCAATTGTGCGCACACAAACGCTTAATCGATATATACAGCAGCAGTTCTAAAACTGTCGATGCTCTTATGAAATTAGAACTTCCAAGTGGAGTTGACGTAGAAATTAAAGTATAATCAAACAACGATGGCTGGCCTATTAGGAAAAAAAATCGGAATGACTAGTATCTATGATGATGCTGGGAAGAACGTAGCCTGCACAGTTGTAGAAGTGGGACCATGTTATGTAACCCAGGTTAAGACTGAAGAGAACGATGGTTACTCAGCAGTTCAAATCGGGTTCGGTGAGGCAAAAGAAAAGAGAACTTCTAAACCTCAAAAAGGACACTTTTCAAAAGCTGGCGTAAATCCTTTAAAAGTTTTGAAAGAATTCAAAGATTTTGAAGGTGAATACAATCTTGGAGACAAGTTGGATGTAACTTATTTTGAAGAAGGAGATTTAGTTGAAGTATCGGGAAAATCTAAAGGAAAAGGTTTTCAAGGTGTAGTAAAACGTCACGGTTTTGGTGGTGTTGGACAAAGTACACACGGTCAGCACAACAGGTTAAGAGCTCCTGGTTCAATTGGTGCAGGTTCAACTCCATCAAGAGTATTTAAAGGAATGAAAATGGCCGGGAGAACCGGTAACGAAAATAAAATGGTGTTCAACTTAAAGGTATTGAAAATATACCCTGAGAAGAATATTATGGTGGTTAAAGGATCAGTACCTGGTCATAATGGTTCAAACCTAATAATCGAGAAGTAATGGAACTTGAAGTTTTAAATATAAATGGTGAGTCAACTGGTAGAAAGGTTGAGTTGTCATCTGATGTATTCGGAATTGAACCAAATGATCATGCGATTTATCTTGATGTTAAGAGATACCAAGCTGCACTAAGACAGGGTACTCACAAGTCAAAAGAAAGAGCAGAAATAACTGGTTCTACCAAGAAACTTAAAAGACAAAAGGGAACAGGTACAGCTCGTGCGGGTAGTATTAAGAGTCCTTTATTTAAGGGTGGTGGTAGAGTATTTGGTCCAAGACCTAGAAATTACGACTTAAAGGTAAACAAGAAGGTGAGAGAGCTTGCCAGAAAGTCAGCATTAACTTATAAGGCTAAAGAACAAGCAATATTTGTTGTTGAAGATTTCAATTTTGAAAATCCGAAAACAAAGGAATATGTTGCTTTTTTAAAGAATATGAGTCTTGAAGATAAGAAGGCCTTGCACTTAAGAAATGAAGATTTTGATAATGTATGGTTGTCTTCTAGAAACTTAAAGAAAGTGTTGGTTCAAAAAGCAAGCAACGTAAATACTTATGAGATTTTAAATCATCAAGTATTAGTGCTTTCTGAAAGTGTTGTTGAATCTTTTACAAACAATTCTAACAACTAGGACATGAGAGAGATTTTAAAGAAGCCATTAATTACGGAGAAGTACAACGAAATAGCTGAAAAGCTAAGTCAATTTGCTTTTGTTGTAGATAGAAAAGCTTCAAAAACTGATATTAAGGCAGAAATCGAAAAAGTATACGGTGTAACGGTAAAAGATGTACGTACCATGATATATGGTGGGGATCGAAAAACCAGATACACTAAGAAAGGATTTGTGGAAGGTAAGACAGCAGCCTACAAAAAGGCTATTGTTACCCTTGAAGGTGATGACACTATTGACTTTTACAGCGAATTATAGATATGGCACTTAGAAGATTAAAACCTGTAACTCCTGCATCACGCTTTGCTGTATTAAATACTTACAGCGAGCTCACTGCTGACAGACCTGAGAAGAGTTTAACTGCTCCTTTGAAAAAATCGGGTGGAAGGAATAGTGAAGGTAAGATGACCGTACGTCAGAAAGGTGGCGGTAACAAGAGAAAGTACAGAATAATAGATTTTAAAAGAAACAAGCATAACGTTGAAGGTGAGGTAAAGACCATAGAGTATGATCCAAACCGAACTGCTTTTATTTGTCTTGTTGAATATTCTGATGGTGAGAAGAGATATATCTTAGCACCAGAAGGTATTGCGGTAGGTCAGAAAGTAATGGCTGGTGAGTCTGTTGGACCAGAAGTAGGTAATTCTTTAAAAATGAAGAATATGCCACTGGGTACTGAGATTCATAATATAGAAATGCACCCTGGTAAAGGGGGCGCCATGATTAGAAGTGCAGGTACTGCAGCTCAATTGGTGGCTAGAGAAGGTAAATATGTTGTTCTTAGATTACCTTCTGGTGAATCTAGAATGGTGCTTGGCGAATGTTATGCAACAGTAGGTGTCGTATCAAACGGAAACCACAATCTAATTGTACTGGGTAAAGCTGGTAGAAACAGATGGTTGGGTAAACGACCTAGAGTTAGAGGTGTTGCAATGAACCCGGTTGATCACCCAATGGGTGGTGGTGAAGGAAGATCTTCAGGAGGTCATCCAAGATCAAGAACTGGAGTTTACGCTAAAGGTTTGAAAACAAGAAAGCCTAAAAAAGCGAGTAACAGATTAATAATTGACCGTAAAAAGAAGTAAGATAAATGGCTAGATCACTTAAAAAAGGACCTTACGTTCATTGGAAATTGATGGAGAAAGTGGAGGCTATGGCCGAAAGCAGCAAAAAGTCAGTTATCAAAACTTGGTCAAGACGCTCAACAATATACCCTGAATTTGTAGGATTAACATTTGCAGTTCACAACGGGAATAAGTTTATTCCAGTTTATGTTACTGAAAACATGGTTGGTCACAAATTGGGTGAATTTTCTCCAACAAGAAATTTCAGAGGTCACGCTGATAAGAAGAAAAAGTAGTAGAAATGCAAAGTGTAGCTAAACTAAAAAATAGTCCTCATCCAGCGCGCAAAATGAGATTGCTTGCGGATTTGGTAAGAGGCAAGTCAGTTGACGAGGCGCTTAATATTTTGCGTTTTCATAACAAAAAAGCATACGCCGTTCAGTTAGAAAAGCTTGTTAAATCAGCAATTTCAAACTGGGAGAATAAGCATGAAGACGAAAGCGTTGAAAATGCTGAGTTATATATAAGTTCAATAATGGTAGACGGTGGTAAAACTCTTAAGAGAATTCAACCAGCACCACAAGGAAGAGCTCATAGAATTAGAAAAAGATCAAACCACATTACAGTAGTACTTTCAAGTACGAACAATGTGGAATTGAATGAGGATATTGACGAACCACTAACCGAAGAAAATAACTAAATATGGGCCAAAAAGTAAACCCAATATCACTAAGACTTGGTTACATCAGAGGATGGGAATCAAATTGGTACGGTGAGAAAGATTTTGGCGAGAAATTATATGAGGATCAAAAGATTAGAAAATATATTGATGCTCGTATTCCGAAAGGTGGTATTTCTCGAATTGTAATTGAGCGTACATTAAAAAGAATCACAGTTACAATTCATACATCGCGTCCAGGTATTGTTATTGGAAAAGGAGGTGCTGAAGTTGATAAATTAAGAGAAGAGCTTAAAAAGTTAACTTCTAAGGATGTTCAAATCAACATATTTGAGATAAAGCGTCCAGAGCTTGATGCCAACTTAGTAGCTAAGAACATTGCTAATCAATTAAAGGCACGTATATCTTTTAGACGTGCAATGAAAATGGCAATAGCTTCTACAATGAGATTAGGAGCTGATGGTATTAAGATTAAATGTTCAGGTAGATTAGGTGGTGCTGAAATGGCGCGTTCTGAATCTTATAAAGATGGTAGAATTCCTCTACACACATTTAGGGCTGATATTGATTATGCCTTAGCTGAAGCTGACACTGTTTATGGTAAAATAGGTGTTAAGGTTTGGATATGTAAAGGTACAGTTTACGGAAAAAGAGATCTTTCTCTAAACTTCGGTATGAAGAAGGATGACAAGAAAGATAGAGTTCCAAAAAGAGCAAGAAGAAGAAGATCATAATAAAATTTTGGTAACATGCTACAGCCAAAAAGAGTAAAAAGAAGAAAGGTTCAGAAAGGAAGGATTAAGGGAATTGCCCAAAGAGGAAACGAAGTATCGTTTGGTTCTTTTGGTATAAAAGCCCTTGAGCCTACAAGAATAACTTCTCGTCAGATTGAAGCAACTCGTATTGCTATCAATAGATATATGAAAAGGGAAGGTAAAGTTTGGATTCGAATATTTCCGGACAAACCTATAACTAAGAAACCTGCAGAAGTGCGTATGGGTAAAGGTAAAGGTAACCCTGAGTATTGGGTGGCACCAATACAACCCGGAAGAGTTCTTTTTGAAGTAGAAGGTGTTAGTGAAGAAGTTGCGAGAAGAGCTCTTGAGCTTGGCGCACAAAAGCTTCCTTGTGTTACCAAGTTTGTTACACGTAGAGACTACGTAGCATAATCTCATAAAGAAAACAAAAGATGAAAGCAAGTCAAATAAAAGAGCTTACTGTAGAAGAGCTACAGGACAAAATAGCCGAAGAAAACTTGAACTACACTAAAATGAGATTGAGTCATGCCATCACGCCTTTGGAAAGTCCAGCAAAATTGGCGCAGACCAGAAAGATAATTGCAAGACTTAAAACTGAGCTTAGAGCAAGGGAACTTGCCCAATAATTACCATGAGCATGGAAAGAAACAGCAGAAAAGAGATTATTGGTAAAGTTACCAGTAACAAAATGGAAAAGTCAATTGTGGTGTCTATAGAGCGTAAAGTTAAGCACCCACTTTATGGTAAGTTCGTAAAGAAGACTAAGAAATATGTTGCCCATGATGAGAAAAATGAGTGCAACGAAGGTGATATTGTTCAATTGATGGAGACACGTCCAATGAGCAAGTCTAAGAGATGGAGATTAGTTAAAATCGTTGAAAAGGCGAAGTAATGGTACAACAAGAATCTAGATTAAAAGTAGCTGATAACAGCGGTGCGAAAGAAGTTCTTTGTATAAGAGTTCTGGGGGGTACCAAAAGAAGATATGCCAGCATTGGAGATAAGATAGTTGTCTCAATCAAAACGGCAATACCAAATGGTAACATGAAAAAGGGTTCTGTTTCAAAAGCTGTGGTTGTTCGTACCAAGAAAGAGTTTAGAAGAAAAGATGGTTCTTACATAAGATTTGATGAGAATGCTTGTGTTCTTTTGAACAATCAGGATGAGCCAAGAGCATCAAGGATCTTCGGACCTGTGGCTCGTGAGCTTAGAGAGAAAAAATTCATGAAGATTGTTTCACTTGCCCCTGAGGTATTATAAGATAAATGCAATGACAAAACTTCACATTAAAAAAGGTGATACTGTAAAAGTTCTAACTGGCAACGATAAAGGTGCTACAGGAGAAGTATTACAAGTAATGCCAAAAGAAGGTAAAGCCATTGTAGAAGGTGTTAACATTAAAACAAAACACCGTAAGCCTACAACAGCAAATCCTGAGGGAGGAATCGAGAAAATTCCTGCGCCATTATTAGCATCTAAGTTAATGGTTGTTGACAAAGATGGTAATGCTACAAGAATCGGTAGAAAGAAAGACGATAGCGGAAAGCTGCGTAGATATTCAAAAAAGTCAGGAGAATTTATAGATTAAGATCATGGAGCCTACTTTAAAGAAATTTTATAGAGAAACCCTTGTAAAAAAATTGCAAGAAGAACTGCAACTACAAAATGTAATGCAAGTTCCTAAATTGCAAAAGATTGTTTTAAATCAAGGTGTGGGTGCAGCAATTTCAGATAAAAAGCTAGTTGATACTGCTGTAAAAGAGATGTCAACAATTGCTGGACAGTCTGCAGTTGCCACTATAGCAAAAAAGTCAGTAGCAAACTTTAAACTGAGAGAAGACATGCCAATTGGGGCCAAGGTTACTCTTAGAGGGGAAAGAATGTTTGAATTCCTTGAAAGATTTGTTTCAATCGCCCTACCTCGAGTACGTGACTTTAGAGGGATTAGTGATAAAGGTTTTGATGGCCGTGGTAACTACACCATGGGTGTAAAAGAACAGATTATCTTTCCTGAAATCAATATTGATAAGATAAATAGAATTACTGGTATGGATGTGACATTTGTAACCAGTGCAGCTAACGATAAAGAAGCATATGCTTTGTTGAAGGGACTAGGATTACCATTTAAAACTAAAGAAAACAGCAACTAATTATGGCAAGATTAGCAGTTATAGTTCGTGACCAAAAACGCGAAAAGTTAAGAAATAAATTCGCTGATAAAAGGGCAGAACTTAAGGCCAATGGAGATTACGAGGCTTTGGATAAGCTTCCGAAGAATTCTTCTCCAGTAAGAGCCAAAAATAGATGCTCAATGACAGGAAGACCAAAAGGTTACATGAGACAATTTGGTGTATGTCGTGTTGTTTTTAGAGAAATGGCTCATGCAGGTAAAATACCCGGTGTAACTAAAGCAAGCTGGTAAAAATTAGTACAATGTCAGATTCAATAGGAAATTTTCTCACACGAATAAGAAATGCAGTTGGAGCTAACCACCGAGTGGTAGAAGTTCCTGCAACCAATCTTAAAAAGAGAATTACAGAGATACTTTACGATCAAGGTTATATTTTGAGCTATAAGTTCATCGATGATAAAGTTCAAGACAGAATTAAAATCGCTCTGAAATATGATCCAATGACTGGTACTTCGGCAATTACTAGCCTTCAAAGAGCCAGTACGCCAGGACTTAGAATGTATTCAGGTTCAAAAGGATTACCAAGAGTTATTAATGGTCTTGGTGTTGCTATAGTTTCAACATCAAGAGGTGTAATGACCGATAAGCAAGCAAGAAAAGAAAATGTTGGTGGCGAAGTAATTTGCTACGTTTACTAAAGATAATAAGATGTCAAGAATTGGTTTAGCTCCCATAAGTTTGCCTTCAGGCGTGTCTATTGAAGTTTCATCTGCAAATGTTGTTACTGCAAAAGGCCCAAAAGGTGAGATGACAAAACAGCTTCATTCTGAAATGAAGATTGTTCAAGAAGATGGCGTGATAAGAATTGAAAGACCTACCGAACAAAAGCGACATAAAGCATTACACGGTTTAACACGATCATTATTGAATAATATGGTTGTTGGTGTAACAGAAGGCTTTAAAACCCAACAAGAATTGGTGGGTGTAGGTTATAAAGTAACGGCCAGCGGCCAAAAATTAGAAATGGCCTTAGGTTTTTCTCACGATATAGTTTTCTTGCTGCCTGATGGTATTAAGGCTACCGCTGTAATGGAAAAAGGTAAGCCACCGTTATTAACAATGGAAAGTTGTGACAATCAATTACTTGGCCAAGTAGCCGCTAAAATTAGGTCATTGAGAAAACCTGAACCGTATAAGGGCAAGGGTATCAAATTTGTTGGAGAACATATTAGAAGAAAAGCTGGTAAATCAGCCGCTAAATAATAGCTGAAAAGATGAGTACATTAGCAAAGAAAAAATCTGCTAGGAGAACACGAATTAAAAAGTCTATCAGAGCTAAGATTTCTGGAACAGCAGAAAGACCGAGACTATGTGTTTTTAGAAGCAACAAAGAAATATATGCTCAGCTAATTGATGATTTAAATGGAGTTACACTAACTGCGTCTTCATCATTAGATTCTTCTAACAAAGAAGGTGCTACAAACAAAACTGAAATAGCTGCTAAAGTAGGAGCTGCTATTGCTGAGAAAGCCAAAGGAGCAAACATTAGCAATGTAGTATTTGATAGAAATGGTTATTTATACCATGGAAGGGTTAAGGCCTTAGCCGATGCTGCAAGAGAAAACGGTCTTAACTTCTAAAAAGCCAAAAGATGAATACTAACGTAAAGAGAATAAAATCAAGCGAAATAGAACTTACCGAAAACGTAGTAGGAATACAACGTGTAGCCAAGGTAACTAAAGGTGGTAGAACATTTAGTTTTTCTGCTATTGTAGTGGTTGGTAACGGTAAAGGAATTGTGGGTTTTGGACTAGGAAAGGCTAGAGAAGTTACTGAAGCTATTGCTAAAGGTGTTAACGATGCTAAAAAGTCTCTTGTTCAAGTACCAGTGCATAAAGGAACTGTTCCACATGAGCAAGAAGCAAGATTTGGTGGCGCAAGAGTACTAATTAAACCAGCTGCACCAGGTACTGGTGTAATAGCAGGTGGTGCTATGCGTGCGGTTTTGGAAGAAGCTGGAATTACGGATGTACTTGCAAAATCGAAAGGTTCATCAAACCCACACAACGTTGTAAAAGCAACAATTAAGGCGTTACTAAGCATGAGAGATGCCTATACTATTGCTAAAACAAGAGGTGTTGAATTAGACAAAGTCTATAACGGATAAAAGAAATGGCAAAGCTTAAGATAACTCAAACAAGAAGTTTGATCGGACGAACGTCTCGTCAGAAAAGAACTGTAGAGGCCCTTGGTCTAAAAAAGATTAATCACTCGGTGGTAAAAGAAGACGGACCTGCTTTGCAAGGTATGATAAACCAAGTGAGTCATTTAATAAACGTTGAAGAAGCTTAGTTATGAAATTAAACTCATTAAAGCCAGCCAATGGCTCGGTTAAAGGAAATAAAAGAGTAGGTAGAGGTCAGGCTTCTGGAACAGGAGGAACTGCTGGTCGTGGGCATAAAGGTGCACAATCTCGTAGTGGTTACTCAAGAAAAAGAGGTTTTGAAGGTGGTCAAATGCCGCTTCAAAGACGCGTACCTAAGTTTGGGTTTAAGCCTTTAAACAAAACGGTTTACATTCCTGTAAACTTGGATTTGCTTCAACAATTGAATGAAAAAACTGGTGTTACTGACATCAATTTTGACACTTTCGTTGAAAACGGTTTAGCGCAAAAAAACGATAAAATAAAAATTTTGGGTAGGGGAGAAGTTAACTCTACTTTGAATGTTTCAGCACATTCTTTCTCTAAAAGTGCTCAAGAAGCAATAGAAGGGAAAGGAGGTTCTTGTACAACACTGTAATTGAATAAATGAAACGGTTCTTAGATACGATCAAGCACATTTGGAAAATTGAGGAACTCAGAAATAAAATTCTGATTACTTTAGGTTTTATTGCTGTATACAGGTTTGGTTCATTCGTGGTATTGCCAGGAATTGATACTAATGCATTGAATCAATACACTGAGCAAGCACAAAAAGGTCTTCAAGGTTTGATTGACATCTTCGCCGGTGGAGCCTTCTCTAGGGCTTCAATTTTTGCTTTGGGAATTATGCCATATATCTCCGCGTCAATTGTAATACAATTGATGGGTATTGCGGTACCATATTTCCAAAGGCTGCAGAAAGAAGGAGAGTCAGGCAGAAACAAGCAAAATCAGATAACTCGCTTATTAACTATAGCCATTACGGTGGTACAAGCGTTTAGTTATCTTATTAATCTACAAAACCAATCAGAAAGTGGTGTAATTGTTGATGACATGTCACAAGGCTTGTTTATGGCCGTAAATGTTATACTATTAACAACGGGTACATTATTCGTAATGTGGCTAGGTGAAAAAATTACTGATAGAGGAATAGGTAACGGTATTTCGATAATAATCATGATTGGAATCATTGCCCGCTTCCCTCAATCAATTGCTCAAGAAGTAGCTAATAGAATGAGTGGAGAAGGTGCAGGTTTAATTGTATTGATTCTTGAAGTAGTAATACTACTTTTTGTAATACTTCTTACGGTAATGCTAGTGCAAGGTGTGAGAAGAGTTCCTGTTCAGTATGCAAAAAGGGTTATTGGAAACAAACCTCAGGGAGGTAAAAGAGACTTTCTACCACTTAAGGTTAATGCATCTGGTGTAATGCCAATAATCTTCGCTCAAGCACTAATGTTTTTACCAGCAGCATTTGCAGGATTGTTTCCTGATAGTGACTCTATGAGTGCATTAAGCGTAGCTTTTAATGATTATACAGGTTGGGTTTATAATTTGACGTTTGCTGTATTGATTATTGCTTTTACATATTTCTACACTGCGGTAACTATTAATCCAACACAAATCGCTGATGACTTAAAAAGAAATGGTGGCTTTGTTCCAGGTATTAAGCCAGGAAAGGATACTGCTGATTTCATTGATGAAGTAATGAGTAGAATTACTTTTCCTGGATCGTTATTTTTAGCAGCGGTAGCGATTTTCCCTGCATTCGCAATGATTTTTGGAGTAGATCAGGGATTTGCATATTTCTTTGGTGGAACATCATTGTTGATTATGGTTGGGGTGATTTTAGACACAATTCAGCAAATCAACAGTCATTTGCTTATGAAGCGATACGATGGATTGCTAAGATCAGGAAGAGCTAAGGGAAGAGCAACTTCTTCAGTAGGTGGTATTGCGTAATGAAATATTACTTACTTTTGCAAGCCCAAAAAAATAGAAAATAGAAATGGCAAAACAAGCTACAATTGAGCAAGATGGTGAAGTGATAGAAGCACTGCCAAACGCAATGTTTAGAGTAGAGCTTGAAAATGGCCACGAAATATTGGCGCATATCTCTGGTAAAATGAGAATGCACTATATAAGAATATTACCAGGTGATAAGGTGAAAGTTGAAATGTCGCCCTATGACCTTACCAAAGGAAGGATAACTTATAGATACAAGTAACATGAAAGTACGAACTTCAGTTAAGAAACGCAGCTCTGACTGTAAAGTGGTTCGCCGCAAAGGCAGGGTTTATGTGATTAACAAGAAAAATCCACGATTTAAACAAAGACAACACTAGAATGGCACGTATTACAGGAGTTGACTTACCAAGAAATAAAAGAGGAATTGTAGGCTTAACCTACATTTACGGAATTGGTAATTCTACAGCTAAAAAGATATTGGACACAGCCAATGTTGATTACAATATTAAGGTACAAGACTGGTCAGATGAGCAGTTAACTGCCATTAGAAAGATCATAAACGAAACTTTCAAAGTAGAAGGTGATTTAAGGTCTGAAACTCAGGTAAATATTAAGCGTTTACTTGATATTGGATGTTATCGTGGTTTGCGTCATAGAAAAGGTTTACCTGTTCGCGGACAAAGAACCAAAAC
Organism: Bacteroidia bacterium; assembly: GCA_049115495.1. GTDB lineage: Bacteria > Bacteroidota > Bacteroidia > CAILMK01 > JACPUW01 > JACPUW01. The sequence continues at coordinate 76,665 of JAGDZV010000010.1, read as the reverse complement.
GAATGCACGTACTAGAAAAGGAAAGAGAAAGACCGTAGCTAACAAGAAAAAAGCTACTAAATAATAGTATATGGCTAAGCAATCTTCAAAAACTACGACTCGTAAAAGAAAAGTTGTTGTTGACCCTATCGGCAAGATTTTTATCAAGGCTACATTTAATAATATTATCATTTCAGTAACTAATGCAAATGGTGATGTAATTTCATGGTCTTCAGCTGGTAAAATGGGGTTTAGAGGTTCTAAGAAAAATACTCCTTATGCAGCGCAAGTTGCGGCTACAGATTGTTCTAAGGTGGCTTATGATCTTGGAATGAGAAAAGCCGACGTTTATGTAAAAGGTCCAGGATCAGGAAGAGATTCTGCGATAAGAACCTTTCATAACTCAGGAATTGAGGTACAAACTATTTACGATGTAACTCCAGTTCCGCATAACGGTTGTCGTCCACCTAAAAGAAGGAGAGTTTAATCTAAAAAAGAGTATCCAATGGCTAGATATAGAGGACCCAAAACAAAAATTGCTAGAAAGTTTAAAGATCCAATTTTCGGACCTGATAAAACTTTAGATAGAAAACCTTACGGCCCAGGGCAACATGGACCGAATAAAAGAAGAGGTAAGAAGTCAGAGTATGCTGTGCAATTAGCTGAAAAGCAAAAAGCGAAATATACTTATGGTATGCTTGAAAGACAGTTCAGAAACCTTTTTGATAAAGCTGCAAGTAAGAAAGGTATTACTGGTGAAAACTTATTGAAGTTTTTGGAAGGGAGATTAGATAATACTGTTTTTCGTTTAGGAATTGCTCCCACAAGAAGAGCTGCAAGACAATTTGTTTTGCACAAGCACATTCTAGTAAATGGAGAAATCGTTAACATTCCTTCATATGCGCTTCGTCCCGGCGACGTAGTGTCGGTAAGAGAAAGATCAAGAACTTTACAAGTGGTTTCAGACTCATTAGCTCGTGGAAACAAAGGGTTTTCTTGGCTAGAATGGGATGCTGCTGCGTTAAGTGGAAAATTTGTAAACTATCCTCAAAGAGACGAGATTCCTGAAAACATCAAGGAGCAGTTGATTGTGGAACTTTACTCTAAATAACCTAATTGAAGATTTAAATATGAGTACTGCAACATTTCATAAACCTGAAAGAGTAGTAATGCAGAAAGCTTCCGATTTTGATGGAACTTTCGAATTTGCACCTCTAGAGAAAGGTTATGGTGTAACTATTGGTAATAGCTTAAGAAGAGTTTTACTCTCATCTTTAGAAGGTTATGCCATTACATCTTTAAGAATTCACGGTGTACCACACGAGTTCTCTACAATTAGTGGCGTTTACGAAGATGTTACTGAGATTGTATTAAATCTTAAGCAGGTTAGATTTAAGCCAATTGGAGAAGAAGAAGAAGAGAAAATCTTCATTTCTATTAATGGCCAAGATAGCCTTTCAGGAGCTGATATAGGAAAAGCATCAAGTGCTTTTCAAGTATTAAATCCAGAGCATGTTATTTGTTCAATGGAGCCTTCGGTTAAATTGGAAGTTGAGTTAACGGTTAGCAAAGGTCGTGGATATGTTCCGGCTGATGACAACAAGCCAAAAGAAGCACCAGTGGGTTTAATTCCTATTGATGCCATTTACTCTCCAATTAAACTTGTGCGTTATGAAGTTGAAAATACGCGTGTAGGACAAGCAACGGATTTCGAGAAATTAATCATATTCTTAGAAACTGACGGATCTATTCATCCTGAAGAAGCCTTGAAACAAGCGGCTAAGATTATGATACAGCATATGATGTTGTTCTCAGATGAAAACATTACGCTTGACAGCGAGATGAAGAAGGAAGATAGCCAAGTGGATGAGAAGTATTTACATATGCGTAAACTTCTTAAAACTCCACTTACTGACTTAGATCTTTCAGTTAGAGCGTTCAATTGCTTAAGAGCTGCTGAAATTAAAACTCTAGGAGACTTGGTGCAGTATGATATTGCTGATTTATTGAAATTCAGAAACTTTGGTAAAAAATCATTGGCTGAGCTTGAAGAGCTAGTTAGAGACAAGAGCTTGACCTTTGGTATGGATACAGTTAAGTATAGATTAGACGAAGATTAAGAAAATGAGACACGGAAAAAAGTTTAATCATTTAGGAAGAAAAGTGGGCCATAGAAAGGCAATGTTTAGAAACATGGCCAGCTCATTAATTCTTAATAAAAGAATAAAAACAACTGTTGCCAAAGCAAAGGCTTTGAGACAATATGTTGAGCCAGTAATTACCAAAGCAAAAGGTAACGAAAGTGGAGATGATTTAATGAATGCAAGTAGAGTGGCATTTAAATATCTTCAAGATAAACATGCGGTAAAAGAGCTGTTTACATCGGTTGCCGGAAAAGTAGCAGATAGAGATGGTGGTTATACAAGAATTATAAAACTTGGAGCACGATTAGGCGATAATGCTGAAATGGCAATTATCGAATTAGTAGACTTCAATGATATGTATACCCAAAGTAAGTCAGCGGGTAAAACTTCTAAGCGAAGAAGAAGACGAGGTGGAAAGAAAGCAGAAGTATCTGAAACAGTTTCAGAAGTGGAAGAGACTAATGCTGAAGAAATAGCTACTGATATAATTGAAGATTCTTCTGATAGTAGTGATCAAGTAATAGATAATTCTGATTCTGAAGAAGAAAAGAAAGAAGATTAATCTTGATAATATTCTTATAATAAAAAAGGGATGAAGTTAAATTTGCTTCATCCCTTTTTTAATGCAATAGATATGAAGTATTTCGAAAAGGTTCCCGCAAAAGTTATGCTCGAAGACGGGGCCGTATTTGAAGGTTGGTCGGCTGGCAAAATTGGTACAACTACTGGTGAAGTATGTTTTAATACGGGGATGACGGGGTATCAAGAGATTTTTACAGACCCATCGTATTATGGACAAGTAATTACTATGACAAATGTACATATTGGTAATTATGGAACTAAAAACAGTGATTCTGAATCGGAAAGCGTAAAGATAAAGGGGTTAATTACAAGAAATTACACCAATTTATTTTCTAGACCAATGGCTGATGACGAGATTCAGCAATATCTACTAGATGAAAAAATTGTAGGAATTACTGGTGTAGATACACGTGCCTTAGTTAAACATGTAAGGGATAAAGGTGCAATGAATTGCATAATATCTTCAGAGAATATAGAAAATAGTCATTTGCAAAAGGAACTTGCTAAGGTTCCAAGTATGGCCGGATTGGAGCTGTCTTCTTTAGTTACCACTAAAGAGCCATATTTTGTTGGTAATGAAGAATCTTCGGTTAAGATTGCCGTATTAGATCTTGGAGTGAAAAAGAGTATTCTAGAGAACCTTGCAAGTAGGGGGTGTTATTTGAAGGTTTTTCCAGCGAACTCGAAGTTTTCTAAAATAATGGAATGGACGCCAGATGGTTTTTTTGCTTCTAACGGACCCGGGGATCCGGCGGTAATGGATTATGCTGTAGAAACAGTCGAAGATATGCTAAATACTGAAAAACCTTTTTTTGGTATTTGTTTGGGGCATCAAATATTCGCAAGAAGCCAGGGCGTTTCAACTTATAAGATGCATAATGGGCATAGGGGAATAAATCATCCTGTAATTAATCTTGCAACTGGAAAATGTGAAGTAACATCACAAAATCATGGATTCTCAATTAGTAAAGAGGACGTTGAGTTGAATAATGATCTTGAAATTACGCACATGAACTTAAATGATGATACCGTAGAAGGTATTAAACATAAAACTCTACCTGCTTTTAGTGTGCAGTATCACCCTGAGGCTGCACCAGGACCAAACGATTCAAAATATTTATTTGATCAATTTTTAAAACAAATTAAAAAGTAAAAATGTCAACTATTACTAACGTTTACGCTAGAGAAGTATTAGACTCAAGAGGTAATCCTACAGTTGAGGTAGAAGTTCAAACAGAATTCGCGACTGGATCTGCTATAGTTCCATCAGGTGCATCAACAGGTGCCTATGAAGCTGTAGAATTAAGAGACGGTGATAAAAGTAGATACCTTGGTAAAGGTGTCTTAAATGCTGTAAACAATGTCAATACATCTATTAAAGAATTATTAGTTGGTAACGATGTATTTGCACAAGCAGATTTAGATCAGGCAATGATAGATGCTGATGGAACTGAAAACAAAGCAAAGTTCGGAGCTAACGCCATTCTTGGGGCATCTTTAGCCATTGCAAGAGCAGCAGCTAATGAATTACAGATACCGTTATATCAATATATTGGTGGGGTTAGTGCTAATAAGCTACCAGTTCCAATGATGAATATTCTTAATGGTGGTCAGCATGCCGATAATAAGATCGACTTTCAGGAATTTATGGTAATGCCTGTAGGCGCTCCTTCATTTAGAGAAGCTTTGCGTTGTGGAACAGAAATTTTCCATCAACTTAAAAAAGAACTGAAATCAAAAGGTTATTCAACCAATGTAGGTGATGAAGGTGGTTTTGCTCCTAATTTGTCATCAAATGAAGAAGCGATTGAAGTAGTTCTAAAGGCGATTGAAAACGCAGGTTACAAAGCCGGAAGTGAAGTTTATATTGCAATGGATGCCGCTGCTACTGAAATGGTAGTAGATGGTGGTTATAAATTCTATAAATCATCAGGTAAAGTAATTTCTTCTGACGAGCTCGTTGATTATTGGGCAAACTGGGTAAAACAGTATCCAATACTTTCAATTGAAGATGCATTGGGTGAAGATGATTGGTCGGGCTTTACTAAATTGACTGATATGGTTGGAGCTAACACCCAAATTGTTGGTGACGACTTGTTTGTTACAAATGAAAAAAGGCTTGCACAAGGAATTGAAATGGGAGCTGGAAATTCAATTTTGGTCAAGCTAAATCAGATTGGAACTTTAACCGAAACAATAAAAACTGTTCAACTGGCCGCAAGAAATGGTTTAACAACCATAATTAGTCATAGGTCAGGTGAAAGTGAAGATACTACTATAGCTGATTTAAGTGTAGCGCTAAATGCGGGTCAAATCAAAACAGGAAGTGCTTCTAGAACTGACAGGATTGCTAAGTATAATCAATTGTTGAGAATCGAAGACAGCTTAGGTGCATCTGCAACATATTTTGGCAATGAAATGCCATTTGTAAAATAAAAAAACTATTGAGCAATTTACTTCATGTAGTGAAGAACAAGTACTTTATTGTTACGTGTTTCTTTTTAATTTGGATTGGCTTTTTTGACCAAAATGATTGGGTAACTAGAAAAGCAATTGATAATGAAATTAAAAAGTTGAAAGATGACAAAGAGTTCTTCACTACTGAAGTAATTGAGCTCCAAAAAGAAGAACTAAGGCTTAAAGAAAATGAAGAAGAATTAGAGAAATATGCTAGGGAGAATTTCTACATGAAAAAACAGGGTGAAGATGTATATGTAATTGTAGAGGAGTAGAAGTTTAATTTTTGAAGTATACACAATCGAAAATTACCCCTTTGGAATTTTTGCTTGTAATATTGGAATGCTCCCAAATAAGCCTACTATTACTATTTACAATAATCGCTGAGCTATTAAATGGAAATGTGATAAGTAAATAGTCTTTATTTATCCATTGATGTTTCCCCATTGTATTTGTAATAAATGTTCTTCCTTTTTTTGTGACTTCAAAAATGCTTTTTGTTTTTCCCGAAACAGCATTTAACTCAATAACTCTGCTTATAGAACTATTTTTTCTTGGTAAAGGCATTCTATTATCAAATAAAGTTATTGAATTACGAGAAAAGAAATCTGGGTCATGTTGGCGCCAGAAAGATCCAGAATTAATATATTTAACTGAATCATTGGTTTTATTGAAAACTAATATGGTGCTAATATTTCTCATTGAAATAAGAACATCATTTTTATTGAAAAAACCCGTTGAATCATCCAAAAGATAAGGTTCTACATCATTGATGTGAAATGGGTCACTTACAGAAGTGTCAATCATTGGATAGGCAAAAGCTGTCAGTCCATTTTTATAAAGAAGATCTTTCATTGACCAAGCCTTTATTACATTTCCGTCAATTGGAGATAGACATAGAATTGTCTCATCTTCACCATAAACATTATCTGATTCGATGTTAAGTTTTCTTGGACCACACACCCACAGGTTTCCTTGTTTATCAACAGTTAATGAATGATGAGTGTATATACCTCGCGTCCATTTTATTTCATTAAGGCTATCTAAACAAACAATGCCCAAATATTCAATATTAAACACTAGTTGATTGTTAGGTAAAAGTGCCATTCCATGAATAAAGTACCTCAACTCTTTAGCTTTGGGCGACCATTTTCTTCTGTCAAAATCCTTTTCGAATTCTTTTTCGTACAGTTTAAAGTCAACTTTAAACTCTCTCTTAACGGACCCGTTTAGCGTGCAAATTCTTATCCAACAGTCTTCATTTTCATCTTGCTCAGCAATTAATACGGAACCATTCAATTCATTATTATAAACTTGAAAACGTTCATTAATACTATAAATTGAATCATTTTTGTGTAAAAACCAATAAAGGTTTGATTTTAAAGATTTAGTATAATGTATTAATTCTTTAACTTGAGTATGAGGGAAGTTATGAAATGATGAAGTAAGGTAACCCCAAATGAAAAAAGTAAAAGAAAAAACAATTATTATCGATACCCGGTAAATAATTTTTTGCATGATCAATTAGAATCTAATCTGCAATTTGAAATTAGCTTTTTAAGGTAATCAATTTTATGGTTGCATTCGTTAAGCTCTTGTTCTCCATTTGAATCTATTGTAATTGCTGAACCAACAGGAATATTTATTAAATGACTTTTTGAATTGTAAAAAATAGATCTAATTACAACATTTAGGTCAAAATCTCCATTTGGCATTATATAACCAAAAGCCCCAGAAAACAAGCCCCTTTGAAATGTCTCAAGGTCGTCAATGGTTTTCATTGCGCTAATTTTTGGTGCACCTGTCATTGAACCCATAGGGAACAACGATTGAATTATTTCAGAAAATGATGTTTCAGCCTTTACTCTTGAGCTAACTGAAGAAATCATTTGGTGAACTGATGGGTAACTATATATCCCAAAAAGCTCTTGAACCTTCACGGAACCAGTGATCGAACATTTACTCAAATCGTTTCTAACAAGGTCAACAATCATAAGATTCTCAGCTCTTTCTTTTGCATCGTTGAGCAATTGCTTTTGTTCTTTGGCAATATTTTGGTTTTTATTTTTCAAAGTGCCTTTAATAGGCTGAGAGATAAGTTTATTTCCTTTTTTGCATAGAAACCTCTCCATGCTTCCGCTAATTACAAATTCAATATCGTTTTTGAATAAAAATGAATATGGGCTTTGATTATTACTCATTTGAAGGGCAAAAACACTATACGGGTCAATTGAAACCTTGGCTTCAAATTTTCGGCAATAGTTTAGCTCATAAACACTACCATTTTTAATATTTTCTTTGATTAACTCAATATTGCTCAGGTAATCTTCATCACTAACATCTTTATTGAACTCAACCTCGCAATTGTTCTTATCATTTTTGGAAATAATCAAATGATTAGTTGGTGCATTAATTTCTAAAAATGTTTTTTCAGAAGTCGTTCGTATCTCGTTATTTGAGTTTATTTCTAAATAATAATCTGGCTTGAAAAATGAAATTTGTTCCCCATTTGATATTTTGGACCCAGTAGATTTCAATTTTTCAAATTGATTTTTCAATTCGTAAGATAAATATCCTAAGAGCGGAATATCGCCATTATTGGGTGTAATACTTTCTAGTTGATTGATTGAAGCGGGTTTATTAAAGGATACACCAAGCAACAACTTTTTATTGTTGGGTGGTGGCGCTTTGGAGTTAAGGCCGCTATATAAAAGTAAAAAAGTATGAGGTTGCTTCTTTTTAAGCCAAGAAATGATCTTGGTTGCAAATTCGTCAGTGTTATCGGAGTATATAAATTTTGCCAAACCCTTCTTTAAAAGAGTTGTCACTTGTTGTGTTTCTATGTTCAACTTGTTTTCCTTCAATAACTGTTTTTACTCTGTAAATATAAACACCATTTGCAAGTCTATTTCCATATGTATCAGTTCCATCCCATGTAAATTCTGAAGTGTTATGACCTATTTTAATCGGTCCAAGCTCATTTTTATGAATCTCCCTTACCGTTTTTCCAGAAATTGTCATGATTTGTACCACAATATCATCAGGCTCTTTTTCTCCTGTAAGGGTAAATACAAAACGCATGTTACTTGAAAATGGGTTTGGATAAGGATAAAAGTTGGTTACCGTAGAGCTTCTTACCACTTCGAAATTAACAGAATAGGCCACATTTCCAGATTTGTTTCCTGAAGCATCTCTCAACTGTATTGAAAGTATGTAATTTCCATCATCAAGTCTAGCTGGGTTGAATTCAATTCTTGCCGTCGTATTTTGTTCACTTGCAGGTTTAAAAACAAAACCTGCTGTGTTTTCATCTATTCTAACCAATGCCGAGTCTTGTTTTGCAAGGTAAACATCAAAAAAATCGGGGTTGTCTAAAAGAAAAAATCCATTGTTGTCTTTTCCTGTTATTACAATTGTTGGTTTTGGAGAAATAATATCACCGTCCATAATTCTAACTCCATCAAAGGTAACTTCGAGTGTTGGTCGTTCTTTGTCACCTTCTACAAAAAAAGTTTTTTCGAAGTTATTGTTAAATGAGTAAAGTTCTGGAATAGAAAGGTTTGGATTTGTCTTTAATACTAATTTGTTTTCATCGAGCAGTTCGTCGCTGCTGAAGCTTCTTTTAATAATTATCGATTCTCCAGGAGCTAGTGCTTTTAAAGTGTCAAATTCTAAAGATTTAAGCAGTCTATTTTTGTCTACTATTTCGAATTGAACAGGGATTTTGTCTAATGAAAGGTTGGAAACATTCTGATATCCAATTTCGAAAGTTAGCTCTTGACCTTTTTGTATAGTATCCGAATTAAAAGAATAGGCAACATCAGAACTTACCAAACCTTCGGGTAAGTAATCATAATTTACAATCCATCTAATTGGGGTAGCTGGTGAGTATGTTTGTCTATTCTCAGTAATAAGTTCTATTTGCAAGTACGGATATCTTTCGGCGTCAATAAATGAAAGGTCAAGTGTGCTTCTCCTAAAGTTATCAATTAGAATAGATTTAACCCCGACTGTATCAATAGCTATTATATTATAACTGTTATTTACTAAGTCAGAAGGATTATTTATTCCAATAGATCTTAATGTTAGAAATCTCCACTTTTTCGAAGGCCCGATTTTTTGAGATGTTAAACGTCCCTTACTATTTACGATTATAAATGTTGTAGAGCTTTCCAAAAGGGAATCTTGTTTGGTGGTGTACTGCTCGTCATGAGCTTTACCAGGCTCATATCCTTTGGTGCCTACCATAAGCCACACTCCATTATTCTCTACTTTTCTTATTTGTGCACTTCCAAAGCTTTCAATAGCATTGTAAAACCTGTTTGGTAAATCCTTGAACCTGTGGTAGTAGCCGGAATACATTAGTACATGGTAGCCTTCAGGAATTTGGTTGCAAAATGAAATGAAACTATCGAGTATTTCTGGAACAATTTCAGTTTCTGACTTCATCCAATCAAATCGCATTTCATCGTTTCGTTCGTACACTTTTGGTCCCATATCCAAGCTCCAACTATTAAACCCATCATTCTCATTTAAGTTTGGTTCGAATACATAACAAATAATACCATTATAACTTCTATTACCATCTACCTGCGAATAGTCATTTCTTCTAAAAAGCTTCAGGTCATTTTGTATTGACTTTTTGCCAAAAGTGTAATTTCCGGTTATTGGGAAATCTCTTCCGTGGTTCTGTACAATAAACTGGCCTGGCGATGTTATTCTGAAAAAATTAAAAGATTCATCAACAGTATCAGTGTAAATGTCAGTTTTGGCTGAATTATCCAGTTGTTTAAAGTCAATCTGAGCCCAACCTTCTAAAGAGTTTTCGATGAAGCTAAAAGATTTAGAGGACCAGGGACTATAACCTTCATTTGTTTTTAGCCTCAATCTCCAATAGTAATCTTGAGAATCTAGCTCTAATAAGTTTACCTTCCAAGCTCTTACAAGTGCTCCATTAATGTCTCCACTTTGTTTCCTCCATGGGCTTCTAAATGATGGTGTTGTATCAACTTCAAATTGAAAAATATTACTTGTTGATTTCTGATCAAGACTTTGACCAATAAGTTCCATTTGAAGACTATTTACAATCCCATAATCTGGTGGAAATAGGCCTACAGAACCGTTTGAGAAAAGTGTGAATTCGTAGCTAGCGCGGTTATTACCTTCATCTAACTCCCGGATAGAATTATTGGGGTCTAATTCGATTTCAATACTATGTGTGCCAAATAGATTATTGGTGTTGTATATAGTAAAAACAAACGTACCGGTATTATACACATTGGCTGCAACGACAGAATCAGCTAAGCTAGTACCATCTGGAAAATTCAAGGTATAGGATATTGGCAGTTTTTCATTAACTGCTTTGCCTATGTTTTTGATTATTATATTCACATAAAAAGAGTCAGATTGAGCCGTAACATCCTCTGGAGTAACAAAGATGTCTTCATCAGAAATGCTATAATCAGGGTATTCAGGAGCATATAAGGTCAATGCAGGATCTCCTTGCAAAATCATTTGCCAACCCTGAGATTCCTTATAAGGGTCTTTGCCTTCTCCAATGAATTTCTCAATGCTTGACTGGCTAATAACCCCAATTGACTTGCCATATAATGTCCTTGAATATTCATTATACCATGTATTGGTAAAGTCATATACAGTTGTTTCAAATGAAAAAGTTGAAGCCGCCAACCACACTACCGCTCCAGTTTCACTGAGTATGAACTCCTCGCCAAGTGAACCATTCGATTCATAACAACCTCCTAAAACACATCCGGCAAAATACATTACCGCTGGTTTATCAGCATTATTGTATTCTATAGGAATCCCAATGTCAACTTCAGTTACATTAAGCGCCGCATGGCCAAAATATGAATAAAAGCCTAAACCTTTATTCGCCCTTTCTAAAATTACTTTTTTGAGATCTTCATCTACGACTAAACCTTTTTCTTTACCAAAATAGTACACATTTGCGCCAACATTTGGGCTCTCAATTATTTCACCTAGTGCGCTCATGTAATTACTAAACCTAGTTAGTTCGGCCCCAGATTTGCCTCCACTAATGTGCATTACATCCTTTCTCCATGGTTCATTACCAAGTTTGCTATGTGCCTTAACCTTTGCCAAGTAATTAAGAACGTCTTGATTCTTAAGTGCACTTATTCTTCCGATACTAAAAGGAGCCACAATTCTATTGTTATCAATTTTGTACCCAAAATACCAGTCAGAACAAGGAGAACCAATTGAAGGAACTAAATCTCCATCATAGTTAAATACTCCATTTTCTTTAAGGTAAGATGGATTAAGGGCCTTCCCAATAAAAAGAACGTTTTCTAAGTCTATGTTTTTTTTAAAAACCTCGTTAAGGTAGAGTTTTACAGCTAATGGATGATGATATCCAAAATAATACTCTTTAAAAATATCTTCGACATAAGCCAGTTCCACGTTAAAGCCTCCGCCACTTGCACTACTTCTGTATTGTTGATACTCTATGGCCGAGCTCGAGAGTTTTTTACTGCTTATAATAAGATAGTCGGTATTGGTTTTAATTTCGGTGGCTGAAATTTTGGTTTTAATTGGTTTTATCGGGGTAATGCTGTTTTCTGTCGATATTACTAATTTATAACCTTCATTACTCGCAGGTAGTCTCAGGCTGGCTTTATCATTTGCTTCGATGTAATTGAATGTCCAATTATTCTCCTGGTCAAATATTCTCATGTCAGGGGATGAGATATTTCCAATTTCTATGTGCTGATCCACGTTTGAAGCAGGAAGTTCAAAGTAGCCTTTTTTTCCGTCAACGAGGAATGTTACCGCATCATAAGTTATTTCTACTTCTGCAATATTTGAAACCCCTCTAAATGCTGTAGCATTCCCGTTATATGAACGATCATGGCTGATTTTGAATTGGATGCCACTGACATTAAGGTCACTATTGTCAAAATTAAATTCAAGATCATGTCTTGTAAAGCCAGCAAAAAGTTTTCTTGATTTTTCAATCCAACTCCCATTGTTAATTTCAATTAAGATTTGATTATTGTATCCATCATTAACTGCGGCATCAGCTGAGCGATTATTTGCGCCAATAACCGTAGTTTTAAATGTACCTATGCCTCCAGCTTTAAAATCTGACAAATCTATTGTATTACTGATACTTAGATTACGTGAAATACGCTTCGAAACCCAGCAATCCCCTGCTTTGTATGCAGGGTGTTGTAATGTTGGATACAATCGCTCTCCTAACTCATAATTTGAATTGTACTTCACAAAAACTGTTTTCTTGTACTCCCTTACTTTGTTTAATCCAGCTGTACTAGTGTTTGTTTGTGGAGTGTATCTAAGACCAGAAATACTCCCGAATGTTAGGTAGTAGTAAGCTGTATCTACATAGTGACTGTAGCTTTTTGCTATTTGATCATCCTTTACTTCATACAAGAGGGAGTCTAAATCACCTTTGGCTCTTTCAGCATAGAATTCTATGCTTTCGGCTGTCACATTTATGGGGATTTCTTTGCCATGCTCAAAAATTCGATAAAAATCATTGGCAATGGTTTCTGTTGGTACTCCCAATGCTTTTAGGTCATCTTTTGAGACACTATGGATGCCATCTTCAATTACGGCTAGCCTAAAATATTGTTGGCCATTGATTATCCAAGAACTAGTATTTGGAAATTGGCTGAAGGCGCATAAGTTGGCCAACATTGTAAAAAGAAAAACAGTAACTAATCTCTTCATAATGAACATACAGTTCGATTAAAATCGAATTTACAAATATCTGTGAATAATCATTTCAAAACGTGGGCCATTGTGAGTTAGTTTGGGCTTTTATAGAAAATTAATCCAATCCATAAAAAGCGCTATTGATAGCTATATTTGCGCAAATTTTTTGATCTACAAAAAAAATATGAGCTTGCCATCATATGTAGCCAATGCTGAAGGGCAATTTATTGAACAACTTTATCAAGCGTATTTAGAAAACCCAAACAGCGTTGACGCAACTTGGGGTAAATTTTTTGAAGGGTTTGATTTTGCATTAAATCAAGGCGCAGACAAAACTGTTTCAAATGATAAGGTTTTAAAGGAGTTAAGGGTGTTCAGCCTTATAGAAGGGTATAGGAAAAGAGGACATTTGCTTTCTAAAACCAACCCAATTAGGGAGAGAAGAGATAGGCATGCCATGTTAGAGTTGGCAGATAAAAACTTAATTCAAGAAGATTTAAGTCTTGGATTTTTGGCCGGAAAAGCTATTGGGATGGAGGGGGCTTCTCTGGATGAAATTCAAAATAGGTTAATCGATCTTTACGCCGGTAGTATTGGAATTGAATACAAACACATTAGAGAAGGTGAAGAGATTGAGTGGATTACTTCCAAGTTTGAGAGTAGAGATGTCAATTTTGGGTTTTCAATTGAGAAGAAAAAACGCATCCTAGAAAAGTTAAATCAAGCCGTTGTGTTTGAGAAGTTTTTAGGAACCAAGTATGTAGGGCAAAAACGTTTCTCTTTAGAAGGTGGAGAGAATACCATAACAGCCCTGGACACCCTAATTAACGAAGTGGGAGCTAGAGGTGGCCAAGAAGTAGTTATTGGTATGGCTCATAGAGGTAGGCTCAATGTTTTGGCTAATGTTTTAGGCAAAACTTACGAATACATATTTGGTGAGTTTGAAGGTAATATTGACATGGATACACCTATGGGTGATGGCGATGTTAAATATCATCTAGGCTTTAGTTCACAAGTAAATACGGCCTCAGGGAATGATGTGACATTGCATCTAACACCAAATCCATCACATCTCGAGGCAGTTGACCCGGTTGTATTAGGCTATAGTAGGGCGAAACAAGATTCTTTGCACAAAGGAGATCCAAATGCAGTTATCCCAATTTTAATTCATGGAGATAGTGCCGTGGCTGGTCAAGGTGTTGTTTATGAGATTGTTCAAATGTCTCAGCTAAGTGGTTATCAAACCGGAGGAACAATACACTTCATAATTAATAACCAGGTTGGGTTTACAACCAACTTTGAAGATGCAAGATCTTCTACCTATTCTTCTTCAATTGGTAAAATTGTCAATGCACCAATTATACATGTAAATGGAGATGACGCTGAAGCAATTGTATATGCCATCGAATTTGCTGTAGAATACCGTCAAAAATTTCATAAAGATGTATGGATTGACATGGTTTGTTACAGAAAGCATGGGCATAATGAGAGCGATGAGCCAAGGTTTACTCAGCCTTCATTTTATTCCTTAATTTCAAAACATCCTGATCCAAGACAAGTTTACTCACAAAAGCTCATAGGTTCTGGTGATATTGAAGCTCAATTGGCTAAACAAATGGAGCAGGAATTTAAAAGCTTGCTACAGGATAGATTGAATGACGTAAAACAAAAGTCGCTGCCATACACACCTCAACCTCTTGAAAAAGAATGGTATAAAATATTAAAGTCGGAAGTAGATCACAAAAGTGTAATTGATACATCTACCACAGACGAAACGCTAGATAAGGTTATACAAGCTCTAACAAATTATCCAGACGACATTGAGCCTATTAGAAAGGTTCAAAAGCTTCTTGAAGACCGTAAAAAAAGATTCGCAGAAGATAATATAGATTGGGGACTAGGTGAGCTGTTGGCTTATGGCTCATTACTTATGGATGGGTATAATGTGAGAATTTCTGGACAAGATGTTGTTAGAGGTACATTCTCTCATAGACATGCATGTGTTTTTGATCAGCATTCAGAAAAACCGTATAACAATTTAAACTTTATTGAGCAAGAACAACCAGGTAATCTTAGGATTTATAATTCGCATTTATCGGAATTTGGTGTTCTTGGTTTTGAGTATGGTTATTCAATGGTTAGTCCAAAGAACTTAATAATTTGGGAAGCTCAGTTTGGCGACTTTTCAAACGGCGCTCAAGTAATGATTGACCAATTCATTGTTTCTGCCGAGTCGAAATGGCAAAGAATGTCAAGTTTGGTAATGCTACTACCTCATGGTTATGAAGGTGAAGGCCCAGAACATAGTAATGCTAGACCAGAACGATACCTTCAATTAGCAGCAGAGAACAATATAATCGTTGCCAATGTAACATCACCAGCCAACTTCTTTCATATGATTAGAAGGCAAATGATTACAAGCTTTCGCAAGCCATTAGTTGTCTTTACGCCAAAGTCATTGCTACGTCATCCTAAAGCAGTTTCTGCCGTTTCAGAATTAACAGATGGTAGCTTTAAAGAAGTTATTTATAAACCAGCTTCAGATTCTACAAAGGTGAAAAGAGTGCTAATGTGCACTGGAAAGCTTTACTATGAACTAGCTGAAAAACAAGATGCTGAAAACCGAGATGATATTGTAATTGTAAGGGTAGAACAGTTGTACCCTTATCCAGAAGATAAAGTTCAGGCTTTAATGAACGAGTATATAAGTGCCGAATTTGTATGGGTTCAAGAAGAGCCTAAGAATATGGGTGCTTGGACATTTTTATTGAGATACGAAATAAACCAGAAGTTAAAATTGATTTCTAGAAAGGCAAGCGCATCGCCAAGTACAGGATTTAAGAAAATTCATTTTAAAGAACAAGCTCAAATTATTGAACAAGCTTTTGAAATATAATTCATGCCACTAGAAGTAAAAATACCTAATGTAGGCGAATCAGTTACAGAAGTAACTCTCGCCCAGTGGTTGGTTGAAGACGGAGAATACGTTGAAATGGATCAACCAATTTGCGAAATGGAAACAGATAAGGCATCTCAAGAACTTTTTGCAGAAGCCGCAGGGATTATAAGCCTTGTTGCTGAAGAAGGGGATGATATGGAGATAGGAGCGCTTTTGGCATCAATTGATACAGATGCGCAAGCTCCAGCAGGAACTGGAAAATCTGAAGTAACTGATGAAACTTCTACCGCAACTGAAGAAGCAGCTGCTCCTTTACAAGCAAGTACAGATTCACATGCAAAAGGTCATCCTTCACCCGCGGCAGCAAAGATTCTATCAGAAAAGGGAGTTTCTTCTGACAATGTAAAGGGAACAGGAGTAGGCGGAAGAATTACTAAACAAGATGCGCAGAATGCCAAATTGCCTTCTTCAAAACCAGCCCAACCAGAAATAAGTGGAGTTCCAGTATTGTCTGCCGAAAGATCGGAGTCGAAAGCCAAGATGTCTCGACTTAGACAAACCATTGCCAAGAGATTGGTTGAAGTGAAAAACACTACAGCCATGTTAACCACCTTCAATGAGATTGATATGGGTAACGTAATGGATCTTAGAAAGCGTTATAAAGAAATGTTCAAAGAGAAGCATGAGGTTGGGTTAGGCTTTATGTCATTCTTTACAAAGGCTGTAACCTTGGCATTGGCTGAATTTCCATCGGTAAATGGAAAAATTGAAGATAATCACATTGTTACTTACAATTATGCCGACATAGGCATAGCTGTTTCAACATCTAAAGGTTTAGTTGTTCCTGTAATTCGTGATGCTCAGAATATGAATCTGGCCCAAATCGAAAGGGCTGTTTTGAACTATGCATTAAAGGCTAGAGAGAATAAAATTTCAATTGATGACATGCAGGGTGGAACCTTTTCCATTACCAACGGAGGGGTGTTTGGCTCAATGATGTCAACACCAATAATTAATGGTGATCAATCTGCCATTCTAGGAATGCACAACATTGTACAACGTCCAATGGCGGTTAATGGAGAAATTAAAATAAGACCAATAATGTATGTGGCCTTATCCTACGATCACAGAATTATTGATGGAAAAGAGTCGGTAAGCTTTTTAAAACGTGTAAAAGAACTTATTGAAGACCCGGCTAGACTTCTATTAGAAGTTTAGAAATTATTAGATATGAGCAAATACGACGTAACTGTTATCGGCAGTGGCCCAGGAGGATATGTAGCAGCAATTAGAGCTGCACAACTTGGCTTTAAAACTGCTTTAATTGAAAAAGAAAAAACATTAGGCGGTACCTGCTTAAATGTTGGTTGCATACCGTCAAAGGCGCTACTTGATTCTTCAGAGCACTATCATAATGCGGCTCATTCATTCAAAACTCATGGAATCGAGCTGCATGATCTGCAAGTGAATATGAAGCAAATGATTGATCGAAAAAACGATGTAGTTAAAAAAACTACAGATGGGATCAGTTATTTAATGAACAAAAATAAAATTGATGTTTTTGAAGGAATGGGTTCTTTCAAATCACGTAATACGATTTTAATTAAGGGGAAAGAAGAACAAGAAATACAAACTAATAAAGTAATTATTGCCACGGGTTCAGAGCCTGCGTCCCTTCCATTTATCAAGCTCGACGGAGAAAGGGTAATAACATCTACCGAAGCCCTTGACATTACAGACCTACCAAAGAGTATGGTAGTAATTGGTGGTGGTATTATTGGTTGCGAACTAGGAAGCGTATACGCTCGATTGGGAACTGAAGTTACTGTAGTTGAGTACCTGCCAAGAATTGTTCCAGGTATGGATGCTGATATAGGGAAGGACCTCTTAAAGTCGCTAAAAAAGCTTGGAATTAAATTTAGTCTTGGAGCAAAGGTTAAAGAAGTAACAACGAATGGAAATCTTGTTACCATTAAAGCTGATGATAAAAAAGGGAAAGAAGTAGCATTTAATGCCGAATACTGCTTGGTTTCAGTAGGGCGCAAACCTTACACAAGTGGCTTAGGTCTCGAGAATATCGGTTTACAAACGGATGAAAGAGGGAGGATTCCTGTAAACGAGAAACTTGAAACTGGTGTAGAAGGTGTTTATGCCATAGGCGATGTAGTAAAAGGAGCTATGCTTGCGCATAAGGCTGAAGAAGAAGGTGTTTTAGTTGCCGAATCAATCGCTGGTCAAAAGCCACATATCAATTACAACTTGATTCCCAGTGTAGTATATACCTGGCCTGAAGGAGCTGGAGTGGGTTACACTGAAGATCAACTGAAAGAAAGCAAACGTGCTTATAAGAAGGGTTCTTTTCCATTTAAAGCGAGTGGTAGGGCCAGAGCTAGTATGGACGAAGAAGGTTTTGTTAAAGTACTTGCCGATGCTGAAACAGATGAAATCCTGGGCGTTCATATGCTTGGGCCGCGTTGTGCTGATATGATAGCTGAAGCCGTGGTTGCAATGGAATATAGAGCGTCTGCTGAAGATATTTCAAGAATGAGCCATGCGCACCCAACATTTACAGAGTCAATGAAAGAAGCTTGCCTTGCTGCAACTGAGAACAGACCAATTCATATTTAAGGAATAAAATCATGAAATACACATTATTACTTTTTGCACTTGTATTTGTTTTCTTTTCGTGTAAGGAAAACACTGAGAATTCTGCTGATACTGAAACAGTAGGAACTGAAGAAATGGTTGAAAAAAATCATGACGACCATGATCATGAGCACCAAGAAGGAGAAATAACCCCAAATGAAGCAGGTTTTTTTGGAGAAGAATTTGATCTTGAAGGTTCAATTTCCTACGAAGAAGCTCTTTCACAAATTTCAGAGTCAGATTCATTAGAAGTTAAACTTCATGGCACTGTAGATGCTGTTTGTCAGGTAAAAGGATGTTGGATGACCTTGGGTGATTCTACTAATAGCATGAGAGTTAAGTTTAAGGATTATGGTTTTTTTGTCCCTATGGACTGTATGGGCAAAACAGCATACATATCTGGAAAAATGAAAAGAGAAATCGTCTCAATTGACGAGCAGAAGCATTACCTAGAAGATGCGGGTGCAGAGCAAAGCGAAATTGATGCAATAATTGAAGATAAGGAGAAGTTAACATTCTTGGCAACAGGCGTTAAACTTCAATAATTTAAAAGACAGAAAATATATAGGAAAGCCCCGTTAAGGGGCTTTTTTGTTATTTGCGCTTATGAAAAAGGCCTTGCTGATTCTTTCAATAGCTATTGTACTTCAGGGAGTTTTTGCCACAAAAGTTAATTCTTGGGGTTTCTTTGGCCATAAAAGAATTAATAGAGTAGCTGTGTTTACCTTGCCAAGGGGGATGTTTAAGTTTTACAAAACTTACATTGACTATCTCACCGAGCACTCAGTTGATCCTGACAAACGCAGATATGCTACAAAAGACGAAGCTCCGAGACATTATATTGATATTGATCATTATGGAGAAAAGCCATTTGAAATTGTACCGACTTATTGGGATTCTGCTGTTTCTCTTCTAACAGAAGATACGTTGCAAGCCTATGGTATTGTGCCTTGGCATGTGAATAGGGTATATTATTGGTTGGTAGGTGCTTTTAAAGAAAATGATAGGGATAGAATATTGAGGTTGTCAGCTGAGTTAGGTCACTACATTGCTGATGCTCATGTACCGTTACATACAACGGAAAATTACAATGGTCAATTATCTGATCAAAAGGGGATTCATGGATTTTGGGAGTCTAGGTTGCCTGAGCTTTACGCAGAAGATTACAATTATTTTGTACCTAAGGCAAAGCTTTTACGGAATCCACAGATTAGAATTTGGAATGCCGTAAAACAAAGCCATTATGCTTTAGATTCAGTTTTCGATTTTGAGAAGCAACTTACTGAACAGTTTGAAGATGGTGCAAAATATGCATATGAAGAAAGAGGGGTTACTTTAGCAAAAACGTACAGTAGGGGATTTAGTAAAGCTTACCATGCTAGGCTTGATGGTATGGTGGAGCGTAGAATGAGAAAGGCCATTCATTGTATAGGTAGCTTTTGGTATTCGGCGTGGATTGAAGCGGGGCAACCAAAACTCGATAGTTTAATTAATCCCAATGCTTCAAGAGAATATTTGAAATTAATAAACGAAGAAAAAAGGACTTGGAAAAAGGGAGAGTGGAAGGGGAGACCAGAAGGTGATGAATAAAAAAGCCGTTTGAATCGCTTCAAACGGCTTAAAGTCAATTAACACACAGGAAATTTCTATTTGATATGAAGTTTATCTTGACTAATAACTTCACCGTTCATGTTCTTGATGATCATTAAGTAAGTTCCCATTTCAATACGGCTAACATCTACTGAATTAGACTCAAGAGTATTGGATGTTAAAACCGTTTTACCTGCCATGTCGTAAACTTCAATTATGGCAATTTCGTTGGTGTTTACAATAATGTTTTCTCTTGCAGGATTAGGAAACCAGGTGATGCTGCTTGAACCATCTAAATTGATGGATCTGGTTAGAGTGTAGTTAAATACACCGTCAAAATCAACTTGTCTAATTCTGTAATAAATAGTTTTTGTCTTACCAATGCTAGCTTCTCTATCAATAAAGGAATAATCAATTGGTGATAAGCTATTTCCGTTCCCATCTACCCATCCAATTGGCTCAAAAATTAATCCATCATAACTTCTTTGCAATTCAAAGCCTTCGTTATTTTCCTCACTTGCAGTAGTCCAATTTAATAAGATAACGTCTTTTGATAAAAGAATATTAAAAGCTTGCAATGTGATTGGCAATGCCTGTCCAGAGATGTCAATAAAGCTGTTATCATCAATATTTTGTGTAGTGTTTGTTGCCTTTTGCTTCACAACAGTATTATTTGGGTCAGTCTCAATATTTGTGGTGTGCAACCCAGTAGTATTAGGCCCCAAGTCAAATGTAACTTGAAACAGAGTGGTTTTCGTGCTAGATACAGTAAAATTACTTCCGGCAAGCCCCCTTACTTTCAATGTCAATTGACCAGTCCCGTTATCTGTTGTTTCCATTCGATAAAGTGAAGGGCCTGTAGCCGAATGGAATATCATTTCTCCTGCCTGTAGGTTTTGTACATCATTGGGAGAATTTGAATAATTAAGCACAACTTCCGTCCAATTACTGGTGTTACTACCTCCAAGTGTGAAGTCACTACCAGCTGTTGTAAAAATATTCACATTGATAGTCATTTGGGTGTTATCTTGATTGAATGTTACATTACCTATTTCAAATGCAACATCACTCTGCGCGAGTACACCTTTACCAACAATGAGCAAGGCTATCGCCATAAAAATTCTAAACATATCCATAAAATTTTCCTGTGTTGCTCACGAATATCTTACTATAACGTTCAATGTCTTTTCTATTTCGTCATTATGTTATCCGCAGATGGTGAATAAGATTTTTCGTTCGCTAAAAAAAATCAAAAGGAAATAATTGTTTTGAAATTAAAAATATAGCTATACTTTTGCAAACCATTTTTCAGGAATAGCGTCATGAAAAGAACATTTCAACCATCAAATAGAAAGAGAAGAAACAAACACGGTTTTCGCGAAAGAATGAGTTCTAAGAGCGGAAGAGCAGTACTAGCTGCACGTAGAAAAAAAGGTAGAAAGAAACTAAGTGTTTCTTCTCAAATTAGAAAAAAAGCATAAAACGCTAGCGCTTGGGTATTAAGCGCAAGTACATGATAAAGAGCTCTGAAACAATTTCGGAGCTGTTTTCCGAAATCCCTGCTAAGAATAAACTTGGCAGGGATTTTCTGTTTGCACGTTTTTTACATGAGCAAAATCACCCAGGTGTTAAAATTGTGATTGTTGTAGGGAAAAGATTTTTTAAGAGAGCAGTTGATAGGAATCTGATCAAAAGGAGAATTAGGGAAGCAATAAGGCTTAATGGAAACGACCTTAATGATGCTGATGGGCTGGCGCTATTGATAATATTTCGAAGTAAAAAAATAGAACCATTCGATAGAATTGATAAGGCAATTAAAGAGCTTTTTACATCGTTAAATACGCAATTAGAATCTAATAGTTAGGTTCGTGCTATTCTATACATTTCATGAAGAGACAGTTTAAATTTTTGACCATACCAGCCGTGCTCTTTGGCGCCTTATTCCTTTTGGCAAACGGCAGTGGATATTTTGAAATATCTAAAAACCTTGATATTTTTATTTCGCTATACAAAAAGGTTGATGAGCTATACGTAGATGAAATAGATCACTCTAAAGTAATGCGTAAGGGAATTGACGCCATGCTTTCTGAGCTTGACCCTTATACAGTGTACTTCTCTGAATCAGAAGTTGAAGATTTTAGATTTCAGCGAACTGGAACTTACGCCGGCATAGGGGCAAGGATAGTTTCTCATGATAAAACCCTTGTTATTGATGAAATATATGAAAATGGGCCAGCTCAAAAGGCAGGCTTGGTTGCTGGTGATATAATGCTTGAAATTGACGGCAAAAGCCTTGAAGGAAAGTCGGTAAGGGAAATGAGCGAAATTCTTAAAGGCGAAGAAAACACCTTGGTTAAGATTAGATATAGCAGAAATGGGGTGGAAAAGGAGATAGAATTTAAGAGAGATGAAGTAAAGGTTGATAATGTAAGCTACTATGGAATGCTTACTAATGATGTGGGATACGTAAAGTTTGAGAACTTTAGAATGGATGCTGCCAAAGAAGTTAAGGAGAAAATGGAGGAACTCAAAAAAGAGGGAATGACCAAATTTGTGCTTGACATGCGCGGAAACCCTGGTGGTTTACTTAAAGAGGCGGTTGATATTGTTAATCTTTTTGTTGATGCAAATAATTTGGTAGTAAGTACAAAGGGTAAAAACAAAAACCACTCAAGGGAATACAAAACGTATAAAAGGCCATACGATAAAGAAATTCCCATTGCAGTTTTGGTAGATGGCGGATCAGCTTCAGCAAGTGAAATAGTTAGCGGTTCAATTCAAGATTACGACAGAGGAGTGGTATTGGGCAGAAATTCATTTGGAAAGGGATTGGTTCAAATTACACAGTCTCTAACATACAATGCCCAAATAAAGGTTACTACATCAAAATACTATACGGCTTCTGGTAGATGTATTCAACGGTTGGATTATGCAGCCAGAGATATTGATGGTAATGTTCCTGCGGTACCAGATTCATTAATTACCGAATTTAAAACTAAGGCTGGTAGAACAGTTTTTGATGGAGCTGGAGTAAATCCAGACATTGAAATTAAAGAAAAGCCTAGGTCTCCATTTGTTAGAGGTCTTATAAATGAGTATTTGATTTTTGATTATGTTACAAACTATTATTTCCAACATAAAACAATTTCTTCTCCAAGCGAGTTTTCGGTGTCCGATGCCAACCTTGTGGAATTTAAAGACTTTATAGAAGCCTCAGATTTCACCTATAAAACAAAAACGGAAAAGAAATTAGGGCAATTAAAGAATAGCTTAGCTGGAAAAGATTCTTTGGCAGTTGCAGAAGAGATTGATGAGTTAAGTAGCTTTTTAGATGCCTTGAAATCAGATGACTTTGAGAGTGATAAAGAAGAAATTAGGGAGATTTTAAGATTAGAAATTTTGGAAAGATATTACTACCGAAAAGGAAGAGCGGAGGGGGCTCTTGGCAATGATAATGACGTAAAAAAGGCAATTGCAGTTTTAAACAATCCAACTGTTTATGCTAATACATTGAAGCCTTAAGATTTGACGTATGTATTACTCATAATCGCTGGTTTATTTGGTGGGTTTCTAGCAGGTTTACTAGGAGTTGGCGGTGGAGTAATATTCGTTTTTGTACTGAGTCTTTATTTTGAAAGTATTGGGATAGCAGGTGATGAATTACCTCGCTATTTAATATCAAACTCAATATTCGCAACATTTTTTGCAGGTGTGAGTAGCAGTTTAAAGAATAGAAAACTGCAGTCTTTTCACTTTAAAGAAGTGCTATTGTGCGCAGTTCCAGGGGCCATTTCAGCACTAATTATCACATATTTCGTTACAAATTTTAATTGGTATACTCGGCAAAAATTCACCCTATTTTTTGTG
Organism: Bacteroidia bacterium; assembly: GCA_049115495.1. Taxonomy (GTDB): domain Bacteria; phylum Bacteroidota; class Bacteroidia; order CAILMK01; family JACPUW01; genus JACPUW01. The sequence continues at coordinate 52,785 of JAGDZV010000010.1, read as the reverse complement.
TTCTTGTTGCTCTTTTTCTTTTTTAGGCTGCTCAAAAAACAAAAAGAGCCAACAATCAGTGATTTAAACGAACAGGTAAATGGTGTCGGTATTTCACTTATTGGTGCTTTGTCTGGAGTAGTAAGTGCACTATCAGGTTTAGGTGGCGGGGTAATAATGGTTCCTTTATTAAGTCAGGTTCTGAAATTGCCAATAAGAAAAGCGTCATCAATTTCTCTAGGCGTAATTCCATTTTTTGCTTTATCAATGTCTCTTTTCTATGGATTGTCAGGTGAACCGCTTGAAACAGTGAAATACTCATTGGGTTATTTGGTATTTCCAGCTGCAATTCCATTGGCGCTAGGTGTAATAATAGCAGCTCCTTTCGGAGTTAAAACAGCAAGTAAGCTTCCTGCAAGGGTGATAAAAATCATGTTCGCTACATTATTAGCCGTTGTAGCTTTGAAAATGATTTTAGGTTACATCAATTAATTTATTTCGTTTTAATGAGATTGCTTTTATCGGCTACACTTTTGTTGCTTTTTACGCATGCGTCCTTTGCGCAAAAAAGAATTGAAAAGACACTAAAGAAAGACGTTTCTTATCTGGCAAGCGATGCACTTGAAGGTAGACTGGCAGGTTCATCTTCAGAAAAAGTGGCGGCAAAATTTATTGCAAAAAGGTTTGGAAACATTGGTTTATCAGGCATTGGAGCTAATGGCTTTTATCATGATTTTGAGTTTTCTACCCCGATAAGGCTTGAAAAAACCGGAAACATGTTGCTTGTTGATGCCGATGAAATGAAACTACAAGATGAGTTTTATCCTATACCCATATCGGAGAATGGGAAAGTGATAGGTGGTATAGTTGATATTTCTTACGGAATTAGAGCGCCAGAGCTTGATCATGATGATTTTCAATACAAAACAGTTGAAGATAATATAGTGTTGTTGAACTTGAATTCACCAGATGGAATACATCCGCATTCAAAGTATAAGAAATACAATAATTGGCGAGAACGAGTAGAAGCAGTAAATGAATACCGTCCAAAGGCCATAATATGTCACGGTAGCCCTGATGATCTCTCAGTAAGAGGGTTACGTGCATTCAATAACTTGAAATCGATTGGAACATTGGTTGTTTATGTAGAAGATGAAACTCTTGAACTTTTGAAAAAAAGTAGTAAGGTTTCAATTGAGGTAAACCTGGCTCGAGAAACTAAAACAGGAAGAAATGTAGTGGCCTATTTAGACAATGGTGGTAAATCAACTGTATTTATTGGTGCGCACTACGATCATTTGGGATATGGAGAGTACGGTAATTCGAGATATATAGGTGAGGCAATGATTCATAATGGGGCAGATGATAACGCTAGTGGAGTTGCCATGATGCTGGCATTGGCCCAAAAGCTTAAAAAACAAAAAGACTTAGAGCACAATTATGTATTTATAGCGTTTAGTGCAGAAGAATTGGGATTGTTAGGCTCTAAGGCTTATGTGAACTCTACTTTATATAATGGGCTTAAGCCTACATACATGATGAATTTTGATATGGTAGGAAGGTTAAATGATAAAAGTGAATTAGGTATCTATGGCACGGGAACATCAACGGCTTGGGATTCAATTTTAACTCAGCTCGATACTAGCGAATTCCATATCAGTAGAAATCCATCGGGAATGGGTTCTTCAGACCACACAAGTTTTTATTTGAATAAGGTACCATCAATTCATTTTTTTACAGGCACTCATGAAGACTACCATAAACCAAGTGATGATGAAGACAAAATAAATTATGAAGGAATGGTTTCGGTTCTTGATTTTGCCTTTGCAACCTGTATGCTTATGGACAATGTTAAAGGCATTAACTATAAGAAAACAAAAAGTGGTAAAAGCCGAAAGGCTCCAAGCTTTAAGGTTACTTTGGGTATTATTCCTGATTATTTTGGAGATGCAAAAGGATTGAAAATTGATGGCGTAAGTCCGGGTAAGCCAGCAGAAAAAGCGGGATTACAAAAAGGAGATATAATTACAAAACTTGGCGAAACAGATGTAAAAGATATGATGACATATATGGGGGCTCTGGGCAAGTTTGATAAGGGAGATAAAACTAAGGTTGAAGTGATTAGAGCTAATGAACAAATCACCTTTGATATAGAGTTTTAATTTGGATCCTTTCATTTTACATATAGAAACTGCAACCTATAATGGCAGTATCGCCCTAAGCAAAGGAGAAGTTTTAATTGAATCTAGGAGCTTAAATGAAGGGGAGAAGCATATTAAAACATTGGCGCCTGCAGTGCAAAAACTTTTGGATGATAACAATATCAATTCCAAAGAAATAAATGCAATTGCCATAAGTGAAGGGCCCGGCTCTTATACAGGATTACGCATTGGTGTTTCATTTGCAAAAGGGTTTGCCATGGCTACTAAATGTAAGTTAATTGGAGTGCCTACTTTGGAAATTTTAAAGAACGCAATGTTCTCAAAACACAATGTCGAAATTGCCATTCCGCTTTTAGATGCCAGAAGAATGGAAGTATATAGCTGTGTATATTCAAAAGAGAAAGTATTAAAAACGACAAGACCATTAATTATTGACAAAGAATCTTTTGCTGAATTTAAAGGGCAGCGTGTAGTCTTTGCAGGCAACGGAAGCGAAAAATGCAGTTCTGTACTTTTTGACGAAAACTGGGTTTTTGATAAAGAGATTGAATTGAACGCTTCTTTTATGCTTGAAACTGCCTTAAGAAAATTCAGATTGAATGAATTTGCCAATTTGGTAGAGTTTGAACCTTTTTACCTTAAAGAGTATTTGGCAGGGAAAGCGTCTAAAAAAATAGCAAATATTCTTAATGCTTAATCACCTTCCACTCAGGTAGATTTAGCAAGATTTCAGAAAAAACCATTGAGAGTTCTTTTTTGTCATTTTCTAGTATGAAAAGACCATCCTTTTCGTGTTTAATCAGTTCGCTATGAAAACCTTGGCTTATGGTTTTGTCGAGAAGTTCAAGTTGAGTTCTTCTTGATTCAATCCCCTGAATTATGCTTCCAAGATTACGAATGACAGTAATTTGATAGCCGTTATCTGTTTTTGAATTAAGGAAGTAAATACCGTTATACTTAGTGACTTTACCACTAAATGTTTTGCCTACTCCAAGTTCAATAATTGTGTTTATATTGTTGGTTTTGTTAAACTCAACCAGGTAATTTTTTTGGATATTTTCCCTTTCAAGTTTTAAGGTGTCACCAAATACACGGTTTAAGTTAATCCATCTAAAGTTCTTAATTTCCTTTTCAAAAACACACTTTGCTTTATATGGCACAAGAGAGTGATCATTTTTTCTTTTGCAAGAAGAAAGTAAAAAGATTGCCATGCTGGCAAAAAGAAGAGCTGAGCGCATACGCTATGTTTTTTGCTTTTTCTTTTTAGCAGCAGGAAAAAGTACATTATTTAAGATTAACCTGTAGCCCGGTGAGTGCGGAAAGAGATTGAGGTCTGTGGGGGGTTCATAAACCAGGTGCTGGTAGTCTTCAGGGTCATGGCCACCATAAAAGGTCCACATGCCTTTACCATATTCTCCGTGTATATACCTTGCTTCTTTCAAAGCCTTATTCTCACCCATAATAAGCACATCACTTTTTATTTGGTCTTTTTTAAAGGCGGTTGTTTGGCCCATAAATGCCTTCACAACCCTTGTGTGATTTTGGCAAAGCATAGTGGGCACAGGGTCCCATTTGGCAGAGAATTCAAAAAGAGTAAAATAGTCAGTTTTTTCTGTAACTGGTCTTCTTCTTGGGTCAACATCAATTGAAGAGTACTCGTATACGTAAGGGCTTGTTTCGAGCTTAAAATCTTCAAATGCGAAACAAGGATCGTAATTCAGTTTGTTTTGGGCATTTTGATCCATTGCATCACCATCAAACATTTCAGAGCAAATGTCAACGCCATCTGCAGCCAATGCTATATCGTAAGTGTCAGTAGCAGAGCACATAGCAAAAAGAAAACCACCTCCCAAAACAAAGTCTCTAATTTTTTTAACCACAGCCAGCTTAAGCTCTGATGGTTTATCAAAACCCCATTTTGCAGCCATTTCGTATGCTTCTTTTACCTCAGCCTTATACCATGGTCGGTTTTGGTAATTGGCCCAAAATTTTCCGAATTGGCCGGTAAAGTCTTCGTGATGCAAATGCAGCCAATCGTATTCTGCCAGCTTGTTTTGCATTACTTCGTCGTCAAATACAACATCATAAGGAATCTCGGCATAGGTTAAAACCATGGTAACGGCGTCATCCCAAGGTTGTTTTGTTTTAGGGCTATAAATGGCAACTTTAGGTGCTTTTTCCATTTTAACAGCATCCATGTTTTTCTCAGGATTTGCAATATCATTTTTAATTGAAGTGTATTGCGCATCAGCAATCATTTCATATGAAACCCCTCTTAAAATACATTCCTTCTCAAAATCGCTGTGGTATGGAAAGGCAAAGCTTCCGCCTCTATAATTTAGAAGCCATTCAATGGCAATATCCTTGTCAAGTACCCAATAGGCTATGCCGTACGCTTTTAAATGGTTGTTCTGAGCTTCGTCCATAGGCACAACCAAATGGGCTGAGAAGCATTTTAAGTTTAAAAGTAGAAAGGCTAGGAGCAGGAGTTTTCGCATAATGAATGTAGATTATAACTACTTAATGGCTCAAATATTTTGCGTGAAAATAGCAATTTCAGTTGCTACGCTGGCTAATTAACGCATGCCTTTGACATTTGTTAGGAGTTGGGCGTTACAAATTTTGATATAGAACCGAATAGTTTGTTGGCATCAAACGGTTTTGTAATGTAATCGTCAATGCCTGCTTCAAAAGCTCTGGTTTTTTCACTTAGCATTACGTCTGCCGTTAAAGCTATAATTGGTATCTTATTCTTAGGCTTTTCTAATTTTTCCCGAATAAATTTAGTCGCTTCAAAACCATCCATTATAGGCATTTGAAGATCCATCAACACCGCATCATAGTTGTTTTTTTCAACCAGTTCTACTGCTTCTTTACCATTATAGGCTACTTCGTATTTCAAATTTGTGCCCCACTTCTTAAATACATTTTCGGCAAGTTTTACATTGATTTTGTTGTCTTCAACCAAAAGAAGTTTAACTGTGCCGAGGTCTTTTGCTTCAATGGCACCTTTTACCGATTCTTTCATTTCTACAGGCCCTGAAATCTTGAATGTAATTACAAAAGAAAATATGGAGCCTTTGCCCAATTCGCTTTTTACATTTATTTCACCACCTTGGAGCTCAACCATATCTTTACAAATGGATAGACCAAGCCCGGTACCTCCATACTGTCTTGATGTGCTTGCTTCAGCTTGCTTGTACTTTTCAAATATTTTTTCGAGCTTTTCTTCACTTATACCAGCGCCAGTATCTTCTACTTCAAACTTTATCTCAACTTTTTCGCCAAGTTCTTTTAATAGTTTGGCTCTAACCACAACACTGCCCTGACTTGTAAATTTAACCGCATTGCTTATTAAGTTTAGTAAGATTTGATTTAACCTGGTTTGATCTCCCAGAATATACGGTGGTATTTTTCTGTCTATTTCTTCAAAAATTGCAATGTTTTTTTGAGTGGCATTAACTTTAAAAGTATTTACGGCATTCATCACCAATTTTGTTGGTGAAATTGGGAGTTCTTCAAATTCAATTTCTCCAGCTTTTATTTTAGATATTTCAAGAATATCATTTATAATAGCCATAAGGTGATTGGCAGAAGTTTGAATCGTATTTACATACTCATTTTGAGTTTTATCTAACTCAGTACCCAAAAGCAATCTTGTAAAGCCAATAACTCCATTTAGCGGCGTTCTTAGTTCGTGGCTCATATTGGCGAGAAAAAGCTCTTCAGCTCGCTTTGCCCTTTCGGCATCTTCTTTGGCAATTACTAGCTTTTGCTCGGTTGTTTTTCTATCGTCAATTTCTCTCCTTAATTCTCTATTCTTTTTTCGTAAATCTTCTGTTTTTGAGTCAATAATTTCTTCGCTTTGCTCTATTGCTTCTTTAAGCTTTGCTTGTTTTCTGCCAGCGAGATATGCCAAAAAGCCTAGAAAAATAGGGGCAGAGTCAATTAGCCATAAGAAGTGATTTGTACTTTGTAGTTTTACAAAATACTCAAGCGTAAAGCTCTGAGATGCCATTACCGCATCTATATACGCAGCAACAAAAGGAAAAAGAAAACCGAGCAATAACCCAACTAGGGTATAATTTCTTACAACACTTCTATATTTCACTTTGGCTCATTAAGTATCGGTAAAAATATAAAAATGAGCTTTTTAACAAATGCAATTGAACATTGATTTGGGGGATAATCATAAAAAGCAGATGTTTTACAAAGAAATTCAATTATTTACACTGGCCCGTTGGTTTAAAATGTGCTGTAAAATGTCTTAAGAATTTTGGTTCATAAGTAATTTCAAAGCCGTGGATTCTATTGCGCGATTCCATAAGCATTTCAAATGTTTCAATAACATAATCCATATGACTTTGGGTATATACTCTCCTTGGAATTGCAAGCCTTACCAGTTCGTGTCTAGCCGGAATTAGTTTGCCGTTTATATCGTATTTACCAAACATCACTGAGCCAATTTCACAACATCTAATACCCCCATGTATGTAGAGATCGCATGCTAATCTTTGACCTGGGTATTGGTTGATGGGTATTACAGGGTAAAATTCTTTTGCATCAATATATACAGCATGGCCCCCAATGGGCATCATAACTGGTACTCCCATTTTATGCAATTTCTCACCAACATATGTGGTGCTTTTTATTCTATAGTATAGATAGTCTTCTCTAAAAACTTCTTCAAAGCCAATGGCTATAGCTTCCATATCTCTACCAGACAATCCGCCATAGGTTGCGTAGCCTTCCGTTATTATCAAAACGTTTGTACACTCTGTAGCTAATTCATCATCATTCACAGCCAAGAATCCCCCCATATTCACCAGCGCATCCTTTTTTGCGCTCATAACAGCGGCATCTGCAAGCTCAAACATTTCTTTTGCAATGGCCTTATACGTCTTGTTTTCGTAACCTGCTTCTTTGTGTTTTATGAAATAAGCATTTTCGGCAATTCGGCAGCAGTCTAATACAAGGTAAATGCCCTTTTCTTTACAATAAGCAGAGAGTTCTTGAGCGTTTTTCATGCTTACAGGTTGCCCCCCGCCGCTATTGTTTGTAACTGTTAGAATTATTGCTGCAATTTTATCAGCGCCATTTTCTTTTACTACATTTTTAACGCGTTCAAGGTCAATATCTCCTTTAAAAGGGAATAGGCTCTCATTGTTATCACTTTCTGGATGAGGGCAATCAATGGCCTTAGCACCTGTATACTCAATATTGGCCCTAGTTGTATCAAAGTGTGTATTTGAGATAAATATTTTGTCTTTGCCACCAAGGTGTGTGTAAAGAATTCTTTCAGCCGCGCGTCCTTGATGTGTAGGCAATATATGTTTAAAGCCGGTAATGTTTTTAATTACTGAATTAAACCTTTCCCAGCTTTTGGCTCCTGCATAGCTCTCGTCGCCACGCATCATGGCGCCCCATTGATTGGCGCTCATAGCGCTTGTACCGCTATCAGTTAATAAATCAATTATTACTTGATCGCTATGAAGTAAAAAAGGATTGTAATGGGCATCTTCCAAATATCTTAAACGCTGGCTTTTGGTGGTCATATGAATGGGTTCCACCATTTTTATTCTAAAAGGCTCAATAATGGTTTTTTGCACTGTAAGTAGGGTTTTGTTACGAACAAAGTTGGTCTCAAAGCCCTGTTGAAAAGATGACTTGGGTCATTACAAACAGTGAGATTCATTAAGAAGTCAGATTCTTTTTTCTCAATAAGGAGATTGGTGTAGTAAATTTTTGAATGACTTTCTTGAAAAATATCACCAAGGGTTTTGTAACGTCCAATGGATTTCTGATAATAGTATTGCGCACTATCAAGAATGTCCGCTCTAAGGTAGGCATCTGCTAGTCCTTTGTAGCTTGCAGCTGTTAAGTACTTATCTTTTGATTGGTTAGAAATACGAGATGACTGTTTGTAGTAGCCTAGCGCCATTTGAATGCTGTCAATTTGATAGTAGGCATCCCCAAGTGCTAAATGTGTATATCCTAGGAAAGACTCATTTTCGTTACCTAAAAGCCGGTTTGCCTTTTTAAGTACAGAAATAGCATCCTTAAGATGGTTTAACGAGATATAGCATTGGGCTAAATTGCTGTAGGTCTTGGCTAAATCTAGGCTTGATAATGAATTTGATCCTTTTGCAAATTCAACTACCAAGATTCTAAGCTCAAGCTCTTTCGCATATTTACCGCTAACTGATAAAAGAGTAGCCAAATTATCTATTGACTTGAATAGCGCTGCAGAATCTCCAATTTCCCTTGCAATGTTCACCGAAGTTTTAAAGTTTATACGGCTTCTTTCCAGTTCTCCTACATAAAAATGATATTGACCTAAAGCATCATGCGCTTTTTGAAAGAAGGTTTTCTTTGTCTTTAGAGTTAAAACAGAATCAAGAAAGATTTTTGCAGAATCTAACAGACCGGTGTACAAGAATTTATTTGAAAGACTTAAGTAAAAAGTTGCATTGCTATCAGCCTTATAAAGTTTACGGGTTTTGTAAAAGCTCAATTGTGCACAGTGGTAAGTAAAATTGGAGCTCTTAACTACAACGTGCCATGTTTTATCGTCGCATATTTTAGCATTTGAGTGGGCAACAATTAGCGTGAGACCAATAATTATTGCAGTGGTTAAAATTTTAAGCTTAATTTACAAAGGATATGCTTTGAGATTTTAAGGTCAAAAGTATATTATGTTGCATTGGAGTATTTCGAGATTATTTAGATTAGCAAACTAAGTACGAAATATTGTCAAGATCAATATTAATATGAGGCTAACAAGATTGAAGTAAATTGAAGTAAATAGGAGGGCATAAACATTGAATTTATATTTTGGACATTAAGTAGAATCCTAAGTGTGCATGAAGAATTTATACAACAGATTGTGATATTGAGCAGGCAATAGAAGTTTCTCATTCTTGTTTTCAAAAAACTGTTCAAGAACCTCCATGTTTTAAGCTCAAAATTGAAGCCAGCAAAAACAACTTTTTAACCCTAAAGCCTGCATGAGATGGTGGGGTATTTAGGAACTTAATGAAGCTCGAAAATGGAAGCTTGATTTATAATGGTTGTCTAGCCACATGGGGACACTACAAGGACCAATCTTTGGCTGAGTAATGAAACAATGAAAATTTGAAGCATCTATTACAGTTCGAAGGGCTTTGAGATAGGTAAAAGTATTATGAGTTTGAAACCTTTAAATCTTCGTATAAAGTGATTCCTTGTTTAAACCGAGCATAAAAAAAGGAGCTACAAATTAATGTAACTCCTTGATTTTGAGTGTGATCCAGTTAGGATTCGAACCTAAGACCTACTGCTTAGAAGGCAGTTTTATATGTTTTTATTTGTTATTTGGTTTTATGTGTTTTTTGTTAAAAAAGGGCATTTGAAGTATATTAAGTCACTTTTTATTATTGGTTGTTTATTGGTTGTTTATTGATTTTATACTTAAATGCTGTTCGTTTTGCTGTTCGTTTGTTGTTCGTTCTTATCTTTGAAATAGTAAAGGCAACGACATGAGCAAAGACACCGAAACCCCACAAGCCACAGCGTTTATTGTACTTGACCCTAGGGAGAAAAAAACAGACCTTGATATTAAAATCCCCGTTTGTTTAAAGGTTGTTTACCAAAGAGAATGGAGAGCCTTTAGGACTTCAAACTTCTTAACTGTAAACGAGTTTAAGCACTTTTCAAACGGAAGCCGTAAGAATGGAATTAAAGCAGTTAGAGATGACGTTGAAAATCAATTAGCCAACGCAAAGGAAGTCATAAAGTCTTTAGGCGATGACTTCACATTTACACGGTTTAAAGAAGCCTTAAAGGGTAATGTTGCCAAAGCAAAGGCTACTAATCTTTATGATTATTTTGAAAAGGTTATTGTAGAAAAGAAAGCCAATACAACCACAACCACATACAAGGTTTATGAGAACTCTCTCAGCAATCTTAAAATGTTCCGCAAAACCAAACCAGAGTTCAAAGAGATTGACGTTGAATATTTAAAGCGTTACCAGTCATGGTTTTTAAATACTAAGCACGGGCAGAAAGTAAAAAAACAAAGGAGCGAAACCACATTGAGTATTTACCTGAGAACATTAAGAGCCGTTTTAAACATGGCCATTGATGATGGTTTAATGAAGCGTGAAAAATACCCCTTTGCACAAAAGTCAAGCGATAAGCGAAAGTTTAAAATACCTACTCATAGCAACATTAAAAAAGCCCTTACCAAAGCTGATATTAAAAAGATTGTTGAGTACAGTCCAAAGAATGAAGCAGAAGCTTATAACCGTGATATTTGGCTGTTTTCATACTTGTGTAATGGAATGAATTTTAAAGATATTGCGTTACTTAAATATGAGAATATAAATGAGCAAGGTATTGTATTTATCAGGGCTAAAACAAGGGGCAAAACCCAAAAGCCAATTTTTGTTCCATTATTACCAGAGAGCCGAGCCATTATTGAACGTTGGGGCAACCCTGACCGAAGCCCTGAAAACAGAGTATTTGACCTTATACCTGAAAGCACACCAATAGAGCGATTTGTGCCAGTTAAAAATCAAAGAATAAAGGTTTTAAATGACTACATGAGCAAGATTTTTGAAAACTTGAAATTGGGCGAATATCAGGGCTTAATGGCAGCTCGTCATAGCTTCGCAACCGTCATGAAAAGAAGCGGGGCAAGTATTGAGAGTATAAGCGAAGCATTGGGGCATAGTAACATTAAAACGACAGAAAACTATCTTGACAGTTTTGCCAATGACGAAAAAATGAAGTTGCAACAAAACTTGGTTAATTTCTAGAAATGCTCTTCAGAAAATATAGCTTTAAGGTTCCACAATTAGAATATTCATACTGCTATTAAGGCGCATGTTCGTTGACTCAGTTTGCTAAAAGGAAATCAAATCAACTTATCATAAAATTATAACAGGCTTATAAAAAATGCAATAAGGCCCAATAAAACTTTATTTGAAACCTTAAAGTACATATTTCTTTAAGCAAAAACCTTCATAAGCACATTTTGGTTACACCTGTTACACTGTACCAACACCAACTAAAGTGTTATCACACCAATTTTTATAAACTTCTTATAGTCTTATAAAAAGCGCATTAATGAGGAGTAAATTGGTGTTTCAGCGCTGGAACTTAATGTTTACTTTAATTTAAATCCATAAAGGCAGACCTTTAGCTACACCTGTTACACTCCAGTACAACCATCTAGTGTGTAATCACACCAATTTTGTACAAACTCTTAACAGTCCAATAGAAGCCGCATTAATGAATATTAAGTCGGTATTTCATCACTTGAATTCAATATTTACTTCAGTTTAAATCTACATAAGCTTGCCTTTGGTTACTGTACCAACACGTACTAAAGTGAAGCCACATCAACTTATTATAAAATTATTATAAGCTTATAAAAAACGCATTAATAAGCAGTAAATCAGTGTCCAAAGACTGTCAGTGTATATTTTCTTAACCGTAAGCATCCATAGTTCCAAAATGGTTACAATGGTTACAATGATTACACACCTTTAAATCTTTAACTTGGGCATTTGATTTTAACACCATTTATGCCACTCGACTTTTTCAACTAAATTTTAAATATTTCTTGTTGGCATGATTCTATTTTGTTCTGTTTTTGATGTCTACGTTTAACTTTAGTATATTTATCTGCTTTTTAATGACATTTAATAAAATGTACTCAATTAATGCAACGAATAACAATTTCGAGTCTAAAGAGGATAGAGGATGTTTATAATTTAGTTAGGGACAATTTTTTAAATAAAAGAAGCGAGTTTAAAGAAAGTAATGAAGAGTTTGAAATAAGGATTGATGATGTCGAAATTGGTGTAATCAATATGTCAGCATTGACAATGTTGACGTGTCTTCTTTACTCTGTTAGAAAACACTATCAATTCCCTTTTATTGGAACTCTTCTTTCTCAAAATGAAGAATTGTTTTATGTCAGCAAGAGAAATTCATCTTACTTAAAATCACTCGGTTTTTTTCACCTTACTCAAAGTCTTAGAATAATTCAATGGAACTTACCAAAGCCAATACCTAATGAAAGATTTAATCCTACTACTGGCATTGATCAATTGGATATTTTACAGATTTCTTCGAATGCGAGAGTGTATTATTCTTTAGATGGATTTGACCCTTATGATAAGAGATTAATCCTTTTAGAAATGATAAAGACTAAAAATGATTATACAAGTATTGATGAATTGCAACTAGCCTACGAAGATGTAAAAACGGATATAAAGAATGATATTAAGGAATTCATTGCAAATCCGATTGAGGATCTTTTCAGCAAAATCAAGCATGGAAGAACTCTTAAATATAATATCGTCAGCTATGTTTCAGAGATCCTGTTAAACTCATTCATTCATGGACGTGAAAAACCATTTCTTGCCATTCAAAGAACAGAAAAACTTATTTCTGTATCTATCGCTGATGATGGAGCCGGATTAGCGAATTCATATGAAAATCTTCATAAACAGAAAGTTAATAGTAAAGAAGCAATTATAAGGGCTTGCGAACACAGAAAGAATAGCTCTTACGGCCTTTTTGATGTAATTAAAAGTGTTATTGGAATTGATAAACCTTCATACTATTCATCGGATGGCCATCATGGTTTTTTCACAATTTCAGATGGTCCGAATATTCTTAAAATATCTCGAAATAACTATTCAAAGCTTGAAAACGGAGAAATCATAGAATTAATTCATGATACAGGCCTGAATATAAGGGGGGTAAGAATAACGTTGGACATTTTAATTAGGTAAACTATGATGTTTAAAATTAAACATACGAAAGAGGTTGTGTTTATTTCATTACTTGGAGTTAACATAACAAAAGGTCACTATCGCAAACTGGGCATTTGTGATGAGATTACAACGCAAGCTTTAATTGAGCTTATTTTAGAAAATAACACACAACAAATTGTCATTGATTGTTCTTCATTAGTTTACAGTAAAGATCAGAAAGTTTTTGAAAGATTTACAACCCACCCCCTTTTAAAAGATCGAGAAGTTGTTTTTTTTAATATTGAACAACAACTTGTTAGACGATTACAAAAAGACTTAGTGTCAAATCATTTTCAATTTGTAATTGATGAATTACAAGATGAATATTTTTCATTTAGTCAAATTACAAATGTCCTGATCAATATATCTTCATTAGAAGAAATTGATGTTAATGTTTGCGAAGAGCTCACTAAACATGATGCGGAGACTCTTAAACTTTGCGCGAAAGCCTATAAAGAAGAAGGTTATCAACTAAAATCCACTCCTTTGTGGACGAACTATTATATTGAAATTAATGCAATTTTTATCAAGAAACCGACCGCTGCTTGTTGGCTTTTATCTCGACTTTGTCAATTGTTTAGAGATAAAATAGATTCAAATACATATGTCCTTTTAGCTTCTACCAGCCTTAATGGAACGATTTTAACTTCATTTTTAAAGGAAATACTGAGCGATAGCTATTCAATAGAATTGGCCTGCTTTGATCGCTTAGGTCCAGATTTAATGGTTAATGAGTTATCGAGAATTCGAAGCAACGAATATGATTATGTCGTATACCTATGTGACTTTGTTATAGGCGGAACTGAATTTAAAATACTAAAAGCGTTATTAGCACTCAGGAAACTCGAAGTAACTGACGTAATAGCGGTAGGTAGTTATGCATCATTGGTAGAGTCAAAGGTTGACAACATACCCTTTGAGAGAATCTTTCATCTGCCCAAAGTTTTACCGGATATTAAGTATGGATTAACTAAAGAAAGTGTAATAAATTGATACATAATATCTTACATATATCAGATTTGCATTTCACAGCAGAAGACGAGTCTTATTTAACTCAAAATGCTGAGAAGTTTGTTGATGAATTAACGAAAGAAATTCAAAGTGTTGAATCGAGAATTGACTATCTTTTTATAACTGGCGATATTGTGGAGAGAGGAGTTTGGAAAGACTCAAAAATTATCCTAGATGTTATTTTGAGAATTGAGCAAGAGCTTGATATTAAAGCGACATTTTGTATAAATGGCAATCATGACCTAGAAAACGGTAAGGTGGGAGAAGCATTTAAGGACTTCAGAAGCCACTTAAGAATTTCCAAGCCCCTATTTGAGAATGAATGGTTTCGGTCAACAGAAATTGCAAAAAATCACTGGGTTATCGAAATGGATTGTTTCGTTAACGGAGAAGATAAGAATTCAGGGACAGGTTTTAAAGCTCTTTCAAATGATCAATTTGATAAATATAAATTTTTCTTAAAGCAAAATTGTAGCGAAGGGGAGCATACTTTTTTTATTTTAACTCATCTACCCGTAAAAATAGATCCAGATTCCAAATTGAACAATGACAAGACTTTTAAGACCAGAAATTTATGGCCCGATGGCGAAGCATTGATTCAGGAAATGGCAAGATTTACGAACATAAGTATGGTATCTTGGTTTTCAGGTGATGGTCATGTAGTAGATGCATATAAAGACCCAGACGATCAAAATTTCTACTTTCTGACAGGTCGTTTCAATGGGCCTTTTGAGAAATGGGGGCGTGATAGGGATAAACAGGACCCTAAAGAAGCACATTGCCAGTTTATTAGGACGGATTCCTTAAAAAGAGATGTGATTCGTGCGATTAAGTTTTCGACTACACAAGAACATTATGGTCAGTATTCTGTGAAATGGTACAGCAAGTCATTGGATTTCATTTCAAAGGCAAAGTTTGTAAATCGATATTTTGAAACTAGAGAACAAGAGAATTTAAGACGTAAAATTGTTAATACAATAGAAAGTGAAGGGCTCTATTCATTGTCTAAAGCACTAACAAAGAATAAAAATGTTTCACTTGGTTGGGTTGACATTCATGGCCTTTTAAATTTTGGCAATGTGTTTCAAGAGTTTTTAGAAACTTCTCATGATCTCATTTTAAGGGAATACAATTCAGGTTTTGATAATTGTGTTTTCATTGGCCTTGGTTATTGGGGTGGGGCAATTTCGAGTTTTCTCGGGTGCTCATTAAATATTCCTGTCAAATCCATAAAAGTTAGGTCCGCTTCAAAAGAAGAACTTGTGGGGTTAGAAGAGTTTACAAAGGACAAAACTGTTTTTGTTGCTACGGATGTTGTCTCGTCTGGTGAAACTCTCTCTTTCGTTAGAAAAGTAGCAAGAATAAATGAGATTGGTTGTCTTGTATGTGTAATGATGAACCCTTTTATTCAAAGAAAACTAAGGGGAGTCAATAAAATAATTTACGGTTCTAATGAGATAAGTTTTCCTGTTCTTGAGCAACAAAATTTACCTGAATCAATAGTGCCATCTAGTTTTAAATTTTAATTTTTACATGCGCAGATAGTATTTTTAGCTTGTTTTTGTTATTCATTTTAGCTTTACTTGGTACCTATAAGTTGCTTGCAATGGGGGCTTGGTAAACCAACTCGACATATAAATTATACTAGTTTTTGGGGAGCTTTCAATGTCAGCTTAAAAGGATACTAGTCTCCTTTAGAAGAAAAATGGAATAACTGAAACAACCAATCCTTTATTTTCGGATTTATCTCAATCTGTTTTTTGATCCAGTCTTTGCCTAGAATGTTCTTTGACTTTATCGTTTTGCCAAGATGTATTAAAGTGTACGCGCCTAGTGCATCTGTGCCAAAATCTTGTTTCTTAATTTGAACAAGGTGTCGACCTTTTTTAAATCCATCAAGATGTTCTATCGAAGCCCTTAAGTCGTAGCCATAAACGGTGCTTCCCCTGTAAGAAGAGCAGAAGTTTTCACCCTGATTTAAAATTAAGAAAACAAGCGTTTCAAATTGTGTTGGCGACATAAAATTAAAGTAATTCTCTAAGGTTATAGATGGTTTTGTATTTAAAACAAGATGGTTCGCATACTCTTCAGTATAGCCTTCAAGCCTTGCTATTGTTCTCCTATTGTAACCTTGATTAGAATTTAAAGCAGCAAAAAAGTCAAAGACTTCCGATTTCTTCAAAACTTTTTCTTGCTTAAAAAGAATGCCCTTTGGCTTGCTTTTTTCTGTTTTCCAAAGTTTCATGTCAGCATCAAAAACACCAGTTTTTTTCCGTTTAAACAAATAAATATTTTGCTTATCAAATAGCCAAAAAAACACATTTGCCCTTGTAATTGCAGCATGGTAAAATACTTTGATTTGGCCTTTTTGGTTAGAGTTTAAATCCTTTATTTCATAAATTTCTTCATTTGTTTTTACATCCCTAGCCAACCAGTCATTGTAGTAAATACAAAGTGGTACTTCTTTATTACCAAGTGCAATGTGTTTTGCAAGGCCAGCATTCGCAGTTTGAAATTTGAAATAATAATGTTCAGTCTCTTTGTAAAACATACTAATAATTAATGCTCAATTGCTTAGGCCAATATTAGCTTAAATTCATTTTAAGTGCAATGATCAAACTCTTCCATCTTGCCAAGTCAAATTGCTATATTTCCCAGTTCTAATGGATATACATTAAAAATGAGCTTCGAACAAACTTTTAAGAATATAGACGACATACTGCACAAAGACGCAGGCTGTGGCAGTGAATTAGACTACATAGAGCAAACATCTTGGATATTGTTTCTAAAGTATCTTGACGATTTAGAGCAAGACAGGGCAACTTCTGCCGAACTTACAGGTAAAACATACACACCTATAATTGGCGAAAATTACCAATGGCGTGTATGGGCTACACCAAAGCTAGCCGATGGTAAAATTGATCATGATGCCAAAACAGGCGACGACCTTATTGATTTCGTAAACAACGAGCTGTTCCCATTTCTCAAAAAATTTAAGCTCTCGGCCAAAAGCCCCGATACCATAGAGTACAAAATAGGGGAGATTTTTAGCGAACTAAAAAACCGTCTACAGAGTGGCTACAACTTACGCGAAGTAATAAACCTTATCGACCAATTGCGCTTCCGTACAAGCTCCGAGAAACACGAAATGAGCCACCTGTACGAAGCCAAAATTCAAAACATGGGCAATGCAGGGCGTAATGGTGGAGAGTATTACAGCCCACGCCCTTTAATTCGTACCATTGTTAAGATTGTAGATCCACAAATAGGCCAATCGGTTTACGATGGCGCAGGTGGAAGCATGGGTTTTCTTTGTGAGGCATTTCAGTACATGCTCACCAAAAAATCACTGTCAAGTAAAGAAAGAGAAATACTCCAAAAACGAACCTTTTACGGCAAAGAAAAAAAGTCATTGGCCTACATAATAGGTATTATGAATATGATTTTTCATGGCATTGAAGCACCCAACATTATACACACCAACACCCTTGCCGAAAACATAGCCGACATACAAGAAAAAGACCGACATGATGTTGTACTTGCCAATCCGCCTTTTGGCGGAAAGGAGCGTGCCGAAGTACAACAAAACTTTCCTATAAAAACAGGCGAAACAGCTTCGCTCTTTTTGCAGCACTTCATTAAAATCTTAAAAGCAGGCGGCAAAGCAGGTGTCATCATTAAAAACACCTTTTTGAGTAATACCGATAATGCCAGCATTGCATTACGAAAAGAACTCTTGGAAAACTGCAACCTTCATACGGTATTGGATTTACCGGGTGGAACATTCACAGGTGCAGGGGTGAAAACCGTGGTACTGTTTTTTGAGAAAGGAAAGCCTACTCAAAAGGTGTGGTTCTATCAGTTGAACCTTGACCGTAATTTAGGTAAGACCAACCCACTCAACGAAAAGGATTTAGCTGAGTTTGTTGAACTACAAAAAACTTTTGCTGATAGCGAAAACTCTTGGTCGGTAAACATTAAGGACATTGACCAAAGTACTTTTGACCTGAGCGTAAAAAACCCAAATGTACCAGAAGCTGCACCACTTCGTAAGCCTCAAGAAATCTTGGAAGAAATCAAAGCCTTGGATGATGAAAGTGCTGAAATCCTTAACTCAATTTCGGAATTGATATGAATGAAAGTTGGGAAATAAAGGATTTAGGAAGTGTTTGTCATGTTCAGCGTGGATTGACTTATTCAGGAAAAGATACGGTTGATATTTCCGACCAAGTTGTGTTGAGAGCCACTAACATTGACTTAGGCACAGGAAAGCTAATTTTTGATGAGCTAAAATATTTAAGAGAAGACCTTGAGATTAAACCGATATATTCTCTAAAAAAGAATTCTCTTTTGATCTGCTTTTCAAGCGGCAGCAAGTCTCATCTTGGCAAAATTGCCTTAGTAAATGATGATTACCCAAACTTTTACTTTGGCGGTTTTATAGGACAAATCAATCCTTCGGATAAAATTGATTCCAAATATCTTTTCTATTGCCTTTCTTCTGAAGCATATAAAGATTACATCTCCAACCTCACGGATGGCGTTAACATAAATAATCTTAAAGCCACTGACTTAAAAGCTTTTCAAATCCCCCTTCCCCCTCTACCCGAACAACAACGCATAGTTTCCATTTTAGACCGAGCCTTTGCCGCCATAGACAAGGCCAAAGCCAATGCCGAACAGAACCTAAAAAACGCCAAAGAGCTTTTTGAAAGCTATTTGGAAGGGGTGTTTGAGAACGGGAAATGGGAACTAAAAAAATGGGGTGAGTTATGTGATTTTGTTCGTGGACCGTTCGGTGGCAGTTTGAAGAAAAGTGTTTTCAAGGAAAGTGGTTTTGCTGTTTATGAGCAGAAGCACGCAATTCACGATCATTTTAATCAACTACGTTATTTCATTGATGAAGAAAAATTCAATGAAATGAAAAGATTTGAATTACTTCCTGGAGATATCATAATGAGTTGTTCAGGAGTTACTTTAGGTCGTGTAGCGGTCGTTCCTGAAGGTATTCCACGTGGAGTAATTAACCAAGCACTACTAAAATTAACTCCAAAGAAAAATGTCTCCGTTCATTTTATAAAGTATTGGTTAAGAAGTAACATATTTCAGAAAATAATCTTTGACTATGCAGGTGGAGCAGCAATACCAAATGTGCCTTCTGCTAAGATTTTAAAAGAAATATTAATTCCTTTTCCCCTTCTTAAAGAACAGGAAAGAATTGTTAGCCAAATAGAAATCGTTTTGTCTGAATCGAAGAAATTAGAATCGATATATCAAAAGAAAATGGATGATTTGGAAGAACTGAAAAAATCCATTTTGCAGAAGGCATTTGCAGGAGAGTTGGAAACTAAAACACTTGAAACAGCATAAATGAAAATATGGTAAGACTATTTAAAATATTCTTGGCTTCTCCAGGCGATACAAACGATGAAAGAAAGGCAGCAGAAGAAGTAATTGACGAAATAAACAAAACCACAGGACCAAGAGATAATTACAGGCTTGAACTGTTAAAATGGGAAACTGACACCTATTCAGCAGTCGGTGAAGATGGGCAGGATGTCATCAACAAGCAAATTGGTAGCGATTATCAAATCTTCATTGGTGTGATGTGGAAAAAATTTGGCTCTCCTACAAAACGAGCGGGCTCAGGCACAGAAGAAGAGTTTAACCTTGCTTATGAAAGGCATGAAAAGAAGAAAGACATTCATATCATGTTCTACTTCAATTCTGCCCCAATTCCTCAAGACGCTGATTTAGTTCAGGCTCAAAAGGTTAAAGAATTTAAGACTAAAATTCAAGACTTAGGCGTCTACCACAGGTCTTTTGTAAGCACCAAAGACTTTGAAAAAGAGTTGCGGATGGGGCTTCAACGTTATATAATTGATTTACTTAAAGCAGAAGTTAAAAGTGAAGATTTATCAACTAAATCCCAGCAACAGTCAACTAGAAATGTTATCCCTGAAATAAAAGATACGTTCACAGATTACTTAAATGATATCCAAGCTAGCTTCTCTCATAGTAAGGTTGACAATTTGCTACTTGAAGACATTTACATAGCACCAGACCTAAGAGATCTGAGCAACGGGAAAAATGCAAATAAGGTAAAAGTCGAAAACCTTTCAGATATTACAGATGCCATTGATGCAGAAGGTGTCAAATATGTGTTTCTCGGAAATGACTTGGCAGGGAAGTCAGCCAATACCAAATACTTGTTTCTAAAATACTTTGAGCTTGGTTTATATCCTGTGCTTTTAAAAGGATCAGATTTTGGTTCCAACATTGGCCCCGAATCACTGCGAAAGATTGTCGAAACTAAAATTGCAGAACAATACCAAGTTCCTTTTGAACTTGCTGACATAGATACTACCAAAGTCATATTACTGATTGATGATTTTCATAAGGCTACAAAAGCCAAGAATAAATATTGGCCTGCCCTTATGAAGAATTTGGAAAGTTTGTTCCAACATATCATCGTTACGGGTAACTCCTTGATGCTTATCGAAAACCTGAACAAACAAGACCCATTCAAGAATTTTAATAGTTACAGCATTCTAGAATTTGGACCGAAATTTAGATACGAATTAGTCAACAAATGGAATACACTCGGTATTGAAACGAGATTTACTGACCACAACGAGATTCTGAGAAAGAATGACGCCTACATTTCACATATTAAAGCAATTATTGGAAAAAACTATATTCCATCATATCCTTTCTATTTGCTTTCAATTCTTCAGGCATTAGAAAGCGGTAATGTTCAAAACCCAAATTACTCTATCCACGGTTTTTATTATGAAGTACTTATTAACGAGTGCTTTAGCAAAGCCATAAAGGACAGAAAAGAGTTAAGTCTTTACTACAACTATCTTACTCAATTCTGTTTCTACCTTTTTGAGCAAGGTGTTAAAGAAGTTTCGTTAGAAGAGTTTGATGCATTCCATAAGATGTATTGCGTAAAGCATGATTTGTCATACCGCAAGGAAACAATTCTTCAAACTTTCGATTCCGCCAGGCTTCTTTATGTCAATAATGGTGTATTCATAAAAGAAAAATATGTCTACTACTTCTTTGTTGCGAAATACATCGCTAATGAAATTGCAAACAAGGAAGAAATAAAACAGCTAGTTACCAAGATGTGCGAACGAGTATTCCGTGATGAATACGCTAGCATAATTATGTTTGTGACTCACCTCTCAAAGGACAACTTCATTATAAATGAGTTAATCAAAATTGCAAACTCCTTGTTTCCTGAAGCGAATATTGCACGACTACAAGACGATATAAACGAAATCAATCAACTTGTTGAAAGCATCCCTGAGCAAGTATTGGAAATTGTCAACGTAGATGATCAAAGAAAGGAAGAACTACAGGAAGAAGAAGAAGCTGAAAGGCTCGAAAAAGAACTCGAAAACGAGCAGAGCAATTACGACCATTTCTCTTTAGATGATGATGTTTCGACCATTGATTTCTTCGCCAGAATAACAAGGGCTTTAAAGACAATAGACATTTTAGGTCAAGTAGCGAAAAAGCATTGGGGCGAATTAGATGGAGAACAGAAATTGAATTTGGTTACTACAACCTATCATGTGGGTTTGAAGACGTTAGATATTTACTTACAGATGCTTCAACGTAACTCGAAGGATATTGTGGAGCACATAAGTCAAATTATAAAGGAGAAGCATTTTAAAGACAAGCACAGTCTTGAAAAGGGCATTGAAGAAGCATCAAAAAACTTTGTGTTTCGCCTATGCTTTATGTCATCTTTCGGCATTACCAAGAGAGTTTCAAATTCAATTGGACTTGATAGGCTACATAATACTTTCAATAGAGCCTTGGAAGCTCAACCCTATAATTCGATTAAACTAATTGATTTAGCCATTAAACTAGGATATTCAAGTCTTGCATCAAACATTGAACAAGTTGAGACCTATAAAGATGAAATGAAGAAAAATAAGCTAAGTGATGTTGTGCTTCAAAACCTTGTAATTGATCACATGTACATGTTTGATACTGATTTTAAGACACGAAGTAGAATTTGCAATAAATTGGGTATAAGTGTTCAAGACCAACTAAGAATAGACCAGACTTCCACAGTAAAGAAGAATAAATAATGAACGAAGCAGAAACTAGAGCTGAACTGATAGACCCAAAGCTTAAGGCTTGCGGTTGGGGAGTGGTAGAAGGCTCTAAAATACTGCGCGAACACCAAATTACCGATGGTAAAATACAAACGGGCGGTGGCCGCGGCAAAAGAGAAATAGCCGATTATATATTGGTTTACAAAGGCATTAAACTAGCTGTAATCGAAGCTAAAAGCGCAAAGCTTGATGTTGGCGAAGGTGTAATGCAAGCCAAAAAATACGCCCAAAAACTACAATTAGAAACCACTTACAGCACCAACGGTAAAGCCATTTACAAAATCTGCATGAAAACGGGCAAAGAAGAGTTGGTAACCGACTATTTAAGCCCTGAACAACTTTGGGATAAAACCTTTGCTGAGCAAAACAATTGGAGAGAGCAATTTGCCAATGTACCTTTTGAAGACAAGGGTGGAAGTTGGCAACTAAGATATTATCAAGAAATAGCAGTTCAAAAAACTGTAGAGGCTATTGCCCAAAATAACAACAGAATTTTACTCACCCTTGCTACAGGTACGGGCAAAACGGCAATTGCTTTTCAAATAGCATGGAAACTATTTCAAACAAGATGGACCTTAAAGCGTGATGGTAGCCGTCGCCCTAGAATCCTGTTTTTAGCAGATAGAAATGTATTGGCCGATCAAGCCTACAATTCTTTTTCATCGTTTCCTGAAGATGCCTTAGTACGTATAAAACCCAGCGAAATAAAGAAAACAGGCAAAGTGCCTACAAATGGCAGCATTTTCTTTACCATCTTCCAAACCTTTATGAGTGGGTCTGATGCTGAAGGCAAGCCAGCACCTTACTTTGGCGAATACGCCGCTGACTATTTCGATTTCATTATAATAGACGAATGTCACCGTGGCGGTGCTAACGATGAAAGTAATTGGCGCGGCATATTAGACTATTTCAGCCCTGCAGTACAATTAGGTTTAACAGCCACTCCAAAGCGAAAAGACAATGTTGATACCTACCGCTACTTTGGCGAGCCTGTTTACATTTATTCGCTCAAAGAAGGAATTAACGATGGTTTTCTAACACCATTCAAGGTAAAACGTATTAAAACCACCTTAGACGATTACCGCTACACTTCAGATGATATAGTTGTTGAAGGCGAAATTGAAGAAGGCAAACTCTACGAAGAAAAAGACTTTAACCGCAGCATAGAGATAGTAGAACGCGAAACGGTTAGAGTTAATATCTACCTAGACGAAGCAAATCAAAACGAAAAAGCAATAATGTTTTGTGCCAACCAAGGCCACGCTGCATTAATACGCGATTTGGTAAACCAAAACGCCAAGAGCAAAGACCCATTTTATTGCGTTCGTGTAACCGCTAATGATGGAGAAGAAGGTGAAAGGCTTTTAAGAGTATTTCAAGACAATGAAAAAACATTGCCAACCATTCTCACAACATCACAAAAGCTTTCAACAGGTGTAGATGCGCGAAATATTCGCAGCATAGCACTTTTACGTCCAGTAAACTCAATGATTGAGTTTAAGCAAATTGTAGGGCGTGGTACACGTTTGTTCGAAGGCAAAGAGTTCTTTACCATATACGATTTTGTAGATGCTTACAAACATTTCAGCGATCCTGAATGGGATGGTGAGCCAATTGAAGAGGGGCCCTGCAAAAAATGCGGCCAAGACCCATGCGACTGTATTTACGAGCCACCACCACCTTGCAAAGTTTGCGGCCAAAGACCATGTATTTGCGAAAAAGAACCACCGCAACCTTGCAAAAAATGCGGACAGCGCCCATGCGTTTGTAAAAAGAAAGTAAAGGTTAAACTCAAAAATGGCAAGGAAAGAGAAATTAAACATATGGTGTCCACTTCGTTTTGGAGTGCCGAAGGCAAGCCAATTTCAGCCGAAGAATTTCTCACCAACCTTTTTGGAGAGTTACCCAACCTTTTCAAAAACGAAGAAGAATTAAAAAAGCTTTGGAGTAACCCGCTTACACGAAAAACATTGCTTGAAAATTTAGATTCAGCAGGTTTCCCAAAAGACGACCTACTCACCCTAAAGAAGTTAGTAGATATGGAAAAAAGCGATTTGTATGATGTGTTAGAATACGTTATTAATGGCGATTACACGGCGATGACCCGTGAAGCTAGAGTCAAAGCAGCCGAAGCCACCATTTTCGCATTACTTGACGATAAGCAAAAAGAATTTATATCATTTGTATTGAGCAAGTACATCGAAACAGGCGTAGATGAGCTAGACCAAGAGCAATTACCATCCTTGCTTATAAATAAATACGAGTCTCTCGAAGATGCCAAGGCGATATTGGGTTCAGTGCCTAACATCAGCAAACTATTCATTGAGTTTCAGCAACACCTTTACAACCAACACGCAGCGTAGTGTTTTGCAAACCGTTTATTCGAAGTATTAACTAACTTCTCAAATGGAGTTGTTTTACGAAATGGCAAGTATGGTTTTCTATAAAGCCCTTATAAAAATATAATGCCCTTATAATAAGGTTTGCCAAGAAAACCAATTTTGATCAATCAAAGTTGTTTGAAATAATATCTATTGTTTGTAACTAGAAGAACTATTGCCTTTTAACTTAATGAGCTAAGAGTAAGTAATTGTTTTTTGATATTTGGTGGTTAGAATTGTATTGAAATCTATAATGGGTTAATATAACTATTAACGGTTTATATGAAAGTGCAAAATATGAATTGGGCGGAAAGGCTTCATCAAAGCGTTGATAAGATACTAGAGTCTGAAAAAAATGAAATTGATGAAAAGGTAATCAAACTAAAAGAAAGTGGGTGGTTTGAAATCTCAAAAGAGCGAAGTTTTTTGCGGGATTATTATTACGAGAAGCACAGGTCTTTGGTGTCGGTTGTTAGTGGAAATGGTTTAATATCATATGAAACACCATTAATTGGAAAGGTTAAAAGGCAGTTATTCATTGAATTTAGATATTTAATTGACAATATTGATATTGACTATTTTTTTGAAAAAGATTATCCTACCTTTTGGAAAGAAGTTGTTCGCAACTGCGAAAAGGAATTGGAAGCAAGAACAGTTGAAAGGGGAGAAGAGAGTTGTATTGAACGTATTAAGATGGAAATGGTTCTCAATAGAGATGAGTTTTTTGAATACTTAGCACAAATAGTTGCGAGCAAGAAAGCGTGGGACTATGCGTCTAATGTTTTAGAAAATGATGGTATCTATATTTCAAATGAAGAGAAATTTCATCGGCAGCAGAGAGAATCGCTTAAAAATTCGACTGAGCTCGCAGTGGGAGTAGAAAAGATAAAATGGAATGGAAGTGGAAAAGAGTTGGCTGAGCTTGTTCTTGAGCTATGTCAAAAGGGATACATAGACGACCTGTACGTTAAAGAGTTTTGTCAATTATTTGAAACGAAACAAAAGTATTCTTCAATAAAAGATTATCTATTTTCTACAACTGATCCAAAAAACGGATACAAGAAAGACTATGAACGTCTTTACGGCTCATACCACCCAAGGTTTGAGAACATAAAGAGTCCAAGAAAAAAGCGTAAGTGATTCATTTACTAATTGTTATGTGTAATAATAAACGGAATTAAATCGACTGTATTTTGTTGTTGTGAAAGGCTTTGAAATTCGTGCAATCAATGGTGCACAAGTACCAAAAAATTCAAAGCATGAACAACAAAATCACATTTACCCAATTAAGCACCAATGAGCTGAAGAAGCTAATTGGTAGTCAATTGAAATCATCCCTAAAGGAGCTAGATTTCACTCCCCAAACTCAGAAACCGCGCATAGGTGGAGTAGCATTAGCACAAGAAATTACGGGCTATACCCCAAGCAGTATTTACAGTATGGTTTCTCGCGGTAAAATTCCACATTTTAAGCGTGACGGTCGCTTATTGTTTAATGAAGAAAAGCTGCGCAAGTGGCTAACCGAAGGTGATTTGGGCAATTCATTCAATCAGTTTACTAACCTTAAAAAAGACTTGTAATGAAAGTGACCTTTGAGACTTTACCGAACGCCGTCAGCGAATTAATAAAAAAGGTTGAACTTCTAACTGAGAGCATTAATGCGAATTCAAAAAGTATTGAGCCTGATAAGTGGTTCACACTTGATGAATTGGTTCAATACGATCCTGCGAAAAGAACTAAAAGTACGCTTTATGGTCTGGTACATGCTAAAAAGATACCTGTACATAAAAGGGGTAAACGATTGCTATTTCTAAAGAGCGAAATTGACGAATGGCTAAGGGCTGCAAGCCGCGTTTCATTGTCTGATGTTGAACACACTAAAGATCTGAACAATGGAAAATAACCAAACGAAAAGCCCTTTGTCTAAAGGGAGGCAGAAAGGTAAGCGACTTTCTAGTCAAGCTGCAATACTATTCAAGGCCTTTAGCAAGCAGCCAAAAACTATGTTAATGGTCGAAATTGAAACAGGAATAACTCGAAGCAATATTTGTTGGTGCGTTAGGAAATGGAGAGAAAACAAACAAATTGCCTTATACCGAAAAGGCGTTTGTCCAATTTCTAAAAGTTCGAATGTTCAATTCCTTACAACCAACCCAAAATTGGTTGCTGCTATTTTTAAACCATTTAACCCAAACGGATATGAGTAATGCTATATCAAACGATATTTGGGATAATGAGACTTTGGAAGCGGACGAAATAATAAACCACTTTCAGGAACTCAAAGAAAAAAGCAAGGAAAGGCAAAATCCGTTTCCCGTAGATGTTTTCCCAAAGGCGGTGCAAGAAATAATAACAGCCACCAACGAAAGTTTGAATTTCCCAATTGATTTTATTGGTGGATCAATGTTATACGCTGTTTCAGTTGCTATTGGCAACACTTATAAAGTTGAAATTAAGAAAGGTTGGAAGGAAAGTGCAGTTTTATACCTAGCAATAGTAGGACGTCGTGGTATTTCCAAAAGCCACCCACTCAGCTTTGCATTAAAGCCGATTGAAATACAGGATGACATTAATTATGAAAAGTTCCTAAGTGAAAAAAAGGAGTACGACGTGATAGTTGGCCTTCCGAAAAAAGAAAGGGAACGACAAGGATATGAAGAACCGATAAAGCCAGTTTGGAAGCAGCATCTAGTAACGGATTTTACCCCTGAAGCCTTAGTTGAAGTGCATAAATTTAATAAAAGGGGAATTGGCGTTTATGCAGACGAATTGGCGAGTTGGTTTAATAACTTTAACCGGTATAATAAAGGCAGCGAAGAACAATTTTGGTTAAGTATTTGGAGCGGGAAACCAATACGCATAAACAGAAAAACCAGTGAACCAACTTTCATAAAATTACCCTTTGTTTCAGTTGGGGGCACTATACAACCAGGCGTTCTTAATCAATTGGCAGAAAAACGAACCGAAAACGGATTTTTGGATAGATTGTTATTTGTTGTACCTGATAGTCTTAAAAAAGAATGTTGGAGTGAAACGGAATTGAGTCCTTTAATAAGTGGTAATTGGGAAACCATTATTACTAACCTTTTAAAGCTAACACTAGTCGAAAGCGACATGGATCAATTACAACCTGTTACAATAAAGTTTACACTCGAAGCAAAGCAGCTTTTGTTTCAATGGCAAAGTGAGCTTACTGACGTAATCAATAGGTCTGAAAACGAAGTTATAAGCGGTATTTGTGCCAAATTAGAAGTCTATGCTATTAGGTTGGCTTTGTGCCTTGAAATGATGCGGTACGCTTGTGGGGAAAGTAAAAAACAAGCAGTTGGGATTGAAGCTTTACAAGGAGCCATAAAGTTGGTTGAATACTTTAAACGAACCGCTATCAAGGTACATTCAACCATATCAAATGCAAGTCCAGCAGATAAGCTACCAACTGATAAAAAGAACCTTTACGCAGCATTGCCCGATAAGTTTAAGACAGGCGAAGGAGTGCTTATTGCTGAAAGCATGGGTATTTCTGAGCGGACGTTTAAAAGGTTGATACGAAAAAAGGAGTTGTTCGATAACCAAACAAGGGGCGAATATGAAAAGCTATATTAATCAATTGGCACGTGGCACAACCGTCATAAGCGACACAACCGACACAAAACCAAGTGCTATTTGTGCCACAAATGCTACTTGTGCCACGTGCCAAACTACAATTTGGGGCAATGACCGAATACAGATATAGTTTAGCATCTAACAAGGTCAAAAAACTTGATTGCCCGTTTTGTGGAGCAAAAAAGCATTGGCAACGTTATGTTGATACTGAAACGGGCGAAATATTACCTGAACAACATGGGCGTTGCGATAATGCTGATAAATGTGGTCAATGGGTAACACCAAAAGATACGGGATATGCCAATGCTGTTTGGGAGAAGAAACAAGACGAAAAAACAGGATGGAATCCCAATGTAGTGAAAAGCGAAAAGAAGCCATTAGATAAGCCTAAAACGGTATATTTCGATTTTGAAGCCTTTAAACAAACTTTAGATCCGAAGCGATACGAAAAGAACGTATTTATACAAAACCTATTTAACAGCGTACCATATCCTTTTGAAGTTGCGAACGTTACTAAAGTTATTCAGATGTATCGTTTAGGAACAATTGCTAACGGTTATCGAGCAGGGGCAATTACATTTCCTTTTATCGACTTAAAAGGAAATGTAAGAGCAATTCAAGTGAAGCAATTTAACGAGCAGAACAGCACAAAGGGTACAGACTTCTTACACTCAATAATTGAAAAGTACCATACGCGAAATAATATGCCATTGCCTGAATGGTTGGCAGCATACATTAGGCAGGATAAGCGTATTTCGTGCTTGTTTGGTGAATACTTACTAAGCAAATACCCAAAAAAACCTATTGCTTTGGTAGAAGCACCAAAAACAGCGGTTTACGGTACTTTATATTTTGGGCTACCAAATACACCCGAAAGCGTGATTTGGTTGGCCGTTTACAACAAAAGCAGTTTTTCATTCGATAAATTGAAGGTATTGCAAGGGCGTGATGTGTTTGTATTTCCCGACTTATCAAAAGATGGCAGCACCTTTAAAGAATGGGAAGCCAAAGCCAAAGGATATGAAAAGCGATTGCCCAAAACAAGGTTTATTTTTTCGAACTTACTTGAGAAGTTAGCACCCGAAAGAGATAAAAGCGAAGGGTACGATCTTGCAGATTATCTAATAAAGCAGGATTGGAGACTTTTCAGGGAGTATATTATTCAGGAACAATCACTACAGGCTGAGCCCGATAAAAGCGAAGAACTAAACACAGAAACATATTCAAAGGTTGAGCTATTATATAAACCTGAATCGTCTGAAGTTCAAGAAAGATTGCCGCGGCAAGATTGGAGCGATGAAATCAGAAAGCTTGAAAGGTATTTTGAGACGTTTAATGACACAATGCCGCAATTTCAATTGAATGCAGGTGAACGAATAACTGATCTCAAAAAATTTATTCAATCGCATTTAGCAATTGTACGGGCAAACAATGGTAAAACTACTTTCCACCCATATTTGCAAAGATTAGCAGCATATAAAAACGCTATTAATGACTGATATTGTTCTAAATGCAAGATTTGACTCTATGCAGATTTTGGCTTGTTTGGTATTGAGTTGGTTCTAAAATGGGGTAGTACAGAGAATGTAATTTGTGAAGGGTAAAACGTCATGGGCCAAACCAAAGTTGACTAAGGCAAGCCTTATTTGTTATGTGATGCAAAGTGGCCGATAATTGTAAAGCACTATTAAAAAGTATATGAAAGGTAAACTACCAAAGGTTTATTTAATACTTCTGATATGGATAGAAAAATGGAAAGCATAATCCCGTTTATGGTCAAATCAATAATTAGTAAAAAGAAGTTTCGGATTGACCGCTGTTCGTTCTGCTGTTCGTTTTCAAAAAAAAAGGAGCTACA
Source organism: Bacteroidia bacterium (assembly GCA_049115495.1). GTDB lineage: Bacteria > Bacteroidota > Bacteroidia > CAILMK01 > JACPUW01 > JACPUW01. Next base: position 22,845 of record JAGDZV010000010.1, on the reverse strand, counting down.
AATTAATGTAACTCCTTGATTTTAAATGTGATCCAGTCAGGATTCGAACCTGAGACCTACTGCTTAGAAGGCAGTTGCTCTATCCAGCTGAGCTACTGGACCATTTGTTAAAACCAAAAAAGGTTGAAGGCTAACCTACAACCTTTTTCAGTTGGTGTCGGGGCAGCAGGATTCGAACCTACGACCCCCTGGTCCCAAACCAGGTGCGCTACCGGACTGCGCTATGCCCCGAACTTTGTTTTCAATACGTTTTCTGAAGGCTTTTCTTCAGCTTTCTTGAAATTGGAGTGCAAATGTAAAATAATTTACAAAATGCAAAATCATTTCATTAAAAAAGGTTGCACTTTTTAGCAACCTGTTTGCGGAGAGACAGGGACTCGAACCCTGGCGACGGTTGCCCGTCGACAGATTAGCAATCTGCTCCGTTACCACTCCGGCACCTCTCCGTTTTATCGGAGCGCAAAAGTAAATGGTCACTTTTTTATAGCCAAAATAAAATCAATCATTCCTTAAAAAAAACTTTCTTGCCTTGCCCTGTTGCCAAACTTATATTTGCTTCAAATCATCCCCTAATGCATCGATTAATTATTTCTCTGGCTGTTATTGTCTTTTTTGGGGCGTGTAAAGAAACTAAGGAAAAATCTCCTAAAAATTATGTAGTGGCCCATATACCACAGATTCCTGATCAATTTAGACCAGTGGCTCTTGAACAAGAAGATAAAGTACATATCTTTCAATACATTCACTCGTTTATGTTAAGAGAGGATTTAACTACAAATGAGTTGGTGCCTCAAACATTAAAATCTATTCCTAACTATAACAAGAAAGAGCAGTGTTATGAGTTAATTTTAAATGAGAACGCCAAATTTGATGATGGCAGCAAGATAAAATCAAGCGATATTTCATTTACCATGAAAGCCTTTGCCTGCAAGGGGATATCAAATCTTAGAAAAGGGAATTTTGAAAATTTTGAAGAGCTAAAAGTAGTTGACGAGAATACGCTTCAAATTCAAGTGAGCGAGCCAACCGTACAAGACTTGTATTTATTGAGTGACTACCCAATTTTGCAACAATCTATCTATGACTCAGCAAGTGTAGTTTCTAACTTTTCTTTTAACGACATTTATGAAGCCTTTGATTCAGTAGCTACACCTGAACTAAAGGAATGGTGCGACAAATTAAATGGCAACTATTTCGGAACGTTTAAGAAAAATCTGCACGGAGCCGGAGCATACGAAATGCTTGCTTGGGAAAATGATAGGATCATACTTTCATTAAAAGATAACCATTGGACCCAACAGAACGATAATTGGATGGATAAAAGCCATGCCAATCAAATTATTTTTAAGCTCAATAGCGATATAACCACTAAAACTCTTGACCTGAAAAATGAGTTGGTTTCTGTGAGCTCAAATTTTAGCAGTAAGCAATTAGATGATCTAAGAAATGACACATCAATTACAAACAAATACCAAGTTTTTGCTGAGCCTGCAAGCGGTTTGGTACTTATCGGTTTTAATCTAAATCCCAAGCTTTCTAATAGAACGCCATTTTTTGAAGATTTGAAAGTAAGAGAAGCCTTTGCATTTGCGTTACCTGTTCAATTAGCAATAGATAAATTATCAAACGGTAATGTACAGCGCGTGGCTAGTTTTATTTCAATTAACAAAGATGAATATCACAATGATTTAGAGCCTTATAGACATGATCTTGAAAAGGCAAGCCAACTGCTCGCTGAAAGCGGATGGGAAGACACTGATAAAGATGGTTTATTGGACAAAGTGATTGATGGCCAAAAGGTAGATTTTGAATTAGATATGGCATTTTCGCCACACCCAATGTTTAAAGCAATTGCGAGCTTATTTAGCACTTCTTTTGAAGAAATAGGCATTAAGATAAACTTTATGAATGAACCTGATTGGTTAGAGAAGGTTCAAGATGAAAGAGCTTTTGATCTAGTTTTTTATTCTATTACTAACTTAGGGGGGCATAATCATCCTTATTCTTTGGTGTTGAGCGAAAGTGTGGTCGGCGGACTAAACTATGCAGCCTACCAAAACCCGGTGGTTGATAGTTTAATTGAGAAGGCCGACATAACTTTTGATGATGAAATACGCAAAAACCTTTTGTACAAAATGCAAGAAATATTGTATGAAGAGTTGCCTTATGTTTACATAGGAACTGGTAAGCGAGGGTTTCTTGTTCACAAGAAGTTCGAAAATGTAAGGGTAAGCGGAATAACACCAATTGTAAGGTTGAATACAATCAAGGCAAAAGAATAGCAACTGAAAGCAAAGTTTAAATATTTTATAAATCGAATAGTTCAGGCATTTGTGCTTGTGCTGTTACTTTCAATTGTCACTTTTTACATTTCGGTAAATAGTCCTATTGATCCTATTGAAACTAAATATACAAGTGCCACCACTGATGAAAATGTTGTTTTAGTAGACCAACTTGAAGTTTTAAGACAAAAGCAGCGCCTTGGGCTATTGCTACCAACTTTTTATTTCAGATTAGCACCATTAGATTTTAACGGCAAATACTATGATTTAAAACTTGCCGAGCTCAGAGAACTATATGAAAGAGCTATTTATAAAGGTTATGATGGCGATTTAATTTTGGAATACCTTCTTGAGTTTGAAGATTGGTATCTTAAACCTATAAATTGGGAAAATGAAGTAGTAAATGAACTAATACTTAAACATTCATTTTTCTCAAATCTAGATGAACATTTGATATTCTGGATTAGCCTAGATAATAGGGTAGGAGTTCAACAGAAACTTAATGAAAAGCTGAATAATGCATTAAAAGAGGGTATTTCATTAAAAAGGTTAGTGCCCAAAGTTTTGTTTTTCAAGAATAACCAGTATCACCATTGGCTTTTTGGGGGTAAATACACAAAAGGGGTAGTAAATGGCGACCTTGGTAAATCTTATAGCAATGGCAAATCAGTTTTTAGCAGAATTAAAAAAGCATTACCATGGACCTTCCTTATGTCATTAATAACCATTTTTCTGTCAGTTTTTGGAAGCGTGTTACTAGGGCTTATATTGGGTTATTTCAATAATAAATGGTGGTCAAAAGGAATTAAGTCATTTTTATTCTTGCTTTACACAATGCCTGCGTTTTGGTTGGCCACACTGTTACTTTTGTTTTTTGCAAATCCTGATTTTTTAAGTTGGTTTCCGCCAGGCGGTATAAAGCCGCTGCATACCGAAATTGATCCTAGTTTTTGGCAATTATTTTGGCAAAGTTTTTCTTATTTAGTGTTGCCAATTGTTGCACTCTCTTATTCAAGTATAACTGTATTAAGCAGGTATTTACAATCTTCAACAGCTGAGGCTATGCAGAGTTTGTATGTTTTTTCCGTGAGAACTAGAGGTGTTTCTGAAAAAAGACTTCTGTTAAAGCACGTAATGCCAAACGTACTATTACCCCTTATTACCCTTATCGGGGCAGCAATTCCAGGTTTGTTTAGTGGCTCTATTGTGATTGAATCTATTTTTTCAATTCCAGGAATGGGGCAAGAGTTGTTTACAGCTACTTTAAATAACGATATAAATCTGGTGGTTGGGATTCTTACCATTAGTGGAGCACTCTCTATTTTAGGGTATTTGATTTCTGATGCTCTTTATGTAGTGGTTGACCCAAGAATAAAGCTTGAGAACCTGTGATGGGGCCATTGAAGCACATGTCATTAGGGGTTAAACTGTCTTTTACGGTTGTAATACTCTTTATTGTTATTGGCGTGTTTTCAAAATACCTAGCCAATGATGTGCCTTTGTACGTTAATTACAATGATAAAAGTTACTATCCCCTTTTTAGTGGGCAAAGCGTTTTAGAAACAACGTCAGGAAAAACTGCTTTAATGAATTACAAGAGCCTTCAAAAAATTGAAGGTGTTAAGGCAATTTATCCTTTAATTCCATTCAGGCCAAAAGGGGCCAATATTGAGAGTGCAGACTACCAAAAGCCATTGCAGCAAATTGGTGGTAGAACTCATGTTTTAGGCACAAATCAGATAGGTGAAGATACACTTGCAGGCTTGGTGCATGGTGCAGGCTTAAGCTTAAAAGTGGGCTTTTTCTCCATGTTTATTGCTTTAATAATAGGGCTATTTATTGGTACATTGGCTGCCTTTTTGGGCAACAAAACAATTAGAGCAAATGCAATTCAGGTTTTAATTTTTTTGCTATCACAGGTATTGTTGGTTTATTATCTGCTTGTTTTTCCAAAATTCACTTTCCAAGATTTATTACAAGAGAGTGCTTTGCTGTTTTATGTACGTATAATTGTTTCTTTCATACTTTTTGTAGCCATAGAGCTTGCTTTGCTTTTTGCAATAAAATATTTGAATTCAAAAAGGCTTCCGAGTTTTTATATTCCCATTGATAACTTATTGGGTAGGTTTATTGAATTTGTTGATGGCTTACCATTACTCATGATTCTTATTTCATTTAGTGTAATTGTAAAACCCAGTGCGGGGTTTTTAATCATTTTTATTGGATTAACTGCATGGGTGCCAATAGCTCGGCTTACCCGTGCAGAAGTTCTTAAGATCAGAAACTCTGATTTTATGAATGCTATGAAACTGATGAATATGCCGTGGTGGCGAGTAATAATCTTTCACTTGCTCCCAAATGCCTTAGGACCAGCTGTAGTGGCATTTTCTTTTGGTGTAGGAGCGGCAATTCTAACAGAATCTACGCTATCATTTTTGGGTGTTGGATTGCCAGATGATATTAAAACTTGGGGAATGATTTTGAGTGAATCAAGGGATTATTACAAAGCATGGTGGCTGGTATGGAGTCCAGGAGTGTTAATTTTCTTGTCTATTCTTTCTTTTTACAATATCGGTCAGTTTTTACGTTCCAGGCTTAATCCAGAAAGTTTACAAGTGTAGATTCGTATTTTGTTGAACCAAAAGCCAATTTTCAAGTTTAATGCGCATGAAATCCCTTGAGCAATACAGCGATCAACTTAAAGGCATTTTAGCCGAGTTTAACTTACCGCAGCACCCAGAAAACTTATATGCATCAATTGATTACATATTGAGCTTGGGTGGAAAACGACTAAGGCCGCTAATGGTTTTAATGAGTGCTGATGCTTTTGGTGCATCTAATACTGATGCGGAGAAAATGGCATTGGTAGTTGAGTTGTTTCATAATTTTAGCCTAATGCACGATGATATTATGGATAATGCTGACCTAAGAAGGGGGAAGCCATCGGTGCATGTAAAATGGGATATTCCTACTGCAATTTTGGGGGGAGATGCATTGCTAGTAAAAACCTATCAGGTTTTAATGAAACTCAAGGGTGCTTACCGCGATGAATTAATTGATCTTTACAATACCACCGCTATTGAAGTATGTGAAGGGCAGCAAATGGATATGAATTTTGAGAATAGGGAGGCTGTTTCAATAAAGGAGTATACAGAAATGATACGGTTGAAAACGGCTGTATTAATGGGTGCAGCCTTTAAAATGGGTGCGGTGTGCTCAGAAGCCGATAGTAAACAACAAAATTTAATGTATGATTTTGGGCAATATTTAGGTATCGCTTTTCAAATAAAAGATGACTTTTTAGATTGTTTTGGTAGTGATGCTTTTGGTAAAAAAGTAGGGGGCGATATTATTGAAAACAAGAAGACCTACCTACAATTAAAAGCATTAGAATTAGGAAGCACTGCTCAAAACGAACAGTTAAAGTCACTTTGGGCTGAATCCGATGAAACAAAAAAGATTGAAGCCGTTAAACAGCTTTTTGAAGATACTGGAGCTAAAGGTGCAGCAGAAGAAGCTATGAATGAGTATTACCAAAAAGGGTTACAATCTCTTTCAGCAGCTGAGTTGAATCCTGAAAATGAGACCTATTTAGCCAAGTTTGCAGAATACGTTTGGCTTAGGGATAAATAAAAAAGCCTTCCCAATAATTGAGAAGGCCTTGCAGTTCAAGTAATGTTTTGTTTTACCACTCCATAGAGTCGTCTTCAAGAGCTACTACCTCATCCATCTCGCTTAAGAGTGGTTGTAAGTATTCGGTATGGTAACCTTTTCTGCCACCCAAAACAGCTTCTTGGTTAAAGTCTAAATCTAAATTAAAAGATTCTAATTGTGCTTTAATACGCTCAGTCCATCTTTCTTTAAGTGCCTTTTCACCTATAAAAAGTCCTTCGTTTACAAGGGTTTCTTCAAAGGCTCCTTCTTCAAAAATTCCAAGCGCATATGGCAAAGCTTCTTTAAGGGCAGAGCTCATTCTTGCTTTACTCTCCTCAGTGCCGTTTAGTAAGTTTTTAACCCATGTATTGGCATGAAAAATATGATACTTTATTTCGCTATAAAACTTTTTAGCTAGGCCAGATAGGTCAGGATATGCACATTCTCTTAAGGCTTCAAATCTCAAAGATTCAGCATGGTCAAAATAAAAATGACGTGCCAAGCTAAATGCATAATCTTCGCCTATTGGTAGCTCAACTAAATGGCAGCTCTTAAATTCCTTTTCATTTCGTCTAAAAGCAATGGTATCGGCATCTTTTTCACCCATTTTTTCAAGAAGTTGATAAAGGTTCCAGGCATGACCAGTTTTATCTTGTGCCAAAGATCCAAATGCGATATCTTCTTCTAAAGTAGGTCCTATTCCAATCCATTCTGAGTTTCTGTGGCCAAGAATCAATTGATCGTCAGCCATTTTATACAGTAGCTCCTTAAGCGCAATTACCTTATTGCTCATACCGTTTGTTTTTTAGAGTTTATGTATCTGCTAATTTTTTCCTTTACCTTGTAGTCAATGGGTTCTCTGTGGGTTTTACCCGGAACGCTATCAAATATGTCCGAATCAACATATTCGGTGGCAAAAACATCAGATGTAGCAACTACCCATAAATTGGTGCAATAGCCTCTGCGTGCATATTGCTCTTTAGCAAGTACTAGAGCCATTTCTCCATTTGGAGCGTGCACTATACCTGCATGCTGATGCTGATCTCCACGTTTTTTCTGAACAAAAACTTCGTACGTAGGCCAATGATCTTGTGCACCTACGGTTTCTTGTGGGTTTTCACCATCAGTAAATTCCATTCTATTTACTCTGGGGTCAAGAGATACTAGTTTCATATCTTAATTTGTTTAAGCGAAAGGTGTTACGTAAGATCTATTGTTAGGGATAAGTGCCTTTTTAACCCATTCTCCTTTTTCTTCAGCCCAGCGTCTAACCGCTAAACGTTCTGCGTTACAAGGGCCGTTTCCTTTTATTACTTGATAAAATTCATCCCAATTAGGGTCACCAAATACCCATCTACCAGTTTCGGCGTCTTTTCTCAATTCCTTATCAGGCAATGTAAGGTCCAATTCAAGAATTCTAGGTACATACATATCTAAGTACTGGTTTCTCATATCATCATTACTGGCCATTTTAACTTTCCACCTCATTAATTTATCAGAGTGTACTGAAGCCTTATCAGATGGGCCAAAGAAATGTATAATTGGTCTCCACCAGCGGTTTAATGCTTCTTGTAGCTCTTGACGAGATCTTTTTGAGCCCGTAGCTAAAGCTACAAATGCATCGTGGCCTTGCTTTAAGTGGAAAGCTTCTTCGTAACAAATGCGCTCTAAAGCGCGACAATAAGGGCCATAAGAACCCTTAGCATTGAGTGTTTGGTTCACAATGGCAGCGGCGTCAATTAGAAAGCCAATTACGGCAATATCGCTCCAAGTTTTGGCTGGGTAGTTAAATACATTACTGTATTTGCTTTTACCATTAATTAGGTCGTTAATCATGGCTTCTCGGCTCTTTCCTAAGGTTTCGGCCGCAGCATAAAGCAATTGAGCATGGCCAATTTCATCCTGAACCTTGGCCATAATTGCCATTTTTCTTTTAAAACCTGGTGCACGGGTAATCCAAGTACCTTCAGGTAAAGCGCCAATTATTTCAGAGTGAGCGTGTTGCTCAATCATTCTTACTAATTGTTTTCTATATTCTTTCGGCATCCAGTCTTGTGGCTCAATTTTTTCGCCACGATCTATTCTTGCTTCAAACTCGGCAAGTTTAACCGGATCATCATCAAATTGCATTTTTTTTCTCTGTTCCTCAGATACATATCCTCCTCCGTACATAAGATAGTTTTTTAAGGTTAGGTAATTCCGTTTAATAAAAGGTCGGCCAGCTTTTCGCCAATTTGGTTTCCCTGCAATGTTCCTTCAGGTTTATACCATTCATGGGTCATATTCATGGCCGAAAAAAGGGTTTGTGATGTAAAATTTATATCGTCTATTCTAAATTCATTTTGTCTAATGCCCGCCTGCAGCACCGCTTTATATTCGTTTTCGTAATCTTTCCTAAGTTCTTTAAAACGGCTTAAGTTTGGTTCGGTCATAAATTTCCAATCGTGAAAAAATACGGCTGACGCGTTTACATTCTCAAGCAACACATTCATGTGCGCTACAATGTATCTTCTTAGTTTTTCAGGGGAACTTAATTGAGCACCTTTAATTTGGTCAATACCAGCAAAAAACTCATTGGCCATTCTAAAACATGTGGCCGATAGAATCTCTTCTTTGTTTTTTATATGGCTATAAATGCTTGCTGGTTCAATACCAAGCTCTGTGGCCAGGTTGCGCATTGATGTCGCGGCATAACCACGCTCTCTAAACATGGTTTCTGCTGTTTCTTGAATTTGTTCTTTTCTGCTCTTTTCTACAACTTGCGGCATATACAACCTAACGTTCGTTAGGCAAATGTAATTTTTCTTTGCGAACAATTCAAATCATTGCAAAACTTAAAAGATCACTGGCTTTACCTTATAGCAATTCTTACAGTTGTGATTGTGAGCCGTTTGCCTTTTTTATCAGATGGTTTTGGGCTAGATAATGATGCCTGGCGCATTGCAAACTCCGGAAGCCAATGGCTACTTACTGGTGAATACATCGCTTCAAGACTACCCGGATATCCTCTGCATGAAGTGCTTTCTGGGGTTTTAAAGAATTCAACTTACGCCTGGCATAATGCAATAGCGGTTTTGCATAGTGGAATGTTGGCCATAATGGTTTTTTTTATTGCAGTGCAGAAAGTATCAGCAAGAGAAGCTTTTTTTATTGCATTAGCCATATTGTTTATACCCGTGGTTTGGATAAATAGCACGGTGAATATGGATTATATTCCAGCCACTGCATGGGTTTTGGCTTCTATTTTAGCATTACTTGCCAACAGACCAGTTTTGGCAGGCATTATTTTAGGAATAGCTACTGGATTTAGAATTACAAGTTCAATTTACGGTTTAGCTTATGTGTTTTATTTTAGGAAAGACCTAAAGTCTCTATTAAAAGCTGGGGCAGCTGCTTTTGGTGTGGCGTGTTTGTTTTACTCATTTCCTTTTTATCAATACGGTTGGTCATTTTTTAGCTTTACGCCTATCAAAAACTATCCGAATTGGGATAAGTTTTTGATTGATACACCGCTTCAACTATTTGGGGTATTTGAATTGATGGCTTTTTTCATATTAGCACTTAAAAGTTTTAAGAAAACTTTTAAGTCTAGTTTAAATGAGCTAGAAAAGGTGCTTTTGACCACTGCTATGCTCTGTATTGCGCTTTATGTTTATCAACCCATTGACATTGACTATTTGATTCCGGCGGTAGTTTTGCTAGGCTTATTTGTGTTTTTAAGAAATGGTAGTTATTCATTTATTCTAATGAGTGTTTTACTTGTTTCAAGTTTGTTTTTACGTTTAAACCAATCGGCTTATGAAACCTACAAGGCTATTGGGAGATCTAGTGATTTTGTTGAATTGGTGGACCTAAAAGGGGAGTTTCTAAGTTTTCAAAAAAGAAGAACCATACAAATGCAGCATTTGTACTCAATAGAGAAACAGCTTAGTAATAAAGATGGGGTATTTATAACGGGTATTTTGCATCCCAAAGCCAAGTATTTGTTTAAGGCTCAGAACAAAATAATATTGGAAGAAATTCCGAATGAAGATACTATCACGGCGCATTTGCAAAAAGGACGCAAATGTTATTCAACCTCCAAAGTTTTAGAATGGCTTAGGCGATCAAAACACATTGATTTAACCGAGCTTGAAATATCAATATTAGAATAGGTGGCTAGCCAATCAATTTTTGATGAAAGCGCCTTCCATTAAACTGTTATTTGTTATTACTTTTAATAGGTATTCTCCTTCTTTTAGCGCTGAAATAGCAATTGAGCTTTGATTTTGGCCTGCCAAAACTTCCTTACCTGCTAAATCAAATATTCTATATTCAAACTTACCTTCAACATCAATCTTAATATATTCTTGCGCTGGGTTAGGGTAAATAGATAAACTGATTTCTTTTGCTTGGCGCACACTTAAAAAAGGATCTTGCATGCCTTCAAGGTCAGCTGTAAAAACCCCTCTACCATAAGTAAATATAAAGAGCTTTCTATCGCTATATCTAAGCCTAAGATTTTGTACCATAACATTTGGCAAACGCTCTTCTTTTATCCATGTGTTGCCAGCATCTGCTGTGGTATAAAGCCCAAAGTCTGTTCCCGCAATAAAAAAAGAATCAGGCCGATAGGGGTCAACTACCATCCAATTTACTGGGAGCTGTTTTGGTAGGTCTCCACTAATGTCTACCCATTTTGGTTTTTCGGTATCGGCATTTTCAACGCGCCATACTCTTGATTGATTACTAAAATTGCTTAATGATAAATATATAATGTCATCTCTCCTTGGGTGTACCACAATATTTGAAATAAATCCACCATTTAGGCCATTGGGCAAATTGGTTCTTAAGTCCACTTCATCACCAGGTTCTGCTGAGTACAAATCATCTATTCGCCAAAGGGTTAAGTTATCTCCACCCACATATACTCTGTATGGTTCTTCATTATTTGGAATACCAACGCTATATAGGTTTAGCTTGTAATTGGTTAATGGGTACCAACTGCCGGCACCATCAAAACTAAACCAGAGCCTTCTTCTTGTGGGGAAAAAGAGCATATCACCATTCAAATAGTTCATTTCAAATGGGTTTATGAACCACGCTCCATCGTCAATGGTGCCATCTCCATTATTGTCCATAGAGTGTGTAACCCGCGATGAAAAAGGTGGTTTAAGTGTAATGTCAGTAGTTTTTTGAAGGTTACCATTCTGTGATGACATGTATGCGATTTTTGGCACTTCTTGATGAATGTGACAAAACGCTCCATCCCCGCCCAATGCATCTTCATAATACTCATCTCCGCCTTCTACACTAAAATTGGTGCCATTGTCTTGTGCGCCAGCAATATTACCTGTGCTATCGGGGTTAAACGACCCGGCGTAATATTGAGTTACATTATAGTTGTTGTTTCTATTTACAACTATTCGGTCAATGGTTTCCCAATTATGACCATAAATACCCCCATCATTTCCATTATAAAAGTAGCCTGGTTGGTCTCTTCTAAATGTATAAACCATATGGTCAGCATGGCCATTTTTGGCCGGAGACCAAGTTAGCCCTCCATCTAGAGAGTAAGCAAAGTCACGACAACCGGTAAGAACTTTTTGGCTGTCCGTTGGGTCTACCGCAAATGCAAGTGTAAACCAAGGCTGCGCAAAAAAGTCACTTGGGCTATTTATTGGGCCACGAACCTGAACCCATTTTTTTCCGCCATTACTACTTTTCCATATTCCTAAATTACTGCCATTATAGCCATCGCCATTTCTAGTATAATTTGCAAAAACTACATTAGGAAACGAGTCGCATTTTGCAATTTCTATACGGTTGTATCCATTTGCCGGCAGCCCTTTTTCTACTTTATAAAATGATTCTGCTGAACCATTGGCCGAATAGTAAATGCCATCATTGGTTTTGCAAACCACCACTGAACCATTAGGAAATACTTCAATATCAGTAATTGCACCACCACTAATTACCCTTTCCCATGTGGTACCAGCATCCACGGTACGGTATAGTCCTTTGTTTTTGGTACCCAAATAAAGATAACCACTATCTGAAAGGCTATGCTCAATATCCCAAATCTCACCAAAGTTTGCAGTTGTATCTATTTGATTAAAAGTTTCACCACCATCTACCGACTTAAATAGCCCTTCACCCGGCAAACCAATACCACCAGAAGCTACACCTGTTCCATAATAAATCTCACTATGGTTAAATGGGTTTTGCGCTAAGCATGTAATGGTTAAGTTGGTTGCCCAATCGTTATGTGGAAACCATTTTTTACCTGCGTTTTTGGTATACCATAATCCGCCGCTTGATGATGCAGCAAATACTTTTGAGTTATCGGCAAGGTCTATTAAAAGATCATGTGTTCTACCTCCAATATTTGATGGCCCTAATTCTTTAAAATTCACCAACCCTGTTTGTGCATCTCTTTTGTAGGCTTTGGCTTGGTCTGCTTTATGCCATTTTGCCACCAAACCACTTGGAATTTCACCTTGTTCATTTTGTTTCATGGTTTTCCATTGCTCGGCCCATCCGGGATTTTTAATTAACTCTTCTTGTAAATGAGTTACATTGTTTTTTGAATTACAAGAAGTGAGCAAAAGCGCTGAAATGCAAAGTGAAAAAATTGTGGTGGCTTTCATATTCTAGAATTGGCACAAGTTTAATAGTTACATCCCTAATTATTTTCTTAACAAACCATAGCTCAAAATAAAATAGGGTTGTCAGTGAGACAACCCTATTCAAAAGTAGTTTCCTCAAATAAACCTATTCAATAATAAATTGGCTTGAGTATTCTTGATTTTCTGTATTGGCTTTGAAAATATAGGTACCTTTAGAAAGTGTTGAAACATCTATCTGCGTTTCATTTACACCGTTTAGTAATTCACTACCGTTGAGCCCAAATACTTTATAAGTGAACTGCTCTTTCAAGTTTATATTTATGAAATGGCTGGTTGGGTTTGGATAAATGCTTACAAGCTCGTTATCTACTTTTTTAATTCCGACAAAAGGATCTTCCATGGCTTTTAAATTCATACTCCAAACCCCTCGTCCATGGGTGTAAACAAATAGCTTTCTATCAGTATATCGTAATCTTATATTATGAATTGAAACGTTTGGTATTCTTTCTTCTTTAATCCATGTTTCTCCACCATTTTTAGAAATATAGAGCCCAAAGTCAGTACCAATCATTAAATAATCATCAGGTCGGTATGGATCGGTTTCAATCCAGTTTGCCGGAAGCCCAGTAGGCAAGTCTCCGCTAATATCGGTCCAAACCGGATCTTCGGTATGTGCGCTATCTACCCTCCAAACTTTGGGTGAATTAGAATAATTACTCATTGCTAAATAAAGAGTTCCGTCATCTCTAGGATGCACTGTTATACAAGCAATAAACCCATTATTTAAAGTACTTGGCATGTTTCTGTTGAGTCTTACTTCGTTTCCGGTGGTGGCATTTATAGGGTCTTCAATTCGCCAAAGCTGCAAGTTGTCTCCGCCAAAATAAATTCGCTTTGGGTCTTTATTGTAAGGTATTCCTACAGAATACATATTAATTTTTCTATCGGCAATTTGGGTCCAAAACTGAGCACCATCAAAACTCATCCATAACCCTCTTCTTGTAGGGAAAAAAAGTAGGTCGCCATTTAAATAATTCATTTCGTATGGGTTAATAAACCACACACCATCAGCCAAAACATTTGAAGAAATTGCAGCAATTGTGCCAGGATTTACGGCATTAACCGAACCTGTTTTTCTCAAATTACCATTTTGCGAAGACATATAGGCAATATCAGGATTTTGTTGGTGCACATGGCAAAAGGCACCATCTCCGCCCCATACTCTTTTAAACACGCCGCCACCGTATTGCGAGTAGGTGCTCCATTGGTCTTGGCTACCTACCAATACGCCATTTGAATCTGGTGTAAAGGTTCCTGCATATACTTGATACACGTTGTAGCCATCATTTTTACTAATACTGTTGCCAGCCATTGAATTCCAATTGTATTCAAAAATTCCACCATCGTTTCCAACGTAAAAACTACCTGGCTCATCTTTTCTAAATACATGACAATGATAGTCGGCATGCGAATTGTCAGCTTCTCTCCAGGTTTTACCTCCGTCTTTTGAGAATCCATAATTAACACTACCAACAGCTACATTATTTGTATCATATGGGTCAACGCCAATTGTTAAACAATACCACGGGAAAGAAAAATTGACTCCACCGGCTGATGGTCTACCTTGCAATGCCCAAGAATCTCCTCCATCAGATGATTTGTAAACCCCAAGGCCATTTCCGTCGTATCCGTTTCTGCCATTGGCATATACTGCATACACTACGTTAGGATAGTTTTCTGAGTAGGCAATATCTACTCTAGAAAAGCCAGCGGTAGGAAGACCATCCGTTAATTGTATCCAATCTCCTAAGTCGCCAGTTTTTGAGCGATAAATACCCCTGCCTTCAACTGAGATCATAATTGAACTGTCCGGAAAAACTTCAATATCGTGAATGTCTACACTTGAAACATAAACCCTTTCAAAAGTATCACCGGCGTTTACGCTTCGCCATAGGCCCCTATTGGTAGTAGAAACATAAAGGGTGTTTGTATCTACCAAACTATGTTTAATATCCCATGTATAAGTAAAGTTGCTTGTAGCTGTGCTCTCAAGTTGTTCAAATGTTTCACCACCATCAGTACTTTTAAAGATTCCTTCACCCGGAATTCCAGCAGAATTTCCTGAGCCTTCGCCGGTTCCATAATAAATTACATCATGCTCAAAAGGGCTTTGAGTAATACAAGTGGCTGATAATGTAGCCGCATAATCGTTTATAGGTCGCCAGTTTTTGCCAAAGTTTTTACCTTCCCAAATACCGCCAGAAATACCACATGCCAAAATTCTTGATGAATCAGCTAAATCAATGAGCATATCGCGTGTTCTACCGCCCAAATTATTTGGCCCCAATTCTTTAAGGTTAAATAATTCAGTTTTTTCGTTTCGTTTATTAGCCAATTTAGCCATGTCAGAGTTGCGCCATTCTCTATACATACCAAAAGGAACTTCTTCTCCTTCTTTTAATCCTTTAATTGTGCGCCATTGATCAACCCAACCAGGGGCCATACCCGGGCCGCCATCACTTTCCTTGTTTGGTGTGAGATTTTCATCGTCATTAAATATAATTTCATCAAGATTTCCATCAAGACTTTTATAATGATATGCAATAATTGAGATAGACACAATTATTGAGATGGCCAATAGAATTTTTGGTAGTGCTTTATTCATTGCAGATAAAAAATTGTAGACTCTGTAACGCAATATTAATCTAATGGGTTTTGGAGCTAGGCTGATAACGCTAAGTTTGTGTCATTAAAAAATCTAAATACTTACATGAAAAAGAATGTAATACTATTGCTTACAGCTGGATCTATATTTTTATGGGGATGCGGAAATAACAGCAATACTTCTGGGAATGAAGGAGGTGAGGAAGCTGTAGAGCATGGCCATGACCATGAAGGGCATGACCACAATCATGGAAATGAATCTGAAGTGCTTGAAACTATTCAAGTACCTGAGGGTGCAAAGGTGTTTTTTGCCAATTTGAATGATGGAGATACCATTTCTAGCCCAGTTAAAATTGAATTTGGATTAGAAGGAATGGATGCTGGACCCGCAGGAGAACTTATTGAAGGTGTTGGTCATCACCATTTAATAATTGATGGTGGCTATTTAGCCCCTGGAGATGTAGTGCCAGCCGATGATAACAATATTCATTACGGACAAGGACAAACAGAAGCTGAAATTGAGCTAACACCAGGTGCTCATACACTTACCATGCAGTTTGCCGATGGTTATCACCAGAGTTTGGGTGAGCAAATGAGCGCCACAATAAGTGTTTTTGTAGAAGGTGAAGTAACCGATAGCGAAGTCACCGCCGACTCAGAAGGTGGAGAGGAGTAATAAAGATAAAAAAACACATAAGGAAAGCCTCGGTACAGTGCCGAGGCTTTTTTGATTACAATTAATCCTTCTTTTTAGTTTCTTTACTATTAGGGCTACGTCCTGCTTCTTTTAAGGCTTTGTTAATTATCCATTCTACCTGGCCATTAACACTTCTAAACTCATCAGCAGCCCAAGTTTCTAGTGCGTGCATCATTTCTTCATCTACCCTAAGGGCGAATGCTTTTTTCTTAGGCATTAGTGATAACGTTCGGGATTTAGTTTCTCTAGCAAAGCAGCTTGGTGATTACCAATGCTCACGAAATTAATTACACGCCATCCTAAAGATGCTTCGTCGTTGAGACGTTTTTCATATTTCTCAAGACTCTCAAAAGGGCTTTTTTTAAAAAATCTATATTTCATGGCATTTCGTTTTAGTTGTAAAGTGTACCTGTATTTACTACTGGGCTAGTGTCTTTGTCTGAGCAAAGTACCACCATAAGATTACTAACCATTGCTGCTTTTTTATCATCATCTAGTTCAATTATCTCTTTGGCCGAAAGCTCTTCAAGGGCTTTTTCTACCATGCCAACTGCACCTTCAACTATTTTTAATCTGGCAGCAACAATTGCGGTTGCTTGTTGTCTTTTTAGCATAGCTTGGGCAATTTCTTGAGCATAAGCCAAATAGCCAATTCGAGCTTCCATTACCTCAATTCCAGCAATGGCTAACCTTTCGGTCATTTCCCTTTCAAGTGCTTCATTAACTTCTTCAAGTCCACTTCTAAGCGTAATTTCTTTTTGCTCGTCATCAAAGTTGTCGTAAGGATATTGCATGGCCATTTTTCGTACTGCAGCGTCAGTTTGTACCCGAACAAAATTTTCGTAATTGTCTACATCAAAAGCCGCCTTAAACGTGTCTTTTACCCGCCAAACTAAAATGGTACTTATTAAAATAGGGTTTCCGAGAAGGTCGTTAACCTTAATTTTCTCACTATCAAAATTTCGTGCTCTAAGTGAAATGTTCTTTTTAGAGTAGAAGGGATTTACCCAAAAAAAACCATTCTTTTTAACCGTGCCTTTGTACTCGCCAAAAAGGGTGAGAACTCGTGAACCATTTGGATTTACAAAAAAGAAGCCTGGTAGTATAAATAGACCGATTAGGCCAGCAGGAACAAAAAGAAAGACGCCATTTGCCAAAAAGAAAATGGTACCCAGAACGGCTACGAGTAACATTATCAGCATTAAGTAGCCTGAGATTGGTGATTTTGATTTTTCCATTGTGATTTATGATTTGATTATGATATCAAAATAATATCAATTTAAAATTTTAGAAAAATGAATTTGGATGAATGGTTTTATACTGGGGTAGGAGGTATTTAATATTAAAACCTAAAGGTCTTAATTGCTAGCTAATGGATTCTAAAGTATTATCAAAAAGCCAAAAACGGCCTATTTAAGTAAAAACTTTTTTGAAACAGGATAACCGCTAGTCTCAAATATTACAAAGTACATTCCTTTGCCTAATCCTGCCTTATTAAAACTAAAAAAGTCGTCTAATTTGGCCTGTTTGAAAATCAATTTTCCCTGTTGATTATAAACTGTTATGCCATTAATAGGCTTGGAGCTTGTTATGAGCACTTGATTGCTTTCTGCTGTTATGTTAATGTCCAGAAAATTATTGTAATCATTTGCTATTGAGTTTTTTAAAGCCCATTTGTTAAACCTTTGTTGTAAAATATCAATAGGTTCAATGCTTTTGCCCGTTCCGGCCACGTTTATATCTAGGTATAGTTCATTATACGCATCATTTGGCTTGGCCACCCTAATAAATGCAGAAAGTGAGCTTGTGTTTTCAGGTGTACATCGGCTATCGGCTCCAATAATATTTGCACCTTGCATAGCGGCCATTAGTTTGCTTGCTAGGCTGCCCTTGGTACGTAAAAATTGAGCTTCCATTGAGTCGAGTACCATTTGGCCTAAGAGAATATTGCCTTGAATGGCATAGTTTCTTCCTACAATATGGTTTTTATAGTCCATACAATTAGAGCCAGTAAAAGCAGCTGCTTGTGGTTTTTCGTTTACCCAACCTACTGCACCATATTGGCGCAAACCTGGGCTATTTTGTACGTCATTTTGCTCTAGCCATTCCATTAAGTTTTTGGGCCCTAGCCCCGATTCCATTTCTCGTTTTGCATTGAGTTGGTTTGACTCTAACCAATAAGATTGGGTGTGAATTGCGCCAACTCCTGGTAGAATATCACTTATAATGTAAGCGCCAGGCGTTCCGGGCCATATAATGCTGTCGCCGCAAGTTGCACCAGCGCTTCCTATTTCTCCGGTAACTGTATCAATTGCAACTATTGAAAAAGTATGTTGACTTTTAGCTCTTGATGCAACCATTAGGCAAAGGAGAACTATATAAGGTATTGGGCTTTGAATGCTTTTGTTAATCAACATTAAATAATAAGTACAATTAGAATAATTCATCCTTTTCAGTTTTAATCAGAAACTTTTAATACGCAAATTCGCACCCAATTTAACAAACACACACATCATGAAGAAAACCTTTCTTTATTCATTGGCAGCCCTGTTCTTAACAGGTCTCATGTTGTTCCAGTCTTGTACAGGAACCGAAACAGCAGAACCAATTGTAGTTGTATCATCAAGTAGCAATGGCTGGGATGGTGCTTCAAATACCTTTACCGGTGATATTGGTGACACTTTAAATCTTGATATTACAGTTACTGCTGATGGTATATTTAACACTGTTAGAATAACAGATGCAAGTGGAGCTACCGCTTTTGAAGAAACCAGAACCGAAGATGGTCAAACCACTTACGAAGGAACTTTTAGTTATGTTTTGGCTGAAGAAAATGCTGGCGACACCATGGTTTGGACTGTTGCTGGAGTTGACGATGCCATGGCTTCTACAGAAGAAACTGTAACAGTTATTGTAAACGAAAAACAAACACCTGTTGTAAAATACACTGCTAAGTTGCTTTATGCTCCATTGGCTGACAATACAGCAAAGAATTTTTTCTCAACTGACGATGGTGAAACATACTCTAATAGTGATATTACAGGAACGGCAGATCCACTTTCTCCAAAAGTTGATTTCGGTTATTATTACGGAGCAACGGATAATGCTTCAATGGCGTCTCCGGCTGAATTTCCTGAATTATTTGCTGATGTAAGCTCTTGGGGAACAAAGAATGCTACTACTATGAAGAAAAGTACCATGGATGTTTCTCACTTTGAAATGATCAATACAAATGCAGATTTGATGAACCACTATGGCATGACTGATATGGCTGATGCAACTGGAGGTGTAACTGCACTTGCGGTAGACGATCTTGTTGCTTTTGAACTTGATGCTGCGAAAGGGTCTAAAAAAGGCTTTTTTAAGGTTATAGCGATTAATGGTACTTTCAACTCTGGCGACTACATTGAAATTGAAGTAGTAGTAGAAGGAGAAGAATAAGCTTAATCTTACCCCAAAAAGTAAAGGCGAATCGCAAGATTCGCCTTTTTCGTTTTATGATTTCTGATTAGAAACAATAACTTGAATTTTCATTATTTTCGGAGAAAAGGAACTCAGCTTCAAGCTTATGCGTTTAGATGCTTCATGCTTATTATGGCAGAATCACATTTTGAAATGCAACCAATAATTGATTTTTCGTATCAAATAATTATGACAAATGCTAAGTTGTCATTTTTGAAAATCAATTTGGTACTGTAGTTTAACAATTGTTTATGATAACAATAAAAAGAACTTTTATCTTAAATATTGAATTTCAAGAAACGTCTGCTTTATTTGCTGTCACGGAAAAATCTTATCTATCCAATCTTGTTAATTAAATCTTTTTATATGAAACAACATTTTACCAAACTTTTTATGGTTTTGGCCGTTGTGGGACTATCGTCGTTTTCGGCGTTAGCACAGCTGTCAGGAACCTACACCATTGGTAGTAGTACAGGTGCGAATTACACTTCGATCACCGCAGCTGCAACTGCTCTCAATTCCGGTGGTATTAGTGGTGCAGTAGTTTTTGAAATTGAAGATGGAACCTATACAGGTGAAGTTGATATTTCGAGCTCAATAAGCACTTCTTCTACCAATACCGTAACATTTAGAGGTAAAAGTCTAGACAGTACTAAAGTTACTGTGAGCGCTACCTCAGGTAACGTTTTTGACGTAGATGCCGATTATGTAATTATTGAACATGTTACCATTCAAGCTACAACACGTCAAACTGAAGGTGTTGAGTTGAGCGGTGATAATAATTTGGTTCAGAATTGTCGCTTTATTGGTAATACAACCGGTTACCAGTGGAACAATAATATGATCTACAACACTGGGTCTGACAATACAGTGCAAAATTCAAACTTTAACGGTTCTGGTTATTACGCCATCTATGATTACAGAGGTGAAAACTCTATATATGACGGCTTGGTAATGAAACATTTCTATTACAACGGTTTTTATTTAAGAGAAACTGAAGGATATGAAATTACCAACTGTTTAATTGATTCAGGAGGAACTACTTTTTCTGATGGTATCTACAGTTACAGAGCTGAAAATGGTTATATTAATGCAAACCAGATTTATAATCAAGGTTATGGTATATATCCAAACCAAGAACAATATAACGGTGGAGACTCTACAGTAATTACAAACAATGTTTGTAGAAACATAAGCAGAAACGCTCTTTATGTTTTTGGTGGATCGCACATGAGAATTTATCATAACGTATTTGAAGGTGATTGGGATGGCGCCTACTTCTATGGTTACCAATACTCTTGGGGTGGATATCCGAATGTAGATTGCCACGCCATGAATAATATTTTCATGACTACAGGTAGTTCTTACTACCCATTTGAATTTAGATTCTTTACAAACCTTACTGGTTCTTATGAAGATACTATGCGTGTTTTAGATCATAATGATTATTACACAGTAGGTGCCACAGGTACCAATGTATTGTACAATACTGTAATGGCTTATGATGCTATTAAAACAAACTACAAGTCTCAAGGACACAATGCTGTAAATGTAGACCCTGATTTCGCAGGCGATTATGACTATGAAACATTTGTAGTTGGTCTTAACAACAAGGGTAAAGACGTTGATGTTGACAAAGACATAAACGGTAATGATAGACCTAATAGCAGCGATACTAGAGTTGATATTGGTGCAAATGATTTCTATTTGCCACCATACGATCTTGATATCGTAGAGCTTACTTCTCCAATGCAAGTAACACTTTCAGCAAATACTATTGCTGCTAACTTTAAGTCTTCAGGTTCTGATACCATCAAAAACTTTGATGCCATAGTAGAATACTCAGTAGATAGTGGTACTTCTTGGGTTAGAGATACTTTCGAAATCACTTCAATGGCTCCTGGGGCAGTACAAACCTTTACGTTTACTCAAACATGGACGCCTTCAAGATCAGGTAATTTCAGCATATATGTGAGAATTGCAACATCAGTTGCAAATGATCCTGATGCCCTTGATCAAATTGAAGTTGATGTATGTACGCCATTAGCTGCTGGTAAATACATTATTGGCGCAAGCGCAAATGCTGATTATGCTACATTAAGAGATGCAGCAGCCCTACTCAGCCGTTGTGGTGTTGGTGGTGCAGTTGAGTTTGAAATTGAAAATGGTACCTACAGCGGTGCGCTTAATTTCTCTGATGTACTTGGAGTAAGCGCTTCAAACACGGTTACATTCAAAGGTTCGGATAGAGATTCAGTAATTATAGAAAATGGTGGTAATGTAATTACATTAAATGGTGCTAGTTACATGACCTTTATGGATTTAACAATCAGAAATACAACAACCGCACAATTTACCGTATGGTTAACCAACAAGTCTGACTACAATACATTTGAGAATTGTTTGATTACAATGCCAAGGTCTACATCTTCTTCTGCAGTTGTAGTAGCAATGTCTAATTCTTCAACTTCAGTATTTGGTTATGCAGATAATGGTAATAGAAACACTTTTGACAATTGCGACCTTAGAGGTGGTTATTACTCATTTGTTTTGGCTGGTAACAACCAGTTGCCATCTGCTACAATAGGTAATAGTATAATTGATTGTACTGCAGATGATGTTGAGTATTCTGGTATTAGAGCATACTATCAAGATAGTTTGACTGTAACCGGAACCAGGTTCGAAGCACCAAGCAGAATTTGGGGACAAGGATGTTACATCTTCCAAATGGCTAATCTTGAGTGGAATAGCAACTTTGTAGAAGGTGGTTATAACTACTTATACTATTTAGATGGACCTAATGGTAGCCCATTAGCAACAATTGGTAGAGGAAGTAGAGTAGTGAACAGTGTTTTCATTGCCAACTACGCTAGTACTTACAACTACGGAAGAAACTATTTATACTATAATGCAGGTGCAAGATTTAGCCATAATGTTTTTGAAGCTAAAAATGCTTATTACAATGCTGTATATATGTTCTCAAATCAGGATATATATTTCACAAACAATGTAATTGTTTATGAAGAAAGCTCAAGAACATTTAGACCAGGTGCAGTTTACTTCCAATCTTCAACATTCAGAGAGTTTGATTACAATAACTACTTTACAACTGATAATGTAGCTAATAACGGTGGTACTGTAATTGCAAACCTTGCAGCATTAGTTGACCAGCCTGCAACAGGTCTTAACAGAAACAACTACAGCGAAGATCCTGAGTTTGACGCCACTTATCACTACACATCTGCTTCACCACAATTGTATGGTACACGCTCAGATGTTGAGACTGATATGGATGGTGATCAAAGATGTTTAATGGCTCCAACAGTAGGACCAGATGAGATTCCAACAGTACAGTTGCCACCACGAGCCAACTTTGTATCAGATGATACTTTATGGTTAGGTTCTCCAGCAGCATTGTTGAATGCAAATCAGCCATCAAGAACAGTAATGGCTAGCTGGTACTTAAATGGTCAGTTCG
>JAGDZV010000053.1:0-2995 GCA_049115495.1 Bacteroidia bacterium | reverse complement strand
CCCCACTCATCATAGCTAGACGTTATCGGCAATACGGAACCGAAAGAAAGTACACCATCGAAGAATTAACCGCATATGATATTTGAAAAAGGACATTTTAGAAGTTCACGACTTCAGAAATCTTGGATAAATGAATCACTGAATAAAACAAAAACTTTTAGTTCCAGAACTGCTTATGACACGAAAACCACTGTATTTCTCTCTTATAAACACAAAGACCTTGAAGAACTTGAAGAAGCCACCGGAGTAATTGAATTTTTGGAAGATTTGGGTGTAAAAATTTACATCGATAGTATGGACAACAAAATGCCTGAACAGACATCTGGAGATACAGCGAAGAGGATTAAAGAAATCATCAAATACTGCAACAAATTCATTCTTTTAGCTACCGAAAAAGCTATTGAATCATATTGGTGCAACTGGGAATTAGGTATCGGAGATGTTCATAAATACCCAAATGAAATAGCGGTTTTACCTATTAAAAACAGAGGACAACTTGATTATCAGTATAAGGGAAACGAGTATTTACAGATTTATCCAAACATTGATTATTTCAAGGCGTTTACAAATAGGGAAGGCCATTTTTTTAAGGAAGGCTATTATCACAAATCTCTTAAGGGTAACGACGGCAGATTTTATTTGACTCCATTACAAGATTGGTTGAGTAAATGACAACAAAATATCAAATAATAAAACTGGGAGCCGACAATCCTTCTTACAAGGAGGTATTGGATACTTTGTTTCGCCACATTGATGAACTTGGTTTAACCAAAGAATCTATTCTTGAACTTGATGAAAACAATTTCAAGAGTGAGTACAAAGAAAATGCACCAACGTTTTGCCTTTACTTCGGGAGTGAATCGGGTTCATTTAGAAACATCNNAACTTGATTCTCCCAATCGCTTCTGACATAACTAAGTTTCAACAGCAAATTCCGGAAGAATTAAAGAATGTTAATGGTTTTGAATTAGCCTCAAGTAACGACATTGAGAATCTTGTTTCGTGCATATTAGAGGGACTTAGTTTGTTGCGACTTTCTCGAAGGCTTTTCATAAGTTACAAAAGAGACGAATCTTCGACCGTTGCAATCCAGTTGTTTGAGCAATTAGAAAAGAGTGGCTTTGATGTTTTCCTTGATACGCATAGTATTAGACCTGGCGAACCATTTCAAGATGAACTTTGGCATAGAATGGCTGATACAGATGTAGTTGTTTTATTAAATACACCGGGATTTTTAAACAGCAATTGGACAACACAAGAGTTGGCAAAAGCCAACTCTATGTCCATCGGTATTTTGCAGGTGATATGGCCATCGCATAAACTCGAAAGAGATGCAGAACTAAGTATACCATTTCAACTAACTGATTCTGATTTCGGGAATAAAATCTTTAAGAAACCATCGAGTTACCTTAGCCAAGACACAATCTCTAAAATCATAAGTCAAGTTGAATCACTTCGCGCAAGAAGTCTGGCATCAAGACAAGATAATATCCTCACTGAGTTCATTGCTTCATCCACTAACGTAGGCAAGAAAGTTGACTTACAGTCTGAAAAATTTATCTCAATTAAACAAAGTGACGGTAGAGAGGCGGTAATTATTCCAACTGTAGGAGTTCCACAAGCATTTACCTACAACCAATCAGAAGAATTAGTCGCAAGAATTAAATTGAAAAATGTAGCAGGTGCATACCTATTATACGACCACCGAAACATTAGAGAAAAATGGATGAAACACTTGGATTGGTTAGATAATTATCTTCCGGTAAAAACAATTAAAATCGTAAAAGCAGAAGAATGGCTAAAGACAATTTAAATAAAGTGTTTTTATCTGCAAGTGTTCCTTATCCTGACAGAGATAAGAAGTACTATGATACTGCTGATATTATTTCAATAAGAGACGCGGTTCGGGCATTAGCGACTGTTGTAATTCCGAAAGCCCAACTTGTGTGGGGCGGTCATCCTTCAATAACACCTTTGATTCGATTTGTATTGGACAGAATGAATGTCGATTTGAAAAGGCATGTTACACTTTACCAATCATTGTTTTTCGAGGAATATTTTCCGCCAGACAATTTTGCTTTTGAAACTGTGGTGCTAACTGAAAGGAAAAATAGTCGTAATGAAAGCTTAGAATTAATGAGAGGTAGGCTTATAAATGGCAATGATTTTAAAGTCGGAATATTTATTGGAGGTATGGAAGGAATAATTGATGAATATGCAATGTTCAAAGAAAGACATCCAAATGCATTGATTTTACCAATAGCAAGTACCGGTGCAGCAGCAAAGATTCTTTATGAGACCCAACCTCAAGGTTTAGACATTAGACTAGCAAACGATTACGCCTACATGGCGTTATTTAGAGATTTATTAAACGATTACATTTAGCTTATAAAGCAATGGGGAAAAAGATTTTTGTTTCGTATAAGTATTCGGACACACAAGTACTTGATTTAAATATTCATGAAAATGTAAAAGACTTTTGGGGCAATGTGCATAGGCAAAAAATAACAACAACTGCTCGCCACTATGTCGATAAAATTGATGAACTGCTTGAGGCAGATGACAACATTTATAAAGGGGAAGACGATGGAGAAGACTTGAGCTCTCTGCAAGACTCAACTATCGGTTCAAAACTGGGAGATAAAATTTTTGATAGTACAGTAACCATTGTATTGATTTCCAAAGGTATGAAGGAGGATTGGGTACCTGAAAAAGACCAATGGATTCCTTGGGAAGTATCATATTCTTTAAAGGAACAGACCAGACAGGGACGGACTAGTAAAACCAACGCCGTACTTGCAGTGGTTCTTCCTGACGAAACCGGTATTTATGAATACTTCATAACTTCAAACCCTAGTTGTAACAGCATCACATATCACACAGATAGGCTCTTTCAAATTTTGAGGGAAAATATGTTTAATGCTAAAAATAAGGAATCCAATATTAGACATTGTAATGGTAGTAAAATCTATGAAGGCTATCCATCTTATATCTA
>JAGDZV010000052.1:0-2837 GCA_049115495.1 Bacteroidia bacterium | reverse complement strand
AGAGACAGATCTTATCCAGCTCCTTATTAATGGAATCTCCTCTATCTTCCAGTTCCTCGAGTAATTCCCTATGGTTCGAAAAAATCGGTCGGAGTGTTTTCTCAAATAATTGATCCAATACCCTTTTCCCATTGATGTCTATTTTCTGAAGGTCTAAAGTGATTTCTTCATATTTGGAAGGCTCCAAGTCAGGCATTGAAAGTACGGAAATATCGTTTTCATCAATTTGCTTGGCCTTGACCTGAGTTACTACCTCCAAATCTTCAAAATCAGATGACGCATTAATGATTAAAGAGCTTCCAACATTGCTAACTGTCTCATTTATTCTATCAAAGTATTTTCCAAAATCTCTGAATCTGTTCTCCGGAACACCAAGTACTGTTAAATCCGACTTCTTTGACTCTTCAGTTATAATTTCCTTGCTGGACCTCTTCTCGATTTCATTATTAATGATTTTAATGTCCGCTTCTAAACGGTTTTGATCCAAAATAGAAAAGGTCTTCTTGTAGATATTCTCCGATTCGGCTTCTACTGGATTGATCACCAACACTCTCACCTTTGCTCTGCTCCAGACAGATGCATTGGTGATATGTTTGATGAGATTGATCGCTAATGCAAGGTTTCTACCCGAACCACTCCACCAGATATCTACTGTGTGGTAATCTCCATATCCTCGATCATGATCATAGTTAAGGAATAGCGTATTGAATTTTTCCTGACCAAAGCTTTCTAATAAATCTAAAAACCGATCCTTATTGGTAGGGTTCTTACTCCATCCCATTAAAACCGTATTGGGTTCTACACCCGAAAACCCATAAATTCTGGCAATTTGATCCATGCCCGAATAGATATCTCTTGTATGGAGTTTGTGTTTGAAAAACCCAATTTCATCTTTACCCTTCTCAAGGTCGGAATGGCTCTTTGCCATGATCTTGTCATCACTTACTACCAACTCAAAAGCTGAGAGTAAGCCCAGTTTTCCTACAATAGACTTTCCCATATCGATCATGTGAGATCGATTAGCTGGATTTCCGCTAAACATGATCACATTGGGTCTCCAATTTTTCTTTTGAAGCTTATCTTTTGTCAAATTGGTGAGTCCAGTTTTGACCAGAGACGCCCATACACCACTCCATGCATCACCAGAGTCGAGTGTTAGTTCTTTTCTTTTTAAGTAGAAATAGATCAATCCTAAAATAAGTACTGCTCCAAGCATCGCTACAAAATCAAGTTGTATCATCACAACCAAACAGGCAATGGCTCCAAGTAAACTCACCCAGCCAGACACTTTAAAATCAGGTCTATATTCGGTGCTGGTCCATTTTTCAAACGCTGCACTGATGTTTAAGAAACCATAAGTGGTAATGAAGAAAATGGATACAATTCGTGCAATGACATCTAATTCTCCAATCAGGATTCCAGCTTCCGCAATGATGAAAGCGAGAATCACCGCATTTCTAGGTTCGTTGGTGGCACCATATCCTTTGGCAAAGATTCTCGGACTTATTTTGTCTACAGAGATGGCTTGTAAAATCCGAGGTGCCCCCAAAATACTTCCTAGTGCGGATGATAGGGTAGCTCCCCAAATTCCTGCAACTACCAACTCAGGAATCCACGAAATATTCAACAGAATTTGAGGGTCTGTTATCAATGCATTTCGCTCAATAGAAACTGCGAAAAAGATGGCTAGCACGACATAAATGATAAAACCTACCGCAATAGCTGCTATGGTTCCTTTCGGAATGGATTTTTTAGGATCTTCCAAGTCTCCCGACATGGACACTCCCGCACTAAAACCTGTAACTGCCGGGAAAAAGACGCCAAACAGCACCATCAACGAAACGGCAGATGATGAGCTTTTGAATAATGGAGCTTCTGGAACCAAATCGTGATTTCCAAAAAAGATGGAAATAATGGAAAGTGCAATGGCTCCTAAAATGAAAAATTGTGCTTTTATGGCGAGCGAAGTACTTATAAACGTGATTGTTGTGAGTACTAGAAGTGCCAATGAACCCACAATTCGAATATTTCGGATAGATACCTCGTACCCCATAAACGGCAGATAACTTTCTGAAAAACCTATTAGGTATAAACTGATACTAAAAGACAGACCAACAAATAATGCCAACCCAAGTGTGCCTCCAATGGGTAATCCTAAGCTTCTAGAAATGATGTAATAAGGGCCTCCAGCTTCTACCTTCTTATCAGTAGCCATGGATGAAATGCTCAGCCCAGTGGTGATGGATATAATATGTGCCACCACGATAATGCCAAGTGTCAACCATAAACCAGCCTCTCCTACAATAAAAGGCAATCTCATGTACATGATTACCCCTAAAATGGTAAGGATGGAAGGGATAAAAACTCCACCGAACGTCCCGAACTTTTTGATTTTTGCCATCAAATAATTTTTATCAACTAAAGTTGAATTAATTTATCTCTCAAAAGATACACAACTTGATAATAAGGTTCTACAAAATGTATGCAACGTAATATCTTGAGTTAGTAATAAAGGATAACTTCGTCAACTGTTAAGACCAAGTTAACCTGAATAGGTCACATTGGTTCAAACAAAATGTGAGTCCTATCACTTTGTATTTGGTCTCAAGAATAAAGAAAATGTATGGAATACTTAAATGCTTACACGGAAACAATTGCGATTTCACTGATTGTAATCATTTCCTATTTTTTCAATTTTATTTCAGAAAAATCTAAAATACCTAGCGTTCTATTGTTGATTGGTCTGGGTGTCGCATTTCAAAAGCTACTTAATGCGCTTGGGATCGATTTGACAGGTTCCATTATGGAAGCTTTGGAATTGTTGGGTGTGGTTGGGC
>JAGDZV010000051.1:0-323 GCA_049115495.1 Bacteroidia bacterium | reverse complement strand
GCTAAAGCGCTTAAAAGAGTTGGAATGTAGACTTACGTGATTTTCGGACAGTTTAAAAATGAACTAATTTTAAACTGTCATGAAGAGATCAAAATTTAGCGAGAGCCAAATAATAAAGGCTCTAAAAGAGAATGAAGGTGGTCGTAGCGTTGAAGAGATCACTAGGGAACTTTCAATCACCAAGAGCACATTCTACGTTTGGCGTAAGAAGTATGGCGGCATGGAGCAAAGTGAGCTAAAGCGCTTAAAAGAGTTGGAAGAAGAAAATAGAAAACTCAAGCGGATGTACGCAGATCGAGCTTTGCAGTTAGAAATGGCAAAAG
>JAGDZV010000050.1:0-918 GCA_049115495.1 Bacteroidia bacterium | reverse complement strand
TAGTGTCTATTTATAGCCGCTAACGGTTTTTTGTTATGAAATGTATGGCTCTACGGAGCGAGTCACGTTCCACCGGTGCCAAAGATAAAAGCGAGACTGACACTTTGCTTATCCTAGTGACTGCCATATATTTTATACCAAATGTTGGGCTTTCGTTATTTATTTTTCCAGATAATTCTTTCAATTTTCCAATCTTTCATTTCGTCTTCAGTGAAAACTAGATTTTCCATATCTGCGTTTTCAGGAATTGTTGCCTTTCCATAGATTTCGTATCGAATGTTAGAGTTATCGTCGTAAACGTAAGTATGTTGATGGTAATCCGTGTATGCTTTTACGTTCGGTCGTTTGTTTTTAATGTCGGTATAAGAGTTTCCAATTGTTAGACCATATTCGTCTTTAAATGCTGAATCCAAAGCAACTACATCGGTCAACTTTAAAGTGTCTTCCCAGTCCATGAAAAAATAGAGAATGACATCGTTTCCATTTTTTACAGAATAAAGCGGAAAGTCTGGTCCGTCTTGCATCCCAATCTCTTTAAATACTTTCAGTTCGTTAAAAGCAAAATCTATATCTGCAAGAGTAACGTCGTTGGAAAATGGCAAACTCAGTCCATTTATTGAATCTTCAAAAAGTGTGATGGTTTCCAGTTTAATCTTTTCAATTGTTTGAACGTCAGTTTTTTTCTCTGTGTCTTCCAGATTGTCGTTCGTTAGTTCATTGTCAATT
This sequence comes from Bacteroidia bacterium, assembly GCA_049115495.1. Taxonomy (GTDB): domain Bacteria; phylum Bacteroidota; class Bacteroidia; order CAILMK01; family JACPUW01; genus JACPUW01. The sequence continues at coordinate 192 of JAGDZV010000050.1, read as the reverse complement.
GAGTCGTTTTTTAGACTGTCTATCTCACTCATTACTAAACTGTCCATTTTTCGCTTTTCACTTTCCGTAAGTTCGGTTTGAGTCCGTTTACAGCTGAAAGTCGTTGTAATTACTGTCAGAATTAGAAGAGATATTTTAATTTTCATTTTGCCAGTTTATAATGAAGCCCAACGGTTTTTTGGTATGAAATGT
>JAGDZV010000001.1:0-812387 GCA_049115495.1 Bacteroidia bacterium | reverse complement strand
TGCTGAGCATTATTGGCCTAAAACAGCTCATTAAGGCATTAATGGCCGCTTTCGCAAAATGGGCTTTTCAAGCACAACATACCTTCGATCTAAGCAGCTCAAATTTTATAAGTATAATAGCCAACTTGAAAAAAGATATGCGCATAGAAGCCCTTATATTGGCGATAAATTTTAGAAAACTCGCAGCTTGTTAGACGGACTGCCGTATAACTCCAATGTTTTCTACATCATTACTGGTGGGTCGAAGCTTTGAGCTATTAACCCAAAATATTTCAAAAAAATTATGCTCAATAAAAGTAATGAGTAAATTTGTTACTCATTATTGGTCATGTTTTAAATGTGACTGACGTGGCGAAGCTGTATAGAAACTAGGAGTTCCCATTGATGTTAGAAGCCTTAATATCTTCAAAGACAAGAATTAAGCTGTTGCTTAAGTTTTTTGTTAACCCTTCCCAATCTGCATATTTAAGAAGCCTTGCTGCAGAGTTTGCAGAGAGTACCAATTCCGTTAGGCTCGAACTTAATCGGTTAGAAGAGGCTGGACTTGTTATATCCTACTCTGAAGGTAATCGAAAGATGTTTAAAGCTAATGCACTTCATCCGCTCTTTGATGAACTTAGGACCATTGTTCTAAAGCACTTGGGGCTTGATCAATTCATTGAACACATCGTAGAGAAGCTTGGTGATGTGAAAAAAGTCTTTTTAACTGGAGATTTGGCTAATGGAATGAATAGTGAGCTTATCGATGTGGCCTTTATTGGAGATGTAGACCAAGTATATCTATTGGAATTAGTGAAAAAAGCTCAAAAGCTTTTGCATAGGAAGATTCGCTTTGTGGTTTACGGGGTTGATGAGGATTTGCCAAGAGAACTGAAAGGGGGCGGGGCTTTGGTGCTGTGGGAAACCTAATCAATTTGAAGATTAGTTGATTTGAGAATTGATTAATTCTACTCAAAAATGTCATCTCGGAGATAGAAGAAATTTGGAGACGAGATATTAAAAGGAATACTTATAGCTTACACCACATGTTGGATTTCTTAGTCACGAGATACATCTGGCTCGATATGACTAAATAGTCAGCGTATTGCGACTATCTAAAAAAAACTAATAACCGATAACAAACAACAAATGTCTCAATATAGAATAGGAATTATAGGGCTTGGATATGTTGGCCTTCCATTGGCAGTAGAATTTGCCAAGAAGTACCCAACGGTTGGATTTGATATCAATGAAGCACGAGTCAAGGAGTTGAATGACGGGCATGACCGAACCCTCGAAGTGGAAGATGATTATCTTGAGTCTGCTCTTGGTCAGGAAGGTTCTCAAATTGGCCTTTTCAATACATCTGATGTGAATTCTTTAACTGATTGCAATATTTTCATTGTTACTGTTCCCACTCCTACCGATAAGAATAATAGGCCAGTTTTAACGCCGCTTTACAAGGCGAGTGAAACAGTTGGTAAAGTCTTGAAGAAAGATGATATCGTTATTTATGAATCAACGGTTTACCCTGGAGTTACGGAAGATGAATGTGTGCCAGTGCTTGAAAAGATAAGTGGTTTAAAATTCAATACAGACTTTTTTGTAGGATACTCGCCAGAAAGGATCAACCCGGGCGATAAGCTTCATACTGTTACCAAAATAAAAAAAGTAACGAGCGGTTCTACTCTTGAAGTAGGTAAGAAAGTTGATGCATTGTACAGTGAAGTTATAGTTGCAGGCACGCATTTGGCTACGACTATCAAAGTTGCTGAAGCGGCAAAAGTGATTGAGAACTCTCAAAGGGATATTAATATAGCCTTTGTTAATGAACTTTCGAAGATTTTCAATAAACTGGGAATAGATACATCAGATGTGTTAGAAGCTGCTGGTACTAAGTGGAACTTTTTACCCTTCAAGCCAGGTCTTGTTGGTGGGCATTGCATTGGTGTAGATCCGTATTACCTGGCCCAAAAAGCACAGGAAGTGGGTTACCATCCAGAAATCATCTTGGCTGGGCGAAGGTTGAATGATGGCATGGGGCAGTATGTTGCTCAGGAAATTGTGAAGTGTATGATTCGTAAAGAATTGAAAATTCTTGATGCTAAGGTATTGATGTTGGGAATCACTTTTAAAGAGAACTGTCCTGATATTAGAAATACTAGAGCCATCGATATCTATAATGAGTTAAGGGGGTATGAAATGAAGGTGGATTTGTACGACCCATGGGCAGATAAAGAAGAAGTTAAACATGAGTATGGAATTGACTTAATAGATGCGCCTGATAAGGATTATGATGCAGTGGTTTTGGCTGTTGCTCATAATGAGTTTTTGGAACTTGATGTTACTGCACTAAAGAGGGAGAATGGGGTTGTATACGATGTGAAGAGTATTCTTCCGAAGGATCTCGTAGATGGACGACTGTAATTCAGTAACGGGGGGTACGCTAAGTTTACGCGATGATCGCTAGTTACAAACGGCACAGAGCGCAGGGCATAGAGCACAGAAATTACCAAACAGGATTCTTGAAGAATGAGTGATTTTCGGTTTGAGCAGTTAGATATTTGGAAAGAATCTATAGAATTAGGCAATAAACTTTTTGATTTTGCTGAACGAGCCGAACAATTGAGAAAGTATCGTTTTGCCGAGCAACTTAATGGAGCTTCAATGAGCATTTCGAACAATATTGCAGAAGGTTCTGGTTCAAATAGCCATAAGGAATTCGCTCGTTATTTAAACATTTCCAGAGATTCACTCTTTGAATGTGTCAATATTCTTCATATTTATGAAAATCGTCAAATAATTACGATGGAAGAGAGAGTTACACTTTATCCAGATATGCTGAAATTGAGTAAGAAGATTTTTAATTTTCGAAAGAACTTATTGTAACATAAATTAACCTGTGCTCCTTGCCCACGGCACTGAGCCACTTTAAAAATACATTGCGAGCGCCACGTCTTTCGCGTTACAAAACAATGAAAATATTAATATCAGGAACGGCAGGGTTTATAGGATTTCATCTCGTGCAAAAGATATTAGATGATTTACCCGAAATGGAAATTGTAGGATTGGACGTCATCAATGACTACTATGATGTGAATCTCAAGTATGACCGTTTGGAACATCACGGCATTGATGGTCGTGAGATGGAAATTCATGATCTCAAGCAATCAACAAAGCATGCCAATTACCGATTCTTGAAGGCTGATTTGGCTGATCACGATTTTGTGGTGGACTTTATGCTCAATGAAAAGTTTGACTATGTGGTGAGTTTGGCGGCTCAGGCAGGCGTACGCTACAGTATTGATAATCCAAGAGCTTACACGCATTCAAATATTGATGGTTTCTTAAGTATTTTGGAAGGAGCTCGGCATAGTAAAGTGAAGCATTTGGTGTATGCAAGTACTTCAAGTGTTTACGGATTGAATACCAAAATGCCGCTAAGTGAGAAACAGCCAACACAACATCCCATTTCATTGTATTCGGCGACCAAAAAGGCTAATGAGATGATGGCTCATACGTATTCTCATTTATTTGATTTACCAACCACAGGCTTGCGCTTCTTTACTGTATATGGTCCTTGGGGGCGACCGGATATGGCTCTGTTCTTATTTGCGGATGCGATTTTGAAGGATGAATCTATTAAGGTATTTAATCACGGCAAGATGATACGCGATTTTACCTATGTGGGTGATATTGTAGAATCTATCAAGCGTTTGGTGTTAAAGCCTGTCGAGGGAGATCGCAATTGGAATGGTAATGAGGTAAGAGCGGATACAAGTTCAGCACCTTACCGTGTGTTTAATATTGGCAATAACAATCCGGTTCAGTTGCTGAATTATATTTCAGCATTGGAAAAAGCCATTGGCAAGCTAGCTAAGAAAAATATGATGGACTTGCAGCCGGGGGATGTACCTGCTACGCATGCGGATACAACAGCCTTGGAAGAATATGTAAACTTTAAGCCACAGACAAGTGTGGAAAAAGGGGTGGGTAGATTTTTTGATTGGTATCGAGCTTACTTTGGGGTGTGAATTTTGGGACACAAAGGGCGCGAAGAAACACAAAGAACATAGAGAATAGTTGTTCGCCTACTGCGCTATAAGGTAGTTATTTGAACTTCGGCCGTTGTTTTGCCTTTGGCTCAGAGCATTGAGCACAGATAATTTCAGTATCAAAGAGTAAAATAACACAAGAAGGCCACAGAGAATGGTCATTTGCCTTCGGCGTTATTGTAACTCTTAGATGTTTGTGTATTTTCGAAAGACTTTCAAATACTTAGATAATCAGTGATTTTCATTTCGACCCAAGAAGAAATCTTGAAGAATTATCATGACTTCGTTACAAGGTTTCTCATTTCATTCGAGATGGCCAAATAACAACAAGATGAAAACAGTATTAATAACAGGAGCAGCTGGGTTTTTAGGTTCGCATTTATGTGATAAGTTTATTGGGAAGGGGTATAAGGTGATTGGAATGGACAACCTAATTACTGGTAGCCTTAATAATATTTCCCATTTGTTTTCGAATGAGCATTTCAAATTTTATCATCACGATGTAAGCACTTTTGTACATGTAAGTGATGAATTGGATTACATCCTACACTTTGCTTCGCCGGCTTCTCCGATTGATTATTTGAAAATACCTATACAAACCTTAAAGGTAGGGGCGCATGGTACGCATAATTTACTGGGTTTAGCCAAGGCGAAGAACGCTAGGATACTTGTTGCATCTACATCTGAGGTCTATGGGGACCCGCAAGTTCACCCGCAAACTGAAGAATATTGGGGGCATGTTAACCCGGTGGGACCAAGAGGGGTTTATGATGAAGCGAAAAGATACATGGAAGCGATTACTATGGCCTATCATACTTATCATGGGGTGGAGACGAGAATTGTGAGGATTTTCAATACCTATGGCCCTAGAATGAGACTGAATGATGGTAGGGTTCTTCCAGCATTTATTGGTCAAGCCTTGAGGGGGGAAGACTTAACAGTATTTGGTGATGGTAATCAAACAAGGTCATTTTGCTTTGTGGATGATTTAATTGAAGGTATTTACAGATTGCTGTTGAGTGATTATGTAAAGCCTGTAAATATTGGTAACCCAAATGAAATCACCATTAGCGAATTTGCAGAAGAAATAATTAATCTGACTGGAACGAATCAAAAAGTGATTTATAAACCGCTACCGGTGGATGACCCAATGCAACGTAAGCCCGATATTTCTAAGGCAATAGATCTTTTAAGTTGGTACCCTCAAGTTGAAAGAAGTGAAGGTTTAAAACTTACATATGAATACTTTAAAAGTTTGCCTAAAGAGAAGTTGTATCAAAAAGAGCATAAGGATTTTACTAAATATATAAAAAGATAGTAATCTATGGACAGCTGAGAGAAATCATTTGGCTGTATTAAAAGTTCGAACTTATTTTTTTATAAATGACAGGAGTATTTATTGTGCGAAATTTTAAATTTCCGCAGGCTCGAAATGACAATCAAAAAAATGAAAGAAATTAAAAACATTTGTTGTATTGGCGCAGGTTATGTAGGTGGACCAACTATGGCGGTGATAGCACAAAAGAATCCTCAAATCAAAGTCACTGTAGTTGATATTAATGAGCAAAGAATTGCAGATTGGAATGATAGTGATTTAGATAAACTACCAATATATGAGCCAGGATTAGCAGAAGTAGTAGCAGAAGCTAGAGGTCGGAATTTATATTTTTCAACCGAGGTTGATGCTGCAATTGACGCCGCTGATATGATTTTTATTTCAGTGAACACACCCACTAAGACATATGGTATTGGTAAGGGGCAGGCTGCTGACCTTAAATATATTGAGTTATCAGCACGACAAATTGCAAGAGTTGCCAAGAACGACAAAATTGTTGTAGAAAAATCGACCTTGCCGGTACGAACTGCAGAAGCACTAAAGAGTATTTTGGAAAATACGGGTAATGGCGTCAACTTTCAAATACTATCGAATCCAGAGTTTTTGGCTGAGGGTACAGCTATTGATGATATGCACAATCCTGATAGGATACTAATTGGAGGAGATATCGATACCGAGGAAGGAAGAGAAGCAGTTGAGGCCTTAGTAAATGTATATGCCAGTTGGATACCAAGAGAACGATTGTTAACTACCAATGTATGGTCATCTGAACTTTCCAAGTTGACGGCAAACGCTTTTTTAGCACAGCGTGTTTCGTCTATTAATGCAATGTCTGAACTCTGCGAGCATTCTGGGGCAAATGTACAAGAATTGGCACGTGCCATTGGGCATGATACCCGTATCGGTCCCAAGTTCCTGAAAGCATCTGTGGGATTTGGTGGTTCATGTTTCCAAAAAGACATTCTAAACTTAGTCTATATTGCACGTAGCTATGGCTTAAACGAAGCAGCGGACTATTGGGAGCAAGTTATTATAATGAATGACCATCAAAAGTCTCGCTTTGCTCGTAAGATTGTGCAAACCTTGTACAACACTGTGAATGGAAAAAAAATTGCTTTCTTAGGGTGGGCTTTTAAGAAAGACACCAATGATACTAGAGAGTCTGCAGCTATATATGTTGCCGACGAATTACTCGGAGAGCAGGCTGAAATTGTTGTTTATGACCCAAAAGTGAAGGCTGAACAGATTTATACGGATTTAGATTATTTGGGCTCAAGAAAACCTGAAGAGAATAGGAAGCTAGTAACTGTGGTTAAGGATCCTTACGAAGCCATGAGCGGCGCTCATGCAGTAGCAGTATTAACAGAATGGGATGAGTTCAAGAATTATGATTGGGAAAACGTTTTTGATCAAATGATGAAGCCTGCTTTTGTATTTGACGGAAGGAATCTTCTAAATAAGCAAGAATTCGATAATTTAGGATTCATTTTTTATTCAATGGGAACATCAAGTCGTTAGATTATGTTTGTAAAAGTCGTCTTATGGTTCTTGAGCCTTTATGACCGAAAGCTTGAGGAAGATATAAAAACAAAGAATAGCTTCGATAATAGTGTAAGATTTTTTAACCCAAGAAGAACTGAGATAAAAGGTAATGTGAAAATTGGTCCTGGGAGTTACATTAACTCAGGTAATATTATCTCTGGCAAAAATTCAAGTGTAGAAATTGGTGAAAATTGTGCAATTGGTCATAATGTCAACATTATTTCAATCACGCACTCATTACAAAAACCAACAGGGTCAAATTTAATGCATGAAGAAAGTTCAATTAAAGTAGGCTCAAATGTGTGGATAGGCTCAAATGTATTCATTAAACATGGTATCCAAATTCATGATAATGCCATAATTGGGGCGAACTCTGTAGTAGTAAGGGACGTGGAAGAATACGATATTATTGGAGGTGTCCCAGCAAAGTTTATAAAATAAAAAAAATACATTTTATGTCAATTGTAAAGTTGTTTTATCAGGTGAAAAAACGAATTAAGATTTATATTTATAACTCAAAATATAAAAGGTCAATAGCTGCAGACGATTTAGAAGCAAGGTTTACAAATATTTACAAAAACAATATTTGGTTTAGAAATCAAGAGTCAAAATCAGGAGCTGGAAGTACCTTGGAAGCAACGAACAATATTCGAGAATGGTTGCCAAAATTTATTTCTGAAAATAAAATTGAAAATTTGATTGATCTAGGGTGTGGAGACTTCAATTGGATGAAGGAAGTTAAGCTAGATGCTAATTACTTTGGTTTTGATATTGTAGAACATGTAATAAAGGAAAACACTAACCTTTATGAAAATAGAGATCGAAGGTTTGGTGTGTTGGATGGGGTAAATGAGCCATTGCCTAATCTTCCAAGGTCTGCCATATTATGTCGGGAAGTTTTATTTCATTTATCTTTTGAAGACGGTAAAAAGCTGCTTAAAAATTGCCTTGATTCCAGTCCGAGATATTTACTTTTAACATCAAACCCAACAATCAAGGTAAACAAGGATATTAGATCAGGAGAATTTAGGCGAGTTAATTTAGAAGTTGAGCCCTATAATTTAGGGAAACCTATTAATTTGATTGTTGATAGTAACACTGTTAGCGAGAATAGACAACTTTGTGTATGGAAAGTGAACCAAATCGGGGGTGTTTAAGCTTGTACATTAAGAATATTATAAGTTGAAAAGCAGCATTGTTTGGGATTTGACTGGCTCCTTGTCGAGACAGGTAATCACATTCACCACATCATTGGTTTTGGCGAGAATTCTTGAACCGAGTGAATTTGGTATAATAGGGATTGCCTTAGTTTTTATAGCTCTAAGTGACGTTATAATGGATGCTGGCTTTACAGAAACTATTTTACAAAAAAAAAGGCTTTCTCAAAGCGTGTATTCTTCTATATTCTTAGTTAATATTATAGTGAGTCTTTTATTTAGTTCATTAATCTATTTCATATCAGGTTATGTCGCATCATTCTATAAAATAGTGGACCTTGACAATGTGTTGAAATTGTTAGCCATCCTTCTTCCAATAGGAGCCTTAGGTAAAGTGCAAAATGCACTTTTAGCTAAAGATATGATGTTTAAAAAGATAGCTTCGATTAACGTAACTGCATCACTTTTGAGTGGCACAATTGGTGTAGTCTTGGCCTTTAAAGGTTTAGGAGTTTTTAGTTTAGTGTATCAACAAATAACTTTTGTTTCAGTGAGTTCATTTCTACTTTGGATACTAAACAGCTGGAGACCAAGGTTTGAATTTAGTTATAGCGGCTTAAAGGAATTGGTGCCATTTTCATTTTATGTGTTTTCAGACAAATTCACTCATCAATTATTTCTAAAACTAGATACTCTTTTCATAGGGAAAGTGTTTAGTCCAACAGAGTTAGGGTTTTATTCTAGGGCTCAATCTTTAAATTCACAGTTGAGTACTTTCACGAGCACAAGTTTCAATAAAGTACTTTTCTCACATTTAAATCAACTTAAAAATTCTGGACAAGATATTATTGTGCCATATATGAGAGCTTACAAGGGACTATTGATTATTATAAGCTGTGTCTCTGGCTTTTTATATTTTCTTTCTACTGATTTAATTATCTTGCTTTATGGCGTGAAATGGGAGTTTGCTGGCCAATTATTCAAGATTCTTGTTTTGAAGACGCTGATTACTCCATTAGCTGTACTTCAAGGTAATTTTCTTCTTACTTTAGGACATGCTAAGTTAAAATTTAAGCTCACAGTGATTCATCGATTTTTATTGCTTATACCCATTGCAATTGGCATGAGATTTAGCATTGTAACGTTTACTTGGTTATTGATAAGTTCGATTTTGTTGGCTTTCATATTAAATACAATTGTCATCAGTAGAAAAAGTTCAATTTCATTTGGAACTCAAATTAGGAGTGCTTTAATAATTAATATTCCATTAATTATTCTTGGTATCGTGGATGGGCTTCAATTTATCGATTTAAATGGAAAGGTCTTTGGACTAATCTTTATTTTGAGTCAAACACTTTTTATATTAAGATTTCAAAAAGCTTCGGTTGGTTTTATAAGAATGCTGTTGAAAATCTAATGTTCTGGATGAATTTTTTGCTAACGTTCTTTTTTGAAGGGAACTAATGTATTTAAGTTATTAAACAAGTCTTTCTTGCCTAGGATTGAAAATATGCCTTATTAAATTAGATATGGTTTCAAGGTTTTTCATCATTTAAAGAATATATCGTTTTGCTTTATTTATGTTAAAAAAGATATGGACATACTGGAATAGCGGAGAATATAGTGCACCCGATTTAGTAAAAATCTGTTTTAAATCTTGGAAGATTAAGAATCCCGATTTTCTGTTTACTGTATTAAACGATGAATCGGCAGAAGAATACTTAAAAAAAATACCCTTATCAGCTGATAAGATACATACTCTTTCAATTCAACATAAAAGTGATCTCCTTAGAACAGTCATATTAAAAGAGTATGGAGGAGTTTGGGTAGATGCTACACTATATTGCAATGAGCCATTGTCGCGATGGATGACGAAATCGCTAAGTGAAGGGATTTTTTTCTTTAAAGACCCCGGGCCCGATAGAGTCATTTCAAATTGGTTCATTTCCGTTAGTGAGCCAAATAACTACTTAATCAATGAAATCTTGAAGGCACTATGCCAGTATTGGGATGGAAATGAGTTTAGAAGAGTTGGAAATAATGTGAGGTGGTATTACTATATGTGTCGTTTATTGTCACTTAATAAAAAGCTAACGGAATTCTGGTTTTCATATGTAGTTTTAAGAATTTTAAAATTAAAAACTTACAGGGTTTATCATTACTTAGTTTGGTATTTAATGGTTAAGGACCGAAAATTTAAAATGGTAATGGAAAAAATGCCAATTTTACCGGCTAAAGATGCTCATTTATTAAAAAGATTGAATTACAATGAATTTGGTGAAGAGAACCCAACTGAATTCATGAAATTATCTCCAGTTTTTAAATTGGATTGGAGAATAAACATTTCTGAATTACACAAGGAAAGTACACTGAATAAAGTATTAGAATTAAAATGAGGTTGTTTTTACATATAGGGAGCGAGAAAACTGGGAGTTCTTTCATGCAAAGTGGTTTTGCATTAAATAGAGAAGTATTATTGTCAAAAGGCATCTACTTTCCCAAAGGTGGCAATAGGGAAATGGATATGTTAAATGGAAAAGTTTCTCCAGGCAATGGCAAGTGGTTGTTTGTCGCAATGAAAAATGATGACTATAGCTTTATAAAGGAAAGATTTCAAGAGTTAAAAGATAAATTGATTGAGAAACAGAGCGATAAATTATTGGTTTCGAATGAGCAATTAATTGAATTACTTAGTGAAAGAGCAAGGCTGAAAAAATTTGAGAGTATTGTCGAAGAGTTGGGTTTTGAAATAGATTACTTAATTGTTTTGAGACATCCACAAGATCAAATTCTTTCATTGTACAAACACAGGATGAAATCATTAAGGTTCATTTCACTAGATGATTGGTTTAATGATTATAAACTAATAAATAATTTATATAAAATTAGAGACCAAATGGCTTTAGATAGTGAGAGTTTCACATTCATAGCATATAAAGAAAATGGTCTTGAAATGATTGAAGACATCTTTGAATTTTGGTTTGAAATCCCGCTATGTGGCTTTTGGGAGAATATAAGAGTCAACAAATCACCATCTTTATCAGAGCTACGTTTTCTAGGTAAGATTGGAAATGAACAGGTGAGAAAATATTTGTATGAAAATTTTTTAGAGATCTCTAATAAGGGCAATGATAAAGCTTATGATAACAAACTTTTAAATGATATTTATGATAAAATCGAACGAGATTGTGCATTGTTTAAGGATTTAGACGAGCGATTAATTAATGTTTCGGGTTATTTAGTGTTATATAAGGTTGATGGTGTAGATGTATGTGATGATTATATTTTTTCAGCGGATCAAATAGCTTTAATAACAAAGGTAATTCAAGATAAAAAGCATATTATCCGAATAAAGAATTTTCTAATCAAAGTAAAGGTTGGTTTGAAGAGAAGGATGTTCATTTTCAGTAAATAAGAATCATTTTGATGTTTATATTTAATCTTGCCTTTTTAATTTTTTCGCCATTTACATCACTTTTTTATTCGTTAAGACGTAAAAGAGGTCACTTTAACAAATGGTTTGTAGTTTTATTTATTGTTGTTTTTGGTTCAAACATGATTAAGTATGAACTTGCTGATAGTGCCAGATATATTTGGAGACTTGAGAATTATTATGTCAATATGGATTTAGCTAGGTTTTTTGATGAATTCTGGGGTATTATTTCTTTTTCACCATTGTCTGGTTCTTATGCTGAAGATCCTTTTATTTTGATTGTTTCTTATCTTTTTGGTTCCGTTTTGAATATTCCAGGGATGTTTTATCCATTCATTTCATTTATATATGGTTTTTTTTTTGTGTCTTCCTTAGAAATAATTTTAAGTAAGACATCAACAATAAAATTAGGTTTTTGGAGTAAGATTCTTTTTTGGATTTCAATAGTAATATTACTTTCCTGGAAAAACCTAGAAGGAATCAATACGGTAAGAACATGGACGGGCATGTGGGTGTTAATTTATGGCTTTCTAAAGTATTTGAGTTCTAAAAAAATAAAATACGTTTTATTGATTTTACTTACAACACAAATACATTTCGCATACTATGTAATGTCTTTGCCCATAATTTTATATCTTGTGATTGGTAGGATTAAAGTTATTTATTTTGGATTTTTCATCTTGTCTATTATAATACAGTACAGCGGAGTGGCAGTATTCGGAAATACTCTTGGGGGTACGGATTTATCAGATGAAAAATTAGAAACATATTCTGTCGAAGAGAGGGGGGATGTAGATGAGGAAACCAAATACTCAGGTGAAAGTAGAACATGGTACAAATTACTCTATGCAAATGGATTGCAGAATAATGTTACGAATGTTTTGATATTGTTCATTATTTTGAATTTCAATGTTATAATGGAAAATAAAAATAGATTGATTTTAGATTTATTTTTTTCGGGAGTATTGATGAAGTCTTTGGCAAATAGTACAATATTACTCACAGCCTTATCTAACCGAAGTAATATAATTGCTGGTGTGTTGATTTTTTCATCATTAGTTTTGTTAATTGGTAGTGCATCTCTTAATAAAAATACAAATAAGTTTTTTTTCAAACTTTTGTTAGGGGTATTGTTTCTTTTTTTTATTCCACTAATAACTTATAAACTGGCAGAACTCCTTTATTGGTTACAATTTGGTCTTTTTATATTCCCATTTTATTATTGGTTGTTTCCAGAAGATAATATTAGTTTAAGGGAGTTGATAGGTAAGTTCATTTAGGTAATGAAAGTATTATTTGTTTTAATTCAAAAGTTCAATCCAATTTTAGGTGGAGTAGAGCGGTCTACCTATAAAATAAGTAAATTTTTAGCAACACGTGGTTGTAATTGTGCAGTTTACTCCTTAGATTGTAACACTAATTTTGAATTGGATAATGTTACAGTGGAAAGGTCGTTAGAATCGGGAAATTATTTAAATGAAAAGAATATTGAACATTTATGTAATTTTATTTTGAAAATTAAACCTGATATTATTATTAATCAATCTCCCTATTATTTAAACAGTCAAATATCGGATGTCATCAAAAAAATCGATATCAAATATTTAGCTTGTTTAAGGCAATCATTGTTTATGTTTAAAGATAATTATGAATTGCAAATTGCAAAAATGGGTTCAGGTTTTATGCAAAAATTGCTACTTAATCCATTAGTTCGGCAATTGGTTTTGAAAAGACACGACTACAGGCAGAAAAAGATTCTGAAACATATTTTAAATGTTCATACTAAGTATATAATGCTCACTGAAAGTAATATTGGTGAAATTCAATATTTTGTTGGAAAATACAAGGAAGAGCGGCTACACGTTATTCCGAATAGCATACCATTTGTAAATCAAATTGATTTCAATCAAAAAGAAAAAATTCTACTACATGTAGGAAGATTAAATACAGTTCAAAAGAAGTCAGATTTACTATTACCATTATGGGAAAAGGTTAGTGAAAAACTAAAAGATTGGAAATTTGTTATAGTTGGTGATGGTGATTACTACAAAGAATTAAAGGAGAAAAGCAAATCCTTAGAAAGAATAGAAGTGGTAGGCTATCAGGCACCGGATACTTTTTATCATAAGGCGTCATTGTTTATGATGCCATCTGCTTACGAAGGATTTCCAAATACTTTGATTGAAGCTCAAAGCTACGGCTGTTTTCCTTTTGTTTTTGACTCATATGCGGCCCTACGTGATATTGTGAATGATGAAAATGCGGGCATTAGCGAGCCGTTCAATATTGAAGATATGGCTGATAATATTGTGAGGGTAGCCAAGGATTCTCAAGGTTTAGAGAAAAGAATGAAAATGGCTTTAGGGAATGCCAAAAAATACACTATTGATAATGTTGGAAAAATGTGGATTGAGTTATTTAAACAAGAGCTAAACTAAAATGAAAATTCTTGCGATAGCTCCTTCGCTTAATGTAGGAGGCATAGGACGGCATCTTTTGGTATTTGCCAAAAGTTTTGCCGAAATGGGACATGATGTTACTTATTTGTCATGTATAAATCATGACGAATTTTATGATCCACCAAAAACAATAAACTTGGTAAAACCTGCCTTTAACAACAAAGGAAAACTTGGTAGAGTTTTTTATTATCTAAGATTAACTGTTTACATGCGCAGGTTAATAAAGTCAATAAGACCTGATTTTGTTATTGTATTTGGTGAGTTGTTTAACCCTTTAGCGTTAATCGCGGCAAAAGGTCTAAATATCCCTGTTTTTATCGGCGACATGACTAGCGCTGATTATAATTTCGGGAAAGTTAAACAGTTCCTTAGGGACCTGACATACACGTGGAGTGCTGGTTTAGTTTGTCAAACGCAATTTGCAGAAGTGTATAAGAAAAAACAATTCGGCCCAAAATTGAATACAATAGCCATTGATAATCCAATTAGAGACGTAATAATCGATAATAATGTTGAAAAGGAAAAAGTTGTATTATATGTTGGAAGGTTCGCTTGGGAAAAAGCACCTGATCGCATAATTAGAGCATTTGCTAAAATTAAGAATCACCAGGATTGGCGCTTGATAATGTGCGGAGACGGACCTTTAATTGATGAAAACATTAATCTTGCTTCTGAATTAGGGATTAGTAATCGGGTTGATTTTTTGGGAAAAGTAAAAAATGTTGATCATTATATGTCTTTGGCTTCAATATATGTTCTGCCTTCAATTTTAGAAGGGTTTCCAAATGCTTTGGCCGAGGCAATGATAGCAGGATTACCTGTAATTGTATTCGATGGCTTTCCTAGCAATGAGATTGTTGAAGATAGAATTAGTGGTATAATTTTAAGAAATGGTGATATTGATGCATTAAGCAAAGAAATCGAAAACTTAATGAGCAATCCTAGCCTAAGACAGAAACTTGGTGAAAATGCAACAGAAATTAGACAAAGGCTTGACGCTAAAACGGTAACCAAAAAGCTACTTGAATTCATAGAGAGTTCTTTAAAACAAAAGGGATAGTTCAATTGTTTAAAAAAGGAATTAATAGGCTCAAAAGAAATTTAGTTAATCTACCAGCAAAGAAAATAACTAAGAAAATTGTTGTGTTTGAGTCAGATGATTGGGGTGCAATACGAATGCCATCACAGGTGGTACATTCAAAACTTGTAAAGAAAGGTATTATACAAGAAAAGGAGCCATTCTCAAGACTTGATGGTTTAGAATCTTCTGATGATCTGGAATTGCTATTCGATGTGCTAAGTTCAGTTAAAGATTCAAATGGCAATAATGCTATTTTAACCGCCGATACAATCATGGCTAATCCGAACTTTGATGCTATAAAAGACTCTGAATTTGAAAGTTATGCATATGAGAAAGTAACGGATACTATGAACCATTATGATGGTTCAACAAAGGCCTTTGATTTATGGATAGCAGGTAAAAATTCCGGTATTTTCAAACCACAGCTCCATGGCAGAGAACATGTAAACGTTAAAATCTGGATGGAAAAATTGAGAAAAAAAGAAGATGCCTATGCATATGCTTTTGATTTATGTACATACGCAATTAACGGAAAAATCGCGGCTGCTTTCAATGCCGAAAGTTTTGATCAGGAATCTTCATTTTTACAAATTATTAAAGAAGCACAAAATATTTTCACCGAGTATTTTGGTCATCATTCTTCAACCTTTATTGCTCCCAATTACACATGGAGTAATAATACTGAAGGCTTTTTACACAAAAATAAAGTGTTGCTTCTGCAAGGCTCAAGGAAACAAAATGTTCCCGATTTAAAAGGTGGAATCAACCAAAAACTTCATTTCACCGGTCAAAAAAATAATTTAGGCCAGTTTTATTCTGTAAGGAATTGTTTGTTCGAGCCAAGTTTATCTCCCAAAGCAGACTATGTAAGTGCTTGTTTGAGAAACATATCTAATGCTTTTTTTTGGAATACACCTGCCATAATTGGCACACATAGAATAAATTATGTTTCTAGAAATGGAGTAAAAGAAAGAGATAAGAATTTAGCTAATTTAAAAAAGCTTCTTGACAGTATAGCTAAAGAATGGCCAGATGTAATTTTCATGTCTTCAGATGATTTGTTAAAAGAGCTAGCGGTGGCTAAGTAAAAATTATGACAATGAAAATTTTAGTAACAGGTGGGTTAGGCTTTATCGGCTCTCACACGGTTTTTTCCTTGATAGATAAAGGGTATGAGCCTATCATCATAGACAACCTATCAAATACTGAAATAGACACGCTTAGAAAGTTGGAATCTCTTTGCGAAAAGAAGATTACATTTTATCATGGTGACATAAGAAATACTGAATTCTTAGAGAGTGTGTTTTCTGAAAATCAAATTGAAGCCATCCTTCATTTTGCGGCTCTCAAATCTGTCAATGAAAGTATTCAAATACCAATAGCGTATTATGAGAATAATATTTCTGGGCTTATAAGTTTAATGAAAGTAGCCAAGAGAAATGGTGTTATAAAGCTAATCTTTAGCTCAAGTTGTACTGTTTATGGTCAATCTGAAGAAATACCTGTTACAGAACAAACGCCACTTAAAAATGCAGAAACCCCTTATGGACATACAAAGTTTCTGGGAGAAGAAATACTGATGAGTTTGAGTAAAGTATCTTCAGTTCAAATTATTCTTCTTAGGTATTTTAATCCAATAGGAGCTCATCCATCTGGAAAGATTGGAGAACTACCAAAGGGTGTTCCACAAAATTTAGTGCCATTTGTAACCCAGACTGCAATTGGCTTGAGAGATAAGCTTAGAATTTTTGGAAATGATTACAATACCTACGATGGTACTGCCGTAAGGGATTACATTCATGTAATGGACCTAGCAGATGCACATGTTGCATGCATTGACTACTTTGAACAAAATAAAGATTTTCAATACGAGGTATTCAATGTAGGAACAGGTAAAGGAGTATCAGTTCTAGAGCTTGTTAAAACTTTTGAAAAAGTTAATGAAATTGATCTAAATTTTGAGTTTGCAGAAAGAAGACTTGGCGATATAGCAGAAATATTTGCAGATACCACAAAAGTGAATCGTGTTCTTGGTTGGAAAGCCAAACGAGGGCTTGAAGATGCTCTCAAAGACGCTTGGAGCTGGGAGCTCAAATTGAAAAATAAAAATAATATTGAGAATAATTGACAAACTGCTTTGGGTATATTATTTAATCCCAAATTTTCAAAACACTACAGTTCTCAGCAAGGCAATAAACGTAGCTTTTGCACGAATTCTTAAGAAAATATTCGATTTTAGAATCGAAAAAGAACCTCATAGAAAACCTAAAATCGCATTAAATAAAAAGTCTGAAGATGATGGTGACGAAATTGAGATTATCGCAAGTTTAACAAGTTTTCCATCTCGAATTAATTCGGCTCATGTAAGTATCGAAGGTATATTTTCTCAAACAATTAGGCCTAATCGAGTTATTTTGTGGTTGGCAACTGAACAGTTCCCAAATGAAAAAAAAGATCTCCCTCAAACAATTTTAAACTTAGAATTTAGAGGCCTGGAGATTAGGTTTTGTGATGATATTAGAAGTCATAAAAAATATCATTATGCAATTCAAGAAAATCCTAATTCTTTAATTGTAACTTTTGATGACGATTTATATTATCCGAAAGGAATAATTAAGAACCTTTTAACATTACATAAAAAATATCCTAATTGTGTGGTTGCCACAAGAACGCACAAGATGACTTTTAAGCAAGAAAACTTGTTACCGTACAAGAACTGGCTTCATAACTACAACAAAGAAAAGCCATCGCTCTTTTTAATGCACACCAGTGGAGCGGGTACTTTATTTCCTGCCACAATACCGTTCGATAGCGAATTTTTTAATAAAGATTTATTCATGAAACTTTCACCGAAATCTGATGATGTATGGATGAAAGTAAATTTAATTCGATTAGGAGTAAAGGTGGTTACAAACGATACTTTCAATAAAGATCCAATTACTGTTAAGGCCGCCTTTAGCACAAGCTTAGTTAAAACAAATTCTTTTGAAGGAGGAAAAGATGAGCAAATGAAAAAGGTATTAGAATATTTTAAGCTTTCGATCAATGGTACAGAGAATTAATAAATTCATTAGAAAATCGTTCATAAACTATCGAGGGTGGAATACTAATAGGAAGCTATTGGTTATTGAATCTGATGATTGGGGGAGTATCTGTTTACCAGATAAAAAGGCCTATCGGAATTTATTGAAAAAAAACATAGCCGTAGATAAAAATCGTTATAATAAGTTCGATACTCTTGAAAGACCAATAGATTTAGAAAATCTTTTTGATGTATTGAGCAAATACAAAGATAAAAATGGTAATGGAGCTGTTTTTACAGCCGTTGGCTTGGTAGCAAATCCAGATATTGAACGGGTAAGAGAGAATGATTTTAAAAAGTACTTTCGGAAAAGCATATTTGACACCTACCTGGAATTCGGATATCAAAAAGAAATGGAAGAACTATGGGATGAGGGGATAAAAGGGGGCTTTTTTTATCCGCAGTTTCATGGGAGAGAGCATTTAAACCCCTCACGTTGGCTGAAAGCAATACAGGAATCTCCAGAAGAATTTGAGTGTTTTAATCAAAATGGAATTCCAGGTAGCGAACTAGGTTCGGTTAAGTACAGAGCGGGTTTTGATTATTACGATACTTTCGAAAAAAATGATATTGAGGTTAATCTTGAAGAAGGATTAAGAGACTTTGAAAATATTTTTGGTTTCGCATCCTTAAGTTTTTGCGCATCACAATCAATTTGTGGAGATCATATTAATCCTATTTTATTTGATAATGGAGTTAGGTTCCATCAAAATGGTTCTCAAATTATACCGCATGGTGAGAAAAATAAGAAGTTGGTGAAGAATAGATTTTGGGGTGATCAAAGTAAGGAAGGGTTAACATACTGGCGACGAAACGCGAATTTTGAACCCAGTAAGCCTGGTAATGATTGGGTTTCGAGTTGTTTATGGGAAATAAACAATGCATTTATGTTTAAAAAGCCTGCCGTAATCAGTAGTCATCGAGTAAATTTTATGGGAGGTTTGGATGAAAAAAATCGAACTAATTCTTTAGCAGAATTAGAGAGACTTTTGAGAAGCATTGTTGAAAAATGGCCAGATGTTGAGTTTATTCATAGCGAAACTTTAGGGAAAATCATTAACAATAAGGATGAGTAAAAAATTAGTTACCGGAATCACAGCAGCAGGTAGTGTAGGGTTGTTACCAGGTCAATTGAGCTATTTTAAAAGTAAGGGGTATAAAACATATCTATTATCACCAAAAACCGGAAGGTCTGTCGAGTATTCACAACAAGAAAATTGTGAATTACTTGAATTGGAAATTGAAAGGAATATAAGCTTATGGAAAGACCTTAAAAGCTTATTTCGAGTCATAAGAATCTTTTTAAAGGTTAAACCTGACATTGTTAACCTAGGCACACCTAAAGTAGCCTTGTTAGGTTTAATTGCGGCTAAGCTGCTGGGTGTAAAGCGTAGAATTTATACTTGCAGAGGGTTTAGATACGAACATGAAAAGGGAAGACTGCGTTCCATTTTGATATTCATGGAAAAAATAACGGCCTTTTGCGCACAAGATGTAATATGTATTAGTCAGTCAGTTAAAGATTTAGGTGTTTCATACAACATTTTCAAGAATAACAAGGCAGTAGTTATAAATAAGGGGAGTAGCAATGGCATTGACTTAAAGAAGTTCAGTCCAAACGGAGTAGGCTTAGAAGCTGAATTGGAACTTAAAAAGAAATACTCTCTTGAATCATATTTTGTTTTTGGTTTTGTAGGGAGGATAATTGATAGAAAAGGTATTAATGAGCTTTACCAAGCATTTGTTCAATTAAATGAGGTTTACGCTGATACCAAACTATTAATTGTAGGACCGCTGGAGAGAGAGCAATTGGCCGATGATTCATTAATTAAAAAAATTCAAGACCACCCAAACATTATTTGGCCAGGAAGAACTGATGATGTCCCAACTCACTTGAAAGTAATG
This sequence comes from Bacteroidia bacterium, assembly GCA_049115495.1. Classification (GTDB taxonomy): domain Bacteria; phylum Bacteroidota; class Bacteroidia; order CAILMK01; family JACPUW01; genus JACPUW01. The sequence goes on along the minus strand of JAGDZV010000001.1, from coordinate 792,358 downwards.
GACGTATTTGTTTTGCCTGCATGGTGGGAAGGTTTCGGAAATGTTCTTGTGCAAGCTGCAGCCATGGGTATACCTGTGATAAGCACTACAGGCACTGGAACCATAGACGCTGTAAGTGATGGCTTTAATGGCACGTTAGTACCGGTAAAAGATGTACAGGCTTTAAAAAATGCTATGGAAGATTTGTATAAAGGTAAAGAGTTGAGATTAAAATATTCCGAAAATGGACTTATTTGGTCAAAGAACTTTCAAAGTGAATTAATTTGGAATGGAATGATTGAACTTTTTGAAAAACCCTGATGTACACGCTTTTCTTCAAACGAATTATTGACGTTATAGTAAGCTTCTTTACACTATTACTATCGTTTCCAGTTTTTGCAATTATTTGTATTTTATTGTACAAGCATAACAATGGAAAGGTTTTTTTTACACAAAAGAGACCTGGCTTGGATGAAAAAATTTTTAAGCTTATTAAGTTTAAAACTATGAATGACAAAGTTGATTCAAAGGGTAATCTTCTTCCGTCAATTGAGCGCACAACATCTGTAGGAAGATTTTTAAGAAAGTACTCTTTGGATGAAATACCTCAGTTGATAAATGTTCTAAAAGGAGATATGTCTTTAATTGGTCCTAGACCACTATTGGTACAGTATTTACCTCTTTACAACGAATATCAAAAACAAAGACATACAGTAAAGCCAGGTATTACAGGTTGGGCGCAAACCAACGGTAGAAATGCTATATCGTGGAGTAAGAAATTTGAATTGGATGTTTTTTATGTGAAAAACATATCTTTAATCTTAGATGTCAAAATCATTTTAAACACAATAGTTAAAGTAGTTAAAGGCAGTGACGTGAATGTAAGTAAGGATAAAACTGTAGAAACATTTAACGGACATAACTAATGAAGGATTTAATAATTATAGGAGCTGGGGGATTTAGTAGAGAACTTCTTCAATGGATTAAACATTCAAACGCCGTTAATCCAAGGTGGAATGTTCTTGGCTTTTTAGATGACGATGAAACGGCATTGGACGGTTATGCTTGTGATAAGAAAATAATTGGCTCAATTTCAAATTGGGATGTGAAAGAAAGTGAATTCTATGTATGTTCACTTGGTGTTCCTACCTTGAAAAAAAGAATCGTTGAAGAATTCAAAAATAAGGGAGCAAAATTTGCTACCATAATCCATCCAAAAGCGGTTATTTCTGAATTTTGCCATTTTGGAGAAGGGGTAATAATTACAGCGAATGCCAAGGTTTCACCAAATGTTACCTTAGGAAATTTTGTGACATTATTGGGTTCAGGCGTAGGGCATGACGCCGAAATTGGTGATTATTCTACCATTTCAGGCTATTGCTCAGTTAATGGGTGGTGTAAAGTTGGGGAAGGCGCATTTATTGGAAGTAACGCGGTAATTGCACCAAGAAAAACAATTGGAGATTGGGCTTTTGTTGGAATGGGCAGCATGGTTATAAATAATGTAAAACCAAATTCAAAAGTTATGGGTAATCCCGCAAAAAGAATAAATATTTAATATGGCGAATTTTACTTTCAACAACATTAAAATTGGCGGTATTGCGGCAGCAGTACCAAAAAACATAGAACCTACCACTAATTATAACGATATTTTTGGAGTAGAAGAAGTTGAAAAGTTTATAAACTTAACAGGAATTAAAGAAACAAGAAGAACTTCAAAGCATCAAACATGCTCAGATCTTGGATTTGTAGCTGCAAAGAAAATATTGGATGAAAGAGGTATTGACCCCTTAGAAATTGGAGCAATTGTTTTCGCATCTCATAGCCCAGATTATCGTCGTCCGGCAACTGCATTTGTGTTACACAAAAGGCTTGGAATGTCAACTGATGCCGCAGCTTTTGACATTAGTTTAGGATGCTCATCGTTAATTTACGGTGTTCAAGTTCTGGGGTCGATGATGCAAAGCTCTAATATCAGCAAAGCTCTTTTGATCACAGGTGATACTGCTGGTAAGTCTGTTTATCCTACAGATCGTTCATCAGTTATGCTGTTTGGAGAGGCTGGTGGCGCGTTGTTGTTAGAGAAGACAGAAGATAAACAAAGCTTAATAAAATCTCTAGTTAAATCAGATGGGAATGGTTACCGCTACATGATTGTTCCTGGAGGGGGATATCGTAATTTAAACCCAGAAGAAGAAATTGTTGAGTGTAAAGATGGTAATAAACGTACTCTTTACAATTCATTTATTCAAGGAACTGCCGTTTTTACCTTTACAATCTTTGATGTACCTAAGATTCTAAAGGACTTTTTAAAAGCTACTAAAACAGCTATTGATGATTATGATTCTTTTGCATTTCATCAGGCTAACCTTTACATCCTAAAGCAGATTGCCAAAAAAGTTAAAATTCCCATGGAGAAAATGCCAATAAGCTTAGATAGGTATGGAAACACATCCGGTGCATCTCCATTAGTTAGTTTGATTACTGAATATGCCCATAAACAAGAGAAACCTGTTGTTAAAACTCTTTTTTGTGGTTTTGGTATTGGTGTTTCTTGGGGTGTGTTTTCTGCCGATGTTGATACCAAATATGTATATCCGATAATTGAAGATGATAGCATTTTTGAAGAAGGAGTAATAAACTCTCCAAATGAACTTTACAGTGGTTTAACAAAATGATTAAAGGAGTATTAGATTTACTTGAGCAGTCCGCAAAGCAATTTGCTCATAAGACTGCTTTTAAAGATACCGAAGGAGAAATAGACTTTAAAACTTTGCAAGACCATGCTCAAAGAATAGGGTCATTTTTAGCTATTTCTATTGAGTCAAATTATAGCAGGCCAATTATTGTTTTTGTAGAAAGGAAGTTCGAACCAATAGTGGCATTTATGGGAGTTCACTATAGTGGGAATTTTTATGTTCCTGTTGATAATAAAACCCCGGAGTCAAGGCTTAAAGGAATATTAGATGTTTTAGATCCTATAGGTGTGATTGGTTTTTCGGCTGCTGATAAATCTAAAATTGAAAAACTGAATCTTAAACTTCAATATTTTGATTATCAAAATTTAATTTCAGGAGAGATTTACAGTGAAAGACTGGACGCAATAAGAAGAAAATCTATAGATACTGACCCTGCGTACGCTATTTTTACTTCGGGTTCCACTGGTTTACCTAAAGCGGTCGCCATAAATCAGCGCTCTGTTTTAGATTTAAGTTATTGGTTATGTGATACCTTTTCATTTCACCATAAGGAAATTATCGGTAATCAAACACCTTTTTATTTTGATGCTTCTGTTAAGGATATCTATATTTCATTGAGAACTGGTGCCACACTCTATGTTATTCCTCATAGGTGTTTTTCCTTTCCAAAAACACTAGCAGAAACTTTGGTTAAAGAGCGTATAAGTAGTATTCTTTGGGCTACTTCAGCCGTGGTTCTTACGGCAAAAAGTGGAATTCTTGATGAAGTGGACTTACCAGACTTGAAAAAGGTGTTTTTCGCTGGAGAAGCCATGTTTGGACGACATTTGAATATTTGGCGCTCAAGATTACCAAATTGTGAATATATTAACCTATATGGTCCAACCGAAATTACTGTTGATTGTACCTACTTCAAAGTAAATAGAGAATTTAAAAGTGATGAAGTCATACCAATTGGCTATGCTTGTGAGAATAAAAATGTATTTATTTTGAATGAAGAAGGGCAACCAATTCAAGGTAATGAACTCGGCGAAATTGCTGTTCGTGGCACAGGCTTAGCCATAGGCTATTATAATAATGCTGAACAAACCCGAAAAGTCTTTGTCCAAAGCCCCTATCATAATCATTACACTGATTTAATTTATAAAACTGGGGACAATGGAAGGGTGAATGAATATGGTGAAATTGAATTTGTGGGAAGGCAAGATTTCCAGATCAAGCACATGGGCAATAGAATTGAGCTTGGTGAGATTGAAGCTGCTGTTTATTCAATGGATGATATTTATCAAACAGTTGCTAGCTACGACCAAAAAGTTGGAAAGATAATATTGTTCTATACGGCTGACAAAGAAATATCTGCGAGCACATTTTTGAAGCAATTATCAAAGTCTCTTCCAAAGTACATGTTTCCTAACAAATTCATACACCTTCCAGAAATGCCAATGAATCCAAATGGCAAAATAGATAGGAATCGAATTAAAACCGAAATAGATGGTTGAGCTTAACTCTGAAGAAGAATTGGATCGATTACTTACGCCTTTTGTAAAGGGTGAGTATATTTCAAACTCCTACTTTCTTAAGGATGGCTATCTTGAATTAATTAAGAAGGGTGTTCTCTATTATCACATACAGGAAGAAAATCTAGTGCTTTTAGAGAAAAGATTACAAGGTGAGTTTTACGAGTTATTTTTCTTTATTTCAAATTTGGATAAACCAGTAAAGTTAAATTCATCAGTTCCATTAGTAATGGAAATTCCTTATCGAGGGAAGAAGTTTTACCCACTAAAAGAGTTGAGTTATTGGGAATTATCTGGTTTCTCTGAACATATTAAACGGGGATTGTTTTCAGCACAAGCCAAGAATATCACTCTATCAAACTCATTCTTATGGAATGAAATTGATTATAGCATCATCTCCGATGCTACAGAAGCTTCCGTTATTCTTAATCAAATAGAGAAAAGTTTCGATAAGTTTACGGGAGATATGTTGGAAGTTGAAGATGTTCTTCATAGTATCGAAAATGGAGAAATTGTCGGCGCATATCATAATGATGAGTTAGCTGGTTTTTTAAAATTTTACAACAAAAAAAATATTTCATGGATAGGGCATGTAGTTATTATTAGTAAGTTTAGAGGAAAAGGCATTGGCAAACAAATGATGGAATATTACCTGAGACATCAAATTCAGAGTGGTATTAAAGTATTTCAACAGTGGGTGGTTGAAGATAATCTGCCAGCCTTAAAACTTTATGAAGGTTTTGGTTTCAAATACATAAATAAAAATACAGTTTCTTTATTAAAGCAATAATTCCATGGAAGTAGTATTAAACATTTTATCCGAAGTACGTCCAGATATAGATTTTGAAGAGGAAAAAAGTCTTGTAGATGATGGCTTGTTAGATTCTTTTGATATTGTTTCAATCATTTCAGAATTGAATGATGAATTCGATATTGCAATTCGTGTGACAGAATTAGATCCAGAAAATTTCAATTCGGCTGCAGCAATTTATGAAATGTGCAAAAGGTTACAAGAAGCAAATAAATGAATCTAAAATCGAAGCGAATTTTAGTTTTTGGGGGAGAAGCTTCATTCATTGAAAGCATTTTGCCAATTCTTAAGAGTCAAGGCGCGCAATTATATTGGTGTATAAATTCTGATAAAATTGACACTAATTGGCAATATCAAGGTCTACAGTATATTCCCTTAGAAAGTATTGAGCATCCTGAGAGCTATCAAAAAGAATTGCTACCCCAATTAAAATTGGTGGAACATTTTGACGGTTTAGTTTTTGCTTTAAGTGAAGGTACCCTACGCCCCATGAATATGACCAAACCATCCATTGTAAATCGTTTGATGACAATAAATAGCAATGCCTTTATTGAGATTGTACGGATTTTAGTTAAAGGGAAGTTAATTTCTGCAGGTGCTAGTATTGTGGCCATTTCGTCAATAAGTAGTTTAAAAGGACTAAAATCCAAAATGGCATATGCAGCATCAAAAGCTGCTCTAAATTCAGTGGTGTTAAATATGGCTTCCGAGTTAGCAAATAAAAAAATTAGAGTAAATGCCGTTTTAAAAGGTGCATTAAGTAGTGATTTTGAACATTTTCATGTCAAAAACATGGCGGCTATTGGTACGGATGATTCAACTAACACTGAACTAGGTTTAACTGAACCTTATGAATTGGCTGAATTATGTTCATTTTTATTATCGGATTCAGTAAAAACAATGACTGGTTCTCTTATTAAATTAGATGGTGGATATAGTTTGTAAGTTTTGAAATGAAGAATAAGCACTTTTTAATAACAGGGGCGTCTGGTGCCATTGGGCTAGCGGTGACAAAAAATCTTTTAAGCCAAGGCGCTAAACTTACGTTGGTGGTTCGAAGCGAAAATTCAATAAATGAAATTGAAAAAGAATTGCCTGCCAAAGCTTTGAATTTTGTCAAGTTGGATTTAATAAATATTGATTCAATTTCCTTGAAAGTAAAAGGTGCAGCAAAAGAATTTGGTCCTTTTGATGGCTTTGTCCATTCTGCAGGTATTGGTGATGTTCGACCATTGAAAATGACTAACCCTGAGTTTATTCAAAAGGTAATGAGTATTAATTTTTATTCCTTTTTAGAAATAATAAGAGTACTTAATATAAAAGCAGTTCGAAGTGAAAGTTTAAGAATTGTTGGAATTTCAGCAACTGGTGCTTTTCTTGGGAATTCAACCAAAACGGCTTATTGTGCATCAAAGGCTGCAATGAATGCAGCTGTAAGATGTTTGGCTAAAGAATTAGCCAACAAGGATGTGAGAATTAACACGGTTGCTCCAGGGGCAACAAATTCTGCAATGATGGATAATGTATTGAACCTACCCGGTGGAGATGAGTCACTAAAGAGAATTACTGAAAGGCAATTTTTAGGGGTATGTAAGCCCGAAGATATTGCAAATGGTGTTTTATTTTTACTGTCCGACCAGTCCAAAATGATTTCGGGTCAATGTTTGCCGATCGATGGCGGAAAACTTATTTCATAAAAAAAATCAAATTATACATTATGTCAGAAAAGGAAATTTTAAACCAAATTGAAGAAGTGTTAGAACTTGACGAAAACACACTTAAAAAAGAAACTGAGTTGTCAAATATTGAAGAATTTGACTCGATGGCCAAATTGTCGCTAATTGTAATGAGTGACGATGATTTTGGAAAAAAGTTAACTGCTGAACAGATAAATGACTTTGTAACTGTTGGTGATATAGTCAAGTTTTTGAGTTAATTGCTTTTAAGAAGACTTGTAAATAATAAGTTTAATAGCAACACCTATTTACTTACATCTGATTCTGCGTCTCGTAAAGTTTGCTTAATTGATTGTAGTTATGAGAAAATATGTAATATAATTGATATTGCTAAATTTGATGTAAGTGTTTTTATAACTCACTTTCATTATGATCATATAATTGCGTTAAATTATTTATTTGATAATAATAAGAGTTGTAAGGTTTATGCTTCAAAAGATACTTTCGATGGATTGTTTAATTCCAAAGTGAATTTGTCATATTACAGAGGTTTAAACTTTGAATTTAAATATCCTAAAAGCACATTTATCGAAGTTAAAGAAGGAGACGACTTAATAATTTTAAATGGTGAATCATTGCGTGTTTTGGACACATCGGGACATTGTACTGGTTGCAGATCATATGTCACGAAAAAATTTCTTTTTACGGGTGATTCTTTAATTCCATTTAGAAAAGTTGTGACAAAACTTCCTGGTGGAGATAAAATTAATGCCACAAAAAGTGTGAAAAGAATTTTGACACAATTAAAAGATAATCATTTGGTATGCGCTGGACATGGGCCAATAATAAGTGAAAGAGAGTGCAGTAACTTTAAAGGCTACTTTTAGTATTGCACTTTACCTTGACAATTAGTTAATGCCTCAAGAATTAACAAAGTTAATGTGACATTATTGCTAACACAGTTAACCTTAAATTTTAGAATAAAATATAATAACCAATAAAATGAAAGTTCAAGCTCTAGGTCATGCGGGATTAATGGTAGAGTATAAAGGCGATGTAGTATTAATGGATCCTTGGTTTTCTTTGGAAGGAAATTTTCAAGCATCTTGGTTCCAATACCCTGACAACTCTCACTTACTTAAGCGTAAGGAGCTATTCTCACCGACTGCAATTTTAATATCCCATGAACATATGGATCATTGTGATCCATGGTTTTTAAGTCAGGTTGAAAAACATGTGCCAGTAATAATACCAAAATACCCTTCCCCAATCTTGAAGGAGAAGATTTTACAAGGTGGTAAGCGAGAAATAATTGAATATGAAGAATGGGAAGAGTTTAATGTCACACCAAATATTAAAGCTTTTTTTGTTTCTGAGCCTCCAATGAACCATGATTCTGCGATTGTTATACGAGCTGGAAGGAAGACTCTTTTAAATATGAACGATGCGCGTTTATTTCCAATGCAATTAAAAGATATCAAGGTTAAAGTCGGAGGACATATTGATTTGTTTGCATTTCAGGGTTCGGGAGCATCATGGTTTCCAATGGTTTATAATTTTAGCGATCAAAGAATTCAAGAATTACGAGAGCAAAAGCGCAAAGCAAAGTTTAACTATTGTTTGAAAGCGATGAAAATAGTTGAGCCAACAATGGGTATGCCTTTTGCGGGACCACCATGTTTTTTGGATAGCGAATTATTTCCAATTAACAGGGAATTGACCGATGGGATTTTCCCTGATCAAAGTCAGGTGAATGACTTTCTAAAGTCTAAGGGTGTTGAAAATGTCTTGCTAATGTTTCCAGGTGATGAATGGAATATAGAAGAAGAAGAGCATATAAAGGATCATATTTGGGATGATTTTGATTTTCAGAATAGAGTTAATTATATAAAAGGTTACAAGGCTAGAAGAGAAAAGTATATAAAAGCCGTTTATGACCGTCACCCTCACCCAACGAATTCTCTTTGGAATGATTTTAAAGAGTACTTCGAAAGAGTTTTAAAGCTAAACCAGTATTTTAATGAAAAAATAAATATGAAGCTGGGCTTTGAAATTACTGGCCCAGGTGGAGGTAATTGGTACGTGGATTTTAGAAAAGAAACAAGAGGAGTAGGAGAAGGAATTGATGATTTTGGATACTGCTATACCTTTGAAAGTAGGTGGTTGCCACCTATTTTGAAAGGTGAAGTGCCGTGGGAAGATTTCTTTTTATCTTTAAGATTTAAGGCTAAACGAAACCCTGATGTTTATAATGATCATTTGCTTGGTTTATTGAAATTTACCAATAGTGAGGCCCTTAAGGCGGTTGAGGATTTTGAAAACCAACCCCTGTCCGAAGAATTGATAAAAGTTCATTCAGAAGGAAAAACATATATGGTTTCGAGATACTGTCCACATGCAGGAAATGATATGCTAGAAACTGGAGAAGTGGTAGAAGGAGGCTATTTTAGATGCTTAGCACATCATTATGACTTTAGTTTAGAAACTGGAGAATGTGTTACAAGCAGTTGTCCTAAATTGAAAGTTAAACGTATAGACTAATTATTTTGCAGTTTTTAGCTAAATGGGTTACAGTTAATAATATTTTTATTTTAATAGTTGGTTACTTTTTATACTCAAAAGACATCACTATTGGAGTAATATCTTGTTTAGCTTTCGTGATTGTTTATGTTAGTCCTTTTGCAGAATTAAGTATTAACCGGCTTGAGCAGCCAATAAAAACTAGTTTATTCCAAAAATCATGGGATGAATTAACGGTTCCAATAAACATTTTAATTCTCGGCGCAGGTAGAGCTTACAAGAACAAACATTGGCTTTCGCAACTTACTTGCACACAAATTCGCAGAGCTATTATAGCAGTCGAAACGTTTAAAATGTTAAAGGGTGATGTTACTTTAATTTGTTCAGGCCATAGTAAACCGGGATACAAATCACAGGCTCATTTAACATCTGAGTTTTGTGCAAGAATGGGAGTGCCGAAATCTAAAATAAAAATGCTTGATAAAAGCTACAATACGCGCTCAGAAGCCAATGACTATATAAAATATCATCCAAAGGAAAGTATGTTAGTTATAATTTCAAGTGCCAGACATGCTCGTCGTGCCTTGTTTTATTTCAACCGCCTTAATATTAGTAGGGTTTGTTTTATTCCAAGTGATTATATAGGCTTTGAAAATATTTCATTTCGTTGTTGGAAACTTGATTTTGGGAAAGGTAGACTTTTGCAAAAATCTATTTATGAAAGATTAGCTTTACTTAAAGCTAAATATTAATATGAATAAAAAAGATAAAATCTGGCTCTCTTCCCCGCACATGGGCAATACCGAGCAACAATTTGTAAATGAAGCTTTTGAAACCAATTGGATAGCGCCCTTAGGCCCGCATGTCAATGGTTTTGAAGCAGATTTGCAGGAGTGTAATAAGATTGACCATGTTGCCGCGCTAACAAGCGGTACTGGAGCTATTCATTTGGGTTTGGTGCTTCTTAGTGTAAAACCGGGGGACCTTGTGCTATGCCAAAGTTTTACTTTTTGCGGAAGTGCGAACCCTATAATATATGTTGGTGCCGAGCCTGTTTATATTGATTCAGAAGAAGAGACATGGAATATGGATCCATCAGCCTTGAAGGAAGCCATTGAAGATTTAAAGGCTCAAGGGAAAGGGGATAGAATCAAGGCTATAATTCCGGTGCATCTTTATGGTATGCCGGCCAAAATGGATGAGATTACGGCCATTTCAAAAGAATACAACATCCCCATTTTAGAGGATGCTGCTGAAGCGTTGGGTAGTCATATCAATGGCAAGAAGTGCGGTTCTTTTGGTGAACTCGGTGTTTTTTCCTTTAATGGAAACAAGATTATTACCACAAGTGGTGGCGGTGCCTTGGCCTCCAATAACAAAGAGTGGATAGATAAAGCTCGTTTTCTGGCAACCCAAGCGCGCGACAATGCACCACATTACCAACATTCAACTATTGGCTATAATTATAGATTGAGCAATGTATTGGCCGGAATTGGTAGGGGACAAATGCAAGTTCTTGACAAAAGAGTAGCAGCACGCAGGGCCATGTACGATTTCTATTCAGCGCTGTTTGAAAATGTTGATGGAATTTCGTTATTGGCTGAGCCTGAAGGCTATTTCTCAAATCGCTGGTTGACTACGATTTTGGTTGACCCTGGGAAAAGCAACGGTATAACTCGTGAAGACATTCGTTTGCACTTAGAACAAGATAATATAGAATCACGCCCACTTTGGAAGCCGATGCACATGCAGCCCTTTTTTGAAGGTTCTAAATTTTATGGTAAAGGCATTTGCGAGAGACTTTTTGAAAATGGACTTTGTTTACCAAGCGGAAGTAATTTAACCGAAGACGATAGAAACAGAATAAAAGCTAAACTTGCAGAAATTTTACCATTATAAACTTCAATTTTGTCATAATTGGCTACGGCCATATTGGTCGCCGACATAAAGCGATAATCGAAGGTTTTGAAGGAACAAGCGTATCCGCTGTTGTAGATTCAGACCCTAATCAATTACTCGATATTTCAGAAAAAGGCATCCCAACTTTTGATAGTTTGGATGCCTTTTTTGTTTCTGATATTCAAGCGGATGTAGTTTCAATTTGCACGCCCAACGGTTTCCATTGTTCGCAAGCCATTGCGGCTATTGAGCACGGCTATCATGTACTCATAGAAAAACCGATGGGGCTTACAAAAACCGAGTGTGAACAGGTAGTTTCGGCTTCACTAAGTCATAATCGAAGTGTTTTTGTGGTAAAGCAAAACCGCTACACACCACCCATTAAATGGCTTAAGGACATCATTTCAAAGCGCTTAATTGGTGAAATTTATCAAGTGAAAATTGATTGTTTTTGGAATCGCGACGAACGCTATTATACCAAAGGCGGCTGGCGCGGTACAAAGTCTCTTGATGGCGGTGTGTTGTTTACTCAGTTCAGTCATTTTATTGACATCATGTATTGGGTTTTTGGTGATGTGAAGAATATCAACACCAAGCTTTTCAATTTCAACCATCAACAAAACACCCAATTTGCCGATAGTGGTAATGTGCTTTTTGACTTTGAAAAAAGGGGGGGCGGCGTCTTAAATTTTAGTACTTCCGTTTTTGAGCAAAATCTGGAAAGTACGATTACCGTGATAGGCGAAAAAGGTTCATTAAAGATCGGGGGGCAATACATGAATGAAATTGAGTATTGCCATATCAAGAATTACGCTTTGCCCCAATTGCCCATTGCCAATCCACCCAATGACTACGGACCATTTAAGGGAAGTGCTGCCAACCATCATTATGTGATTGAAAATGTGGTGAATACGCTAAGTGGAAAAGATACCATCCATACCAATGCCATTGAAGGAATGAAGGTGGTGGATATTATTGAACGGATGTATGGCGCTGCGCTGTGATTTGCCTTCGGCCAGATATGCCTGCCCTTCGGGCGAGATTTAGCCTTCGGCTGCAATTTGGCCTACGGTCGAGATATGGCTTCGCCGTTATTTTTGGATTGATAATTTTTCTTAACGAAAAGCACGCCAAAGGATGCCCAGAGTTCGCAAAGGTTTTATTATAACCACGAAGGTTTAAAGGATGCACGAAGGGCACAAAGTTTTTTAACGCTACGTACGAAAATTTTTGGTACCTAGGCTCCTTTACCTGCGGGGTAAGGCGGGAGTAAGAGGCAAAATTAAGATGTTTTTGATTGACCATGTAGCACGCAGAGTTCGTTTTGCTAAGCCTATGGTTGTAAAAATTAATATACCCTGATCGGTGGGGTTTCAAAAGTTTCCAACTAGTTGGAAACTCGCACATCAAAACTGTCTGCTGCAAACTGCCTACTAGAAACTAGCTTTGTACTCAAACTCATTTTTTAGTATGAAACCAATTCAAATGGTTGACCTTGGGAGTCAATATTTAGAAATAAAAGAGCAAGTCGATGAAAAAATACAATCGGTAATTGAATCAACTCGGTTTATAGGTGGGGCTGAAGTTCAAGGTTTTCAAAAAGAATTAGAAGAATACTTAGGCGTAAGGCATGTAATCCCTTGTGCCAATGGAACCGAAGCTTTGCAAATAGCCATGATGGCTTTGGGTTTAAAGCCAGGTGATGAAGTTATTACTGCCAGTTTTACCTATGTAGCAACGGCAGAAGTGATTGCCCTTTTAGGTTTGAAGCCCGTTTTGGTAGATGTTGATCCTGCTACCTTTTGTTTATTGCCCGATCAAGTCGAAGCAGCCATCACCGATAAAACCAAAGCCATTGTGCCAGTCCACCTTTTTGGTCAATGCGCTCCAATGGAAGAAATTATGTTAATTGCAAACGAACACAGTCTTTTTGTAATTGAAGATACCGCTCAGGCTATTGGAGCTGATTACACTTTTAAGGACGGGTGCACTGAAAAAGCAGGTACTATTGGCCACATCGGATGCACTTCATTTTTTCCTTCTAAAAATCTCGGTTGTTACGGAGATGGCGGTGCCATTTTCACGAATGACGATGAACTAGCTCAAAATCTTAGAATCACCGCAAACCATGGGCAAACCAAGCAATATCATCATGATTATGTGGGTGTAAATTCAAGGTTAGATGCTATGCAAGCGGCCATATTGAGAATTAAATTGCCACATTTAGACGATTACAATCAACGAAGATTGGCGGTAGCTAAAAGATATAATGAAGCTTTTGCAGGGGTTGATCAATTGATTACTCCAAGTTTCGCAGCATTTTCCACGCATGTATTCCATCAATATACTTTGCAGTTGGTTGAAGTTGATAGAGATTCAATTAGATCCTATTTAGCGGGTCATGATATACCAAGCATGATTTACTATCCAATTCCATTGCATAAGCAAAAAGCATATTTAGACGATCGTTATCCTGAAGGTCATTTTCCTGTTTCTGAGAAACTTGCCGACACAGTTTTTTCACTACCAATCAGTCCAAATTTGACTGAAGAACAGCAAGAATTCATAATTGAACATGTATTAAAGTTTTTTACTAATGGAAAGTGATTTTTTTGCTCATGAAACCGCAGTTATTGATGATGGCTGTACGATTGGTAAAGGAACCAAAGTTTGGCACTTTAGCCACTTGATGAGCAATTGCATGATAGGAGAGAGCTGCAATTTTGGTCAAAATGTAGTGGTGTCTCCAAATGTTGTTTTGGGTAATAATGTTAAGGTTCAGAATAATGTATCAATATATACTGGGGTAACTTGTGATGACGATGTGTTTCTAGGACCCTCAATGGTTTTTACTAATGTAATTAACCCAAGAAGTGCAGTTAATAGAAGGGGTGAATACGCCAAAACTCATGTAGGAAAAGGTGCGTCAATTGGTGCGAATGCAACAATCGTATGCGGGCATGATATTGGTAAATATGCTTTTATTGGAGCTGGGGCAGTGGTAACCAAAACTGTACCTGACTATGCTCTTGTTGTTGGAAATCCAGCTAGGCAAATTGGTTGGATGAGCGAAATGGGATTTAGGCTTGAGTTTAATGGAGAGGGGTTGGCTAAGTGCGAAGGTGATGATTCAATATATATGCTAAAAGATGGTAGAGTAACCAAGAAATGATTTCTTTGCGCAAAGAATAAGCGCAATTGGCAAAAATTTGGATGATAAGCCCTTACGCTAGCCCTAGTAGCTATGGTTGGCATTCAAGGACTTTCATTATGTCAAAATATTTAGCAAACCGTGGCCATAATGTCACGGTTTTTTCATTTACAGGAAGTCATTATTTATTACTGAAAAAGAGTGTTGAGATTATTGATGAAGAAGTACATGAAGGAGTTAAATTCAAGTGGTTTCGTTCTATTCAATTTAAAAATCAAAGCTTTCCAATTAGGATTTTTAATTGGTATAGATTCAACCAACGACTAAAAAGCTTTTATAACAATTACACTGGCGCTAGTCCTGATTCTATAGTATACAGTATTCCTGCCTTGCACCAAGTTCGATTATTGCCATTGAGTAAAAAACTTTTTCCAAGTGCAAGACATATTTTCGAGATACAAGACATTTGGCCATTGAGTGTCCAACAGTTGGGTGGGTATTCACAGCACAATCTTATTATAAGAAGAATGAAACAGGCTGAGAAAATTGCATTTAATAATGCTGATGAAGTAATTGCTGTTCAGCCAGGAATTCACCAGTATGTAAAAGATGAATTTTCTGAATTCACGATTAACAACGTACACTTTATTCCACACGCCTTTACTCCAGAGAAGATTCAAGAATCAGAAAAAAATGAATACGATATTGGGTATGCCGGTACTATTAGTAGAGCAAATGACCTTGAAACCTTAATTAATGCCCTTTGGTGTTTAAAAAAGGAAAATCAGTTTGAACCAAAAGTTTTAATCATAGGAACCGGTGTCTTGCTAAATGGAATAAAAAAGTTAGCATCAGGACTTGAGAATGTTTTCTTTAAAAGTTGGATGCCCAGAGATTTTACTCTTTTAGAATTGCAAAAATGTAGGGTTTGTTATGATGGGTTGCAAGACCTTGAAATGTATAAATATGGCTTTTCCAGGCTCAAATGGATAGATTATATGATGTTAAGTAAACCTATATTAGCTTCTTATTCTGGACAAGAAATTGATGTGCCAATAGAAAAAATTGGTTGGAGAGTTCCGGCGCAACGTCCGGTAGATTTGGCATCAATTATAAGAAGAATACTTTCTGATGAAAATAAGGCTCAACTTTCAGATAAAGGACAGCAAGGGTTTCGTTTTTTAACGCAAAATAGGTCTATAGAAAAATTAGGTTTAGAATATGAGCAAATTCTGCTTGATTTGCAGTCGTAATGAATAACTTCTGGCAATTTCAAAACAATGAATGGCTTATTTTTTTACCTGCGCTTGTTGGATTCACTTACTACGTAGTCGTTAAAGCTTTTAAGCTTAAGAAGGCTATGAGTCGTTCAAATCAAGTCAATGCCTTTGGTGTGGGCCTGATTTTGGGTTTGCCTGTCGTTTCTTATTTGCTCCACTATGAAGTTTCATATTTTCTATTTGCCCTATTAC
Source organism: Bacteroidia bacterium (assembly GCA_049115495.1). Lineage (GTDB taxonomy): Bacteria > Bacteroidota > Bacteroidia > CAILMK01 > JACPUW01 > JACPUW01. The sequence continues at coordinate 776,634 of JAGDZV010000001.1, read as the reverse complement.
TACTTGGTGTGGTCAATTTCTTGGATGATTTGTTTGAAGTCCATTACGTTTGGCGGTTGATGCTGCAGTTTGTCGCTTGCAGTTTTTTGCTCATGGAGCATCAGCTTTTTTATAGTTATTGGGGGCCTGTTCTTCTGTTTTTATGCGTTGGCTTTTTAAACGCCTTCAACTTTATGGATGGCATCAATGGCTATGTGGGAACTTACTCCTTTGCTTTAATACTCTCTTTGGTTGTACTAACAGATAGGATTGAAGCCGACACAAAACTCTTGGGTTGGTCTACCATTGTTTTTTTAATGGTCTTTTTGGTTTTAAACTTTAGGACAAAGGCATTGGCATGGCTCGGCGATACTGGAAGTATTGCTCTAGGATTGATTATATTACACTTATTTTTCTCAATCTTCAATGGTTATAAACTCTACCTATTTTTGGTATTTGGCAGTGTTTTTATAATTGATGCAGGTTACACGTTATTTCACCGAAACTTTAAGGGTAAAAATGTTTTTGAAAGGCATCGAGAACATTTGTATCAGCAGATAACAAACCACAAAAACTTCAAAGCATATTGGTGGATTTTTACAGTCTGCTTTTTACAGTTTGTAGTAAATATTTTATTAATCCAAATTGAAAAGACCATCCTTCAGGCTTATGTGGCAGGGTGCGTATTTATATTAATGATTATTGGTTATGCTCTTTTGAAGCGATATGTCGTAAAAATGAATGTTGAAAAAAGCTAGCATATTATTTTTTATTCCTAAAAGTGAGTTTTGGAGAGCGACGCAAAAAATAAAATAGGGCCCCAAAGGTCGCTTAAAGTGCTATTTGTTACTAATGAGTGGCCTTTTGAAAGCCAACCATTTAGGGCTCCTTTTGTGAAAGTACTTTGCGATGCAATTTCTGACAGTAATGTTGAACTTACAGTTTTTCCAGTTGCACTAAAAAGAAACCCACTTAATGTTTTAAAAGCTAGGCTTAGAGTAGCTAAACTTTATAAATCAAATGGATATAATCACATTCATAGTTTCGGAATAAACGCGCTGTTTATGATTCCTTCAAATTTGCATCACATTACATCATGCTCAGTTATTGGGTCTGATGCATTTGGAGAGGTGGGTAAAGTGCCTAAGTACACAAAAATTGGGAAAATTGCTTTGTGGTCTTACAAGAACAAGCTGCGCAATTTAGCAGGTATTAGACCAGTTTCTGCAGCGGTATTTGCCAAAATTGAAAGTTACCTTTATGAAAATCAGCAGGTTGAAATTTTTCCAAACGGGATAAATACTTCATTGTTTCCAGCAATGAGCAGAATAGATGCCAGGCTTGGTTTAGGGAAAGATCTTGAGAAGAAGTTGATTTTTTTTCCATCGAATAAGAACTTAGGGGTTAAAAATTACCCATTAGCACGCAAGATTTTTGACGAAGTAAAGCAAGCTTACTCAAAAGATATTGAACTGCTTTTTCCGCCTATGGGTAGACAGCATTTAATGAACCAATATTACAGGGCTGCTGATGTCACATTATTAACATCGCTTCATGAAGGTTCACCAAATGTGGTTAAGGAAAGCTTGTGCTGTGGAACACCTGTTTTCTCTACTGATGTTGGCGACGTAAAAAAGCATGTGCTTTGCACTAAAATGGGTACTGTTTTTAGTGACAATGAAAACCTGAAGTCTATTTCCTACAAGCTTTTAGGTTTAATAGATGAGCCTATAAGTGAAGTAACAAAGGGAGAAGCTCAAGAATATTGTAAAAAAGAACTTTCAGCTGAAGTTGCGGCAAAAAGAATGATTAGCTTTTGGAATAAAGTTGCGGATGTCGGGTGATATTATTGATAAAGGAACTGATTTCGTCAGCGGAACTCCCAAAATTGCAGCATATCAAAAAAATGAACAGAAGCTTTTAGCTATTTTCGCACTCAAGGTCAAGTAAGTAATGTTTATAAAAGATTATCTATCAAAGAAGTTTGCACCACGATGGCTCATACTTCAGATTGACATACTCCTCTGCGTATTTTCATTTTTTGTAGCGTATTTCTTACGCTACAATTTCAATATCGATAGAATTCCATTTAAGGAGTTCGCATTCATATTGCCGTTTTATATTGCTGTTAGGGTGATCTTCTTTAGGGTATTCAGGGTATACCGTGGTATTACTAGATACACAAGCGTGCAAGATGCAAAGCGCTTGTTCTATGCAATCACCTTAGGGTCTTCCATTATTTGGTTGTTTTCACTTTCTCTTGGTGTTTTTTATGGGAAGAGAGATCTAATGCCATTGGCCGTGGGGCTTATAGATTATTTCGCTTGCTTGGTATTGCTTACTTCATTTAGAATTGGAGTGAAAATCATTTATCAGGAATTAAACACCACTTCCAAGACCAAAACCAATGTAGCTGTTTTCGGTGCTGGCCGTTCAGGTTTAATCACAAAGAGAACCATTGATCAAGATGGTGAAAGTAGATATAAGGTGGTCGTTTACTTTGATGATAACGAGACACTTTCTGGTAAGATTATTGAAGGTGTACCCATTGCACCCTATTCTGATGAGACATTTGCTTATTTGATTGAGAAATTCTCGGTAAATGAGCTGATTATATCAGTGCAAGACATGTCAAGCGAACGCAAGCAGCAAATAGTTGATCTGTGTTTGCAACATGGCGTTAAAACGAAAATTATTCCTTCTGCGAACAAATGGGTAAATGGTGAATTAAGCCTAAAACAGATTACGAAAGTTCGAATTGAAGATTTGCTTGAACGGGATCCAATTGACATTCATAACGATAACATAAAAACTCAGGTAGCCGGAAAAACTGTGCTTGTAACAGGTTCTGCGGGTAGCATAGGGAGCGAATTAGTACGCCAAATAATTAAGTATTATCCTGAAAAAGTAATTCTGTACGATCAAGCCGAAACACCTTTGGCAGGTTTCAAGATTGAAATGGAAAATCGTTTCTCTTACATTGACTTCAAGTTCGTAATTGGCGATGTGAGAGACGCAGCTCATATTGAAAAAGAATTCATAACTGAATCTCCCGATATTGTATTCCACGTGGCGGCATATAAGCATGTGCCTATGATGGAAGACAATCCCAACGAAGCGATATTGACTAACGTAGGTGGATCAAAGAATATGGCCGACTTATCTTGCAAATATGGTGTTGAGAAATTCATAATGGTGTCAACAGATAAGGCGGTAAATCCAACCAATATTATGGGGGCATCAAAGCGTATAGCTGAGATATATGTTCAGTCTTTGAATTACAAAGATGGCGTAAAAACCAAATTTATTACCACAAGGTTTGGGAATGTGTTGGGCTCAAATGGATCAGTAATTCCTTTGTTTAGAAAGCAAATTGAGAATGGCGGGCCGGTAACGGTGACACACCCTGAGATTACACGTTATTTCATGACCATTCCTGAAGCCTGTCAGTTGATACTTGAAGCAGGAACGATGGGTAATGGCGGTGAGATTTTTATTTTTGATATGGGTCGAGATGTTAAGATTGTAGACCTAGCCAAAAAAATGATAAGGCTATCAGGTTTTGAGCCTGAAAAAGATATCAAAATTAAATTCTCAGGCTTAAGACCAGGTGAGAAGATTAGAGAAGAGCTTCTAAACACCAAGGAAAACACAATGACTACGCACCATGAAAAAATTATGATTGCTCAAGTGCGTCGTTACGAGTTTGATGAAGTGCAAAAGCAAATTTCTCAGCTGATAAAAGTTGGAAGTGCAGGTGATGATTACAGTGCAGTTCTACTCATGAAAACCATAGTTCCTGAGTTTATTAGCAATAACTCAAGATTCGAGAAATTGGACAAAGAAGTGCAAAGGGCTAAGGCCTAAAATGAAGGTGCTTTTTGTCTTTAACGGGGATTTTAACGAAGGGAATGCAGCAAATGCAAGATTAAAAAGCTATGGCAAGGGGCTTAAAGAAATTGACGTAGATTCAGAGTTTTTAGTGCTAAGGCCTTCAGAGTTCGGCGATTCAGGCATAAACTCTAGAGAGCAGGGGCAAGTTGAAGGTCTTAAATTCAAATACTTGTCGGGCCGCACTGATAGAGCAAAAGGAAAAGCCAGATTAGTGGAGTTGCTAAAGATTTGGTTCAGTTTCTTTAAACAGCTAAACCTAAATTCAGCTGATAATACCGTCCTTTATTTCTATAGCTCAGTTTTTATTACCCATTTTCCAATTCTAGCATTGAGCAAGTTGTTGGGCTATAAAAGTATTATTGAGCTTACAGAGCTGCACAGTCTAAAAGTGGAAGCAACTCCGCTAAAAACATTGTTTGCTAAATTTAATAACGGCTTAATAGAGTGGACACTCCCTTGGTGGTTTAATCAAGGGCTGTTTACATCTCGAAGGTTGAGGCTTTTTTACAGACGAAGATTCAAACATTTTTCTTCTGAGATTATCCCAGTTGTTTTTGATAATGAACGGTTTCAAGGGCTGGAAAACATTGCTAGCAAAAGGACCAACAGAGTTGGATACTTGGGCTCTTTTGGGCCTAAAGACAATGTTGAAGGAATTATTAAGGCTTTTGGTATAGCAATTAAGAACGCCATTGAGCCAATTCAATTACGTTTAATTGGTTACCAATCATCAGGCTTTAACCTTGACACTTTATTGGATGAAAATAATTTAAAAGGAAAGGCTGATTTGATAGAAGCAACAGGGCAGGTTGCCTCTAAAGATATTCCGAAACTATTAGCTGAGTGCGATTTGTTAATTATGAATCGTAATAAAGAGCTTTTTTCAAATTATGGCTTTCCGATAAAGTTGGCTGAATACTTGGCAACAGGCAGGCCTTGCATTTGTACAAACGTCTCTGATATCTCACACTACTTTAAAAGCGGAGTGAATTGCGAAATAATTGAACCTGAGAGCCCTGAAATTCTTTCAGAAAAGATTATCGAGAGGTATGCACAGTACAATAAGTGGAGTGAAATTGGGCTCAATGGTCAAGAAAGAGGGCATGAGCTTTTTCAATATAAACGGCATGTTCTTGGAATTAAGGGGGGGAGCTGTAACCTTTTAACATAAAAAAAGAGGCTGTCCGAAAAGTTAGGCAGCCGTTTTTTATTGAATTATTGTCTTTACTCATTTCATTACTTTTTATCAAACGATACTTCAGGACGAGACAGTTACTCGGAATTAAAGAGCACGGTTTGAATATGGTAGGCTTGTTTGTTTTTGCAGGCATTAATGGTTCGGATAATGCTGTTGGTGAAGTTTTTAGTTATACCAAACAGCAGTAGTGTATTCTTTACTTCCACCGAAATTAGAATAGGCATGTGAGAAAACCACACAGAGAATCATTTAGTAGCGAACTTCAAGCAATCTTTCACCCTGATGAACATAGTTATAATAAGACAATGGCGAAAAAAAATCTAGAAGACCTTATTGCAAAAAGGAGTAAAACTTACCCAAACTCAAAAGACATACCTGATAGGTATCAAAGCCTATTTACCTATTTAGAGTACGATTATGAAGTTAGAATAGTGATTTATTCAATAGGATAGAACGTCTCAATAAATCATTTAGGGGAACGATAAAGATGAGAAACACACTACCTAGTCCAGGATCAGCACTATCATTATTAGCTTTCACAGCAATCAAAATGGAAGAACTCGCATATAGTTATCCAATTTCAAACTTCAAGAGTGAACTAACAAACAGGATGTAGTAAGTTTAAGAAAGTGAACAATGGAAAATCATTAGCTAAGATATAAAATTTGGAACACTACCCTTTATTTTGTTTTCTGGTAACTTAAACCTGATTTTAGAACCACAAATTGCCTTTCGACTAAGCGCAGAAAAAATGAGTTGTAAAACCTGGTTGGCCTAATTTTACTTATGTTAGAAGAAATAGGCTATATCAATCTAGACCTTTAATAAATTGGTGGAACTAAGGTAGAAGCACGATCTGTCAAATACTCTTTTGTTTGTTGAAAAACAGTTAAGAAAAACGCGGCCAAACTCGAGAAGAAGATACAGGCCATTTTAACCGACATTGAGACCCAAACTGAACAAGATAAGCAAGAGTGTTAAACACCAGATTCTATTGACTATGACTCCTTAAAGGAGAAGCTTAGCAAGCTCAATAAAAGCACAAAAGGTAAAGATAAAAAGATCGATAGAGCTTTAAAGAAGCTGCAAGATGAGCACTTACCAAAGTTGGAACAATATAACCAACAGCTAAATGATATTGGTGAGAGAAACAGCATGAGCAAAACCGATAAGGATGCCACTTTTATGCGCATGAAAGACGACCATATGAGAAATGGTCAATTAAAACCAGGTTATTATGTTCAAATAAGTTCCGAAAACCAATTTATTACCCAGGCTACGCTGCACCAAACTCCTGGCGACACTACTACACTAAAAAGTCACCTAAATGAGTTTGAAGAAAACTATAGCACCCAAAGCAAAGAAGTTGTGGCTGATGCTGGTTATGGAAGTGAGCAAAACTATGAGCTGCTAAAGGGCAAGAGCATTACACCGTATGTTAAGTACAACTACTTTCATAAAAACCAAAAACGCAGCGCTAAAGACAATCCATTCCTAGTACAGAACCCGTATTACAATGCCGAAGAAAACTACTTTGTTTGCCCAATGGGTCAGAGAATGGACAACACAGGCACTTTTGAAAAAGAATCTGCCGCTGGATATATCTCAACCATTACAACCTATCAGGCACAGAAGTGCAATGGATGTTCGCTACGTTCAATGTGCCATAACAGTAAAGCCGAAAAGAATAATACAAGAAAATCACAGGTTAAACGAGCTAAGAGAAGAAGCTAAAGAGCTATTAATGAGCGCTCAAGGGGTTAAACACAGAAAAAAGAGATGCATAGAGACAGAAGCAGTCTTTGGGCAACTAAAATCTAACAACAACCTTACCAGGTTTACCTTCTTTGGCAAGAATAAAGTGAGAAAGGAGCTATAATTAATGGCTATAGGGCATAACTTGAGAAAAATGGCTGTTAAACAAAAATTATCGTCTGGTTTTAAGCTTATTAACTCCTTTGCAATCACAAAAAGCTATCTAAAATTGATTTTCAACTTGAGAATATCAATTAGCTAGTTGAAATACCCATAACTTGAAAATAAAAAGAGCTGTCTTGTTAGACAGCTCTTTTAAAGGGTGAACGATCGGGATCGAACCGACGACCTCCGGAACCACAACCCGGCGCTCTAACCAACTGAGCTACGATCACCATTTTGAGCGCACAAAAATATAATTTTAGTGCTCATATATGCTACCTTGGCATCAAATAAAATTCATATTTTGTTTTCTATTGATACTCAAGATATTTACAGGTGGCTAGAAGCTGGTGAAGGTGAGAAAGTTGACTTTAAGCATAGCATAACTAGTATTTCCAAGATTGCTAAAGCCATTGTTTCTTTTGCCAATCATAAGGGTGGAGTGCTTCTAGTTGGTGTAAAGGATAATGGAAAACCGGCAAAAATTAATATACAAGAAGAAGTGTATATGTTAGAAGCTGCAATTGATAAGTGCAAACCACAAATGGACTTTAACATTAGCGAACACAAAATTGATGGCAGGTCAATACTTTGTATGCAAATTGATGAGGGAAAGAGTAAACCCTATTTATGCCTTGATGAAGAAAAAAAATGGACGGCTTTTGTTAGAAGAGACGACTCAAATGTTTTAGCCAATTGGGTATGGCTTCAGGTAGAAAGAAATAATTTTCATAAGAAAGATATTAAACTAGAATATCACGGGGTTGATGAACGAGTAATCAAGTATCTAAAAGAAAGTGAGAGGCTAACCCAAAGGCAGATCTCCAAAGCATTAAAAATCAACTTTAGAAAAGTGGGCAATGTGTTGGTTAAGCTTGTAGGAATGGGAGTAGTGCATCTCGAATTGTCTAAGCAAGGCGCCTTTTATAGTATTAATGTGTAATAAGGTTAAACCACAATAATCTATTCACAATTGTAGGAGCATAGTTATACTTTTGCCAGCTATTGAAAATTTTGCTTAGAATGCTTAAGAAAAGCTTGTTTTTGTTTGTTGCAGCAGTGTTTGCATTGATTGTGAATGCTCAAATACCAGAAGACATTGTTTTTACAGTTAACGGAAGTTCTGTTTCGCTTGAAGAGTTTAAATATATATATGAGAAAAATAACTCAATAGCAAAGGATGAAAAACTCTATACCAAAGAAAGTCTTGACGAATACTTAGACCTTTATATTAAGTTTAAACTAAAGGTACAAGAAGCCAAATCATTGGGACTTGATACAACTGATAAGTTTATCAAAGAATTCAATACGTACAGAAATCAACTGGCACAGCCCTACTTAAAGGATAAAGAAGTTTCTGAGAAGCTTGTTGAAGAAGCATATGAGAGAATGCAGTTTGAATTAAGGGCTAGTCATATTTTAATTGATGTTGCTGAGGATGCCTATCCAAAAGATACACTTAAAGCTTATACATTAGCAGTTGAAGCGCTAAACAAGGTAAAGGCAGGTGCCGATTTTGCCGAAGTAGCAAAAGAATATTCACAATACACCAAAGATGTTACATTAGAGCAAAGAGGCGGAGACCTAGGCTTTTTTACAGCCTTTAATATGATTTACCCATTTGAATCAGCCTGTTATACATCAGAAATGAATTCAGCGGTAGGTCCAGTAAGAACAAGGTTTGGATACCATGTAATTATGGTTACTGATAAAAGACCTTACTTGGGTGAAATGACGGCCTCTCACATTATGATAAGAACAGATTTAGATGGAGCTGAAGGCGAAAAAATAGCCAAAGGGAAAATTGATAGCATTTATTTAAGGTTGCAAAAGGGAGAGAAATTTGAAAATTTGGCACGTACAGAATCGCAACACTTTTCTAGCGCATCTCAAGGTGGTAGGTTAAGACCATTCAACCGACTTTCTTCTTGGTTGCCAATGGGTATAATAGACCAAGCTTACGCTCTTGAAAATAATGAGGATTTTAGTAAGCCATTTGAAACTGAATACGGTTGGCATATTGTAAAACGTCTTAGCCTTGAGTCTCTCAAGGGTTATGATGAAATGAAAGAAGTGCTTAAAAAGAAAGTAGAAAGGGATACAAGGTCTCAAAGAAGTACAAAAGCCGCTTTAAATAGGATAAAAACCGAAAACAACTTTAAAGAATACAGTAAGTCTATTAATGACTTTAAGAATGATTACGATTCGTTGATTTTGAAGGGCACATGGGTTAAAAGTGATAAGGAGAAGTATAAAAAGAAAATGTTTTTAATTGGTAAGCAAAAAGTACTTCAAGCTGATTTTGCCAATTGGTTGTTAACTAACCAAACCAAAGGTCAATTTCAAAACGCTGAATATGCCATGGATTACATGTACGGCCAATTTGTTGAAGAAACCGTGTTTGATTATGAAGATAGCCGTCTTGAAATAAAATATTCTGAGTTTAAGAACATTGTAAGAGAGTACTATGAAGGAATTCTTCTTTTTGAAATTACTGACGATGAAGTTTGGACCAAGGCCATGAAAGACACTGTAGGACAGCGTGAGTTCTTTAGCCAAAATAGAGATGATTATGTTTGGGGCGAGCGAGCGGATGTTTTGGTGTTTTATTGCAACGATAAATCCGTAGCTGATGAAATAAAATCGAAACTCTCTAATGATAATGCAAATCTTAACGATTTGTATAAAGCCATGAATGAAGATAACTCAATGACCTTTAGCTATACAAAAGATCTAATTGAAAAAGGAGATAAAGAAGTTGTTGACATGGTTGAATGGAGCGAAGGTTACCATGCTATTGAGGACTTTAAAGGGCGTTACACATTGGTGAAAATAAACGAAATACGGGCTTCAGAATATAAAAAGCTAAATGAGATTAAAGGGTTGGTAATTGCTGATTATCAAAGCTTTCTTGAACAGAACTGGATTAGTGGCTTAATGAAGAAATATGATGTTGAAGTAAATCAGCAGTTAGTTGACAGTTTGATTAAAGAATAGGGTTATTTGAAAAATCTATTCTTCATAATCATCCCGCTCTTTGTCTTAAGTGGATGTGAGCTTTTTCAGGGCAATAAAAATAGCAAGATTCAAGTTGCTAAGGTTGGGGATAAGGTTCTTTATGAAGAAGACTTTACTGACATTTTTAGTGCGGCTCAAACGCCGGAGGATAGTTTAAAACTAAGACAGAACTATATTGAAAAATGGGTGAGAGATGAAGTGCTTTTTCAAAATGCGCTCAACAATTTAAGTGATAGTTTAAAAGATAAAAAGGAAGAGTTAGACCTGTATTATCGTTCATTGATTAGGTATGAATACGAAAATGGTTTGATCAACCAAAAGCTTGATACTACTGTTACCTCAAATGAAATAACTGACTATTACAACCAATTCAACGAAAGTTTCATTCTAAAGCGTAGAATTTGTAAATCTACATACTTGGTTTTCACACCTGACATTCCCAATCAAGAGCAAGCCATTTTTTGGCTAAAAGACCTTTCACCAGAAAATACTGACTCGCTGCAGAAATATTGCCTTAGATATGGAGTTAAGTTCAACTTAGATAATAATAAGTGGTTTTTTCTGGATGATCTTATGGGTGAGGCTTTGCTGCCTACTTCTTTTGAAATCACAAAAAGTGAACAGCCACTGATTTACAACGATAGTTTGAGAGGAGCAGCTCTGTTTATTTATGATCTAAGAGAACCAGGAGAGTTTAAACCCTTACAAATGTCGCGTGGCACTATTAGAAGCATTATTAAAAACAAAAAAAAGGTTGACTTTTTGATGAAGATGGAAGGTGATGTTTTTAACGAAGCCGAACGAAAAGGACAATTTGAAGTATACGAATAATTAAAAATGAAAGTTAGTTACATATTACTGTTAATCGTTGGTTTAGGAGGCATTATGGCCTTTACCGATGTTACGCTAGATAAAACGATTGCTAAAGTTGGTGATGAGTATCTTTTAATGTCAGACTTAGAGTATAGGTATAGAGAAGAATTGCTCGCAAAAGGTGTTGATTCTGAAGAAGCCAAGTGCGATTTGTTCTTTAGAATGCTTCAAGAGAAAATGCTAGTGGTACAAGCTGGGCGCGATAGTATTGCCATAGCTGCAGAAGAAGTTGATATGCAAATGGAACAGCGAATGGCGTTTTTCGTAAGTCAATTTGGTAGTCAAAAAGCAATTGAAAATTACTTTAATGAGTCAATTGAAGATATAAGAGCGAAACTTAGGCGAACCATGGAAGAGCAAATGTTGGTGAATAGAATGAAATCTAACCTTTTAGCCAATGTGGAGGTTTCGCCAAACGAAGTGAAAAAGTTTTACAGAGATATTCCTGCCGATAGTGTTCCAGTAATCAATACCCAATATGAGGTTGGTCAGGTGTCAATGAATACTCCCGTTTCAGAAATTGAAGAAAAAAGGGTAAAGCGAAAACTAAATAGATTGAGAAGGCAAATAATGGAAGGAAGCATTGAATGGTCAATTGCAGCAACCTTGTATTCTGAAGACCCAGGTTCAAAGGCTAGAGGAGGAGATTTAGGCTGGGCTTCAAGAAATTCATATGTGCCTGAGTTTTCTGCGGCGGCTTTCAAATTAAAAAAAGACTCCATTTCAGGACCAGTTGAAACACAATTTGGATTTCATATAATTAAAATGATTGACAGAAAAGGAGATAGAATAAAACTGAAGCACATACTAATCTCACCAAAACCACGTCCGTTAAATAGAAAAATTGTTAGAAACCAACTTGATAGTGTTAGAAAACTAGTATTAAAAGATAGTATAGCATTTAAAACGGCAGCCTACCTATACTCTGAAGATGAAGAGACTAAAAACTCAGGTGGAATGTTGTTTGACCCAAATACTGGCTCAACCAAAATTACTGAAGAAGCCGCCGGGCTCGATTTAAGTTTGATTCTTGATACCTTAAGTGTAGGTACAATCACTGGCCCTATGGGGTTTAAAACGCCTGAAAATAAAGAAGGATATCGGATAATTTATTTAAAAGGAAAAACCCAAGAGCATAAAGCAAATCTTCAGCAAGACTATGCCTTTATTTCAGACATGGCTAAACAAGCGAAAAGCGAGAGTTTTATTGCAAATTGGACTTGGCAAAAGGCCCCTTCAATGTATATAAGTATTTCTGAAGGTCATAGAAATTGCGAACAGGTAAAGAGACTGATCGCCGAAAACCAAAGATTGTAAAATGAATTTAAATTTCAATAGCGATAAAGAAGCGGCTGATGCTTTCGTAGAAAAGTACCACCAATTAAAGAATGAAATTGGTAAGGTTATAGTGGGCCAAGATGATGTAGTTAAGTCTACACTAATCGGTATTCTTAGCAAGGGACATTGTCTTTTAATAGGAGTTCCTGGTTTAGCAAAAACCTTACTGGTAAATACCATTGCGTCTGCCCTTCATTTGGATTTTAGTAGAGTGCAGTTTACTCCAGATTTAATGCCATCTGATATTACTGGCTCAGAAGTATTAACCGAATCAAAACAGTTTCAATTTGTACCAGGTCCACTTTTCGCTAACGTGATTCTTGCGGATGAAATAAACCGTACCCCACCTAAAACTCAGGCGGCTTTGCTAGAAGCTATGCAAGAGAAGAATGTAACTGTGTCTGGTCATCATCATAAATTGCCAGAACCATTCTTTGTATTAGCCACCCAAAACCCTATTGAGCAAGAAGGTACGTATCCGTTGCCAGAAGCCCAGCTTGACCGTTTCATGCTGAATATTAATGTAGGCTACCCCACTATAGAAGAAGAAATAGAAATTGTAAAACGTACCACATCAGGTATTGATGTGGCACTAGAGCCAGTACTCACCGCAGAAGAGATCATTTATTTTCAAAAACTAGTAAGAAGAGTTCCAGTTCCAGATAATGTTCTGCATTACGCAGTTCAGTTAGTAAATAAAACTAGGCCTGAGAGCAATAATGTTCCTTCTAAGGTTGCAGAATATATTTCATGGGGAGCTGGTCCAAGAGCATCTCAGTATTTAACAATCGGAGCAAAATGCCACGCGCTTATACACGGTAAATACTCTCCAGATATTGAAGATGTACAAGCCATTGCACTTGAAGTGTTAAGACACAGAGTTGTTAAGAACTACAAAGCTGAAGCTGAGGGGATATCAATTGAAGAGATAATTCAGTCTATTCTCTAGTTTACTGCACTTTAATTGAATTCATTCTTTCTAGAGCCTGCTTGTAAAAAGTAAGGGTGAAGTTGGCATTTGGATTTATAAACCGCTGTTTTAAAAAGCTCTCGACTTTATGAATGATATGATGAATATGAAAGAGCGCCAAATTCAATTTAAAGTTGATATTGTGTTGTTCAATTAGGGCTAGCAATGATTTGTTTTTGAAGAGATATTTCATAATATCATCCAATTCACCCATTAGCGGCATTGGTTCCTTTTCAAGTTGATAAAAAATGTAATGAAACGCATCAAACAACAAAGGCATGTCTTGCTCAAAATTATCAAAGTTGTTTAAGTGAATTTTACCGTTTTTCTTAAGACAATTGGCCGGTTCAAAAGCACCATGAAAAATTGATGTGTAAATTGGCTCTCTGGTGTCAAGTCTGTTAATTAGAGTAATAAGGTCTATTGAAATGTCTTCTAGGTGAGATTTGCTCAAACCATTCGGGTGCAAGTCTTCTTCTAGAATTAATTTAAAAGCCTTTATCAATTGCAAATAGTTATTCTCAATAAGAAAGTCTCCTACTTTAGTTAGAGATCTATTTGCTTCATAAATCTCATTGAGTGCTTCAATGTGTAAATCTTCTAATTGATCAGTCATCTCAGCACCAGCTGGAAAGTTATTACTCAAGAGCAGATGACCATCAACGCCATTTATACTAGGTATTACTAGCTTTTTACCAGATATCAAAGGAGCAAGTCCTTCAATAATGCGGGCTTCCTTGTCAAGGTGCTCCCTAGCATATTGGCTATCACTAATCTTTTTTACTTGTATAATATCATTATTGTCAGTTTCAAAAACCGAAGCTTGTTTTGTAAAAACATATTGTTCGCCAGCTACAAAACAGGGGCTGTTAATAAGATTATCTGTTTCTGATTTACTATATGTAAAAAATTTTGGTGCTGCTACTGCCCAATTCAATCCCATTTTCATTAATAGTTCATCAGCAAACTGTTTATATACAGGGTACTCATATTTGTCTCCTTTAATTCTATAAAAAAGCGGTTTTTTTAAACTAGAAGTAAAAGCAAATCTTATAGTATTAAAGTTGCCCTGAAGGTAATTAATAGTGTTTTTAACTAAACCTTCTACCTTTATTTCAGTAGTTGTAACAATACCTGCAAAATCTTGCAAAGTCATATCCAATTCTACTTCTCCAATAATAAATAGCAGAATATCTTTGGCTGTTTTGGCCACCATAGCCAATTCTTCCTCGTTTGTTATAAATATTAAATCCCCTTCAACATTCTTTGCAACATTTTCGTCGGGGTCAAAAACAACGCCTGCCGGAATCGATTCAAAAAAGCTGCTATGAATTAGTTGAAGGTCGCTTTCAAATATTTTTCTTGGTAGCATTTATGCGTTTAACTTTGGCTTTTTAAGTAGGAGCACTTCAAGAATAACGCAAATATCTATGAACTCGTTTATTGATACACATTCTCATTTGTTTGCAGAACAGTTTGATGAAGATAGAGACCAAGTAATTGTAAAGGCAAAGCAACAGGGAATTAAAAATATTCTTTTGCCCAATATTGACTTGGATAGTATTGCAGCGCTAAAGCGAATGCTTAAGGATTACCCAAAATACTGTTACGGTATGATGGGCTTGCACCCTTGCTCTGTAAATGCTGATTCAAGCAATACTATTTCTAAAATAGAAGCAGAGTTGTTTGGTGGTGGCTATATAGCGGTTGGCGAAATTGGCCTCGACTATTACTGGGATAAAACCTTTATAAAAGAGCAAAAGAATATTTTTTCTCAACAGTTGCAATGGGCAAAGCAACTAAAGTTGCCAGTTGCAATTCATACGCGAAATTCTTTTGAAGATGCAATTTCAATAGTAGAAGAAGAACAAGATGGAAGCCTAAATGGTGTTTTTCACTGTTTTGGAGGCACTGTAGATGAAGGTAAGCGGGTAATAGAAACTGGGTTTTATATGGGAATTGGTGGCGTAGCTACATTTAAAAAAAGTAATCATACCGCTGTTTTACCACAATTGGGTTTAGAAAGGATTATTCTAGAAACAGATTCACCTTATTTAGCTCCAGTGCCATATCGTGGTAAACGCAATGAAAGCGCATATACCGCAATTGTAGCCCAAAAGTTAGCTTCCATTTATGAAGTGGGATTGGATGAAATAGCTGAAAAAACCACTAAAAATGCCATTGAGTTATTCAGGTTATAAAACTTGAATTAGCTTTGGATAATATTTCAGGCACAAAAGGCATTAAACAATTTGTTAACACAAGTATAATTACCTATTTGAGTAAGCTTGAATAGGCGTGTTAAAATTTTTATAAATTGCGCCGATTAAAAGCAGAAGGCTTTGATAATCGAATTTTGAAGAGGAGAGGTGCCGGAGTGGCCGAACGGGCTCGCCTGGAAAGCGAGTGTGCCTCAAAAGGGTACCGAGGGTTCGAATCCCTCTCTCTCCGCTGAAAACTTCTTTAAATTGTTTACTATTAACTAATTATAATTTTAACAGAACCAAATTAACAGGTCATGAAGAAGATCTTTTTATCACTAGCACTTGTAGTTTTTGCAAGTTTGGTAACACTTGAAGTAAGAGCTCAAGATGAAGGAAACGAAGGAGCTGCAGTAGAAGAAGCTACGGCTGAAGGAGAAGAAACCGCAGCTGAAGGAGATGAAGCAACTGCCGAAGGAGAAGCAGCAGAAGCTGACTCAACTGCAACAGACTCAACTGAAGCGGCAGCTGCAGAAGAAGCTGAAGCTAAAGAAGAGCCAAAAGATGAAGGAACTGAAATGGCAGCGGAGCCTGAGGTTACTGAACTTACAGGACATGCAATGATCAAACAAAAATTCATTGAAGGTGACTGGAAGTGGATGACTCCGGTATTGATCTGTTTAATTGCTGGTTTGGCAATTGCAATCGGTCGTATCATTGTTTTAATACTAAGTTGGATCAATGTACGCCAATTCAAAAATGCCATTGAAGTAGAATTGAAAAACGGAAACGTTGAAAAAGCAAAAGACATTGCTAGAAATACTCGTGGTCCAATTGCATCAATTTATTACCAAGGTTTAGATAGAGCACAAGAAGGAATTGATATAGTAGAGAAATCAGTGGTTTCTTACGGATCAGTTCAAATGGGTGTTTTAGAAAAAGGCCTTGTTTGGATATCATTATTTATATCATTGGCGCCAATGCTTGGTTTCATGGGTACTGTAATTGGTATGATTCAGGCATTTGACCAAATTGAAGCAATGGGTGATATTCAGCCATCAGCAGTTGCCGGTGGTATTAAAGTAGCACTACTTACAACAGTTGCAGGTTTGATAGCTGCAATTATTCTACAGATTTTCTACAACTTAATTACATCAATTGTAGATGGTCTAGTAAACAAAATGGAAGATGCATCAATCGATCTTATTGATATGATGATTAAGTACAACATTGTAAAGAAAGACTAAAAAACCAGTATTAATGCAAGATTTTGTAACAGACATACTGCTCCCTTTTGGGTATGTACTTCTGGTACTGGGTGTTGTGGTGGCACTAGGATTTGCCATACTCACAGTAGTTTCAGACTTTAAAGGAGCACTTAAATCAATAATAGGAACAGGTCTTCTGCTAGTAATCTTTTTGATTTGCTACTCAGTTGCCAGCGACGAAGTACTACCATCTTATCTTAAGTACGGAGTAGACTCAGGAACATCTAAGCTAATTGGAGCATTTATTGGTACAGCCAGTACGCTACTTGCCGCTGGATTATTGGCCGGATTTGTAGGGTCCATTTACACAATGATTAAAAAATAAAGCATGCCAAAACGCGCAATACCTGAAATCAACTCAGGCTCAATGGCCGACATCGCATTCTTGCTTCTAATCTTCTTCTTGGTTGCAACAACCATTGATCAAGATAAAGGAATTCTAAGAAAGCTACCGCCTATGCCTGATGAGAATAACCCTCCACAAGAGGTAAAGGCCAATATGCGCAACGTGCTTTTTGTTTGGGTAAACCAAAATGACGACCTTTTGGTAAAAGGTGAGCCCTCTAAAATTGAAGATCTAAGATCTACGGTAAAAGCATTCGTTGACAACAACGGCCGAAACCCTGACTTTTCAGATAGTCCTCAAGATGCTATTGTATCTCTTAAAAATGATATTGGTACCAGCTACAAAATGTACATTGCTGTGCAAAACGAAGTTGCTGCGGCCTTTAGAGAGTTAAGAGATCAATATTCAATGCAACTGTATGGTAAGAACTTTGCTGATCTTACTAAGGATGCTGAAGACGAGAAAGTGAAAAGTGTAGCAGCAAAAAAGAAAGAACGTGTAAAAAAGGTTAAGCAAGCTTATCCAATGCGTGTTTCTGAAGCTGAACCAAATATTTCTGAAAGCGTAAATTAATCCCATGGCTAAGTTTAAGAAAAGAACCAAAGAAACCCCGGGAATACAGACATCGTCTTTACCCGATATTGTATTCATGTTGATTTTCTTCTTTATGGTGGCCACAGTAATTCGTCAAAACTCATTATTGGTAAAAAACCTACGCCCGCAGGCTAGTGAAGTTACCAAAGTGCAGCAAAAATCATTGACAGAATACTTGTATATGGGATCGCCTGTAGAAAGAGAAAAGTATGGAGATGCCCCAAGACTTCAACTTGATGATGCATTTGCTCAGGTGGGCGATGTGCAAGCATTTGTTGAAGCAAAACGTGCTGAAACTGATCCAAAGCTTAGAACCAAAATTACTTGGTCGCTGAAGGTGGATGTTGATACACGTATGGGTATAGTAACTGAAGTAAAGCAAGAGTTGCGTAAGGTTGAAGCCCTTAAAATCAACTACAGCGCCAACGAAGCTTTAGAAGAATAAGAACTAATTAGTTAATTAGCAAAGGCCCTTGATTTTCGAGGGCCTTTTTTTGTTTTATGCAGAAGCCCTTTCTTCTTTTACCAAAGTAAATCGCCGCTTTCATAGTAGTGCCTTTTCAATTTATAAATGAAAAGCTATAGTAAAGAGCATAAACGTTTTATAAATAAAAAATTATGAAACGTTTTAAACCCGAAATTAGCAGTGGCTCAATGGCTGATATTGCTTTTCTACTTCTAATCTTTTTTCTAGTTGCAACAACAATTGAGCAAGACAAAGGACTACTGCGGAAGTTGCCTAATAATCAAGAATCAGAAAGAGTAGATGTACCAAAGCGAAATGTGTTGTTTGTATTGCTCAATTCTAATAATGTGTTGATGGTAAATGATGTGGTTGTACCAGCAAATGAACTAAAGGACATTATTAAACAGGTGGTTCTTAATCAAGGATCAAATAAAAACTGGCCCATAGCTCCTAACCTAGCAATTATATCTTTAAACTCTGATGAAGGTGCCAATTACAATACCTACATACAAGTGCAAAATGAAATTGCCAAAGCTTACAGAGAAATGCGAAATGAACGCTCTTTAGATAAGTATGGCAAAGCCTATGAAGAGCTAAAGGATCAGAGCAAAATCAATGAAATAAAATCGGAGCTACCAATGAAGGTTTCTGAAGTGGTAGAATGAGTGTTTACTTCGCAATAAAGTGCTTAGAATCTTCAGGCTTAAAGTAAACCTAATTTCCCTTTAAAAACCGAACACTCTCTTTAACCGCTATTGCCAAATCATGGGGCAATTCTTCTCCATTATAAGGGTGACTTGCACCAAAGACATGATTAGCATTTGGAATTAAGAATAGCTCGGCTTCCTTGTTCCAGCTCTTAAGTTTTAAAGCATCTTGAAAAATAACCGTAGGGTCTTCGGTGCCATGAATGATCAATTGTGGCTTTGTAATTTCAATACAAGCTTTTTCAATGTCAAACTTTTCGGCATTTGCCATGTAGTCTTCGTAAATCTCATAGCTCAATGGCATTTGTTGCTTGGTTCTTGAGTTTTCAATGTAAACCACGCCATTTTTTTGCCATTCTTCAAAAGAAGGCCCAGTGTAGCGTTCTGCTATGTTTTTAAATGAAGCCCATGTTACCACTCGTTTTATTTCTTCGTTCTGATTTGCCGCTAATATGGCCGTGCCACCACCGCGGCTATGACCAACAATAGAAACTTCGTTGGCATTCATTAAATCAGTTGGAAGCGCCGTATTGCCTTTTATCCACTTCAACATTTGCTTTATATCGTATAGCTCTCTGCTAAAAGTGTTCTTACCAAAGGCGTCAAGATCAGCAAAATCTTCAGGGTTTTCTGGAGTAGTGCCGTTGTGACTTTGATTAAACTTTACAAATACAAAACCTTCACTTGCAAAGTGTTCTGCTACCATATTCCAGCAGCCATAATCTTTAAAGCCTTTAAAACCATGGTTAAAGAGAACCACGGGTTTATTAAAACTATCCATTTTAAAGAAAACATCAGCGAGTATTGGTTTGTTATTAGCTCCAGTAAGCTTTAAGTTACGTAGTATTTCCATTGAAGAATGTTGGATTTGGTAGTAATTTCGATGTCCAAAAATAAACGATTAGCTGTTTAAATGACCATTAGCCTTAATCAAATAAAAGAGCCCATTGCAAATGAAATGAAGGTTTTTGAAAAGGAGTTTAGGGCTGCTATGTCGTCTAAAGTTCCTTTGCTTGATCGTATAATGACCTATATAGTGAAACGAAAGGGCAAGCAAATGCGCCCTATGTTCGTTTTACTATCAGCTGGCGTTACAGGTGGAATTCATGAAGGAACTTATAGAGGTGCTTCATTGGTAGAGCTTATGCATACGGCAACCTTAATTCATGACGATGTGGTTGACGATGCTTTTCAGCGAAGGGGTTTTTTCTCAGTTAATGCACTTTGGAAGAATAAGATTGCTGTTTTGGTTGGTGACTACCTATTAAGCAGTGGCTTGTTGCTGTCGCTTCAGAATAATGAGTTTAAAATGCTCAAGATCTTAAGCGAAGCCGTAAAGGCCATGGCAGAAGGGGAATTGCTTCAGCTTGAAAAAGCTAGAAAGCTAAATACAAACGAAGATGTTTATTTTGACATAATTACCAAGAAGACAGCTTCTCTAATTTCATCTTGCTGTGCTATAGGGGCTTCTTCCAATACCGAAGATGACGAAATTCTAGACAAAATGCGTGTATTTGGAGAGAGTGTAGGTATTGCTTTTCAGATAAAAGATGACCTTTTTGATTATGGAGATGGCTCTGATATAGGCAAGCCAAGGGGCATAGATATACAAGAAAAGAAATTGACCTTACCGCTCATTCATGCGCTTCAAAACGTAGATGAGAAGGAGCGCAAGGCTATCATTAAGAGGATAAAGAGCTTTAAAAACAAGAAGAAAGACTTAAACGTAATTTCTCAATTTGTTTTTGACCACGGAGGTATAAAGTATTCGGTAGAAAAAATGCATGAATACAAAAACAAAGCACTTGATGTGTTGAATAGCTTTGAGCCAGGTCCTTACCGAGATAGCCTTGAAGGGCTTGTGCGATTTACTATTGAAAGAAAGAAATAACTACTGCTCCTTAATGAATTTAGCTGGGTCAACAAATTCACCATTTTCAATTACTTCGTAATGTAGATGAGGGCCCGTACTTAAACCAGTATTTCCAGACTTTGCAATTACGTCGCCTTTTTTTACTTTTTGGCCTTCTTCAACTAATATTTCGCTTAAATGGGTAAAGTGGGTTTCGTATACTTCAGTATTTCGTATCATTACTCTAATTCCATACTTATCAGCAGTATCAGCAACACTTACAATTCCATTTCCTGTAGCCAAAACGGGGGTGCCAATTGAAGCTTTTAAATCAATACCTCTATGAAGATGTTTTTCTTTAGTAATAGGATTAAGTCTTTGGCCAAAACCCGATAGATAATGTGGGCTCTTAATAGGAGAAATAGAAGGAATACTTCCGTATTTATCAGCATCGGTTGGGGTAACGGCCGAGTTTAAATTGTAACCAAGGCCTAAAGGTGTAAGTGACAATTCTTGTTGTGTTTGGCTTGAAAAAGAATAAGCTGAAAGCGCAACTACTATTAAAAGGGTAGTGTACTTGAATAATTGAACTGGTTTTGATGGTGTTTTTGAAATCATTTTAATGCGGTTTTTTAAAGGGTGATTATAAAATTGATGTGTTAGGGTGTATTTTAGTTTTGGGTAGGTAATAGCATTTACCAAGCAGGCTAAATATTGTGATTTTTCAATTTCTGATAAAAGCACTTTTTTGTCTACTTGAAATTCATGAACCTGTTTAAGTTCTTTTTCGAGTAGATATACAATTGGGTTAAACCAAAAGATGGATTTGTATAGTTGATATACTAATAAATCAAGGCTATGGAGCTTTTGATAATGCCATTGTTCATGTGCAATTATCACTTGCTTTTGTACAGGGTCAAGTTTAGAGCCTATAAAAATGTAATTGAAAAATGACGAAGGATTAATCCCATCAATTTCTATCACGTAGGTGCCATAATTTTCTATTTTATTGTTTTTACGCACAAGTTTTGATACCGAAAAAACGTTTCGTATTGTGCTAAATAGCGTGAGTATAAGACCAACTATATAGATTACGATTAAAAAAATTACTGGGCTAATAGAATTGTTGATGTCGGCTACTTCAGATATCGGTACTTCATTTTCTAAAATTAAACCTTCTATTACCGGCTCAAAATTTAATGGAGTTATAGGTAGTTCAATTTGAGTTTGTAAAGGGTTTAGTACTATCGCCAAGCTAATTGGGATTATGCTCATTAGAATTAATCTATTTAGCGAAAAGAAGCTTAGTTTTCTCAAAAGCAGCATGTAAGCCAAATAAAAAAAGAAACTTATGATGCTGGCTTTTAGCAGTGATATTAAAAGCTCAACCATCATTTTTTCTTCTTTTTTATTTCAGAATCAATCAAACTCTTAATCTCTTCAAGATCTGTTATGCTTAAATTATCTGCACTAGTAAAGTTTGAAAGAAGCGATGTGTACGATCCACCAAAAAAGCTTTTGGCAATTCTAGAAAAGTGGTTTTTGAAATACTCTTTCTTTTTTATTCTAGGAAAATACTCATGTACTTTGCTATAAGTATTAAACCCTACTACTTCTTTTTTAACAAGAACTCTAAGAACAGTTGATACCGTAGTATACGCTGGTTTTGGTTCTGGGAATGCTTCAATAATGTCCTTAAGAAAAGCTTTTTCAAGCTTCCATAGTACATTCATTAATTCTTCTTCGGCTTTGGTTAACTCTTTCACACTTCAAACATAACTAAATATTTAAATGTGTAACTATAAATGTAGTAATAAAATTAAAAAAATAGTTTTATTGCCATAATTCTACCTTAAGAAAAACGTAATCAATACCAGCGATCTACCATTCTTTCCTTTACACCTAATATATCAAGGCTAAGCGGATATAGCCATGTTTCTTTATTTGCAGCCTTAATAGCCCCAATTATCGGAAAAACAATAGAGCAAATTCCCACAACTATTAGAATTGGAATACCAATAAATATCATTGATAATACACCTCCAATAATGCCTAGGATAAATGCTGAAATTAGCCAATTCAATATAATTCGGCCATGAAGGTCTACCATTTGGTCTTCATCTTTTTTGGTGGCCCATAGTAGAATTGGCACAACAAAACCAGCCATAGGAACAATAGCCCCCGCAAACTGAGATACATGCAATAGAACCAAATAGTCGTTTCTTTTCATATTACCTAAAAACTGTGTCATAGCTAAATATCTCTTTTCTTTAAAATGAAGTAACTCAATGTCCAAAATACGATTATATACGCTACTTGAATTAATACCGCCTGAAAGTCAACATTGAAATCAGCTTCCATAAATATGTACTTTGGAAAAGGGTTTGGGATTAAGTTCATCATACTTTTTATAGGGAAAAGAAAGTGTATACTTTCGGTAGCATCTGGTAAGAAGAATCTAATTAACTGCTCGCCTGGCCAATAAAGAAGCAATAAAACACCAAAGCTTAAAATTGATTTTTTAATTAAGATTACAATAAGCATAGCAAGCGATAGAAATGAGAGCGCTTGCAAGGCGTATGCAGGTATAAATGCAATATTTTTAAACACATACTCGGCGCCTTGAACACTTGAGTAATTGGCTCCCAAATAAAGACCCACAATAAAATGAAGAAAAGTTGCGAATACAACTATTATAAGTAAGAATATAAGCTTAGAACCAAACCATTCAAGACGGCTCATACCATCAATTATGTTTTGCTTTTGTGTATTGAAAGTAAACTCATTGTTAACAATGGTAATTATTAAAAATGCCAATAATGGCATAAAAAATCTGCCCAAAAAGGTAAGGTTTTGCCAAACGTCATCGTACTCAAATATTGGCATTGTATTGGGTAAAATACCACTAAAACTTGCGCCTTTATCGCTCCACCAGTCTAAAAAACTAGGCGCCCAAAGGCCGAGCCCAATTATTATAGCCGCATATAGAATTGTAAGAATCCAAAAAGGCTTGTATGCCTTTAGCTTTAAGAATTCAATTTTTATTAGCCTAATCATTTTGCTTCAGTATTTCTAAGAATTTTTGCTCTAAGCTTTGCTTAACCTTTACCAAATGATTGAGCGCGATTCCTTGGTTATTTAAAATAGAATTGAGTTCAGCGGCTGTTCCGCTATCTGTAAGCACCACTTTAAAAACTCCATTTTCAAAGCTTTTATGCGCTACAAAGTCAATTTGATCTAATGCTTTATTTAAATCCTCTTCATTTTCTGAAGCAAGCTCTACTTTTTGGGTTTCGCCAATTACTTCGGCCACAGGACCTTGATGCATTAGTTTGCCTTTGCTAAGAATCATAAAGTCGGTACAAACCTTTTGCACCTCGTCAAGTAAATGAGATGCTAAAACTATTGTTTTTCCTTCTTTGGCAATTTGAATTATAAGCTCTCTAATTTCGGCAATACCTTGTGGGTCAAGGCCATTTGTGGGCTCGTCAAGTACCAAAACCTTAGGGTTGCTCAGTAAGGCCGAACCAATTGAAAGCCGTTGTTTCATGCCCAATGAGTATGTCTTAAACCTGTCGTTTCTCCTCTCAAAAAGCCCAACTTGTTTTAAAACGCTATTAATTCTTTCATCAGCATTAGAAATAGATTTAATAGCAGCAACAACTTTTAAGTTTTTGTAGGCGCTCATATAAGGATAAAAGTTGGGGCGCTCTAAAATTATACCTTGTTTTTGTCTAATCTCATGCCCACCTGTTTGCCCAAACCACTCAAAGTTTCCTGATGTAGCATTTGTAACACCTGATAATATACCAAGGGTAGTTGTTTTACCGCTTCCGTTTGGTCCAAGAATCCCAAAAACCTGCCCTTGCTTTATTGAAAAGCTTAAATTGCTAACAGCAGTAACTCGTCCGTACTTTTTAGTAAGGTCAAAAGTTTCTAAAACATTACTCATTTTCTTCTTCGGTTCGGTTGTTTTCAAATTCTTCTTTAAGCTGCTCAAAACCAAAGAAGGTGCTAACTTTTTCGGGATTTACATCTTTTAGCGCGGCCACATATTTCATGTCAATTTCGCCGTCTAGCTGCACCACGCCCGCCATTCCTTCTCTATAAAAAACACCCACTGTTAAAGGTGAGTTTTTTCCTGTAGAAGTGTAGAAAGAAGCCCCTTCAGCTCTTTTTGATATGCTTTTCATTTCTTTAAGACCTGCGTTTTCTAATTTTAAAA
This sequence comes from Bacteroidia bacterium, assembly GCA_049115495.1. Taxonomy (GTDB): domain Bacteria; phylum Bacteroidota; class Bacteroidia; order CAILMK01; family JACPUW01; genus JACPUW01. The sequence goes on along the minus strand of JAGDZV010000001.1, from coordinate 751,788 downwards.
TTAAATCGTCTATTTCACCTTCAGAAACTCCATTTTGAGGTAAAATATGAATTGAGATTTTGTCTACGTCTCTAATTAGTTTGTTAAACTCATCACTAGTTACATCGCTAAAACTTCTTAGTGTACTTTGATATAGAAAGAATGAACGTGTATCGTCGTAGTTTCCTACAAATTCTTTCACTGTAGTTTGGCCAAAAACCAATTGACAAATAAATATGAATAAGGTGCTTACTAAAATTCTCATTTATAAAAGATTTGCCACGATATTAAAAGTAGCATTTTAAACTAACTACAAATAAGGGTTAAAAGGAAATCAAATGTTTGGTAGCGGAATTATTTGAGGTTGAGCGCATATTTTGGTTTTTAGTCAAAATGTTTCCATAATCACGCCTTATCATTACTTTCAGCAATGCATATTTCGCTTCCTATGTCTATTTTAGGTAAGGCTCTTCTTTGAATTCAAAGGGTGAGAAATTGAAACCCAAAATGCATTCATTGGCTCCTTGGTTCAAAGCTGGACATTAATTAATAATTAAAAGAGGCTACCATTTGGCAGCGCCGCTCATTCACAAATACCTGCTATTCTAAAACATAATGCCCATCACCTTGTTTCTTACCCAAACAACCAAACATGAAATTCCTAACTTTAATTATTGCGGTTGCCTTATTCTTCAGTAGTTGTGGTTCAACTGCTATCAATCAAATTGATAAAAGTGTTAATGAAGAAAGCGAAAGCGCTGAAAAAGTAGAGCGCTCTGAACCAATGGTAATAGGAGAAGAGATAAGTTATGAAGGCGATAGTATAATAATGAAAGGTTATTTGGCCTATAACAAAAATCTTGCAACAAAGCGTCCTGGTATTTTGGTGGTACATGAGTGGTGGGGCCACAACGAACACTCTAGAGCTGTTGCCGAAAAACTAGCCAAACAAGGTTATATAGCTTTTGCACTTGATATGTATGGTAATGGTAAAAAAGCAGAACATCCAAAAGATGCTGGCCCTTTTGCTGGTGCCGTTATGAATGATTTTGCGGGAGCTAAAGAAAGGTTTAACGCGGCTTTAGATGTACTTAGAAATACAGAAATGTGTAATGCCGATCAAATAGGTGCTATTGGTTATTGTTTTGGTGGAGGTGTGGTATTAAACATGGCAAGACAACAAGCTGATCTTGATGCTGTAGCCACATTTCATGGTAGCATTGGTGCTATAGAAAAAGCGACTCCTGGTTCGGTAAAAGGAAAAGTGCTTGTAATGAACGGGGCTGACGATCCTTTTGTAAGTGCCGATGCTATAACAAGCTTTAAAGCTGAAATGGATTCAGCACAGGTAGACTACGAGTTTGTTAATTACGAGGGTGCTGTGCACGCATTTACTAATCCGGCGGCAACGGAAAAAGGAGCGCAATTTGATTTGCCCTTGGCCTATAATGCCGATGTTGATCAAAGATCATGGGCAAAGCTTATGGCGTTTTTAGAAGAAGTTTTTTAATCATTTCGCGGACAAATATTGGGAAAGCATCTCGAGAGGGATGCTTTTTCGTTTTTAGTAGCTTTTGATCATAAAAGGAAGCACATCCAAAGTTAACTTGCGACAAATTTCATAGGCATGTTATCAAATCAGTTGAAGGCGTCTTTTCTCGCAGAAATATCATGGGAGGTATGTAATCAGCAAGGCGGAATTTATACCGTTATACGCTCAAAATTGCCTGAAATGGTGAAAGCTTTTGGTGATAATTTCTTCTTAATTGGCCCTTATGTAGATAGAAATATAATGGCCGAGATTGAAGAGATTCATACAGATACTGATGAAATTTCTAAATCGGTTCAAAGGCTTAGAAACATGGGTTATGAAGTGGTTTACGGTAGGTGGCTGGTTTCGGGTAGGCCAAAAGTGGTACTTATAAATCCTGATTTTGCCTTTAATAGAATGGATAATATTGAAAAGGCCTTAAGTGAAGGCTTTGATATTGACTATTCTACCGCAGATGAGCTGGCCAGAAAAATGTTGCTTTTTGGAGATGTAGTTCAAACATTTCTAACCGTTACAAATGAAGAGGTTACTTCAAAAGGTAATTCACTAATTGCTCAGTTTCACGAGTGGATGACGGCCCCAGCATTGCTTCAACTTAAAATGAAAAAGAGCACGGTAAAAACTGTTTTTACCACACATGCTACGCTCTTAGGGAGGTATTTAGCATCAAATACGCCCAATTATTACGATATAATTGATAGCTATGATTGGAGACAAGAAAGCAGGAATTATGGAATATTTAGTCAAGTAAGTCTAGAATATCAAGGGGCAAAGAATGCCGATATTTTTACTACTGTAAGCTCATTAACATCTGATGAATTTGGTAGTCTATACGGTCTAAAAGCTGATGTGGTTACGCCAAATGGGTTGAATATCAGACGTTATCTAGCTAACTATGAAATTCAGAATAAGCACATTGAAGCTAAAACGAAGATTCATAGGTTTACCATGGGGCACTTTTTTCAGAGTTACGCTTTTGACTTAGATAAAACAATTTACTTGTTTTCTTCAGGTAGATATGAGTATAGGAATAAAGGTTATGATGTTACCCTTGATGCATTGAAACGGCTTAATGAATATATGATTAAGGAAAACGTAGACCGAACGGTTGTTTTCTTTATGATTACCAAAAAGCCCACTTGGAGTATAAATCCCAATGTGCTTGAAGGCCGTGGTGTAATGGAAGAAATCGATAGAACATGCGATCAAATCATTAAACAGATTAAGCAAAGGCTTATTTATAAAGCGGTGGGCGATGACGAAGACCATCGACTTCCAGAGTTGAACGATTTGGTAGATGATTATTGGAAACTACGATATAGGAGAACACTACAGAACTGGAAAGGGAAAGAATGGCCAATAATAGTTACGCACAATCTTAAAGATGACGTGAATGATGAAGTGCTTAATTATTTAAGAGATAATCGTTTGCTCAACAGCCCATTAGATAAGGTTAAAGTTGTTTATCACCCGGATTTTATCGAGAGTACAAACCCCCTTTTCGGTTTTGATTATGATGAATTTGTTCGTGGTTGCCATTTAGGTGTTTTTCCGAGTTATTACGAGCCTTGGGGATATACCCCTCTTGAGTGTATTGCTCGTGGAGTTCCTACAGTAACATCCGATCTTTCAGGTTTCGGAAACTTTGTAACCGATATGGATGCAGATCATGAAGATCTTGGTCTACATGTAACCAAAAGAAGAGGAGAAGATGATGAAAAAGCCGCTGAGAATTTGGCCAAGTATCTTTTAAACTTTACGAAAGGTAGTCGCCGAGCAAGGCTAGAATACAAAACACGATTAGAAGAATTCTCTGAACGCTTTGATTGGAGCAATCTGATTGGTCATTATATAAAAGCTTACGAGAAGAGTCTTAGCTAAAGTATTGAGCTATTGAATTTTTAAAGGTTATTTTAAGTCTTAGTTTATCCCAAGAAGTTATTTTTTTTATAATCAAGAGTAAATGGGAACAAAATAAAAGATACAGATGCGGTGCATAAAAAAGATTCCATAGGGTGGATGATGTCAAAATTTGGGTGGAATTTGACAATTGGGAAAAAGTTAATATACTTGTTGTGGGCAAAAATCATATCGAAGTGAATCCTCCCAATATCAAAAGAGTTTTACTTTTTTTAGTTTGGGGAAAGTAAAATCTACTTGCTTGGATTTATAAGGGTAGATGGAGCTATGTTAAAAATGAATCCGTATAAAGAGTTAAGGCAATGAGTAGAATTTTTCAGTCATTAGTTATAGTTTTTTGCATTTTTTTTATCGTTACCCCGCTTAAGGCGCAAAACACTTTGCCTTGGTATGAAGGGTTTGAAAACACAACCGCTAAATCGGTTGCTTCAAATACATCCTATATAAACGGCCTAAGCAATGTGCAGTTTAATACCAACAATATGGGGCGACTGTATTTTACCCCAGGTCAAGATTTTTATCGTACAGGTTCTAGATCGGGCACTTTCGATGTATTTATGGCCAATATTCCAGCTGGCAAGTCTAGTAATTCATTAGTATTTACTCATGATTTAAGTGATTACGATTCATCTCAGCTAAAGTTGAGTTTTTGGTATTTAAACGGAAACGCCAATTCTGACTCTATGAATAAGGTTTGGATTAGAGGAAACGATACATTCAACTGGATTGCCGTTTGCAATACAGATATAAATAGAACCGCTGGTTGGCAAAAGGTAGAGGTTGATATTGACTCAATATTGCGCGTGAATAATCAAGACGTAGGAAGTAATTTTCAATTGCGATTTACACAAGTGCTAGAATATGACAAAAATGAACCAAATGAATTTAGTATTGATGATATAAGCATTGTTGAAGAATTAGGTAATAATGCAGGTATATTATCAATTGAACCTAGCTGTGTAGGAACTTCTCCGGTAAACGTAGTTTTAAGCAATGTAGGAAATAATACAATTGCTAAGGGTAAAATTTCGTGGAGTATAAATGGCGTTCAACAGCCTTCTGCAGTTTTTAATTCAAATATTTTACCTGGAGAAAAGGCTTCTGTTTTTATTGGGAATCATACATTTTCTAAAGCCATTAACGACACCTTCAAAATTTATATTGATTCTGTTAATGGAACTCTAGATTCATCTCGCTACAACGATACCCTTGAAGTTATAATTGACAAACCAAGCTCAATGAGTGGGCTTTATACCGTTGGTTCAAGCGGTGCCGATTTTACTTCAGTAGATATGGCTATTGACAGCCTAAGAATTAATGGCATGTGCGGCCCAGTAACTATAAGGGTAAAACCAGGTGTTTATAAAGAACAGGTAATTCTAAACCCAATTAGGGGAGCAAGCAAAGAAAATACAATACGTATAGTTGGAGCAGGAGCCGATTCAACCGTTCTTACGAGCTCCGCAAACTTTACCTTAACATTTAGATACGCAAGTTTTTATACAATTGATAGCTTAGCCATTAAAAACACAAACACTAATGGCGGTCGCGTAATTTGGGTAGAAAGAAACTCAAATTATAATGCAGTAACAAACTGCAATATTTCAGCCGATCTTGTTAATCCGACCATAAATAGAAGTGTTATTGCGGGGGTTCATATTTCTGGCTCGTCAACCGGAGGTGATGGACATCAAAGAACCATTAGAAACTTTAAATTAATTGGCAACAAGATATCAGGCGGGTATTACGGGCTATACATAAGGGGGTATTCAAAATCAAAACCTGCAAATACTAGATTTTGGATTCAACATAATGAGTTTTATAATCAGTTGGCTTACAGTATTTATTATATGCATTGCCATGGTATGCGCATTATCGGTAATACAATAGATAGCCTTGCCCATGATGATGGAATTGGCATATATAGCAGGGAGAATGCCGCTGACAGTTTATGCGGCAATACCGTATTTACACCAAATTATGGAATGTTCTTTCTCAGAGCAAACCAAGATTGGGATTACGACACATCTTATGTAATGAACAATATGATGTCAGGTCAACAAAACGGTAAAAGCAATACCATTTATGGCGATAGAATAAAGCAAATGCATTTTCTTGGAAACAGTCTTTTTTCAAGGAGCCCAAGAGTTACACTGTCTAACTCAACCATGTTATTTGAAACAACTCTTTATAAAGAATCAGTTAGCGATTTAAAAATCCAAAATAACATTATAGTAAGCCAAAATAGTTTTCCAGTTTATGCAACTATCAGAGACTTAAGAAATGGCTATATAGACCATAACAACTACTACAGTATTAATGGAAGTTATTTGGCGCGTTTGAATGGAGAAGGCTATAAAACCATTGCAGATTGGCAACAAGATGATTCAACACAAAATCAACATTCACTGAGTGTGAATCCCGAGTTTTTTGGCGATAGAGATTTACATACCATAAGTTATAACCTAAACAATAAGGGGAAAAACCTGAGTGTTTTAAAGTCTGATTTTGATGGAGAAAGTAGGCCTATTAAGCTTGATTCTACTTATGATATAGGCGCTGATGAGTACTATATATATCCTTGGGACGCTGATATAGTTGATATTGAAAATAAGTACTTAACAAGGGGAAATAATACGATAGGTGTTGTAATTGAAAATTACGGAACTAAAACTTGGAACAGTGATAGCATTTTTGTTGAATATGCGATTGATTCGGCAGCAGCCGTGAAAGATACCATAGTAACGGGTATAGTAAAGCCTGATAGTACTGTGCAGTTTAGCTTTACTTTACCATATTACCTCATTGGGAAAGCAAAAAAGCGAAAGGTATGCATAAGATTTACTAAACCTTTTAGGGGAGAAGACCCCGACGCTTTAGGTGATGTTTTTTGCGATTCAATATGCTCTGAATTTATTAACCCAGTGATTACGGTTGGCAGTTCTGGTGCCGACTTTAAAAAATTATCATACGCCATTAATCATCTAAGCTGCTCAGGATTGTCTCAGCCAACCACTATAAGAGTTGCTAGAGATAGTATTCATGATTTTGTTAAAATGGGGTTTATAAGGGGGGCTTCTTACAGAAACACAGTTACCATTGTAGGAGCTGGGCAAAGTAGTGTAGTTACAAATAATTCAAAAGTTACCAAGACTACTTTTAAGCTAAATGGGGCTAAACACTTCATTTTCGATAGCCTAATGTTAGAAACGACTGCCGCTGATGGCGAAGTTTTTATTTTTGAGAATTACAGCGATAGTAATGTCGTAAAAAACTCAACGCTTAAGAGTAAGGGGGCAAATAATAGCGGATATATTATTGAAGCTTTCGGAGAAAGAAATGGTAGCTTCAATACTTTTGAGAATAATAGGCTTGAAGGAGGAAGTGGCGTTTATTGGGTTTGTTCTCCGCAAAAGCGCGATCAGCATAATTCATTTATAAATAACGTTTTCAGGAATCAAAACGGAATCGTTTTTTATTCAGGAAGAAATAGGCATCAATATTTTGTAGGAAACGATATTGACTCTGTTAATCAGAACATCGCCTATGGTTTCTACATATTTGAGAGTGAGGGCGATTCAGTGGCTTCAAACAGAGTGGTTGTAGAAGGACACGGAGTCTATCTTGCTGATTTTGATTCAGGATATGTGGTGAATAATATGATTTCGGGCTCATCAAACCAAAATGTTCATTCTCTATACTATTATGGTGTCAATACTTATGTTATAGGTAACAGTATTTGGAATAAAAGCAAAACTACCAATCACGTTAGCGCCGCGGCATTTAGGCTTGAAGGTACAGGAATAATAAAAAATAATTGCATTTACAGAGAATTTGAAGGTTTTGCTTTTTCAAAGTCAGCAGTTGACCCTGGAGAAATGGACTACAATAACTTTTACGCGCCAAATAGCACCAATTTTATTTATGCTTGGAGTAACCACTCTTCATTGGCCTCATATGTAAATGTATCGAGAAAAGACTCTCATTCAATTTCAGTTAACCCACGCTATTTTGACTTTGGTGATTTAAGAACCAAGGCAAGGCAATTAGATAATACTGGTTATAATGAAAACAAGTTTGCCAAAGATTTTTACGGTAACAAAAGACCTGCACAAGGAGATAAGAACTTTGATATAGGTGCTTATGAGTTTGCCATAATTGAATATGATGCAGATATTGTTGATGTTGCACCACGCTCTTTTAAATATGGAGAAAATAAAATACGAGTTACGGTTAAGAATGATGGAATTAAGACTTGGTTTAATGACCAAATATCGCTCGCATATACTGTAGATAGCGGTGTGGTAGTTGAGCAAAGTTTTAAAACCGGCACAGTTCTGCGTCGCGATACAGTAAGTTTTGTTTTTGATACGCCGTTTAGGCCTGATACCGTAACAACGGGCAATGGGTATCAGCTTTGCGCAACCATTACAAAAAGGTTTAGAAACAGTGACCCTGATAGGCTTAGAGAACATTTTTGTAAAAGCCTTTGCCTCGATGAAAAGAAAAGTGTAATTAGTGTAGGCAAGCTGAATGCTAATTTTGAAACTTTAAATGAAGCATTTGAGTACCTTGAGTGTTCAGGTATATCAAAACCATTAACTATTAGGCTACAAAAAGGACTTTATCAGGGGCAAATTAATGTTCCATTTATAAGCGGGGTATCAGACACAACACAAATTAGAATAGTGGGGCAAAGCGATAGTACCATACTTAGCCACAACGGGAAACAAGGTTTGCATACATTAAAACTAGGCAATGTAAGTTACTTCACTTTTGATAGTCTTACTATACAAACTACGTCAAATGCTGATGGCAGAGCTGTTTATTTTGCAAACAACTCAAAACATAATAGCATTACTAACTGCAAGCTTATCGCTTCAAAAAGTACAAATAGCCTTAACAATGCGGCGGTAGTGGCAAGCGGCTCTGATTATAAATTAACTGAAACAAAAAATGTTAATAATAACAAAGTGCAAAACAATCAAATAATTGGTGGATATTATGGAGTTGTTTTTATGGGAAACACGGGCCAAAAAATGCTTGAAGGCAATGAGTTTGCTGTAAATGTTTTCTTTGAGCAGCATAAGTTCGGTGCTTCCTTTACAAATGTTGCGCATACTCAATTTACTAATAATGAAATCAAAGGGCTTAAAAGGAACGATGCCCTTGCACTAAGTTTTCAAGATGGTGCGGCAAATCACATTATTGCCAATTCAATTAATTCAACCGCTCAAGCAATCAGCATTAAGGGCGAAAACTCAAGTGGGGTTGATACATCAGTTATTGCAAACAATTTTCTAATAGCCTCAGGTAGTCAAAGTGCAAAAGCTGCTCTTGAAGTCAACAACTCAAGGTACATTGATATTTTGCACAACAGTGTATTGGTTACAGATTCAACAAGTTTAAGCGCAGCAACAAGTTTATTAAATATTGAAAATGGGGCAGTTGCCAATAATATTTTTATGTCCTTGGGTAAAGGCGAAGCAATAATAGAGTCAAGTGGCATCTATCTGAAAGGCATGTTTGACTATAATGATTACTACGCACCGCGGGCCAAAAACCTTGCTCAAATTAATGGAGTGCAAACAGATTTAGCCCAAATCAAATCAATTTCAGTTGATCAGAATCAACATTCAATTTCAGACCAGCCTTATTTCACTTCTATTGATGATTTACATGCAGGTGCTGTTTCATTGATGGCGAGCGGTGGTTCATTTGGCGTTGCGCATGATAAGGATGGTGATAAAAGGTCAAATACAAACCCTGATATTGGAGCCGATGAAATTAGGAAAGACATTAAAATAGTTGAAGTATTAGGGCCCCTTGATTCATGTAGAAAAATTGGCAATCTAGATTCTATTGCTATAGTCATAAGAAATGAAGGTCCTAGCATTGTTTATAGCGCTGATTCTTTAAAAGTTAATAGTGATGTTAATGGTGCTAAAGATTATGAATGGCTGAATATGCCAAATGCCTTTGTTTTAAAACCAATGGATGAAATACGGATAGCTTTAAATAACCCAATTGAATTTATAAGCGAAGGAAAACAGGATCTTACTATTCATACTGAATATTCAAGAGATACCAATAAAAATAATGATGTTGTATTATATGAATTCAGCTCCTACTTGCAGCCTATAGCCAAGTTTGATTTTACCGGGTTTTGTGAGAAGGACACCATTTTCTTTTTGAATGAATCAGAAGATGCAGCTCAGTTTAAATGGGAGTTTGGTGATAATAATTCAAATACGGCACAAAATCCAACGCACATTTACGGTGCTTACGGAACTTATAATGTCGTGTTAGAAGCAACATCGAAATATGAATGTACTGATAAAGATTCTTTGAGTATTACTATTCTCAAATCACCTTCATTACCTGAATGGACGTATAGCAATTTAACCGGACTTACTTTCAATTTTGAGGTAGGGAGCCAAGTAGATACTTCGTTGAGTTCCTTTATTTGGAGTTTTGGCGATGGAGCAACAGCAAGGGGAGCGGTGGCCACACACACATTTGCTGCTGAGGGAGGTTATAACATCACCTGCACATCAACCAATGCATCAAGTTGCAGTAGTATAGTTTCAAAGAATAAGAGTATTAAAATAAACTCCGTTAGTGAACTAAATCGGTCGTTCGGTCTTAATGCTTACCCAAACCCGTTTAGTAAACAACTTACATTGAGCTACGTAATTAACGAGCCGGCTCAAGTTAAGCTAGAGCTTGTAGATATGCACGGCAGGGTAGTGAACACCTTGGTCAATTCAAAACTAGGTGCAGGAATACACGATTACCAACTAAAGAATGAGCTTGGGTTATTAGCCGCCGGTGTGCACATTGCAAGGTTATCGGTAGACGATGAAGTGGTGTTTGTTGTGCTTAATAGGGTGAAGTAGCTTCAATTTTAATAAGTTGCGTCGTTAATCCTTTCTAACCACTCCAACTCCCCTTCAAGCTCCATTGAAGCAAATTCAATGTGAATTACTCTTCGCTTTTTTTGTGTGGTTGATTTATCGCTTGCATGTAAAAGCAGTGGCTTTATAAGCTGCACACCCCCGGCTTCAATTTCGCAAATGGTGGCTTGGCTGTTTTCGGTAATCAATTTCTGCTCTTCTTTGCTAAAACGTTTTCTATGCGAGCCTGGTAATACTTTTAGCGCACCATTTCTAGCGTCTGTCTTGTCAAGATGTATTCTAATTGTAAACGCGTTGTGGTTTACTTCAATAGGCGGCCAAACGCTATGAATGTCTTTTTTAAAAGTCCACTTTTCGAACCCGTTAGTCTCTATTTTCTCCTTTACATTAATCGGAATATCTTGATGCCATGGCACAAACCAATTGGCATCTTGCGGTTTGTCAAAGTAGATAGATTTTACCACAAAAGATTTTGGATCAATTCCTTTTACAAGTTTTCTTAGGTTTTCATTAAAAACAAGTTTTACTAGCTCTGGAAATTTTTCGAATAGCTGTCTAAGGCCGTAATTCTTTTTGCCCTGGTGTTGTAGAACTCCGCTGATCTTTCTCAAGTCTCTACTCGAATAGATGTTATTCAAAATGGCATAACCTTTATGCTCTAATTGCTTTTTGGCGCTAAATATGCCTTTATCGCTAAGCTCGGTATCGTATATGTCAACACTATTCTTAAGCCTTTGCACAATTCGGCGCTTTAGGCTTGGTGGCGAAATCACTTTAACTCCATCGGCAAAGGCCAAAATCTCTTTTTCAAGCTCAAAATTGTGTAGAACTTTAAAGGAAATTATGGTTCCGTATGGTGTTCTTTCTTCTAGCCTTTGGCTATGATGAAACGGTTTTGTTAATACATATGGGGCATGTAATTGACTAATCCAAAGCTTAACTTCAATAGGCTCTAAGCCTGGCGAAACCGAAACACCAATGGCATTTTTAAAAAATGTTTCCGAATCAAATTCAGGGTTCTCTTTAAAGATTCTTTCACTTTTTGAAATTGATATTATCCTATCTAAAGCCAAAAACAGAATATCGCTTCGTTTATCAACCATGCCAACCAAAAACCACCGATTTCTATATTCTTTTAATAGGTAAGGATGAAAATCGTAGTTCTTAGGTTCACGAGCCTTAAATGATTGGTATAGAATATTAATACACTGCTGATTTATTATTGCCTTGTACAGTGTATTCAGATGCTCTAGACCTTTTAGGTTTTCATTTTTCTCTATATCAATAACACTTTGGGTGTTGGTTTTTTGAGAATAGATATGGTCTTCTAATTTCTGCACCATGCTGTCTAGCTCTTTAAAGTGCGAAAAACCCTGAAACTGTTTCATGAACTCAACTGCTTCAGATAAATGACCCAAATCTTGATCGGTAAGTGGAATATTGGTGATTGAGTAATCATCATCTTCATAGGAATAGTATTTCTTCTCTTTCACTACAATTGGTGCGTTATAGCCTAATTTATCGCTGCGCATCATTTGAATATCGCCTTGAACTGTGCGTCGACTAACGCCCGAGTCTATGCCTTCATATTCATAAAGTGCATCACCGCAAGCTTCAATTAAATCATCTAGCGTCCACTTTCTGTAGCGGTTTTGCAGGCATTTATCAATGGTCTTGTATCTAATTAGCGCATTGCGATTTACTGGCACGAGAAAAAATTTTGAGAAAAATACACCTATTTTTTTATTGCGCAAATAGGCTGCGCACAAGAGCCGAAATATTTGAACCGTCGGAAGGACGAAGAGAAGTTTAAAGATTAAGGTTCAATGTTTAAAGAGCCTTTAAACCTTAAACTTTTCACTTTAAAACTATAGAGATCCTTTAGCTCAATTGGCCAGAGTAGCTGACTTTTAATCAGTGGGTTATGGGTTCGAGTCCCATAGGGATCACAAAATGTAGCTGAAGCTGTCTAAAAAGAATAAAAAATGTCATCCTGAACTTGATTCAGGATCTTAAACATTGAAATACACTTATAAACAGATTCCAAATCAAGTTAGGAATAACGTAAGACTTTTTAGACGGCTAACTGGGGAAAGGAGAAGCCTTCTCTAAAATTATTTCTTGAATTAGAAGAGCATTTGACTCTAAATACTGTTGCCCGTCTTCAACTGGAAGGCGGGCTCAGGATCGGGGTCATTCAAAATATCAATACCAATTGACCAGATGTGAGTTTCTGTATGGCTCCATAGTGCAATGGGTAGTACCTAATTGTATGCTTCTTTGGTATTGAGGGTTTGCCTTTAACCTTTGGGTTCGACTCCCTGGTTCATTATGAACCTTAGCTTTTTGGTAAAAGCATTAGGCACTAACACCTGTCGTCGGTTCGAATCCGACTCCGTGAATATGCGGATAGCTAAGTGGTATAGCAGTGCGCCGTTAACGCATGTTGTGTAAGACGCTGAATTTGGATTTCAGAATGTCACCTGACAGTAACTCAGGATGTCCCGGCAGATGATCACTGCCAACCAAATGATCAAAGGCACACAGGTTGATGCTCAGTTATTAGTAGGACAGAAGGTTCTACTTACAACACTTGATGTTGTGGTTTGAAAATGAAGGATACCGACTTTGATAAAGAAGTGAATTTCTGATTGAAATGGTTTTGTCATTCCGCTGGTTGGTGGAAAATCAGAAGCCTATTAAGATGAAACCAACTCTCTTTCATCACTTTCTCAATTCAGTTTCCATCACAACGCAAGGAGCATTGGCTTGTACCGCCTTTTTTAGAAAAAAAACGTCATTCCGGACTTGATCCGGAATCTGCTCAATTGGACCAAGATTTTGAATTTTAGAATCTACATTTTGGTCTCAATCAAAAGATCCTGAATCTCCCGAATATCTCGGAACAAAAAGTTCAGGATGACCTTTAAAATGAATTAGTAACCAATTAAAAACTCAATAAAATGAGAAAAGTAACCATTAGTCAAGGCTTTATAGGCCTTGTGTTTAAAAGAGAAAAGTTAGTGAGAGTGCTAACTGAAGGAAGTTATTGGCTTGGCTTTGGTGAATCCATTGTTAGCCAATCAATGAGCGAAAGAGCCAATTTGAAACAATTGGATAGTAAGCAAATGGCAATGCATGAGCTGTTGCAAGACTACATAACCGTTGTTGATGTAAAAGACAATCAGATTGTTATTTGTAAGCAAGATGGTAGATACCAGTCTGTATTAACATCTGGCACCTATGTCTTTTGGAATGGCTATGTTGAGTACGATTTTACTTACTGCGATTTGAGCAAAGTTGAGATTACAGAAAACGTAGACTTTGAAGTATTGAAAAGGTATGGCGTGGTGCAATACATTAGACAGGTAAAAGTAGAAAGCTACCAAAAAGCCTTGTTGTTTATTGACGGTAAGTTGGATAGAACGCTTGGAGCTGGTACTTACTACTTCTGGAAAAACGAGATTGCTATTGAAGTTTTGAAAGCGGATATAAGAGCTCAGCAAGCAGAAGTAAACGGCCAAGAGATTTTAACCAAAGACAAGGCTGCTATAAGAATCAACTATGATGTAAAATACAAAGTGGTTGATATTGAAAAGGCTTTGACCGAAAACAACGACTACCAAAAACAACTTTATGTATTGGTGCAGTTGGCCTTGAGAAGTTATGTTGGTGCGCTTACCCTTGACGAATTGCTTGAGAAAAAAGATGCAGTTTCAGGTTTTGTGCAAAGCCAGATAAGTGAGCAAGCAAAAGCCTTGGGTATAGAAGTTTTGAGCAGCGGTATGAGAGATGTGATCTTGAATGGCGACATGAAAGAAATCATGAACAAAGTATTGATTGCCCAAAAACAAGCTGAAGCTAACGTAATAACCAGAAGAGAAGAAACGGCTTCAACTAGAAGTTTGCTAAACACTGCCAAATTAATGGAAAACAACGGCATGTTGTTCAAACTGAAAGAGATGGAATACATTGAAAAAATCGCTGAAAAGATCAATGGTATCTCTGTTTCAGGTGGTGGCCAAATAGCAGGCCAGTTGAAAGAGCTTTTTGGATCAGGATAGCATCTAGTTAAAAGTTCAAGGTTTAAAGTTTAAAGAGATAACTCCTTTAAACCTTGAACTCTAGTCTTTAAACTAATTAAACTCCCTTTAGCATAAAAGGAAGTGCGGCGGTAAAAGTCTAGTTCGTAACCGCGGCGTGCTGGGATTGATGTGGTTAAAACTACGCGTTTTAACGACTAGAATTTGCAGTTGCACCGAAATGAACAGGAATCAAAGTAGGGAAGCGCATTTATAGCCCAGCTGTTTACATTTTGTAAAAGTCTCGGTTCGAATCCGTGAAGGGAGACAAGGTAAGTTAGAAGTTAGCCACCTTTAAACTTTGAATTTTCATCTTTAAACTAATTAGTGAAACCCTATTTCTGGAGTTAAATGACTGTCACTTTGGGGGTGGGGTTTTCTTACTTAAAATGATACCCTAAACGCAAAACTTGGGGTAAATGGTAAAAAGAACTTTTCTTCTTCTATGAGTTCATAGGTTAGCTCATTGCCTACTTCGTTTTCTTCAATAATGTACCTACGGCTCCAAATATTTTCTCTTGCATAAACGTTTAGTACCGAGAAACCAACGCGACCTTTCCATTGCGCGTGTTCTTTTGAGAAATCATACCAAAGGGATGCGTCAAGTCTATGATAATTTTCTAGTCGGCTAGCGTTTATACTGCCCCATTCAATGGCGGTATAAGGCTCGTTTTCTTCATCAAGCCTTTGTACAACGCCTACGGCTTCGGTAAAAGGTGTTCCTGATTTAAATATCCATCCAATTGATCCTTCAAGTCTTTTCCAAGTAGCCACGCTTACTATTCTAAGTTGATGTGGTCTATTAAGGAAATCTACTATACTTCCGCTGCTGTATTCATCAAACTCAACCTTGCTTTGATTATACGAATAGCTAACCCAATTGCTAAAGTACTTGCTGCGTTTTCTAAGCATTATGTCTAAGCCATATAGCGTTCCCATTCCATCGGCAAACTCAATTTCATCTTCTACGTCCTGAGTGAACTTGTTTGATACTATAACCCCATCGAGCTGTTTGTAGAAAACATCAGCGTCAAAAAGAAATCCTTTATTCTCGTAAATAAACCCAAGAGTGGCCTGTGAACTTCGCAGTAGGTCTACAGCTTCACCATTAGCGGCTACCCAAATATTTTCAGAAATATTTGTAATATCCAGTTCTGGATCATCAAGTGCTCTAATGTATTGACTATAGATTCCCAAAGAAGACCTTAGTGAAAGATTTGAATTTACCTTGTAAGTTAGGTGTACCAATGGTTTTGGAAGTATGGCCCGCTCTTCTTCGCCTGCTACCCAATAATCTAGTCTGAATTGTGGGTTTATTTCTAACCGATTTCCAAGACCAAATCTAGTGTCAATATATAAACCATTTAAGAAACCGCCAGCTTCTAGGGTGTCCGTATATTCATCGTCAAAGGTTGAGCTGTCTTTATAATTTAGACTGCTGTTTATCTGGTTGTATTGATAACCAATTCTTAGAAAGTGCAAAGAATCAAATGAGTAGGTAATGCCAAGTTTACCTTCAATATTCTCCATGCTATTGGTGATTTCTTTAATGAACTCATCCTGTTCTGGTTCACCTTCTTCTTGGTATACTTCTTTGCTGCGGTTTTCCATTCGGTAGTTGGTGCTTGTTAAGCTAAAGTCGCTGCTAAGTTTGGTTGACCAACTCCTTTTGTAAAATAGGTTCACTCCAGTTGAAAGCACATCGTGAAACTGGTAGTCTAACCTTTCAAACTCTTCATTATCAGCAGAGAAGTTCAAGTTATTTGAGTTAGCCAAAAGGCTAATAGATAGAAAGTTATTTCTGTTTGGTTGCCAAATTAACTTGCTATTCAAGTCTTTAAACAAAAGGCTCGATAAGTAATCAAGGTCGTTTTCTTCACTGTTGTTGGCAATATTGCCCACTTTGCTGCCGTCAAACATTTTTTGAGAAAATGAATTGAAAGTAGGAGTTGAAATCAAATGATTGTACGAGTTTCTGCCTGCAGCAAAGAGTTTTAAACCTTTTGCAATGGGAAGATGAACAGATGCGTCTAAATGGGTACTTGTTAGGTTTACATCACCATCAAAACCACCATTCGCTTTGTTAAAAGATTCGATATTTAAAACCCCAGATGTTGCTCCATTAAAGTACACAGGTATATAGTTTCTATGCACCTGTATTTGATTAACTGAAGAAGGTATAAACGAAGAAATACTTCCGAAGTAGTGCGCAGCGTGGTATACGGGAATACGGTCCCAATAGATAAGGGTTTGGTCTTTACCACCACCGCGAATATTTATACCAGATGCGGTTTCATCATTTGAAGCTACCCCCGGAATCATTTGAGTAGAAAGAAGAATGTCTTTCTCAGGCAATCCGGCTAATATTTCGAGATTTTCAATGTCAATTTGAGTGGTAGTATAGTCGCTAAGCACTGATATTCCACGGTTTATATATTCAATTATTACAACTTCGGCAAGACCCTTCGTGGCCTTTTGCAGCTTGACCTCTATGGTAGATTCAACTATTTCGTTTGGGTCAACTAGAAAACCTATCGTTTCATATCCCACATAAGAGACGTAATGCAAGTCTTGATTTAACTCTTCTACCGTAAGGTAAACTTGGCCTTTTGCATTAGCAACTCTACCAAAAGGTTTGTTTCCAATTTGCCAATTTGCAAAGGCTAATGGCGCTGATGTTTCAGCATCTAAAATGCTAACAGTAATCTGCCGTTCTTTATGGGTTTCAACTAAGTAGAACCCTTTGCGTATTTCTCTGGCTTGCAGACCAATTGGGTGTAGAAGAGAATCTAGCAAAGAGCCTAGATCATTAGCTTTTAGAGTTACTGTTACCTTCTGTTCTTCAATTCTATTAACCGAGTAAGAGAAATAAACTCCATGCTCTTTTTCAAGTTTTGAGAATACTTGCGGAAGCGTTTCAGAATCGCAATTGAGCTTGTAATCCTGTCCATTTGCAAAAGGAACAAGAAAGAGACAAAGAGCTATTGCTAGTATGTATTTCAAATGAAATTATTCCTTTAGATTAACCGTAATGCGCTTTGAATTAGTATCAATTGAGTAGTTGCAATTTTCGAATCCACCTAAGAGTAATTCAATTGCCGCTGAAGCGTCTGAACTAGGAAAGCTTCCATTAAATGGTTCGTTGGCCAACGCTTCTGGAAGATCAACGCTAAATCCAAACTGTCTTTCATATTCTTCAACGGCTTCTTTAAGAGAAGTGTTGTTAAATGAAATTACACCATTTAACCAACCCGGCTGGGTTGCATTAAAATTCAATTCTTCAATTTGTGAACCATTCATTACCACACCTTGTCCTGGAGTAATTATTTTTTCATTGCTACTAGAAGATACTCTAACTTTACCCGTGTAGCATAAAACTTCTAGTTTGCTATTTCGGTCTTTTACGTTAAAGCTAGTTCCTAACACTTCAACGCTTCCATTATTGGTTGAAACAGTGAATTTAGATCCCTTACTTACTTCAAAAAAGGCTTCTCCCTCAAGTGTTAGGCTTCTGTTTTCTTCCCAATTTTTAGGGTTGTAAGTCACTTTTGATTCGCTGTTGAGTTTTACAAAAGAGCCATCAGGCAACTCAAGGCTCGATTTACTTGCCACAAGTGATTCTGTAACTACTGGACCATTACCTTCAGTAAGCAATTGATAAATTAAAAAAGTACCAATTAAAAGCACAACTGAAGCTGCGGCTATATACCAGGTTCTTATGGGGCGTGTTTTTTTGACTTCTTTTTTAGGGGTAAGCTTCTGTTTGAGCTCGCTCAGTTCACTAACTACATCAAAGTCCAAAGGTTTAATGCTATCAGTAGTCTGCTTTAATATTAGGTAGTCGGCATACTCGTCTGATGCTTCAAAAGCCTTTTTTTCTTGTTCGGTAAGTTCGTTGCTAAGCCAACGTGCTAAAAAAGTATCGTCTTTATTCCAATCATTCATTTTTAATCATTCTACTCATTAAACATCTATGTTTTCATTTACCCTACCCAACTTTGAAATTTAAGATTTTAGATTTTGAATTGAAGTATCCAGAAGAGCATTATCAAGAACGCTTGGCTTTTTGTTTTTCCAATCTAAATTTTTATTTCCAATTTTTATTATCTCTGAAATGAGGGAAGGTGTTACTACACCAAAAGATTTATTCGTTTCATAATTTGGAAAGAAAAGGCGCTCGGAATTAATAGGCAGGCTTAAAGTGAAAAAGTAGTTTGGCTGTTCTTTAAGTCCAATTCTTAGGAATAATTTTTCCGAATCCCAATTATGCTTTGCCGTCCAGAAGTAATCTATTCCTTCTACACGAATTAGTCTTATTTTTTTACTCTGGGCAACTGTCATTCTCATATTTAAAATTTGTTCTCCAGAAATATTTAGAATTCAACATTCAACATTCAACATTCAAAACTCATCACTCCTTAATGGTAAGTATTTCCTTCAGCTTCTGAAGCGCTTTGCTCATTCGCTTCTCAATAGCTTTTTGACTCACATCGAGCATTTCAGCAATTTCTTTATACGTGTGTTTTTCAACTCGGTTTAATAGAAATACTTCGCGTTGGCCTTCCGGTAAGTTGTTAATGGCTTCTTCTAAACTCTGTTTGTACTCATCATAACGCATTTTGTATTCTGGAGACTCTATGTCTAGATCACTTTTATGTGTTATTGGAGCATATTCAAACCTTACCTTTTCTCTTTTTACTTCATTTAAAAATGCATTATTGGCTATGGTAAAAAGGAATGATTTCGCCTTTTCAGGCAGCACATCAGCACACTTTTCCCAAAGTTTAGCAAAGCTATCTTGTAGTATGTCCCTGGCTTTTGTTTCGCTGCCCGTTTTATAGGTTAAGAACCTAAAAAGCCCTGGAGACTCTGTTTTAAAAACCTGATTGTAAACCGATTCTTCGCAAACGCCTGTTGCGCCAACTACTCTCATGTCTCAAACAAAAGGAAAATATCTGAAAATCAAGTCAACAAAGTTTTTCAACTCATCTAATTTACTGATAATCAAGTTGAAGTGAAAAATGTAAAACTCAAAACTTAGAACTCAAAACTCAAAACTCATAAAACAAGGGTAGGGTAAATTAAAATCGAACTGTTTCACTTCTAAACACAACGATATGAAAAGTTCAATAGCACAAGTAAGAATCGCAGCCTTTCTGCTCATTAGCATTCCGCTGATTTTGATTTCACTTAGGTATAAAAAGAATGATTCAGTATCAAACCCGTGGGAATCGGTTTTAAAGCATAAGGTTTCTTACAACTTTGATCTATTAGGAACAGGAGACTTTAAGGTTTCAACTTTTATTCCAGTTAATGACCAAAGGCAACAGATCATTTTTAGCTCAAAAAGTGATTCGCTTAACAAAGAGTTTTTTGAAAATGAAAACCACAAGATAGAATGGGTTGGTGTTTCCCAAAAATCTCAAGAAATAAAGCTAGAATTTGATTGTATTACCAAGCCCATAAAATATGAGCTTGACAATAAAATTCCGATGCCAAGTACATCTACTTTTAAAAACACATTTTTTGATAATGAGCTAATTGATCATACAAATACATCAATAGAGCTGCTGGCAGAGTATTTAACTGAAAATAGCACCAATACAATTGAAGGTATAAACGCACTATACAATTACGTATTTGATATGCCCAAAAAGAGCACAAGCCTACTTACAAGTGCAACTATGGCCTTGCACAATAACGAGGCTAGCTGCAATGGTAAAAGTAGATTGTTTGTAGCCTTAGCTAGAGCTACGGGTTTTGAGTCAAGAATGGTGGGCGGGCTCATATTAGAACGAAACGAAAAAAAGACTTCGCATGCATGGACCGAGATCAAATTAGCCGATCAATGGATTCCATTTGATCCTTTCAACGGATACTTTGCCAGTTTGCCGGTAAACTATTTAAAGATCTACAACGGCGACCATTTTCTAATAACACGAACAGGAAAGCAGTCTTTCGATTACAGGTATCACATAGAGCCTTTAGAAGTAAATCATTTTTCAAACTACGCCATGCTCAACTTAAAGTCTATAATAATGAAGAACAAGCTTAGCAATAACCTACTTAGAGCATTATTAATGCTACCACTTGGGGCATTGATCGTTGCACTACTCAAGAATATTATTGGTTTAAAAAGCTTTGGTGTTTTTCTACCTGTACTCATTGCCCTAGCGCTTGTAGAAACAGGCTTTGTTCAGGGATTAGTATTGTTCTCAATCATTATTGTGATCATAAGTTTATTGAGCGGTCCACTAAATAAATGGGGTGTTCAACATACACCAAAAGTGGTAATAATGCTCACTGCTGTTGTGGTCACATGTTTGGTGTCAATCCACTTTTTCAACCTAATAAGCTTTAATAAAAGTGACCTGGCACTGTTCTTTCCAATAATAGTACTTACGCTCACAGCCGAAAGATTTGCCCAAAAAGTAGATGAAGATGGATTAACCGAAGCTGCCAAACTTTACATACAAACTTTGCTGATTACAGTATTGTGCTTTCTAATAGTTTCATCTCAAATCATACTTGATTTCATCATCACTTTTCCAGAAACCTTAATGCTTGTTGCTGGAATCTCTCTACTGCTAGGCAAATGGATAGGGCTTAGAGTGCTTGAGTACAATCGATTCAATTTTCAACCAATAAATCAATAAGCCATGTTTAAGAAATTAAAGCAAATAAGAAAGGAGTATATGGGTATAAATGAGCGAAATATCAACTTCATTTACCCAAACAATCCAAGGCAACATTATAAACTGGCCGATGACAAAGTACTGGCAAAAGGTATTTTACAGAAAAACAGAATTAGAACTCCAGAAACCTATGGTGTTATAAACAGAATAGGGGAGATTGAAAAAGTTTGGAATTCAGTTGAGCATCATCAAAGATTGGTATTAAAACCAGCATGCGGTAGGGGTGGTTCTGGCATCTTAATCATGAAAAAAGTAGGTAATCAATGGTTTAGTGGCGATAAAGAGCTTTCTCTTGATAGAATTTTCAGCCACATTGCCAACACCATATTCGGTTTATACTCTTTCTCTGACGATGATAAAGTAATCATTGAGCAGTGCATAATACCGCATGAATTCTTTGGGAAAATATACAGCAAAGGAGTGCCAGATATTAGGGTGATAACTTATAAGCATACACCTGTAATGGCCATGCTTAGGCTACCAACAAATGAGTCTGATGGCAAAGCAAATTTGCATCAGGGTGGTTTAGGAGTAGGAATTGACCTTAAAACAGGCACTTTAATGGATGCCTACAATGGCAAAGGATATCTAGCAGTACACCCTGACAGCCACGAGATAATTACTGGTAAGGTTTTGCCACATTGGAATGAGATCATAAAAATCTCAAAGGCTACTTCAAAAGTGTTTCCGCTAAAATATCTCGGAGTAGACTTGATCATAGATCAACATGAAGGGCCGGGAGTAATTGAGGTAAACGTAAGGCCAGGTTTGGGAATTCAAATGGCCAATAGAAAAGGACTTAAAACCATCATCAACAATAAAAATCACGCAGCATGAAAATCACAAAGCCAAAAATCCACTTTCTCATTTTGTTAGGCGCGTTAATTGGCCTAGCCATGATAGATCACCTTGGGCTCACCCAAGAAGTACAAGTAGTATCTGTTGACCACTTCGAGATTCAACCTTTAATAAACCAGCAAGTAGCTAAAAACCCTTAACTATGAAAAAGCGAATCATTTCAGCCTTAATCTTAAACATATTGGGCAGTATAACTTACGCTCAGAGCAAACTAGATTTTAAAAATGGAATTGGTTACGAGACCAATATATTCAAAAATCCTTCATTCTATTTTGATGGAAATGATACCCTTGAGCGATGGGATATGTATCAAAACGGTTTTTTCTATTATTCTCAGCTAAGGTTTAGCACCAGCTACAAAACCGATAGATTCTACTACAAACTGAAATCAAGTGCAAGCACGCAACAGTTTTTTACAAATGCTGATGCGCACAGCTATAGAATGAGAATTGAAGCGCCAATTAGATACAAATTGGGTGTAAACAAATACTTAAGATTGGTGCCACAATTTGCGACTTACCGTCAAAATGGAGTTGACCAAAGGCAAGGTGCTATAAGAACACCTCTTTCATTTTCACAAATGAGAATTCCTTTAGAATATGAAAGAAGAAAGTCTGGCTATGTAAGAAGGTTAGGTGCTTTTTATCAATACAAAGACTATCCAACTGCAGATAACAATTCCCT
Source organism: Bacteroidia bacterium (assembly GCA_049115495.1). Taxonomy (GTDB): domain Bacteria; phylum Bacteroidota; class Bacteroidia; order CAILMK01; family JACPUW01; genus JACPUW01. The sequence continues at coordinate 729,101 of JAGDZV010000001.1, read as the reverse complement.
AATGTATAATGCTGTAGGTACTTACCTAAATATTGAGAAGGAGTTTTCTATGGGTAAAAATGAATACAAAGTGTTTAAATCCTTTGAAACTCATTTTAGAAAGTACTATGATGTAAACTACACCGGCCCTGTAGAAGTAATTGATGATGAAGGTGATGGATTTGATGATGATAGTTATTACAATGAACAAGAACGCGATTGGTTTTATGTAATGGCAGAATATAAATTAAGAAAGTATACCGCCAATGGCTATGTAGAACTACCACTTCGAAGTTTTACACGCTTAGATTTCTCAACTCAGAAATATGGTTACACCCAACATGATTTCGGTATTAGGATGAAGTATAAGAACGATAAAATCAGTTTAAGTGTCCATCCCAAAATTGCCCATAGATATCATTTCAAATTAAAAACAAATGAGGGCGCAAACCTTCAATATTTCTATACAGGAATTGACTTTAGAGCTGAAATGGGTATTACCGAAAAGATAAGTTTAGGCGCTCAATTTGACCTAATGAAAAGATTTTCTAATAATCAAAGAGCGAATACTTTGGCCTTTAGAGAATACTTCAATTATGAAGCTTTGTTAACCTTGAGATATAGAATTTTCTAGATCAAATTCTAACAATGAACTACTAAAAGTTGTGTTTTATCTATGTGTTTTGCCCTGCGGAATGTGTGCCGCGGGGCTTTTTTTATAAGGATCGAAGAATATCAATCAACTCTTCTTGTATTTGCAAGCCTTTGTTTTTATTGTACCAAGTAAGCAGCGCTACCTTTTGTTTTTCAAAATCAGCGTTTTCTTCCTTTAACTTGAGGAAAAGCGCTTGAGCATCTTTTGGTCTTGGGCCCCAAACGGCAAGGTCCTTTCCCGATTCATCTCTAATAATCAACTTCGGAATCGATCTACCGCCATTGGTTAGGTACTTTTCAATTTCACTGTTCTCGGCATCTCTGTTTTGTACGGTAATCTTAATATTTGGGTTTAAGCCAGCTACTTTTTCAAAGAACGGTGTAATGTTAGCTGCATCGCCACACCAAGGCTCGGTAATTAGAAGCCAATGCTGAGGTGCCACAACTTGGCTAACCACTTCTTCAAGTTCAGGTAAAATTTTGCCCGTTTTGTTCCAGCGTTTCATTCTAGAGCGGTTAAGCTTAACATATTCTAAATAGGCTTCTTTGTGGTAAGGAGCTTCAGTGTAATTGCCTGATAAAATATCTTCGAACTGTTGGTAGTATTGAGCCAAGTGCATGGAGCTGCTGTAATAATTATTTGTAGCTGGTTTAACAGAAGCACTTTCTGAAAGGTTTCATTTTTTAGTTTTATGTTAAAATTGGATTTTTTTTATCTCCGCAAATACACTGCGTACATGTGCTAAATCTTTGAATCATCAAAAAAAGTTTAAGAGTTTAAAGTTCAAAATTTAAAGAGTCTTTAAACCTTAAACGTTAAACTTTTAACTAAGATGAAAAAAGTAATTTCAACTGAGAGCAAGCCAATTAAACTTTGGTTAGATGATTTAGAGCCGGGAGCCTTGGCGCAAGCTAAAAACTTGGCCAACTTGCCATTTGCGTTTAAGCATATTCCGTTGATGCCAGATAGCCACCAAGGTTACGGCATGCCAATAGGTTCAATTCTAGCTACAAAAGATGTGGTGGTGCCAAATGCGGTAGGTGTTGATATTGGTTGTGGAATGTGTGCCTTGAGAACTGAACTTACCGAGCTTGAAACTGAAGACATCAAGAAAACCTTAGGCGAAGCCAGAAAAAGGATTCCATTGGGAATGAACCGACATGATGAGAAGCAAGACCTAAGCTGGATGCCAGAGTTACCTGAAAAAGAACTGAGAATAGTAAACAGACACTATGTTGCAGCTCAAAAGCAAGTGGGAACACTTGGTGGCGGAAACCATTTTGTTGAATTGCAAAAGGGTTCTGACGGCCATATCTGGATTATGATTCATTCTGGCTCTAGAAACATTGGTTATGCGGTGGCTAAGCATTACAATATTTTAGCGCAAAGGCTCAATGAGCGTTTTCATTCGGTGGTTACCAAAAAAATGGAGCTTGCATTTTTTCCTATTGAATCTCTTGAGGCTAAAGACTACTTGGCCGAAATGAACTATTGTATTGAGTTCGCTTTGAACAACAGAAAGCACATGATGAACTCAATGGTTGAGTCTCTAAAGGCGGTGGTTGGTGAATTTGAAACCGATGAGATCATTAACAAGAGCCACAACTTTGCAGCTTGGGAAAATCATTTTGGCAGCAATGTACTGGTGCACAGAAAGGGAGCTACAAGAGCAAGAGAAGGGGAGTTCGGAATGATTCCAGGCTCTCAGGGAACAAGCTCATACATTGTAAAAGGCTTAGGAAATCCAGAGAGTTTTGAGTCTTGTAGCCACGGCGCCGGAAGAAAAATGGGTAGGAGACAAGCGCAAAGAGAGCTAAATCTTGAAGCTGAAATCGCCCATTTAGAAAGCCAAGGCGTTGTACATGGCATGCGTCATGCCAAAGATTTAGATGAAGCGCCATCGGCCTACAAAAACATTGATGTAGTAATGGAAAACCAAAAAGACCTAGCCGAAATAGTGGTAGAGCTTAAGCCGCTAGGCGTATTAAAAGGTTAAAAGCTGAATTAGTCCTTGAACCACTTTCAAGGGCTTTTCAGTCTTAATAGGGCAAGAAAATAAAGTTCCCAATCTCTTTGTCAGCCGCAAACACACACATGTGCGTTTTTGAATCTTTAAATGCGGCTTTGAACTCATCGAGTTTATCTTCTTCAACTAACCCTTTGGCTACAAACTCTTCAAGCAAGCTGGCACTTATATCCCACTTGGCTTCAAGCTCTTCGGCATCTAGTACTTTTCTGCCTAGCTCTATTGGCTCTTTATGCGCAATAAAAACAGGAAAATGGCTCACATCATTGTCAATTATCTCATTGGCAATGGTTTTTATGGCGTCTTTGTAAAACTCAAGGTCTTGCTTAAGTTCTAGTAGTTTGGCTTCTTTATCTTTTTTCATATTCTGATAATAACTTGACCTACTGCAAACACTTTATTAAACACTAAGTTAGGTGAGCAGACTTAGGTCTTTAAATAAATCAATATTTATAAATCACAAATCCTTAAAACTTCTAACTGTTACATTTTCAAATTCAAAAGGGCAACACTCTCAATATGCGGCGTATGCGGAAACATATCTACTGGTTGCACTTTTACCAGCTCGTATTTTTCGTTTAATAAAGCTATATCTCTAGACTGGGTGCTAGGGTTACAACTTACATAAACGATTTTTTCTGGAGCCATTTTTAATAGCATGTCTACTACCTTTTGGTGCATGCCCATTCTTGGTGGATCGGTAATTACAACATCAGGTGCAGGATATTTATTTCTGAATTCATCAGTCATTACATGCTCAACTGATCCTGTTTCAAATTTTATGTTTTCAATTTGATTGTGTTTGGCATTTTTATTGGCCTTAATAATGGCTTCAGGCACAGTTTCAATACCAATTACCTCTTTGCAGCTATTGCTCAAATACATGCCTATGGTACCTACACCGCAAAACAGATCGTAAACCACTTCATTGCCTTTAAGCCCCGCAAATTCTTTAGCTAATGAATAAAGCTTTAGCGTTTGTTTTGAGTTGGTTTGCATAAATGATTTGGCATCAACTTCAAACTCAAGACCAAAAATATTCTGGGTAATGTATGCTTCTCCAAAAACAACTTCTGGTTCAAGATCATAAATAGTATCGTTTACCTTATTGTTTTCAATTAAAAGGCCCGATTTTATCTGTGGAAACTCATTTTTAAGTTCGCTTAAAACAGTTTTGGCAAAGTCAACACCTTGGCTAGTTACCATAATGGACACCATAAAATCGCCTTCTTCATTATTTCTGATCAAAACTGAGCGTAATTGTCCCTGATGTGCTCTTGGATCATAAAAGTCAGCTCCGCTTTTTTCAGCAAAATGGTAAACAAAGTTTCTTATGGCATTGCTAGGTTCTGGTTGAAAATGGCATTTCTCTACGTGTAAAATCTTATCAAACCTGCCCGCAATGTGAAAACCAAGCCCATTCTCTTCAGGAAAATCTTTTTCTGTAGCCGATTCAGCCTTAGTAATCCAACGTTTGTTTGAAGCTGAGAACTCTAACTTGTTTCTATATCGCTCGGTTTCATTACAGCCTAAAATGGGCAGAAACTCTTGGTAAGGCACTTTTGCTATGCGAGTAATGGCATCAAAAACTTGCTTCTCTTTTAACTCAAGTTGTTTTTTATATGAAATGTGTTGAAGCTTGCAGCCGCCGCAATCATCGTAATGCTCACAAAAAGGTTCAACTCTATCGCTCGATTTAGTTTCAAGTTCAAGAAGTCTACCTTCAAAATAGTTTTTCTTCTTTTTAAAAGTTCTAAGTGAGATGGTATCGCCGGGGCATGTATCTGGTACAAAAATTACCTTTTCTTCATGCTTTACAACACCGCGGCCTTTTGCGTCAATATCAATTACATCAACGCTTTTTAATTCAAAATTTCTGCTTTTGCGAGCCATGCCGCAAAGATATAAGGCTATTCGCCTTTAGCCCATTTTACTTTTTCTTCAAGAATGCGCATAAACTGTTCAGCATTTTTATAACCACTTTCCATTTGCACCTGATTTTTTTCTAAACTTAAGAAAAAAGTGGTTGGGTAACCCACATTTTGACCACCACTAAGGCTTCCTAAGAGCTCTCTCGGTTTAATTTCATTTTCCCCAATATTATATTTCTGCTTTAATTCAGGATTAAATTTGATAGGAACAAAATGCTTGTTTATGTAACTGATCACATTTTGCTTTGCATATGTGTCCTTATCCATTTTTTTACACCATCCACACCAATCAGTATAGGCATCAACCAAAATAATTTTGTTGTTCTTTTTTGCCAAGGCATAACCTTCATTCCAATCATACCATTCAAGCTCCTTGTTGCTTGGGTATCTAAAAGCCAATAAAAATGCTACTATGCTAAATATTACAAGTGTTACTAGATTCTTAATTTCCATAATCTAAATTGTGTTTGGCAAATCTATAAATACTTACTTTGAGAGTTGTTAAATAACGTTGAATAGACGCCTTTGCTTATATATTGGTTCCGTGCATATTGTGAAAGATTGTTATTGCTACTTTTTTTGGCGCTTTATTTTTTTGAGCGTAGTAAAGAGCCGGCACTTGGCGATGCCCTTAGTTTTTCAGTGGCGGCCTTAAACGGTTTTGATATTTCAACCAACGCTACCAACCACTTCTTATATATAAACATACTGCATTTGGTTTCATGGCCCACGGGTTTTGAAGGATCTCATCTTGCTTTTCAAATGTTATCAATTTTGCCCGCGGTATTATGTCTCTATATGCTTTCAAAAATTTTGAAAATCTTATTGGTTAAAGTAGAAATAAGGTTTTTAACCATGCTGCTGTTGGGTGTCTCTTTCACTTTTTGGCGCCATGCAGAAATAATTGAGGTTTACACGTTAAACCTTGCATTCACTTCTTTCATCATATTATGGTACGTAAAGTGGCATAAAAAAAGAGATAAACGCTATCTATTCCAGTCGGCCTTTCTTTTAGGAGTAGCCATGATGATACATGTACAGCAGCTCCTTTATTTCCCTTTTTTGGCCTATTGGGGATATTTGGCGTTTAGTTTCAAGGCAAAATATTGGGCTCGGTACCTATTGTCATTTTTGGTGCCCACATCAATATTATTTGTTTTACCCATTGTGTTTGAAACCAATACCATTCAAAGTGTGCTGTTTGACAATAGCTTTAAAGATGAAGTTCTAGATTTAAGTGCGCAAACCATTTTGAGCGGCACGTTAAAATCATTTGCACTTTTGTTTTTCAATTTTGGTCCGTTGGCCATCCTATTAATTATTGCAGCTTTTAAACCAGCGGTAGAAAAGAGCTTGCATTGGGGATTATTTATACTAGGTTTTGTAGTGTATGGATTTGCAGCAAGGTATAATGTAAGTGATAATCACGTTTTCTTTTTACCAGCCTATTTTGTGCTACTAATTATGTTTGGCCTTTTGGTAAACAACTTTGTTGCTAAAAAGAAATCTAGACTGCTTCTATCTTATGGCCTTGCGTTTGCGGTTCCTGTTTTCTATGCAATGGCCCCTTCAATTGTTTCAAAAACAAGTTTTGGAGACGAAATGAATACAACCAAGTTTTATAAAGGCGGCGCCAAGTTTTTCTTTTATCCTGGTATGCGCTCAAATAATGGAGGTTTATATTTAGGTAAAGCGTTGAATGAAGGAACAGTTCAACAAGATTTTAACTTAGAAATAGAACAGAATGCTCACAAAGCCCTGAAATATTTCGAGTTTTCGAACCATGCTCATGATTAAATTCGTGCAAGCAAATAAAAATTAACATTTGGCGTTACTGTATCGCTAAAAACTAAAGCAAATGATAAAAACTAAAAGTGTAGTCTTTTTCATAGCAAGCATTTTAACATTTACGGGTTTAGTAGCGCAAGTGCAAATAGGAGAGTGGCGTTCTCATCTCAACTACAAGGCAGCTAAAAAATCGGTTGAAGCCGAAGATTTTATTTATTGCGCCACGCAATATGGTCTTTTTCATATTCACAAAACCGATAATACCATGACCACCTTTAGCCGTGTTGATGGCCTAAGCGGGGTTGAAATTGAAACCATAGACTATGACCCTTTAACTAATAATGTATTTGTAGCCTATGAAGATGGACAGCTAGATATGCTAGGAGCTGACTATATTGTGCCTATTCCTTACATATCAAATGCTAGTTCAATAATTGGCGACAAAAGGGTAAAGAACTTTTATTTTTCAAATGGATTGGCTTATATGGCTACAAACTTTGGGGTTGTAGTTTACGATATTGAAAAAAGAGAAATTAGAGAATCATACATAAATCTTGATGAAAGAGGCAATCAGTTGGCCATTAACGATGTAGCAGTTTTTCAAAACAGGGTGTATATAAGCACCGATCAAGGTTTGCGTTCTGGCAGTTTGCAAGATAATCTTTTAGATTTTTCGTTTTGGCGTACCGAAATGAGTATGGAATGCCATGCCATGCAGGTTTTTAATGAAAAGCTGATTATGCACCTTGGAGATAATAGGGTATTGCAATATGATGGCACAAACTTTACAGATTTTGCACCTATGCCATGGGCACAGGTTAGACATATGGATATACAAAACGGCAAACTAGCCGTTACTAAGAGAATTAATCTGCTCTTTTTTGAAGAAGACTATAGCGCTGATTCCGTTGAAACAAACTCACCAAGCCATGGCCTAATAGATAAGAATGGCATGGTTTGGATATCAAACGTAACCAATGGATTGGTTAAGCTTGAAACACAAAGAAGGTTTGCTACACCAAATGGTCCGGCGGGCCCATCGGCGTGGGATTTTGCTTATGCCAATGGCCAACTTTGGGTAGCTTCTGGCGGCGTTAATTTAGCCTATAATCCCAGATTTTTAAACAATGGTATTTACGTTTTTAAAGAGCAAAGGTGGTTCAATTTTAACGGGGTAAATAGAACAGAACTTACGCCTTTAAGAGACTTACACAGGGTTAGAATTGATGCGTCTACAAATACAAAGTATGTAGCCAGTTACAACAAGGGCTTGGCCGTATTTGATGCCGATGATAATATTACGGTATATGATTATGATAATACTGAAGGTATTCTAGGACGCCAAAACAATAGCACAGATCCTGAAGCATGGATTATGATGGCTGGTATAGACCTTGATACCCAAGGTAATCTTTGGATGAGCTTACAATACACCGAAAACCAATTGGCCGTAAGGTTAGCCAATGGTAAATGGCAATCATTTAATTTAGGAAATGAAAAACGGGTTACAGAAGTATTGTGCGATGCTGAAGGACAAAAATGGGTAGCCATACACCTTGATGGAATTTATGTTTTTAATGATGGTGGCACCCCAATGAATAAGAGCGACGATAAGGTAAGGAGGGTAGACCAATCGGTAGGTAACGGAAATTTACCTGCATCAGATGTTTATAGTATGACTCTTGACAAAGACGGTGATATTTGGATAGGAACGGGAGATGGCGTAGCGGTTATTTATTCTCCTCAAAATGTATTTGCTACTGATGGTAATTCAAGTTTTGATGCATCAAGACCATTAATTCAAGAAGGAGATGCTGTGGGGTATTTGCTTGAAGGTCAAAAAGTGAATTGTATTACCATTGATGGGGCAAATCAAAAATGGTTTGGAACTGATAATGGTGTATTTGTAACCAATGAAGATGGTGATGAAATCATTTACAGATTTAACGCAGAGAATAGTCCTATACTGAGCAATGTTGTTAGAAGAATTGGCATTGATGGTGGTACTGGCGAAGTTTTTTTAGCAACTGATAAAGGCATTATCTCGTATAGAGCAGTGGCCACAGAAGGCTCTGGAAATGCTGAAGGTATTTATGTATATCCTAACCCTGTAGAACCAGGTTATGAAGGGCCAATTGCCATTACGGGTTTGGTAGAAAATGCTAATGTTAAAATAACAGACCTAAACGGAAACTTGGTTTTTGAGACAACTGCCCAAGGCGGTACAGCAGTTTGGTATGGTAGAACCTTTGGTGGTAGAGATGTGTCATCAGGTGTTTATCTCGCATTTTCTAGCGATAGAGATGGAAAAAAAACTCATATTTCTAAAATTATGATCATTAGATAATGATCGTAAATGGCTTTGGAATTGTTCTGGGCTTTATTAAATACGGAGATACCAGCGTAATTGCGAAGGTTTTTACAAAAGATCACGGTTTGTGTTCTTTTATAATTCAAGGAGCTTATCGCAAAAAAGCTCGAATTAGTGTTTCAATGCTACAATCTTTTAGCTTGCTTGAGTTGGTTTATTATTACAAAGAGAATAGGCAGCTTCACACCCTAAAAGAAGCGAAGCCATCACCTCCAATGGCTAGTATACAAACTGATATTGTAAAATCAAGTTTGTCAATTTTTGCATGTGAGGTGCTTCAAAATGTTTTAAATAACACAGAGCAAGATCAAGAACTCTTTGATTGGTTGTATCAAAAAATATTGAAACTTGAAGTAAGTGCAGAATCAAATACCTACTGGGCTCATTTGTTTTTAATTGAGCTTGCACAATTGTTGGGTTTTGCTCCAACCGAAACCCAAACCGCAAGATTTTTTCATCTTAGAGAAGGGGTGTTTACCAATGTTCCATTATCAGAAAAAGAAATTTTGAGTAGTGATGAAACACAATTGTTGGTAGCGCTAATGGCTAATTCTAAAATAAATGAAAAACCAAAGCAGTTAAGAGCACAATTGCTTGATAAACTCATTGATTTTTTTGCCTATCACGTAGGTGGCTTCAGAGAATTGAAGTCTCTGCACGTAATTAGAGGGGTATTGAACTAAAGTGTAGCCTAAATCACATTCAAAGCTGATACAGGTCATGCTCCAATAAACTTTGGCTCACATACATTTGTGCGATTTTTGAGAATTAGAAGATGATAAACACCGATATCTGCATAATAGGAGCGGGGCCCGTAGGTCTTTTTGCTGTTTTTGAAGCTGGCCTTTTAGGTATGAAATGCCATTTGGTTGATGTACTTCCTCAACCAGGTGGACAATTAACAGAGATTTATCCTAAAAAGCCAATTTATGATATTCCTGGTTATCCAGAAATTTTGGCAGGTGATTTGGTTAAAAATCAAATGGAGCAGATTGCGCCTTTTAAGCCAACATGGTCTCTTGGGCAAAAGGCCGAGAAAATGGACAAATTAGGCGATAATGAATTTGTGACCTATACTACTGGGGGAGACGAAATTCACTCAAAAGTTATTGTAATTGCAGGTGGATTAGGAGTTTTTGAACCAAGAAAACCGCCTATCGAAAACCTTATAGACTTTGAACAAAAAGGGGTTGACTACTTTGTGAAAGACCCGGAAGTATATACAGGAAAAAAGCTTGTTTTGGCTGGCGGCGGAGATTCTGCCTTAGATTGGACAGTGTTTTTGAGCGAATTGGCTTCAGAATTAACATTGGTACATAGAACAAAGCGTTTTAGAGGTGCGCCAGATTCAGTAGAAAAAGTTTTTAAACTCGCCGAGCAAGGCAAAATCAATCTTCATTTAGATTCAAATGTTACCGAGTTAAAAGGTAACGGCAAGTTAGATCATTTGGTAATTACCAATAAAGAAGGCTGGCCAACCCATGTAGAGGTTGATAATTTCATTCCATTATTTGGTCTTAAGCCAGAGCTCGGTCCTTTGGCCGATTGGGGTTTAGAAATTGAAGATAATGCGATAAAGGTGGATAATACATTAGACTATCAAACCAACGTGCCTGGTGTTTATGCCATAGGCGATATAAATACATACCCCGGTAAACTTAAACTGATTCTTTGTGGTTATCATGAAGCTGCACTAATGGCTCAAAGCGCATGGAAAAGATTAAATCCAGATCGAAAATTCAATTTAAAGTACACCACAGTAAATGGAGTTAATGGGTTTTAGTTGGTAGTTTGTTAATTGTTACATGTTATTAGTTAATGGGTTCATTTAAAATTTATAATTCAGAATTTAAAATTTCCTTGTGGATATAGTTAAAATTAGAGTTGAAGAAGAAGATGGCAACATAGCCGAACTAGAAGCGCCAACTGATATGGCACTCAACTTAATGGAAGTGCTTAAAGGAAGTGGATATCCTGTGCTGGCAACTTGTGGAGGAATGGCCCTATGTGCTACTTGCCATGTAACGGTAAAAGAAGGATTTGATAAAGTAGGAGAACCGGCTACTGATGATGAGTGGGCCATGCTTGATACTTTATATAATCTAACTGATGAGTCTAGGCTTGCTTGCCAAATTAAGATTGACGATAACTGTCATAATATTTTGGTAAAGCATTTGGGCGATGAATAGAAATTGTATCACTCGGGCGTAACATTGTAGCCCACTGATTATTCATTCAGTTTTTTTCATGAAATACGTTATTTGGTTTTTTCTCCTAGCACCATCTTATTTAATGGCTCAGGTTTATGAGGGGCAGGCAAGTTTTTATAACGACAAGCTTCACGGCAACGAAACGGCTTCTGGCGACAGATACGACAAGTTTGCATTTACAGCTGCACACCGCACATTACCTTTTGGTACTTGGGTAAAAGTTACCAATTTATGGAATGGAAAATCGGTAGAGGTTAGAATTAACGATAGAGGACCATTCGGAAAAGATCAGAGAATAATTGACTTATCAAAACAGGCCGCCATTGATTTGCAAATGGTAACAGCCGGGGTGGTTGATGTAAAGGTTGAAATTATTGAGAAAAAAGAAGCGTTAAGTGAAGATAAACCAATTGAAAAGGTAGTTGAAGAAAGAGACCCATATGAAGGATTGAAAGTACGTGGCGATGGCACTTTTAAGGTTAACGTAAGTACTACATCTGGTTTATTAGGTTATGGGGTGCAGGTAGGTTCTTTTACTGACTTTTTATCACTGCTTAAGAAACTAGAAGAACTGGAAAAACTGGGATTCCCTGACCTGTATGTTAATACGGCAATGGTAAAAGGTAAAAGGTACTTTAGAATAGTTGTGGGCAATTTTGAGAACAAAGCAAGTGCAGAACTTTATCTAGTTTCTGTTAAGTCAAAAGGTATTGATGGCTACGTGATAGCGCACCAAACAAAGGAATAGACAAAATAAAATGCGTTATAGTAAATGCAACATTGTTGCATTTACAATTTAATTGTACTATTGTGCAAGCAAACACAATTCAATTAAAATGAAAAACCTTTTTGTATTAGCATTAATAGTATCTGTTGCTTTTTTGGGTGCATGTGGCGATAGTCACGAAGTTGAAGTACATTTTCACAACCCTACTGACGGTGCGGTTGTAGCAACAGCTGATGCAGCTGCATTAGAAGTTGAAATTGACTTTGAAAGTGAAGAAGAGCTTCACGAAGTAGAAATTAAGCTATACCCAACTGACACACCTGCTGAGCTAATTATTGACTATGATGGACATGATCATGAAGCTAACTACGTGTTTAAGCAAACTGTAGATATATCATCTTATGCATCTGGAACTAGCTTTACTCTTGAAGCAGTTACATGCGAAGACCATGACTGTACTGAGAGTCATACGGCAACTGCAACATTTACCCTAGAATAACACTCTCACCTCATAATGCCTTAATATGAAAGCCGCTGCAAAGCGGCTTTTTTTATGGGCGTTTCAATGTTTGAAAAAATCTTTGATTCAAAATTCGGGCCTGTTTAATATAAAGATTGTTTTGTGCTCAAGGTCAGTTTGTCCCTAAAGTTTTTAGGGATTTGCGTTACTTTTTTAGGGATATAAATAAGTTGTGGCCAATTAAAACATAGATGACGTAAAGATGTCATAAGGATGACGACATCAATGTCTATCAACCAAATTTACTTTTGCTTCATACAATTAATCATATTTATATTAATGAATAAAGTAAACAGTAACATTTCAAATTCGACCTTCGAAAAAGCCTTTCAATTAGCCAAAAAAGCTATTCTAATTGCGATTATTTTAACCCCAATTCGTTTTAGCCTCGAACTCTATGGATTACCAGAAAGTGCCATTTTTATTTTTGGTTTACTCTGGCTTACAATAGGATTTTCAATTTATTGGGGAGTAAAATTATCCAATACAAAAGATTCCTATCTTATTCTGTTCCTAGCATTACTGATGTATTCGCCTTTTTCAAGATTTCCTGTTGCTTTGCTTTGGTGGATCGATACTAGATGGGAAATAGGGACTCATTATGGAGACTTTTTTAATAGTTTTGGCCAAGCGATACTAAATCAAGTTGGCTTTGGCTCTCTAATTCAAATAATTCCAGGATTTATTTTAGGTTCAATTACACTTGCTATATTGAGAAATAGAACAGGAGTTATCATTAGAACTAAAACATTAGAAAATGAATAAGAATCTCTTAGGATCAAGGATAAAAGAATTGAGAAAACAAAAAGGTATGTCTCAAGAGTTTTTAGCTGAAGAATCAGGCTTAAGTTTAAGAACTATCCAAAGAGTTGAAAACGGTGAAAGTCAACCTACAGGAGATTCTACTAAACGATTGTCAAATGCTTTAAGTGTCACCCCCAACGAATTAATGGATTGGCAAATTACTGAAGATAGTGAGGCCCTTTTAAGATTAAATCTGTCCCAACTGAGCTTTATAATTTTTCCATTTCTTGGGATATTAATCCCATTAATAATCTGGATCTCAAAAAAAGATAAGGTAAAAAATATAGATCGCGTTGGTAAGTCTATTTTAAATTTTCAATTATCCTGGACATTGCTTTTGTTTGTGATAGTTATTGGCCTTTTTATTGTTTCAAAACTCGAGCTGTCAAATGTTTCTTTTTCTGGTCTATTTATGATAATAGGCGTAATGTATTTCATGAATTTTATCATTGCAATTTCTAATTCTTTGAGATATCATAATGGAAAATCGATAAAGTACCCAATGCTAATCCGATTCTTAAGTTAAACTCAACTTAATAATATTTCATTTTAAGTAATTATGTACCAATTCAACTATAAGAGGACATTTGAACATGTCTTTCGTCAGTGCGTTTTTATTATCTTAAACATTTATGGAGTGTCCAAATTATTAGGTGGACAGTTCTACATGAAAGGAAAAATACCTACCGAAGTCGCAAACACGACATTAGGTGAAGCAAGTGGATTTTCATTGGCATGGACATTTATGGGACACTCTTACGCTTATATTTTATTCGTTGGTCTCCTGCAGCTTTTAGGAGCTTGGCTTTTATTATGGAATAAAACAAAATTGATTGGTGTATTGATTTTGATACCTATGATGGTAAATATTATCGTTTTTGATATCATTTTTCTTGATGTCTATCCAGCATTAGCCAATGCTTTAATAGTTTTTTTGATGTTACTTTTAATCCTTTTCTTCAATAAAGAAGTTGTGATCGATATGGTAAATAAGCTTACCAAGCTTCAATTAAGAACTAATATTCCTATTAAGAATAAACTAATCACTTTTGGAATTACCATTTTATTTATTGTATTGATATTCTGTTTTGATTCATTTGTTGAATATTGGCTCGGTACGAGTAAAGAAAAAATAATCGAATAATAACTGGTTACAGCAATTAGACTTTAATACATTGCGGCAAGGCAGCAGTTTATTTGAGCTAGTTTTGAACTCTGCCTTCGGTGATTCCCTCGATAACTATGGTTTAACCTTAGTTATAGTTGGGGCTGTTATAAATAAGATTGTTTTGTGCTCAAGGTCAGTTTGTCCCTAAAGTTTTTAGGGATATGCGTTACTTTTATACGGATATAAATAAGTTGGCGGTAATTAAAAAATGACGAAAACATACTCTGAAATATTGATAAGTAATGAACCTGATAGTGACCTATTCCAATCACTTTCGGACAGATTGAGATCGGAATTTAATGCCGAACTTATTGACAGAGTTGAAGATTTGGACTCAAAGTATTTTGATTTCAAAATCAAAGACAAAGTATTGACCTTGCACCTTCAAAATTACATTGGGATAACGCTTTTTCCTAAAGAACTGAATGACTCGACAGACAAAGCCAACTTACTCGCTGAAACTGTCGGATTTAAACTCAAGTACTCTACTTCTGACTTTGACACTTGGATTAAAATTAAAGACCAATCAGAAGCTGAAATTAATTGGGTTCTTGAAAATGTTCATGAAGCACGTAGCGACAAAGCTGAATATGAATTTACAACTTATCAAGACTACGCAAATTGTGAAGGTCACGAGCATTGTGAAATCTGTAATTCAGTAATCTCCTGCAACGAAAACGAAAATGAATTTCACTCGACTCAAAGACATTCAATTTGTCCAGACTGTTTTAAAAAGTATGTGGAAAATGACGAATACGTAACTGAAATCGAACGACTTGAAAAAATAAAAAAACTACCGCCAACAAGGGCTATACACAATAAGGGGTTGGTTGCTAAATTGAAAGGTTGGTTTTCATAGCAAGTCCGACAAATCGTTGATTTGGCTTTTAAAATGAATAAGATAAAAACAAAATACAACGCTTTGGCTCAGTGCAAGCTGAAAGGTTTTCGCTTCGAAATCCCTTACTGTCCATAACCAAAACGTTGGTGCATAGAAGTAATGATAAAATTGAATTTTTCTGGTAAAATAAAAGCTTTCGAATTTTTAAATTCAGTCTCTTACTCTGTATTGACGAAACAAGGACAGATACATACAGAAAGTTGGATGATTGATACTAAAAATGAATTTCGATTTCCACTAGTCAGACGTATTGACCATGATTCAGTGCTTGTTGTCAATACACGTTCTGATGAAAATGAAAAAAATGCATGGATTTATAATCGTAATGAGGAATTAGTAAAATCCTTCACTATTGGTGACGCTGTGAATGATATAGTTGTTTTTAACAGAAAATTTGTTGTGTCCTACTTTGACGAAGGAATAATGGCTCAGAAAGAATATTCCAAAGAAGGTCTTGCTATTTTCAATAAGGACGGGAAAATGAAGTGGGGATTTAATTCTAATACGGAATTCGAAATCTTGGACTGTTATCAAATTGTGAAATCTGATTGGAATAAGGTAATCTTCTTTGGATATGGTAAATTCCCTATTTGTGAATTGAATATTGACTTTCTAACGATTAAAGAACTCCAAATACCAATTGACATCTTTGTTGAGTCCATTTCATACTCAAAGAATAAGTTGTATTGGAAAAACTCAAAGGAAGTCTTTTGCTTCAATTTTGATAATAACGAGTTTCAGAAAATACGAGAATTTGAAAAGAAAGATAATAGACGACTTATAGGGAATAGTTTATTAAACCTTACTAAAAATGGATATGAATTGGAAAAAATAAATGCGCAACCACAACAGCAGTCATAAAATATAGGGCGGTTTTGTAGTAATCCGCAGTTCGCTTCTCGCAGTTTCTTTTCTAATCGGTGGAATTGAAATCGCTCCGAAAAGACCTACATTTCATGCTTGCAAAACGTTGTAGAGAATAAAAAAAATGAGAGCAGCAATAACAACAAATGCTGGCGACCCTGAGGTTATCAAAATTCAGGAAGTTGGAAAGCCAGAAGTTAAGACTGGGTGGGTCTTAATTAAAGTAGAGGCATTTGGCTTAAACAGATCTGAGCTTTTCACAAGAAGAGGTGATTCCCCAGGAGTTGTATTTCCACGTATCCAGGGAATTGAATGTGTTGGAGTTATTGAAGAAGATGCTTCAGGCACGTATTCAAAAGGGCAACAGGTTGCTGCTATTATGGGTGGTATGGGACGTTTTTTTGACGGAGGCTATGCGGAATTCACCTCTGTTCCACTTGAAATCGTATTCCCCTTTAAAAGTGACCTACCTTGGGAAACACTAGGTGCAATCCCTGAAATGTTTCAAACTGTCTCGGGATCCCTGAATCAAGCATTGGAAATTAAGAAAGGTGAAACTCTGCTTATTAGAGGAGGTACATCTTCAATCGGAATGTTGTCTTGCCAACTAGCAAAAGCTAAGGGTTTAACAGTTATTTCTACAACTAGAAACCCTAATAAAAAACAAGCTCTTCTAGAAAATGGTGCTGACCATGTGGCTATTGATGATGGAAGTGTCAAAGATCAGATCAGACAAATACGCCCTGATGGTGTTAACAAAGTACTTGAACTAATTGGGACAAAAACTTTGAAGGATTCACTTCAATGCATTGCACCCAAGGGAATGGTATGCATGACAGGAATATTAGGAAATGAATGGACTATGGAAGAGTTCACCCCAATGGGTGATATTCCCTCATTAGGTATGTTGACCGTTTACATGGGAGAATCAAAGAACCTATCCAGAGAGCTACTTCAGGAATTTATTGATGATGTTGAAAATGGAATTATCAATTTGAATATTGACAAAGTATTCAAGTTGGATGAAGTGGCAAAAGCACATCAATACATGGAAGACAATAATGCAAAAGGGAAAATTATTGTTAAAACTTAACTGTTTACACCAGTACGTAGAATGTATAGAAGTGTACTTTAATCTTAATGTTGAGGATTAAGAGAAATTTAATGAAAAGAAAGTTAAACATAGGTTTAGTCGGAGCCAATGCTAATGGAGGTTGGAGTCCCGTAGCACATATACCAGCACTCAAGGCACTTGGCAAAATTTGAACTTGAAGCGCTCTGCACAAGTCGGCCTGAAACCGCAAAAGCCGCTGCAAAGCGGCTTTTTTGTTTTTATCGATTTCAGTAATTCGTTTATACAACCTTTTATTTACAAATTGAATCTCTAGCAACAACAATCAACATAGACTAATTATGCTTAGGCTAGATTTAGAAAATGAAAATTGGCTGATACATTTCAACTTAATGCTCCGAAGGTTAGGGTTTACCTTAATTCTATTGACCACTTTCTCTTGCGAAAAAGATGAAATATTTGTTGATGATTCCAGTTTAATTCGGCCTGCTAGTTATGCAAACTCCTTTAATCCGTTTTTACCGCTAGATTCAAATAAGAATTGGATATATCAGAGCACTATAATAGTTTCTAACTGTACAGAACCGGAGAACATTGATACAGTAGTGCATTATGATACTCTTTCAGCAAAACGACATAACTCAATATTGACTTATGAAACATGGGCTTTTGGAAAGGATAGATTCAATATTCAAGAGGATAAAATCGTTTTTTTAGTTAGAAAATACTCGAAGTTGTATGACGATGTTGCTATTCCGATGTTATACACAAATACGGGAGATACAAGTTGGGTTTTCTCTCTTCACTTAGCTGATGGCACCACAGAAGAAATCTACTTTGAGCAAACTCTGTTAAAAGAAAATGACAGAGATGTTTTACAGTTAAAGTTTGGCGGATGGAACTTGAATAAATATGATTATTATGAGTTTGAAAAAGGAATAGGGATTCGGTTTAAAACGCTACAAGGTTTTAACCAAAAAATAACGGTAGAATTATTTAATCACAAAATTGATAAAGTAGCCAATACCATTGATAGTAATAGAGAATAAAACGGTTTCGTAATTTGCTCATTTGAGCTCTCTCAAGCACTTTGTTTGTTAGGTTTTGCATTCATGAAGGACTTTGAAAAGAAAAGTCCTACATTTCGTGTCTTTGAAGCATGGCAAACCTTAAAGTTAAAAATGATGAGAGCAATAATCATTATTCTGTTTCTTGGAGCAACCCAATTCACTTACTCTCAAAATGAATTTGATGATTTCAAAAACATTTCGAATGAAAGTTTGATGGATTCCCTTAGAGTTTCTGTTGAAGTAATGTACCGAGGAGAGTTTTGTAACATTAGCAAGTACTCAGAGAAAATCTTAGGCCATATTACAAATTGTGGAAATGGTTTGAATTCAGTGATGAACTCATTTGACTTCAATGATCCAAATCAAAAGGAAAAAATATCCTTGTATAAAGATTTTGTTCGCTACTTGTCGCAGAGCTATTACCAATCACAAGAGATCTTTAAAAATTCTAAAGCAATATGTGAAGAAGGTACTTCTTCTTTTGATGGGCGAGACGAGAAAATAAAAACAAACTACTCATTGTTAAGGGATAATATGGCCATATTAAATGAATCGTTGGCGGACATTATATATTTCCTAGACAATGAATATGAAGTTAAATATCGAAGATTGATTATTACCGCAAGTTGTCCAAATCCTGACATTTTCATAAGTTACAAAAAAGAATTAGACGTAAAACAAGAGTGGGAACAAGTTGAGAGTTATTATAACCCAATGGGTGTAAGAACTGGCGGTGCTGAGGTTGAATTTAAGATTATGAAACCTGGATATTATAAAATTGTAGTAGAACCAACCGGCGACTGGAGTTTGGATTTAGAAGAAGGAGTCGGCCTTGTTAATATTGGTTTTGAAAAGAAGAATATCATAAGGAAGACAATAGAGTGTGGCGTAAAGTAGTAAAAACTATTTACCCTCGCTAGCGCTAGTACATAAACCGCTGGCGTCCCGATTTTCGGGATGCCAACACCATGCAGGGCCGCGATAATGATTTAAAGCAGTTTCCTGAATTGCAATTGTGAGTAGAAAATACAAAATGCACGATCTCAAGGGTATTTACTTTGTAAGTTTTGCCTGTGTTTATTGGATTGATGTTTTTGTTAGACAACAATATTTTGAACTAGTTGCTGAAAGCCTTAACCATTGCCCAAACAATAAGAGCATGGTTCTATTTTCGTATTGTATCATGCCAAGTCATGTCCATTTAATATTTTCTGATAGGGCTGAAAATCCATTTAAAATGCTCAAAAAACTATAAATGTTTTCCTCGAAAAGGCTAAGAAAATGCATTTCAGATAACACACAAGAAAGCCGAAAAGGATGGATACTATGGATGATGAAGCGAGCCGGAAGCAAAAACTCGAACGTAAAAGAGTATCAGCTTTGGCAACAACATGACAAATCCATTGAACTTTGGAGCAAAAAAGTAATCGACCAAAAAATTAATTGCATCCACAACAACCCTGTTGAAGCCGGATTTGTACTAGAACCAGAGCATTGGCAATTTAGCAGCGCTAATGATTATTTCGGAAACAAAGTACCCGTTGATGTTGAAATTCTTGGATAATGAAGTTTTTTTCCAAAGAGATTCGTGGGATACGAGCTACAAGCTCGCACCAGCGTTGGGTTTATCCCTAATGTTTAATGGGATAAACGTTACTTTTATACGGATATAAATAAGTTGTGGCCAATTTAAAGATGAAGAAACAACGCGGACTTAAAAAGTACTACCAAAGACTCGAAACCGAGAACGACCTAGAAAAGGCAACTTGGTTCGATCTCGATGACCCAAACGCGTGGTTTGACAACTGGCATTTGCACTTTGACTGGAAAGGATTTGGAAACAATAGTTTCAAAAAGCGAAAACCGCATTTGGACAAACTATTTCGTCACTTTGAGCTTCTTGAAACAGAGACAGAAAAACTCAAAAAGGAATTTCAACTTTACGCTGTGATACTTGACTACGACAGTGAGAGTGACGCTTTGTTTTTACACACACCAAATCCAAACAAAGAGAACTTTCCTTTCAAGTACGACAGTTTAAAACAGAAAAGTACTTTAACCAACCAAGAACTTGAACAGTACCTAAATGAGCTAAACAATTTTGAAAAATATTATGGTACTGCTGACGAGAACTTTTGTGTACTATTTAAAAAGGGCGTTGGAATAGAACCGAAATAAAAAAGAAAAAACTGGCCACAACATAGGCTAAGCAAACATGCTCCGTGACTGGTAAACATTCACATTGTATCTTTCAAAACCAAATTCATCTTGGCGATGAAATTCACGGTATGAAAGCCGCACGTTTCTTAGCCAGAACCGTTGTGTTTAATGTAAAAACCGAATGGAATACGAATTACCAGAAGATAAAATCCCGATTTTCAACTCAAATTTTGAGAAAGGAAATGAATTGGCTAATGGTTTGACAATAATAAAAAGGCAAGGAAATTCAAAACTTGGATTTTGGAATAAAAGAAAGGCTAAAAAGGCAATCAAACATTATTCTGAATGTTTATCTATGATTCCAAATCATTGGCAGACAAATTGGTTAATTGCTAAAGTTTATCAAGCAATTTCTGAAAATGAAAAAGCTTTGGTGCACTTCGAAAAAGCAGTTGATGAAGAAAAGACAAATCCTGATTTACCCAGAGAAGCTTCGATTTCCGCAATGGACTCTGGGAATGTAAAACTTGCTGCAGAATACTCTCAAGAAGCAATTAAACGTGAATCAAATGACGCTGGACTTTATTGTAATCACGCTGTGAATTTAATGGTTTTAGGATATGATGACGAAGCTAAAACCTATATTCAAAAAGCAATGGAAATGGAACCAAATGATGAAATAAATAAAAATGTTCACTCTTTGATAAATGCGGTTGCGACAGGAAGGAGAAAACGACCGAAATATAACGAACTGAATTAAAAACACTAAACACAGCAATGGCTATAAGTAATTGCTTGTTCTCGCCTACTTCTGAAAATCCTCGCAGATTTTCAGCTTGGTGTGTACTTACAAAGTTAACAGCTAAACCACGCAACTACTCATAGCCGAGAGAGACCGTTGTATGCTATTTACAGAATGAAAAGACTAACTCTTATTTGCATTTTTAACTTTATTGGCTTAATCGTTTTCGGACAAGAACTTACGATTGGCATACCTCATGATTCTTTCTGGAACTTGGACAATTTTAGACGCGACGACTTCGAGTATCACCCAAATAGTTATAGGGACTCCGTAGTGTTTAATCTTGAAGATATAAAATATCTTGACACAAGCGATTTTACAATCTATCTAACCGACTCAGGTATGGATAAATTTGACTCATTCAGAACAGGCATTTATCCAAGACCTATTGTATTTGGAATTGATGGAAGGAGCATTTTTGGATCGTGGACGGTTCTACCAATTTCATCACATTCTTGTAACTGGATAACTTGTATTGTTGATAGACATGAAAAATCAATTGAAATATCACTCGGATATCCCAATATGTTATTCAAATACTATAACGACGAATTTGTCGACCCGAGAAAAAATGTTGACTTTCTTGGTTATTTCATTCAAAACGACAAAATCAAATAAGATAAAACATCATAAATCAGCAAGCTAAAGTATAGGGCGGTTCTGTGGTTTGGCGCAGTTCGCTTCTCGTAGCACTTTCTCTATCTGGTAGATAGAAACTTACTCCTAAAAGCCCTAAATTTCAAGACATTAAACCTTAGTTTAGCGCAATAAGCACAAATAGGCACTGGAGTAAACCAATTGGAATGAAAACTGAATTGAGTAAATCTAAAAATTTGATGAAATCAGCGTTATTTATTTTTAGTATGTCACTTCTAACAGGATGTGCTACTAAAGTGCCAGTTAATAGCAATATCGGTTCAAATTCAACTACTGCTACTGAAATTCGGAAAACTTATTGGACCGCAGTTGAACCTCAAATACAAGGGGCTAAATTAAAAGAAGATTTTGAGCTATTCTTTCTTGAAGAGCAGGTATTCATGATTCCTGCAAGCGGTTGCATAGTTGAATTTAATTATGATAAAACCAATAATAAACTCAATAAGAAGAAAAGCTGTGAAAGCCTAATTTATGAAATTACAACTGAAGGTTTATCTCGGATGCCCGAAATACCGCTTGACGAGAAACCGACAAGCCTTACTAAATGGAATGGAAAACTATTGCTTGCAGCACAAAAATCAGAATCGAACAATGGAGGAAATCCTGTAACCCATATTATTATTTATGAATTGGATTCAGAAAATAACATGTGGAAAGTGTTTGCCCCATATGGCTTCACCAAAGCGTTTTACTCAGCAAAAAAAGGAAATGGCTTAACACATGTTGAGTTAGGAGGAATTACAGGAGGCCCATTATACCTTATCTATGGCGACCCATATTTAAAGATGCTCAAATACGAAAATGAAAAATGGGGTTCAGCCAATACTGAAAACGGATCAAAAGGGGGTATTTCAGGGCAAAACGGGCAAATAATTGAGAACAAATTCTACTATAGTTTCCAAGATTATGGTCATGATAATACTGGACCCCGCATTAAGCAGGTTGATTCAAACGGGGAACTAATTGATTTAGGTGGTTTTCCAATTACTAAAGCCACAAACAGTAATGTTTCTTTTACAGGAGATGGTGAAAACTATATGTTGCTTACAGGCAACGCAAGAGCCGAAGGTGAAAAATTCGGCAAATATGAAATCAGAACCTTGAATAATGGAATTTGGGAGATTTTGCCAACAAACGGCCTTCCTGATAACCTTACGCATTATTGGTCTCACACATTTAATGGTGAACACTACATAAGTGCAAGAATTGCACCCGCTAATGGCAGTGTATATCAAGCCAAAGCGTCAGTTTATAAATTCAGTGGTACATCTTGGTTGCCAGTGGGTAACATAAATTTTACTTCAATCATGCCAAACTATCCCAAAGTTTTTGCCTTAAAAGGAAAACTATATTGTATTTACAACCAAAAAGATGGAGGGTACACGTTAATGAACTTAAATGATTAACAAATAATGGTTTAGATTAATACCAAAACATCAATGCAAAGCTATGCATCTAAATTTTTGGTTTATAACGGGTTATTGTTTTTTGTAGACTCTTTTTAGCTATAGATGTCTCTTAATCATCATTAAATCAAAGGCACTTCAATACTCAAAATAATGTTTCTGCCCTGCTCGGGTAGATTTAGAATTCTGTATCGGCTCAAATGGTTAAGATAGGCGGTGTTTGTAATGTTATTGCAGCGGAGTTGCCAACTTATATTTTTTTGCCCTGCAAAAAGGTTTCCACCAACAAACAAATTACCAATTAAGTAACCTGGTGTAGTTCTCTCATTTCTGTCAACCAAGTTTTGAGTGGCAGCATATTCAGCATTTGCTGATATTCTAATGGTGCTTTTATGCTCATTGTAGTGGGTATGCCACTCAATAGTGCTGTTGAGCATAAATGGCGGGCTAAAAGGCAAGGCCAATCCGGTTTCTAGGTTATGGCTGTAAACAAACTCCGCAGCTTGATTCAACTCCCACTTTTCACTAATATCAAATTGATAGCTAATTTCGGTTCCCGCCAAAAAAGCATTGTTTTGCACGTATTCATAAATCTGACCCGCTTCAGGCAAATAAGAGAATTTTGCGCTAGGCGATAAGTAAATAAAACCATTGTAAACAGAAGCAAATCCGGCCGCTTCAAATTGAAACCTAGTGTTGGTGTATAGGTAAGTAAGGTCAAGGTGATAGCCAATTTCTTGCGCAAGAGTAGAATTACCTTGCTCATGCCTAAAAGTACCATGGTGTATTCCGTTTGAAGAGCTTTCGTTAGGGTAGGGGATTCTAAAACTGCGGCTGAGGTTTCCTTTAAAAATTGATTTTTTACTTGCTTGGGTAAAAAAACCAAGAGATGCCGACCAGTTGGCAAATTGCTTGTTAATGGCTTCAAAGTTTAAGCTATCAAGAATCTCATTTTGGTTGTTGAATAAAAATCTAACATTCTCTTGCACTTGGTTTTGCCCATAGTCAAACCTTAGTGCGGCATTATACTTGGTATTACTTTCTCTTTCAAATTCGCTTAGCCAAAAAGCGCCTACTCTATCAAGATTAAAATTAGGGAGCAGATAATCGAATCCATCAATAGAATTCACCTGTTTTTGAAAACTTGCACCAATTACTTGCGCAATATTCTCTTTTAATTCATAATCGTAATGGGCGTTCGCCGTAAAAGTCTGCAATTCAAAAAACTGTCCTAAAGTAGCATTATCATCAGTAATTGGAAGGTTATGAAATTCAGGAAAAGAATGTTCGGCCCTTGTATTTTGTTGAAGCCCCATATCTATACTCAAGTGGTTTTCGCCTATATGTCTTACATAATTTAGCGTTGCTTTTTGGTGCATTACTTCTTGATACGGAAGGTCAAAATCACGGTTATTGCCATCATCAACCAAACTAAATGCTGTAGGAATACCAACCGCACCTGAAAAGAAACCACCTTTTAATTGGTATTGAGAATAACTTAATCGAATGACCTGGTTTTCGGTCTTTTTTCCAATTCCAATTCTAAAATTTTGCTCTTGGCCGGCGGTGTTTTTTAGAGTGTTGTTGTAAACTGGTAGTTGAAAACCGTTGTAAATAAAGCTATCTGCCGGAATAACATAATCGCCATATTGCTGTAAACTATAACGAGCAGAAACGGTAAAGCCTTTTATGTTTTTACCGAATGAAAAAGACCCACCATACAATTGATTATTGCTATGCCCAATGAATTTTATGTTGGCCACGGTTTCGCCTGAGTCCAGTAACCTAAAAGGAAGAATATTTACCACACCACCCGTAGCATCGCTTCCGTATTGCAGCGCACTTGCTCCTTTAATTAGCTCAACTTCTTCAACATCAAAAACATCAATTTCAAGGCCATGATCTTGCCCCCATTGCTGGCCTTCTTGTCTTATGCCACTTTGGTTTACCGCAATTCTATTGCCTGATAGTCCGCGAATAACAGGTTTGCTTACACCAACACCGGTGTTTATAGATTGCACCCCGGCTATTTGGTTTAGCGATTGCGAAAAACTGATTTGCTGGTTTTTTATAAGCTCGCTCTTTCTAAGATGTACCACGTTTTTTGAGTCTTCGTGTTTTGCATGTTCTTCCTCAACCATAATTTCATCAAGTTGAAAAAGTGAAGGTTTTAAGTGAAAAACAACTCTTGAATTCTCCTTTAGTGTAGTGTCAATGGCGCGGTTCTGATAACCTAAATAGCTGATTTGGAAATGTTGATTACCAGCTTTACTATTCGGAATAACAGCAATGCCATTGGCGCCACTGCTATAGGCATCTTTTTCTTTGTCAAATAATATTACCGCCCCTTGCAAAGGCGCATCATTTTGAGAAAGAATAGTTATTTCTATTTGAGCCAAAACTTTTATAGGCGTAGATAAAAGAATCAGCCAAACAAAGGACTTCCAAATCACGGCGCAAAAGTAAATCTTTTTGCAACTGAGTTGCATTTGGGTTTCTGCTTTTATTTTTGTTTAATGAAATCATTGCTGCTGTTAATTACCAGCATTTGGCTTTTACAATTTACATCTTGTACGCCTGGTGATAATGATGTGGAGCCACCACTAATTGAAATACTAAACTCACCTACTATAGTTAACGATACAATTTGCGGTAGCCCGACAAATAATGTAATGATTCTAAGTAGTGGAGATTCTTTATCAATAGGGCTTAAGTTAAAGGATAATGACTTGTTGAGTCAATTAAAGCTTGATATACATGATAATTTTGATTGCCATGGCCATGCCCAAAAAACTACAGATTGGAATATTCAAAAGCTATTTGATTTTACTGGTAATCAAACTATTTTAAATATATCTGAAGCTATTCCACAGCATGTTACAGCAGGGGCGTATCACCTAATTATTAGCTTACTTGATGTAAGCGGAAATGAAGCTGAACCACTATACTTTAGCCTAAAGGTGCTAAATAAAGAAGATGTTGTTGCTCCTACACTTGTGCTCAATAATCCATACATACATAAATTGAGTGTTGACAAAGAAGCTGAATTTAATTTGGGTTGGACCATGAGCGATAATAAAGCGCTGAACGGATCGCAAAACTCAAAGTGTGTTTTAAAGTACCTAGATGTAACAAGCGGAAATTCTTTTACCATAGCTGAGCTTGTTGTGGATGACACAGAGAATATTCTGTCTAAAGATTTTACTTACAAGTACATAATACCAAAAACATGGATTAGCGGTAGGATGTATAATTTGCAGATTTGGGGCTATGATGCGGTGAATAACCTTTCTAACCCTGAGGTATTAGAATTAACGATTAACTAAAAGAATTTCTTTTGAGCCACCTGATTTTCATAATTTGAAAAAGAGTGAAAAAAGCCACTAGAAAGATTGCATACACTACCAAAAAATCGAACCGTGTTAAACGAACTACCTTAAAAGTGTAATAAATAATTAATAAAAATGCAATTGCAATACTAAAGTTATTACCCATTGATTTGCCTTTTAAAGTAAGCACAGCACTAATTGAGTAGGCCATTAAGCCGGCAGCACTACCAACAAGAATCATACCCGCACCCGGCCAATGCATAAGCCGCCAAATGGCACCAATAAAAAATAAAGCACACCAAAAAAGTGCAAAGCTCATATTAAACTTATACTTCTTGTTTTGGTCTTCAATTAAATGATCGTCAAGTAAATCGCTCATTAAACACCAAATTGAGTTAGGTGGTGGTCTAAATGTTTGTAGTAAAGGTTGTTCCACTCATTGGCGCTTAACTTGCCAAAGTTTGGATATTCTTTGCCTTCATGCGCTTTTCGGCCTTCATTCTGAACTTTTTTAATAAATGCAATTAAGCGCTCTTGTTGTCTATTGAAGTCTTGTTTTTCTGCAACCAAAAACTCAGGAGCAGTTCTACTACTTTTAGGGTAAGGCTGTTCGTTTGTTACGCTGTTTTTAACAATTAAGCGTAAAAAAAACTTTTTAATGGCCCCTGGTTTTGGAAACTTATTGGTGTATACCATTTCAAAACTCACGCAGCAATGTGCCAACATTTGTGCAGCATTCATTTTGCCCCAAAGTGGTTGACTATTAGATTTTAATTGCTCAATTCTATGAATAGTTTCAGCAGTTACTTCAATTGAGAAAAGGTCTTTCATTAAAGAGCTAGGTTGTTCAAATCAAATGTAGAAGATTTGGAAAGAACTACCGCTTAAAACACTGGTATTTCAGAGAGCCTTGCATAAGGATAATCAGCGATGTGTTTAAGCTCATAGTAACTATTCAGTCCACCTATTCCTGCTGCATTGGCTTTTTCTAGGTTTACATAGCCTTCATTTGAAACCAAAGCATCATCAACCAATAAATGCTCAATTTTGCCGATAACCATCTTAGTTCCATTGATTTCAATATCAATAGTTTGAACTACAGAAAGCCCAATTTTAATACCACTTTCCCTAACAAAAGGCGCATCAAAACCGTTGATGTACTCTTCTTCAAATGCACATCCATTAAACTCTGATTCATCTAGTTCAAACTTTGCTGATGTGTAATGCGCATTTTGGGTTTTATCAGTTGTAATACTATTAATAGTATAAATTCCAGTATCAATAATGTTTTGGAACGTATGTCTTGGGACATCTCCTGTAGGCCTTAAAATAAAACCTAAAAGGGGAGGTTTGCTTCCCAAATGCACAACTGAACTAAATACTGCTAGGTTGGTATTTCCATCTTTTCCTTTTGTGCCAATCAAATTTCCAGGTTTTATTCCGGTAATACTATTTATAATATTTAGCCTTCTAATTTTAGAAGTGGCTAGGATATCTTGATGAGTTAGATGCATTTGGGCTGTATTTGCATCTATAAATGAATTTAGAGGTAAATGGTTTTAAAAACAAAACCACCTGCGGGGAGCAGGTGGTTCGCTAATCTAGATTTGCAGATCTAGTCACAAGTAAATTCTTCAGGTAAGACAGAATTTTTTAGTCAAAATATATCCATGGGGTAAGATATGAGTCTTTATTAAAATTTTTCAATTCTTGGTCTAATGCACTTTTGGCTTCATTGGCTTTAGAAAACTTCTCTTGGCAAACAAAAAACCAAGTACCTGAATTTGATTGTTTCAAGAATGTGGTTCTTTGATCTCCGTTTCTTCTAAGGCTTTGTTGGTATTCATAAGCTTCTTTTTGACTCTTTAATGAAGCAATTACTAGGTAGTAGCTTTTTGACGATTCTTCTTCCTTTTTTTCTACATTCTCAGCATTGTTCAACTCTAGCTCAACAAGTTTTTTGAGCTGATTTTTACTTGAATTTTGAATAGAATCCAACTCTACTTCATAGCTCTCAAGTTTTTTGTTGAGCCTTTCTATTTCTGCTTTTTGAACTTCAAAGTTTTCCTTACCACTTTCAACTTCTTCTCTAAGCTTTTTTACTTCTTCAAGCAGTTTAAGATTTCCTTCTTTTTGAGCTTTTGTTTCCCTATAATCAATATTTGGCGACTGAAATGAATTACCATTAAAATTGAATGCCAATCCAAATTCATGAGCACCGCCGGCAAAACCAGCAATATCGTTTATAGGTAGATCATAGTTGTAAATGATGAATAAAGCCCTATTAAGAATCACCCCTCCACCAAAACTCATGGCATAGTCGCTTCTGTATCCAAACATGCCAAAAACTTGATCTTGATAAGTGCTTTTAAACATGACATCAAATTGTGGTCTCATATTTTGCCCTGTTCGCATAACAACCATTGGGTCAAACTGCCATTTTTGGTTGTCCGTTTCAAAAGAATAACCCATAAAACCAATGTAATGTCTCTGAAACTCGTAGTCAATCTCTGTATTTGATACATAGTCTTTATGCACTAATCGAGTTCCAACTACTTGCGGACTCACAAAGCCCAACTGAAAGCCATTGTGTTTTAAGTGAATTCCAAAGCTTCCGTTGAATAGTGTTTTGTTGGCCGAGCTTAAATTTAAAATGTCATCATTATTATCAACAGCATTAATCTTGTCAAAGTCAATACCATGTTGCATTAGCTCAGCGCTTAAGCCCATGCTCAATTGAGTATGCGAGCCCAAGCTTGTACGGTAGGCATAAGATAAATTCACCCCGGTTTGATTCAAAAGACCGTAAGAATCAGAGTAAACAACAGCACCTAAACCCATCTTTTGTCCTTGAAAATTGGCATCGGCACTTGCTAAATAAGTAACAGGGGCACCTTCAATTTGAGCAAACTGTAAGCGGCTCAATGCCATTACTCTTCCATTTTGTCCTAATGGCATTTCGCCGGCAAAGCTCGGACTTAGCAAATATGGGTTTACCATATAGCCTGAAGACAAGGGGATTTGTTGCCCATTTATCTGGCTTATACTAAATACAAAAAGTGTAATTATGATTGATTTTATATTGAAAGTTCTCATTGCTTTGAATTTTAGGTGTTTCAAGATGGAGTTGGTTATCTGAATATGGTAATTGATCCTTTGTAGCTTTCTCTTTCGTGCGGAACCTTAATAACGTAGTAATAAGCCCCTTCAGGTAGGGGTTTACCATTTACGGTTCCGTCCCAATCATTCATATATGGCGAAGCTTGGTAAACTATTCTTCCCCATCTATCAAATACAATTACTTCAATATCGTCGTAATAAATGGCTTTATCAACTATCCAATAATCGTTTTTGCCATTGCCATCAGGTGTTATAATATTACTAGGCTCAACCGTGTAATCTTCAACAACTCTTAGGTTAACAAACGTGTCATTAACGCAGCCATATTCTGTAGTAATAGTTACAGTGTATTCTATATCTTGAGTTACTGTGGCAATTGGATTTGAAACATCATATCGATCTAAACCCAAACTTGGTCCCCACTCATAAGTAGCTCCGCCTGTTGCAAAAAGCTCAACTTCATAGCCTTTACTCACAATGGTGTCTCGGCTAATATCCATTACCGGAAGCGGATGCACAATTACTTTTCGTTTAACTGAATCAATACAGCCATTTACATCTTCTACATTAAGGTTTATAGTGTATTCGCCATCAATACTGTATATATGACTAGGTGCGCTGCCGGTTAGTGTTTGGCCATCGCCCATTTGCCATGTCCAGTCGGTTACATTTCCAATTGATTTATCGGTTGGAAATAATTCATCGCTAAAACAGTGATTTATAACGCTAAAGTTGGCAATAGGCAGCTCGTAAACTTCCACCTGATTCATTACAGTATCTCTACAACCAGCAGAAGTCACAACTTGAAGCTCTACGTCATAGATGCCAGGATTAAGGTAGTTGTAATTCGGGTTTTCAAGTCCACTAAAACCTTCATCATCACCAAAATTCCAGAACGATTCATCTGCGGAAACTGATGTATTGCTAAATGAAGTTGTTTGCAAGTAACAAACAGGATCAGCATTAAAAATGGCTTCGGGTTTATCTAGTACGGTTACTTTTTTGATGATTGTATCTAAACAACCTTCATTGGTTTCCGCGATCAGTTGAACATTGTAACTTCCAAATAGGGCATATAAATTTCTAGGGTCTTTTTGAACAGAAGTGCTTCCATCATCAAAACTCCATGAGAAACCTTTAAAAAAGCCATCGATTAATTGACTAGTGTTTGTGAACTCAGTGTGGTTTTCTTCGCAAATGGTTGTGTTTGCAAAGTCTGCTCTAGGTACTTCATAAACTGAGATTAAAGAGTCTACAAAATCAGTGCAGCCAAAGTCAGAAATGGTTTTTAAGCCAACTGTAAAGTTGCCAGACTTTCCATAGAAATGGCTTGGCGAAACACTTGAACTGAACCTTCCATTTCCGAAGCTCCATTCGTTTTGTACAATACTTCCCGTGGCAATGTTTGATTGATTTGTGAAGCTTGTTGTGTCATAAGAACAAACATTAATAGTGCTGAATTTGGCAACAGGATTTGGATGTACTACTGCCACTGCATTTGCAGTGTCCTTACAGTTATTGTCAGTAGTTACTATCAATTCAATATTGTAGCTGCCGTGGTTTGAATATGCTTTTCTTGGGTTTACCAAAGTTGAGTTTGAACCATCACCAAATGTCCAAGCATTTGAATTGATTTCTCCATAAAATGAAGTGTTGGTGAAGTTTATGTTTCCACCAAAACAAGTACTATCTAAATTGAAACCGGCAATTGGCTTCTTATATACTTCAACAACTTTACTGGTAGAGTCTGAGCAATGAGCTGTGCCGGTAATCAGTTTTACAGTGTATTCGCCATCATTTGAGTAGAAATGAACTGGGCTTTGGGTTTGACTTGTATTTCCATCATCAAAAAACCAAGAAGCTTTATGAGCAAGTGTAGTGGTATTGGTAAATGACATGTCAAAACCATTACAAACATTGTTTTGGGTAAAAGCTGCAACTGGCTGCGCATACACTTCTACTTGGTTGGTTATGCTGTCTTGGCAGCCTTTATCGGTTGTAGCAATAAGCTTAACATCAAACTTTCCGCTATCGGCATATAGGTGTAGTGGACTTGTATTTACCGAAGTAGCACCATTACCGAACAACCACTGGTATTTATTTGATCCTTTCGTAATGCTTGAACCATTTTTAAAATACATACTTACACCATCGCAAACATTACTTTGAGTAAAACTCACTTTAGGCAGCGGATGTATTTCTATTTGAGCTGAAGAAGAATCTTTACAACCCAAATTTGTGGTGGCAATAAGCTTTATATCATAGAGGCCATCTTTTGAATAGGTATGAGATGGTGTTCTTGAAGTGTTTGAATTTCCATCTCCAAAATTCCATTGATAAGAACTGGCGCCTGAAGTGTTGTTTGAAAAGGTATTTGCCTTACCAAAGCAAGTATCATTCATTGTAAACGACACTTGCGGAAGCGCATTTACAGAGACAGTTTTGGCAATGGTATCAAAACAACCCTTTTCACTTTCGGTAATAAGTTCAACCAAATAGTTACCTGCGGCTCCGTAAAGCAGGGTAGGAGCCTTCAAAATACTACTTGCACTATTTCCAAAGCTCCATTTTGAAGAAACATAATTGCTACTGTTATTCTTGAATTCTGTGCTGTCAGTAAAGCAAACGGTCGCCGCGCTAAAGTCAGCCAAAGGCAGCGCGTAAACTTCTACAGATTTTCTGATGCTGTCTACACAACCGTTAGAAGTGGTTACTACTTGAAGCACACTAAAGTTTCCGTAGCTGGTATAAAGGTGCTTTGGATCAGTAGATGTAGAACTTGCTCTATCGCCAAAAGACCATGAGTAAGTTGTAGCAAGCGTACTGTTATCGCTAAAACTCATTGAATCGTTTAGGCAAACATTTCCGAAAGTGAACCCAGCAGTTGGCATAGCAAATACCTGAACAGTTTTGCTAAGAGAATCTACACAACTATTAGCTGAAGTAGCAGTCAGCTGTACATCATAATAACCAGATATAGCATACTTGTGCTTTGGTGAAGTACTTGTGCTAGAGTTTAGATCGTCAAAACTCCAAGCATAACTAGTGGCACCTTTTGTAGCATTTGTAAATGCCATTGAATCGCTTTGGCAAACACTTTTTGTATTGAAATCGACTTGAGGCAATGGATAAATTGTGGTTTGTTTGCTTACAGAATCTTTACAGCCTTTACCTGTAGTAGCAATCATTTTTACTGTGTAGTTGCCGTCCGTTCCATAAGTGTACTCTGGCGAAGTGTTTGATGATTTACCTACGCCATCGCCCATAAACCACAAGTAATTAAGGCTTCCTGAACTCAATGTAGTTCTGTTTAAGAAGAGCTGCTTGGTGCCTTTACACTCATTACTATAGCTAAAGTCAGGCTTTGGCATTGGGTAAATTGTTACACTTTTAGAAAGTGAATCGGCACAACCTGTACCTGCAGTTGCGACTAGTTTAATGGTATAGGTTCCTGCATTTAAGTATTTATGATTCTTTGAGACTGCATTTGATGAATTACCATCTCCAAATGTCCAAGCATAGCTACTCACATTTCTTGAGCTATTGCTAATTAAAGTACTATCAATAAGGCAATTGTTGTTTACTGCGAAGGCTGGTTCAGGTAGTGCATTTACGGTAACTGATTTAGCAAAGGTATCTCTACAACCCGCTGTTGAAATGGCAACTAACTCAATGTTGAACCTTCCTGATTTGCTGTAGTAGATCTTTGGATTTTGCGAAACACTTGTGTTTCCACCGCCTAAATTCCAAGTATAGGTTGACGCACCTTTCGAAGCATTTACAAAGCGCATGGTGTCTCTCTCACATATTGCATTTGCAGAGAAATTGGCTTCAGGTAAAGCTTGAATTTCAATGGTTTTAGAAACTGTATCACTACACGAGTTTCCGGTGAAGGCTATTAAGCGGACATTGTATCTGCCGGCACTCCCGTATTTGTGACTTGGTTCTTTAAAAGCGCTTGTGGAAGCATTTCCGAATGACCAATTAAAAGAACTCGCTCCTGAGCTTAGGTTTTCAAAACTTGCAGAGTCATAAAGACAAACATCATCGGCATTGAAGTTAGCTGTTGGTAGGCCAAATATTTGAACACTTCTTTGTGTTGAATCTTCACAACCGAAAGCACTGGTTCCCCTTAGTTGAATGCTGTAGAAACCTGCAACATCATATTTGTGCTTTGGTGCTTGATTTGTGTTTGAGTTGCCATCCCCAAATCGCCATACATATGAGCTTGCACCCGTTGAATTATTCGTTGTAGAAATTGAGTCAGTTAAGCAAACATTGCTTGTACTAAAACTCATTTTTGGTAAAGGATATATACTTACCGAAGTAGTGTTCGAGTCTATACAACCTTTGTCTGAAGTAGCGATAAGTTTCACATCATAACTACCATCTTTACTATAACGATACTCAGGGGATGAGCTAGTAGATCTACCTACACCATCATCAAAGTTCCAAGCATAAGTAAGGCTTCCACTTGTAATTGATGATTTGTTTATAAATAGCTGGTTCTCGCCAATACAAACATCTTTTTTGGTAAATGAAACTTGTGGTAAAGGATGTATTGTAACGGACTTATTTAGTGAGTCTACACAGCCTTTATTTGTAGATGCGGTAACTTTAATGCTATAGGTTCCCGCGCTTTGGTACTTGTAGTTGAATTGTTGGGCAACGCCTGAATTTCCATCACCTAAACGCCATGCATAGGTGCTGGCACCTGTTGTGCTGTTGGTTATTTGTGTGCTGTCGCCAAAACAATTATCATTTACCGAGAATGAAACTTGTGGTAAAGGATTTACAACTACAGTTTTAGTAACTGTATCAAGACATCCATTTGCACTTTCTGTTATTAGACTTACATCATAACTTCCGTCATTAGCATATTTCACTTTTGGTGAAGTTTTGTTGCTAGAACCACCATTATCAAAATCCC
Source organism: Bacteroidia bacterium (assembly GCA_049115495.1). Taxonomy (GTDB): domain Bacteria; phylum Bacteroidota; class Bacteroidia; order CAILMK01; family JACPUW01; genus JACPUW01. Next base: position 694,611 of record JAGDZV010000001.1, on the reverse strand, counting down.
AAGTGTAGCTTGTTGTAAGACTTGATTGATTCACAAATACCATCGAATCACTTTCGCACACAGCACTTGCTGAGAAGTTAGCTACTGGTAATTTAAAAACTGATATAGTCTTGGTTACTGTGTCGCTGCAACCTTGGTTTGTATAGGCAATCAAGGTCGGTTGGTAGGAGCCTGAGTTTTGGTATACAAAACTTGGTTCTGTTTGAGTTGAAGAGCCAACTCTATTGCCAAATGACCATTTGTAACTATCAGCCGAAGTTGAATTATTTATGAATGAAGCTGTATCATTTAGACAAATGTTGTTTACAGTGAAACTTGCTGAAGGCAATGTGTAAACACGAACAGTCTTACTCGTTGAATCAACACATCCATTGCTATTTGTTCCTATTAAGGTAACCGTATACAATCCCGAAGTACTATAAATATGCTCAGGTGAAGCATCTGTACTTGTGTTGCCATCCCCAAATCGCCAGATGTGTGAAATCGAGCCACTTGAGCTATTGCTGAAGGTTACAGTATCATTTACGCAAGCTGATGTGTAGCTGAAATCAATGCTTGGAAGCTCGAATATTTCTACCTGTTTTGTTACTGAATCAACGCAGCCGGCTCCACTTGTTGCCAAAAGTTTTGCGTTGAAAGTGCCATCAGAAGTATAAGTATGCAAAGGCGAGCGATTTTGGCTGCTTTTGGCATCTCCAAAACTCCAATCGAAGTCTAGTTGTCCTGAAGATATGGTGGAAGCATTCTGGAAGCGAATCGCATCGCCTAAGCATGTGTCGTTTTTGCTAAATGATGCTTTTGGCATCGGATAAACTGTAAGTTCATTTGTTGTTGAATCAGAACAACCATAGGTATTCGTTTCAACAAGTTTAATCGTGTAGGTACCAGCCGATCTGTAGAGCATTTTCGGCTGAGATACACTACTTGAAATTCCATTACCAAATGTCCAAGTCCTATTTATGCTAGAGTTACTTGTTAAAGGAATTATGGTATCAACCAGACATTCATCGGTTACAGAAAAACTTGGGCTTGGTAGCTCATAAACGGTAGTTGATTTACTAGCTGTATCCTTACAGCCTTCATTTGAAGTGGCAATTAATTCAATGTTATAGCTGCCGTCGCTCCCGTATATTTTTCTTGGGTTGGCAGAAATTCCACTCGTGCCATCGCCAAAAGTCCAAGTATATGATGAGATGCTACCCGCAGAAACGCTTGATGTATTGCTAAATACACTTGTATCGGTTAAACAAACATTATTTATTGAAAAGTCAGCTTCTGGATTTGGATTTACCGTAAGTACAAATGAAATGGTATCACTTGCATTGTCTTGATCATCTACGCTAAGACCAATTCTTGTATTTCCATTAAAGTTTGCTTTTGGAGTAATATTCAATGTCCTATTCGCTCCTGAGCCTGAAATGGTGGCTGATGATACTTGCGCATTATTGAAACTAACTGAGGTGGTTAATGAAGAAAAGGCATCTTCAAGATCAGAAATACTAATTGAAATATTTGAAATAGTCTCATTCTCGCATGTTTCTTGGTTGGCAATGAAATTGATAACCGGAGCGGCATTTATGGCAATGTTTTTTGAATCTCCTAATGAGCCTGATAGACCAGGAGCAATTAGAGTGGTACTGGCATTGTTGCCATTGGCATCTTTTATACTGCCACCATTAAGTGCTAAGGCCGTTGTGTTTTTGTAGTCAAGGTCAGCCGTTTGGTCACCCACTTGAACTACATATCTAAAACTCAATTGAGATGTTCCTGAACCAGAAAGGTAATTCAAGGTTCTATCAAAAATTCCGGTTTCCAAGGTTAGTTGTGGAGTGCCACTTACCGTTACACTTTTACTGTAGTTTACCAAAATCATAATGGTATCTCCTGGATTATAAGTTCCGTTGGCTTTGCTTGATGAAACACTACTTACTGTGGCAAGGCCAGATATTATTTGGATGTTCTTTGAATCACTCAGTGAACCTGAATTGCCAGGTGAGGAAAGCGTTAAAGTTGCCGCATTTCCTGCTAGGTCAGTAATGGTAGCGCCATTTAAGCTAAGTGCTGAATTTGAAGTATAATCTAAGTCGGCACTTGCGTCTCCGCTCTGAACGGTATAGTTGAATACGAGGGTATTACTATTATTTCCGCTGCTTAATGAAATTGACCTGTCTGTTGTGCCTGTTTCTAGTTCAAGTAATGGTGAACCCAACACGCTTACATTTTCAGAAAAAGTAACGCTAATAGGTATCACGTCATTCACCGAGTATGTTCCATCGGTTTTGTTTGAACTTACGGTGGCTATGGTAGGACCTACATTGTCAATTACAATTGCTTTTGCTGCTGAGAGCGATCCACTATTACCAGGGGTGGGTAGTGTTAAAGTAGCTGCATTTCCAGCCAAATCATTTATTGTTCCACCATCTAAGGCAATAGCATTGGTATTGGTATAATCAAGATCACCAGTAGAGTCATTAGCGGTTGCGGTGTACATAAATGTTAAAGTATTTCCACCACTACCTGATGAGTAATAGGCCTTTTGATCTGTACTTCCAGTTTCAAGTTCTATATAAGGTTTTCCGCTTACGACTACATTTTCATCAAATTGTACTAAAACTGGTATTTGCTCGCCAACTCTGTAATAGCCATTTGGCTTAGTTGAATTAACTGAAACTGCTAAAGGTGCTCTTGTGTCTATTACTAAGTTTTTTCTTCCTCCTAGCGAGTTTGAACTTGTTGTTGGTGGTAACGTGGTATTGGCTGGGTTTCCATTGCCATCTTTTATGCTACCACCATTAAGTATAATTGAGCTATTACTAACATAGTTTAAGTCTATACTAGAATCCCCATTTTGAACGATGTACTTAAAGGTTAATGTCGAAGTTCCATTTCCGCTATAATAGCTGGCATTTCTATCGGTAATTCCAGTTTCTAATACAATGTAAGGAGTGCCAGATATATTAACATTATTGTTAAAGTTTAAGTCAATGAGTACATCATTATTTAAACCATAGAATCCATTTTGATTTTGTGAAGAAACATATTCTATAGCTGCAGCACCAGTCTTTATTACAATGTCTTTGTTATAGCTCAATGAGTTAACACTTCCTGGTTTTGGCAGCTTTAGTACGGCATTTCTCCCTGTACTGTTTTGTATTGTCCCGCCATTAAGGTTAAGCGCGCCTGCGTTTGTGTACGATAAATCTAATGTAGAATCACCTGATAGCACTGTATATGAAAAAGTGAGCGATTTTGTATTGCTTCCTCTGGTGAAATAGGCTCTACGGGTTTTTCCACTAAGGTTTAATGAGATATATGGTGTTCCATTTACCTCAACGAATTCATTAAAAACAACAATTATTTCAATGACATCATTTTGATTATAAGTGCCGTTTAAGTTGTTTGCCGAAACGGATAGTACTTCTCTATCTAAGGCATCTATTACAATATCACCCGCTGATTCTAATGACTTTTTGTGTATACCAGTTGGCATATCTATTACGGCGGCCACACTATCATTTTTTCCGAAAATAGAACCACCATTTAATATTAGAGATACACTGTCAAATACATCAAGGTCACGTGTAAAATCTCCATCTTTTACTTTGTAGTCAAAAAGCAATCTATTTCCACTGTAAACAAACCTCAAGTTTGCCACCCGGTCGGTATCGCCCGTTTCAAGCATAAGTTGAGGGCTACCGGTTACTCCAATGTCCCTATCAAAGTGAATTTGTACTTCTATATCGTCACCCACCTTGTTAAATTGATTTGCTGACCAACTAGTAAAATGAGTAACTGATGGACCAGGGTCTCCGTATGCCGAAATCCTAAAAGTGTCAATTTGGGTCCCGCTATTGCTTTCGATATTTAGCAAACATGACTTATTGCCATAAGATTTTGGTGTAAACTCAATATAAAAAGTACCTGTATCACCTTGAGAAATGTTATTTGATTTAGGTTGTGATGTTATTGCAAACTCGCTATTATTATTTTCTGTTAAACTAACAATAGGACTGCCACTTAAAGATAATGCGCCTTTACCAGCATTTCTTAACTGAAACTCATGGGTTTTGGTTGTACTTAAATAGGCCCTTCCAATATCAGGGTTTAATACACGTAATTCGGGTTTATTATAAATGGTAACTGCTCCAATTGTCATGTAGTTTATTGTCCCGCTAGTTTTATAAAATCGAACTTCGTCTACGTCATTAAACCCTTTAATATCCTCGAAATTAAAGGTATGTATGTTGTCAACACTATAGGCAATGTTTGTGCTTGCAACTTCTAATCCATTTTTATAACCTTTTACAATAAATCTACTTGCGTCATAGTAGTTTCTATTAAAATATGAGTTATATGAGCTAGAGCTCAATTCAATTTCTGAAAAAGCGAAAGTGCTACTGTCATAGCTTGAAAATGCTAAATATCCGTAATAGGAGAGACCTGGATACCCATAAAAATCAATTTCCCAGCCTAAGGCATCCTGATATACAATAAAATTGTTCCCGTAGAAGTCATCATTGTTATATAAGCTTAGATTATATCCAGTGGTATCAATATTTTCAATGGATTCTGTTGATTTGGGGCTAACCCCGCCATTATGAATTAGCTTTCTGTTTAGAGTAATAAAGCTTGACTTTCCATTATTTGGTGGCTTAGGCGCTTGCTGAGCAAAGGCCGTAATTGAAGTGTATAGGCTATCGTTGCTTGTATTGTTAACCAGGAGTATTTGGACGGATTTAGAGCCGTAAACTTTAGCAGTAAATTTTATATCTACAGCTTCTTGGTCACCACCGATTATTGTTTGGCTTGGTTGATTTACTACTTCAAATTCATTATTGGTATCACCAAGAATTTGAACGCGAGTATTTGCAGTGAGTTTTAAATCGTCATTTCCAACGTTTAAGATATATAATTTTGATGTTGTGCTATTTCCAATACTTTCCGTGCCGAATGAAATCGCATTTGCATCAATACTAGGCTTATAAGATATATTGATATCGTCGAAAAACCATTCATAAACTTTATATCTACTCTGATTGACGCTAATCCTAAACTCATCTATTCTTGCGAAGTCAGAATAATTACTTGTGTTAATTGTGTTCCATGTCGATTTGCGACGATTATAAGTTAAGTCTCCAATTTTACTTCCGTTTCTATAGGCCGAAACCGTTAAATCAATATAGCCACCAGAGTAATAGTCTTTCACAAAAAATTTAAAAGAGTTCAGGTCAAATTCATTACCTGCATTGGATTTAATGATTACTTCATATATACAGTTTGAAGTACTTCTACTCAGCTCTGCCACAACAGAGTTAGAAACTGATCGGATCTTTAGTGTTTGAAACTGATAATTGATACTACTTGCTTCAAAGTCAAAGCCTGAACTAAGAACATTAGTAGCTGAAACATTATTCGTTCTACTAAAAAAACTTCCACTTGAGGCGTGTTGGGTGTTTGAACCAGTGAATGTGGTGATGCCTTCTTTTGGTTTTGTTTGGGCGTTAGTGTAAATACCTAAGATTGCAAAGAAAAAAACGACTAATACCTTTCTCATTGGTGCATGAATTTGATGCTAAAGTCAATTTCTTTTTAATCAATAAACCGATGAATTGAACGAGCTAATGATTCAGTTGCACCAGCTCACCCTTTTAATGCACGAATGGTTGTTCTGCGTTTTGAACTATTGCTTGTATGATTTGGGCTTCTGAAAATGGTTTTTCGAGCCAATGAATATAATTTTCAAAACCCTTAAAAAATTTAAAGGGTTTGCTTGTTGAGATCAAAGTAATCGGCTTTTTTTCAACTATAGCTTTTGAAATAATAGGAGATAATTCCTTGTAGTTTAGGTGATTTGAGCTAATTATAAGACGATCAAAAGCGTATTCGTGTAATTTAAGTGAATCGGTAATTAAATTCACTTCAGCATAGGGTGAGATTACTCTATACAACCACTTTCGTTGAATTGGGTTAGGTTCTAAAATAGCATAGTTAGCCACTGCATGCAAAATGAGCGCTTTTACATGTTTAATTTAGATGGATTTCGCGAAGGCCCTAAATAATTGAATGAACCACTTATAAAGCTGTACTAACTAAATAATTGAAATCTTGCTTCTAAACTCTTTTTGTTTGCTTTGGCTAATTGGAACCATTTTTTCACCAAAATAGATATGTGTATCATCAAAATCGGCTACCCTTTTTAGATTAACCATGTATGATCTATGGGTTTGAAAAAAAACATTTCCCGAATAGTTTTTCTTAAAGTCTCCCATGCTTGTAGAAGTTGAGAATTGCTTTTCTCCTTGATGAAGTACCATATAATGACCACTTGCTTCAAGAAAATCAACATCATCAAGGTTAATTCTTATAAAGCGCTTATTCACTTTTACGAAGAAAGACGTTGGAGAATCAATTGCCTTGACTTCTTGAATTTGTGTTTTTGTAAATAATGCCATTTCAATAGCATTTACAAGGTTTCTTTCGTTGAAAGGTTTGTTAAGAAAGGATGTTGCCCCGGTTTCAAGAGCGCTTTTTCTAGTTTGTTCATCCAATAAGCCGGTAACAAAAATTGTGGGTTTAGGATTTTTTGAATTTAGAACACGAGAAAGTTCAATGCCACTCATTTCACCTTCAAGCTCTACATCAAAAATATAGATGTCATTTTTTTCTTTTTCGTTGGCATCTTTTGCAGATTCTGCGCTTGTGAATGGGCCATTTACCTTATAACCTATAAACTCTAGTATTTTCTTGGTGTCTCTACCAATTATTGGATCGTCTTCAACTAATAAAACTTTTAATTTCATTTAGTTATGTGCTATTTAGGGCTAAAGATTACTTCAACTTTGGCGCCGTTATCATTACTTCTTGTTACTGTGGCTTTGAGTTGTTCTGCCATCATTTCAATCATTTCTTCTCCAAAAGAGTTATTTTGATTTTTCTGACTAAAGCCTTTTCCATTATCATAAATGGTAAATACAATTTCTCCATTATTCTTATCAAGAATAAGGTTTACAGCTGGCTTTTCATTTGTGATTCCATACTTAAAAGCATTGGTCAAAAGCTCATTTGAAATTAGGCCTAGTGCAATAGCTTCTTTGTCTTCAAAAAATAATGAGTTGGCATTAGTTGCAAATTTTGTAACACTTTTATCTATGTCATAAACATAACTGAGCTCTTCAATTAGTTCATTTAGAAAATCAACAAAGTCAACCTTTTGGATCTTATTATCATTAAACAATCGTTTATTAATGAATGCCATAGCATTGATACGGTTTTGATTTTCGGCAATAACCTCTTTGGTTTTTTCATCTTTTAGGTCAAATTGTTGAAGCCCAAGTAAACTAGAAATGGTTTGAAGGTTGTTTTTGGCCCTGTGATATATTTCTTTGTTAAGTACTTCTAATTGCTGGTTTTTACTATTAATTTGGGTGTGCGCTGTTTGCAGGTTTTTGAAACTTTTTCTCTTGATTATTAGGGCCCAAGCTATTACGATTGCTACCAGAAAAGCTAATGACAACGAGATAATGAGAATTCTAGACCTAAGTTGGGCTTGATTTAGTTCAAGCTCATTTATTTCTTGTTCTTGTTTCAATTCTCGTATTGCCGCTTTGCTTTTCTCATCTTCATAAAGCTGAGACATAAAGAGAGCATACTTGGTGTTTTCACTATTTATTACCGAATCACTATAGGCTGAGTACAGGTCTAGGCTTTTCCTACTTTGCTCAAAGTCTCCAATTTTTGAATAGTAAAGTAGACTCACAGAATAATAGTCTGCTATATGTTTCAGTGTGCCAAATTCAAATGAATATTTCTTAGCTGAATCTAAGTAGCTTTTAGCTGATTCTTGATTGTTTTGAATTAAGCTTGCTTCAACCAATGAATTATATACACTAGGTAGTTTCCCAACGTTTTTTGTATCAAAGTGTATTCTTTCTGCTCTTTTCAAATAAAATACAGCACTATCTAAGTTTTGCATTTCTAAATGAATATGGCCTACATTGCTATAAGAAGTTCCCATTAGGTTCATGGCATCTTTCTCAAGATGCTTTAAGGCGGAATAGTAGTAAGATAGCGCAGAGTCAAGGTCATTTTTAGCTTTGTTTAATCGCCCAAGGGCATACAAACTGTAGACGAGTCCTCTTTTCCTATCTAATTTTTTGTTTAGTTTTAAGGCACTTCTTGCATAGAATAAGGCCTTTTCGTTCAAATCAATATTGGTATATGCTTGTGATAAATTTCCTAAGTATATTGACTGGCTAATGCTGTCTTTTTGCTCTTTTGCAACCTTCAAGGCCTTAAAATAGTAGAAAATTCCACTATCATTCAGGCTGGCCCTTACAAAGGCTCCTGCTAGATTAGCATTAAAGATCATTTTTGATTTCCAATCGTTTTTGGGCAATTTTTGCGAAACTTCTTTGAGGTTTTTTATCTGCTCCATTGGTTTCTCTTGCCTCCCTTGAACCACACTTCTATTTAAGGCACACTTTACAGCATTGGCTGTGTCACCTATTTCATAGAATAAGTTAATTGCTTTTGTGAATATGGCTTCAGAAGAGTCATACATAGCACCATAGAAGTAAAGTCCACCTAGATTCATGTTATTTAAAGCACTCGTTCTTTTTTCTTGTCCATTTAGCTCCTTTTCAGATTTGAGGTAGTAGAGTTTTGCAGAATCATTATTGCGTGCATAATAATGAGCTGTGGCAAGCGCATGTAAATAGAATCCCTTCTTTTTTGAATCTAAATCGGTGGTTTTGCCTTTTATTCTATAGGCTAAATGAAAGGCTGAATCAAGTAAGTTTGTGTTTGTATATCTACTTATTAAGGTAACCTGAGCCTTAGTTTTTTCTACTTCTGTTTCAGTCTTAATTTTCCTTCTTAGATCATTTGTTGTAAGCTCACTTTCCTGACCGTAAGAATAGGACGTAAATAAGACCAGTGCCAACGCTATGATAACTTGTAGCCACCTGTACATAACTGCAAAATAAATATTTGGCTAGTAACTTCTCTCAGCATTTACTACTTCTGGTAAAGCATTTTCGGTATTCCAAAGTACGAGCATGGTATAAATATGATCTTGATTCCATTCAGGATCAATCGGAATTTGAAGCTTTCCTATTTTTTCTTGAGTCTTTAATAAAGTACCAAAAACTGGTGTAATGGCATCTCTTACAATATGGTTGTGCACCCAGCCTTCAATATCATTTCGCCAACCCGCATTTTGAGTGTAAACCAAGCTATCTTCAAGCACATAAACTGCAAATTTTAAATTTTGCATTCCCATAGCGTTAATGGCAAAATGTGCATTAAGTGTATCGTTCTCTATAGTTTGGGTTATGCCTATTTGGGTTCTTGGGTATTTCTCATAAAACTCATTAATAAGTTTCTCTGCATTCGTATCGCTTAGCTCACAAGTTTCAGGGCGGTCATTACCAATTACCATGCTTTGCTTTAACCCAACAGCATAAAAAGGCGACCACCTTGGACGGGCAATTTGCACAAACGAATCGTTGGTTTCGTTAATCATTGGATCGCCATACTTGAAATGAAGCTCAAAGGGTAGGGCCTTGTCAAGCATTTTTGCAGAATAGTTATTAAAGCAATCAATACCGTAAATACCACAGGCCCCACAGCCCGTACTTGTAAAAAATGTATTTAAGGTTCGCATTTCATCGTCTAAATACACACAACTACCATCATCACAATTTGCTTCTTGGCTAAAGTTGGCTGCGGTTTCATCAGTACATCCGCAGATTTCTTTGGGTTCAGGTTGTTCATCGTTTCCGCATGATGCTATGAACACAAGCGATAAAATGACAATAGGTAAATGTCTCATGCCGTGATTAACTGTTTGGATGTTGAATTAATTTCTAAATGAAGGTAAAATTACTTGGATTGTTGGTTTACCATGTTATTCATAGAAACCTTAATTTCAATTTAAACTTGAAAATAGGCTAAACTATTGCATTTAATAAAGAGCTTTTATGATCATTTCTCTGAGGTTGGTATCGTCGCCAAAAGAATCAGGATTAAACCTATTGTCATTGCTAAGAATAATAATGGTGTAATTCTGATCAGTTAAGCGAATGAGCACCACATTAGATCCTTTAATTCCACCACGGCGTTCCATTACCGTAGGGTAAGAATTAATAAATGGATACTGATAATTCCATACGCCATATCCTGTGTAATTGAATTCGGGGTACGATACGGTGAGCATTTTCTTGCTACTATTATTCAATAGTTTTTCTGTATATAGTGCTTGATCTAGCTTTTTTAGATCATTTGCAGTTGAGTACATACATCCTGCAGCATAAAAGTTTTCAATATAAAATGAACGGTCTTTTTTTAGTTTCTTACCTTTTTGGGTATATGGATAAGAATAGTTTTTGGGATAATTCCCTAATTCTAAATAGCCCGTATTGGCCATGTTCAAAGGCATTATAATGTGTTCAGTTATATTCTTTTGCCAGGTGCTACCAGTAGTTTTTTCAATGATAAGGCCAAGCAGTACATAGTCTAAATTATTGTAATTGAATTCGCCAATTTTGGTTTTACTCTTGTTTCTTAACGTTGATTCAACAAAAGCTCTTGGGTTGGTCTTTTTGCGGTAAATGATATCATTTTCATTTGGTAAACCAGAGATATGAAGCAGTAAATGGTGAATGGTTATATCAGGATTTATATCAAATTCATTAAGGATTTGATGTGCTGAAGCATCTAGGCTTAAATCACCTTGTTGTACCAGTTGTAGTATTCTAATACTTGTAAACATTTTGGTTACCGATGCAATGGCATAGCGACTGTCATTTGAGTTTGAAACTTCAGCTTTTAAATTGGCATAGCCAAATGAGCGTTCATAAATTGGTAACCCATTTTTAGCAACCAATATGGTTCCAGAAAAACCAGTTGTAGTGAAGTATTCATTAATCACATTTTCTACCTTGGTTACGGTTTCTTGGGCTGTAACAAGTAAAGCTCTAAAAGCTAATAGAATGATTAGAATTGGTGCTTTCATTTCTCGAATATTTCCCTTAGCCGGTGCGAGCATGTAGCTCGTATCTGCCCCGATTCATATATTTTGTATTTGCGGCTGATGCTTGCAATATAGTAATCAAATAGTATGTTTTTTATCGATTTTTTTACTTTCTCATCGATAACATAATTCAAAATTTTAAAACTAAACAGAAGTTTGGGTAAAAGCTTGTGCTGTCTTACCTGCATGGTGTTGGCATTCCGAAAATCGAGACGCCAGCGATTTAGCTGCTCGGACTAGCGGGGGAGATGCTCTGTTATCATCTGCAAAGTTTTTAGAGCCATATGGAACTCTTAAAACAGCTAGGGTTGTAGTGTCTTAAGCCTTTTCATAAGCTTCCTTCAACCATGCAAAAATTGCATCATCAATTTCATCGGCATGGCTAAGTTTTACGCGGTGGCTTACCATAGAATTGAAGCTGCCAGATGCTTCTAATTTGCCTTCAGGTTCTTTGCCCTTAAGGTTAATTCCAAGGTCTAATCTTGTTTTTGTGCTGGGTTGCACTATTGCAAACTGTTTGCTTCTTCTTACACTTACATAAGTCTTTTTTGCTGCCCATTCTACATCATTACCAAAAGCTAGCATAATGTCTTTTAGTTTGTCGTGAATGGGTTTTAAATCAGCTTTTTTGGCGTACTGATCAGCAATTAAGTCAGGCTCCGTTGGGCTAGAGCCTTTTTGTTTATACAGTTGTAAAATAGTATTGGCAAAACCATGAGTAACACCATGTTCGCCTTTTAGAAACTTCATGCCTTCGCCGTGCTTTTCAAAAGGGTTTTGGTCCAAAATTTCAAACCACTCTTCAAGGCTTTTGCCTGTTTTCTCAGGCATGTTGGCAATCATTGTATCTAGCATAGTTTAGGTTTTATTCAGCCACAAAGTACTTCCATTTTTTCATATAATCTACAAATGCAGGGCCCAGGCCTTGCTCTTTCAGATAGCTTTCAGTTACCGGAGTGTTTGTTCTTCTAAAATTTGGGTTGTCTTTTACTTGTTTCGGAAAGTCATAATGAAGAATTCCTGAACGACCCATGCAAGCCAAATCTGCACCGGCATTTATAACATTGCTTACATCGGTGCCATCTTTAATTTTTCCTGCAATGGAAAGCACAACGTTTTTACGGTCAAGTTCCAGAAAATGCATCATTAAAGTTTTGCTTTGAAAGGCTTCATCTTCAGGAACCTTTGTGTAGTCCCAAACTGATATGTCTAAAAAGTCAATTTTATCAGAGTCAATTAAATCTTGCGTTAACTGCTTTACTTCGCTTAGTTCAAGCCCAAAACGCTCAGGCGATAACCTTACCCCAAGCAAAAAAGCATTACCACAATTGGCTCTAATGCCATCAATTATCTCAAAAAAGATTCGGCATCTGTTTTCAAAGCTTCCGCCGTAGTCATCGGTTCTTTGATTTATTTCGGCACTTAAAAATTGAGCCAAAATATAACCATGAGCTCCATGAAGTTGCACACCATCATATCCGCAAAATTGCGCCCTTTTTGCCGCATCAATAAAATCTTTGATAACAATACTAACCCTTTCGGTTGTCATTGCCTTGGCACCAAATTCTTTATTATCACTTGGGCATTCGGGTGCTTGGCCAATTAGTTCTTTTGGTGAACGCATACCTGCATGGTGAAGCTGTACAATGCCTAAACTACCATGCTTCTTTATTCCAGTAGCCAATCTTTTATGACCTTCAATATGGAAATCATTATAAATCCCTAACTGACCACGAAAGCCTTGACCTATTTTGCTCACATGGCTAGCGCAAGTAGTTACCATTCCAAATCCACCTTCGGCTCTTTTAGTGAGCCAATGGTACTCATCATCACTCAAAGTGCCGTCTTCATGGCTTTGCAAATTGGTTAATGGTGCCAGCATAGAGCGATTTTTCATGGTGACACCGTTTTTGAACTGAACTTGGTCTTGAAGTGATTTCATATTGACAAAGAAAGTAGATTCCTTCGCAATTTAGAAGTTGTCTTTTGCCCTTGGCAATCGTTTCAAAAGATTGTGTGGCAAACCCGCATTGCTAAATAATAGACTCCTATTCATCACCCGGTATAGGGTAGTGAATGCGCTCTTTGTTTTTTCTAAAATCGGGGCTGTAATAAAAGAAGAACCTAAAAGTGTGATTCATATCGTAATTAAAACCACTATACTTCTGCTGGTAAACCATCATATAGCCAATATCAAATTTTAGATTTGAGGTAATGGGCACTTTGAGGCCTCCAAAAATCCGGTTTTGGTCAAAGGTGTTGTAGATAATTTCTTTTCCAAAATGCATGTGAACTTCATCTGCAAAAACTATTGATGGCATTTTAGGATTTTCTGAAACTTTTATTGAAAAAGATGAAAGGAATCTTACGCGATTTGAGAATCTCCATCTATCAACTTGTCCTTGGTTATCAAGAACACCATGCCACCTTTGCTCATTTCTAATGCGTTGCACAAAGGTTACTCGGCCAACTTGCTGTCGCCATTGTATTTGCTGGTAAATCCTGTTTTCATTTTGAAATGCCCAAACATCTTCATTCAGTTCTTGTGAGAGCCACAAATGAGCTACTCCACCTACAAGAGTTAATCTATCAGTAATCCAAAAAGCACCACCAAGGCGAGCGAAGTAAAAATTACTTTCAGCTAAAAAATCGTTTCTACGAATGTGAAAATCTCCAATTAGGCCAAAATGCTCAGTAATTCTGCTGCTTGAGTTTATGCTAAACCAAGCTTGGTTTTGATGGTTTATGAATTTAGTTTCTTGTGAAAAGGAAATAGAACAAATTGAAACTAGTAAGCAAATGATAATTGCGCGCATGGTTTTAAGGTTTAGGCATTCTTTCTCAAAGCTTCGTAGAGTGTTTCTTGATGTAGAATTGGCATATAAGCTTGGTGTTCTATACCTGTTTTAAACAGATAAGTGGTTAAGCTTTTCATTACCACCGTACTGAGTTCTTCTTTGGTCCAAGGCTTTTGTATGTAATAGTTAAGCCCCGCGGAGTTTATGGCTTCAATAGTATCGCTATGTGTGGCAAGCCCAGTAAGTAAAATACGTTGGGTATGTTCTAAACCAGGCAAGTTTTGCAGTTCTTTTAGAGTTTCAACGCCCGTTTTATTTGGCATTACCTGGTCAGAAATTACCATGGCCACATGGCCACCTTCGGCGTCAACTTCTTCAATAAGCTCAAGGGCTTCTTCTCCGCTTTCGCACACTTCAATATTTAAATATGATTCAAAATCGCGAAGATCATTTTCCAGGGCATTTAAAACTTCGGGCTGATCGTCAATGCAGATTATGTAGATGTTGCTCATGATATTTCTTTTTGAAGTTCTTTCTTAAGTGTAATTGAAAATGTGGTTTTTCCTGAGTCGCTTGTAACAACCAATTCGCCATCGTGCTCGGCAATAATGCGTTGCACTATGGTTAAGCCTACGCCCAATCCAAGAGAAATTCCTGAAACTTTGGTTGTGAAGTTTGGCTCAAAAATTCTGGTAATAATTTCAGAAGAAATTCCTTTGCCATTATCGCTAATCTCAACCCTTACATTTTCTCCAAGATCATGTGTGCTAATACTTACTGTTGGTTCTTCAACAGGGTGGTTAATTAAACTTTCAATGGCATTTTTTAGTAGGTTAACCCATACTTGTACCAATTCGCCATGGCAGGCTTCAACTAAAATCGTATCAGAAATATCAAGCTTTACGTAAACCCTACGTGCAAGGCTTTTTAGAATAGAAATAGACTCAAAAAGGGTTTTGTTCAGGTCAACATCTTTACTCCAATTTTGATTGGCTACGCCCATTGATTTTATTGAATTAATAACATGAGATGCTTGGGTGGTGGCAATCTTCATATCGTGCAGAGTATTGCCCAAATTCCAAAGACTTGCGGCTTCGCTAGCTTCTTCTTTATTTTTGAGTGTACTTGATTTTATGCCTGCCCTTATAAGCTTTCGGGTATTTGATGTGCCAATATCTAAGTGCTTAGGCCATTTTTTTCTTTCAGTTCTTTCTTCGCTACTACTTAATACCTGCCCTTTTTCAATGCCCAAATTCAAAAAACCATTGATCTTTTCAGAATAGTTTTGGAGCAGTAATGCCTTTAGGTCTTGCTCTAGGTTTCTTAAGTTGGCATTTATTGAGCCAATGGCATTATTTAGCTCATGAGCTAAGCCAGCAGATAATTGTCCAAGGGTAATTAGCTTTTCGGTTTTAATTAACTTGTTAAGCACTTCGTTATGCTTTTGTGCCATTTGAGCGGCAAATCCTTGTCGTTGTTTTAACTCGGCTACTGCCATGTTAAACAAGAAGTCTTGAAAGTCTTTAGCCCCAGAAGCTTCAAGGTTTTTGGCATCGCCATCAAAGTAATAAACCACAGTTGGTTCAAATGCAACAACTTTTGAGTAGCTAAGGTGTTCTTCGGCAATAAAGCTATAAACACCAACAAAAGAGCCTTGTTGAGCTTCAAAAATGGGTTCTCCTGGATCTTTATCGGGCAAGTATCCGTTTAGCCGTCCGCTTGATATATAAAATAGTCTATTATTATTTTGGCGCTGTTCCAAAAGCACATCGCCTTTGTTTAGCTCTATTTTTTTAGCGCCATTAGAGAAATATTTAGATACAATCTCTTTTTGGTTTGCTATGGTTTTAGGCTTGTTCATGAGAAAAATCCTAGGGTTTGTAAAATGGCAATAAGGCCAAAACTTAGCATTATACCAATACTAGCTATAATTACACCGGGCTTAGCCATTTGCTGCGTATTAATAAGCCCTGAACCAAAAGCAAGGGCATTGGGTGGTGTGCTAATGGGTAGGGCCATACCCATAGAACAGGCTAAAGTGGTAATGAGTACAATCATTTGTAGGCCGCCTAAATCTACCAAAGACGAAACGCTTGTGCCAACTACAGCCATTAAAGGCAGTAACAAGTTAGCGGTTGCCGTGTTAGACATAAAGTTTGCCATAATTGCGGCTAAAAGTGCTGCGCCGGCTATTATAGCAAGCGGTGATAAATTTTGAAAATCAATGCTTGAAACCAATCTGTTTGCAAGGCCTGTTTGGTCAAGGGCCAAACCCAACGCAATACCACCAGAAACCAGCCAAAGCACATCCCAACTTAGCCTTTGTAAATCTTTTTTACCTACAATTCCGGTAATTGAAAAAACAGTAACCGGAATCAAGGCTACAACATAAGAATTCATGCCATGAATAAAATCAGTTAACCAAAGCAGAATTGTTATTATGAATGTGGCATATACCGTATATGCCTTTTTGTTTTTAAGAAATTTGCCTTTTACTTCTAGTTTAATACTCTCAGTTTGTGAAGGATAAAGTTTTATGAGTATCAACCAAGAAATGGACATTAGAACTAGCACAAAAGGCACTGCAAAGGTCATCCATTCGCCAAAACCAATGTAATTGTCGCCAGTAAGATACTTAAGTGCTACGGCGTTTGGCGGTGTGCCAATTGGCGTACCAATACCACCAATGTTTGCGGCTACAGGAACAGACAATAATAGGCCTATTTTACCCTTATCATTCATTTGCATTAAAGCGAGTACAGGGGTAAGAATACTTAGCATCATGGCGGTGGTTGCTGTATTGCTCATAAACATGGAGAATACTGCAGTAATTACCATAATACCCATCATTACATATTTAGGCTTATGACCAAAAGGTGCCAAAAGCACCCTGGCAAGGTTTTGATCAAGACGGTATTTAGTAGCGGCTAACGCTAAAAAAAAGCCACCAAGAAAAAGAATGATTATTGGCGAAGCAAATGTGTGTAAAATGTCGGCATAATTCATTTCTTGGCCATAGTTGGCCGATCCTGTTTTTACGAATGATATGGCTTTATTTGATATAAGAATACACTCAAAGAGTATGATGGCCAACGATGTGGCATAAATTGGAATGGGCTCAAGAATCCAGCTTAATGCTGCGAATAGAAAAATGGCAACAACCCGCTGTTCTACCACGGTAATTCCATCTAAAGGAAAGTGCTGATTGGGAATAAAAAGTACTATCAAAGGCAAAATGATAGTAGCCAAGAGCTTAATGCTTTTCATAACTGAGAACCAAAGTAAGGTTCAATTAACTTTAGAAGAAAAATCCCCCGATTAATTCGGGGGATTCTTGTTGTTTCAGATCCTAAATATGCTCTTCAAGGTGGTGGTGCTCATCAATGAGCGGGCCGCCGTTTATTATTTCTTGAGAAGCTTCTGATGCAAATTTTTCAAAGTTTAAGTGGAACGAGTGTGCTAAGTGTATAGCCTTGGTTAAGTAAGCGCTCTTATCTTCCCAAGAGTTCATTGGGTTAAGAATTTCAGTTGGCACGTTTTCACATTCCTTAGGCATAAACAATCCGAAAATAGGGTGTTGTTCAAACTCAACATTATCAAGCTTACCTTCAAGAATAGAAGTTAACATGGCTCTTGTATATTTAAGCTTAATTCTTGATCCTATTCCGTAAGGGCCGCCGCTCCAGCCTGTGTTTATCAACCAAACATTTACGTTAGCTTCTGTCATTTTACTGCTTAGCATATCAGCATAAGCTGTAGGGTGCAATGGCATAAATGGAGCGCCAAAGCAAGCACTAAATGAAGGAACTGGCTCAGTAATACCTGCTTCGGTACCAGCTACTTTTGCTGTATAGCCTGATATAAAGTGATATGCTGCTTGGCCAGGGGTTAATTTAGATACTGGAGGTAATACACCAAAAGCATCACATGTTAAGAAGAAAATATTCTTTGGATTATCAGCATAAGATGGCTGCTGAATGTTGTCTATGTGATAAATTGGGTAACTAACTCTTGTGTTTTGCGTAATTGAGCTATCTGCGTAATCTACCTCTTTGGTACCTTCTTTAAATACAATGTTTTCTAAAAGTGCACCTGGTTTAATGGCCCGGTAAATATCTGGCTCTTTCTCTTCAGTAAGGTCAATTACCTTGGCATAGCAACCACCTTCAAAGTTGAAAATTGTGTTTTCAGCGGTCCAGCCGTGCTCATCGTCACCTATTAGCTTTCTATTCGGATCGGCAGATAATGTAGTTTTACCTGTACCAGATAAACCGAAGAAAATGGCAGTATCGCCTTCTTCGCCAACGTTGGCAGAGCAGTGCATTGGTAGCACATTTCTATCAACAGGTAAAATCATATTAAGGGCAGAGAAAATACCTTTCTTCATTTCTCCGGTATAGGCACTACCACCTACTAATGCAATCTTTTTGGTGAAGTTTAGAATAGAGAAGTTGGCTTGTCTAATACCTAATTCTTCAGGGTTAGGGCATTCGTAACCAGGAGCACAAAGTACCAGCCAATCTTCGTTAAAACTTTCTTTTTCTTCTTCGCTAAGTCTTAAAAACATACTGTTTATGAAGAAGTTAGACCAAGGATACTCAGTAATTGTTCTTACGTTTAGTCTGTATCTAGGATCGGCACATACGTAACCGTCTCTTGCATATATTTCTTTACCGCCAAGATAGTTTACGATCTCTTTTTCAAGAATATCGAAGCTTTCTGGAGAAACGGGCTTGTTTATTTTACCCCACCAAACTCTATCTTTAGTATATTCATCTTCAACCAAAAACCTGTCTTGAGGAGAGCGTCCTGTAAATTTTCCGGTATTAATTACTAGTGTGCCGTTTTCTGTTTCCGTTCCCAGACCTAGTTCTACTGTTTTGGCTTGAAGTTGTTCTGGGGTCCAGTTCCAGTTAACTTTTGCATCCTTAATGCCGTATTGGCTAAGGTCGAAATTTGTTTTTGTTAAGGTAGCTTCCATGACTTTGATTTTTGTTTGTTTAATTATCCAATTGTTCTCAGAACCAGCGTGTTTCGTTTAACAAGGTCAAATCTATGGAGTGTTTAAAATCAGAATGATGACCCCGGTCATCATTAGATATATTAAAAAGTACTATAAGTGTTAAGGCGGTGTAGTCCAGTTGATTAATAGGTTTGTTAAAGGCAATAACAAACTATCTGCCCACATATATTTCAAATAATTATTGAATATATTTAAAAGGACTTCCTATTAAATTCTTAGTGTCTAATTGCTCCTAAAATTGAAGATTTCTCCGGTTCATCGCCATAGTAATAGCCTCCTTTAAATTTGTAATTCTCGTTTACCGGGTAAATGCCGTTCATTTTGGCAAAAGAGTGATAATAATATTCAATTTCCAGATTATCAGAGTAAGTTTTGGCCAATGTGGTTTTTGCAGAGTCAAATGGCTTGTAAAATCGCTCCATTTTAAAAATGAAATTGCTTTTGTTTAAGTGGTAAATGGTTTTAAAATGCATTTCACAATTCTGATCTAGTGCCTTGTCAAAATGAAATAAATGCTCAATTATTTTACCGTCTACATATTCGAAATAAACGCGATTGGCCGAAAAGCACGGCGGGTTATCAGCCAATTCTCCATTCTTTAAAAACTCAAGTAAAACAACTCTACCTCTATTATCAATAGTTTCTTTTAGTTTAAATACTTCACCGTCATTAGCATGAATATTCCAAGATTCGATGTTCCAACCGGTAGCGGTTGGCTGGTATTTATGGTAAAGAATCTTTTTGGTTTGGCTACCTGCCAAAGCAAAACAAAAAAAATGCAGCGTAAAGTAATTTCACAATCAGCAATTTTAAATTAAAAGGCTTGCCATTTTGAGCTTCTACATTTCATAGCTAAAGTTTAAAACTCTACCTTCTTTTTTTGCTTTATTGTCTAAATCTGCGCCAATGGCCATACCTATGGCCATTCCAATAGGAAGGCCAATACCCAAAAACGCCAAATTGTCCAAAGCAAAGCCAAAAATCATACCTAGTGGCATGCCAAAAATGGTCATGCCAAATATCATTTTTTGATTTCTATGGTGATTTTTAACCACAAGCTTATCATTGGAAAGAACTGTTTGCGCCATGCTATAAGTCTTCTTTTTTACTTGTTTGGCATATGCTTTTTCAGTTTCATAGTCTTTATTTAGCTCATCTATAATTTCATTTAGCGTTTTCACACTTTCTTCTGAAAGTTGCCTTTCATTAAGCTCATTTTTAAATTCATGTAAGCGCTCTACAAGTTTGCTATTTTTTGGTGTAGAAAATGATTCTGGTAAATGTTTTAAAGACTTTAGACTCATAAGATTGTTGTTATAACTATCAACACGTTTTGATTTCAAGCTTTTGTAATTGCCAACGCAAAAATGCGCCCTGCTAATTTAATGTAAGTGAGTAAATTAAAGGTCAAATACATCAATCAAATCAACCTAAAAGAAACAAAACTATGAAGGCAAACAGCGAATTAAAATTTTGTACAAAACACAGGCTATTTGATAGATTAAAACAAGTATTTACCAAGGCATGCGGAAACGTTTAGTATTACGGTAAGCCTAAAGCGTAACAACAAGCTTTGTAAATTGGCTATTTTAACTTTAATACCTTTTTATAAATAGTTTCCGTAGCGCTTTCTATTTCAATAATATATATTCCAGCAGCAGGCGGAAGTGCAATAAGTTGTTGTTTGGTTAAAACATTATTGTAGGTAACTGCATGATTTCCAAGAGCGTCTAACACATTGATTTTTAAAGGATAGTTTTCTTTGCTACTTACAACAATGGCATTTTTGCTGGTGGGGTTAGGGTAAATATTAATTGTGGAGTTAATGGCTCCTTTTACTCCTGAATGAATGAAGTTTATACAATTTGAAGTATCACTACAGCCATCTTTTGTAATTACAACTGCATAATCTCCAGATTTGTTTGGGGCAAAAGATGATTTAATTTCACCTGCAATTGCCTTGTAATTATTGGCACAATCTAACCATTGAAATTCGACATTTTCTTGTTTTGATTTTAACATATTTCCGTCACTAAAAATTGAGGCATTAATATTCGTAATATCAATGGTCTTATAAACGAGACTGTCACAGCTGAATCTAGTTTTAAAAGTATCTACCAGAATAGTGTCTGAAGTGTATTTTATGCCATTATCATCAATAAAATAGTTGCACGAACTAATATTGGCGGAATCAATGTATGGCAGGCAAGGTCTTTTTAGATTGTATGTACTTACAAATGGCGACCATCTTGAAGATGGGATTCTGTAATTGTTATCTTGGGTCCAACCAAATGAACTAGGAATACCGTTAGAGAATGTGCCTAGCAGATTAATTCGATTTTGAGAAACTATGAGCTTTGAAATATTACATTGAAACGGTAAGTGATGTTTACGTAAAAGTTTTCCTGATTGATTAAAAGACAGAAAAAGAATTTCAGAAGTATCGCCTTTGCTTCTTGGTTGCAGTTTATTGAAAGAAAAGTCAGACAATGAAATTTCATCTCTGAAATTGCAAATCATTTGAAAGGTTCCATTAAGGCCGGTTATCGTAGAAATTGAATTATTCTGATTGCTGCCTAGACTTATAATATTTTTAATTTGGTTTGAATTGGAAATGAAACCAATTAAGGCATCGTTTTGTGTAACGGCCTTCGATTTAAAATCATAGTCCTTGCCTTTTTCCTGAAATTCGAACCTACCATTAAAGTTCATTGCAAAGGCGTTTGTGCTGTCTATGCTCGAAATTGCAGTAACTCGTACATTGTAAATATTTCTTTTTGAAAAAACTCTATTCCACATAAGCTCGCCTTTAGTATTTAATAGAGTAAAACAGACATTATTAGCTTGTAGCAAGTCTTCACTACTCTGGTTTACACCATTTCTCTTAAAGTTGAAGTTTTTAGAATCAATGGTGTTAGCCAAAAACACTCGACCGTTTTTGTTACATTCAACAAGGTCTATTTGGTCATCATCTTCACCTCCAAAGGTGTTAAAATACATAAGAGCACCATCAGCTTGATTAAAACTTAGAAGTATTGCATCATCTGCTCCTGAAGATAAGGCAGACACCATCTTTGAATTAACAATACAACTTACACTGTCTTGAAATTTCCCGCCAACTATTACTGAATTTGTTACGGCATTGTAATCCATTGCGTAAGGAAAAATAGGGGAGTTTGCACCTACTGTTTTACTCCATCGGTATTTACCAAGCGCAGAGTACTTAGTTAAAAACATTTTTCTACCCTTGTTGTAGTGCACACTTTTTAGGTTGCCAATTTCAAAAACTATTGTATCCTGAAATTCTCCTGTTATAAAAATGTTGTTGCTATCGTCAATAGTTACCGCAATAATTTTAGAGTATTCTTTGAATTTTATCTGTGTAAGCCATTTGTAGTTCAAATTTGAATCAAGCATTAGCACAAAACCATTGTAATAGTTGTCAGTTAAGAAAGTATCAACCTCTCCATCAGAGTTTACATAAGTTTTTAACCCCAAAAACTTTCCAACCACTACCGTATTACCATGGCTACTTACTCCCATATCTGCTGTCTCAATAATTGAGTATGCATTATCTTGAATCCATCTAGATTTTAATTCGCCGGTTGAGTCATATACCGAAAAACAAGTATTGCTGTGAGGCCACGTATTTGTTCCTATTGTCCATATGGCAGAAGTGTTTGCATTCACACATAATGCGGCTGTTTCAAGCCAATTTCTATCAATTTCAGAATGCTTTACCCACATTAACTTTTCAAAACCTACATATTTTGCAACAAAATAGGTTCCGTACTGTGATGTAACCATGGTGGTATCATTTGCACTTGGATTAAAATCGGTAGCACCTTCTGTGCTGCCCGTTATGTACATGCTACTGCCACTACCCAATGAAAGATCAACTACTGTATTAATGCTAGAGCTGCCAAAGCTTAGTAAGTTTTTGAAATTACCACTTGAATCATATTTAACAACAAAAGCATCGCCATAGCCCTTATGGGTTGTAAAATCACGATTATTATCAGGGTCAAAAGCTACTGACGAAAAGAAGGCTCCTGCCAGATAGATGTTTTGATTAAGATCTACTTTACAAGCATTGAAGGTAAAGGATTTAGAAGTTTTTAAACGAATTCCCCAAATAGGGTTTAGGTTTTCGTTAAACTTTATTACAACAGTTTTACCATCTCCTAAAAAGTCTTTGTTTTTATTAATCGCCTCAAGATTTATATCTCCATTAAAATATGCTCCTAAAATAATATTGTAGTCATTGTCAATAGAAAGTGATTGAACTTGAATCCAGCTATCAGACTTAATACTTCTGGCTTTTATTAATAGGCCGTCTTTATCATAATGTGCCATAAATACAGGTGCTTCTTGCCGTTCTAAATATTTGGGATCTCCTTTAGGATTAAGGTTTATTCTATTCAAATAACTACCAACTACTATTACACTATTATCTTTTCCAAAACCCACTTTATCAATAAAAACTTCTGAAATACTGGCTATGTTATTTGACCATAAGAATTTTCCATTTTTATCAAAGCTAATTACAAAAGAACCCTTGGCATCGTAGCTCTTTTTGTCTTTAAAGTATCGAATAGTAGTGTCTTGGCTATTAATGTAAATATTGCCATTGTAAATGGCGCTAACGGCTATATTACCTTTTCTATCAACCGTTAAATCGGTAATTGTCGAATTTCCATTTATTGATCTAGACCAAATTATTTGGCCTGCCGTGTCAAGTTTTACGATATAACTTCCGGGCCCAATTGTTTTATGTTGGCTACCATTAATCGAAAAATCATTTAGACTCATTACTGAAATTTCACCAACGGCAATCTTATTTCCATTTTCAGCTTCAAGTATTTTAAATGCTTGGTCAGAAGCGTTATTTCCTTGATGAAAAATGTGATCGTTTGAGAGTTTCCAATCTTGTGCAAAGGAGCCCGAAACAAAGCATAATGCCAGTAAGGCTAAAAGTAGTTTGTTTTTCATAGTCGTTTGGTTAAATCAATACTTTTAAACTTATTTTTTTAGGTGGTTAGCCTTAACTAAAAACTAATTAGACCAATTAAAAAGAGTAAATAGCTCACTGCAAAAGCTGAGAGTAGTACAATTCCGGCAATTGCCACCGCTTTATTAAATTTTCCTGGTTTGGCATTTTCAGGCATATGCCGACTATTTATTAGTCTAAAATTTAAATAGGCTAAAAGAGGTGCGGTAAGAAAAGAAGCAATAGTGGCCACTTTAATCAAAAGGCCAAAAACATCTTTATCCGAGAACATGAAAATAAGAAAGAAAGCACCCAATGCAATTACAACAATTCCAATTCTATAGGTAAGTTTACTATTGTCATTTGGCCTACTTCTAAGTATTGGTAAGAGCGCATCAGCCACTCTTGGGGCACCATCCAATACTGTTATGGTTGTTGAAAACATGGTGGCAAATGCGGCAAATGCAATAATGGGGTAGGTCCATTCGCCCAATGTGGTGGTGTAAATTGAAATAAATTTTTTGGCAAATGCACCGCCGGGTAAACCTACCAAGCTTTCTTGATTCGCAAAAAGTACCAACGCCCCAAGGGATACAAAGATCAAAGCCAAAACGGCTGTGCCCCAATAACCAATATGAAAATCTCTAAGGGCATCTTTTAAAGTGAGCCGGTTATTGTTAGTTTTCTTTTTCTCAACTGACCAAATAGAATGCCAGGCCGAAATGTCAAGCGGTGCGGGCATCCAACCCATTAAGGCAAAAAGAAAGATAAAATTGGTTTCGGTCATTGCCCATTTTGGCCAAAGGCTAATTTCATGATCAAGGCTTTGCGCCCTAAAAAATGCAATAATGCTGGCTATTGATAATAATATAATCACCCATTTTACAATAGAATCAAGCCATTTATATTGTCCAAGAAGTAGTATGGCTGCGCAAACAAAAAGTACTATGATGCTTGATGCCGTTAAGCTCATGTCTAAGCCAAAAAGGTTGCCAAAAAGGGCCGCCGTAACAATGGTAACAGCTGCTTGAATTATAAAGGCCGTAGAAGCGGTAAGTACTGTAAAAAGATTTACAGCCCACTTGCCAATTCGCTGATAACCTTCTATTAAATTTTCGCCTGTGGCAGCAGCATATCTTGGTCCAGCTTCAAAAAAAGGAAACTTAAAAAAGTTTGAGAGCACTACTACAATTAAAAGTGAAAAGCCATATCCGGCACCCGCCTTTGTAGATTGAACCAAATGAGAAACACCCACAGCAGCTCCCGCATACAAAAAACCAGGGCCCAACGTTTGCCAAATCTTTTTAATGCCATTCATCGTCTAGAATTTAATTCTTCACAAACTGCGTATTAAGCACAGTTTCGTTCAAAACTAAACTAAGATGATAAACTCCGCTTGGTAAATTACTTATGTCGATTTGTTTTTGAGAATATCCGCTTAAAACTGTTTTTCCCGAAAGCGCCATTATTTGAAAAGTGAATTCTTCTGCCCCTTCAATTTTTAGTGTATTCATTGCCGGGTTGGGATATACAGAAATAGTTTGACTTTGTATTTTGGAAGTAGATAAAAGAACGTTGATCTGCTCTATTACTTCAGCCACTTGAGCAGAGTCACAGAGATTATATGAGCTGAATTTTTCTTTTATACAGGGCAGAACATGTAAAAGTTCTCCTTTTTCGCAAGCAGAAAGTAAAAGTGTATTTGGTGGACCACCCCAATACTCCCCAATTCTGTCAATATTATACGGAATCAAACCAGCTGATGAACCCAAATAATAATATGTGCTGAAAGTATCACCACAGGCTTCAAGGTGATAAAAACCTGTCATGGACTCAAAACAACTATCGTTTGGAGCATATTGCTGAGTTTTGATATAAATTGAATCAGCTATTAAAATTGAGTCAGTATTTTGAATAACCGAAGAGCAATTAAAAAACCTAAAGCCATCAAGTTCCAAAGCCTTGTTGGCGATGGTGTCGCCGGCATTTAATTTGTAATCATAAATCACTTGTTGGGTTAGAACTGAATCGTCCCATGTTTTTATTTTACCCTTGAAATACCATGAGCTATCTGCGGTGAGTAATTGATAGTTTTTGTTACAATCTCCATTAATAAGACCAGTGCGTGAGACTGAATAGTAGGTTGTGTCGCCTTTTATTGAGTCAAATTGTGTTTTGTCTCTGAAGCCATCAACGTGCGACCACAATCCAGTCGCAAAATAATCGGCAGGGCCAATTCTCAAAACATAAAACTCAGTTTCACTATTTGGGTTTATTTGCGCCAAAGCGTTGAGCTTAATAAATAAGGTGATCGATAAAAGCAAAAGTCTTTTCATATAGCTGACATTTAGTGTCGTGAAAGTAAGAAAAAGTAGCAGGTTGTTGCTTGATTGACATCTATGCTAGACACATCGGCACTCAAAGCCAACTATTTGCCATGCTTTTAGGTTATTTGTGTAGTTGTTGTACCATTAATTGCATGAATTATTACACCCAGGTTTCAAGCAAAGAGATTTCAAGATCAATTAGGGCAGCTGTTGTGGTGCCCGCATTTACGCTTTTGGTTATGGGTTTGGTAAAGTTTATTGAAGTATTTGGCAATAAGAACTTTGTGAGTTTTGGGGTAATTCCAAGAGAAGTTAAAGGTTTAGTGGGCATTGTTACCGGTCCATTAGTTCACGGTGATTGGGAGCATTTAATGAACAATAGCATTTCACTATTCTTGTTTGGAACGGCGCTGTTTTTCTTCTACCGAAAGTTTGCCATTAAGATTTGGCTACTCATTTATTTTATTTCAAGCGCACTAGTTTGGATTTTTGCTAGGGGTGGAGTAAGTCATGTAGGTATAAGTGGCGTTATTTACGGCCTTGGTTTCTTTCTGTTTTTTAGCGGTATGCTTAGAAAAAACAAACGACTTGCGGCTATTTCGCTCATGCTAACCTTCTTTTATGGTAGTATGGTTTGGGGCGTTTTACCAAGTGATCCAAGAATTAGTTGGGAAGCTCACTTGATGGGGGCAGTGCTAGGTGTTTTTTTAGCGGTTTACTACAGAAATACACCAAGCGGCATAGAGCATTTTGATGAAGAAAAAAGACCGGAAATTCCTGATATTATTGGCGACGAATGGAAAATGGAAGAACCTGAAACCATTCAGTTTGGAATGAGCCAACCCAAAGAGCCTTTTTTTCAAGAACCTGAAGAAGAGCCATTGCAAACCCCACCAAGGATTACTTATACCTATGTTTTCAAGCCAAGTAAAGGTTCAAATGAAGACTAGTTTGAAACTCAAGGTCTGAAGTCCCAAGTCTAAAGTCCGGAGCCACGTACTACCCTAAATAACATTGACCGTTTTGTTTATAAACTACATTAGCCAAAAACAATAATATTGAATATCGAACCGCAGAACAAAGAATATCCAATATCGATTTGTGATTGAATTGAACATCGCCCATTGGTTTAAACCATGGGCAACTAGAATAGACCTTGGACATGAGACATTGGACTATAAAAGCGACTCACGCTGCTAGTTGTCAGTGCCGATGCAGAGACTAGAAACTGGGAACAAGAAACTCTAAACTAAAAGCCGTCAGACGACACTTTCAGAGTGGTTACAGTCGTCAGGCGGCAATTCAACATTCAACATTCAACATTCAACATTCATCAGCCCAGTTTTCCATTTACTACACTTATTTTAACGATTAATAGAATTTGCTTTTTTGACACATGTAGTTAATTAGCTTTGCTTTCATGTTGAGAATAGAAGGCGTAAGCAAGTCTTATGGTGAAAAGGTGGCCATAAGGGATATATCGTTTGAAGTTCCCGAGCGAAGCACATTTGGCTTGTTAGGCCCAAATGGTGCGGGAAAAACTTCGCTAATCCGAATTATCAATCAAATTCAGCCAGCCGATGTTGGGCATGTTTACTTTAATAACAACCCAATAACCGAAGAAATGGTAAACCTTATTGGGTATTTACCTGAAGAACGCGGGCTATACAAAAAAATGAAGGTAGGCGAGCAAGTGCTCTATCTAGCGCGATTAAAAGGTATGACCAAAGCAAATGCCATTAAAGAAATTAAGTGGTGGTTTAATAGGCTTGAGATTACCGATTGGTGGAACAAAAAAGTAGAAACCCTTTCAAAGGGAATGCAGCAAAAGGTGCAATTTATTGCTACTGTTTTGCACCGTCCCAAGCTTATAATTCTTGACGAACCGTTTAGTGGTTTTGATCCGGTAAATGCTGAGATCGTAAAAAATGAGCTATTAAGACTAAAAGATGAAGGCTCTACCATAATGCTCTCAACACACCGCATGGAATCAGTTGAAGAGTTGTGTGACCATGTAGCCATGATTCACAAAAGCGAAAAAGTGCTTGATGGGAAAATAGCTGACGTAAAACGCCAATTCAAAAACAACGAATTTGAGATCAAATACCGCGGAGAGAAAATGAGTAGCTATCCTGCAGCAGCTTCTAATGTGCTTGAAGAAAGTTTTGATGAGGAGCACCAGGCTCAAGTGGTAAAAATAAAAATGGCCAATGATGAAAAAAGTAATGAAGTGCTAAATCACTTTATGGCCGAGAGACAAGTTATAGGCTTTGGCGAAGTACTGCCTAGCATTGAAGAAATATTCGTAAACATTGCTAAAAGCTAGAAAATGAACAAGATAAATTTAATTATAGCGCGAGAGTACATGACCAAGATCAAGTCGCGCACCTTTATTCTAGTTACCATTTTGGGCCCTTTGCTATACCTTGGGTTAATTTTTGGCTCGGCATTTTTAACAAAAATGGCTGGTGATGGTACCACTGAAATAGCATTGATTGATAAAAGTGGCTTGTTTACCAACGAGTTTGAAAGTAATGAGAAACTTAAAGTAGCAACATTTGATTTAGAGCCCGATGAAATTGAACGTTCTTTTTTAGAAGAAGGTTGGGAAATGACCACTGTTTACATACCCGCTGACATTAAAGAGAAAGAGGATGGACTCAAAATCTACTACAAAGAGAATCCTGGTGTTTCAACCATTGAGCGTATTGAGCGTACCATTACCTACAAAATGCGCGATGTTAAAATGCAAGAAGAAGGTATTGATAAAACAATTGCCCAAAAAATTCAGAATATTAGCATTGATGCCGAAACCAAAGCCATTGGAGAAGATGGTGCAAAAACAGGAAATATAGGCGTTGCAAGCGGATTGGCTTTTGGAAGTGCATTCTTACTCTATTTTTTCATATTCATTTATGGTAGCATGGTGCTACGTGGTGTTCAAGAAGAAAAAACAAGTAGAATTTCTGAAGTAATCATTTCTTCGGTAAAACCATTTGAATTGATGATGGGTAAAATCATAGGAAATGCACTTTTAGGGTTTACGCAGTTTGCTTTTTGGATTGTTTTAATAATGGTTGGTTCGGTAGTAGCTGGCTCTTTAATGCCAGATATGCTCAGTGGAATGCAAGAAAACATGGCCGCCAATCCACAAATGCAAGCACAAATGTCTCAAGGTGCTTTTGATAGTATAATGCAAATAGGTAGCGATTTTAACATTTTTGAAACGGTATTTTATTTTCTTGTCTTTTTTATAGGTGGATATCTGCTTTACTCTTCATTGTTTGCCGCAGTGGCATCAGCAGTAGATGGTCAGCAAGACCTGCAGCAGTTTATGCTTCCAATTTCAATGCCGTTAATTCTATCAATGGTATTGTTAGGCAGTATTATGCAAGATTCAAATAGTGGAATTGCCGTGTTCTTTTCTATTTTCCCACTCACTTCGCCAATTGTAATGATGGCTCGTATTCCATTTGAAGTGGTATGGTGGCAAAAGCTACTTTCAATCGTTGTGCTGATTATTACGTTTATTGGGTCAGTGTACGTTTCGGGTAAAATATACCGCATTGGTTTGCTTAGTTACGGCGCCAAACCAAGCTGGAAACAGATGATCAAATGGTTGACTTATAAAGGATAGATTAAAATTTAGTTTATAGTAAGTAAAAGCCCTGCATTAAAAATGTGGGGCTTTTGTTTTGAAAGGTTTTGGAGATAAGGCCCTAGCCATTCCATAGAATTACCTAAAGCATTTATTCTCGTATTAAAGAAATGGTTTCCCTCAATTAACTTCCAATACGACAATAACGACAAATCAAAAAGCAAGAAACCGCATCCATGTAAGGGAAAGCTCAACGTTAAACCATTATTTACGAATAAATCTAACTTTTGCCTAGCAAAGGCCCAATTTATAAATAGTAGAAGTTGGTAATTGAAAAATGTAGAATCTGAAGGCATATTCTTCAATTATTAAGCTTTAGGCACTGCAAAACTTTTGTAATGCCAATAATATATTCTTGTTTGAGTTTTTAAAATTGAGCTATTTAAGAGATATTGCTCTCATTAATTAAAAATGACTTTAAAAGAGATTTTAGAATACCATTTATTCCATGTTCATGGTGTTGATATAAACGTTTCAAAGCTGCTTTGGATACTTTTTGCCTGGTTTATTACATGGAGTGTTGTAAGAGTAATAAAGTTAGTACTTACCAGAAAAGTGGTAACCCGCGGTATGGACAAAGGCAGTATTTCGGCCGTAGTACAGCTCATCAGATATTTTGCTTATACCATTGCCATTGCCATTTTACTTGATTCACTTGGTTTTAAAACTACGGCACTACTAGCAAGTTCTACAGCCTTATTGGTTGGTATAGGCTTGGGATTACAGCAAGTATTTTACGACCTAATTAGCGGAATTATTCTGCTTTTTGAAGGTACCATTAGGGTTGGCGATGTAGTTGAAATTAAGCATGAATATGTAGGGAAGGTGATGCATATTGGCATAAGAACATCAAAAATTGAAACCAGAGAGAATACATACATTATTGTGCCTAATAGCAAATTCATATCGGGCGATGTTGTTAATTGGAGCCACATAACCACATCAACACGATTTAAAGTTGTTGTAGGAGTTGCCTACGGTAGTAATGTAGAGCTTGTGAGAGATCTTTTATTGCAGGCAGCAGAAAACCAACAGCATATAGAAAGTGAGCCTAAACCATTTGTAAGGTTTAATGATTTTGGAGATAGTGCTTTGGTTTTTGAATTATACTTCTGGACCAATAAAACATTCACCGTTGAGAATTTAAAAAGTGATCTTAGGTTTGAAATTGATAGGTTGTTTAGAGCCCACGATGTTACTATTCCTTTTCCTCAGCGAGATCTGCATATAAAATCGGGGTTAAAGTAATTGCCTCAGGTCAAATTGATGTCAATTATTTTTTTATGTTGAAACAACCTGAAATTCGAATAAGCGTATAATAAACGATGAAGTTAGCCGTATTCTTTTTATCAATCATTAGTTGTTCTAGTTTAATTGCCCAAGACACGGTAAAAGCATTGTTTATAGGCAATAGTTATACCCACCGCAACAATATGCCACAGCTTGTAGCCGATTTTGCCACAGCCGAAAATAAGCTGCTTATTGCCGATAAGAATACTCCCGGTGGTTATACGCTTGATAGGCATAGTAAAGATGGTATTACACTTACCAAAATAAGACAGAAAAAATGGGATTATGTTGTGCTTCAAGAGCAGAGTCAATTGCCTTCTTTTCCCAATGCTGATGTTAATGAATATGTGTACCCTGCTGCCCAAAGTTTGGTGGCGGCTATAAGAAATAGGTCAGAATGTGCCGTGCCATCTTTTTATAGAACATGGGGAAGAAAGTATGGCGACTCAAGGAATTGTGCGGTTTGGCCACCAGTATGCACCTATAGTGGAATGGATAGCTTGTTAGCCCTTAGATATCAGAAACTTGCCGATACCAATAGTGGTGTTGTAATACCCGTTGGCGAAGTATGGAAAAAACTAAGGACGCTATACCCAGGCATTGAACTTTACGCCACTGATGAAAGCCATCCAAGTTTAGAAGGTTCTTTTGCGGCTGCCTGCTGCTTTTATACTTGTTTTTATAGGTTAGACCCCACTAAAAATAGCTTTAGCGCTACACTAAGCGATTCAACAGCAACTCAGATTAAACGACTTACTAAATGGGTGGTGTTTAACCATTTTGAAAAGTGGAATATTGGGATAAACGATGCCAAGGCAAAATATGAAATCATTGAGCAGTCTAAAGGGAAATTAGTGATGGCTTCAAATTCAGAAAATGCGAATGAAGTCAATTGGTTTGTTAATGATACTTTGGTAAAAGATGATACACTCATCCTTGATATTGTAAGATCAGGTAGGTACAAGTTCAAATTAAGAGCAATGGGAGATTGCAATAAAGACACCATAACGTTTTGGCTTCAATTAGAAGGAGATGCCGTTAACATCTCAAAAGCTGTTGAACAAGATTTTTACTGGGCCGTAAACAATGGCTGGTTAAATATTGAAGCACAAATACAGGCCAATAGCATTACAGTTTTTGACTTAGCCGGGAAAACATTGGCAATATTTTCAAACACAAGCCAAGCTACTATAGAAACTGCACATTTACCAAAATGCGCAATAATAGAAATTAGGAATAACAGTAACGTTATACGAAAACCTGTAGTGTTATTTTAGGTTTGAATTACCCCTACATTAAATTTTTCAGTTTCAGGATTGTGGTCGGCTGCTTCAATGCCCATTGAAATCCATTTTCTTGTATCAAGAGGATTTATAATGGCATCTGTCCAAAGCCTGGCGGCTGCGTAATAGGGTGTAGTTTGAGCATCATACCTATTCTTAATTTTATCAAATAACTCTTGTTGGGTTGATTCATCTGGTTCTTGCCCTTTGGCCTTTAAAGAAGAAACCTGAATTTGTGCCAAAACTTTAGCCGCTTGTGCGCCACCCATTACAGCTATTCTACTATTTGGCCATGCTGCAATTAGTCTTGGGTCATATGCTTTTCCGCACATGGCATAATTGCCAGCACCGTAGGAGTTGCCCATTATTATGGTAAATTTTGGCACAACGCTAGTAGAAACGGCACTAACAAGTTTTGCACCATCTTTTATAATGCCACCATGCTCACTTCTTGTACCCACCATAAAACCAGTAACATCTTGCAAAAAAACCAATGGTATTCTACGTTGGTTACAATTCATTATAAAACGAGCAGCCTTATCTGCTGAATCAGAGTAGATTACCCCGCCAAATTGCATTTCGCCTTTTTTGCTTTTTACAATTTGACGTTGATTGGCAACTATGCCAACGCTCCATCCATCAATTCGTGCATATCCACAAACTATGGTTTGTCCATATTTCTCCTTGTACTCTTGAAAATCTGAGTCATCTACCAATCGCTCAATAATTTCTCTAGTCTCGTAAGGCTTGGCGTTTTCTGGATTAATTAAGCCAAATATTTCTTTAGGATCTTTTTTAGGAAGGGTAGGGGTTTTTCTATTGTAACCTGCTTTTTCAAAACTGCCTAGCTTATCCATTATACCTTTTATATAGTCTAATGCTTCTGGGTCGGTTTTAAATTTATTGTCTGTTACTCCAGAAATCTCACTTTGTGTAGTTGCTCCGCCCAAAGTTTCATTATCAGTTGTCTCTCCAATAGCTGCTTTAACCAAATAAGGCCCCGCTAAGAAAATTGAGCCCGTTTCTTCAACAATTAGAGCTTCATCGCTCATAATTGGCAAATAAGCCCCGCCTGCCACGCAAGAACCCATTATGGCAGCTATTTGAATTATTCCTTTTGAAGACATTACCGCATTATTCCTAAACATTCTGCCGAAGTGCTCTTTGTCAGCAAAAATTTCATCTTGCAATGGAAGATAAACACCAGCACTATCTACCAAATAAATGATTGGAAGCTTATTTTCAATGGCGATTTCTTGCGCCCTTAAATTCTTTTTACCCGTAATAGGAAACCACGCACCTGCCTTTACAGTAGCATCATTAGCAACAATTACGCATTGCTGCCCGCTTATATAACCAATGCCGGTTACCACACCACCTGCAGGGCAACCACCATGTTCTTTATACATATCATAACCAGCAAAAGCACCAATTTCTAAAAAATCAGAATCTTCATCGGTTAAGTATTCAACTCTTTCTCGGGCAGTCATTTTACCCTGACTCTTCAATTTAGCAATTCGTTTTTCGCCTCCGCCAAGATGAATTTTCTTAAGCTCTTGGTTTAACCGCATGAGCTTCAGCTTGTTTTCGTCTTCGTTTTTATTGAATTCTAAATTATGTTTTTGATTGGTCATAGTAGTAGTTCTGTAGCGCTTCGAAATTACTCAACAGAGAATTCTACTGCAAGGTTTACTGTAAATTGCTCTTGCTCAGAAGCGTGTAAAAAAAGATGAGAAAAAGAGTGTTTTTATTAGCTAAACATTTGGAGAGAGTTGGTCTTATGATACCTTTGCACTCGGGTAAGCGCTGTACGACCAGCTCCTACCTTTGACCCCAGGATCGGAAGGTAGCAAGGTTGAGGTGGTTGAGCGGTGCGATACAGTTAGCTTACCTTTTTTTATTTTTACTTTCGTCTCACAATTTAGTCCATGAAATTTTTTATAGATACAGCCAACCTTGATGAGATTAAGGAGCTTAACGATTTAGGAATTCTTGATGGTGTTACAACTAACCCTTCATTAATGAAGAAAGTAGGAGTAAAAGGCCGTGAAAACGTATTGAACCACTATAAAACCATTTGCGAAATGGTTGAAGGTGATATTAGCGCTGAGGTAATTTCAACCGACTTTGATGGTATGATGAGAGAAGGTCGCGAGTTGGCTGCTTTGCACAAAAACATTGTGGTAAAAGTACCAATGACCCGAGATGGAATTAAAGCCATTAAAGCTTTTACCAACGAAGGCATTAAAACAAACTGTACTTTAGTATTTAGTGTAGGCCAAGGTATTTTGGCTGCCAAAGCTGGTGCTACTTACATTTCACCTTTTCTTGGTAGATTAGATGATATCTCAACAGATGGATTAACACTAATTGAAGACTTGGTAGAAGTTTTTGAAAACTTTGGTTTTGAAACTGAAATTTTAGCAGCAAGTATTCGTCATCCAATGCATATTGTTGAATGTGCTAGAATTGGTGCCGATGTTGTTACTTGTCCAGGTTCTTCAATTGATAAACTGTTTAATCATCCGCTTACTGACATTGGATTGGCTCAGTTTATTGAAGATTACAAAAACGTAGAAGGATAAGCTAATTTAAGCTTATAGTACCCGTAACTTTCTTGAAAGTATACTCTTGAAAGTTCATATCAGAGGTAAAGCCTTCGGCGAATATGATCTCGTCGGAGGTTTTAACTCTTACTTTTCTATCAGATGAAATGGTTTCATCTTTTTCATCCCACAATAAAAATTCGGTTGATAGAGAATCTCCTCTACTATTTACAACCACAACATTTCCCTCAATCTCGGTTTTCTTTTCTTGCTCTAGCCTTACGGCCTGCTGTGCGGTAAGTACGCTATTTACAACCCCTTGTTTGCTATAAAACCTAGCCTTAACCCCTTTGGTCATTACGAGTTTACGATCTGTAACTTCATTGTCTTCATTTAAAAAGGTAAAGCTTTCAATATATCCACCTGCAATAATGGCTTGTAGCTTGGCAGAGTCTGTAAACTCTATCTCAGCATTTTCCATAACTATTTGGGGTAAGTCTTCATCGTTGGTTAAAGAAGCCACCTGATCAAGATCGTTTTCATGGCAAGCCACCAAGAGAAACATGAAACTTAAAATAGCTAGGTGTATTTTCATTTGGCTTTAATCAAAAAAGCGCAGGTTTTGGCCTGCGCTTTTCTTGTTTATTCAGTGTTTTTAACCTTCTGTTTTCGCTCGTATCTTGGTAGTTACTCCTAGGCACTTAACAGTGTAAGAATCACCAACTTTTAGTGTAGCACCATTAGCATCGGTTTGAAAAAAGATTTCTCCTGTGGCAGGGAAATAGTTGCTATAGCTTGCAATTCTTCCATTACAAGTTTCACTTAAGCTAGGATCAACACTTTTCGCTCTGATAAATTGATCAACTACCACCCAGTAAGCTGCTTTTCTATCAAAATCTTTACAACCTTTAGCAAGTGTAGCATAAATACTACCTCTTAACATATACGCTCTTCCAAAACTAGGATCATTAGCAATTGCAGAATTTGTAGCACTTAAAGCTGAATTTGTGCTGCCCATTTTTACGTAGCAGTCAGCTATGCTCAAGTGGTACTTAGCATCTTCTTTGGTATCTTCTTGCAAATCAATGGCCTCTTTAAATAAGGTAATTGCTCCACTGTAATCTCCTTTACCATATCTAATTTTACCTAAAGCTGCTTTACAGGTAGCCGATGGTTCTATATTACATAGCATGCTTGCGGCTTTCTCGTATGTTTCGCTTTCAGTGCAATTTTTACGTTCCATAAAAATCACCATTTTGGCAAGATCTTCCTTTGTTGGGTTTTCGGTCATTTTTTGCTCATACATTGGAATCAATTGATCACAAGTTAGCACGGGTGCCATCATATTATCAATGTCTTCTCGAGTCTTTTGCCATTTTGCAAAGTACTTTCCGTTGCTATCAGCTAAGTTGGCATCAATTAGTTCAGAAGTATAGAAGTACTTTTCAACCCAATAAGTAGTGTCTACTTTTTTGTATTTAGCCAACTTTTGAACTACTGACATGTAGTAATTCACAGTTTGGTAAGTAGACTTTTGGCCTTCAATTTCCATACTTTTTTCAAAGTATACCCTGGCCTGGTCAAGCCCTTCAAGCGTACCGTTTTGGTAGGCGTAAGTATAAAGGCCCTTGTATCCAGTTACTTTACCTTCTTCTCCGTAGTTTATGATCCAGTTATCATAGATCATCATTAGTGTATCGTAATATGCTTTTGCAACTTCTTTATTGGCTTTATTTTCTTTGATTTTGGCAACCATTATCTTGGCTCCGTCTATATAAACCCATTTCTGTCCGTTGTCTTCTTTAGGGCAATTACAGAAGTAATATCTCCAATGGCGAATGGCACCATCGTAATTTTTTTGTTTTACATCACTGTGAAAAACCGAAAGCTTACCGGTACATTTTTCTTGTTTCTCTTCATCCATAGGTTCCCAAGCTTGTGGGTCGCAGTCTTGCGCTTGTAATGCTCCTACTCCCAGAAACATTAGAATTGGAAAAAGGGCTATTCTTATTCTCATTGTGGTTTTCATTGCTTTGTTACTTTTCTTTATATTGTTGAAACCAAAATTCATTTACGGTAATTCCTAGATAGAAGCTATAATAGCGCTCTTCAAATAGGTGATCCGCTCTATTTCCGAGTGCTCCATATTCAAATCCTAAGTTTAGATTACTCTTAATCGTTTTACCGAATGGCATTCCTATTCCAAAAGTCGTGCTATAGCCATTTAGCTGTTTATTGTTTTGGTTTAGAAATGATTCTCGATAGTTAAATCCAGCTCTATATTCAAGTCTTTCAAAAAAGTTATCAGGGTCAGGTTGGGTGTAACTGCCACCAATTGAGAGGATTAACTCGTCATTTAAAGATGATGATAATCCATCGTAGTTAAAAGTGCTCCATTGAGTGTAGTCAACATCCACACCAAAGCTCCAATTGTCCTTTTTTGTGAACATAAATCCTACTCCAAAAGAATTTGGAAGCCTAAAAGTGCCTGTTGTGATTTGGAGCGGTAGAACGGTATCAGGAACAGTAACATTATCTCCAACCATTAAAAATGAAGTCGCGTGTCTTCTTAAAGTAGCGCGATTGTTTCCTGAAGATCCAAAATAGGCGCCTAAATCAAAATCAATTTTATGGTTTACTATTTTACTTTCTCCACTCTTCAATTTTTTTGTAGTAGAAAAACTTATGTCTTTAAGCTTATAATGCATACCCACTCGGTAGGTAACTCCTCTAATAAGATAATTGTTTACGGTGTTTATAGATGCTAGGTCAATTGAGTTTGGAAATAACACGTTATGCTCGTAAAACTTATTACCAAAAAGGTAGGTGCCCTGAATACCCATAGTAAGATTTTGAAGCTTTGGCACCTTCACCAATGAGTCTTGTTTTCTTTTTCTAAGCAAGTCATTTTTTTCGCCAGCCTGTCTCACTTTAGACCTATTTGAGTAAAGCCTAAATGCTGTATTTACATAAGATTCGCTAAGGCCACCCTCAAAAAAGTGCTCTTCAACTTTTAAGCTATCACTAAAAGAAGCAGCTGATCTATAGCCAAAGGCAGAATAAGGTGCAATCCCAAAGGCTGCGGTCCATCCTTTCTTTTTGTTCAAAACCATAGCCATTGACATGTAGTTTAAACCAAAATCGTTGAACGCTCCACGGTTACCATCTTCAATACCTATAACTTGATTTGCTCCTAGCTTAACTCCAAAGTCAAAAGCCGTATATTTTAAGTAGGCTGATGTTGCTGGATTTTTTAATGAATAGGCCATTGAGTCACTATGAGTAAATGCTGTGCCCAAGCCGCCCATACTCAAGTTATGAATAAAGGATTTGTTTCTTAATTGACCAACACCTTGTGTAGACAAAGGTGAAAATATGTCTTGAGCCCCCACTTGAAATGAGAGTATTATGAATGTTGTAATTACAACTAATCTATTGTGCATTTAGCTTTAAGATTTGATGGAGGCCAATTAGTACCAAATTTGGCGCTGCAAATGTGCTGTTTTCAATTTTATCGGCCAAATATTGTCCTGATCCTCCGTTGATTATCACTTTTAATGATTTATTGTAGCCAAACGTTGCAATAAACCCCTTTATTTCATGGATGGTTCCTGCCACGGCTCCTTCTAACAAGCAGCTTAATGTGGATTTTTGTGGTTTAAATGGTTGATAGTCAGGTGATAATTTTGCTAAAGGGAGTTTGTTTGTGAATTTGTGCATGGCATTCAATTTCATATCAATACCTGGGGAAATGGCCCCGCCCATGTAAACATTCTTATCACTTATAAAATCATAAGTAATACAAGTGCCAGCATCAATAACAAGTAAAGGTCTTTCAGTATACAAAGCCATAGCACCTGCTGCCGCTGCAATCCTGTCTTTGCCTAAGGTCTCAGGGGTATCGTATTCAAGCTGAAATGGCAAAGCAAGGTTGTAGTTCAGTAATACTATATCTTTAAAATAATCGGTTATTCTATTAATATATGATTGATCATTTACCGAACTAATGATTACTTGTTCCTTTGAATTTTGGAGAGACAAAAAACGAGTAAAAGTTTCATCATCATCATATTCAAATGAAAAAGACTTATGAGACAAATTATTATCAGAATCAAATAAGGCTGCCTTAAGCCTGGTATTTCCAAAATCAAATGCTAGGGCCATGGATTAGTCAATAGTGGCAATGCACTTTAACTCTATTCCTATTGGGGTTGGTAGCGATAGAACTTCAACTGTTGTACGACAAGGTGCGCCATCTTTAAAATATTCAGCCCAAATGGCGTTGTATTTTTTGAAATCGTCTTTCATATTGGTAAGAAAAACGGTAACATCAACTAAGTTTTCCCAGCTAGACCCTGAGGCTTCTAAAACAGTTTTAACGTTTTCAAATACCGATTTGGTTTGTGCCTCAATGTCATAAGAAACAATGTTGCCTTGATCATCAAGTTCAACACCAGGTATTTTCTTAGTCCCCTTACTTCTTGGGCCTATGCCACTTAAAAAAAGCAAGTTTCCTACTCTACGTGCATGAGGGTATAAACCTACTGGTTCGGGTGCCTTATCGCTATTATATACTTTAGTATCACTCATCAAATAAAATTGAAGGCCAAAACTATCTAAACTTCGCCTATTTCACCAAAACTCTTTGACTATATGTAAGGGTCTTTTCTCTGTTTGACACCGAAATTAAAAGCAAGCCCTTGAATTCTTCATAATCTATAGTGCTTCTTGGCCCTTGTGTTATTCCTGATTTAAGAAGTTTGCCAGTTGTGTTAAATATTTGATATTCTAAAAAATCAAATTCGTCTTGCTCAATAATCATTTTGCCATTTGAAGTTGGGTTAGGGTAAATGCTAATTTGACTAAATGATTGCTCATTAACGGAGTTACCAATTAAGAAGATGTAGTTTAAGCGAGTAATACTATCTTTTACTCCAGTTTTTGAGTCTCTAACAACTAGTTTTACTGGGTATATGCCAGATTTACGATATCGGTGCACAGGGTTTGGGGCCGTAGAATATCGGCAAAAAAGCTCACCAACCGTGTCAACTACAACATCAAGCGTACAGGGTGTTCCGTAATTGTCATAAAAATCCCAAAACCATTCGTCTACTTGACAATCTGCCGTATCTCTTAAATCTGAAAACGAAATAGAAATTGGCGCCACACCAGACCTTACTCTTGCTACAGGGTTTGGTTTTAGGTTTACGGTTACTACAACTTTACTTTTTGATGAGCAGCCGTTGCTACCTGTATATACATAATTGAGCGTATTGGTACTGTTAACACCTACCAAAGAGGGGGAGAAGTATTGTTTCTCAATAGAGTCAATTACGCCTTTACCGGCCCAGTTGCCTATGGAAGGTATTGCATAATCAATGCTATTTAGTAAAACATTATTACCACCTATACAAAGCTTAATTGAGTCAGCTACAAATTGGGGTGCAAAAACAGGCTTAACCGCAAAATGCACATCTCTATTGAATTTACAGCCGTTGCTTGGGTTGGTAATAGTGTAATTGGCCACATACTGAGTGTCTACTGGTGCAAGTAGGCTCGGAATAAAACTATCTTTACTTATTGCGTTTAGCTTACCAATAGGCGGAAGCCATGTGCCATTCGTAGGTTTTATAAAACTAGTATCGTGTATTGCAATTGGCCTATCATTCGCGCAGAAATTGGTGTCGCCAATTAATTGAAATTTTACAATTGGAAGAACATCAATTTTGATGGTGTCTCTAAAAATGCACTTAGCATCTGACGAATCAAATTGAGTGACTAATATTAAGGTATCTTTTTGCTTAGTGTTTGGATATTCAAATTCAATTTTCCCAGAATTAAAAACCGTATCTGCAATAAATAAAGTATGGCTATAATTTAATTCCGTTTCTGGTTTAAATCTTAATGGTTCACCTGGGCATGTAATAAAAGGATCAATACCACTTTCATAATCAACATTAAAGTTATAAAATTCAGAAACACTGTTCACGCAGCTATTCTCATAATTTACAAATAGTGTTACCCTTTTTTCACCTTCAAGAATTAAGTGTTCTTGGTTAAAGAACCTGTCATTGTCTACCAACCAAACCAATGGGTTGGTAGAATCAGCTAAACTAGAATCAATTACCGCCGTAAGCTCTAATTTATTGCCTGAGCAGTGATTTGTAGGTGCCAGAATTTTTGGGAAGGGATTTGCAAGAGTTTTAATATGTAATGTATCTGAATTTATAGTTCCATCATTGAACTCTGCGTTTAGAATAATGGTGGTGTCAGACTTAACTTGAATACTATATACGCTTCCAAGCTTTTGTCCATTCCACGAATATTCAGGTGATTGTGCGCTATGAAAATAACTCGAGTTTATTGTAACGTTTTTGAATTCGCATACATTGTCGTTTACATCGGCAATTTTTACGTAAGGAAAAGAAGGGGTTTTGTAAATTGACAAAATAGTATCATTACATCCTCCTGGCCCGTAAGAGATTAGTCTATAGTTGTAATCTCCGGGTGTTTTTAGTTCAAAAGTTGTGTCAAGTTGGTTGTATTGTTTACCATCAATTCTCCAAGAGTATTTTTCAGCTAAAAAATTAGAATCAAGGGTAGCGTTTAGTTGAAACAGTCTCTTTTGCTTTAAGGAAATGTTAGGCTTAGTAACTGGTATATAATTATTGAAGAACAAAATGCTAAATGAACTTTCTGAACCACTGCTGCATAAAGTATCTTCTAGTACAATTTCAATTTTTAATGGACGATCGGGAAGGTTTAAAGAGTCAAAATTGTATTCAAAAACTAGGCTGTCTCCCCTTACTTTAAATTGAATATTACGTTTTAAGGCACTTGGTATTATTGGCTTTAAATTACCAATGCCTTTATTATCTCTATCTCGGGCTATAAAAAAACTGCTTTTGGTCTTGCCCCAGCAAGCGTAAATTTTATAGTTATTTTGATTTAAAAATGAAGAACTATTTTTTCCGGTAAGGTATGGAGTATTCTCATTTCTATTGTTGATTGTAAAAAGTATAAACTCTCTTTCGGCCTCTTGCAACACTCCAGAATCTACAACAACGGTGAATGAAGATTTAATTAAGGCTTCACCAATTTGCGTTGATCTAAATCTAAGGTCACCAGTTTCTGAATTCAGGTGAAAACCGCGAGG
Source organism: Bacteroidia bacterium (assembly GCA_049115495.1). Lineage (GTDB taxonomy): Bacteria > Bacteroidota > Bacteroidia > CAILMK01 > JACPUW01 > JACPUW01. Next base: position 652,508 of record JAGDZV010000001.1, on the reverse strand, counting down.
AAAGGAGTTAGTAGTATTTGGGTAGCCGTTGTACTGAAGTGGGTTTAAATAATCATACCCTTTTTTGTATTGAAGTTTTTTACCAAACTTTTTGGTTGGCTCAACAAGTTTTGAGCTTATCAAGTCAATTTTTGTAGTGTTGTTTATTGAATCAAAAACCTGAGAAAAACCTTGGGCATGTATGTAGCTTTTCTCTTCAAGTGCATAAAATCTTGGTGTAAGATTAAAATTATACTGATGCATTTGTTTGCTAAAACATAAGTTGAATTTACACTTGGCGGTCATTACCGTGGTGTTAGCTCCATTTATGTATGTATTACCCGCAAAACGTTTACCAGGTGAGATTTTTGCCGTTACCTCACAAATGTTTTGAAGTCCGAAATCTCGTGCAACAAAAACATAGCTCATTTTTTGCCTTACAATAAATGGAAAAGTGCAAAAAGTATCTGGGCAACCACAATAATCGCAATTGGTATAAACCGTGTCAACCGTAATAGATCTTGGCTTTGTAACAAGCTTAACTGTGTCAACAGGATTTACAACCACTTCAAAACTAAGAGAGTCGTTTATTTGAAAATAAGAATTACAGAAGTAATAAACATTGGCTTGAATCCAGGCCGTATCGTTATCAATTTTGCTTGAGTATATCTCAGTGCCTAAAACCTGGGCATTGGCCATGCTGTTTAGACCAAATACAAACAAAAAGATATGATAGACTCTTCTCAAGATGTTGTGAAAGATACGATTGCAAGGCAACTATTGAATAGCAGATGTAAAATTTAAGAAAAAAGCTGCGTTGCCTTGATGATTTAAACCATATTCAAACCTCCAAACCGCATCGTCAAAAACAATTAGGTCTAGTCCAACCCCATAAGAATAAATGGGCTTGTTAAAAAAATCACCTTGTAGCAAATATTGAGAGTTGTTTACATAAGCGACATCAAAAAATATTTTTGGTGCGGCTTTGAAAGGGATTATTTGAAAAGGTTGCCATTTAATTCGTTTAAGATTTAGCTTAGTATCTATAGCCCTAAATCTAAACGAAGCTTTTTGAGCAAAAAAGCTGTTGCCGTCTACCACAAAATAATCATAACACCTAATTGAATTTAATCCCCAGCCAATGCCTCGGTTTAAAAAATAGGGCCTTGATTTATTTGGGCTCAGTTTTACAATACTACTAACAGCTAGATCGCCTCTTTTGAAAAAAGGAATGTGCCGGGTATATCTGGCATTTAGTTCAATAAAATTTAACTGGCCTTGTTTGGCAAAAGAGTAACCAGAAACCTCGCCCCAAAGCAATTGCCCTTTTTGAGCATAACCTCTTACATCTCTAGAGTCTAACCTTAATCCTATTTTCGAAAACCCAAAAAACAATTGTTCCAATCCGTAAATCCCATTGTAATTAGGATTAAGGTCAGTTACATCACTACTCACATTTTCATGCTGAAAACCAATATTTATCCAAAGTTCACGATTGAAATCGAAGTGAAATGATAAAGAAGCTTGGCCAAGCCATCTATTAAGCAAAACCGTATTTGCAGTTAAAAATGCAAGCTGATCATTTGCATTATTGTAGTTTACATTTCTATGCGCATGATATTGGAAAGAAAAACCAATGCCATACTTACCATTTCTAAAGTTATTGGGCAGTTCATATTCTAATCCTAGCCGGGTTTGGTTGCCAAGTAAGAATGAGAAAGAAAGGTCGTCATTATGCCCAGTAGTGTTTTTTTGAGTAATGTCCGCTCCAATTATTACCCTATCTAGCTCATGATTTCGTGTTACCCACCACGCATTAAAATTTCGATCAATTAAGTCAAAGTAAGGCATGGCATAGGTGTACCATCTTTCAATAGCTAAAAACGTAATTATTACATTATTACCTTGGGTTTTGGTGGTGTGGTTTATTTGTGCAAATAGTTTGGTATTGTATAGATCAATTTTAGCTTGGCTAAATACGCTAAATGTATCTGATATGGCAATCTCTTTTCCTTCAAGTTGAATTAGCTTGTTTAAGGTTGACTCTTTGGTACGTTTTAAACCCTTGAAATGAACCTTAGCTACTGTTATAATTTGAGCCCGCACAATTGGCCTAAAAATTAGTACAGCGGTTAAAATGAACAGAAGTTTGAAGTATTTGGCCATTGATGCTTTAATGACCGGCAAAATAAGGCCTTAGCTACCTTAGAAAAGCAGATGTTTTATCAAGAGAATTGATAATGGAAGTAATACTCCGATGCTTAAAAGGTAAGTGGTAAGCGATTCAATCTTGTTTTCGATGTTGTGTTTCATGCTGTTTGATTTTTAATACAACAACATTCTTGGCAAAGGATGCAAAGATTATGCGTACCTAAATTTTAGCTGAGTTTTTGCCTAATACCAAGGTTTAAGCCAAATTGAAATGGTCTCATTGAAACCCAAGTTCCTGTTCTGTTAATATCAGTTAGGTTTAGATTTACTTCAGGGCCTACAAAGAATTCGTAATTGTTGTTTAAGTTTCTTTGATATTGCAAGCCACTAAAGCCAACCATACTTGTTTGGTAAAATGCCTGCGAAACCGCTGATGACACTTCAATGATCTGATCCCTATCGCTATTAACGTGATATGTATTTGCGCCTGCAATCATTCTAATCTTAGCTCCTATACGTGCCGTTATTGATGATTTATGTTTTTGTACTAAGTCTAATTCAAAACCAACTGGAATGTCTACAAAAAAGAATGAGTTTGTAAGCCCAAAATTGTTTCCAGAAATAACGCTGTCGCCATCTAAAACTGCAAGGTCAACATTGTGATATTCAAGTTCGCTCTCTCGCTTAGAAGCCAACTGGTTTGATACAGGACTATAGTAATTGGTAACAACGTTGCCATTGTCAACTAGGCTATTTAAAGAAGTTGGAGAGTTACTTGAATGTATGTTGAATTCGAGTTTGTTTCTGGCGTGGGTAAGCTGTAAACCGCTCAATAAGTTGGCTTTTTTTGAAACACCCAATGCTAAGTTAACACCAATAGAGTTGTAACCACCTGTTTGATATAGATCTTCATTAAAATCTGTATATGATTCGTTGTAAGCCGCCAACATGCTGTGAGATTTAGTTCTCATTGCAAATGCGCCATTAGAGCTTACCAAACTAAAGTCTAAAGGCTTTACATCATCTGGGGTTTCAATAATTGGCTTGGGCAACGCATTTAAAGTAAGGTTTACGGCAGCATGAGAAGCCGAAAATGCTCCTTCTTTCAGGTCAATAGAATTTATTGTAGGAAGTTCTGTCGCTATTGAAGCCAACAGCTCAGCATCAACTTCAGAAATGGCACTTAATTTTTTACCCGAATTGGCTTGGTCAAATTCTTCAAAAGAAGAATGCACGCCATTGAGCCCATCTTTAGAATATTCATTGTTGCCAATAGCTTTATTGTTATTGGTTATGTTACCACCATTATTATTGGCGAGCGTATTTGTATTAAGAAAATCTCCTTTTTCAGAATTTGAATTGTAGTTTTCTTTAAATCCTCCTTTATCGCCTAGTGATTGGCTTCCACTAGTTATTGAAGCCCAATTTTCATTTGACTTATTGTCATTACTATTGGTTAATTCATTGGGCATTAAACCTTCACCAATTGTTGGGTTTTTATCATTTGCAACAAGACCGGCCGATCTGTTAATAGATTTATGGTTAAAGAATAATATGCCGAAAAGAAGCAGAACTGCAGCTGCCGATGAAATTATTCTTCTCCAATAGAAGATTTTTTTATCATTAAGTCTAGCAAAAATGGCATTCATTACCCCAGCGCTTGGTGTTGCTTGGTAATTGGCTAGTTTATCTTGAATAGCTTCTTCAAATACGCCAGGCATGGTTTCTACTTGGCTTGAAATGGCTCCCCATAATGTGGCACTTACAGGTGCTTCGTGAGCTCCTAATTTCTCGCGCAATCCGCTTTCAATAGAGCCTGGTAGATTACTTTCTATTCCAGACCAAGTACCACTTGCCACTGTAGCGCTAACACCATTTAATTTGCCCTTTAATTTGGTCTCAAATGGATGTTCAAGGTCATGGTTTACCTTATCCCAAGTAGTTTTGGGTGCATTAGCTTCAAAATTGCTGAGTTTGCTTTGAAGCTTATTTTCAAAGGTTTTATCCATGCAAGCGTAAGTTAACAGTCTCTTTTTTTTCTATCTCGGCCATTTGTTTTTGTAAGTACGATCTGGCTCTTGAGTATTGCGATTTTGAAGTTCCAACTGAAATGCCTAATTCATCTGATATTTCTTTATGGCTATAACCTTCAATGGCGTACATGTTAAATACCATTCTATAACCATCAGGCATATCTTTTATAAGACCAATAATTTCTTCTGCGGCCATTTTGTCAACCACATCGTCGTTAAATTCAAAGTCATGATTTTCCAATTCAATATCGTTAATCATGAATCGCCGACGTTGCCGGTAATATTCAATAGCAGTATTTACAAAAATTCTGCGTACCCATCCTTCAAAAGAACCGTAGGGCTGAAACTTGTGCATGTTGCCAAATACTTTTACAAATCCATCTTGTAAAATGTCTTCAGCTTCGGCTTGGTTTTTGGCATATCTGAGGCAAACACCCATCATTTTTGATGCAAACAAGTTATAGAACTTGTATTGGTATTTGCGCTGACCTTCTATGCAGCCGTCAATGATTTGTTGTAGTTGTTGATTTTCCACGTTGCTGGTAGTACGCATTTAAATGGCCAATTGTTACAATGGGTTGCAGCGCTTTAAATTTTTTATTCAAAAAGACACTGCGCAACAAGTATGCACACCCCACTGAGTATTTCGCTTTATCAATTAAAACGAAAACACAAAAACGATGAGCCAATTACTAAATCCAATTGCAGTGTTACTTAAAGAAAATCAGAGCGTTAAGTCTTTGAGTTTTAGAAATAGGAGACTTGAGCAACTACCTGTCGATTTAACCGCTTTTCCGAATCTTGAGCAGTTAGATTTAAGTGGAAACAACCTTCGAACGCTTTCTGAAAATATTTCGAGATTAAAAAACTTAAAGGTTTTAAATGTATCTGAAAACCCTAGATTAAATCTTTCTCAGTTGTTTTATGTGTTGGCTGAATGTCCGAAGCTTGAAAAGCTCAATATATCAAACAACAACATTGAAGAGCTGCCCACTGAACTTTGCTACTTGGATAATTTAAAAAAGCTAGTGTTGGATCAAAATCCTGTGAATCCATTTACTAATAGAAACATGATGAATTTGCCTGAAAACTTAAATTTTATTTCAGTAAAGGATTGTGCTGAAGGTTCTGTTGATCAAAGATTGAAAAAGTTTGAAGGGTTAAGGCAGATTCAAACAACCAGTTATAATTATGAAACCATTCAGCAAATTCATTTTTTACTGCCAAAAGCCACAGTTTTAATACAATAAGTTGAACTTTGGGACAGGTATTTGGTTTTTATTTAAGCATGAGCGAAGAGCAAAAAGACAAAAAGAGAGAATTTATAAATCCTATTGATAAGGATAAGATTACTGAAAATCCCCACAGTTTAGAATATGCACATACTGTAGGTGGGGCCGTAATTAAACCAGAAGATAAAGGAAAAATTAAAGGCCGGGCTGTGAGTGCTATGCACGAGCAAACCGATATGCAAATGGGCCAGCTCTATGAGCAAATGGAGCTTTTGGCCAAGCAGGCCAAAGAGATACAAGCAAGGGTTGAAATTTCTGAAAGAATTTACTTGGCTGAAATGAGATTTGAGCCTTTAATTTCTCATACGTATCACCTTTATTCTAAAGGCGATAAAGACATGCTCACCATGGTTTCTCCCAAAGAATGGGGTAAAAGCATGCCATACGATGCCTTTGTGGCAACGGTAAAGTTACTTGGCGACCACACTTGGGAGATTATTGAAAAAGGAGAAGGCTTTAAATAAAAAGCCCCAAAGCGTATGCTTTAGGGCTCGCGGCTACAAGCATAGCCGTTGTTGTTTGTTCGACTTGGGTTTATGGAGCTATTGAAAAAAGGTAACCCATAGTTTATTTTATTTTTCAAACAGTACCCATTGTTTGCGTAGCCTTCTCACCAGGGCGTGCTATACGACAAAAGAAAATTTCCCTGCGATACTCGAGGTTGGTTCTGATTTTTCACGACAGATACCCTTAAGATAAATCTCATGACACATTCTAGGTTTTATTGTCTAATGCTCTTTATTTGGTACACTATACAACAAAAAAGCCCCTACATTGCTGTAAGGGCTTAAAATGTGGTGATGGACGGAATCGAACCGCCGACACAAGGATTTTCAGTCCTTTGCTCTACCGACTGAGCTACATCACCAACACTTTTTGTGTTCACCTGTTGTGAACGCGGGTGCAAATATATTCTTAGCAATCAAATGGCAAACTTTTTTTTTCATTTTGTGTAATTCCCTTTCTTGGGGATAGTTTAAAAGCCTCTTTGTCTTAACAAATGCCCATTTTTGTTGTTACACTTACAAAGCTCTTTATGCAAATTGCATTTCAAGTTCTCTTTGCAGCCATACTGGCCGGTGCCATTTATCTTTTTGCAAAGCGAATAAAATTTATCACTCGGAATATAAATCTAGGAATAGACGATAAACCACGTAATGATCGTAAAGGTGAGCGATGGCAGCAAGTGCTTCTATTTGCATTTGGGCAAAAGAAAATGTTCAAACGCCCTGCTATGGCCATATTGCATTTTGTGGTTTATGCTGGTTTTCTTCTTATAAATATTGAAGTTCTTGAAATTGTAATTGATGGTGTGTTTGGAACGCATAGAATTTTCGCTCCAATACTCGGATCTCTTTATCCGATTCTAATCGGATTTTTTGAGCTTATGGCAGTAGGCGTTTTTATTGCCTGTGTCATTTTCCTTTATAGAAGGGTGGTAATGAAGGTTGATCGATTTCAAAAACGTGAAATGAAAGGTTGGCCAACCCTTGATGCTAATTTGATCTTGATTTTTGAGATCATCTTAGTAGGTGCTTTGCTATTAATGAATGCGATAGACTTGCAATTACAAGAAGTTGGAGCGGAACATTACGCAGAAACAGGTGGTTTTTTGGTGAGTCAGTTTATGGCTCCAATGTTTGCAGGTATGAACGAAACCTTGCTCTTAGTAATTGAAAGAACACTTTGGTGGGTGCATATACTGGGAATCCTTTTCTTTTTAAATTATGTAACCTATAGTAAACATTTACATATAATGTTGGCCTTTCCTAATAGCTATTATGCCGATTTAGAGGCGCCAAAAGGCAAAATGGAAAATATGCCTGAGATTCAAAACGAGGTGGCTATGATGATGGATCCAGAAGCAGCATTTAGCGATGATGCGCCGCCACCGCCAGAACGATTTGGAGCTAAAGATGTAAATGACCTTAGTTGGAAAAACTTGCTTGATGCCTACAGCTGTACTGAGTGCGGTAGATGCACTTCAGTTTGCCCTGCCAATAATACAGGGAAAGATCTTTCGCCTAGAAAGATTATGATGGACACAAGAGATAGGGTTGAAGAAGTAGGAATTGCGATTGATAAAAATGGAGCTGATCACCAAGATGGCAAGTCGTTGATTGGTGACTACATTACTCATGAAGAGCTTAGAGCTTGTACAACTTGCAATGGATGTGTAGAAGAATGTCCGGTTAATATTAACCCACTTGACATTATATTAAAACTAAGAAGACACATGATAATGGACGAAGCACAAAGTCCAGGAGAATGGAACGTAATGTTTGGCAATGTAGAAAACAACATGGCGCCTTGGGCTTTTCCGGCTGATGATAGATTTAACTGGGCACAGAATTTAGAAACCAAAAAAGACAACGCATAGATGAGCACTATAAAAGTACCTACCATGGCCGAAATGATGGCCGAAGGAAAAACGCCAGATGTACTATTTTGGGTGGGTTGCGCTGGTAGTTTTGACCAACGTGCTCAAAAAATTACCAAAGCATTTATTAAGATATTGCATAATTGGAATATCAATTATGCTGTACTTGGTGGCGAAGAAATGTGCACCGGCGATCCCGCAAGACGAGCCGGTAACGAAATGGTATTCCAAATGATGGCGCAACAAAACATCGCCATATTGAATGGATATGAAGTAAAAAAAATTGTAACTGCTTGTCCGCATTGTTTCAATACTCTGAAAAACGAATACCCTGAATTGGGAGGCAAATATGAAGTAATTCACCACACCCAGTTTTTGCAAAGGCTTATTGATGAAGGTAAGATCACTTTGAAAGGTGGTGGCGCTTTTAAAGGTAAACACATAACCTTCCATGATTCTTGCTACTTAGGTCGTGCCAATGATGAGTATGAAGCACCTAGGTTCTTATTAGAAAAACTTGATGCCGAATTGGTGGAAATGAAACGTAGCCGTGAAAATGGCATGTGCTGTGGCGCTGGGGGTGCGCAGATTTTTAAAGAGGCTGAAAAAGGGAATGAAGAAGTTCATTTTGAAAGGGCTGATCAGGCCATGGGTACTGGAGCTAAGGTAATTGCAGCCAGTTGTCCTTTTTGTACGCTTATGCTCACTGATGGGGTTAAAAACCAGAACAAAGAAGACGAGGTAAAGGTGTTAGACGTAGCGGAACTCATTGCTGAGGCTGAAGATTTGTAGAATGAAAATTTTTATAAGATATATTGGGCTGGCTTTGCTAGCCCTTTTTTGTTTCAATTCGAGCTTTTCTCAAAATAATGATCTTGATAAGGAAGAAAGAATTAGAGAGATTAAGGCATTGAGAAAATCATTTGCAGATGGAAAGTCGTATTACCTTAATCATGTAGACACTTCAAAACTGGTTCAATTGCAGCTATTTGAAGATTACAACTCTGATGAAAAATTCTATTTCGCCGAAGTGGATTCTGCTCATGTTGGTGTGCTAAGTGAAAGTTTACTGTGGCTGATTGAACCGAAATATTGCGCCATATCGGATTTTGATCCTGAAAGAGGCGTGGCTTCAGTAAGAGCCTGTCCTTTTTCACATTCTTATCAAAAAATGAATTACTGGGAAAATGAACCAACTTACGATAATTGGGGTGTGGTTGATACCGCAGGTAACTGGTTGATTGAGCCTGTTTATGTTAACCCATTAAAGATTGGGGATTCAGCGCAATTGGCTTATAGCTACGAAAAAGGGTATGTACCTATAATCAATTTGAAAGAAAAATGGCTTAGTGAATTTGATAATGCCGCAATTTTTGGATCAAGTGCTTATGTGCTTAAACAGGGCGATAAAACGGGTTTAAGAAGTGCGAATGGGGATTGGATTATACCAAAAGGCCATTACAAACTTGTAAGAGCGGCCGGCTACATTTTGCTTTTTGATACAATTCAAATTGACAGGTCAAATGTTTTTAGCTGTCTAAAAATTGATACAAATTACCAAATAAGCAATACGGTAGGTGCAAAGCCATGTTTAGAGTTGCTTTCTGATATAAGCTACTATATAGAAATGGCAGGAGAAGATATTGAAGTAATGAATGAGAGCATTTCAAATCCCAATTACCTTATCAGTGATTCAAGCTTTGCGGTCTGGTTTGTTTTAAAGTATTGGGTAGATCTTTTCGGAAACTCAAATGACAATCTAAGGCGATATCAGGTTGACTATGCTACCATTGATGATGTTTTTGCCGATACCATTTACACAAATAAGCCAAGTGATTTTTATGAATTTTATAGGATTGAAGAAACCGATAGTTGGTTCAATATCAACCAAAACGGTAAAACATGTTATAGCGTTCTACAACATGAATACACTGTGAATTATGGAAGTAGAGGGCCTGCATACGAAAGAATGGCTTATTCATTAATTAATGTACAGATTGCGAATAATAAGGCATATGAACTTGAGTTGGTAGATTGTTTTAAGAACAGAGATTCAACTGTTTTGAGTGACTACATCAAAAAATATTTACCCGACTCGTTTAATATGTATTGGGAACACATAAAACTTAACGAAGCGTTGTGGAAGATTCAAAAGGACTCAATTGTATTCTTTTTTCCAAATACTGCAATGAACAATTATTATTCTGAATTTGAGTATGACTATAAGCGTATTGCATTTGCAAGAAAACAAATTGGTAGAAAATTCCTTTCAGACAGACGTAGAAAAAGGAAGCTTTTGAAGCATTAACCTTAAGCTTTTATTTTAGCAACAGCTATATGATTTCCAAGCGATTTTTGATTACAATAATTGTGATATGCGGCCTAAATAATTCGTCAAGAGCTCAAGTTGGTTTAAAGTTCTTTAAAGACTATTATGAATGCAGTTATGGAGTAATTGATACTTTTTCTGGTGACACACTTTTTGAACCCCAGTTCACCAATTATTCAAAAAGGGGGAATCATTACATCGTAAATAAAAATGGCGCATATGGGCTCATAAACGCCAAAACAGGTAAAATAGTCGTTGAATGCGAATATTCTGGCCTAAAACAAAGGTGGACTAACATTAAAGTTGAAGATCAAAATGTATTGGGTAAATGGTTTCTTTTTCAAGAAGGCCAATGGTGGGGGCTTTTACATGCGAGGAGGGGAGTGGTTATTCCGGCGAGATTAGACGATCCACATGTTTACCGAACTAGAAGTAGAACCAATAAAAGGCAGAACTGCTACTTCGATACTTTGGGCACTGTCATGTGTTTTGAAGCCTATGACGATGTATTTAACGGGGGAGAATATTTTACACTTACGAGAGGTAATCATGTTTTTGTAGCAAACAAGAAAGGCGAGCTCATTATAAATGATTCGTTTGATGTGGTTGATGTTTTGTCGCATAACCACTTTTATTTCAAGAAGGATTCAATACAAGGTTTTTACAGTGGAAAAGGAGAGTTATTTTGCTCTACTAGTCAGCCAATTGAAAACCAGAATTATCGGATGGAGTTGATGCCATTTAATTCTAATAGAATTGTTATAGTTGGTGGTAATAAATGGGGTTATCTCAAGTTTTTTGATGAAAACCTGAGTTGGGTCTTGAAACCTGAGTTCGATACCATTTTTCAAGTTCATAAGAGCATTGATGCCAAAAGCAGAATGCATAGAAAGAACTTTTACAAGGCAATTGGCAGTAACGGAAAAATCTATTTTGTTGATGAAACTAATCACATACTGTTAGCTTCAAACTCAGATAAAGTAGATTTTAGGCTTTATCATATTGGAGAAAGTGAAACAGATGTTGAATACCAGGTTTTTTACCTTAAAGACAAAACCCTTTATGAATACAGCAGTGAAACAGGGCTAAATGAAAGAGTTGCCAAAGCAAATGACTTTGAAGTTTTTCACGGACAAGTTTTTGTGAAAATGCGTAAAAGGTGGTTTCATTTTGTTGCCGGGACTCTATTACCATTAAAGGCGCAGAACATTTATTTGCATTCTGCTAATAACGTTTTTGTGGGGCGAAAAAAAGGTATTGCATTATTTGATCCAGTTTCAAATGAATTTTCTAATGAACAATACAACGAGATTTTTTTAAGTGATAATCAAGTAAATGCCATTGATTTGAATGGCAGATTGGTAAGATTTATTTCGGGGGCAAAAGCCAAACTTGAGCATAGATTCGAAGTGATTAGCCAATCTGAAAAAGGCCTTCAGCGCTTTGGAATTTATGATACCCCTAAATAGGGAAATGTTATTCTATCCTGATTTTGACACCATTTTAATTGCTAACAGTAAAGTTGCTTACTTAGTGAAAAATGAAGAAAAGGCGCTTTATGACTTAACAGATGGGAAATTTATAGCAAATATTAATGAGTATCCATTAGTTCAGCTTAAACCCGATTTAGGTTGGTATAGGTACGGGTACGACTCCACATCATGCATTCAATTAATCGACGGTACTTTAGTTTCAGAGTGGAAGAATATCATCTACTTCGAAGATTTTGATGATTTCGGATATTTTGCTGCGACTGATACTCAAGCAATGGGTTTGCTAGACAAAGCAAATCCAAGTAAGTGGTTGGTTAAACCAAAATTCTGTGCAATAGATTTTTATGACCCTGAGTCAAAAACTGCATCAGTAAGAGCCTGCCCGATTGAGCGGTTTTGGCAAGGTGGCTATTGGAATGAGCCTGAAGATCTGCAATACGGCCTTTGGGGTATAGTTGATTCAGCTGGGAATTGGGTTATAGAACCCATTAGTCGTTTCCCAATTGCAACTTATAAGCAAGAGCAGTTTGTGTCAACTTATAATGGTTATGAGCTTTGGGATATAAAAGGGGAGAAGCTTTGGGCTGAGCGCTATGACTTTGTAGATACCTTTCTTCTTGTTGAAAATGCTTTTTGGGTGGGAGATATATTAGAGAACAGAGGAGTAAGAAAGCTGGACGGTAGTTTTTTAATTGAGCCAACATATAATTGGCTCAAACAAGTTGGAGATACCGTTTATGCTGCCAAGTGGATTGCGGATCTTGAATTTGAAGAAGATGATGATTCATATTCATCAAGAGCAGACAATTCGAAACAAATGAAGCTTTATTACTTTAACAAAAACTGGAAACCAATTGAGTTAACAGGCTATAAAAGGCTAAAATTCATTCGCAAGCATTTGGAAATGAGATGGGAATCGAGCTTAAACATTTCTAAACTAAGCAAGCCTAATTATGAACCATTTTGGGATTGGACAACAAAAAAATACTTGCATTTAAATAGGGTTGAAGACAATTGGGAGCAAAGAGTTTATTGGAGCAAGCTCGATTTTGGTACTACACTGCCTAGATATAGAATTCCAAATAATGTATTTTATAAAAGCGGCTACATAGATTATGAATATCATGACCTTGATATTACAGGGACTAATTATGGTGCCATGGTGAAGCTTGACTATAATTCAGGCTCTATCGGCCCAGGAGCTATGTTTTATGCCAATAGTTCATTTTTAAATTTGGTTATTGATGGTGATTCAATTCACGATCTAAAACTTTGGGAAGTGCTTGATAAAAAGTGCATCTACAAGCTAAACGATGCTTTAGTTAAACAGCTCAAGGCAAAAAATATAGATGTTGCTTGTGGTAAAGACGGCTTGGTAGTTTATAGCTTAATGGAGCATTTTGCAATCACTAATGACTCGCTAACCTTCTTAATTGAAAACGAAGCCGATTATTACGAGACCACTTATGATAGAATAAGTATTGAATTAAAGGATTGGCCTTTAATATCATATTTTTTAGATAAAAGAAGAGAGTTTGGACAACATTGAAGTTGTATTGTCTTGATTTGCAATCAAGACTTGGTTTACTGCTGAATTTGAAATTCGAATAGAATAGTAAGAAATACTTGGATTACAAATCCAACTTAAGCTCCGACGCGAATTACAAATTCAGTCAAATTGGTGGGTTTAACTTGATAGGCAAAAAAGAAGCTCTCACCTTAAGGTTTTGAGTTTATTAACCTAATTAAACCAGGCTCATATAGTTTCAATGTGTCCTTGTTTTCTGAAAACTTTACTTCATAGTATCTAATGAATGCTTTTAGTTTGAAAGAAATCATCAAATAGGTGTCACCTATGCTGTCATTTTTATAATAGTTCCACGTTGTATGGATTTTGTCTCCGCCATCGGCAGGATCATAAACCAGTTGAAAGTCCTTTTTGAATCTAATATTTCCTCCGGAAAACATTTGTCTTCTACCAGGTCCAAAGAAAGGGCTTACATGATGATCATAAAAATACCATTTATCGATCAAGTTAGCTGGATAATCAGTAGCTGAATCCTGCTGGCAACCTATTAAACCTATAAATAGGAGCAAACAAAGTTTGTTCATTTACCAAAATTATAAAAGTGAAACTCTTGCTTGTTTTTAATCTTTGAAGAATCAGAAAGGTAATTATTTTGGACAACGCTAAATTTATAAAACAACTCAAAAAGAAAAAGCCAAAAGACCTTGATCAAAGGTTTGCCGAAGCGCATGATGAAGTTTTTGAAAATGAAATAGATTGCTTGACTTGTGCCAATTGTTGTAAAACCACAAGCCCCATGTTTTTTGATAAAGACATTGAGCGCTTAGCTTCTCATTTAAAAATGAAAACTGGTGAGTTTATAGATCAATACTTGTTTTTAGATACTGATGGTATATATGCTTTAAAGTCATCACCTTGCCCTTTTCTTGGAGAAGACAATTATTGTGCTGTATATGAGTACCGCCCAAAAGCTTGTAGAGAATATCCGCATACCAACCACCGTAAAATGGTTACTAAGCTTAATCTGGCTCTTAAGAATACCGAGATATGCCCTGCAGTTGAGAAGATTCTCATAAGACTAGAAAAGAGTTACACTTGAGGAAAAAATCTAACTTTAAAATATAATTTTGTGATTTTATGAAAGGAAAATTTTCATTCTACTGTATTTTAGGGCTATTAGTGAGTTTATGTTTTACACTTTCAAACTGTGCACAGCATAATCAGTATTACACCATAATAAAGTACGTGGTTCCCTCAAAGCCCGAGTATCCTAATAGGGTAGAATTACAGTTGGGTACTACTGAAGCCGATGTTTATTTGCCTGATACCTTTCAGAAAAGAACGATAGGAAGTTACATAGCCGATAATGCTGTTATAGGAGATACCATTACGTTTCAAATAGATTGGGATTCTGATTTTTCAGTTTTTAATCCTGATTTTGACTGGTTCAATATCTATTTATTTGCCAAAAATAGTAGCACCGGAAAATCATATAGAGTAACAAAAACTGAAAGATTCAATATTAAACCGGGCCGCATTTACATATTTGATCCTTTAAGTTCTAATGAAGTAGAATATACTGGTAGCAAAAGTGAAAGGATTGATGGTGGCGGCGGCGGCCTTTTTGGCAATGGCTGCGACGCTCTTCAAAAAAGATGGACGCTAACACATGTCAATGGCCAAAAGTTGCCTTGGAAGGAATATGATGACGGTACTAATTATTTAGAATGGAAATCAGGAAACATAAGTTTTGATGGGACTAATTGGTCTTCAAGAATAACTACCCAGCAGAAAATCGGGAGTGATAGAGATGTAGTTGATGTTGATAGGTTTGGTAGTTATGAATGCCAATCAGGTTCGGGTACCTTTACGTTGAATACTGGAGTAGCTTCAGGCAGCTTTTATGTAAGTGGTGGAATTCTTAAAACCACTTCAGGAGGAACTTATACTCTGACATATGAATAAAACGGCAGCCAACAAATCCTTGTTTCATTGGCTGTATTACTACCTATTTTAACTTGTATACTTTTATAATAGGCTAAATAGTATCACTGTTCTCATGGTGTAACAAAAAGGTATGTTTCGTTAAAACCTTTGCAGCACCTGCAGCACACTAATAATGATGTGCGATGCAGTAAAACATTGGTTAAATGTTTTGCTTTTTGCCTTTTTATGCTTTTCATTATATATAATTACACCTAGGTGGCTCATTTAGCTCGCTTATTTGACTTTATGATTCATTTATGATTTGGTTACAAAGCAATGTGCCTTATGTTGGTCGTGCTAATAGCAAGTTATTCTTAAAATGAAATTTGTCGTGAAGTAAATAAGGAGAGCTTCATTTCTCAAAATTCAATTGTAAACGATTTTGTGCTTTACCATTATATATTAAAAACTGAATCCTTCTCCGTATATGCTGCTGCTTCTTTAAAAGGGATGAAAACCTTAGCAACTTCCACTGAGGCTTTGCAATTGTTAGATTTCAATGTGCGTTAAATTCTTTTCAAGGAAATTGACCCACCAATTACAATTGAAATTAGAAATTCAACAGCAATGATTAACATCTTTGAGCAAATTAACTTGAGCAACAGCAATTAAAGGTTTTGAATGTAGTGATAAAGGTCTTCTCCTTGTATTAAGCCCATTTTTTTTCTAAGCCTTTGTTTCGCTTTAGTTACCGATTTCGGATCCACATTCCTAATTATGGCTATATCCTGTCCGCCCAATTCCATCTTAATATAAGCGCATAGTTCAATTTCGTTGTTCGAAAGATTAGAAAACTTGGTCTTAAGCTTATTTTTAAACTCTTGGTTTATTTCATCAACTTTTGCTTGTAATATTGCCCTTTTATTGTCAGTTGCCAATTGTTGAGCCATTTCAATCTCAATATCTTTGAGCATTTTGTCAATATCGTCTCTTCCGGCTTTGCGCATTGAACGTATTCTGCTCATCACCTCATTATTCCAGTCAAGCTTTTTTGTATTGTCAAGTGCCAGCTGTAGCAAGTCACTTTTTTTACGTTCAATTTCCATGGCCATTTCTTTTTCTACAAGACGTTGGTTTTCCAGGGCCAATGCACTCATGTTTTTATCATAAAGCGCCTGATCTTTTCGCCTTTTTTGATAGAGCCAAATTAGCCATGCCAGTGCACCAAAAAATATGAAAAGGATGATGGCCAATAGTTGCAATCTTTTTGATTTTTCCTTCTCAATTTGCAACGAGCTTTTAATCTCTTTTTGTTTAAGATTGTTAATGGTGCTCTGTTGTTCAAGAATCGAACTCTTATATTGGTTTAAACCTTGTGAGATCTCATTATTCACAAATGCCATCTTACTAAAGAGGCTATCTAATAATGAAAGTTTTATTCGCTGGGCTTCGAATTTGTCTGCTCCAGGAACTTTAACATGAATGTTAGAAACCTTTATGGCTCTTTCGTAAGCCTGTATGGGCTTAGTAGTAGAAGAAATATGATAGTAAACAGAGTCTATCAATGGCAATATTCCATCGTAGTTTTTGAGTTCATGTTTCGCCACAATTAAAAGGGTGTATTGCCCTAAAAGCTTATTCCACTTGCTATTTAACCCATTTTTGTGCATGAGTTTGATACTTTCATTAAGTAATGATATAGCTCGTTTGTAATTCCCCTTTTCAATATATGCATTGGCCAAATTAGATTTTACAACTGCGCTAAATCGAATATGGTTTATATCACTTGAGTCTAAATTGTTAAATGCTTTTTGATAAGCGTTTAATGCAGCATCAATACGTTTCAATTTTTCAAAAGCGAGTGCTAAGTTGTTGTAAGCAGAAGCCAAAAACAAAGGATTATTCATTTGTTCTAGCAGGTTAATCGCTTCTTCAAAAACATAGACTGCACTGTCTAACTGATTTTTTTCTAAATGATAACTGCCTATAGTTCCTAATATGATTGCATTATAAAACTCACTTTCAATCTTTTTCTTAGAGTTTAAAGACTTGGCGGTGTAAAGGTGGTCTAGTGCATCGCGTGTAGCTCCTAATTCCCATAGAACTACGCTTAAATTTTTTAGTGAATGATACTTTGCACTGTCGTTGTTTCTACTAGAATTTAGGGCAAGTAAAGAATAATTTAATGCGCTTGCCAATTTGTTATTTTCTCTTGCAGTGTGTGAACTATCTATTAGGCTCTTAACATAGGCATCAGCGGTTAAGCCGTCAATACCCTTGCATATTTGAAATTGTGCTAATGAGAGAAGCACTATAAGTAGAGTATTTAATTTAATAGGCGCCAATTCTTATCAATAATACAAGAATACGTGTATTGCAACATAAAAAAACCTGCCTAAGTTATTAGCTCAAGCAGGTTACACACATAAGGAAATTTAAAGGTATTGTCTTAGAATTCTTTCAAATTGATTCCATGTTGGTTCATCGTCTATAGTAAAATGAACGTCGCTATACATGGTTTTAATATGTAGCCATTCTGAATTTTCATTTTTTAACCCTACTCTAATGTCTCCAATTTTCTCGCCTTTAATTAAAAATGCTGGATAAAGTCCTTTATAATTTTGGGTCCAACTGGCTAGTTGCAGCTCAAGGTTGTCAAAACTTTCAAAGGCTTGTCTTTTACCATTTTTAAAAAGAGCCACGCCATTGGTTGTAACTTTAAGGTTTGCGTTACTATCATCTTTTTGCAAATTGGCCATCTTAAAGTATATAATAGCACCTACAACTAAAAGCAGCCAAACCAAAAGTGACATGTTAGACAGGCTTAACTGGTTGCCGTATGGGAGGAGTACGGCAAGAGTTATTATAAGTACAATTAAAAAGGAAACAATCATACACTTAAAACATATTGCTTTTCCAAGTTTTATGTCTGACCATGTCCAAAGATTTTTGTTCTTACAATTTAGTGTCATGATTTTTATTGAACTCTATTTCATTTTCGATGGGTCAAATGTGTGGTAATTCATAAATAAAAACCAAAGACTAGCAGTGGACACAGGGTGGACGGATTTGTAAGTGCAAGAAAATAAGAGAGATATGCTCTATTTTGATAAGTTCTTGATTGGAGTATAGTAAGGTTGTAGAATTAATTAAGACGTAAATATTGGATACTGCAACACGTATGTATCAACATTTAAAAAGTAAACTGAGTATATTTAATATTGTCCACACATAAATCACTCAGTTTTATAGTGGTCTTTCAAATTCTTTATCGGCCTGTTGTTTTCTTGTATATACATCTACCCTTTCTTTTACCGCAAATGTGACAAAATCTATTATCGACTGGGCTCTTGTTTCATAGCCACTCATGATACTTGTGAAAATGAGTGGTTTCTTAAGGAATTTAGTGCGACATTAACCGTGGCTGGAGCCCCTTTTTTCTCATTTAACCTTCAAAGTCAACCTTTAGAAAACTTCAAAAAGCAGGGGCAGCCAGCTAGTTGGTTTGGTCAGTAGCTATAAAGTCTTTCATTCCATTGCTGGTGTGAGCTTGTAGTCCAGATCATTTTAGTTTTATGGTGTATTGAATACAATCTTAGACTCATACTTGTAATAAAATAAAGCAGTAAATAGGCTCGATAACGACTTTGAAGTGCTTCTTTATTCTTTGTTGTAACGAGCTAAAAACTCGAGCCAACGTTTATGGTTATGTGCTCTTACCAATATGATTGTGGGTGCATTCATGATTCCTTTCCATACCGTTAAAGGAGTAGCTTAACCCGTTTAAAACTAAATGGGTGAAATTAAAAAAACCCTTCTGGAGATCAGAAAGGTTTTCAATATCAATAGGTTGTTTACGTCTATACGTGGTGATCTAACGACTCAAAAATGTAAGGATGATTCTTTGGCAGAATATTGGCTTTAGAAAGCGCAGTACCTACAACGAACAAGAATAAACCAGCAAAGAATAAGAAAAAACCTATTTCTGGTAGTCCAAATCCTAAATGAGTGTGGCCTGTCCAAGATATCATATCAGGATACATGTGCTCCATATGTTGCGCGAATTTGGTGGCACCAGGCATCACTAATAGGTAAAAGTCAATAAACTTGGCAATAAACATAATGATGGCAACCAATACAACAATTCTAATTTGTCTTTTGGCGTCGCGTGTCATAAATACCAAAAATGGAGTAACAAAGTTTAGAACAATGTTTAAGTACCAAAGCCATTTTATATTCATGCCTTCAGATGTTTCACCCCATCTTAAAAGGTAATACGGTGTTTCTTCAGGAACATTCGCATACCATATTAACAATAGTTGAGAAACGAAAATGTAGCCCCAGAAAATGCTAAATCCAAACATGAACTTAGAATTATCGTGCATATGGTTTTCATTGAACCAAGGAAGGAAACCTTTATTCTTTAGGTATATACTTGATAAATTGATAAATGTGAAACCAAGTACCAAAATAGATGCAAAAACATATACTGCATAAATTGTAGAATACCAGTGTGGTTCTAAACTCATTAACCAAATAAAAATTGCCGCACAAAAAGAGAAACCCCAAAGCACCATAAAGGCCGCTGAGATTTTATAATTTTTCCAGAAGTAAGTGTTTCCAGGTGTAGAATCTTCGGCAATAGAATTTCTTCTCATCATAAATTGTAGGCCAGACCATACAACAAGTGCAAAAACTGTAAGGCCTATGTACATGGTAGGATTAAGGAACCATTCCTTAGCTTGTAGAATTTTATCATGAGCCACTACTTCTTCGTAAGACCACTCATATAAATAGCTCATGCCCAGAAAAGAAATAACTAGCATACCAATTAAACCAATTGGCATATACTGAGCCATTGCTTCCATAATTCGCTTTTGAACAGTATTCCAACCGGCATGAGCAACATATCCGATAGACATGATAACTGCTCCTGCAATTCCTAAAGCTAAGAAGTAGAAGTTATTCATTAACAAGCTGGCCCAAACACGTGTTGGCGTATCACCGTAAATGAAAAAGCTTGCAACACCCATTATCAATCCAACAACTGCTAAGCCAATAGCAATCATTTTAAGTTTGGATGGCATTTGAAATTTTAGCGTAGTATTCATTTTGTGTGCTTTCTGTCTTTTATTCTAATTTATTCTGGCGTTTCTTGAACCATCACATCATCGGTCATAGCATCTGTAAGAACAGCTTCTGCATCAACAGCAGCTTCTTCTTCAGTTTCTAATTCTGAACCAACTTCATCAACTTCTTCAGTGTTATCGGCACTATCAGTAATTAGTAGCGCATGATAATCTTCTATATTCTCTGTAGTGTAGGCTTCAGCACCTTTTTGCATTATTTGTACCCAACTGGTTATTAACCACCTTTGATCAGGAGAAAGCTGAGAAGCATGAGAACCCATAATACCTTTTCCCAAAGTAATGGTGTGATAAATTGAGCCAGCAGCTCTATCGGCCAATTTTCCATAATACTCACCCATAGGTGGTATTTTACCTGCTTCAACAAGCGATCCATTACCATCGCCCTTTTCTCCGTGGCAGTGGTCGCAATAGAGATTATATAGTCTTTTACCTTCTTGTAATGAGTAATTATCTAATGAAACAGGGTTCGAAAGCTCTTCACCGGCTTGTGCACGTCCAGCATCGCTGTATTCATATGGAAAATAAAAATCTAGTTTACCTCTGGCAATAGTACCTTCAACAGGCTTTAGAGAGTTACTCTTGTATTTGCCATCGTAATCGTTATAAGGAGTAGAATTGTAATGCCAAGAAGTAGCATCTTCATTGGTTACCTGCGTTAAAGGCTCATATGGATATGAGTGATACATTGCAGGAGCATATTCAAATCCTGTGTTGTTCGGATCGTAAAATACAGAATCCGGATGACGGCTATAGCTGCAAGAACTTAAAGTGTAAACAGCAGCGAGCGTAATTAAACTTAGAATAGTTCTCATGAGTCCTTACTTCATTTTTATTGGTAGTGGGAAAGGAGCGTTCTGCTCTAAATACTCATCTTCTCTTACTTCAATTGCACCAGCATCTTTTAAAATGGCGATGGTCTCATCTTTCATATCGGCAGTTTCAATTAAAACTACAAAGTGATGACTAGTAGCATGCTGATCATAAATTTTTGGTTCATAACCTGGTAGGAGGGTAGACCTAAAGAAATATGTTCCAACCATTCCTAGAGAAGCAAACAGAACAGTAATTTCAAATGTGATTGGAATAAACGCAGGAATACCAACCGGTGGTTTACCACCAAAGTTTATTGGCCAATTAAAACCTTGTAAACCTACTTGAAGAGACAAGCCACACAAAAAACCAAATATGCCAAACATAAACGCGGCCATAGCCAAGTTTGATCTTGGGATATTTAAAATTCCTTCAATTCCATGAACTGGAAAAGGAGTAAAAGCATCAAGAACATTAAGATTCTTTTCCTTGATTTTCTTGCATCCCGCTAAGAAAACGTCGTCATCGTCAAATACGCCAACAACGCAAGGAGTTCTTTTAATTAAAGTAGCAGACATTTTTGAGCTTTATCGTTTAATGGTGTGTTTCAGTTAATGCTTCATCAATTGACTTCTTGTTCCACTTATCAGCAGAATAATCATAATCATCATTGTAGGTAATGTCAGAAGGAACTGATTTACCATTAAGCATGTCCTTATCCTTACCTTTCTGAGTTATTTTATAGGTAGCTTTTACTTCAGCTACAGCAATCATTGGTAAGTACTTTGAGAATAAGAAGAATAGGGTAAAGAATAAACCAAATGATCCTATAAGAATTGCAACTTCAACCCAAGTAGGAGTATACATGGCCCAACTTGATACTAAGAAGTCTCTGTGTAATGATGTAACAATAATTACAAATCTTTCGAACCACATACCAATATTCACAAATATTGAAATGATGAACATGAATGTAGGACTTGTTCTTAATTTCTTAAACCAGTAAACCTGTGGAGATAAAACGTTACAGCTCATCATAATCCAATATGCCCATGCATACGGACCAAAAGCTCTATTTCTAAATGTAAAGAATTCGTATTCGTAACCAGAGTAAGCCGCAATGAAGAACTCGGTCATATATGCAATACCCACCATGGTACCTGTAAGCATAATAACTTTTGCCATCTGCTCGAGGTGATTAATGGTAATGTAGGCTTCAAGTTTCATCACCTTTCTCACAATGATAAGTAGTGTATGCACCATACCAAAACCAGAGAAAATTGCACCCGCAACAAAATAAGGAGGGAAAATGGTAGTATGCCATCCCGGTATAAGTGAAGTGGCAAAGTCAAAAGATACAATGGTGTGTACAGAAAGTACCAATGGGGTAGCCAAACCAGCTAAGATTAATGAAACAAGTTCAAATCTGTTCCATTGTTTTATTGAACCAGTCCAACCTAATGAAAAGAATCCATAAATAAATTTTGGAATTTTTTTGGTTGCCCTATCTCGTACAAGCGCAAAGTCAGGTACTAAGCCGCAAAACCAAAATACTAGCGAAACTGTTAGATATGTTGATATGGCAAAAACATCCCAAGCCAGTGGCGAGTTAAAATTAGGCCATAAAGGACCAAGATCATTTGGAAGTGGTGGAATCCAGTAGGCCACCCAAGGACGACCCGCATGTATTAATGGGAACTGGCCGGCACAAATTACAGCGAAAATGGTCATGGCCTCGGCAGATCTGTTAATAGAAGTTCTCCAGTGTTGTCTAAACAAAAGAAGTACTGCCGAAATAAGTGTTCCTGCGTGACCAATACCTACCCAAAATACGAAGTTGGTAATGTCAAACGCCCAACCAATGGTTCGTTGCAGACCCCATGCGCCAATACCGTCATATAAGGTTACACCAACACCAATTACAAAAAGTCCCAGTACTAATACTGAAACCGTAAAACCCATAAGCCAGCTCATGGAAGGCTTTGCTTCAATAGGGCCAATTACGTCGTCAGAGATTTGTTTATAGGATTTCTTACCTAAAATAAATGGTTCTCTAATTGGAGCTTCTATCATCTTTAGAAATTTAGCTTCGCTTCTTTAGTTAATTAATGTGCTTCTTCTGCGTGATGTTCTTCGGTATGAGCCATAGGATCAACAGGCATCTCACTTTCTAACTTAATGTTTCTTACCTGTGTAGTGTAGTAAACAGAATTGTTTGTGTTTAATAACTCAACCAAACGGTAAGATAAATCGCCTTCAATTACTTTGCTTACCTTACTCTCAGGATCGTTCATATTACCAAAAGTAATAGCACCTGCAGGGCAGGCTGATTGACATGCAGTTACTACATCGCCATCTTGAATGGCTCTGTTTTCTCCTTTGGCAGTAAGTTTAGCAGCCTGTATTCTTTGCATACAGAAACTACATTTTTCCATTACACCTCTTGCTCTTACAGTAACGTCTGGATTTAGAACCATACGCCCAAGATCACTATTCATAGTGAAGTTGTAATTGAAATCTTCGTTATCGTAATAAGCAAACCAGTTAAATCTACGTACTTTATAAGGGCAGTTGTTAGCGCAGTAACGCGTTCCCATACATCTATTGTAGATCTGCTGGTTAATTCCTTCTGAAGAGTGGTTGATTGCATTTACCGGACAAACATTTTCACAAGGAGCGTTATCACAGTGTTGGCACA
Organism: Bacteroidia bacterium; assembly: GCA_049115495.1. Lineage (GTDB taxonomy): Bacteria > Bacteroidota > Bacteroidia > CAILMK01 > JACPUW01 > JACPUW01. Next base: position 628,739 of record JAGDZV010000001.1, on the reverse strand, counting down.
TCAAAGGTTGAAACATAACGCTTGGGTTATCTGTGTAAACCAAGGCTCTGTCTTCTTCTTTTCTATCGTTTGTTGCGAAGTAGCGGTCAATTCTAATCCAGTGCATTTCCCTTCTTCGCATTACCTCTTCTTTACCTACAACCGGAATATTGTTTTCTGATTGACATGCTATTACGCAGGCATTACAACCAGTACAAGTATTAAGGTTTACGGCCATTCCCCAGTGGATCGCTTTATAGTAATTGCGCTCTTCCTCCCAATCTGGATAAATGTTAAGGTGTTTGTATTTATTCGGCTCGTCGCCGTCTTTTTGCTTGTATACTTTATCAGCTATCGGTCCATGGCCATGGTCATCTGCAGCTGCGTGGTCGTGTGACTTACCATTTCTATATGCTACAACAGTACCTAGGCTGGTTTCTTTTACAATGTCATCTTTTCTTCTTGCTGTAGAAGGAGCGTCAGTTACAGATAGACCCGTAGGAATTTGTATGTGATGATGAATCTGAGTTTTGGCCAAAGGATAATCAGCGCCAGTCTTCTCAATGCTTCCACCGTAAACAACGTTTAAACGTGAAGCACCTGAAGAAACTAAAGGATAAGCATTAAAACCTACTCCATTGGCTACTCTTCCGGCTTTTTCGTCCATTGATCTACCATATCCAACAGCTACTGAAATAGTTCCAGATAGTTGCCCTGGCATTCTTAGAACTGGAACATTCTCTATTGAAGTACCATTTGCACTAATAGTAATTAAATCTCCATCGTTCCATCCCTTCTCTTCCGCTTCAACAGGAGAAACAACAGCGTAATTATCCCAAGATACTTTGGTAACAGCATCAGGCAATTCTAACAGCCAAGGGTTGTTAGAATATTTTCCGTCCATTACACCGGTTTTTTGATAGGTAATTACTTCAATGCCTCCCGCATTGTTTTTGGCTGCAATCAGTGTGCTAGAAATAGAAGTAAGATCAACACTCATGCTGCTTACGTCATCATTTGTTGCATCTGACATATAGGCGCTATCGCCTTCGCTCATAACTCCGCCAACCAAAGATGTTGCCGTAATTACTTGCGTAGTATCGTTTCTACCGTTAATTACATCCTTTACTGCGCCACGAACAGAGTTCTCACCTCGTACAACTTCTCTTGCTGCATCAATAACTCTAACCTTTTCGTTAGTCACAACCTCAGTTGTATCAGTAGTTGAGCCACCTTCAGCAGTAGAAGAATTCTCGGTATTAGAACCCGAAGCAGAAGCGTTTACATTTGCTAAAGCCGCAGTGGCTTCTTTGCTATGATTTCTTCCTTTTACATAAACACCATCATGTAAACTCATTTTCCAGAACTTCTCAAAAGAAGCTCCAGCTAAACCACTTGTTTGCTGCCAAGTCTCTTTAATAAAGTCATAATAGTCTACAGCCTTCTGCCCCCAATTTAAAATTGATTTTTGGGCTTGACGGGTATCGTAAATGTTTGAAATTGTAGGCTGAGAAAGACTGAACTGGTTAGCCACCGGATTAAAATCATTCCAGCTTTCTAACCAATGATGATCAGGTGCAACATAATTGCATTTAAGGCTAGTTTCATCAAGTCTATCAGAAAGACTTACGGTAAGTCCAACTTTTGCCAATCCAGTTTCAAACTCTTTAGCGTTCGATAAATTGTAAATAGGATTTGCTCCGTAAACTATTAAGGCATCAATAGAACCTGAGTTCATATCCTTAATTAGTTTATTTAGAGCTTCGTCATTACCATTATATAATTTAACATCGTTCGCCGTATCTACTGTTTTGCCATAATTGCCAAGCATGTCGTTAATCTTAACGCAAAGTGCTTGTTCATTGGCATCATTAGATCCACAAACAACAACTGAAGAACCACGAGAATTCCACAATTCTTCCGCAACGTGATTTACTTTTTCTTCAGTAATGTATTTATTGAATTCGCCTGGGTTACCAATTTTTGATTTTCCTGCTTTTGCTGCAATTGCGTTGTAAACTGCAACCATTGCCGCACCTTGTTCAGATGGTTTGCAAGGAATTCTTAAATCAGCTTTTGATCCGGTTAGAGACAGGTTTGACTCAAATTGAACATGGTAAGCCATGTCATCATTCAAAGTAACATCGCGTACAGAGCTATACTGTTTTGTGAAATGTACAGGAGCTAACCAAGTGCCTAAGAAATCTGCTGAAAAAGAAACTATGGTTTTGGCCTTATCTAATTTATAAGATGGAATTATAGCCTTACCCATGGCACCTTTATGTGCTTTTCTTATTCCAAAGTAAGAAATAGCATCATATTGTACATGGCTAGTACTTGGGTGCGCAGTTTTAAACGCAGAGATAGCTCTTAATGTAGAAGGGCTATTTATAGAACTACTAAGGATAGCAATTTTGCCACCTTTAGATGTAATACTTCTTAAACCTTTATATACTTCTTTATCAAGATCTTGCCAAGTTGTAGCCGAGCCATTTGCCCAAGGACCATGAAGTCTACCTTCATCATATAAAGAAAGAACACTAGCCTGACCTGCTGCAGTTGTACCTCCTAGAGATAATGGGTCAAGGTTGTTTCCTTCTATTTTAATTGGTCTTCCTTCTCTTGTTTTTACCATTACACCATAACCACCTTCTGGATAAAATGTAGAATAGTAGTTAGGAATACCAGGGTCAACATCATGTGGTTTTACCACATAAGGAATTGCTTTTTTAACGGGTGTTTTAGTACAGGCAGCAAGAGTTGCAGCTGAAATACCAAAACCCATAAATTTCAAGAAGTCTCTTCTTGAAGACTTTAAGTCAAACTCACCTTCGTCAACAATGTTTTTACCAGGAGTGCCATGTGCAAATTCCTTTTCAGTTACCGAAGATGGATTAGAAAGCTCTTCAAGGCTTTTGAAATACCTTCTGTTATTATGCTCCATTTTAATTGCGTTCTTGTGTTTTGAAGGGATATTCTAGTAGTGGCATCTTTGACATTCTAAACCGCCTAAGTCGCCTACAGTATATTTTTTGTGGTCTTTAATAAAGTCACCCATTGTTACTTCTTCAGCTTTTTCTGGGTTATCCTTAATAAATTCAGCATAATCATCTTTAAACACTTCGTGAAAATGCTCTTGGTAATAGTTATTGTCAATTACTACTTCAGTTTCTCTATGGCAGTTAATACACCATCCCATTTCTAGGGTAGAAACTTGTTGTACAACTTCCATCTCTTTTACGTTGCCATGACAGTTTTCGCAGTCTAAGTTACCTGCAACTACGTGTTGCTTGTGATTAAAGGCCACGTGATCTGGTAAATTGTGAATTCTTACCCATTCAATTGGCTTTTCTTCACCGGTGTAACTTCCTGTACCCGTATCATAACCTATAGCTGCGTAAATCTTTGATATTTCTTCAGTACCATAACTTGGACCGTTTTGTACTACCACGTGGCAATTCATGCAAATGTTTGCCGATGGAATATTCGCATTTTTTGATTTCTCAACACCAGTATGACAATATTGGCAATCGATACCGTATTGACCCGCATGGAGCTTGTGAGAGAACTTAATTGGCTGATCTGGTGCATAGCCAATTTGAGCGCCTAGATCTTGACCGGCACTAAACATATATAGAAGAACCGGTAAAGTAACAACTCCACCAACGGTAAGAACCAAAATGGTTGGATTCATTTGGTTTAAGAAGAAGTCTTTCAACTCTTCAACCAATACTTGAATTGGTGATGGTTTGCCACCTTCTTTTTTGCCTTCTTTCTCAGCAATAATTTTATTGATTCGCCCTCTTATTGTCAGCACTAAGCCTAGTACAAGGAGTAGGGCAATTAAAATAAGACCGAGAATCATAATGTTCTCATCCCAAGTTACACCGCTTCCAGTTTTAAGTGGTCCTTCAACTTCAACTGGTGGCGGAGGAGTCCAATTAGTGATGTACTCAAGAATGTCGGCAATTTGAGCGTCAGTAACAGCCTGTGCTGGCATTAAGCCACCTTTAAGCTCCCACTCACCATAAAGCTCATTGGCATAAGCATCACCAGACTCAAGCACTGAGCTAGGATTCTTAATCCATTGATAAAGTAACTCTTCGCTGGCCCAACGACCATCGACACCTTCAAGGTTAGGAGCTGCAATAGCTTTTCCCATTTGGTGGCAAGAGTTACAATTTGCCTTAAATAGAGTCTCGCCATTGGCTGCATCTTGTGCCTTCAATGGATTGCCGAGAAATAAAAATGTAGTTAGTAGTAAAGAGCTTATTAAGCTCAGACGCCTTTTCATGAACATCCGTATAAAGTTCTTTAAATGCTGAATCATGTCCAAAATCAAGCGCAAATGTAGTTGTTAATTTTAGTAAATCACGAAATGAAATTGATTCTTGTTAAGAATTGAAAGGCTAAATAATTACACCTGATTGTGGCCTTATTAATAGTTTGTATAACAAAGTGTTAGGAGTGTTTGGCCTTTACGTAGAAATAAGCGCGCCAAAAAAAATATTCAAGTTATGCACCATTTTAATACTTAACAATGGTGAAAACTTGAATTAAGTAGGAACTTTTTTAGTCTTCTAAAATTCTGCTATTAATCCCAAGGTGTAAAGCGTTCTTCCGGTATCGCTCGGAATTTCTCTAAGCAAGTATTGGTTGGCGTTTTCTGGGTTTATTAATGCAATCCAGTTTTCGTCTCTTTCAGGGGTTAGGTATGGAATTAGCTCAATTGTGCCCCTATATGCATTTTGAAGGTCAAAAAATAAGTTCAAATTCCATTTATCAAACCACCAGTTTTTATCGATTCTAATATCCATTTGATGAAAAGAAGGAAGTCTTTCATCATTAATTCTAGAATAATCAAATATCCCTTTATTGGCAATATCCCAATTTTCTATCATCGCTGAAGCTTCAAGGTCATAAGGGGTATAAGGGGTTCCGCTGCTATATCTCCATCTTACACCAAGCTGCCAATTGCGTTTTAAAGTTTTACCAATATTAATTGTGAGAAAATGCCTTCCGTCCCATGATGAAGGCTTAAGCGTTCCATTTCTGTCTTCAAATTCACTTCGATTATATGAATATGATAGCATCCACCAATAGTTTCGCTTTAGCTTTTGCTGGATAAAAAGTTCAGTTCCATAAGATCTACCAATTGCAATTGGTGCCGACGGCTGATTACCAACAGCAACAAAATCAGCCATAGCATTCGCAAAAGACACAGAATCTTTCAATAAGAATGGATAATTACTGTAGTCTTTGTAATATACTTCTAAACTGGCTCTGTAGGTTTTTCGGTTTCTATATTCAAACCCAAGTGCGGCTTGATTTGACTGAATATAATCAGAAGTAGCACTGGCTTGCAATGGCGAATTGTCTAAAGTGCTATAGTATGAGTTGTATGATAAAATAATATCGGGCGGTAGTTGATAGTAAACACCCAGATTTGATTTAACACTTAAAAACTCATTAATGGCATAATTTGCCGACAAACGTGGTGATATATGACTTAAAGGGTTAATAGTGGCTTCGTTTATGTTTGCGCCCTCAGTTCTTAACCCAAGGGTTATTCCTAGTCTATTTCCCAATAACCGCCTACTTGCCATTGCAAATGCCCCGTATTCATTGTAAGTATTGTTATTAGTAAAGGCTACGGCATCTATTTGTCTATTGGTAACATCGTAGCCTTCTATATCAAAGAAGGCATTATGGTTTGTAAAGTTGGCGCCATATTTAAATTCTAGATTGCCTTTATATATGTTGTGTTCAAACCTTACATGTGTTTCTTTGGTTCGCGAACGGTATTTCAACAATCTATCTTCTTCTACTCCTCGGTTGTTGTTTTTAAACTTATCAGCTTCACTATTGAAACCATTTCTGCTTACCACAAAGCTGTAAAACGAATTATCGAGATAGTGCTTATAATTTACCCCGTAAGCATAAACCTGTTGATTTCCTTCAGGAATATAACCTACGTTGTACAGTAGCGCATCGCTTTCTGGTGCTTCAGTGTTTAACCAATAATCATCAAAACCTGCAATTCCGGTTATGATGATTTCGTTTTTTTCATCTAATCGCCATTTATTTCTAAACTGAATATCGTCATATGCCGGTAATACAGGTACATCAAACGCCCTAAGCAAGTATTGCGAAAATGAAGTTCTGCCTGAAAGAATAAAGTTAGATTTTTTGGTTAATGGTCCTTCTAAAGTAACCCCGAAATCAGAGTAACCTAAAGTAATTCTACTGCCCAATCTGTCGCTTCTGCCGTCTCTTTGTCTTATATCCATTAATGAGCTTAACCCTGTGGGGTAGTTTGCCGGAAAAGCACTTGAGTACATTTCCATACCTTTTATAAAGTCCATATTAACTAGAGCATTTGGACCACCACTAGCGCCTTGCACACTAAAGTGGTTAATAGCTGGAATTTTAATGCCATCCAAGTAATAGCTGTTTTCATTAGGTGCTCCGCCTCTTATAACAATGTTGTAGCCAAATGATGATTTTGGCAAAACGCCCGGGTAGCTTTGAATTACTCTAGATAGGTCAAGGGCCGCGCCAGGCATTCTTTGCATTTCGCTCCATCCAATTTGTTGAACAGAAAGTGGCGTTACTACTGCATGAGTTCTAGCCTCATCGCTCACTACTACTTCGCCTAATGATAAAACACTTGGAATTAAGCCCACTTCAAAATAAACCGGCTTAACACTACTTGTTCTTACTTCATATTCAATAAAAGTTTCAAAACCGGCATAGCGAATTTCGAAATTATAAAGTCCAGGAACAATGTCATCTATCTCAAAATAGCCTTTTTCATCGGTGCTAGCTCCAATTGTAGAGCCTTGAAGTTGTACACTGGCCTCGGGCAAGGGTTCTTTATTTAGGGCGTTAAAAACCTTACCAGTAACTTTTGTTGATTGAGCATAAATAAAACTTGATATAAGAATTAGCCCTAGGGTAAATACCCCTTTATTGTGAAAGATCATACTTGTTCGTAAATAATGGGCAAAAGTATTTTGAGCATTGTGGGATAATTAATGACGAGTGTCAACTTTTAGAACTTAATGCATTTATCATTTTTACAACAGATGCCTACATTCGCTATGCCCATCAAAAACGTATTGCATATGAGATTAGCCACAACGGTTATTGTATTTTTTGCTGCTCAATCAATGTTATTTGGTCAAGTAGCCAAAGAACAAGTTCTAGCCTTAATTGCAAAGAATGATAATGGCAATATTGGGGTTCATTGGCAAGCCGATGCATCATTTACAGGTAATTACAGCGTAAGTAGGAGAGCAATAGGTGAATCTGCATGGAACCAATTAGCCACAACAAGTGATACATTTTATGTAGATAACGACATTTCACTTGGAGAAGCTTATGAATTTATGGTAGTAAAGCAAATAGGCGCTCAAACCATTTCTCTGGGTTATTCATTAATTGGATTTGAATATGTGCCAAGCCCTTTCCTTGGCGAGGCCGTAATACTTTTAGACAGTATCTACATAAATGACTTAGAAAGTGAAGTTGAAATTTTTAGCAATGACCTTGAGCTTGAAGGTTGGCAGGTGAAAACCCTTTATGCGGGTCGAAACGAAAACGTGAATGCAATAAAGGCTCGAATTGTAGATGCTGCCACTGAGAATACTGAAGCTTTAATTATTGTTGGGCACGTACCTGTTCCATATTCTGGCAACTTTACAAGATTTGGTATTTCGCCGCCTGATGGCCATATTGAAGGAGCAGGAAACCACACGGGGGCGTGGGCCGCTGATGCTTTTTATGGAGATATTGATGGCGAATGGACTGATAACACAGCCAATCATGTTGATGCCAACCTTAAAAGAGGTAAAAATGTGCCAGGCGATGGCAAGTTTGACCAAACAAAGCTTCCGAGCGAAGTTGAACTACAGGTTGGAAGAATTGATTTTTATGATATGCCTGCGTTTAGTAAAACTGAATTAGAGCTTTTAAAAGACTACTTTAAGAGAAACCACGCTTACAGAGTTGGAGAGTGGAAGATTGAAGAAAGGGCTTTAATTGACAATAATTTTGTGAGTTTTAATTTGGCATCAACAGGCTACCATAATTTCTCATGTTTTTATGAAAGTGAGCTAATTGATGAGACTGCCGACTATGTTGAAGCCCAAAGGGAAGAAGGGTATTTGTGGAGTTATGGATGTGGAGCCGGTTCATTTACTAGTTGTAATGGCTTATTCAACGGCAGGGCAAGAACAAGCGATATTGCTGCCGATACATTGAACAATGTATTTACTATTTTGGCAGGAAGCTATTTTGGAGATTGGGACATAACTGATAACTTTTTAAGAGCACCACTATGCAATAAGAGTTTGGTTAGCTTTTGGGGAGGTTTACCAAAGTGGTATATACATCACATGGCATTGGGATGGAACATTGGTTTTGGAGCCAGAATATCAATGAATAATGTTGATGATTACTTTAATGGCAATTTCAACAATGCTCAAAATAGTATTCATATTGCCTTAATGGGAGATCCTACCTTAACAATGCATGGCATTTCAAGGCCAACCAATTTATCGGCTACCAGTAGCGGAAATGATGTAATGCTAAATTGGACAGCAGCTTCTGGAGATATTGATGGGTATTTTATTTATCGTTGGGATGAAAATGGAAATATGAAAAGGGTAAATAATGAAGTTATAACAAATACAAATTATACTGATGAGAGCAATTGGTTTAGTGGTGATTATCAATATTCTGTAAGGGCCGCAAAACTTTATGAAAACCCATCAGGATCTTATTTCAAACTGAGTGGGGGAGATGTTTCTGAAGTTAGCCATGTAAATAGTGTAAGCAAACCTACAGAGTTGGAAATTGATGTTTTCCCATCTCCGGCAAATGATGTTGTAACTATATTTTCTAAGGTAAATGAGAACCTACAAGTAGAAGTTTACAACGCAGCGGGTCAGTTCATATACAAAGGTGCTTTTGTAGGCAACACACAAATTGATGTTTCAGAGTTTGAAAGTGGAATATACTTGGTTAAGACCTTTAGCAAAAAAGGAGCAATTGGGTATTCTAGGTTTGTGAAATTGTAAAAAAAAAAGTCAAGTTTTAATTAGAGAAAAACTTGACTTTATGCTTTTTTGAAACATTTTACTCAGGCAAAAGAACGCCGTCAACCACGTGTACAATGCCGTTTGAGCATGGAACAGATGCAATAATTTTGGCACCATTGATTGTTACGGTATTGTCGCTAAGGCCACAGGTAATCTTATCACCATTAGCCATGCCTAAAACCCTACCTTCTGTAAGAGCATCGGTATCTAGCTTGCCTATGTAAACGTGGTATTCAAGAATATCCTGAAGCTTCATTTTGTTTTCAGGCTTAACAAGTTCCTCAACTGTTCCCTCAGGCAGCAAGCCAAAGGCCGCATCAGTTGGGGCAAACACTGTAAATGGTCCGGCGTTTACAAGTGCGTTTTCATAACTAACAGCTTGTACCGCGGCTACCAAGGTTTTATGATCTTTTGAACCAATAGCAACTTGCAATATGTTCTGTTCTGATTCATTGTCAACCACAGTTGCTTGGCCTCCACCAGGGTTTACAACTTCTTCAGCTACTACAACATTAGATTGGCTATTTGCGGTATTTTCACTTTGATCGCAACCAACAGTTGCAAATAGTAAAAAGGCGATAACTAAAACGTAATATTTTTTCATTTAGATTATATTAAGATATAAAGGTCTTAAAGTGTTTTAAATGAAATAATGACTATAGTCACCTTTTGTGATTTTTGACACATAAGTAAATTTAAATAAAAAGATATTTGTGTCTTTAATTAGAAAGGTGCTATTAACAACAAGTTCTAGATATGCAATTAGAGCCGTGTTATACATTGCTCGCAATCAAGAAAAGCAGAAAAAGTTTGGTGTAAAAAAAGTGGCTGAAGACCTTACAATTCCTCAACCATTTTTGTCTAAAATATTACAAGAACTTACGCGTAGAAAGGTATTAAACTCTACCAAGGGAAAGAACGGAGGTTTCTTTATAGAAGAAGAAGGCTTAAGTAAGAACTTGATGGATGTAATAATAGTAATTGATGGAACCAACCCACTAGCCAGTTGCATCCTTGGTTTGCCTGAATGCAGTTCTGAAAACCCATGCCCTCTTCACGAATCAACCGTAATAGCCAAAAATGCCTTTTTAAAAGTAGCAGAAGATAGATCTATTAAAGAAATTGTTGATACCCTAGATGAAGGTATGTTTAAGCTGTAGAAGGCCTGAAAATTCGTCAAATCGACTTAGGAGAGGAAGCTTTTTTTATCAAATTTCATAATCCTTTTTAAGTAATTGTAAAGGATAAATTGCGAGCCCTAAGTCGGGATCGAGAACATAAAAAAGTTAAGCTTTCACTACCCAAAATTCGGAGTTACTAATTGGCTTTATTGCTATTCAAATACCAGTTAAAGTTAACGTGCGCATATGTTCTTTCTATGGAGTCTTTTGATTTTATTAAAGGCTCGGTTAGCCAGGCAACTGTCGTTTTATCTGAAAGTAGAGGAGCAGCTAAATCAAAATTTAAACCTATGGCTTCAAGCCTACAGACTTTAGCGATGAAACGTGATTTATTATGAATTGGGTTAAGCGATAAACCCAAGAAGCCAAGCGCAAATTGAGCATCGGTAAAGCTTGGATATGACTCTAGATTATTTTCAGATAAGTTAAGATACATCAGTTTATTTACTGAAATATGTTTAGGCAATTGCATTATTTGATTTTTGCTTGCGTTTATATGCCTAACATGTTTTGAAAATATTGCTTTTGGTAGGGCTGTTAGGTTATTGGATCTTACTTCAATATATCTTAAACCAGAAGGTAAATTGGGTATTTGGCTCAATTGGCAATCATTCAATATCAGTTTATTTAAATTTTTGTTGTCTGAAAGATCAGGAATTTTGATTTCTGTTGTCACCTTTCCATAGCCTTCAATCTGCAATAATTCTAGTTGATTTAGCTCGGCGATTTCCACAGGTATTTCTTTCTGGCCTGGACCGAAAATGATCAGTTGCCGCAGAGAACTTAAATTTTTAATTCTTTGATCAATTAATTTAGGTTCGCTTAATGATTGCCCACTAGGTAATACATTTCTAATAATTAGGGTTTTGCAATGTTCAGCGTTTTTGATAGCCGACTCCAAATCTGCATATATACTATCTGGCCTAATATAAACATTGTCAGATGTGTTCCTTTTGTTTTGACACCCAAGCGCGTGCAGAATTAGCCCAAGGCTAAGCCAAACTAATGTTGTTTGAATTTTCATAAGCTGTAGCCATTTGTAGAACAGTTCGTTTTGAAAGTTTAGATTTTATTGAATCGCGTTGGCCAACTACATCAAAATGAATTGGGCAAGGGTGTTTTGGATTACACTCCTGTAGACCAAGACTACATTTACTAAAGGTGGCTCCGTCATCAATAATGTCAATTATTTCTAATACAGTAGTATCTAAAGTAATTTCTGTAAGCGTAAAACCGCCTTTTGGACCTTTATGAGATTGTAAGATTTCATGTTTTACCAATGATTGTAGAATTTTCTTGATGTATGATTCAGAAACATTCAGGTTCTCCGCAATTTCGGTAGGCGTTGTATTGCTAATAGTGCCCCTTTTGAGCGCAATATAAATGATGGCTCTAACGGCATAACCTACTGTTTTAGAGAACATAATTCCAATTAATGTTTAGGCGAAAATACAAACGCAATTATATAAAGGATAAAAATATCTTTAATTCCTGTAAAGTGACCGTGGTCATCTTTTGTGACATTGGTCACTTCTAGTTTTGAACCCATAAAGCGTTAAACCATGATAAGAAAAATACTCACCTGTCTATTACTAGCGGTTGTTTTAGTGGCTTGCGGTGGCGAGCAAACAAAAAATTCTGATTCTAATAACGGAACATCAACCGATAACATAAAAACAGAAGAAACAGGTAAAAAAAGCCCAGATTATGCAATTAAAGAAGTTAATCTTACCAATCCTTTAGATGCCGAAATGGTAAAGCAAGGTTTGGCCATTTCAGAAATGAAGTGCACATCATGCCATAGCCTTGAAGAAAACAGACTCGTGGGCCCAGGTTGGAAAGGAATAACATCAAAACGCGAACCAGCTTGGATCATGAATATGATAACCAATGTTGACGTTATGTTGGCCGAAGATGAAGAGGCTCAAAAGCTTTTAGAAGAGTGTTTGGTTAGAATGCCAAACCAAAACATATCGGTTGAAGAATCAAGATCGATATTAGAATTCATGCGCTCAAACGATGGTGAACAATAAAACAAAATCAAAATGAAAAGTTATTTAAATCAAAAGAATGCTCTTTTGGGAGTGCTAGCTCTCTTAATGATAGGATTTTTCGGTTGCAAACCAAAAGACCCTTTAAATGCAAGTAGCCCAATAATTAGTGGCGGCGGTGTAGCTGATGAAGTGTACGTTGCCCCAGGTGAGAAAGATGATTATTACCTATTTACCTCAGGTGGATTTAGTGGTCAGCTTGGTGTATATGGTTTGCCTTCTGGAAGAATGCTAAAACAAATTCCAATTTTCTCTCAAAATGCCGAGAATGGCTGGGGATACTCTGAAGAGAGCAAGCCAATGTTAAACACATCATATGGCTTTATACCGTGGGATGATTCTCACCACCCAAAACTTTCGCAAACTGATGGTAAGCAAGATGGCCGATGGTTGTTTATAAATGGTAACAACACACCAAGAATTGCTAGGGTAGATCTTAAAACCTTTAAAACTGTTGAGATAATCGAAATTCCAAATTCAGCTGGTAATCACAGTTCACCTTTCTTAACCCCAAATACAGAATATGTTGTGGCTGGTACCAGATTTGGTATTCCTGTTGGTGAAAATACTGATGTACCTATTAATACCTACAAAGAGAATTTTAAAGGTATGCTATCGTATATAAGTGTAGGAGAAGAAGGTGATATGGATGTAGCATTTCAAATTTTAATGCCAGGTTTTGATTATGACTTAAGCCATGCCGGTAAAGGTCCATCTTATGGTTGGAGTTTCTTTACCACTTACAATACTGAAGAAAGCAACACGCTAAAAGAAGTAAACGCAAGCCAAAGAGATAAAGATTTTTTAACAGCTGTAAACTGGAAAATGGCCGAACAATTAATTGCCGATGGAAAGTTTGAGCTAATGGAAACAAGAGAGTACTATAACAACAAGTGGGACGAAACAACCCATACAGGAAAGTCAGAAGTAAGAAAGGGAACAAAAGTTATAAATGCTGCTGACTATCCAGGTTTAGTTTACTTTATGCCTTGTCCAAAGTCTCCTCATGGTGTTGATGTTAACCCTACTGGAGAGTACATAGTGGCTTCGGGAAAATTGGCCGCTACATTACCTGTTTTCCAGTTTAGTAAAATGCAAGAAGCTATTGCAAATGAAGATTTTGAAGGTGAAGTACATGGTATTCCGGTACTTACTTATGAAAATGTAATTGCAGGCGAAGTTGAAAAACCAGGTTTGGGCCCTCTTCATACAGAGTTTGATGATAAAGGTTTTGCATATACTTCAATGTTTGTATCAAGCGAGATAACAAAATGGAATGTTGAAACCCGCGAGGTAGTAGATAGAATTCCTACGTATTACTCAATTGGTCACTTATGCATACCTGCAGGCGATACTAAAAACCCAACAGGTAAATACGTAATTGCTTTAAATAAAATTACTAAAGACAGATATCTGCCAACGGGTCCAGAGCTTACTCAGTCAGCTCAATTAATTGATATTTCAGGCGACAAAATGAGAATGCTACTTGATTTTCCTACCATTGGAGAACCGCATTATGCCCAGGCTTGTGCCGCAAGTTTAATTGAAGGTGATCAAGTAAGAATGTATCCTATTGAAGAGAATATGCATCCATACGTTGCCAAGGGCGAAAAAGAAGTTGATATAGAAAGAATTGGCAACGAAGTGCACATTAAAATGACTACTATAAGAAGTCACTTTGCACCTGATAATATTGAAGGAATAAAAGTAGGTGACAAGGTATTTTGGCACATTACAAACCTTGAACAAGACTGGGATGTACCACATGGTTTTGCAGTGCAAGGAGCCAGAAATGCTGAGTTACTAATTATGCCCGGAGAAACGGCTACATTGGTTTGGGAACCAAAAGAAGCGGGTGTAGTTGCTTTTTATTGCACTGACTTTTGCTCAGCACTTCACCAAGAGATGCAAGGTTATGTAAGAGTATCGCCAGCAGCAAGTAATATAGAGTTAAGCTGGAGTCTCAATGAAAAAGCTGAATAGTATTTAATATTCTAAGGTGGCCTTAACCAAGGCCACCTTTTACAAATCACACTTAAATAAAAACAAAGTGAAGGTTTCTAATTTCACCCGGTTTTGTATTGCCCTAAGTTCAATTTCTTTAATCGCCGTTTACTTTTTGCCTGTTTGGAATATTCAATTATGGGCACCACAGTATCCTGAAGGTATTGAGATGTTCATTTGGATAAATAAGCTCTCTGGTGATATTGAAATAATAAACGGGCTCAACCACTACATAGGAATGAAATACATAAACGAGGACATGTTTCCTGAGCTTGTGTTTTTACCTTATGCCATGGGCGCGCTTATAATTTTCGGATTGTTTGTAGCACTTAAAGGCAATAAGTTTTGGTTAAATATTTGGGCCATCATTTTAGTATTAGGAGCTATTGGAGTTTTAGTTGATATGTATTTGTGGGGATACGATTATGGTCATAATCTTGATCCAACAGCTGCAATTCAAGTGCCGGGTATGGCCTATCAACCTCCACTAATTGGGTACAAACTTTTATTAAATTTTGGCGCATACTCTGTTCCTGATACTGGTGGATGGGTTTTTACCACGGTAATTTTAACAGGAGTGATTTTCTGGGCCAAAGAGACATTCTTAAAATCAAAAAAACATGCTTAAATATCTTATTCCGCTAACCGTTGTTGTGTTTTTATCATGCACATCAGAGCCAAAAAAAATCAAAATTGGTTCAGATCAATGTCACTTCTGTAAAATGACCATTATGGAAGAAAACTTTGCCTGCCAAACCATTACCAAAAAAGGTAAAGTATATGTTTATGATGATTTGAAATGTCAAATCAAAGAAAAAAGGTCTCAAGAAAAATCACTTTCTGGTGCACAATTTTTTGTGTCTAATTACTTGGATGATGGCGCCTTTCTAAATTTTGAGCAAGCCTTTTTTATTGAATCATCAGAGTTTAAAAGTCCAATGGCGGGGAATATAGCCGCAGTGGCAACTCAAAGCGAAGCTGAAGTACTTGCAAGCGAAAAAAACGGAGCAATAATTAACATCGAAAATGCTTTTGAGTAGGAAAATAGCGCTTTTCATTCTTGTTTTTCAGGTTTCAACCTTGTTTCTGCATGCCAAAGTTTGGATGCCAAAAAAAACGAGTCAAATTCAGGAAAATATTGATGCGGCAGCGCCATTTGACACAATAATTATTGAAGGTATTCACTGTTTCGAAAATCCTGTTTTGGTAAACAAACCACTGGTAATTAAATCAGAATATTATGCAGGTCTCGATTTTCAATCAAATTCAGGTGGAATAATTATTAATTCAGATTCGGTATCGGTTTACAACCTCGAAATTTCAAACATAAAGAAATCAAGCATTAATGATTATGCTGCTATACATGCTGAAGGTGTAAGCAATGTATTAATTAGCAACAACAGAGTTTTTAATGCTTTTTTTGGAATCTATTTTGCCGATTGCACAAAGTCAAGTATTGTAAATAATTTGGTAGATGGCTTTTCTACAATAGAGCAAAAAACGGGTAATGCAGTGCATTTATGGCAGTGCGATAGTATGCTAATTGAAAAGAATAGAGTAACCAACCACAGAGATGGCGTTTATTTAGAATTTGTAACCAACACTCTTGTAAATGAGAATATAAGCAAGAATAACATTCGTTACGGTCTTCATTTTATGTTTTCACATAATGATACATATAAGAATAATTGGTTTTTAAATAACTCAGCTGGTGTAGCTGTAATGTATTCAAAAAATGTAAGAATGATTTCGAACCAATTTAAAGACAACTGGGGAGATTGCTCATACGGGCTTTTGCTTAAGGATATTACTGATGGAGCACTTATAAATAATACTTTCCAAAGAAACACTATTGCTTTATTAATGGAAGGAACTAATAGGCTAGATATTAATGACAATGAGTTTTCAAATAATGGTTGGGCAGTTAAAATTGCTGCCAATTGTGAAGGTAACATAGTTAGTAAAAATTCGTTTTACGGCAATTCATTTGACGTTTCAACCAATGGCCATACCGTTATGAACAAATTCGACGGTAATTACTGGGACAACTACGAAGGCTATGATCTAAATAGAGATGGAATAGGTGATATTCCTTATCACCCAGTGAGCCTTTTTTCAGTAATGGTTGAAAGAGTTCCAGAATCTCTAATGCTTTACAGAAGCTTTCTTACTTTTTTACTTGACAAGTCTGAGCATGCCATGCCAAGTATTACCCCATCTGATCTTGTTGATAATGAGCCAAGAATGAAGTCTCAAACACAAACTCAAGTTTATGCTGTCAATAAATAATTTAACCAAAAAATTTGGTAAGTTCATAGCCTTAGATAATGTTTCATTAGACATTGAAAAGGGAAATTCAGTTGCGCTTTTGGGACCAAATGGTTCAGGTAAAACCACATTAATTAAGTCGGTTTTAGGTTTAGTAAGTCCATCAAAAGGTGATGTTTTATACGAAGGGAAAAAAACTAAAGCTAATGACCTAAAAGAGCTGATTGGCTACATGCCTCAAATTGGAAGGTATCCTGAAAACATGAAAGTTGATGCATTAATTAATATGATGCTCTCATTGAGAGGCAAAAGCATTGAGGATTGTGATAGGGAGCTTTATGACCAATTTGATATTGGTAAAATTGGTAAAAAGAACCTGGGCGAATTATCTGGCGGAACCAAGCAAAAGGTTGGAGCAGTTTTAGCTTTTTTGTTTAAGCCTAAAATTTTAATTCTTGATGAGCCAACAGCAGGCTTAGATCCTGTAAGTAGCTCTATTTTAAAAGAAAAGATTAGCAGTTTTAAAGGAGAAGACAATATTGTAATTATAACTAGCCACATAATTAGTGAGCTTGAGCCTTTGGTTTCTAAGGTGATTTATTTGATTGATGGCAAGCTGTATTTCTATAAGCCTGTACATACCATTAAAGAAGAAACAAAGGAGAATATTTTAGAAAAAGCATTGGCTTCGCTTCTTGTTTTCAATCATTCAATAGTTTAATCATGCAAATTCTAAAACATATTCTTATTGATTTGCTCAAAAGCCGAATGATAGTGTTTTACTCGGCGTTTCTATTCGTGCTCACATTGTCGGTTCTATGGTTTAGTGGCCAAGAAGCAAAGGCCATAGTCACATTGCAAAATATTACCCTGCTTGTAGCACCATTAATGGCAATTGTTTTTTCAAGCTCCTATATCTACAACTCAAGAGATTTTATGGCACTGCTTTTAACACAGCCTATTAAGCGGAGCAAGGTTTTTTGGTCTTTTTACGGAGCTATGGCCATATCATTAAGTCTAGCCATTTTTATAGGTTTTGGATTGCCTATAATAATTTATAATGCCACAAGTGTTGGTTTAAGTCTATTGCTTTTAACCATTTTGCTCAATCTGGTTTTTGTTGCGCTTGGCGTTTGGGTGGCTACAAGAATTACTGATAAGGCTAAAGGCTTAGGAGCAGCTTTACTGTTGTGGCTTTTTTTAACCTTGGTTTATGATGGCTTAGCGCTCTTGGTATTGTACTGGTTTCAAGAATATCCGCTAATGACCCCAGTAGTCATAATTACATCATTAAATCCTGTAGACCTTACAAGAGTGAGTTTACTGTTGCAGATTGACATAAGCGCACTTATGGGATTTACAGGGGCTGTTTACAAGGAGTTTTTCAGCTCTAATTTGGGCACTATTTTATCAGTAGCGCTTTTGTTAATTTGGTCTACTCTGCCATTATTCGTTAGTCAAAAAAGGTTTGTAACAAAAGATTTTTAATTGATTCAAAAATGAAAAGTTTAATAGCATTTGTATTAATCCTGGCCAGTCCATTTTTTTTAAAGGCGCAATGCCTACAACATAGTTCAAGTTCGCTGAGTCAACCCATTAGCATTATGGGAGCACATGTACACAAAAAAGGTAGTTTCATGGGCTCATTTCAATCAGGGTTTATGAGCATGAAAGGTATGAAAGAAGAAAACAGGTTATTAACCGAATCTGATCTTAGCAACCGATACATGATGTATGGAAAAAAAATGAATATGAGTATGCATATGTTTATGACCATGTATGGAGTTTCAGATCGATTTAACATAATGGTTATGGGGCATTATATGTCGTGCAATATGACTATGACCCACAACATGGGCACAATGCAACACGAAATGTCATCACAAGCCAACGGTTTTGGTGATTTGAGAATATCTGGTTTATACGAATTATTAGATGCTGAAAATATTCAGCTAATTGCACAAATTGGTGCTTCTATACCAACGGGAAGTATAGAGAACAGAAATCAAATATCTAACAATCCGCACAACAAGCTTGGCTACGCCATGCAATTCGGTAGCGGTACATATGATTGTTTTTCAAGTTTATCATTTACACGTACGCTACCTGCTTATAGCATAGGCCTACAAGGTTTTGCATTATTAAGGAATGGGGTTAATGATCAGGGATACACGTTAGGAAACCAATTTACCACAAGTGTTTGGGCAGGAAAAAGAGTGCTAGACGGCTTGGTTATAGGCGTGAATATTAATGCGCAAAGTTTTGGCAGTATTGCAGGCCTAGATGCAGAAATGGATAGAATGAGCATATCTGGTAATCCGCAAAACTCAGGTTATCAAAGAGTGGTTTCTTCCGCCTATTTTGGTTATTCGCCTTTTGAAAAATATGCGGTTACCATAAATGGAGAAGTAAGTGTGCCTATTTACGAAAATGTCGAGGGCATCCAAATGTCATTAAACCAAGTTTTTACAGTAGGAGTAAAGTTTAGTATTTGATATAAGCATGTTAAACTGAGAGTCAACAATATTTCAGTACCCAATGAAAGTTGATTTGAAGTTGAGCCTTCGGGAAATAATTTCCGAAGGCTTTTTTATAAACGGGCAAAAACTTTGTTGACGCACCGTAAATTGCAAAATATTTTGTGAAAATGAATAGAGACGAAATTGTACAAGCTATAGTTGAAAAATATGAAGGTATGGGCGAAGATCCCAATACTTATTTACAAGGATTATTGCATTCAAAACTGATTAATTATTGGGATTATATTGAAGTTGATACGTTGTTATCGCTTCAAAAGCCGAGAACCCCTTTTGCAGATGAAGAAATATTTATCATTTACCATCAGGTTACTGAGCTTGTGTTAAAGCTCATAATGCATGAAATCAAACAGATAACTGGCGACAATAATCCTAGCGAAGAAGAAATAATTGAGCGAATTACACGAGCAAATCGCTATACAACTATGCTCATTACATCTTTTGCCGTAATGAAAGATGGAATGAGCTATGAAGATTATAATACGTTTAGAGTTTCTTTGGCCCCTGCAAGCGGTTTTCAAAGTGCGCAATTCAGGTTTATTGAAATAAGATGTACTAAGTTAGAAAACTTAGTAAATGCCATGGGTAAGCAAAGGTTGCCAGAAAATCCAACAGTAGAAGATTACTTCGAACATGTGTACTGGAAAGATGCTGGCTTGAATCGTAAAACGGGTAAAAAGACCTTGACATTAAGTCAGTTTGAAGATAAATATCTTGATAGCTTTATTGAATTGGCCAAAGAAATGGCCGGCAATACCTTGGAAGAAAAAGTAGCAAGAATCAAAGCACCTACAGATGAGCTTTTGAAAAAACTCAAATATTTTGACAAATTCTACAATATTGAATGGCCAAAAACACACTTGAATACTGCCAAGCATTACCTTGATGCAAAAGGAGAGGAGAAGGCGGCAACTGGTGGCTCAGATTGGAAAAAATACTTACATCCAATGTATCAGCAGCGTAAGTTTTTTCCAGGAATTTACACACAACAAGAAATTGAAAACTGGGGTAAAGACTAAAAGCAATATTTAAATGAGAACTCTTTTCGCAATCGTTTTAGGATTGTTTTTTTTTACGGCTTGTAATAAGACTCCAAAGCAAAATACCACAGATTGTTTTGAGTCTAAATTAAATGAAGCAGGTTCTTCAATTAAAAGCTATATGGCCACGGTACAAAGAACCGGAGCTTATATGAAAAAAGGTGATCAAGAAGGTTTTCAGGTCAGTAGAGATACAGTTAAGCAAATCTTACTGGCGGCTGGCTTTTTAAGTGATAAAGACTTTGAGATAAAAGAATTAATGCAATGTCTTGAAGGCTCTGATCAAATGCAAGATGAGGCCTCAGGTGTGTTTAAAATGCATGCTTTCTTTAAAAAGCTAACGGAAAAGGAAGATTGGGATAAAGGTGAACCGTTGGCATATATTGGAGAATTATCTATGCTTGCCAAGGATGTAAGCGATGAAAATAAGGAGTTTGAAACTGCCTTTTATGTGGCTTATTTCTGTATTGATATACACTTAGAGAGAGTTTATACTCAGAAATTCTAAGTGATGGGTTTTAGATTTTGGATGTACAATTACATCCAAAATCTACATAGTTTATTCATTATCCACAACCCTTAGAATCTTATCAAACACTAGGTTATTCTCATAAATACCTGTAAAATTTCTGGCACCATATCCAGCGGAGAATACAGGGATATGAGCTGCGGTATGGCCACCTGTGGTAAATCCTTGAACTATTGCATTGTAATCGTCACTTTTAGTGCCGCCAAAACCATTTACCACCTTTGGGCTCAGTGCAAATCCACCTGTTTCATGATCGGCTAGGGCCACTACAAGTGTTTCTTCATCTTCTTCGCAAAAATCTAAAATGGTACCAATTGTTTGGTCAAGATCAACAAGTTCGGTTACAATGTACTCCATGTCGTTGGCATGGCCACCCCAATCTACTTGACTTCCTTCTACCATTAGAAAAAATGGCTCGTCATCACGACTTAAAAATTCAATTGCTTTTGTAGTCGCTTTATTTAAAAAATCACCTCTGCCATCTAAAATTCTAGGCATGCCATCGGCAGCAAGTAAATATCCAATTTTCTCGGCTTCAAGTTTTGTGTCAATCGAGTTTGTGTCAATTGCAAAACCCGCTTTAGTCATTTCATCAATTAAGTTTCTATCATCATTTCTATTAGCGAAGTATTTAGTGCCACCGCCTGCAAAAAAGTCAATTTCTGAAGTTGAAAGTGCATCAGCAATTTCAAAGGCAAGCCTTCTGTTTTTGATATGAGCATAAAAACTTGCAGGTGTAGCATGGGTAATGCTTAATGTTGATATTACTCCTGTATTGTAGCCTTTTTCTGAAAGGATTTCCACTATGTTTTTGCGAGTAAGAGAGTCTGAACCAACGCCAATAGAACCGTTGTAAGATTTCTCTCCAATGGCAAAGGCAGTAGCTCCGGCTCCTGAATCAGTTATTTTATGGCTCGATGAGTTTGTTTTACAAAGACCAACATATTCAAAACGACCGTAGTTTGGATCGTATTCTTCATCTTGGTACCAAAGGCTTGAGATTTGAGAAAGTCCGGTTCCATCTCCAATTACCAAGATTATATTTGGTAGTCGCTCACGTTTTAATTCTTCTACTGTAAGATTGTTTTGGACCCCTTTATTTTTTGGTTTTTGTTTATTGTCACATGCAGTAAAAACAAAAGCAATTAGGGCTAGGACGGCAATTTTTCTCATCTTCATAACAAAGCAAAACTAGGATTCAAACTTTAAGAAATAGTGTAACCAAGATATTTAGGTAATAAGAATTAGACTAAACGCGCTTAATGCCTTTGGTTGTAAATTCTATGACTCTTTGTTTGTAAAGAACGCCAATGGCTTTTTTAAATGCTTTTTTGCTAATTTTTAGCAAAGCAAAAATTTCTTCAGGACTGCTTTTATCATTAAGGCCTAGCTCTCCGTTGTTATTTTCTAAGATTTTTAAAATGGTGTGGCAGTTGGCATCATTATAGTTTTCGAAGCCTACAGGCTTTAGCGAGATATCAATTTTGTTTTCGGGCCGAATTTTTTTAATGTAACCAACATGTTTGCTTCCAATATCTAAAGGTTCTAACACTTCATTACTGTAGGCCAATCCCTTGTGAATGTTGTTAATTATAACGCCATAGCCAAGTTCAGTTTCTCTGTATACCAATAAATCAACTTTTTCATTTTGTTTAATGGTTAAGTGATCATTATCTAAAAATCTATTGAGCTTGTTGCTGGCGTAAAGTCTTTCGGTTTTTTCATCAAAGCAAAGCCTAACTACATACCACCTACCTAATGCCATTTTTTGTCGTTGCTCGCTAAAAGGAACCAATAAGTGTTTTTCTAAGCCCCAATCTAAAAAAGCGCCAATTTCTGATACGTCAGCCACTTGTAACAGCGCAAACTCATTCATTAGAATCTTCGGCTCAAGGTTGGTGGCAATTTTGCGCTCTTCATGGTCAAGGTAAACAAACACTTTAAGGGTGTCGCCAATTTCATAATCTTCAGGGCAATATTTATTAGGTAGCAAAACGTCTTCGCCTTCTTCATCTACCAAAAAGAGTCCCACAGAAGTTTCTCTGGCAATTCCTAGTTCGCTATGTTTTCCGATTTCGATCAAAGTAAAATGTAATTTTTGGCAAAGCTAACCTGTTTTGACCCTTTAAATGGTTTTAGTAAATCTTGTTAGAATGCAAACTGCGTTTAAATTAGTTTTGAGCCAAGTAATGCTTGTTTCACAAATTGAATTTAGAGTTTGCAAAAAGGCTTCAGATTTTGAAAAAGCCAAAGCGCATTCAAAGGCCTACTTAGAGTGGCTGGGAATGGATCTCAGCTATCAAAAAACAGAATATGAGTTTCATGTTTTTGAAAAAATGTACGGAACGCCAAGCGGTTGCTTTTTGCTTGCTATAGCAGAAAATGAGTTTTTAGGAGGTGTTGGTTTGAGAAAACTAGAAAATGGCATCTGTGAAATGAAGAGACTTTATGTTTATCCTAAATTTCAAAAAAACGGTATTGGCGAAATACTTTGTAAACATTTGATAGGAATTGCAAAGGCTCTCGGCTACAATGCCATGAAACTTGATACCGTGGCCAAGTTACAGTCAGCAATTTATCTCTATAAAAAACTTGGGTTTAAAGAAACCGATGCATACTGTGAAAATCCAGATAAAACGGCTAGGTTTTTTGAGTTGTCCCTTAAATGAAAAGGACACTGACAACCTAAAATGATCATTAATAAGTGTGCCAAATTCTCATTGTGAAATCTTGTTATTGGTTCAATTTAGGTAATTTACTTGCTAAATCATTTCAATCCTCGTACCTTGTTTAAAGGTTTCAAGGTTTCAAGATTAATGAGAGTTCAACTTTTCATGTTATGGATTAAAAGCTTTTTGGTCTTATTGTTATCAGTGATCTCTTTCGAAGTTCATTCGCAAATTGAAATTCAACACAGAATAGATACTTCGGGTATATCAGATACGTCAGAATTCGATATTTTATTTCAAACAGTGGTAGATCGATATGAAGATAATGAGCCTGATTCAGGTCTCCAGATTGCAAGATATATGATTAGACAAGCTAAAGCTCGAAAGCTAGAACTCTATGAAGGTAGGTCGCTTATCCTTAAGGCTAAGTTGTTAACTAACAAGAGTGATTATGTATCCTCGATTTTTATCTTAGAAAAGGCGGAAGCCATTTTTCAAAAGATCGATCATGTCAATGGTTTGGTCGATGTAAACCTGAGCAGAGGGGACATATATCGAAAAATTGGTCAATATAAAAAAGCGATAGAGCAATACAAAATATGTCTCTATCACCACGAAAAAAACAATTGCATAAGCAAAATTGCTTCAGATTACATGGGCATCGCAAACGTGTGCTATAGTAGCGGTGATTATGAATCAGATATGAAGTATACAAAATTAGCTTTGGCGATTGCGAGAAAACATAACAAAAACCTTTTTGTGGCAAATTCTTTTAATGGTCTAGGTTTAACCTTTTTGGAATTGGGAGATCTTGATTCGGCTCACTCTTATTTAAGTAGGGCGCTAGATTCTTTTCAGAGAATAGGAAACTCAAGAATGGAGTCATATGCTTATAATAACCTTGCCAGAGTACATTTGGCAAAGAATGAGTTGGATACAGCTTTAGGCTTATTTGAGCAAAGTCTTTTGATTAAAAGACAGATCAAAGATCAATGGGCTGAATGTGAAACCTTATTGAGACTTGCGATAACACATTTTGAACTAGAGAATTTTGAAAAGAGCATAAAATTTGCCAATCAATCCATAGCGCTTCATAAGAAGATTGGTAGTATTCATAAGTTAAAGGACACTTATTTGTGCAAATATGAATCACATATTGCGCTAAATCAGTTTGAAGAAGCGATTCAAGTAAACAACATTTACTTAGAATTATTGGACCTTTTGGGTTTGAATGAGAGTAAGAAGTTATTGCAAAGAATGGAGTTTGAAAAGAAAATGCTCCAAGATAGTTTGAAACAAGTGAGATTAAAGGAATACAAAAAAAGAGAAGCTGAACAAGAAGTTCTAAATAAAAAAAGGAAAAACCGGATTCAATATAGCGCTGTAACAATAATTGTAATTTTCCTGGGTCTGCTTCTAGTTATTCTTAGTCGTTTCAATGTAAGCCAGAATTTTGCAACAGGCTTAATCTTTATCTTTTTCATTCTATTATTTGAATTCCTTTTGGTGGTACTTGATCCCTTGGTTGATAGAGTTAGTGAAGGCGAAGTCGGCTATAAGATTGCGATAAATACATTACTAGCATTTGTTTTATTCGGAATTCATCTGTTCTCAGAACAAAAAATAAAAAGGTTCTTGGTTAAGTAAAATGTTATAAGCTAGGTACATTTCTTAAGTCAATCTGCCAAAATTCAATTCAAATTAATTTTAGCTCGGAAGGTCAAGCCTGATTTTGAAGCAATGGAAACAACATAAATCGAAGGCTTGAGATTGCCCGTTTCAACAGAATTGTCATTATCCAAACTTCCAGTTAAAGCCACTTTTCCATTCAAGTCAATAATTGTGAAGCTTTTAAAATCAATGTATTTTGAGTTGATTTGAATGACTTTTCCAATTCTATCATATGTTAGACTTAAGTCCTTAAAGTTTTCACTAATTCCTAATGGGTAAATCTCTATTTCTTTTGTAATGGAGCTCTCGGGGCAAACATTTCCATTCGCCTCAGCTAGATCGTGTGAAGTGACTGAAAATCATCCATTATGCTATGTGCAAAGTGCATAAAAAAAGCCCCTTTAAAAGATGAAGAGGCTTTGACTTGTGGGCGATATAAGATTCGAACTTATGACCCCTTGGGTGTAAACCAAGTGCTCTGAACCAACTGAGCTAATCGCCCGAATTATTATCGGTTTTACAAGAAAGAGTAGTGGGCGATATAAGATTCGAACTTATGACCCCTTGGGTGTAAACCAAGTGCTCTGAACCAACTGAGCTAATCGCCCATTTCTTGCAAAAATTGCTTTCAGTATATTGTAAAAACGCTTCTCGTTTTAGCGGGGGCAAAAGTAGTTGGCCTTTTTAAATAGCAAAACTTTTTTTACTAAAAAATGAAGTTCCTTTTTCACTTATAAACAAAAGCCTGAAAAAATGCAACTATAGCGCATCTAAACGCTTCTATTTTCGTTGTGTATTGCATCGCATTACTATGAAAATCGTAAAGATATTATTCACATATCTCTTTGTATTCCTAATGTCTTTGGGCACATTAGGACTTATTCTGTTCCATGTATTTCAGCGTGATCTCAGTAACATAGTTCTTTCAACCTTAGACCCTTATTTAAATGCCGAGGTTAAGGTACAAAGTCTTGAAGCCACGCTTTTTAATACATTTCCAATGGGCTCGGTTGAGTTGGTGAATGTTAGAATTGGCGATACTGACACTGCGAAAACGGAAAATGCCTACGAAATTGGAAGGGTATATCTACTTTTTGATTATAAAGACCTACTTAGTGGCAACTTTAGGGTAAGGCATATAATTATAAGAGATGCTGATATAAAAATGGTGTATAGGTCTGATGGTTCTACAAATTTTGAGTTTTGGAAAAGCACAGATTCTCTGAGTGCCGATACATCTCAAGTTGAGCTATTACTTGATAAAGTTGAAGTGTACAACACCAACTATATTTTTTATAATCAACTCGATGGGTTTAAACTTCAAGCTAAAATTCATCAAGGCCAATTTTCATTGCATACCCTCAGTAGCGAAACCTTTATGGATATTTCGGCAGACTTTGATATTAATGATTTACGCGATGGCGAACTACAATGGATTGAAAATAAATCTTTAAAGTCTCAATTGGGTTTTTCAATAAAAGACCTAGATAAATACACCATACAAGATGGTGATTTAGTAGTAGAAGGTATGAAGTTTAAGGTTGATGGCACAATTGATAATTCAAGTCCTGACCTTTACACCGATATTAAAATTAAAAGTGAATATAGCCGGTTAGAGCAATTAATTTCAATCTCGCCTGGCTTGTTGGCAGGCTCGCTCGACGATTATGATATAAATGGAGCCGCCTATTTTAAAGCTGAGATTGTTGGCCAATGGACGGCCACAGAAAGTGCTAATTTTAATGTGGGATTTGGCTTTAGAGAAGGTAGTATTGAGCAAAAGTCTTCAGGGTTAAAGCTAACAGAATTAAACCTTGACGGAAGATACTCTAATGGGAGTAAGAATAATAACAACACCAGTTATATTCATTTAAAGGGGCTAAATGGTAAGCATAATACGGGTAAGGTTACTGGTGATTTTTACATGGAGAATTTTAATGATCCTTTTCTCAAGTTTAACTTAAAGGCCAACCTTGATCTTGAATGGCTGAATAATATGTTTAGTCTCGAAGATGTTGAAGAAGTTCACGGGGAGATTGACGCTGATTTGACCTTTGAAGGCTTGCTGGCCGATCTTGAGAAAGTGGAGAGGCTTTCAGAAGTTAAAGTTGAAGGAGACGTCACTCTTAATGATATCGCCCTGAAAATAAAGGATCTGAATTCACCAATTGATCAAATAAAAGGAGAATTAAGCTTTCAGAAGCCCTATTTGATGGTTGATGGCTTTAAAATGAAAATGGGAGCATCAGATATTGCGCTTGATGGTTATTTCAAAAATCCACTCACATTTTTTAGCGAGAAAAAACTGCTATTGTATGGAGACCTAATTTGTGATACTATTTTGGTAGAACAATTTTTGGCTGAAACAGAAACCAATACTCAAATAAATGGGGAAGGTGAATCTGATAATAGTAATTTTTCTGAGATGGTGTTTGCCAACCTAAATACTCAGATAGACTTTTTAGGTTACGATGATTTTAAACTAAATGGGGTTAAAGGCAACGTTCGTTTTTACAACAGGCAATTATTTCTAAATAGTGTTGGGTTTAAAACCTTGGGTGGTAAGGTTGATATAACAGGAATGGCCAAAGCCAATTTGTTTACAGGATACACCGTTGATGCCGATATAACTCTAGATAGTATTGATATAAATGAACTTTTTGTTGTGTTTGATAATTTTGATCAAGATGCATTAACAAATGAGCATATTTTGGGGCGGGTTTCAACACGCAGTAGCGTTTCTTTCAGAATGGATGATTCGCTTGAATTGGATGTTCCCACTTTGTACGTTGATGCACCCACAAAGGTTATTGATGGTGAGCTGGTAGAGTTTTTACCCATGATGAAACTGGCCGGTTTTATAAAAGTGGGTAATTTTAATCATATCATTTTTGACACATTAGAGAGTCACATTTTTATTCAAAATGAAATAATTCATATTCCAAAGACAGATGTACATAGCAATACTTTTGATATGGTGATATCTGGAACCCATGACTTTGAAAATATTGTTGATTACGAAGTAGATCTTAATCTAAAAAAAGTGTTCATGGATGAAAACGCCATTACTGATAAAACATTTAGTCTTTACGCCGTTGAGCCCAAAGGTGGTATTACTGTTTATTTATTGGTAAAAGGGCCAATTGATGATCCTGAAATAATTTACAATACTGGTGCACTTGGCGGAGTAATAGGAGAAGGAATTAAAACTCAAACCGAAGAACTTAAAAAAGCAAAAGAACAGGAAAAGAGATATAAGGATTTAAGAAGAGATTCGTTATTGAAAGTTCATCGTAAAAACCAAAGAGTAAGAAGAAGAAACTCCTTAAAAGAAGGTTGGAACGAGCTGCAAAATAAATGATAGGTAAATACTACCATAAACGTATTTGGAAACTTGTACTTTTTGCTTTTGCCATAATTATAGGTGTGGCATCTGTGGTTTACACTAATTATGTAGTGCAAAAACTAGCAAAAGAAGAACGAGAACGAATTCAAACCATAGTAAAGGCAACTAAGCTCATTACCGAAATTGAGAGCAACGACGAAGCCTTGAATTTTTTAATCGGAATTATTAAAAGCAATACCACTACCCCTGTAATTGTAACAGATACCAATGGATACATAACTCAATTTAGAAACATAGACTCTGTTAAGGCATTAGACTCTACTTTCTTGTATGCAACCTTAGAAGAAATGAAAGAAGAGAACGAACCCGTTTTTCTCAATTCAGAATACTTCCCTGAAATTTATCATTACGGTGATTCATCAACCATCATAATGTTAAAGTACTATCCTTATGTTCAACTTTTTATAATTGCGCTTTTCATATTTGTATCTTACTTGGCATTTAGTTCATCAAGAAAATTTGAGCAAAATCAGGTTTGGGTGGGCATGAGCAAAGAAACAGCTCACCAATTGGGTACACCACTCAGTAGTTTAATGGCTTGGGTCGAATATTTTAGAGGAGACTCAGAAACCTTTCCAAAAGAAATAGTTGATGAAGTAGAGAAAGATGTTAATCGCCTTGAAGTGATTACCGAGCGTTTCTCAAAAGTTGGTTCGCAGCCTGTACTGAGTGAAACCAACGCTAGAGCAGTAATTGAGAGTTCTACTGCCTATTTGCAAAAACGTGTTTCAAAGCAAGTAGCCATTTTAATTGATGATAAAAGTGATCTAGAAGCTGTTGCCTTTATAAACGTGAGTTTATTTGAGTGGGTAATTGAAAACCTATGCAAGAACGCAGTGGATGCCATGGTAGGTAAAGGAAGCATCACTTTTTTAATTCAAAACAAAGGTGAGCAAGTAATTATTGATGTAAAAGATACGGGTCGAGGAATTCCAATATATCTTCAAAAAACGGTTTTTAACCCAGGTTATACTACTAGAAAAAGAGGCTGGGGGCTGGGGCTTTCCCTAGCCAAGCGAATCATTGAATCCTACCACAACGGACAGATTTTCGTAGCAACATCAGAACCCGGAAAAGGCACTACCTTCAGAATCAAGCTTCAAAAGAAGATGTAATGATGTTTTTGCGTTGCTTTTTGTTTCTATTACTTAGTTTTCAATTATCCGCTCAAATAAATAAAGACTCTCTTACTATTGAGGGTATTACAAACTATTCAAAATCATTTAAAATTAGAAGAGTCTTTGGTACACCTAATGATACTTTTCAATTGGATTATGACTGTGGTTTTCTATCAAGTCAATGGCAAGGTGAAAAGTTTTGGTGTTTGCAATATGAAGGTGTCAGGTTTGCTGGAAATCAGAAATTTGGATACGTTATTGAAAAGATTGATTCAACTCATATTGATTCATTTGAAATTGATTTTTACAACATTCCATTGGGAACAGAGATAGATGAAAATGATTTAAATAAAATACTTTTCAATTGCTTCAAACGCTATTATGTTATTCTACCCGGTGAAGGAACTATTATCGGCTTTAAGAATGCTGACGATGGAGTAATCTTTTTATTCAAAAACAAAAAGTTAGTTGGGGTAGAATATTTCTCCCCGTGCTAATAACTAATAACTATTCACTAATAACTGATATGATACCTTTGTTAACCTTTAGTAAAAGTATTGCATGGTATATTCAATGACCGGCTTTGGAGCAGCCGTTAAAGAAAACGATCAAGTTAAAGTTGAGGTAGAGATAAAGTCGCTCAACAGTAAGTTTTTAGACTTGAATTTAAGGCTACCAAAGTTGGCGCAACCTTTTGAAATGGACTTTAGAAATCTAATAAACCAAAAGGTTAAGCGCGGAAAAGTGCAAGTGCTTTTTACCGTGTTTGCCAAAAATGCGAGCCTTGCTAAAAGAACCATAAATAAGGATCTTTTTACGGCCTATTACAATGATTTAAATGATTTGGCTGATGAAGGAAACCTTGATAAAAAAAGCCTTTTAAGTATCTTAGTAAACTTGCCTGATGTGGTTGAGTCGGCAGAGAACGATGGCGACGAAGCCATTAAACCCATATTTTTAGAAACGCTTGATGCAGCCATTGCAAAAATGGGGGAGTTTAGAGCTCAAGAAGGCGATATGCTTAAAGTTGAGTTGACCAATTACTGCGATAATATTGTGAATTTACTTGGTGGCGTAGATGCTAATAAAGAATCACGTATTGAGAAAATGCGTAAGCGTTTGGTTGATCTTCAAGAAAAGTACTTAACCGCCGATCAAAAAGACTCAAATCGCTACGAACAAGAAGTAATATTTTACATTGAAAGATTCGATATAACCGAAGAAATTGTTCGTTTACAAGGTCATATCAAGTATTTTTTAAAAGAGCTAAATGGTGAAGGTTCAGGTAAAAAACTTGGATTTATAGCCCAAGAAATGGGTAGAGAAATCAATACCATTGGTTCAAAAGCTAATGACGAGCAGATTCAGCATTTGGTGGTGCAGATGAAAGATAATCTTGAAAAAATTAAAGAGCAAGTTCTAAACATACTTTAGAATGTATCATACCAAGAATAAACTAGTTGTGTTTTGCGGACCATCTGGTGCAGGTAAATCTACCATTGCGAGAAATGTAATGAATACCATTCCTGTTTTTGAGCTTTCGGTTTCAGCAACTACACGTGGCCCACGAAAAGGTGAAGAACACGGCAAGCACTACTATTTCATAACACAAGAAGAGTTTGAGCAAAAGATAAATAACGAGGCCTTTTTGGAGTACGAACAGGTTTACGAAGGGCTTTATTACGGAACACCTTTTAGCGAAATGGAAAGGATTTGGGCCAACGGCCATGTGCCTTTTCTTGACCTTGACGTAAAAGGAGCAGCCAACCTAAAAGAGAAATACGGAAGCAACGGACTTTTTGTATTTATTCATCCAGGTACCATTGATATTTTGGCCGAGCGGTTGAAAAACCGCGGAACTGAAGATGCAAGAAGCATAGAAAAGCGAATAAGAAGAGCATCGTTTGAGCTTGAGTACGCCAATAAGTTTGATTACGTGCTTAAAAATGATGTGCTTGAGCGTGCAGATAAAGAAATTGTAGAAGTAGTTAAGCAGTTCTTAGAAAAAGACATTTCATGAAAATAGGCTTGTTTTTCGGAAGCTTTAATCCTATTCATACAGGGCATTTAATCATTGCCAACTATATGGCCGCCAATACCGATCTTGATGAAGTTTGGTTTATGGTTACCCCGCAAAACCCCTTAAAAAACCGCAGGAACCTACTAAACGAATACGATAGGCTAGAGATGGTAAACCTTTCCATTGAAGATAATGACAAGCTAAGGGCAAGCGACTTTGAATTCCATTTGCCCAGGCCATCATTTACCATTGATACTTTGGTAAGGCTAAAAGAGAAATATCCTGGTAATGATTTTGTACTGATAATGGGCACTGATACCGTGAACACTTTGCCTAAGTGGAAAAATCATGAAGTGCTCATAGAAAACAACCAAGTTTACGCTTACCCGAGAGTCGGTCATGAAGCCACTTTTAAGTTTGATGGTTTAAAAGTTTGGGAAACGCCAATTATGGAAATCTCGGCTTCGTTTATAAGAAGAAGCATCAAAAACAACAGAAGCATCAGATATTTTGTGCCAGAAAAGGTTCGTGTGTTCTTAGATAAGTGGGGGTATTATAAGTAGTTTGCTACATTCGGATTCTAATGAGAACTGAAGTCATTATTCCAATCGTAATCTATTTTTTGGTGCCTTTTCTGGCATTTTTATTACTTATTGGATTGATTCGAGAAATGATGGCTGAGAACATTGAGAGACCACCAATTATTGGCTTGTCTATTTCTTTAATGAACTACAGCGTGTTATTAATCCTTGTATTAACAAGCATATTTTGGAAATGGTCTGGAATGGCGTCAATTGGAAGTGTATATCAGTTTACATTAGCTCCCATTCTTATGGCATTTGTGTCATATCGATACTTTAAGAAAAAGGAATTATCGTTCTATCATCTTTTGGCCTACAGGTCAGGGATTTTTTACTTTTTGGCTATTCCTGCGTTATTTGGGCTTATTTATGTATTTAAATGAAAAGTAAGTTTAATATCATAAGGGTAATAATGATCTTCTTTTTGTTCATTTCATCGCCGGTTTTACCTTATGGGGCAATATTTGGTACAACATTAAACCTTGATGATAAGCTGCCTTGGAGCATTCTTTTTGCGCTAATAATTCTTTCAACGCTACTTGTTATTTGGGATTTATTTCTTAATAAGCTTGTGATTGTTTATCTCAAAGATCAGGAGCTGCTTTTTAAAAACTTGATAACACGAAAACTTCACAAGTTTCATATTTCAGAAATTGAAGAAATCAAAACATCAAACTGGAAAGGCACAACGACTTTTATATCAGGAGAAAACAAGATAACTATTCGGAATGATGTTTATACCAACATTGATACCCTGCTAAGGGAGATCAGATGCAATGTTCAAAGCAGCCCTAAATGACAAAAAGAACATTCAAAACAACTATTGATTATACGGTAACAACCACCATAATAATATTAGCCCTTATTATATTGATTCCTTTTTTCCTTACTTCTGGCTTTAGAGAAAGCTCTGTTGGCCTTTATTGGATGTGCCTTTGTTTGATTATTGCGTTTGCTGGGCTTTTAAAACTGGCACAATATAAAGTTGATGATGATGGGTTTTCGAAACGAGACCTTTTGTTGTTAAGGAAAAGGACCTTCTATTATTCCGAAATTGAAAAAGTTAAGGTGGGGCAGAAAAGAAAGAGTAACTTCACACAGTTTGATTTATTTGGTTTTTTAGGCTTTAAGCGACGATATTCAAATTTCAGAATTTTGAAAGTGCAGTTCAGAACAGGTAGTAGTGTAAGAATTGATGAAAGGGTGATGGCGAAAGAAGAGTTTGATAAAATGCTAAGGAGACTAAAGGGAAGAAGTAAAAACCACCGTGAAACTCTAAACCGCAATTAGAAAATGATACTTGTAAAAAAGCCAACAAGTATCTTTCGCACTCGCTAATGTTTGATGTCGAATGAAAATAGTAAAGAATAGACTAAAAGTTCTTTTTCACGGCTTAACTGCAATCGAATACCTTTATCAAAAGGAAGGTGTTTTTGATCAATTTACCTATCTAGAATTAATTGATTACGAAGTATATCCATTAAGAAGCTATAGAATGATCTTGAGCGATTTGAATGATATGAATAAAGGGTTAGTAAGACGTACAAAAGTGAAATGAAAGAGTTGTTCACTCGATTAAACCTTATGGACGAAAAAGAATTTAGCCCAATTGAATTTGTAAAACAGAAAGCCAATATTTTGAATTTGGTCAAGGAGGGTGAAAACATTTCTAAAGTAATAGAAAACTTTCAAAAAGGCATTTATGTTAAACCCGATATTGATTTTGTGATTCATAATCTCTTTAGTTTTCCAAAACCTAAAGCGAATGCTGTTGACTTTGTGGAACTGATCAAACCATCAAAAAAGCAATAAGATGATAAAAAATCGGCAATGAAAAATCTAAATGAAAAAATGACGTGATACTCCTTAAACTAAATTAGTTCGGCCAACGACTTTTTCCAAAGTATTACAATAGGCAATCTGTCATAACCATTACAGTTTTTCAAATATCATATTGTCTAGTTGGACTAATTGACGGTCTGTTGTTCAGCTTATGTATAAAGGAACCCATACTTTTAATATCGGCAAGCGTCTTAGGAGTTTTGATTTCATGGAAATATTTCGCTCCTTTAATTGACAACAGAATTAATGATGATGTATGGAGTATAGAGTATGAGAAACATTCGAAAACTAATCGGATATTTTTCTTTATTCTGATGATGAGTTTTTTCTTTATTTCATTTTTGGGCATGATTTATAGCATGAAGATTTTTGCAACGTTGTGTTGATTATGACATTAAATAAACTCGATTGAAAAATCGTGCTAATGAAGCATAAGAGAAATGCTCAATGAACAGAACGATCAGTTTTGTCAGGATTTTGTCGAGCATCAAAAACATCCGATATTTTAATCAATTTACGCTGATTATCAACGGAATAAATGAGCTTGTAACTTTTATAAACCAGATACCTAAACTCATTTCCTTTTATTTTGATTCTCTTTTCAACCTGCCCCCTAAGGGGTTGTGAGATTATTGAATTGGCTGCTAAGATAATTCCAACGACTAAGGTGCTAGCCACGTTTTCACCTGCTTTATTCAGATAATAATCATGTATTTCATCAAGTTTTTCTTCGGCAAAGCCTGACCAGATTACTTGGTATCTATCCATATTTTTTCAATAGCTCCCTAGATGTTTTAAAACGCCCATTTCTGAAATCATCTTCAGATTTTTCTATTCTTTCATTCAATTCTTCAACAGAAAAAGGAATAAAGTCATCCTCTTCAGCTGAAACAAGCTCCTCTATTTGCTTTATCAACTGTTCATCATTGATCTTTAAAAACTTTTCTATTAATGTTATTTTTCTGTCTTGAATTGTCATAAAAATCAGCTTTGCATCAAATTTAATCAAACTCAAATTTTCAAAGAAACCATACTGAACCCACAATTCTAATTTTTACCTTTAATTGAATACTGCTTGCAGCTTTTGGAGTTAGCACCTAAATACATATCTCCCTACCTTTGCTTATTACCTAAAAGCAAACCATGACTCAAACAAAAGTTTGGATCTACCAAGCCGACCGTTTTCTCGATAACCAAGAGCTACAAACGGTTGATAAAGCACTTACCGAATTTACTTCAGATTGGAAAGCACACGGCGTAAAGCTTACTGCTTCTTTTGAGATTAAAGACCGCCTTTTTGTAATCATTAAGGTAGTTGAAGACCAACAAAATGCCACTGGTTGCTCTATTGATGCTTCGGTGCATTTTATGAAAGAGCTTCAATCAACTCTAGGCATTAACTTTTTCAACCGACAAAGAGTAGCTTACCAAGAAAATGGGGAGACCAAACATTGCAGCATGGCTGAGTTTAAAAAGTTGGCTATTGAAGGTGCTGTAAATGCCGATACTCAGGTTTATAACAACACAGTAACTAATCTAGAGTCGTTTGAAAAAGAATGGGTAACAAACGCGGCAAACAGCTGGCATAAAATGTTATTAAGTTAATGAGAAAGCTTCTCTTAGTTTTTGTTCCTGCTGCTTTCATTTTAGGCTGTGGCAGAAAATCCACCATCAATCACGCACAAGAGCACATGCACGCTTCAAGTTTTGAAGATTTAGTGCAACGATTTGAAGACTCTACAAGAGCCGAATGGCAAAAACCTGATGAAGTAATTGCCTTTATGGCTGTTGACAGCAACGATGTAATTGCCGATATTGGGGCAGGAACGGGTTATTTTTCATTTGCTATTGCCGAGAAAGCAAACAAGGTAATAGCAATTGATATTGATGATAACTTCATTAACTATTTACAAGGTCAGAAAGCCATAAAAGGCGCTGAAAACGTTGAGGTGAGAAAGTCTGAAGCTGATGCTCCTGAGCTTGAAGACCTTGAGTGCACCAAAATTGTTATCGTAAACACGGTACATCATTTTGAGAAAGTGGCCAAATACTTAAACAAGTGCCGAAAAGCTCTAAGGTTTGGTGGAAGCCTTTACATTATTGACTTTAAAGAAGGTGACCTTCCTGTTGGTCCACCAAATGATATTAAACTGCCACTTAACGACCTAAAAAGGGAGTTGGGTTTGGCAGGATTTCATAATTTAACGGTTGAAACTGAATTACTTCCTTATCAGTATGTCGTTAAAGCAAACTAAAACTATTGAGTATGAGAATCATTTTTACCCTATTATTTTTTGCCTCTTTTACCATCTCGGTTCAGGCGCAAACCGTTACTAAATGGGCAGGAAAAGTCAACTCACCTGGTGGAATTTCGGCAGGAACCACTTTGGCCAATGTAAGATTAAACAAACCTTGGGGAATGACCTACGATGCCAATGGTAACATTTACGTTACCAATGAAGGTTCGCATACAATTTACATGTACAATAAAAGTGATGGTAAGTTTTACCCTAGAGCAGGAAAGCTTAACACTCGTGGTAAAAAAAATGATTTCGGAATAAATGCCACATTTGATTCTCCAAGGGGAATAGCCGTTGGTAGCAAGGTTTATATAGCCGATGCCGGAAATCATACCATTAGGCAAATGGATAACTTTAGTCAAGTTTCAACTTCACAAGAGGTAACCTTATTGGCTGGTAAAGCCGGAACATCAGGACATAATGATGCTACCGGAAGCGCGGCTGAGTTCGATACACCTAGCGATGTTGCAGTGGATTCAAAAGGAAATATTTACGTTGCTGATGCCGGAAACCACTGTATAAGAATGATTTCATCTGCCGGAGTGGTTACTACGTATGCCGGCGACCCCGGAATAAGTGGCCTTGCTAATGGAGATAAAGATACTAAGGCTAAGTTCTTTTATCCAACAGGATTATATATAGACAGTAGCGACAATATCTATGTTGCTGACAAAAGCAATAGCAGAATTAGATTTATAGAGAAGAGCTCAGGTTCTGTTTCTACGGTATTTAAAGACCTATGGACACCTGAAGCGGTATTGGTAGATAGTAGCGGGAGTATTATTACTTCGCATGGTTGTCAGATCTCTGGTTTAAATGGAGCCGATACCTTTTTTGTAGGAAAGTATCCAAGAATTTTTTGCGGTTATAAAAACGATAACGACACAAATGCTCTGTTAGATGGTGCAAAGGCTATACTTCAAATTTCTGCTTTTGAATATCTGTTTTGTGATCAAAACAATAATGCCATCAGAAAATTTGAACTAGATGCATGCGGTAGCGTAAAAGCAAATATTAGTGCAAATGGAGCACTTGAGTTTTGCGAAGGGAATAGTGTTGACCTTAGCGGTGTTAGCGGCGCAACCAATAGCTGGACATGGAAGAATGGTACTAGCCCAAATTCAACAATTACTGCTGACAAAACGGGCTGGTATAGCCTTGAAGTGAGCAAAACAATTGGGAATTCCAATTGCAGTGACACCACTGGTGTTTTTGTTAAAGTAAATGCCAATCCAACGCCAAGCATTAAAGGTGCTTTAAGTTTTTGCCCTGGTGGAAGTACAGACCTGAGCGCTGATCAATCGTACAGTAAATATGATTGGAGTACCAATGAAAGTACACAAACCATTACCGTAAGCTCGGCCGTAACAATTGAACTTACGGTAACTGACGCCAATGGGTGCTCAGGAAGTGCGAGCTCTGTTCAAACCAGTATTTATTCAACTACAGACCCAAGTATTACCCCTTCAGGAGCCACAGAGTTTTGCGAAGGCGGATCGGTTGACCTTGAAGCATCAAGTGGATTTACCAGCTATTTGTGGAGCAATAACAATACAGGCAACAAAATCACAGTTGATGCATCGGGAACTTTCTCTGTAACAGCTACAGATAATAATGGCTGCGAAACAAGCTCTTCAGAAATTACTATAAACGTAAACCCATTACCAGCGAAACCTGATATTGCTAGCGAAAACGATAGCATATATACTACGGCCATTGCAAGCTCATACAAGTGGTTTAAAGATGGTAATGAAGTTGGAACAAGCACAAATCCATATTTTATTGCCAGTGAAAGTGGGCTTTATACCGTTGAAGTAACAGATGAAAATGGTTGTTTCAATTCGTCAGCTGAAGAAAATGTAACTATTGTTGGCATTGATCATATTTCTAAGGGGGTAAAAGTGTTTCCAAACCCTGCCAATGATTACTTAATTGTTTTAGGTGCAGGAAACTTCAATTTCGTAATAACTGACATTACAGGAAAACGAAGACTAAGCGGATTTTCAAAAGACAAAATAAGCTTACCTTCTTTGCCATCAGGAACCTACTTTGTACAAGTAAATGGTCAAAATGGAAAGTCACTACATAGAATTGTAGTAGTTCAGTAAGTTTTATTTACATCACCAAGAACTTTTTGTTCCGATCGATTCGGGAGATTCAGGTTTTTTCATTTGGATACGAATTATCAAATAATACATTGAAAAAGAAACTTTTAGTTACAGGAGCAAGTGGCTTTTTAGGTTGGAATGTGGTAAAAGTGGCTAGAGAAAGCTACTACGTTAGTGCCCAACATAGAAGTCATGATCCAGAGATTGAAGGAGTAATATCTTTTAAAACTGACCTTTCTTCAGAGAAAGAAGTGGTAGACATGCTAGACGCAGCAAAGCCAGAGATCATAATACATTGTGCGGCGGCTTCTCATCCTAATTTTTGTGAACTCAACCCCGTCGAAAGTAGTAAAGGAAACGTAATTGCCAACGAAATTCTTTCGAAGCAATGTGCAGATAGAGGCGTGAAACTGGTTTTTACATCAAGCGATTTGGTATTTGATGGTAAAAAGGGAAACTATGCAGAGGATGATGACCGAAACCCAATAATGCTCTATGGTGAACATAAAGCAATGGCTGAGGATATTATTCTCAAGAATGCGCCCAATGCCGCAATTTGTAGAATGCCTTTAATGTTTGGTCCGGTAGGTAAAGTTGGCTTGAGTTTTATTCAAGGATTTATTGAAAAGTTTAAAGCAGGGGAGTCCTTGGGTCTTTTCTACGATGAAATAAGAAACACCTTATATGCTGATGACGCGGCAAATGGTCTTTTAATGGCTGCAGAGTATGTTTCAGGCGTTCTTCATCTTGGTGGAAAGGAAGCTTTAAGTAGATATGATTTCGGGTTAAAAATGGCCGATGCCTTTGGCTTTGATAAGGCCCTAATAAAGCGTATTTCAAACGATGATGTAAAAATGGCCGCCCCAAGAGCTAAAGATGCAAGCATGAATTGTTCAATGGCATTCGCCACAGGTTTTAAACCCAAATTGGTAGGCGAAAGGCTTCACGAAATGTCATTATTCTAATTAATGAGCCAAGTCAGTTTTTGGTCCTAATTACCTTCATAGTTTTGAGCTTCAATAGAGTTCAAACCAAAACCATGAAGAAAGAATACAGCTTTAATGCATTCATGCCAAACGAGATGGCAGAGAAAGCCCAAGATATTGGTGTAGCAAAATCGAAAATGAAGTTTTCCAAGCTTTTCGTTTTAGCCTTGCTAGCCGGGGCCTTTATAGGTTTAGGTGCC
Organism: Bacteroidia bacterium; assembly: GCA_049115495.1. Classification (GTDB taxonomy): domain Bacteria; phylum Bacteroidota; class Bacteroidia; order CAILMK01; family JACPUW01; genus JACPUW01. The sequence continues at coordinate 589,145 of JAGDZV010000001.1, read as the reverse complement.
ATATTCGCTACTACGGTTACTACGAGCTCAAATCTTTATTGGGGAATGACCAAGTTGCTCTCCGGTTTAGCGTTTAGTCTCGGTCTCATTTTAGTAATTGTAGGCGGTGCCGAACTTTTTACGGGTAATAACCTGATTGTAATGGCCTGGGCCAGCAAAAAGGTGAGTTTAAGAGCAGTTTTTAGAAACTGGGGAATAGTTTATTTTGGCAATATGGTAGGGGCCTTTTCTTTGGCAATTATCATGTTTTACTCGTTGCAGTACACATTTAACAACGGAGCCGTTGGATTAAATGCCTTAAATATTGCCACCGCAAAGTGCCAACTCAATTTTATACAAGCCATTACCCTTGGTGTTTTATGCAATATACTTGTTTGCCTGGCGGTGTGGCTGTGTTTTAGTGCTCGCTCAACAATTGACAAGATATTGGCCATTATATTTCCAATTACAGCTTTTGTAGCAGCCGGTTTTGAACACAGTATTGCCAATATGTACTTCATATTTAAGGCTTTGCTCATTAAGTCATTTGCACCCCAAACTTTTTGGCATGCAATAGGCAAAGTACCAAATGACTTTGCTGATTTAGATTGGACGAATTTTTTATTGGGAAACCTATTGCCTGTAACTATTGGAAATGTAATAGGTGGCGCTGTATTGGTAGGGTTTGTTTACTGGTTTGTTTACCTTAAAAAGAAATAAAAAGGTTAGGCAACTTTTCTATTCCAAGGCATTGCAGTAATAAGCATTTTTAGGAAGCAATTGTTTGAAATTGAAGAATATAGAAGTCCAGCGAAAATTATAAGGGGGATACTCCAAGCGGCTAAAATGCCAACGAAAATGCCAAGAAAAGAGATGCCTAAAAGTACCGCAAGTGTCAATCTAAATTGTCTGTCAATTGTCCATCCTTCGGTTGAGTTTTTACTCTTAGTTTCAGCGAGTACACTCATTTGCTTGTCAAGAATTGAAACGTCGCTAAAACCAGCCCATTTTAACTCTGTCATAACATTTGCCGCCCTTCTTCCGGTTTCGCAGATCAAAGAGATGTGTGAGTTTTTAAAAGGTTCAAAGTCTCTAATCCCAAAACTATTCGAAGGAATATTAACGCTTCCAGGAATGCAAAAATCATTGAATTCCTTTTTTGTTCTTACATCAACAATAACAGTTCTCATTTCTGTAAACTTCTAGAGTTCAGTAACCAACTTGCCAAAGAAATATATTGCTGGTAAAAGCGATGCGAATACAACGCATTTACAAACATTTAAAATAGACTTTACTGATTTTGGTAATTCTTGATAAGATGAGTTTTTTGAAACTAGGTGCATTCTAAATAACTTTTGTTTTTTACGAGTGCAAATCAACGTCAGTTAAAATGGGCTCGAAATAACAATTGTTAATTAATGCGCTTAGCTAGTCTTTGCTCAAAACCCTACTTCTTATTCTTGAAAGTGAAACTGTGGTAATACCCAAATACGATGCCAAGTGTTTTTGCTGCACCCGGTTAATTAGGCTCGGATTCTCTTTAAGTAATTGCCTATAGCGCTGCTCCGGACTTAGGGTTGTTAAAAATTGAACTCTATCAATAGCTTCCACAAAAGCTTCACAAATTCCATCGTCCCAAAGTCTTAATATTCTAATATTATTTTCAGTTAGTTTTTTCAAGGCTACCAAGTCAAGCTCAATGCAAAAGGTGTCTTCAAGAACTTCTAAATACTCAAATGATGGCTTATTATTTATAACGCTTGCCGAGCTACCAGCGTATTGGCCTTCTCTAGCAAAACGCACCGTTCGTTCTTCACCTTCATGCGTAATTACATAGGTTCTTATAAGCCCTTTTGAAATGCCAAGGGTGTATTTAAAAAAGTCTCCTTCTCTAACTATAGTTTCACCTGCTTTGTACTTCTTAAGCTTGGCAATGTTATATAGGTTATAGAGATCTTTAGGGCTTAAATATCTAAACCGCTTTAAGAATTCTAAAAAAGTGTTTTCCAAAAAAAAAGCCTAAGGTAAAGCGTTTTGAAATTCTTTGTATCTAGTATCAAATGTTTTACCACCAGAGCATGAGCGCTCTATTTTTTCGGCTTTAATTTTTTCAACTCTATTTGCAGGGCTTGGGTGCGTACTTAAAAACTCAGGAGTGCCACCAGCCTGTTGGTTGTCTAAGAGTTTTTGAAAAAAACCAGCAGCGCCATCGGCTTCATATTCAGTAGGGCATAAATACTTTACAGAGTTGGCATCAGCATCAGTCTCATGGCTTCTACTAAACTTTAAAGAAGCCAAGCTTTTGGCTACTTGAGCTATGGTTGTTCCACTATTTTCTCCTAAAGCTATTGACGATAGAATTTCTACACCATATAATTTGGTCAATTGCGCTGTTGAATGTCTTCTATCGGCATGTGCAATTTCATGTCCTAATACTCCGGCCAAATCACTCTCATTATCCAAATACTTTATAAGTCCGGTATATACATAAATATAGCCGCCGGGAGTACAAAATGCATTTAGAACGTTATCGTCATGAACCAAATAAGCTTCCCAAGCAAATTCATCTTTATATTTTACTTGTCCAGAATTTAAAATGGTTGTCATCATTCTGTCAAGATGCTTATAAGCTGCCTTGTGCTTACTTCTCTCAAGGAGTTTGTATTCATTTGGCTTCGAAGCTATTTCAGCCTTTACTTGCAGGCCAAGCTGTTTGTCTTGGCTTATTGGGAAAATGTTTACACTATTAACGCCAGATTTTAAAGCATCGCACGACAAAACGGCTGCAGCAATTATAAAAAGTACAGTAACTTTTAATGAATTCAATCTCATCCTTAATTCAATTTACTTTTAAGTAATTCTAATTTCTCCTTATTTAAATACCTAAACATCAATTCATCCTTATAAATGAACGATGCCATGGAGCAAATGTCATCAGAATTAAGGTCAATAGCAACAAAATTGTTGTCATTTAGCTTGCATTGAATTTCGTAGTCATGTCCACATTTATATGAAGGAGCTTCAGCATTAGAAACTACTGAAAGCAGTTCTTTAATTTCTTTTTTATCAGATATGGTAATTCTGCTAAGCACAGCTCCAGCAGTGTCAACTCGCTTTAATTCTATTTCTTGTGTGTTTGAAATCAATGATTTAAGTTCATTGCCGCCACCACAAGAGCATAACATTGTTAAATAAATACCGATAAATAAAATTGTCAACCTACTCATTACCTGTCTTTTACTTAGTAAAAATAATAGATTACAAGCTTTAATAAAAACTTGAGATCAACAAAATGTCAATCTATAAAATCTTTCCAGAGCCCATGGTTGGGTTCATTGCTTAAAATTTGAATCTCACTTTTTGTTACCGGATGCGTGAATTCAATACTTCTAGAAAGAAGGTATAGCGATCGATTTGATGTTTTATGTTTTGACCCATACTTTATGTCACCATAAATTGGGTTACCAATTTCAGAAGCGCAATGCACCCGTAGTTGATGAGACCTACCAGTAATTGGTTTTAACTCAATTAAGCTTCCGTGTTTTCGGCTATTAAGCTGTCTAAAAGTGGTTCTAGCTTCTTTAGAGTTTGGTTTTTGGTTTTTAAAAGAAGAAACAATATTTGTTTTTGAATTCTTATTTAGGAATGAAATAATAGTTCCGGTTTTATTTTTCACTTGGCCTTCTACAATTGCCCAATAGGTTTTATTAACCCTATTCTCTTTAAAAGCCTTATTCATTCTTTCGGCGGCTTTACTTGTTTTGGCGAAGAGTAACACGCCTTGCACCGGCCTATCTAATCTATGAAGTGGAGCCACGTAAACATTGCCAGGTTTATTGTATTTATCTTTTATGTACCGTTTTAGCAATTCAATAATAGAAGAGTCACCCGTTTTATCTCCTTGGCTTAAAATACCTACGGGTTTATGAATTGCAATAAGATGATTGTCTTCAAACAAAACATCATTATCAGTAATCGGCATTAATACTGCTCCTGATCGTTAGGAAAATCTCTGCTTTTTACATCATTAATGTAGCCTTGAACCGCACCAGTAACTTCATCGTAAAGGTTTAGGTATCGTCTTAAAAAACGAGGACTAAAGTTTTTATTAAGCCCAAGCATATCATGTAAAACCAAAACCTGTCCGTCTACATCGCCACCGGCTCCAATACCAATGGTAGGTATGGTTAGTTTTTCTGAAACTTTTTTAGCCAAATGCGCTGGTATTTTTTCAAGCACCAATGCAAAGCAGCCCAATTCTTCAAGCAGCAGGGCATCTTCAATTAGTTTTTCAGCTTCGGCTTCTTCTTTTGCCCTTACGGTGTAGGTGCCAAATTTGTATATACTTTGTGGTGTTAATCCCAAGTGACCCATTACAGGCACACCAGCAGAAAGAATTCTAGTAATTGACTCTTTAATTTCAACACCACCTTCAAGTTTTACAGCATGAGCACCAGATTCTTTCATAATTCGAATCGAAGAGTCAAGCGCAATTTTTGAGTTTCCTTGGTATGATCCAAAAGGCAAATCAACAACTATTAGTGAGCGCTCCACAGCTCTTACAACTGAAGAAGCATGGTAAATCATGTGATCAAGTGTAATTGGCAAAGTTGTTTCATGGCCCGCCATAACATTACTTGCTGAGTCGCCAACTAAAATTACATCAATTCCCGCGCTATCTACAATTTTGGCTAATGTGTAATCATAAGCGGTAAGCATGCTAATTTTTTCGCCTTTCAGCTTCATTGAATGAAGTACGTGCGTTGTAATTCTTTTGTAATTTTCGTTGTGTACGCTCATTACATAATTTTTGGCAAATGTAGTATTGGTGTTTAATCTTACAATTTCTTAATCTTTCACCAATTATGAAGTAAAACTGTTGTAACCTTTATTACGGTTTATTTTTGCCAAATATTTTGATAAAGCAAACTCCCAATATGCGTTTAATCGCTTTTATTTTAATTATTTCATCAATTATTGGCTTTACCAGTTGCGAAACTGATTTTGAAGTTAATGCCAATTGGAAAGAAATAGGTTTGGCCTATATGATTTTGGATAAAGATGATAGTGTTCAATATCTCAAACTAAACAGACTTTATTTAAATGATGATGTAGACGCCAATGAAATTGCGCAGATAGAAGACTCCCTTTATTTTGATGATGATGATATAAGTGCCAGGTTAATTGAAGGACAAGAGATTATTCCACTAAACCGAGTAAGGTTGTCAGGTAAAGATGAAGGTGTTTTTGCGGCCCCAGACCAATGGGTTTATCGCACACCAGTGGGTTATAAAATTAATGAGTCAAGGCCCTTTAAGCTTGAAATTGAAAACACACGTACAGGTTATTTCATGAGCTCATCTATAAGCATTGCAAAAGAAGGAACCATTCGTTCTCCTATTTCTTCTCTTACAAAAATGAGTTTTGCTACTTGCGATAGAGAACGAAACCTAATCGCTTACATTGATAGAAGTATGGAAATCTTCTCAGGTAGAAAAGTAAAGTTTTACGATTTCGATGCTATTTTTCACTATGCCGAAATTGACACTTTAAATAATGATACAACCGTAAAAGAGTTAAATTGGATAATTGGTAGAAGCTTAAGGGCATCAAATGATAATGGCGGCGCAAAAATTTCTCAGAGAATAGAAGGCGAGGAGTTTTACGATTACGTGGCGCTTAGACTCGAGCCTTTATCAGATGAACACACCGTTAGGCTACCTTTAACTATGGAATTCGTTTTTCATGGGGGAGGGCAAGAGCTTTATGATTACATAAATGTGAATGAGCCATCAATTGGCATAGTTCAAAAAAGGCCTGAGTATACCAACATTGAAAATGGCTTAGGTTTATTCTCTTCTAGAATTACACAGAGCGTCAGCTTTCCGTTTGACGTTTGTACAGAAGTTCAGTTAGTAAAAGGCGAAAAGACAGCTAATTTAGGCTTTGTCAGATAAGCCTGTCTTTTTGACATCGCATGCTGTCAACAAACCATTTGGCATATAGCTTGCCAATTGGCATGTCAAATAATTTGTTGAAGATTAAAATATTTAAATAATCATGGGAAAAGTTATAGGAATAGACCTCGGTACCACTAACTCTTGCGTTGCCGTAATGGAAGGTAACCAACCGGTGGTAATCCAAAACAGTGAAGGAAAAAGAACCACTCCTTCAGTAGTAGCTTTCTTAGATAGCGGCGAAGTAAAAGTTGGGGACCCTGCAAAACGTCAGGCTATTATTAACCCGGTAAATACAATCGCTTCTGTAAAGCGTTTTATGGGTAGAAAATACTCTGAAGTAAAAGGAGAGCTAGAGCAAGTGAGCTACAATGTAGAGCAAGGTAGCAACGACACCGTAAGAGTAAACGTAAACGGTAAACAATACACACCACAAGAGCTTTCGGCAAGAGTGCTTCAAAAAATGAAGAAAACAGCCGAAGAATATTTGGGCCAAGAAGTAACAGAAGCTGTAGTAACAGTTCCTGCCTACTTTAACGATGCTCAGCGTCAAGCTACAAAAGAAGCTGGCGAAATCTCTGGTCTTAATGTAAAACGTATTATCAATGAGCCTACTGCAGCGGCATTGGCTTATGGCCTTGATAAAAAAGGCGAAGATCAAAAAATAGCAGTATACGACCTTGGTGGTGGTACTTTCGATATCTCAATACTAGAATTAGGCGATGGTGTATTTGAAGTGCTTTCAACAAGTGGAGATACTCACCTTGGTGGTGACGATTTTGACAAAGTAATCATTGATTTCTTAGCTCAAGAGTTCATCAATCAAGAAAATGTGGATCTTAGAAAAGATCCAATGGCACTTCAGAGATTAAAAGAAGCTGCTGAAAAAGCTAAAGTTGAATTATCAAGTTCAACTGAAACAGAAATCAACTTGCCATACATAATGGCAATTGATAACATGCCAAAGCACTTGGTAACAAAAATATCTAGAGCCAAATTTGAGCAATTAGCAGATACCCTTATTCAACGCAGTATTGATCCTACTCGCAAAGCAATGAAAGATGCTGGTTTACAGCCTTCTGATATTGATGTTGTTTTGCTTGTTGGTGGTTCTACTCGTATACCAAAAGTGGTTGAAGAAGTAAAGAAATACTTTGGTAAAGAGCCAAGTAAAGGTGTAAACCCAGATGAGGTAGTTGCTATTGGTGCTTCAATTCAAGGTGGTGTGTTTACAGGAGAAGTAAAAGATGTACTTCTTTTAGATGTAACTCCACTTACACTAGGAATTGAAACCATGGGAAGTGTAATGACCACTTTAATACCGGCAAACACTACCATTCCAACTAAAAAGTCAGAAGTGTTCTCAACAGCTAGTGATAATCAGCCTGCAGTAGATATTCATGTATTGCAAGGTGAGCGTCCAATGGCCAACCAGAACAAATCAATTGGTCGTTTTCAATTAAATGATATTCCACCTGCGCCAAGGGGAGTGCCACAAATTGAAGTAACTTTTGATTTAGATGCCAATGGTATTCTTAATGTGTCAGCTAAAGATAAAGGTACAGGAAAAGAGCAGTCAATTAAAATTGAAGCTTCTTCAGGCCTAAGTGATGAAGAAATTCAAAGAATGAAAGACGAAGCTGAAGCAAACGCAGCAGCAGACAAAGAAGCTAAAGAAAAAGTTGAGAAACTAAATCAAGCGGATTCATTGGTTTTCCAAACTGAAAAGCAATTAAGCGAGTTTGGCGATAAATTGCCTGAAGAAGAAAAAGGTAAGATTGAAGAAGCCGTGAAAGACTTGAAAGAAGCTCATTCGAAGCAAGACATGGAAGGTATAGAAACTCACATGGCTAAATTGAATGAAGTATGGCAAGCAGCTTCTCAACACATTTACCAAGCGCAACAAGATGCTCAAAATGCTGGCGGTGCCGCAGGAGCCGATGCTGGAGCAGGTGCTGATGCAGCTGGTGAAGATGAAGTTACCGATGTTGATTACGAAGAAGTAGACGACAAGAAGTAATTCTTACTTATATAAAATTGAAAGCCCCGAAACTTAATTGGTTCGGGGCTTTTTTGTGCTTTAATTTTTATGACGTCAGACGTTTCTAAAACGTCCCACATCCCATATCATTGAAGAAAATAAACTTCTTGTTTTAACCATGGAATAGGCAAGTTTTTGATTTATCCCAATTGTAGTACAGATTGACTAAAGGTAAATTCCAGAGGGCTAAATAAGACTAATTTCGTATCTTAAAATTAATGTTAACTCTTTGAAATGAAAAACGTTGGCGAAGTAGTGATTCGCTCAATTATTAGAGATCAAAGAATCGTTCTAGAATGTGAAGACATGTCTGGATTTTTAGAAAAAGGTTTCTGGTTGGAGTTTCAGCTAAATGGTAGAAAAGTGTCTTCTGAGGTAATAGCTCTTGAGTCTATTTTAACAGTTTCAGGAGTTAGAAAAGGACCAATCGTTTCGATTAAAGTTGATTCCGATTTTGATAAAAATGAGTTAAGAGATTTAAAAACTCCATTAAGGGCAATTGTGAAAAAATTGACTTAAATATTGGACCAAATGCTTCATTTACCCAGGCTAATACTGAATTTAGTATTAAAAATAAAGTACACTAGGAAACTGGCAAAAGGCTGATTGCCAGAGTCTAAACACGCGCATTGATTGAAACAATCTACTGAATCTGCTCCCTAGCTACAATCTCAAATTCTTTTAAGCCTGAATCAATAACCGCTTTTTTGAGTTTCCCATTTTTATAATAGTATTTGTTTTCCCGCCCTTTTTCGTTTCGCATCTTATAAACGTGCTCGTCAATCTTTGTTATTGTATTGAAACTACCTTGTTGTTCAGCATAGCAGCGGGTAATATTAGTAGGCTCATCAAAGTAAAGTTGCACAGTAGCAAATTCAATTTTTTCAATCAGCTCTTTTTGTTTCTCACCATCCTTAAATACAAAATAATGCTCTTTACCCTGTTTTTTTGTCTCGGTGTTTGCGTAAACATCACCGTTTATGCTAGCCTTAATGGATGAGTTTTGCATTCTTTTTTCCGCAAAATTTACATTAAAGTCAAAAAGTACTTCAAATTCCTTTACAACATCAAAACTCACCTTGGTTTTGCTACTGTAATAGATGTTATTATCATAGCTTACTTTCATTACATCCAATTGCCCTAATACTTTATCAAAAGCAACAATATCAAACTGTAAAGTTTGTGTTTTTGTAACTGGTGGGTTATTAAAAGTAAAAGCCATGGCCAAAAAAAATAGCATTGATAGAAATGCTGTTTTAATTACAAACCATGTGTTTTTTTCAGGTTTCATTTTTCTTCGGTTAAGTTGGTATTCATTGTAAAATTAAACCGAAGAACTAGACAGAAGTTGCATTGAAAATGCCTTTTAGACTAGAATTTTATCAATTTTAAATATGGAGAATTTATGTCTTATTCAAAGATCAATTTGAAAAATTCTGGTCTCAAATGATGAGCGTCAAAAAACATACTGTTGTTGAATTTATCTTTTTCAATAATGATTAGCTCAGCATTCAGTTTTTTAATTTGGTGGTGCCAGTTTTGTCTATCTGCTTGCCTTCCGAGCATATTTTGAAGTGTACTAAGTTTTGGACTTACCGGTGAAGTAAAAATGATGAAGTGAGTATTTGGAAAACTTGAAATTAGCTCTTCTAGGGGCACTAAATAATCTGGATTGAAATTGTATTCATCGCCAAAAACGTCTTTTTGATAGTACCAGAGTTGTTCTTTTATCTTTATGGTTTTTAATGAGTCTGAGCCCTGTGTCCTATTTTTTTCTAAATAGGGTAATTTATAAAATGCTTCGTATTCAAAACTGCCTTTATTCAAATGAAAGGTTCTTAGGCTTTCATGCAAAGCATCTTTACTTAATAAATTGGTGATTTGGTTTAACCATGATTTTGAGTCATCTAAAACTTTGTTAGGAGATTTATATGATACTATGGCGCATTGGCAGGTTGCCCAAAAGTCTAAACCAATAATAATGGTGTCAAGCCTGTGGTTTTCAGAATAATCTTGGGCAATTTTTGCATAACCTAAATACTCATCAGGATACATACCACTTACGGCGTAGTTAAACCATTTTCCTTTTAAAGTTTTAGTTGGCAAATAAGAGGCACGGCTGCTACCTAATATCAGATTATTGAAAGTAGGTTTTTGGCTAACTAGGTAATTTGTTTTCTGACTTCTTTCATCAAATGCCGGACGCTTTTGATTTAGTTTATGATCAATGCCAAATACCCATCTCGAATCCATTAACGTGTTAAAAATCAGCACAATTAGAAGAACCGTTGCTACCATTAAAATCAGACGATATGTAAAGGTTTTTTGGCTCATTCAAAATTGAAAATAAATGAATTCTGATAGTTTATTCAAGTTTAAAATAGCAATTAGCATAAGCGTAAAAGCTATCATAAGGTTCATAGTATCTGCCTTAAAGTCCTTTAAGTATTGGTTGCTGTTTTTACCAAAAAATGACAAAATTGCGGCTATTATTATCCAAAATATTGCTGTTTTACTATCAGCAAGTTGCGGATCTGAAAAGTCCGATGAAAACATTCCATTTAGCACTTTCCAAGCATCACTAAAACTTAGCGCTCTAAAGAAAATCCAGGCCATATTTACAAATAGAAAAGTAGCAGGAATGGAAACCCATTTATTAATGCTAAAACCAGCCTTTGAAAGAAGCCTTTCAACAACTAATGCTAGGCCATGCAAAGCCCCCCATGCAATAAAGGTCCAAGCTGCGCCATGCCAAATACCACCAATTAAAAACGTAATAAAAAGGTTAATCAAAGTTCTTGAAAAACCTTTTTGATTTCCGCCAAGCGGTATATACAAGTAATCACGCAAAAAACGGCTCAATGTCATGTGCCATCTTCGCCAAAAGTCTCTTATTGATATCGCTTTATAAGGGCTTTCAAAATTTTGTGGAAGCTGTATGCCAAGCAGCAGCGCAGCTCCCCAAGCCATATCGGTATAGCCGCTAAAATCAAAATAGAGCTGAAATGTGTAGGCTAATGAAGTAAACCAAGCATCAATAAAGGTTAGACTAGTTGATACATCAAACCCTTCTTTTACAAATGGGCTAAGATTATCAGCTATCATAACTTTTTTGAAAAGCCCAATAGAGAAAATGAATAGCCCTTTTGCTGTTTTTTCAAAATCAATGCCTTTAAAAGCCTTGGCAAATTGAGGCATCATTTCACCATGATGCACAATTGGTCCTGCAATTAATTGCGGGAAAAAACTCACAAACAAGGCATAATTGCCAAAATTGTAATCTTTTAGTTTACCATAATATGAATCAACCAAAAAGGCAATCTGCTGAAAAGTGAAAAAACTTATGGCTAAAGGAAGCACAATGTTTTGAGCTGATATATTCAGGCCCAAGCTCAAATTCAAGTTTTCAATAAAAAAGTTAGTGTATTTAAAATAGCCAAGTAGCAGCAAGTTGGCCCCAACACCAACCCTTAAAAGGTTTTTACTTTTGCGTTGAGACAGATACTTTCCAAAAAAATAGTTGAAAAAAATAGAGCATATCAAAATGGGTAGATAGGCCAGTTTCCAATATCCATAAAAAATAAGTGACACAAAAACCAGCCATAAAATGCTGCTTTTTTTGCCCAAATGCTTGTTGAGTTGGTAGTAAACTATTACCACCAACGGTAAAAACAATATGATAAACTCTAATGAGTTAAAAAGCATTTTTGGCGTTTGGGCAAAGAAAATGATTTAGCGAATAACCAAAGGCGAAATTACCTTACTTAATTTTGGGCAAGAATGCAGTTACACCTCTATAATGATCATTTAGCCAATAACTTATGGCAACAGTCAGGTAATTTGTTTTTTATGGGTAGGGTTTTTCAAAATGGTGTAAGACTTGAGCTTAATGAAATATCAAGAATCATTGAAAAAAGTTTAGGAAATAAAAACAAGCTAAAAAAGATACTTGGCGGTTTTGATGGCAATTTTGCATTGATTTTTAAAAAGGAAAACGAATTAATTGCAACCGTGGATATTTGCAGATCAATTCCTTTGGCTTTTGATCATAATTGCATTTATGCCTTGGGTGCCACTGGTCAATTGGCCATTAATCAAAATACTCTTGGCGACTTACCTAAGTTAGAAGCTCTCCAAGCTAATTTATCTTTATTTAAGGAGGTTAAGCAGTTACAAGCCGGTGAATATTTATTGATATCCGAAGGCAGAGCAGAATGCATAAGTTATTTCGATCATTTCAGAAACGAGCAGCCTATTTCAATTGAAAAAGCCAAGGATGACTTTGCCAAGATAATTGATAAGATGGGGGAGCAAATAGTAGATCTCCTCAATGGAAAGAAGGCATTGGTTCCTTTGAGTGGTGGCTACGATTCTCGTTTTATTTTGGCCTTATTGAAAAACAAGGGTTACAATAATGTTTTAGCCTTTACTTATGGACAGCCCGAAGGGTTTGAAGCCCAAACCGCTAAAAAAGTATGTGAGCAGCTAGCTGTTGATTGGCGACTAATTGAGTACAATAGGGATTTATTTGAAGAAACCGATTTAGGCGAGTTTTCGAATTATTGTAAATATGCATCGGCATTTGGCTCCGTACCGCAAGAGCAAGAGTATTGGGCGTTGAAACAACTAAGTCAAGATCTTGATTCAGAGGAATGTGTTGTTTTACCTGGCTTTTGCGGTGATGTGCAGGCTGGTAGTTTTATACCTGATAAGTTTTTTGAAAGCAAATGGTATAAAAACAAGGTTTCACCAAAAGAATACTTGAAAGAAGGATACAGTAGGGGAGTAGAAATTGAAGCTTCAGATGAGACATTTGAAGATTTCTGGGCGTTTTATTCGCACCTTGAAGAATGGATATTAAGGGAACGAGAGAGCAAATACATAATTAATGGGGTAAGAGCATACGAGTTTTTTGGCTTCGATTGGTATTTACCCCTTTGGCAAAAAGACTTTATCAAATTTTGGCAGATGGTGCCTTCAGCTTACCGAAGGGATAAAGCCCTTTATATTGAAGTGTTAAATGAAAAGCTTTTTAAACCTCAAGAAATAGATTTTAAATCAGGCGGGTTTGATAGTCGTTTTAAGAGTGGTGGAGTAAATACTTATTTACGCTATGTATTACCAAAAGGGTTAAAAACTGGGCTTAAAAAGTTGTTAATCCCCAAGAATGAGATTGAAATTAATAATCTAAACTACTTTGCTCAAAGTCTGGGTAAAGAAATGGGTAAAGCCCTAGATGAAGAAACACTGGTGGTAAATGAAATAGTGGGCGAATATTTGGCTTATCTTTTTAAGAACAACTAAAATCTAAAAGGAAAGGGTAGAAGCTGCTCCGAGTTCTCAGCCATGTAAATGTCTTTGTTTTTTGTAACCAATAAAATTTTGATTTCTGAACGCTGTTTAAATTCTGATTGATTGATTACTTGTCGGCATCCACCACATGGCATAGGAATCTCATTTGGATTTTCGAATGATTCTACATAAACCGACAAATGCGTAATTTTTTGTTCTTTGTAATTGGCACCACAAGCAAAAAGAGCAACCCTTTCGGCACATAACCCTGAAGGATAAGCGGCATTCTCTTGGTTTGAGCCAATAACAATTGTGCCACTTTTTAGTAAAGCAGCGGCACCTACCTTAAAGTTTGAGTAAGGAGCATAGGCCGATTCTGTAGCGCTAATACTCTCATTTACCAACTCTTTTAGGTTTTGATTAAGCTCTTCAAACTCATATTTCAAAAGCTTTATTTCAGCTTTAATTGATTCTCTTTCTTTCAAGCAGTGAATTTTTTAGCAATTTAATGAAAAAACTAGACTGTATTGCTGTTAATATTTTCCGACAAATTGGAGATTAATTGAGTATTATATCTACTTAAGTGCTTTAATGTAGGTGTTTGTATTAGTGTGTAGTCCGACAATCTTGAAATTATGTATTCGTTTTAGGTGGTGTTGGCCCAATACATTTGAATTGTTGTTTCAAAGAAGATCTTAATTTACTATCCGCAAAGGGATAAAATGTTGACCTAGACTAACTCGTAATAAGAATGTAAACTCTATTGTTTTGTAAACTGCCCTCCCAAGCAATAAACCATAGGGTTTACTTCTTCTTTGCAATTTAAAAATAGACTTCTCATTCTCAATTATACCTTAAAACCTTACCGTTTGCGGGCAAAATCATCCCCCAAATATTTTTAGCAACCCATATCTCATAATGCCTGAAACCTAAAAATAATTGCCCGCAAACAACTTTTTCTATCTTCCATCGTACTCAACCCAATTTCGCGGTGTTTCATACAATTCAATTTTAATTTCAAAACTCTTGTCAAAGCGCTTTCTAAGCTTCTGCCAAATTACATAAGCAATATTTTCAGCGCTTGGTACTTTGTCTTCAAATTCAGGGCAATCTAGATTAAGGTTTTTATGATCAAAAGGTTCAAGTACTTCTTCACTTACTATTTTGCTTACATCTTTAAGGTCAATTAAATATCCAGTTTCAGGATTTACTTCACCAGTAAGCTTTACTATAAGTTCATAATTATGCCCATGATAGTTCTCATAAGCACATTTTCCAAATACAGATAAATTTTTCTCGGTACTCCATTTCTTATTAAAAACTCTATGTGCCGCATTAAAATGCTCTCTTCTACAAACAGTGGTAATCATCAAACAATTTTAGATATTAAACAATAGCAAGAGTATATAGTTGTGCTAAACCTTTATTACAAGCCTTTATTTGTAATTATAGTGCAATTAAAAAATATGTGTTGCATTATACTAAACAGGCAGCAATACAACGAAAAGTGATAAACAGTGTAAAGCAAAGGCTTTGTTTTCAATTAACGTAGCGCTAGGTTCTATACTAAATTAGTTTTATCAAAGCATAAAAAAGCTCTTTGACCATTGAAATCAAAGAGCTCATAATTAAGAGTTTCGTTATAAAAGCCAATTACATGTCTACATTGGCGTATCGAGCATTTTTCTCAATAAACTCTCTACGTGGAGGTACATCATCACCCATTAGCATAGAGAATATTCTATCGGCTTCTGCAGCACTATCAATAGTAACCTGCTTTAATGTGCGATTTTCAGGATTCATGGTGGTTTCCCAAAGTTGATCAGCGTTCATCTCACCAAGACCCTTATAGCGCTGTACATTTACAGAATTTGGATTTTCGCCTCCAAAATCTCTGATTAATCTATCTCTTTCGTCTTCACTCCAGCAATAAGAGCTTTTGCTTCCTTTTTTAACAAGGTAAAGCGGTGGAGTAGCAATGTATACATAACCATGTTCTATAAGCTCTTTCATATATCTGAAGAATAAGGTTAATATTAAGGTTCTAATGTGAGATCCGTCAACATCGGCATCCGTCATTATAATTACCTTGTGGTACCTGAGTTTAGTAATGTTCAGAGCCTTGTCATCTTCTTCAGTTCCTATGGTTACTCCAAGCGCAGTAAACATATTTTTTATCTCTTCGTTGTCGTAGATCTTATGTTCTAGGGCCTTTTCTACGTTTAAGATCTTACCACGTAAAGGTAAAATTGCCTGAAATTCTCTATCACGTCCCTGCTTAGCTGTTCCACCGGCAGAATCACCCTCAACCAAGTATATTTCTGATTTGGTAGCATCTTTACTTGAGCAATCAGAGAGTTTTCCAGGAAGGCCTACGCCGCTCATTACGTTTTTACGTTGTACCATTTCACGTGCCTTTTTGGCCGCGTTTCTAGCCTTAGCGGCAAGTACAACTTTTTCAATGATTACCTTGGCATCTTTAGGGTTCTCTTCAAGATAGAACTTTAGCTTTTCTGAAACAAATCGAGATACAGCTGTTGAAACTTCGCTATTTCCAAGCTTAGTTTTGGTTTGACCTTCAAACTGAGGTTCGCCTACTTTTACTGAGAGTACCCCTGTAAGACCTTCTCTAAAGTCATCGGCTGCAATTTCAACCTTTGCTTTTTCAAACATCTTCTCTTTTTCGCCATAAGATTTTAGCGTTGCCGTAAGAGCTCTTCTAAAACCACTTATATGCGTCCCACCTTCAATGGTATTTATGTTGTTTACATAAGAGTGCATGTTTTCGTTAAAAGACTTATTGAATTGAAATGCAATATCAATTGGCACTCCTTCATTTTCTCCAGAAAAACTTATTGTTTCCGTGGTAAGTCTCTCGCGGTTTTGGTCAATTAGCTGAACAAATTCTTTGAGCCCATCTTTTGATAAGAAAGTCTCTGATTTATAATTGTCTTCTTCGTCTTTTTCTCTTAAATCAGTAATGCTTAATTGTACACCTGCGTTTAAGAAAGCTAATTCTCTTAGTCTAGATGAGAGTGTTTCGTAGTTGTAAACCGTTGCTTGGAAAATACTGTCATCGGGCTGAAAGCTAACAGTGGTACCGCGCTTATCAGTTGTGCCCACCTCTTTTACATCGTACATGGCTTTACCACGCTCATATTCTTGCTCATACACCTTGCCATTGCGATGTACCTGTGCCTTTAAATGGTTTGATAATGCATTTACACAAGAAACACCTACACCGTGTAATCCACCTGATACTTTATAAGAGTCTTTGTCAAATTTACCGCCAGCACCAATCTTGGTCATAACCACCTGAAGTGCTGAAACACCTTCTTTTTTGTGCATGTCTACAGGAATACCGCGGCCATTATCTTCAACCACAATTCCATTTTTTTCTGTAATGGTAACTTTTATATCATCACAATGACCTGCAAGTGCTTCGTCAATTGAATTGTCAACTACTTCATATACAAGGTGGTGTAGCCCTCTAACACCTACGTCGCCTATATACATACTCGGACGCATTCTTACGTGTTCCATGCCTTCAAGCGCCTGTATACTATCGGCCGTGTAGCCTTTCTTTTGAGTGTTTTCTTCGCTCATGTAGTGCTTTTAATAAAGCAGTAAAAATAGCGATTACAAAGCCCTATAATGCCATGCTTGCCTTCATAATTTTCCACAATAAGCAGCTAATACAGCCCTTTTATTTCAATAAAAATACTTGTAGAGAATAATGATGTTTTTTGTACAACAAAGCCGTCTATCTTAGAATAAACCTATGAATTTGATTTACTTGCTTCTGGGTTTCAGCAAGGTCAGTATTATGAATTATATAATCTGCCTTTTTCATTTTTTCTTTATCGCTCAATTGATTTTTAATCCTTGCTTCAACATCCTTCTTCTTAATTCCATCCCTTTGCATTACCCTGCCAATTCTCACTTCAATAGGTGCAGTTACAAGAATTATCTTATCATATTGTGACTGAGCGTTAGTTTCAAAAATTATGGCTGCTTCTTTAACAATGTACTCACTTGACTGGTTTGCAAGCCAGTTCTCAAAATCTTTGGCCACAACCGGGTGAACAATTCTATTTAGGAGCTCTAATTTCTCTTTGTTATTAAACACAATTTGAGCTAATGCCTTTCTGTTTAACACGTTATTGGTATAGATTTCAGGACCGAAAAGGTCTGAAACTTTACTTTTTATTGGTTCTTTATTTTGAAGCTCTTTAGCTCTTTTGTCAGCTTCATAAATTGGTATACCAAGTTCTTTAAACATATTGGCAACGGTGCTTTTTCCGCTTCCTATTCCACCAGTTAAGCCAATCTTGAGCATTATTCTTCTAAAATATAGTTAACATATTTAGGGTGAACCCTGTAGCTATTAATAAGCTTACTGTTATTAATTACTTGTAGCGGAATGTCATCGCTATTGTCAGGGTCAACTTTGCTTAAATCTACAAATACTTCAAAGTCACTAACATCAATTTTATCAAACAAGCTTAATGTGGTTTGCAGCTTTAATGTGGCCATTCTTGGAAAAATGTTTACTTTCTTATTTCCTTTATAGCCTTTTACTTTAATCCTAATTTCAAGGTCTTTATCAGTTATTGATTCAATAAGTGCTTTAACATTAACCTTTTTGGCTGAGGCTCTACTTACGCCTTTAGGAATCTCTAGAAGTGTTTCAATGTCAATATTGCCTTTTGCATTGTCTACCTCTTTACTCTCAGTGTAAATTTCTGTTATTGAGCTAATTACTTCTTTCGGACCAAAAATCTCAACTGAATCAGGATCTGGACGAGTCATACTAAAACCATAACCACTAGCTGGTAATATGTTTAAAGATGAAACCACTGGTACTTTTTTACTTATAGCCTCGTCAAGGTCTAAGTTTATATTCTCAGGTTGTACGCTTAATATATTAGTTAGTCCAGGAACACTTTCAACAATAAGATTTCTTACTCCGTTTAAGGATATTGTACTTTGTGTACCTAGCTTACTTAGATCAATGGTATAAGATGGCTTGTTGAACTTAATCTTATAAGCCCATAAATCCCAACCATAGCCTGTAACTTTTAATTGAATACTGCTTACAGGTGCAGTACTAAATGTTTTGTTTGATGGAAGGTTGGCATATTCAATGGGTAGCACAATATCGCTAGTGTATTCTCTACCCATACTTTGAAAAAACCATAACAAAAAAGAAATGGCCAAACAAATGGATAGCGCCTTTAAGTTGGCGCTTCCCACTTTGGCCATTGCACTTAATAGGCTTTTTAGCCTTTCCATGTCTTACTTCTGTTGTGTAGAAGTATCGAAGGTAGGGGTAAGGGATTCTTTGTCAAAAACAAGCTTTGTTCCACCAGAATCAACCAAAACGGTTTTGTTTTCACGTACTTCTACAACTTTGCCGTGAATACCTCCTGTTGAAACTACTTTGCTACCCTTATCTAAGCCTTCTCTAAATTTTTTCATTTCTTTCATTCGCTTCTGTTGTGGACGTATCATAAAAAAATACATCACACCAAACATAAGCACAATCATTATTAGGAAACTACTATTTCCGCCTGCCATAATATTCTATTTCAATTGTTTAAGTATCGTTTCTAAGAACTTCTCCTTTAATGTAGAGCACAGTGCTTTTTGGAACTGTATTCGCATCAACAGTTATGCTTTTATTAAAAGGGCCTTTTGATGTAGATTTAAATCCAACGGTAACTACACCTGTACCACCTGGTGGAATTGGCTCTTTAGGCCATTCTGGCGTAGTGCAACCGCAAGAAGCCTTTGCATCAAGAATTATTAAGTCTTTATCACCCGTGTTTTCAAATTCAAAGTCATAAAGAACTTTTTGCTGATA
The DNA here is from genome assembly GCA_049115495.1 of Bacteroidia bacterium. Classification (GTDB taxonomy): domain Bacteria; phylum Bacteroidota; class Bacteroidia; order CAILMK01; family JACPUW01; genus JACPUW01. The sequence goes on along the minus strand of JAGDZV010000001.1, from coordinate 570,010 downwards.
GTTTACTTTACCAAAATTATGGTTGGTTTTTTCCCAAGTAATTTCAGCTACTTCAGCAATCTCTGCATCACCTTCGGCAGTATGCGGGTTCGATTCCTTAATAATTTCTGGATCTATAGCTTTTTCGGTGTTGCTAATCTCCGCGTTATTATCATTGTTTTCGCCACTTTTTTGATCGCACGCAACGGTTACTAAGCTTAGTGCTAAAGCTAGAGTCAAATATTTAATTTTCATTCTCACTTTGTTTGGGTGTTCAAATTTAGAATTTGATTGCAAATTAGTTTTTAGCTTGTGCCAATTCTCTGCTTATAGAGTCCAAAACGCCATTTACAAACTTTTTACTGTTTGGTGGACTGTAATTCTTGGCCAGCTCAACGTATTCATTAATGGTTACCGTACTAGGTATTGAAGTAAAGTATTTAAACTCTGCTATACCCATTTTGATAAGAATGGTATCAATAATGGCTACCTGACCGGGTTCCCATTTTAGAATTTTAGCCTGTACCGCATCATGCAGTTCTTGGTTGTGGTTAATTACTCTTGTAATTAAATCGTAACCAAAACCAAGGGTGTTTTCTTCATCTTGGATAAACTCTACCAGAATATTCTCTTTTTCAGCCATAATATTCTGAATGGTTTTTTTGAGCATGCTTACTACCAATTTTTTATCGTCGTAAAAATTGGTGAACTCTTCTTCGAAATGCTGCTCAAAAAGTTGAAAGTTTTCTGAATAGTGCTTGAAAATATGAAGTACAAGCTCTTGATGTTGTCCCGGTTGGTTACTTAATTCAACGTAGTCTTTGTAAAATTCGCTGTTTTTAAGATCATAAAATACCTTTTGTACCAGGCTGTCATCAGCATCATGATTAAATAGAACGTCAAGTTTTTCTATGCGTTCTTCAAGATGCTTGCTATCAGCAATAGCTCTAACTATTGGGTTTTCTCTTAATCTTAGGTGTTCGGTTGCAGTACGCGATGCTTCTACGTATTTATTCCTAACATCCTCATCATAAACCAAGCTTTGATGATCTAGCTCTTTTATAAATGACAGGTAATACAAGTAGAGTTTTTCCATTTTTTCTACCTGTTGGTCAAAAGCTTTGTGAAGTTCGTTGCTCGACGCCACTCGACCGCTTTGCTGGTGCATGTAAAGCACCTGCATAACCTTTAAACGAACTTGTCTTCTATTTAGCATTCGCTGTTTTAGTAAGTTGATTGAACTTTAGCAACATCAGCTATTCGCTTTTCAGCCAAAATTTTAGCTGCTTCAAGCGTTGTTGTATTATTGGCCGAAGCCGTTTTGTAAATAGCTAATGTTGAATCGTAAATATTATCAGTAGTAGACATTGCAATTTCTCTATTGTAGCCTTCCCACTCAGTATATACATTAATTAAACCACCGGCATTAATCAAAAAATCTGGAGCGTACAAAATGCCTTTGTCCTTAAGTAATTGACTTTCTCTATTTTCTTGAGCCAGTTGATTGTTGGCACCACCAGCAATTATTTGACAGGTCATTTTTGCAATGCTATCAGGAGTTACCGTGGCCCCAAGTGCGGTTGGTGCATAAATGTCCATTTGGGTGTTAAAAATATCTTCAACGGCAACTGCTGTTGCTCCAAATCTATCGCAAGCATTTTTTACTGCTGGTTCATAAACATCTGAAACAAGAATGTTAGCGCCCTCTTTTGCTAATCTTTCTACCAAGTAAGTACCAACTTTTCCTACACCCTCTACAAGTACAGTTTTGCCTTCAAGCGAATCGCTTCCGTAAGCTTCTTTAGCACTTGCTTTCATTCCTAAATATACACCATAGGCTGTAACCGGAGAAGGGTCTCCGCCACCACCTCTAATTTCAGGTAGCCCCACTACGTTCTCAGTTTCCATGGCGATATACTCCATGTCTTTGGTGGTAGTTCCTACATCTTCGGCAGTAATATATTTACCATTTAGGTTTTCAATAAACCTACCGAATTTTCTAAAATATGCTTCTGATTTTAATTTGTTTGGATCGCCGATTAAAACAGCTTTTGCACCGCCAAGGTTTAAGCCAGAGATTGCCGCCTTGTAAGTCATGCCCCTACTTAAACGCAACACATCTACAATGGCATCTTGCTCATTGGCATAGTTATACATTCTTGTACCGCCAAGGCCTGGGCCCAAAACAGTATTATGTATGGCTATGATACCTTTTAAGCCAGTTGACTTGTCTTGTACCATTACAATTTGCTCGTAGTCGTATTTCTCGAGTTTGTCAAACACAAAGTTTGATGTTTCAACGGCTGTAGATGCTGTCATTGTCATTTTGCAAGTTTTGTTTTAATCATCATATAAAAGAACGGGTGCAAAAGTAACTATACTGTTTTGAGTTTTTAGCGCAGAGTTTCTAGTTTTTAACCTTGATTTGGGTTGTTGTTCAATTAGTATATTAAGGTTTTGATTGTCATTTGGTTAAGATGATTCCGTCTTCGCGATTTAATGATGTGATTTACATTTTACATTGGATATTTTTTGGTTTGTCATTTAAACATGCGTCAGTTTTAAACATTTGGCTTGCTCATGTGTCAACTTAAGCCAATAATGTTGCAGTAGATTTAAACTAATGAAAGAGTTAGCCGCATTAAATAAATACTTATGGCGCTACAAGTGGCAATTGCTTGTGGGCTTTCTCTTTGTTGTATTATCAAATTACTTTGGGGTTAAGCAACCTTTAATTGTAAGAAACACAATTGAAGGGGTTGAAGAAATTATTGAGAAAAGCGCTAATTCAGAAGGGATTGTTGATGGCTTAAAATCCTATGGGGGTGATTTTTTACAGTACAGTTTAATATTTATGGGATTGGCGCTCATGAGTGGAATCTTTATGTTCCTAATGCGCCAAATGATCATTGTGGTTTCTCGTAAAATTGAAAAACATATGAAGGACGATCTTTACGATCATCTACAAAAATTGAGTTTATCATTTTACCGAAGAAACAATACTGGCGATATAATGGCAAGGCTTACTGAAGATGTAAGCGCGGTTAGAATGTATTTAGGGCCTGGTATTATGTATACCATAAATTTTACGAGTAACATTATTCTGGTGCTCATTGTAATGTTCTCAGTTAATGCAGAGCTTACTTGGTATGTGCTTATACCTATGCCTATTCTAGCGGTAAGTATCTACTTCGTAAATCAGATTATACATAAGCGCAGTACATTGCTTCAAGAGCAAATGAGTAGAATTAGCACCTACGTGCAAGAAATGTATAGCGGAATTAGGGTGATAAAAGCCTTTGCCGCTGAAATGAAACTTACAAAAACCTTTGAAGGCGAAACTGAAGAATACAAGAAACGAGCTTTATCACTGGTGCAAGTAAATGCACTTTTTATTCCACTAATTATCTTACTCATTGGATTGTGTAATTTGATGACCATATATATAGGTGGAATGTTGGTGATGGAAGGAAAGGCAACTACAGGAAATATTGCTGAGTTCTTTATGTACGTTAACCGACTCACATGGCCTGTTGCCGCAATTGGTTGGGTTACGGCTATAATTCAAAGAGCAGCGGCTTCACAAAAAAGAATTAACGCTTTTCTAAAACTAGAGCCTGAAATTGAAAGCGGAGCTGAACTACCTGGCGAGCTTGATGGTAGTCTTTCTCTCAAGAACGTTTCATTTACCTATCCTGATACCGGAATTAATGCCATTAGAGACTTTAACTTAGATATTAAGCCAGGCCAAATAGTTGGCATTATCGGAAAAACAGGCAGTGGAAAAAGCACTTTGGTAAACCTTTTATTGAGGCAGTATGATGTAGATACCGGTAAAGTCATATTTAATGGTAAGGATATTAAAGAGCTTGAGCTTGGAGATTTACGTTCTCAAATAGGCTTTGTACCACAAGATAACTTTTTATTTAGCGATACTATTTACAATAACGTGCTCTGGGGCGGGCATGATGGTCATGATGACAATGAAGAAGTAAATAGAGTTACCCAAATAGCTGATCTTTATAGAGATATTGGAGGCTTTGAAAAGGGGTTTGATACGGTTTTGGGCGAACGTGGAATTACGCTTTCAGGGGGGCAAAAGCAGAGATTGTCAATTGCAAGAGCCATTTATGGAGATCCTAAGGTTTTGATTTTTGATGATAGCTTCTCAGCTGTTGATACGCATACTGAAGCAGCGATTCTTGAAGGCTTAGGCAAATACATTGAGAATAGAACTACGATTTTAATCTCTCACAGGGTAAGCACAGTAAAAAGCGCCGACCATATAATTGTTTTAGACAAAGGGACTGTTATAGAGCAAGGGAGCCACGACGAATTAATCGAAAACCATAAATACTATTATTCGTTGTACAAGAAACAGTTGCTTGAAACGGAGTTGAATTAGAACTATGGCTGTACCACCCAAAATAGTTGAAGGCGAAGATTATTACATCAATGATGATGGATTGTTGGTATTCACTGAAAAATACCATTTAAAACGAGGTCATTGTTGTGGAAGTCGATGTAAGCATTGCCCTTTTGATTGGGTCAATGTTAGGAATAAGAGGTGCCCGAAGTAATCACTGGAACTTTTACCTTCGCCACCATGGACAAAACCATAAACTGGAGCCCACTAAAACAAGGTGGAGCCAATTTCAAGACCAAGAAGCTAGTTACAGATAACCCCAACCAATGGCGATATGAAAATACGGGTTGGAGCAAGCTTTTCCCTATGTTTTTAATTTGGATGGGCATAATTGGATCGTTTATGTTTTTGATTACCATCATTTTCTTTTTTATGGCCTTTGTGCCAATGATCTTTTTGGTGATTGGTGTTATTTGGCGCAAGCGTTCAAAAAGAGCCATAGTATTCGACTTTGATGCCGGTGCTTTTTGGAAAGGTGATAAAAAGTTTCATCCATCAACAGGTGGTTTTAGTAAAGTAGATGACATGGTAAATTTGAGAGATATTTATGCCATTCAGATATTAGCCGAGACGGTTGAAAGCCAAAGAACTCATAATAACGATGGCCGCTTTAGAAATTACGGCCCAGAGTACTATGATAGTTACGAGATGAATTTGGTGATGAATGATAGCAGCAGAATTAATATAGTTGATCATGCAAGCCTGAATTCAATAAAAAGGGAAGCTGATATGATAGCTGGGAAATTGGGAATTCCAGTTTTACTAGCTGATAATCTGCAATAGAAAAGCTGTCTAAAAATTAACATGTCATTCCAAACTTGATTTGGAATCTTATCGTGAGTACCGCGTTCTTGGCTTCAGATCCTGAATCAAGTTTAGGAAGACGTTTCATTTTTTAGGCAGCACCTTTACTTGAAAGAGCCACCAGGCAGCGTGCGTTTAGAACTAGAAACTCTAAACCCTAAACTCAAAGAACTTTCAAAGCTTTCCCCTTTTTCCCAATTCCACCACTTTTAAATCGGTAATCTTTCCATTTTCAATTTCAGCAAGAGCAAGTGTTCGTATTTTATGGAAGCCATGCACACCAGCAGCTCCTGGGTTAATATGGATATGATTAAAGTAAGGATCGCGAATTATTTTGCAAATGTGAGAATGGCCTACAATCACCAATTCAGGTCTTAATTCATTAATTCTGCGTTTTGCTTTCGGGTTGTATTTACCTGGATATCCACTAATGTGGCGCATGTAAACTTTCATGCCTTCACAATCAAAAAGCAACTCTTCAAAAAATTCAGCCCTAACATTTTTATCATCAATATTGCCATAAACACCCTTTAGTGGCGCAATAGCCTTTAACTCTTCAATCACCTTATAGTCACCAAAATCCCCGGCATGCCATATTTCATCACATTTACTCAAGTGGTGCTTTATACGGTCATCCATATAAGAATGTGTATCGCTAATGATTCCGATTTTCATTGTGGCAAAGCTAGCTCACATAGTTGCTTTGCCAGGCTGTCTAAAAAGTAAAAAAATATGTCTTCCTGAACTCGATTCAGGATCTGTAATTTTTGAATGCAACACTGATGAGCAGATTCCAAATCAAGTTTGGAATGACCAAACACTTTTTAGTCAGCCTTTAAATTCTCGAACGTCTCGGTAATGTCTCTTCTTGTCAATGACAAGTATGATCGAACCAAACCGAATTCTAATTCTAATTCAACAGATTCAAGATCCACCGAATTTCTCGGGACAAGAAGTGCCGAATGACGTTATTGTACGAGTAATTTTGCCCTATGCAAAACGAGCCAGCTCAAGAAGAGTTTCTTATCTACGGTTATCACCCAGTTTCTGAAGCCATTGCAAAAGGCAAAAGCATTCAAAAAGTGATTTTACAAAGCGGTGAATTTGAAGAGCATTCAAAAAAAATGTGGCATGATCTTAAAGGGTCAGGTATAAATATTCAGCGTTGGCCAAGGCAAAAACTTGATAGATTGGTGAAAGGCAATCATCAGGGTATTGTGGCTTTTGTGAGTCCGGTAGCTTTTGCTGAACTTAGCAATGTGGTGGCTAATGCCTTTGATAAAGGTGAAACACCCTTGCTTTGTTGGTTAGATGGCGTAACAGATGTGAGAAATGTAGGCGCCATTATGCGATCTGCAGCCGGTTTTGGCGTACATGGAATTATTCTTCCGTCAAAATCAGGTGCTACGCTTACCGCAGATGTGGTTAAGTCTTCAGCCGGAGCCATTTATCATATTCCATTGATTCAGTCTAAGACTACCTCAGATACCTTAAAAGAGCTGGGCGAATTGGGAGTATTTGTAACCGTTATTCATGAAAAAACTGAAACTGAAATTGCAGATGCCGATATGAGCAACCCTACTTGCTTAATTATGGGGGACGAAGGCAAAGGAGTGAGTAAAGAAATTTCAGATTTTGCTGATGTAGAATACAAAATTCCAATGAAAGGTGAAGTCGCCTCACTAAACGTCTCAGTAGCAGCAGGTGTAGTTTTTTACGAATGGTTTAAGAGAAAAGCTTTATAGTTATATTTGGTACATGGCGGCAGTTGAATTACAACCAGAAGATTACCCGAAGTATACCCACGAAGATTCGAAGACATGGGAAGGTAGATGGGAGCTTATTCGAGGCATCCCTTATGCCATGTCGCCTGCGCCTTCTTTTAGGCATCAACAAATCAACACTAAGCTCGCCAGGGTTTTTGATGAAGCCTTTGACAATTGTGAAAAATGTAAGGTTAGCATTTTTGTTGATTTCGTTTTAGATGAGAGCACAGTTTTACAACCTGACTTGGTAGTTGTTTGTGGTGATGAAGTGCTAGATGTTTTAAAATACGCACCATCAATAGCAGTTGAAATTTTATCTCCATCAACCGCGAAAAGAGATAAAGGGGTTAAATACAAGCTATATGAGAACGAAGGGGTTAAGTATTATATCATCGTAGATCCTGAAAGCTCAGAAGTGTTCATTTATGAACTCAAAGGAGAGGTTTACTATTTAGCGGCAAAAGGTGAAGGCATTCACTTCGAATTCGAAGTTGACCAATGCAAAGCCAGTGTTGATTTTTCGGCCATTTGGCCTTAGACTTATCCATTAATTTCTTCTTTGAACTTTAAACCTTAAACTTTCCATTGAGTTTAACTTTGTATTATGGATCAAAAAACCATTCAAAACATACGTAAGGACTATGCCAAGGCGGAGTTAAATGAATCTCATACCAAGGCCGATCCAATAGCACAGTTTAATATTTGGTTTCAAGAAGCCTTGAATTCAAACCTTTTAGAACCTACGGCGATGAACATTGCTACGGCTGATGAAAAAGGTTTTCCATCTTCTCGAATGGTGTTACTAAAAGGCGTTGACCATGGTTTTGTTTTTTACACCAATTACAATAGCAAAAAGGGTCAAAACTTAGAAGCAAACCCAAAAGCTAGTTTGACCTTTTTTTGGCCTGAACTTGAACGACAAGTAAGGATTGAAGGTGATGTAGAACGAGTTAGTGCTACTGAGTCTGATGAGTACTTCAATTCAAGACCTTTTAAGAGTAGAATTGGAGCGCATGCCTCACCACAAAGCGAGAAAATTGCCAAAAGAGAGATTCTACAAAATATTACTGCCGAGCTGTTAAAAAGTTTTGGCGGTTTGCATGTTCCAAGGCCAGAACATTGGGGCGGCTATCGAGTTTTACCCAATTACATTGAGTTTTGGCAAGGTAGACCATCTAGATTACATGACCGAATAGCTTATGAAAAGGTAAATAATCGATGGGATAAATACCGTTTAGCCCCATGATGCGTTTATAGTCTTATTTTTGCTAATACACGTTTTGAAATAAATCATAGTCGCTTGAAAAACGCAACTTATAAATTTAAAAGATTACTGCCATTTTTCCTTGTTTTCTTTATGCTTGGTGGTCCGGTAATTCTTACATCTTGCCAACCAAAAGTTTGCCCTGCCAATAATAAAGCACAGTTTAATAGAAAACGTGCGAGGTATTCTATGATAAATCATATGAGAAGAAGAGGGGGGCAAGGGCAAAAACACCACAAATCAAAGCATCGTAAACCTGAGTATGGATTCTTTAGAACTAAACTAAAGAAGAAACAATTCAAGCACCAAACCAAGTAGGTGAAGGGTAAACTAAGCATACTTCCTATTGTTTTTACAATAATTGCGTTATTGATCTTTACGGGTTGCGCTGAAAAGGTGTGCCCTGCTAATGGTAGAGAATATCATCATAGGCAACTGAAGAAAATAAACGCAAAAAGAAAAAGAGATTTTGGACTTTTTCCGAAGTCGATGGAGCCTTCAAAAAGGAAGAAGAAAAAGAAAAGCAGTAATAATAACTCTGAAGAAATAGTAGAATAAATGGCAACTATATTAGATGGAAAAGCCACTTCGGCAGCAATAAAAGAAGATTTAAAAAAGAAGGTTGAAGAGATGATGGCCAAGGGTAATAGACCACCACATTTGGCCGCCATTTTGGTTGGAAATAACCCAGCTTCAAAAGCTTATGTTGGCAATAAAATAAAGTTTTGTGCTGAAGTAGGTTATAAATCTACGTTAAAAGAATATGCCAGCGATATATCTGAAGCTGATCTTTTAAGTGAAATTGAAAAGCTGAATAATGATTCTGAAATTGATGGATACATAGTTCAGCTTCCTTTGCCAAAACATATTTCTGAAGATAAAGTTATTGAAACCGTTGACCCAGAGAAAGATGTTGATGGTTTTCATGTGCAAAATGTAGGTAAAATGGTGGCAGGTTTACCTACTTACTTGCCTGCAACACCTTTTGGTATAACCAAAATCATGGAGCATTATAACCTGAGCGCTGAAGGAAAAAATGTTGTTATTATTGGTAGAAGCCATATAGTTGGAAGACCAATGAGCGTGTTACTTTCTCAGGCTCGCCCCTATGGTAATGGCACAGTAACGGTTTGCCATAGCCGAACCAAAAACCTTAAAGAGCTCTGCCAAGCGGCTGACATTATTGTTGCGGCAATAGGTAGACCAAATTTCGTAACAGCTGACATGGTTAAAGAAGGTGCTATTATAATTGATGTAGGAATAAACCGTGTTGAAGACGCATCGAGAAAACGCGGTTATCGTTTAGTAGGAGATGTTGATTTTGAAGCTCTTGAACCCAAAGCAAGCTATATCACACCCGTACCTGGTGGGGTTGGTCCTATGACTATAGTTGGGCTTATGCTCAATACATATCAAGCGGCTCTAAATAGATAAACATCTTGGCCAAGAAGCCTGAAAATCTCAAGAAGTTTAGTAACCCATATCCCGTTATGGAACATTTCTTCACCATTCAGGGTGAAGGAGTGCATAGCGGTAAAGCCGCTTACTTTATTCGTCTTGCCGGATGTGACGTAGGTTGCGTGTGGTGTGATGTTAAAGAATCTTGGACACAAGGTTATCCTATACACAAGGCAAAAGAAATGGCCGATTGGGTAATCAATTCCAAGGCAAGCCTTGTTGTGGTAACGGGGGGAGAGCCCTTAATGCATGATTGCAAGTGTTTAACAGAAGAGCTTCATAAAGCCAATTTAGAACTGAATATTGAAACTTCTGGAGCCTATCCTTTAACCGGAGATTGGGATTGGATATGTCTCTCACCAAAAAAGTTTGTAAAACCTTTACCAGAAATTTATGGCAAGGCTCATGAGCTAAAGGTTATAATATTTAACAAAACAGATCTAAAATGGGCAGAGGAGCAGGCAATTAATGTAAATGGAGCTTGTCAATTATTATTACAACCCGAGTGGAGCCGTGAGAGCGAAATGCTGCCATTGATTATTGATTATGTGAAGCAAAATCCGAAATGGAAAATATCTTTGCAAACACATAAGTACATGAACATACCGTAGTAGAACTACTTTTTAATTCAATTGTTTTTCCTACTTAAATCCGAAATAAAATGACCGAAACGTCTAAAAATACCCCGATTACTGTTTACGCCGAAGCTACACCAAACCCAGAATCTCTAAAGTTTGTGGTAAACAAGCTAATAGTTCGCGGACATTCCTTTGATTTTGACAGTTTAGAGAACTCTGCTAAATCGCCATTGGCATCTGAGCTATTTGAAATGGGCTTTGTTAAGAGAGTGTTTATAGCCAACAACTTTGTAACCATTACCAAAACTGAGGATAAAATGTGGGTTGAGTTAATTCCTAACCTGCGTAAATTTTTAAAAGATTTTCTTGAAAGTGGTAAGAAAATGTTTACCGATGATATAAGCTACGAAGACAGCAATTATCAAATGGATGATAATGATGACGATGTAGTAGTTAAAATCAAAAACATTTTGAATGAAAATATAAAGCCAGCGGTTGAAATGGATGGCGGAGCTATTGATTTTAATAGCTACGAAGGTGGTGTTGTGTCATTGACTTTAAAAGGTGCTTGCTCTGGTTGTCCTTCTGCAACGGTTACCTTAAAGGCAGGTATTGAAGCTCTTTTAAAGAGAAATATTCCACAGGTTACTGAAGTTGTTGCTCATAATGGATAGGGTTCTAGCTGGTTTTTTGGTTTTGCTTTTGTTTGGGCTTACCGCATGTGAACAAGATTATGTGCCTAAGCCAAGGGCTTATTACAGAATTGATTTCCCAGAGAAAAGCTACAAACAGCTAGAAAATGATTGTCCATATACTTTCGAATACCCTACTTATGCTGAGATTACAAATGATATGAAGGGTGATGAAAAGTTTTGCTGGTTAAATGTTGATTACAAGCCTTTTAATGCAACGCTGCATGTAAGTTATAAGCCAATTATTGAAGAAGATGATATTCAATTTTTGATAAATGATGCTTACACATTTGTTTCTGAACACAACAAAATGGCTGAAAAAATTACAGAAGAGCGTATTGAGAACCAGCTTTACGATGCAGGTGGTTTACTTTTTAAAATTGGAGGAAATACAGCTTCAAATCTTCAGTTTTTTCTTACAGATACAACTCAACACTTTTTGCGTGCTTCGCTGTATTTTAATTGCGAACCCAATAAGGACTCATTAGCTCCTGTGGTTGAATATATTGAGAAAGATATTCAGCATCTTGTAAATACATTTGAATGGACCGGCAAATCGTTAGAAGAATTTAGGTAGACGGTTGATTTCTTATTGAACTCTTAATAAGAGCTTATTTATTTTTGAAAGGTGCGCGATATTTTAGATACCCCAATAGAGTATTTAAAAGGAGTAGGGCCTGAAAAAGGAAAGACACTAAAGACAGAGTTGGGCATTGAGACCTTTGGTGATCTTCTCTCTCATTATCCTTTTAGATATATTGATAGATCAAAATTCTACAAAGTAGCCGAATTAACAGAAGACTTACCTTTAGTTCAATTAAAGGGCAAGCTCACAAGGGTAGAAGAAATTACAACAGGAAGGTCAAAGCGACTTACTGCACATTTAACTGATGAATCAGGAAGTTTGGAGCTTGTTTGGTTTGCTGGTATTAATTGGATAAAAAAAACGCTCAAGGCAGGTGTGCCCTACATAGTTTTTGGTAAACCAAACTTATTTGGCTCAAGAATTAATATGGCTCATCCTGAGTTAGAGCCAATTACCGCGGCATCCAAAATTGAGAGTCGTTCAGGTTTGCGCCCAGTTTATAGTACTACTGAAAAGCTCAAAAAGAAAAATATTGATTCAAAGCAAATTGAGAAGTTGATTAAAACTTGTTTAGAGACTAATGGAAACAAAATTTCTGAGTTTTTAACGCCTGAAGTTTTAGATGACAATCGATTAATTGATAGAAAAATTGCACTCTTTCAAATTCATTTTCCGAGAGATGTAAATGCGCTTAACAAAGCAAAATACCGCCTTAAGTTTGAAGAACTGTTGTTGCTTCAGCTTCAAATATTGTCAAGTACAAAAAGCAGGCAAGCGCAATTAAAAGGCTACCCATTACCCAATGTAGGCCAATTCTTTAACAAATTCTACAATGAGATTTTGCCTTTTGAGCTTACCGGAGCTCAAAAACGTGTAGTTAGAGAAATACATCATTCTACAAGAACGGGGGTGCAAATGAATAGGCTATTGCAGGGTGATGTAGGGAGCGGAAAAACTTTAGTAGCACTTTTGGCAATGTTGCTAGCGGTTGATAATGGAAAACAAGCGGCAATGATGGCGCCAACTGAAATTTTGGCAAAGCAACACTTTACCAATTTGGGCCATTTATTAAAAGATTTGCCTATAAATGTAAGGTTACTTACAGGATCTACACCCCAAAGAGAACGCAGACTTATTCATGAAGAGCTTTTGAATGGCGAGTGCCATATTTTAGTTGGTACTCATGCTTTAATAGAAGATAAGGTTCAGTTTAAAGAGTTTGCTATGGCAGCGGTTGATGAGCAGCATAGGTTTGGCGTGGCTCAAAGGGCAAAGCTTTGGACCAAAAGTGAAATTGCTCCGCATGTGTTGGTTATGACCGCCACTCCAATACCACGTACTTTGGCAATGACACTTTACGGAGACTTAGAAACTTCGGTATTAGATGAATTGCCCCCTGGAAGAAAACCCATTGATACAAAGCATTTTTTTGAAAAATCTAGGTTACAGGTACATGGCTTTATTAAAAGTCAAATTGAAGAAGGGCGTCAGGTTTACATTGTATATCCATTAATTGAAGAATCAGAAAAGCTAGACCTAAATAACTTGATGGAAGGTTATGAAAGTATTTGCAGGGCGTTTCCACAATCTGAGTATAAAGTAAGCGTAGTTCACGGACGAATGAAACCCGATGATAAAGATCTTGAAATGCAAAGATTTAAGATGGGTAAAACGCAAATTATGGTAGCTACAACGGTTATTGAAGTAGGGGTTGATGTGCCAAATGCCACGGTAATGGTTATTGAAAACGCTGAGAGATTTGGCTTAAGTCAGCTTCATCAGCTACGCGGAAGGGTAGGACGTGGAGCAAATAAATCTTTTTGTGTACTAATAACTGGACACAAGCTTAGTAGGGAAGGTAGAAAAAGAATTGAAACAATGGTGCAAACCAACGATGGGTTTGAAATTGCCGAAGTTGACTTAGAATTACGCGGACCTGGAGATATAGCAGGAACCCAACAAAGCGGGTTGCCAAATCTTAAGATAGCGAGTTTAGTTACAGATAATCAATTGATTACCATTGCAAGGCAAAGTGCCAAAAGCATTTTAGAAAGTGATCCTAATTTAACTTTGGGTGCTAATTCATCATTAAGAATTCATTTAGAAAAAATGAAAGATTCTACTAGAGATTGGAGTAAAATTTCCTAGTGGAAAAGTTTAAAATTACACGCTTGGAATAATATTTTATTTTTGAGTAGCTAAAGAATAAAAGCCACAATAACATGAAACAATTTTTGATTGCCACTTTTGCAATTTGCCTGTCAGTTTCTGCCTTTGCACAGAACTCTAAGGTTACCGGATTTAGAGATTTAGTTTGGGGTATTCACGTAGATTCAGTTTACTCAAACGGTGTAAAAACCAAATTCAAAAAAGATAAAGAATCTACTGAGCCAAATACATTCAATATTCCAAGTGATAACCTTAGTCTTGGTGCGGCCACACTTACTAAAATAACCTATAAGTTTAACGAAGACAAAAGGTTTAAGAAAGTAATGATGTATGGAGACAATAAATATTTGAAAGATATAAAGGATATCTTGGCTTTCAAATTTGGTAAGGCCACTTCTGTAACTGACCCAACTCCAAAACTAAAAGTTAGCAATTGGCTTGATGGCGATGTTTCAATTAGCCTAACCCAATTTAAAGTAGAACAAAACTGGGTGCTTTCAATAGAAAGTAACTGGGATCTTAGTGAAGACTACAAGAAGAATATGAACATAAAAGATATTGTAGTTGAAGGTGAAGAAGTGACAGGATTCAGATCATTTAAATGGTTACAGCACAAAGATTCTATTTATGTAAATGGAGAAAAGCTAACTTTTAAATTAGACGAAGAAGCGAATAAGCCGAACAATTATGTTTTGGATATTGATAAGTATGCATTTGGTTCTGTAAGGTTAAATAGAATAAACTACTCGTTTAATGAAGATGATAAACTTACTGGTATAGTACTCACTGGTGGTAAATCAAGTTATGATGATATGGCATTTATTTTAAGCAATAAATTTGGTGCTCCTGAAGATGTTGTCGAATTAGGCGTAGATCTTAAAGTGATGAACTGGAAGAAGGGAAGTACTACAATTAAGCTTACAAACCCTGGAAGTGGAGATACATATCAGGTAATTGTAGAGAATTCTAAAGCCAAAACTGAAAGAATTATTAAAAACAGAGGTGTAAAAGATTTTGGATTTTAACCACAGTTTAAAATTATATATGAATCCCTGCCATGCGGGGATTTTTTTTGTCTTATGTTTTTCTTAATCTATGTTCCGAATTCGAAGATATGTCGGTGAGATGTATCAATTCGTCGGTTTTAATTTTAAGACCTAATTACAAAAATATCCTACGTAAATTGTTTGCTGGGAGTGTAAGTGCTTGATAATCAGTGGTCAATTCATTTGTTGGCTATGAAATTACGTTAGTTTTCGGTGAATAGCATGTACAGTCGGACGAACCTATAGTTACTTTGTTCTTGTAAGGACTAAAGATGTTGGTCTGAACTAAACAATTGACTTAAACTAAAACGAAACAATCATGAAAAAAGTAAAAAACGCCTGCATCATTGACGATGATGAAATATTCAGATTTATACTGAAAAAGCATATCAAAAATCAGAATCTCGCCGATAATATACTTTGTTTTGAAAACGGTAGAGAAGCAATTGAATATATAAAGACAAACAGACTCGAAAACGATAATTTACCTGACGTAATCTTTCTTGACATTAACATGCCAATAATGGATGGTTGGGATTTCGTAATGGAATATAATGAGCTTAAAAAGCAAATTATTAAAGATGCCACTGTATTTATGATCAGTAGCTCAGTAGATGATAGAGATATTAGCAGAGCAAATGATTCTGGAGTAATTACCGAATATGTTGCAAAGCCTGTTGATAAGAAGCAAATTCATGATTTAATGAATAAAGACTACGTTTTAACCTAAGTGTTAATGCGTTTCTGATTTTATTCTGCAAACTTGGTGATAGTGCCCAATGGTGGGTTTATTATAAAGGCAATGGCATGGTCATTATCACTAAGTTTTTGCTTAACTATTTTCTCGCTACTAAAATTAATTGAGACATCAGTTAACTTAGCATTCTCGCTCAAGTATGTTGAGATTATATTTCCCTTCTCATTGGTTTTCTTAAAAGCAACAGAAGTACTTAAATCTTCAGAGTAATTAGCCGCAACAGTGATTCTTGCCGGGGCATTATTTTCTAGCGCTGATGCAATTACTTTTAATGCACGTTTGCCGTCTGCTTCAAGTTCTAATGTGCCAGTCTTAAAAAGTGCTTCATTATCAAAAGTTATATACAAAAAACCACCTTCAATTTGTGTAAATACCTTTGGTATGCCGTTCTTGTCAATATTATGTGTAACAAACTTTTCAATGGACGATAGTTTTTCATAATAACTGCTTAAGGCAGCATCTATTCCTTCAAGATCTAATAATTTCCCTTTTAACTCTTTTTGCCGTTCAGCGTAACGCGCTTCCTTTTTGTCAAGCCTATTTAACATGCTTTCTAAAGAGTCGGTGGCACTCTTGTTATCTTTTGATAAAACAGCCAACTTTCTATTTAAATCTTCAATTAAACTTGACTTTCTGGCATTGTTTTCAAGCATTTCGTTTTTCATGTCGTTAAACTCTTCTTTGAGTTTGACAAGCTCATTGTCTAGGTTTTTAGCTTCTTTAGTTTTTGTAGAAAGCTTTTTATCTAACTCTTTATTCTCTTTACTTACTTCGGCCAATTTCATGTCAGACCTGCGCTTGGCGGCTGATAGGTCTTCATACTTTTTTTTAGATACACAGCCGGCAATGGTAGTTAAGCCAACAAGTAGAAAAACGAATTTTAGAGTTTTCATGTTTCGGGATAAAGTTTAGTAAACAACGGCAAAAGTCCACATCTTCTTACTCAAAAGTAGCTTTTAACACTACTTAGCAAAAGATGGTATCAAGTAATTTTGTTGAAAACCGTTATACTAATCAAAATCAATATTTTGAAACTAAAAAGCCTAATTATTCTACTTATAGCCTTTGTAAGTGTATTGCAATTAAAGGCTCAAAAATATATACACGGAGTAGTTGTTGATGCTGAAAAAGGCGAACCAATACCTTTTGTTAATGTGGTTCTAAAAGGTTCTTTCAAAGGAACTGCAACAAACTTTGATGGAGAATTTACTTTAAATATTCCCGAAGATGCAATTACCGACACAGTTTTGATGACGGTGGTTGGTTATAAAAAATCGGAATACTTAGTAAGCGAATACCTAGGTGAGGATTTTCATCGCTTTGAGATTGCACCTTTTGTATATGAGATAGAAGACATTACAGTAGAAGTAAAGTCAACCTATGCCAACACTATAATTAAAAATGCAGCAGATGCTATTTCTAAAAACTATCATCAAGGTGCTTTTAACTATGATATGTATTACCGCAATACTCAGCAGATAAATGGTAAAGTGAGTAAAGAAAGACAAGCCGCAGTTAAACTTTATGATGCTAAAGGCTACGAGCAGGCAAATGCATTTACGGCATATAAAGATCGTGGCTATGAGTTTATGCAAGTACGTAGGAATTTTGAGCAAAACAGTCTTTCAGATAGAACAACTCAACTAGATGATTTGCTTGAGTTTGACATTGTAAGAAACTACAATAATGTGCTTAATGCACTTTATATATACGATGAATATGAAGTGGATATTGATGCCGTAACTCAGTTGGATGGTGATTCTGTTTGGGTGATTAAATTCAAATGCTTAAACCCAAGGTTAGGACTTACAGGAGATAACTATTCAACGGCATATTCAGGTAAAATTTACATTAAGAAGAAAGATTATGCTGTTGTAAAATATGAAGCTACATATGAATGCAGTAATTATAGCAGCCAAGGCAGAAGCCTATATGTAAATGAAAGTAAGCAGGAGTCGGCTCCTGTTTCAATTGTTTACACTGTAACTACTAGATATCAAGAGTATGGTGGTATATACTTTTTAAGCTCTGTTCAATACAACCGAAAACACAAGTGGAAGCACAAGAATAACAATTCGATTAAAAAAGAATCAATTGAAGCACAGCTTTTAGTGACAGACATTGAAGTGAAAAACCCAAAACCTATAGAAAAGCGAGCTTACTACGAAGAGATTCCATTCAACAAAAAGTTTTGGGAGAGTTTCAATTATTTGAAAGACGAGAAGAATAAGTAGTTATTGGTTATTAGAAATTAGTGACGAGCGAAAAGGCTTTGCTAAGTAAAACAACTCTGTCATTCCGGACTTCTTATGGTGCCAATAAAGTCGGTAGCTCTGTAGTCTTTCAAACATGAATAACTATGCTAAATCTTAGAACAATGATTTGTGCTAGGTGTTAGGTTTACATGTTTAGCCAACAAGAAATAGATAGAATAATTGAAATGGCCTGGGAAGATCGTACGCCATTTGAAGCCATTGAATTTCAGTTTGGGTTAAAAGAAAACGAGGTGCGCGAGATAATGCGCAAAGAGCTAAAGCACAGTAGCTTTAAGCATTGGCGCAAACACGTTAAAGGCCGCAAAACCAAGCACAGGAAACTAAGGGGAGAAGATGTTGGGCGTTTTAAATGCTCAAGGCAAAAAGCGATTTCGGGGAATAAGGTTACATAGGAGTTTTAGTTCTTTTTTAAAAAACTCAAGTTAATTGGGATTTCTGCCGAGATACCCAAAAATATTTTATCATAATGAATTAATGATATACCAATAATTCCTACTTGATACGCCATAATATTTTCTTCATTGGCCAATGCTTTAAAAAAAGGAAACACGCCAATCGTAATTGATTTGTAAAGTTTGGATTTATCAAATAGTAAACCTTTGCCTAAAGAGCCTTTTAAAAGCAGCGAATTAGCAAAAATTATTGATGTTTCAATTTGAAGTCCTAACGATCTTTTGAAGTCGGGTTGCGAAGTGTAAATACTTGGGCCAATCGAATAACCAAATAAGGCAGAACCAATATTTTTTCGTTTTCCTATTCCAATCACAAAATTGTTATTGACTATTCTCGACTCCTTATAATCGTCTCTAAATGTTGAATATCTCCACCAATCTTTAAAGCTATAAAAATCAACTCCTTGATTATACGATACGGTATAGTAAGTACCACTTAAATCAATTTGACAAAGAGATTTTAAAGGATAAATAAAAAGTAGCGTCAGGACAAAAATCTTCACAAACCAAATTTAGTCTTACAAACGGTCAACATTGTCTTTCAATTGTGCGGCTTTTTCTAAAATCGCTTTCTGATTTTTCATTTTATCCCAAATGACAGATATAGTTAAAGAGAAATGAATTTTCAGGTTTGTTTTCTTGGAATTGTGTTTCCAAGACAATTGATCCAAGACATTTTAAATCCGAAGTATAGATCTTCTTGAAAAATAAATGCAGGACCTATTTGGGCAATGAGCATTTGACCTTGCCAAGATTCGTCTTCTTCATTATCGTATTTAGCCCATGGAGTAATTCCAAAACCAACAGAAAGGCATAATGAATTTGGGTTCATATTCATATCGTGATAATAGCTAAAAGCCAAAAACATATGAGTATTAAATCGTTGTTTAAGAGCGAGAAGTGAGTTAATAGACAAGTCAATACCACTTGACTGTTTTCCATTAAGTTCATTGATGCAATAGCCCACTGTTGGGTTTAAAAGAAATTTATTATTTAAATAGAAGTGATACCCTATTCCTGCAGTTAAAAATGAATTACCATCGCGTATTTCAGGTGATTTTTTCTCACCAAATCCCAAAGTGGGTGAAACATTCAAAGTAATTCTCTCCCAACTTTGAGAATTACCAAACAACGGCACTGATATTAAAATGCTAAATATAAAGGATTTCACAAACCAAATTTAGTCTTTACAATCGTTCAACATTGGATTTCAATTGTGCAGCTTTTTCTAAAATATCTTCTTGGTTTTTCATTTTGTCCCAAACGCGGTACATCATACCAATGCGTGGGTTCTTTTGTAGCTTTTCTCGGTTTCTCTCAAAATAATCCCAATACAGGCTGTTAAAAGGGCAGGCGTTTTCTTCAGTTTTTAGCTTGTGGTTGTATTTGCATCCACCACAGTAATCGCTCATTTTGTGAATATAGCTGGCAGATGATACATAAGGTTTTGTAGCAAGCAGACCGCCATCCGCAAATTGGCTCATGCCACGGGTATTGGTAATTTCAACCCATTGAATGGCATCTATGTATATGCCCAAGTACCATGCGTCAACTTCGTCAGGATGTGCGCCGATCAAAGCCGCAAAATTCCCGGTAACCATTAGCCTTTGAATATGGTGGGCATAGGCGTTTTTCAAACTTCCTTTTATCGCATGTTTAAGGCAGTTCATTTTGGTGTCACCCGTCCAAAACCATTCGGGTAGCTTGGCTTCATTCTCAAAGTAGTTTTCCTTTTCATAACCCGGCATTTTGGCCCAATAGATACCACGCATAAACTCGCGCCAACCCATTATTTGCCTCACAAATCCTTCAACTTGTTGTATTTGAATTTCTTGATGTTTTGCCCAATGTTCTAAGGTTTTGTCAATGATCTCTTTCGGCGAAATCATTTTCAGGTTCATGGCAAAAGAAAGTCTTGAGTGAAAAAGCGTTTCACTTTGCGTACTTAGCGCATCTTCATAAGTACCAAAATAAATAAGGTGATGGTTTAAAAAGTATTTCAAATGTTCAAGCGCCTGTTCTCTGTTAATTGGCCATTGAAAGGTGTCTGCATCTATCTCCCCAAAATGCGGAATGTTTTCGTCGAGCACCATTTTATATATTTCGCTTACATCATTTGCAGCATCAAACTTTGGTGGAATAGGAACTTCACCCTTGTATTTCTTTCTATTGTCATGGTCAAAATTCCATTGGCTGCCCAAGGGATCTTTGCCTTCCATCATAATGTTATGCTTCTTTCGCATGCTGCGATAAAAGCTTTCCATTAGATAGGTTTTCTTGGTTTTAAAGAATTCTTCTACATCATTTCGCTGGGTCATGAAATGTTCTGTACTCACCATTTCTGACTCAATTGAAAGCTCAGCGCAGATTTCTTTCAGCAAAATATCCAGTCGATACTCATCGGGTTCCATGTACTCTAAGCGCTCTATGTTTTGCTCTTTAATAAGCCTTTTCAGATTGTCATTAAACGAATGAAGGTTATTAGCATCATCATATTTAAAGTAGTGAACTTGATGTCGATTGGATTCCAAATGGGCAGCGAAAGCTCGCATGGCAGTGAAAAAGCCCACAATCTTTTGAATATGATGCTTCACGTATTCCTGCTCCGAACGCACTTCCATTAATGTGTAAAGCACGTTTTCATCAGAGCGCTTAAACCAGCTATGCTCGTAATTTAGTTGGTCGCCAAGAATGAGTCTGAGTGTTTTCATTTTCTATAATTAGTTACGACCCTATCTGTCCAGAATCAAGTTCTGGACATCTTTCCCTCACCAGGGAAAGAAAGTAAATTCCTTTTCGCTAATCGGCGGAGAAGGGCTAGGGATGTGTCGCATTTTTTTATTTCATAAATCTTCCCCTTACAACAGGTTTTGGATAGTCAACTGGAAACAATCCACCTTTCCAAGGTTCAATGGCTTGTTCTGGGCTGGCATCCTTTAATTCAGGAAGCCATGTTCGTATGTATTCTGCCTTTGCATCATACTTTTTCGCTTGCCAAACCACATCAAAATATCTATCGTCTCTAGGATCGTTACCTATGCCCGCTACATAGTTCCAATTGCCATAGTTTGAACAAACGTCATAATCTACTAGCTGGCTTTCGAACCATTCAGCACCCGCACACCAATCAATTCCCATATCCTTTACTAAAAAGCTCGCGACATTTTGCCTTCCTCGATTGCTCATAAAACCAGTATGAAGAAGCTCTTTCATATTGGCATCTACAAAAGGTACACCTGTTTCACCCAATCTCCATTTTTCAAAAAGATTGGCATCCCATTTCCATTGAATGTTTTCTTGCCGAATACCACCTGGATAGAATACATGATCGCCATATTTAGCGCAGACATACCTGAAATAGTCTCGCCAGATCAATTCAAAAACTAGCCAGTAGGTGCTTTGGTTTTTCTTGACTTCACCTTCAAACCGCTTTACTTCATGGTAAATTGAAACAGGTGATATGCAGCCATGAGCCAACCAAGCCGCAAATTTTGATGAGTAATCTTCACCCAAAAGGCCATTTCGCTTGAATTTGTAATTGGCGAGTTCTCCGGTTTGCCAGAAGTAATGATCAAGACGTTTCCAAGCTTCTTTTTCACCACCTTTAAATTTTAATGCCACCCTTGAATCAGCTTTGGATTTCTGCAAACCAAGGTCTTCAAGGCTTGGTAAGCATCCAGCATCTAATCCAGTTGATAGATTAATGAAGTCAGGAGCTTCTACTTCTGATTTTACAGCGCCATATTTCTCACATTTCTTTCTAAAGTTGGAGAAAATGTCTGGAATGTTTTCAAACGAAAAAGGGATTTCGTTCGGGTGGAATAGGGTAGAAGTCCAAGTGAAATCAACCTTACAGTTAACTGCTTTTTTAACTGCCTTCTCAATATCCAATTCTTCTTTGCAAACTTCTTTCTGAGTATAAATCACATCCACTTCAAAGCTTTCAACCAGTTTGGCGAGTTCTTCGGCAGTATTTCCTTTTCTAATTGCCAAATCCCCACCAAGCTCTAACAGTGAACCCTGAAGGTCATCAATTGATTCCAATAAATACTGAGCTCTAAAGCTTCCTGTCTTCGCAAAACCAAATGCCGTTTTACCAAAGTAGTTATCATCAAAAATATAAATAGGAATCACGAATTCGTGGTTTTCAACAGCCTTCGCTAAAACGGCGTTATCACGAATTCTTAAGTCATTTCTAAACCAAACGAGTGCTGTACTCATAACGTAAGAGTAAACTGAGAATTTGTGTTTTTGTTTGTCGAGTGATTAGAAATCACCAGCATCCGATGATTTTAATTTTTAGTGAAGAATCATAAATAAGATGTCTAAAAAGACGGGTAAAACGTCATCCTGAACTTGATTCAGGATCTTGATCATTGAAATACAACCCTTTAGAACAGACCCCAAATCAAGTTTGGAATTACACAAGGTTTTTCAGACAGCTTCAACATGGAATATGTTTCTATTTGTACGATGAGCAATTGAAATCACTCGCAGCTGATGATTGAATCTCCAGGATTGGAAATCAGGAACGATTGAATTCATTCAATCGACAATTCTTAAAGCTTTATACTTTAAATGCCTATGCCCGTCTACACCTTTCACTGCAATATTTCACCTGATCCCAATTCTTTTCCCATTTCTTGCGCCAGGTAAATGGACGACCACAAGTGGTGCATATTTTTTCTGGTAAGTGGGGTTTCTTATGCATCTTTTTCCAATTTGGCTTTCAGCAGCTGATCACTCTTACTTCGGTGTGCTTTTTTGTCGCTAAGTCGCACATGAGTGGCTAGTATTCTCTTTGCTTCAAGTTTGGCTCTTTCGGTTTTCATTACATCAGTGAGCATGCGTTTGCTTTGCCTTGCAGTTTCTTCATGGTCAACAATGGGTTTGGGGTAGTCAACTCCAAGTTTAAAACTATACATGCTTTGCTCGAGATCGGTCATTTCCCAAGGTTTAAGGGCAAATTCAGTGGGTAGCTCTCGCAACTCAGGCACCCACTTTTTAATGAATTCAGCTTTTGGGTCATGCTCTTCAGCTTGCTTCACCACGTTGTATATTCTAAATGTATTGGTGCCTGTCATGCCTGCCTGCATTTGAAACTGCGGATAATGAATTCCAGGCTCATAGTCTAAAAAGTTTCGAGCTAAAAACCCAGTACCTGTTTGCCAAGGTTGTAATAGGTTGTGGGTGAGAAAACTCACCACCATGGCTCGCATTCTAAAGTTTAAATAGCCAGTTTCAGCAACGCAACGCATACAGGCGTCAACTAAAGGATAGCCAGTTTTACCTTCTTCCCATGCCTTTATGTAGTTTCCATTTTTCTGAAGCGGCATGACGTCAAAACCGCGATTTATATTTTCAAACTCATAACGTTCTTCCATTTCAAATTTTTGAATGAAATGACAATGCCAATAAAGTCTCGATCGCCAATTAATAACCGCACGTTTATTAGGAATTTGATCATAATGGCGGTCCATTTCGTTGAAAAGGGTGCGCATAGAAATGTTGCCCCATGTCAAATATGGTGAAAGTCGGCTACAGGTTTTACGACTCCACTCTGGTTTTGAAATACCTTTACTGTAGTTCCGGCTGCGATCAGTTAAAAATGACTTCAAGTATTTTATGGCCCATGATTCGCCCCCAGGCTGAAATCTACTGTCACGTTTAGTAATTTTATGTGGTAGTCGCTCTTGGTTCAACTTTGCATTTAGCGCTTTATTTAAACAAACAAGTTCTGCGTTCTTTAAATCTGGGAATACTTCAGTGCTAGTCATTCTTTGTTCAAATGCTGCTGACCAATCTATTCGGTTTTTTCGTCCTCTTTGCACGCCGTTGGTTTGTAATTCTGTCCACTTGATGCCACGCTTGTTCATCCATTTGGCCATTGACTTGTCGCGAGCGTATGTTATTGCATTACCTGTTTCTTGGTACGAGAAGACCTTTTTAATGTTGAAATGCTGACTCAGTAAGTGGAAACCCATTTCAACTTCGCAGTGGGCAATGTTAATGGAGTTTTTATTTTTCGATTTTGGCTGAATGGTGTTCTCTAGGTCTTTCAAGCTTTCGAAAACGAATCGCCAATGACGATTGCTTGAAGTTTTAGCAGCCATTAAGCTTGGCTCAAAAAAATGAATTATTATTACTGGGATTCCTTCTTTTAACGCATCATTTAGGGCCTCATGGTCACGCCACCTTATGTCTCTTTTAAGCCAAACAACGTTTACTTGCACAATTGGGTTAACACGTAATTTGCACTGAAGTTTTTCAATTATGAATTCAAAGTTTTAGAAACCCTATTGAATTTCGACCAAAAGCGTTCAAGGTTTGGTTTTAATTGCCTCTGCTTCCAAAGTAAAATTATCTTTGCCAACTTAAATTTTTGGAGTTGAAGAAATTCATGACTTTTTTAATGCGTAGGGTGCCAAGACCATGGTTGCTACGTCTTAGTTATATTTTTAGGGTAATTATTGTGCCTTTCTACAAAGGAGACAAGCACCATTGCGTGGTTTGTGAAAAAAAGTTTAGAAAAATGCTTCCATATGGTATTGAAAGCAGAGATAATGCCCTTTGTCCTAATTGTCTTTCGTTAGAGCGTCATAGACTCATGTGGCTCTATATGAAAAATAAAACTAGCTTTTTTACTGAGCCCCAAAAAATGCTGCATATTGCCCCTGAGCAGTGCTTTCTTGATAAATTTAGGAGTCAATCTAATCTTGATTATACAACGGGTGATTTAGAATCTCCATTGGCTGATGTGAAGATGGATGTTCATGATATTCCATTTCCTGATAACACTTTTGACGTGGTGTTTTGTAACCATGTGCTAGAGCATGTTACCGACGATCATAAATCTATGACCGAAATTCAGCGAGTGCTTAAGCCCGGAGGGTGGGCAATGCTGCAATCGCCAAAAGATCCAACCTATACAGTAACAAAAGAAGATCCAAGCATTACTGATCCATGGGAGCGAGAAAGACTTTTTGGACAAAAAGATCATGTGAGAATGTACGGAGATGATTACCCGGACAGAATTGAAAAAGCTGGTTTTGAGGTAATCGAAGATAAAACTGTTGAAGAGCTAAGTGCTGATCAAGTAGAATATTATAATCTTCCTAAAAATGAATATTTATACGTTGGCAAAAAACCACTAGCGTAAGACACCTACTGTTCTAAGCATCTTATTCATATGGTCTTCAAGACTTAGTTCATGAATTTGGGCAAAGTTTTCTGGAATACTAAAGTATTGATCTACTACGTCCTTTATTGCTTCGGCCCATTGTTTTGGTCTTAACCCATTAACTACATTACCATAGTCTCTAGGTAAATCTGTACTCCACCCTGTGTTTTCAGAAATATGAACTGGTGTACCACAGGCAAGAGATTCAGAGATTACCTGCCCAAAAGGTTCGTATTTTGCTGGATGAATTGAAAAATCAGAAGCTGTATAAATTTCGTTTACATCACTAAGGTAGCCAAGGTATTCAACATTTGGCAAGTTGGTTCTTACTTTTGGTTTGCCAACAATTTTTAGTTCTACAGGAAAATCCTTAAGCCTTCTAAATGCTTTAATTAAAAGATGAACTCCTTTTCTTCTGTGAGCAGTAGATACAATTACAAAAGTTTTTTTGTCAGCGCTCATGTTGTGTTTGCTACTTAATTCATATGTGATTTTTTTTTGTATTAGTACGTCCGCAGGTTTTTTGGTATTGTCGCACTGACTATTGAGCTTTTTGTGAAGCTTTTGGAATAGAAATGTTTAATGTGCAAAAAATCCCATGAGCGACGAATTTTACATGTTGGGAGTGATCTAATGTTCTATTTAATCTTATCGATGCTTAAGTACTTGTTCTCATAAATTCTTAATGATTTCTTTTTCCTAACCTTTAATAATGAATCAAACTTTAGTTCTTCGTGGTTTATGTTAATGACATAGAAAGAATCATATTGCATTTCCAGATCACGATACTTCATTAATTGAATTTTATAAAACTGATTAAGAGTTTTTTTTAACTTCACTTTTTTATCTCTTTCTAAAACAACTACATTGACATGGTTTCCTTCGTTTGATGCAATCCAGTCTAATCCGTCGCTGAACTTATAGTATTTATTATGAATTAGATTGAAACTTCCCAAAAATGCGATAAATGGCAGTATTCTAAGATACTTCAGCCCAAATGTCGCCTTTTGGGTAACTGTGAAAAAAAAGATAAATATGATGAAGGTAGCAAAGAAAACTCGGCTTAAAGGTAGGTGGTTTATTGTTAAAAGGGTAATTATTAATAAAAAGAAAAGAGAAGTTTTCAATTGAATCTTTTTATGATTTGAACCAACAGAAATGGCTAAAAGGACCAATGGTACTAACCACATCCTGAAAATTGGAGGTAATGGGTTGTAACTGGTAAATGAAGTAGAACCAAACCAATGTAGTAGGATTGAAAGCACGCATGATAGGGTCCAGAAATTTTTTAAGAACTCTTTTCGGAATTTTACAATTGTTGAAAAAAAGAAAGTGAACAACACTCCGAACTCCAATCTTTCAACAAACATTCTAAAAGGTCCAACTGTAATTCGCTCAAAAATTTCATTCCAAGATTTATCGAAATAGCTATGACTGGATGAATTATGTTCCCGCTGTATCACATTGAACCTAAACCATGGATCATCAAAAAAATATTCATAGTAAAGTCCCGAAATTGCGGTGAAAATTAATAGAACAGATAATACACCAATTATCTGTCTTTTATTGACTTTTAGATTAACACACTGAAATATCAATATTAGGAAAGTGTAAATTGCACTAAGCTTAAACAAAAGCGCAATGAAGATGAATACGGCCGAAAAAATCAAAAAAACTGTTTTTCGACTCAGGCTAAACCGATACATTAACTGCAGGCTAAGTACTTCAAAACATAAGGTGTAAATATCTGCATTGGGTTCAATAACAATCTCGATAAAAGTTAAGCTAATTGCATAAGTCAGGCCAATAATTAAAGCTATTGTTTTATTTGAAATGCTTGAATAAACTAAATAAAAAACAATGAGAGTTAAGAATAAGCCAGGAACTGTGATAGCATACAGGTTTGTACCAAAAAGTTTTAGAGATAGCGCTAATGGTAAGAAAATGAGCCTACCTGAAAAAGTATTGTGATTCGCGAATGAAAAATTGTCTTTGAAGTTTAATGCTGCATCTACATATTGCAAACAATCGTAAAAGTTCAATCTAGGTCCTAGATATAAGTAGAGACCTAAGACACAAATAGTAATAATTGATAAATGAAAAAGTCTGCTATTGAAGTTCAGCTTAAGCATTAAATAATTACAGACAGCATCTTATTCATATGGTCTTCAAGACTTAGTTCATGAATTTGGGCAAAGTTTTCAGGAATACTAAAGTCTTGATCTACTACGTCCTTTATTGCTTCGGCCCATTGTTTTGGTCTTAACCCATTAACTACATTACCATAGTCTCTAGGTAAATCTGTACTCCACCCTGTGTTTTCAGAAATAAGAACTGGTGTACCGCAGGCAAGAGATTCAGAGATTACCTGCCCAAAAGGTTCGTATTTTGCTGGATGAATTGAAAAATCAGCAGCTGTATAAATTTCGTTTACATCACTAATGTAGCCAAGGTATTCAACATTTGACAAGTTGGTTCTTACTTTTGGTTTGCCAACAATTTTTAGTTCTACAGGAAAATCCTTGAGCCTTCTAAATGCTTTAATTAAAAGAGGAACTCCTTTTCTTCTGTGAGCAGTAGATACGATTACAAAAGTTTTTTTGTCAGCGCTCATGTTGTACTTTGTCTTCAGCGCTTCTCTTTCTATTCTGAGTATTTGATTAAATTTTTTGGTATTTAATGGAGGTAGTAAAGTGGTCATTTTACTTTCAGGTACACCATATAATTCAATCAAGTTTTGTTTTACCATGTTAGAACATGGAAAAATATATTTTGAGTTAGCAAAGCTTATTTTGTCGAGGTTAATTTGAACAATGTCTTTGGGTTTACGTCCCGGTCTTCGTAAAGATTTTAAAAAGCCGAGGTGGTCACCTGGTGCAAGACAAGCATCTTGTTGTCCCGTTCTTTGTAAGCTCAATGAAAAATCAAACTCATTCGCATTAAAAACACGCTGAAGTTTATGATTGAAATACCACAAACGGTAGGGTCTAGGCATTGCTCCTAAATGCACTTTTCGTACTTCAACACCATTGGGTAATTCAAAATTTGGATCTTGCTTGTAGCAAAAAAGCACAATTTCATGTCCCTGAGTACTAAAATAGTCCAGATAATTTCTCAGTCTTTGTTCTAATCCACCTACGTTGGCAAGGCGCCAGTGCACCAAGGCAATCTTCATACTTCAAAGTAAAGGTCATTTAATGTTTTGGTGAAGATAAAACTATTCAAAAGGTCGTAATTGTTGGTTGATAAGTTGGATAGGTTCAGTCCATATGATCACGAATATTGAAGGCTGAGGTGAAAGACACTTCTTGAAGTTTGGAGTAGCTCTATGAGTAGAAGTGCGTAGTCTTTTTAAGAGATAATAATTGGCTAAACAAATCAAGTTAAAAACTTACTGTGTCATCTTTACTATTAAGTAGAGCTGGTGGGACACTAAGTGCTACTGGACTACCTTAACATTTGCATTCATTTACTGACCCATTTGTTTGTTTCTTTCAATAATCTGAGAGAAAAAAGCAAATAAGAGATAGCTATGAGGGTTTTTTTGATTTGTTAAAATTCATAGTGATTATATTAACACTAGGTGAAAAAGCCTTCACTTGTAGATTTTGCCAAGCTACCCAAAGGGTTATCTTTGCACGAAATTTTTCCTGCCCATGCCTCTTAGAAAGGATATTAAGTCAGTTTTTATTATTGGAAGTGGTCCCATTGTTATTGGTCAAGCATGCGAATTTGATTATTCTGGAAGTCAAGCTTCAAGATCACTAATGGAAGAAGGTATTGAAGTTACCTTGATAAATTCAAATCCGGCCACAATTATGACCGATCCCATAATGGCCAATAACATTTACTTAAAACCATTAACTGTTGAGTCTATAAGAGAGATTTTGGCAAAGCACGATATAGATGCAGTATTGCCAACTATGGGAGGGCAAACGGCACTTAATCTTTGTAAAGAAGCCGAAGAACAAGGTGTATGGGAAGAGTTTGGTGTTGAGATTATAGGTGTAGATATAGCTGCCATTGACAAAACTGAAGACCGTGAGTTATTTAGACAACTTATGGTTGAGATCGGGATACCGGTCGCTACATCGCAAATTGCCAATTCATACCTTGAAGGTAAAGAAGCCGCACAAAAAATTGGCTTTCCATTGGTAATTAGACCTTCATTTACACTTGGTGGCTCAGGTGGTGGCTTTGTTCATAAAAAGGAAGAGTTTGATGCAGCTTTGAGAAGAGGCCTAGAGTTTTCGCCTGTTCATGAAGTTTTAGTAGAGCAAGCCGTATTGGGTTGGAAGGAGTATGAGCTCGAGTTGTTAAGAGATAATAATGATAATGTTACCATTATCTGTGTAATTGAAAACCTCGACCCTATGGGGGTTCATACTGGAGATTCAATTACAGTTGCACCTGCAATGACCTTGTCTGATACCGCTTATCAGGAAATGAGAGACATGGCTATTAAAATGATGCGTTCACTTGGAAGTTTTTCAGGTGGCTGTAATGTGCAATTTGCCATAAATCCAGAAGACGAAAAGCTTATTGCCATTGAGATTAATCCGCGGGTTTCACGCTCATCTGCTCTTGCATCAAAAGCAACAGGTTATCCTATTGCCAAAATCGCTTCAAAGCTTGCTATAGGTTATAATTTAAATGAGCTTAAAAACCCAGTTACTCAAACTACTTCAGCATATTTTGAACCAGTACAAGATTATGTAATAACCAAAATTCCTAGATGGAACTTTGCGAAGTTTCCAGGAGCAGATACGCGCTTAGGCCTTCAGATGAAATCTGTTGGTGAAGCTATGGGGATTGGTCGTTCATTCAATGAGTCATTACAAAAAGCATGTCAGTCTTTAGAGATTGATAGAAATGGTCTTGAAAGCTTACCATCAGAAATGACCAATCTAAATGACCTGAAGAAAGCCCTTATGGAGCCGAGCTGGAATAGAATCTTCTATATTAAAGAAGCTATGGCACTTGGTATGACCATGAAGTCAATTCAAAAGCTTACCAAGATTGATAGATGGTTTTTATTACAGATTCAGCAAATAGTAAAACAAGAAAATGAAATTCGTCGCTACAGCATCAATAACATTCCAAAGGAATTTTTGATGGAACTTAAGCGAAATGGATTCTCAGATATTCAGATCGCAAAGCAACTTGACTGTACCGAAGACGAAGTTTATAACAGAAGAAGAGAGCTTGGTGTAATTCGTAAATACAAAACAGTTGATACTTGTTCGGCTGAGTTTTCATCACCAACAAATTATTTCTACTCAACTTTTGATGATGAGAATGAATCTCAAGTTTCAGATAAAAAGAAAGTTATAGTGCTTGGTGCCGGACCCAATAGAATAGGACAAGGTATTGAGTTTGATTATTGCTGTGTACATGGTATACAGGCCATTAAGGAGATGGGATATGAAGCTATAATGATTAATTGTAATCCAGAAACAGTTTCTACAGACTTTGATATTTCTGATAAACTATATTTTGAGCCTGTTTATTGGGAGCATATCAGAGAAATCATAGATTTAGAGCAGCCAGAGGGCGTAATTGTTCAGCTTGGGGGTCAAACAGCGCTCAAGCTCGCCGAAACATTTGAGAAATACGGCGTTAAAATAATTGGTACCCAGTTTGCTGATATGGATCTTGCTGAAGATAGAGGTTCTTTTTCTACACTTTTGGCAGAATTGAATATTCCGTACCCAAGGTTTGGTGTTGCAACCACTCCAGGAGAAGCACTTAAGGTGGCTAATGAAGTTGGTTACCCTGTACTTGTTCGTCCTTCTTATGTTTTAGGTGGTCAGAACATGAGCATTGTAATTAATGACGAAGAGCTTGAAGAAGCCGTGGTTAAACTGTTTAGGGATATTCCTGGAAATAAACTTTTAATTGATCACTTCTTAGATAGAGCATTTGAAGCAGAAACTGATAGTTTGTGCGATGGAGACGATGTGCACATTATGGGGGTAATGGAGCATATTGAGCCTGCAGGAGTTCACTCTGGCGATTCATATGCAGTGTTACCACCATATGATTTTTCGCCTAGAATTATAGACTTAATGAAGGACTATAGTACTAAAATAGCCAAGGCCTTAAAGGTAAAAGGAGTAGTAAATGTGCAGTTTGCAATTAAAGGAGAAGATGTATACGTAATTGAGGCCAACCCAAGAGCTTCAAGGTCAATGCCATTTATTTGCAAGGCATACCGACAACCGTATCTTAATTACGCTACCAAAATTATGTTAGATGAAAACAAACTAACTGATTTTGATCTAACCCCTTATGAAGATGGTTTTGCTATTAAAGAACCGGTATTTTCATTTGAGAAATTCCCTAATGTAAATAAGGAGTTGGGACCTGAAATGAAATCAACAGGTGAAGCCATTAGATTTATTAAAGATACCAAAGACCCTTATTTTAGAGAGTTGTACAAGAAAAAGTCAATGTTCTTGAGCAAATAAGAAATTGGCCATTTATAATCTGTCTAAACCTTTGATGGCATTTGGTATTTAAATTTATAACGATTCATGTTTATTTGAATTTTATATGGGATTACTAAGAACAATAGCTTTCATGGTTTTGGCCTATTTTGTTTGGAGGTTTCTAGACAATTTTTTCTCAGGCAATGGTTCAAAAGGTCGAAGTTCTAAAAAGAATGACGATGTTAAATACACCCAGAAACCAGATGATAAAGGGCATATACCTGATGATGAAGGAGATTATATAGATTTTGAAGAAAGCAAATAGCTGCTAGTACTTTTTTAAAATTCACCCATTTGGGTGATAAAACCACTTTTTGGGCTATCTACTTTTGAACTAAGAAATCAAAGTAGCAATGTCAAAAAAAGCCACAAAACTTATAGTTATAGCAGCAGCTATATTGTTAATGTTTACGCTTGGTTTTAAGATGACACTTTCAAGTAAATTTCATCAAGACGCCCCTGATGAAAATACGAAGCATTTCAATGATTTACGAATTTACAATTACGAAAAAGGGATTGACCTAAATGAAGAATTGTTTCCTTTTGTAAAGGTTGAATTTGAAGCTTCAACTGCAAAACTTGAACTTCTACAATGTACTCGATTAGTAAACTTTTCTCGTAATAAATGTGCTTGGTTTATTTATGGACCAAAAGACGGCAGAATCAATGGTACCCTAACCTTACTTCACAAAATCTGTTGATCATACCTTCACAGGAAGTACCAGCCTGCAATGGAAATCTGCCGTCTTATTTGTTAAAGAGTAATATTCAAACCCCTGAAAGTTCTAAAAATGGTTTGACTCACCTTAGTTCTCATTTTACAGGTTTTTAAATACAACAAGGAAACTTATTGAGAAGTAAATTTATATTGCAGTCAAATCAGAATGCCTTGCTTGTTAGTTGATTTGGGTTTTGTTTTTAACCCAGCAATACTTTGAAGCAAGTTTCAATTCAGTTATTTGAAGATAGGGAGTAGATAATTTAAATCTCTCCAAATCAATGCTTTTGCATTTTTTGAATCTGCTGAGCCAATTGGCGTTAACATAGAACAATAATTTACTGTAAAATAGATTTTCACAATAAATTATTTAATGGCAAAATTGGCTTAAAAAGGGTTTCTTAAACTTTCTCTAAAATGTTTTCGAATAGGCGGCGGCCGTCTTCGTTACCAAGAATTGATTCTGCAGCTCGCTCAGGGTGTGGCATCATACCAAACACATTTTGGCCTTTATTAGTTACGCCTGCAATATTGCTTATACTGCCATTTGGATTGGCTTCGTTGGTTATGTCGCCTTTTTCATTACAGTATCTAAATAAGACTTGATTATTATCTTCTATCTCTTTGATGGTATCGCTCATAGCAAAATAATTTCCTTCGGCATGAGCAATTGGTACTTTTAGTACATCGGTGGTACTAAGTCCATTTGTAATTAGCGTGTTTGTGTTTACAGGTTTAAGATGCACATTCTTACAAATGAATTTGTGGCTATTGTTGTGCATTAAAACTCCAGGTAGCAAGCCAGCTTCGCAAAGAATTTGAAAGCCATTGCAAATCCCCATTACATAACCACCTTTATTGGCATGCTCAATAACCTGTTCCATAATTGGAGAGAATCGAGCTACTGCCCCTGATCTTAGGTAGTCACCATAAGAAAATCCACCTGGTAAAAATATGAAGTCAACACCCTGTAAATCATGGTCTTTGTGCCATAGCTCTACGGTGTTGAAACCCATAACATCTTTTAATACATGGTAGGTATCGTGATTGCAATTTGATCCTGGAAAGGTTACTACGCCAAACTTCATTTCTAAACTTTGTGCAAAGTTAATTGAGTGTTTTCATTCTTTAAATGCTGAGATGTTGATGAATTCTTACTTGTTTAAAAATAGTCTTAAAAATTTCTCTTAAAAATTGGGGTTTTAAAAAATGCCTTAGATTTACGGTCTGTTTGGGAGAGCAGTTTTTTGAATTACACACATAACACAGGACCTATTCAAAAAATGAAACAAGATAAATTTAACGATTGGCTTATAGGAGCCCTTATTGTGCTAGTATCAGTTTCAATTTACAATGTTAATACGGTACTAAAAGGTATAGGAGACCAATATTTTACAGGGCTGCTCATAACTATAGTTTTAAGTATTGCAGTTAGTAGTTTTTTTATTGGTAAAGTGGGCAAAACAAAAAAAGGCGCTTAATTGTCTATCTCCTAAATCTTGAAAATATGACGTGGTTTAAGAAGTTTCTTTTCTACCTAAATCCCTTTTCAAAAGATGCCAATGCTAAGAATAACTTTAGCTTAAAAGCAATGCATGGCATTAATAGAATCAGCATATACCTATTTATTGTAGCATTGGTGCTAATGCTAGTTCGTTACGTTTTTAGGGGGTAATAGCGGTTTATTAATTTCGATTATTTCACCTGCAGGAATTTCTTCAGGCATCTCTTCGTCTTCCTTCTTTATTTCATTGGGGTCATTAGCAAATTGCTCTTGGGCCTTTATTTGTTCAATTATCTCATCGTACATGTTTTCAAAAACCAAGGGGTTTTCTAAATACCAATTGTAGCTCTTCTCTAGTAATTCTTTACTTACGCTATGCTTGTTTAATACCACCGCATATTCAGAACTTAATAACTCCTGCTTTTCAAGATTATTTATGCGTTCCATATAACCAAGGGCTTCTGCCAAATGAATGTCTACCAAAAGTGCAATCATCTCTTGTTTGCCCAAAACATCTTTAGGAGGCTTCACATTTTCGAGCTTAGTTTTGCATGCGGTTATTAAAACCGAAAAAATTAGAACAAAAAGAAGCGTTTTACCTTTCATTTTGCGAAAATAGATTTTATGAACTTAGAAGCTTACCAACAAGTATTAAATGAACTAAAGGGGTATAGTGCCAGATTGGTTGCAGTTTCTAAAACCAAGCCAATTGAATCTATTGAGACTTTTTATGGCCAAGGGCAAAGAATTTTTGGTGAGAGTAAGGTACAAGAGCTAGCAGCCAAAGAAGAAGTATTGCCTAAGGATATTGAGTGGCACATGATTGGCCATTTACAGCGTAACAAGGTAAAATACATGGCGCCATTTGTAACCTTGGTGCATGGTGTAGATTCTGAAAGGCTATTGAATGAAATTGACAAGCAAGCCAAGAAAAACAATCGCATCATTAGAGTTCTTTTGCAAATGCATATTGCCGAAGAGCAAACAAAATTTGGTCTTAACAAAAATGAGCTTGAACAATTGCTAAACAATTTTATGGCTCGAGAAGAACAGCACGTTCAGATTTGTGGCTTAATGGGAATGGCTACCAACACTGATAATACTAATCAAGTTGCCAAAGAGTTTGCTGGGCTCAAAACACTTTTTGATCAACTGAAGTCAACAACCTTTTCAGGTGATGAGCATTTCAAAGAAATATCAATGGGAATGAGCGGCGATTACAAAATTGCCCTTGACCAAGGCAGCACTCTGGTGCGTATTGGCAGCAAGTTATTTGGTGCGCGCAACTACACCTAGATACTGTCAGCTTGACACTAAAATGACAGTATAAAAGGGCAATTTTTCACTACTCAGGTTTATTTGGATGCTGGCACAGGCCTTGATAAAAGCCGACCAAACAAAAACTTATAACAAATGAGTAAAAAAGGGACCTTGCAGGTACATACCGAGAATATTTTTCCGATTATTAAAAAATTCCTGTACTCTGACCATGAGATTTTCTTAAGAGAATTGGTTTCTAATGCCGTTGATGCTACGCAGAAAGTAAAAATGTTGGCTCAAAAAGGCGAATTGAATAGCGAACTAGGTGAAACCAGAATTACTGTAAAAGCTGATAAGGATAAAAAGACACTTACCATTTCTGACAACGGAATTGGTATGAGCGAAGAAGAAGTTGAAAAGTATATCAACCAAATCGCTTTTTCATCAGCAGAAGAGTTTGTTGAGAAGTTTAAAGACCTTGACGATAAAAGTGCCATTATCGGTCACTTTGGCTTAGGTTTTTACTCTGCATTTATGATTGCAAACAAAGTTGAGTTGGTAACAAAAAGCCACAGTGATGCACCCGCAGTAAAATGGAGTTGTGTAGGTACTACCGATTTTGAAATGGAAGAAACTACCAGAGAAAATCGTGGTACTGATGTAATACTTCACGTAAACGAAGGCGAAGAAGATTTTCTTGAAGACAACAAGATAAAAGACTTGCTAAAGAAGTATTGCAAGTTTATGCCGGTTGAAATTGCTTATGGCGATGAAGACCCAATCAATAAAACTGATCCGCTTTGGCTAAAACAACCTTCAGATATTAAGGAAGAAGAGTACAATGAGTTTTATAAAGACTTATTTCCTTTTCAGCCAGATCCATTATTCAACATTCACTTAAATGTTGATTATCCGTTTAACTTAACTGGAATTCTCTATTTTCCTAAGGTCGACAACTCTTTAGCTCTTGATAAAAACAAGATTCACCTATACAGTAATCAGGTATTTGTTACTGACAAGGTAACCGACATTGTACCAGAGTTTTTAACGCTGCTACATGGTGTAATTGATTCTCCTGATATTCCATTAAACGTATCGAGAAGTTACTTACAAGCCGATGGAAACGTTAAGAAAATTAGCAACTACATTGTAAGAAAAGTAGCTGATAAACTTGATAGCTTGTTTAAAGAAGACCGCAAGGCATTTGAAGAGAAGTGGGAAGACATTGGCGTATTTGTAAAATACGGAATGCTAACCGAAGATAAATTCTTCGAAAAGGCCAAGAAGTTCTTCTTAATTAAAAACACTAATGGCGAGTTTGCTACGCTAGAAGAATACAAAGAGAAAGTAAAAGTTGCGCAAACCGACAAAGACGATAAGTTGGTTTACCTATACACTTCTAATGCCGATATGCACAATAGCCAAATTGCTCAGGCAAATGAGCGTGGTTATGATGTAGCGGTATTTGATCATCCGATTGACAGTCATTTAATTCAGAAAATAGAATCAACTGAAGAAGGCCTTAGTGTTAAGAGAATTGACGCAGCGCCAATAAGTGAGCTTATTGACAAAGATGAAAAAGCTGAAGAAGTACTTAGCAAAAAAGAAGTTGAGAAAGTAATTGAAGCCTATAAAGGACTTGTTGAAGAAGCCACCTATAAAGTAGAAAACAAGCCACTTTCTCCGCAAGACCCACCTGTAATGATTACGCAAGATGAGTTTATGCGTAGAATGAAAGAAATGCAAGCCATGGGTGGTGGCGGTATGATGGGAATGGGTGGTTTCCCAGATACTTACAATTTAGTGGTAAATACAAACCACGAGATCTCAAGAAAAATTGCTGGAATGGACGGTGATGAGCAAGGCAAATTGGCACAATATGCTGTTGACTTAGCTAAGCTTTCTAATGGTTTATTAACCGGTGCAGAGTTGACCAACTTTGTAAACCGCAGCCTTGATATGGTAAAATAAAATACCTAGAAACCTGTTTATATAAACCCCAAATGGCGCCTGCTGTTTGGGGTTTTGTTTTTTGAAAGTCTTAGAAAAAAGGGGAGTTCCTTACCTATCGTTCTTCCTAACCAACTTCACAAGCGTGTTAAAATCCTTTGGATACGGAGCAGTAACTTCTAGTACTTTACCATTTGGTGCTTTAAAGCTCAACTCATGTGCGTGTAAGGCAAATCTGCGAATCATTGGGTTTTCCTTTCTGCGGCTTGAGTTTTTGTATCGTGGTAATATATCGCTGAGGTATGGAATTTTACCACCGTACAATTCATCTGCAACAATTGGGTGATCAACATATTGCAAATGGACCCGTATTTGATGAAAACGGCCTGTAATGGGTTTACATTCAACCAAGCTGAAATGCTTAAAGCTTTCCAATGTGTTGAAAACGGTTTCGGCAGGTTTGCCATTGGGTGCAATAATTCCAGTGTTATTCACCTTTTTAACCAAAGGCATTTTTACGCTATCGTTCTCAAAAGCACTTGGCTTATGTACCACCGCATGGTAGGTCTTTTTAATGTCTCTTTTCTCAAAACCTATTGAAATGGTACGGTAAGCTTCATCGTTTTTTGAGACAATCATGCAGCCGGAAGTAAACTTATCTAACCTGTGGCAAAGTCTCGCTTCAGGATTATGAGCTTTCATTACATCAAAAAGCGAAAGAGTAGGAGCGGTGTGCTCTGCCAAGCTGCTAATGCCAGCAGGTTTATTTATTACGTAGATGTCATCGTCTTCAAAAACGATTAAATCCTTAAACTTTACTTTCAAATGCTATAGGTTTTCAGAAAGGTATTGATCTACTTCTTGAACAGTCAAAAACTTGGCAGCAATTCTACCTTCGTCGTCAATCATGTAGGTCATTGGGTAGTCATGCGCAATGTAATAATCAAAAGCCGTGGTTTTTTGGCCCAACTGGTCACTAACTACTATCCAATTGGCTCCCGTTTCATTTATATAGTAGCTCCAATCTTCTCTTGTTTCGTCAAGCGCTACATTATAAATTTCAAATCCTTTACTGCTATATTGGTTGTAAATGCTCACCAAGTCTTCGCCATAATCAAGACAAGGATCGCTGTAGGAAAGGGTAAATAGTAATAAAACATGTTTGCCCTTAAGATCGCTAAGTCTATAATTATCGCCATTTAATATTGGCATTACAAGTTCGGGAGCTTTGTTGCCTATTGCCAATGCTTTAAAATCTACCAACTTAAGACCTACATTTTTTACGTATGATGAGTACGGATAATCTTTAACCAACTCCTGGTATAAGTCATTAATAAACTTGGTATGTTTAAGGTAATCAAGTCTATTAGCGGCTTCGGCTGCAAAAGGATTATTGCGATTATTGTTAATAAAGTTAATTATAGCTTTTGCCCTTTCTTTTTCAATTAAGCTGTTGTAATACGGCATGGAGTCAAGTACCCTTTGAATCTTCCAAGCTTTCTTTGCTTTTGTGTAGCGGTCCTCACGACGTGCTATTTTCCTATGTCGCTCGTTAAATTCTTCCAAAATCAAATAAAATTCGCGCACTTTGTAACTAAAAGGTGCGTTTACTTGATACTTGCTCAATTCATTAATATTTGCCCTCACCTCATAGTTTCCGTCTCCTTCAAGCCACAGAAGCATATTACCCTTATCTGTTCTTAAACTAAATATTTGTTCTTGACTGGTTGTAGCATCAAGTTCAAAATAGCCATCTTCATTTATAATTGTGGTTTTAATTGGCTCCATATTGGTTTTTCCACCAAGTTTATCGAGCGTAATATCCATTCCAGCTCCACCAATTATAGTACCTGAAACCCTTACTACTTTTTCTTCGCGCTGGTTTAAAGCTTCGTCAGCCTTTTGTTCAAGTTTTTCGCGTTCAAGCGCAAATAATGTTTCGGCATTGCTGCTATCAACAACTACCGGGGTTTTATCACTATTGTCTACTTCAATTGTTGTTTCTTCTTGTGGCTTAGAGTCATTTTCAACCCTAAAAGCAGAGGTGCCGCTCGAAGGTTTATTGTCTCCTTGACAAGAAGATGCAAAAAAAGCGACCGCTGCAAAAACGTATATAAGGAAGTTTTTTATCATTCTAAAGGGTTTATTTATCCAATTCTTGAGCCAAGAGCTGGTTGGTTTTCTTAGGATCTGCCTTGCCTTTAGAGCGTTTCATTATTTGGCCCATAAACATACCTAGCAAGCCTTTTTTACCGGCTCTATATGCGGCCACTTTATCAGGGAATTCGGCAATTACTTCGTCTATTATTCCTAACAAAAAGTCGTCGCCACTTTCTTGAATAAGGTTTAGAGACTTTGCAAGTGCGAAAGGTTCAGTATCAGGTTGCTCAAGTAAAGCCTGAAAAAGCTTTTGATTTGCCGATGCAAAGCTCAATTTACCTTCATCAATCAATTCAATAATTTTGGCAATTACCTTGGTTTGAATAGGGAACTCTTTAATATCAACTGCTTTATCATTTAAATAACCACGAATTGGCCCAATCATCCAGTTGGCAGCTGCTTTGTAGTTTTTGGTAAAACCAATAAGCTCTTCAAAGTATAATGCAAAATATTTCTCGCTAGCAATTATGGTTGCATCATAATCGCTCAAGCCATAATTTGCCATAAATTTTTCATGAAGCTCCCAGTGCATGGGTGGCATTTCGGCCTTTATTTTCTCAATAAAATCTTGCGAAAGCTTTACCGGTGGAAGATCAGGTTCGGGGAAATAACGGTAATCGTTGGCTTCTTCTTTACTACGCTGCGTGTGGGTGGTGCCGTTTCCTGCATCAAAGCCACGTGTATCTGGCTGTATTTCTAAGCCAATTTCAATATCATCTATTTGCCTTTTTATTTCATACTCCAAAGCACGTTTTACATTACTAATGGAGTTCATATTTTTAACTTCAACCTTGGTTCCAAATTTTTCTCTACCAACTGGCCTTACTGAAACGTTGGCATCACACCTTAACGATCCTTCTTCCATATTGCCATCACAGATTTCAAGATAGCGCACTATTTTTCTAATTTCCGTAAGGTAGTTATAGGCTTCTTGCGGATGACGAAAATCAGGTTCTGTAACAATTTCAATTAATGGAATTCCTGCACGGTTAAGGTCAACTAAAGTGTTGAAAGGATCTATATCGTGCTGTGATTTTCCTGAATCTTCTTCGCAGTGAATTCTAGTAATACCAATTTCTTTATCTTTTCCTTCAGCATCTTTAATCATTATTCTGCCGCCAGTGCATAATGGAGTTTTGTCTTGGGTAATTTGATAACCCTTTGGCAAATCGGCATAGAAATAGTTTTTTCTGCTAAAAATGGTGTCGCGGTGAATATTACTATGCAAAGCAAGGCCCATTTTAATGGCCAACTCAAAGTGCGCTTTGTTTGGTTTAGGTAAAGTACCCGGATGGCCAAGTGTTATGGTACTTACATGAGAATTTGGCGAACCGCCGTATTCATTTATATCATTTGAGTATGCTTTACTTTTGGTTAAAAGCTGTGCGTGAACTTCTAAACCAATTACAGCCTCGTACTTACTATATTTATCTTCCATTCTATTGCTCAAAAGCTATGTTGCAAAGCTAAAGTTTATGAGTTAAGCAATTAAATATGTATTACATGTAAGAATGGTTAAAAATAAAAAAGCGGAGCTATTGGGCAGCTCCGCTCTAATTTCTTCTAAAACTGTTGGCATTCGGTTTCAGAAGGGCATTATGATAAGTTTTGGTTAGGTTATTGGTGTTTATCCGAAGTCAATTATTCTAAGACCTACTTGCCAGGTGTACATTTCAGGGCCTGCTCCTTGTTCAAAAAACTGTGTTAGAGGGTAGTTGGCAAAAAGTGTAAAGTTTTTATATCCAACTCTTGCAATGGCATCAGCTTTCCAAGGGTTTACGTTGTAATGCCCCCTTACATTTAATCTGTAGTTTTCGTTATTTACTTCATATCTCTGCTTTGTTCTGGCTAAGAGCTTAAAGCCGCCCTGTACACCAAAGCCTATGTGAAAGCTTTTATCTTGGTTTAGACTTGTGTTGAACTCAAGCATTAAAGGTATAGTTAAGTATGTAACATTGAGTTTATTTCTTCTAAAGCTTGTTGCAGGGGTTAATGATGTCCAAGTTGAATCTGAGTTAAAGCCAAGTGTTGTGTTTTCTTTAAAAGCGAAAGAGTTAAAGTTAAACCCGAGTCCGGTAACTATACCACCATATCCTTTAAAGAATGCAAGCTTTTGTTCTAAAATATTTAGGTTGGCAAAAAGTGATTTTGAATAATCTAGGTCGTAAGCTGAATTTTCAAGGTTTAAACTCATGTCGCTTGTCATAAGTCCATTTACACCGGCTTCAAAACCGGCCCAGTGGGCAATGCTCCTGTCGCCAGAATGCTTTATTTCAACGTCATAATCTTCCTCTTCCTTTTCAATTATCATTATATCTTCACCTTCTTCAGTTTCGTAAATTTTTACTTCAACTTCTTCTTCGTTCTCAATCCTTCTCATGGCTTTCTCCATTTCACGCTCTACTCTTTCTTCAATGCGCTCTTCAAGCTCAATTTCGAATCGGTTTGTTTTGCTAGTATCCATTTTGTTTAATAGAGAATCTAACATTACATCTACATTAATTTCTTCGTTACCTTTTCCGTTTTTTTCAACTACCATTATGGTTTTACCTCCTACAATAATTCTTGTAGTGTCTTGGGCATAACTCATAAATGAAACTAGAAAGGCTGTAAGTGTTAAGGTTATTAATTTCATGGTTTTCTTTTTTGTGGTGATCAATTGGTGGTTATGATTTGTTGTGTGTTTGAATGTTATACGTGCTTGGCCAAGTATAGTTACACAGAAAGTTGAAAAAAATGGAGAAAAATGTAAATATGCATTTTGGAGCGAGTTAAGGGGTCTTTTTTCTTGAGTAAGAACAAAAAAAAAGCTCCTATGAGAAGGAGCTTTTAAAGATGGCTATTGTGTTTTTTATTTTGCTCTTGATCGGTTAATTCCAACTTTACCAAGTTTAAGTTCGTAATCAATAGCATTGCTATTAGATCTGTCTTCAAAAGTGAATATGTCTTTATTAGAGACCTTGTTTACGCTTGAAGCCAAAGCTTGTGCAAAATCGTTTTCTCTGATTTTGCCGTCTTCAACATCATTTTGGCCAAGTACTCTTTCTTTTATTTTAACTCCTGCATATTCCAATAATGTAAATGTTCGGTTGTTGCTTTTAGCAATTACATCTTCATTATTTTCATTTAAGCCCATTGGCATGTTAAATTCAATTGGCGACATCGCTTTTGGTGTCTCTACAGGGCTTATGGCAAGCGACCTTAAATGATTATCAAGTTTCTTAGGTTCATATTTCTTTTTTCTATCAGGTCCGTGTTTTTCTTTAATACCTTTTTTCTTGTTGTTTTTAATTCTGGCAGCAAAAACAGGTTCTTGCAAGTTTCCAATTTCTAAGCTCTCATTAGTAGGCGATTCATTTGTTTTCAAATCTTCTGTTGCAAGATTTTTTTCATTAAAATTATCTTCTTCAACCTTAGGCACTATCAATTCATTTTTTTGATTGGTCTTAGGGTTTTCTTCAGCAAATTTTGGTTCAGTTGATTGTTTTCCAAGGTTATAGAATAAGGCAAAAGCAATTAGCAGCGCAATTGCCGCAGCTGCCGCGTATCTTATAAACAAAGGCAATATGGCCCCGCCTTTTTTAAGCTTTTCTTTGTTTGGAAATCTAATGGCATTCGTTTTAGCCAAGTAAACCATTCCAAAAAGCTTTCTATCTCTTTCTAAATTATTTGCAGTTACAAAAGCGCCAAGTTCTTCTTTTTCTTTTTCAGATAGTAAACCTTCGTTTTCAGCAATTAATAAATCATCTATGTTATCATAATTTACAATTGATGTTTTCTTAAGTTTTGAAGTATTTGGAAACTTAATGGCATTTGTTTTTGCTAAATACACCAGGCTGTAAAGTTTTCTATCTTGCTCAAGGTTGTTGGCTGCAACAAAAGCACCCAGTTCAAGTTTTCCTTTATCATCAAGCAAACCCTCATTTTCAGCAATCATAAAGTCATCTACATTCTCATGATTAACCAATAATGGTTTCTTTAAATCTTCTTTAAAAGAAAAATTTAAGTTATCTGCTTTTAGCGTAACATTATCAAAGTCACCTTCAAACTCGGCTTTTAAGGTTGGGTTTGTATCTAAAAAAGAATTTAGCTCAGCAATTTGAGTTGCATCCAAGTTTCCTTCAAAATAGTCAAGAAACCAAGCTTCGTAGTTATTTAGGTTTATATTACTCATTTATACTACCATTTCTAAGTTTCCGATGTACTGCTTTAATGCTTTTCGAGCTCTAAAAATGTAAACCTTTACTTGGCTCTCATTCAAACCAGTTATCTCTCCAATTTCGTCGTACGGATAACCTTCATAATCTCTTAGCATAATTACTGAGCGTTGAATTTCAGGAAGTGTTTGCAAAGCTTCTTGCAAAACTTCTTGTAAATCGGTGTATTGCTCATTGGTGCTATACATTTCTTCATTTACATCGTCAAAATCACCTTTATGCTTGTCTTTTCTTATAACATCAAT
The DNA here is from genome assembly GCA_049115495.1 of Bacteroidia bacterium. Classification (GTDB taxonomy): domain Bacteria; phylum Bacteroidota; class Bacteroidia; order CAILMK01; family JACPUW01; genus JACPUW01. Next base: position 526,032 of record JAGDZV010000001.1, on the reverse strand, counting down.
CATGGTTCGGTATCCGGTAGAGAACATGTAAGACTTGGCGGTCTCGTATTCAATTTCATCTACCTTTTTCCATAATTTCTCAAAAGTGTCTTGCACAATATCCTGAGCCACATCGGATTCTCTAATATTCTTCAGTATAAACCGGTAAAGGTTATCCGAATAAAGGTCAACAGTTTTGTTAAACTCTGCTGTGGTCATTCAATAGTTGTTAGGTGTAATACGTGCCTAATCTAAAAAAGTTACAGCAATGTATAAAAAAAAAGAACGAGCTACCGAAAGTGATTGAATAAGAGTTTATTGCTCGTTATTTATTTCTGAGATTACACGATTAATTTCATCAATATAGTTGTGTAAATAAGACTCAACATTGGTTTTATCGTTGTCAATTATCCAAAATTTTCTTGTCTTGCCTTTTTTGTATTCAAGGTATAAACCGCCCTGATCATGGCAATCGGCACAGCCCAATGAAGGTTCTACATCGTTAAGTAAAGTAATGGGAAATTCAGATAGAATATTTGTGGTTTTTTGTCTTTGAGCGTCTTCAAGCTTAGAAAAATTTGTTTTAGCAAATTCAGTATTTGATGGATAATTGTCTTTTGAATCTTCAAATAGTTCATTGTTAGAGATCTTAAAAAGTTCAACACATTCTTCGCCCGCACACATTCCATAAAAATGTCCAAAAATGATATACTCAGGCTCAGAGTTTTGTTCGATTTTGTCTTGACAAGAAGGCAAAAGACCGGCAAAAAGAATTAATAAGGCTAAAAAGGATTTCAACTTGGCTTTACTTGACGATTTGTGAATTAAATCGTTCGTTGATTTAATAAGGTTGCTTTGCAAAGCATGAAAATTGGAAAACATTTTCTTTTTTCAATGCATTAGATAATTGAAATCATCTTTTCTATTCGAATACGAGAGTTTTTTTACGCGATTTAAGTGGCTCAATTTGGGTTGACCCAGAAGAGCAATGCTTGTTGAAAGGGATTTTTTGGGCAACAGTTAAATTACTTTGCAATGGATTTTCAAAAAAATAATTTGTTCTTGCAACCCCTTACTTTTACCTAGGTCAATAGGAGCGTAATGATTGTTGAAGCCCCGTTTGAAATAAAACATCTTGACCTTGTTAACCGGTGCAAACAAGGAGATGATCGCGCGTTTCATGAGCTCTACAAGCTTTACTCGCGAGCTATGTTCAACATATGCGTACGAATGATGAACAACCGCGAAGAAGCTGAAGACCTACTACAAGATGCTTTCGTTTCAGCCTTTAGAAACATAGATTATTACCGTGAAGAATCAACTTTTGGCAGTTGGATTAAGCGTATTGTAATAAATAAATGCATAAACGCTATTAACAAAAAGTCGGTAGAGCTCACCGAACTAAATGAGTCTATTGCCAAAGAAGAAGAGCTTGAAGATGAAGGCTCAGGAGATCTACTTTACGAAGAATTAAGCGTAGACGGAATAAAACAAGCCATTGCAAAATTGAGCACAGGATATAGAACCGTGCTAACTCTTTATTTATTAGAAGGATACGATCACTTAGAAATAGCTGAAATACTGGGCATTTCTGAGTCAACTTCTAAAACACAGTATCTGCGTGCCAAAAAACGATTAAGAGAAATTTTAAAAGAACATGGTTATGAGCGATAATTTAGAAAAGTTCATAAAAGAAAATAGGCGCTCTTTTGATGGTGAAACTCCAAGAGAATTGGTGTGGAAAGGAGTGAAAAAAGAGATTGCTAAACCTGAGAAAAGGCAAAATGTAATAAGAATTAATCGAAGGTTTTTTTGGGCAGCAGCAGCTGTTTTGGTATTTGCATTTTCAATAATACTTTACCAAGGGGGTATAATAAGAAGCTTAAAGCATAATCAAGTAGAAGTAGCAAGTACACTTGAAGAAAGCAACTGGCAAATGCCAAGTGAGCTTAAAACACTTGACGATACTTACATACAACAAGTGAGTTTAACAATGAACTTGCTAGAAAGCTTCCCCGATGAGCAAATTGAATTAAAAGAAGAGTTAACTGAGCTTGATGCTGAATTTGAACTATTAAAAGGTGAGTTTGGTGCAGAAGTATCGTCAGAAGATGTACTTAATGCAATGATAGAAAACTACCGGATTAAGCTTGATTTACTTGAAGTTACCTTAGAATATTTTAAACGATCTGAAAAAATAATAGAAAATGAAAACATTGAAATATAAATTTTTAACTGTCGCATTGCTCTTGTTTGCCACCATAGCCGCACAAGCCAGCATGATTGAAAAAAAACGTACGGTGCGTAAATCGTTTCCCGTAAAAGAGAATACCAGTGTAGAACTTAATTCTAAATACGGAACCATAAATGTGGCTAACTGGGATAAAGATTCGGTTGCCTTTAGAATAGAAATTGTTGGCCGCAGCAACAGCGAGGGGTTCAGCCAAGAAATGATTGAAGATACTGAAGTAAGATTCTCAGCAAGCGATGCATTTATTGTGATAAATACTGAATTTAAAGATGAAGGAGCTCAGTTAGTTACCACTTTAAATAAGGTAACCAAATCATTGGGTGGTGGTTCAAAAAGCGAAGTGCTTGTAAACATTAATGTAATGATGCCCGATTGGTGCAGTATTGATGTTGATCACAAATTTGGCGACGTAATTATGAGTTCGAGAAGTAGCAAAGTAATTGTGAATACAAGCTATTGCGACGTAAAAATGGGCGAGCTCAATGGATATACTGACTTGAAAGTAAAGTTTGGTGATCTTAACATACAAACCGTAAAAAGACTCAATTTAGATTGTGAATATGCCGATGTAGTGATTTTTAAAGCAGAAAATGCAGATATAGATAGCAAAGGCTCAAAATTGAATATTCACGAAATTGGGAAACTTAGGGCACGAACAAAAAGAGATGATTTTACGATTTACAAAGCTGCAAGTGTTAATGCCGACGGTTCTTATAGCGATGTAGTTATTACAGACCTAAGCAGCAGCATTAATTTTAATGGAAAGTTTGGAGATATAACGGTTCATAATGTTGAAGCTTCATTTACCCAAATTACAATGAATTGTGAGCGCTCAAATGCCAACTTAAGTTTTGATAGTGCATGTAACTTTAGTCTTGATCTCAATCTTGAAATGGGTGATTTAACCTATCCTATGGGAATGATTAATGTTACCGAAAGCAGCGAAGAAGAAGGGGATAGAACCAAGTACTTTGGTTATGTGGGCTCAAATAATGACCCATCTTCAAAAATGGAAATTTTCGGTAAAGAAACGGATGTTAACATTACCTTGAAATAGCACAATCAACACCACAAATCATAATCAACCAATGAAAAAAATTACACTTCTATTTGTTCTACTGATTTCATTTTCAGCTGCATTTGCACAAGAAAATGATGAAGTTCATACCTTAATAAATAAAAATACAAGAGTAGGAGCCTACTTGTCTTTAGAAAATCAATTCAAAGATTTTAATACCACATTTCCTGGGGTTTATTCAGGCGCGCGTTTTGGATTTATTTTTAACCGCAATTTGTTTGTAGGCCTTGGAGCTTATGGCCTCACAAATGAAATAAACCTTTACAATGTTTTTGAAAACGGAGACGAATACGAGATTGAAACCGGTTATACAGGTTTAAGCTTAGAATATGTCCTTTTTCCTAAACGCGCAATTCATTTGAGTTTTCCCTGTATGCTAGCCGTAGGTGGTGCCACTATTAGAGAAGCCGGGTTTGGCTGGAATAGACCTTACGACACCGATATGTTTTGGCTGTATCAGGCTGGTGCAAACCTTGAACTTAATATTACCAAATGGGCAAGAGTAAGTGGTGGAGTTTACTTTTCTGAAGCACAAGACTTTAACCTTAATGGCGTAAGTAAATCCATTTTTGACGGACTCAGTTATGGTCTTAGTATGAAGTTTGGCCGATTTTAAAAACCAACGAACCCATTTACCTGCTCTTTTAGCAAAAACATATAAGCATCTGAGAGCTTTTGGTCTTTCAGGTGCTTTTCTATTTGCAGAAGCCTTGGTTTTTGAGCAAAAACATGCATTCCGAGGTAATTTAAGATATCGGTTAAATGGCTTAGCGCTAGTGCACTACCTTGCGTACCTGACGAAAGACCAATTAAAGCTGCCTTGCGGTTTTTAAAGGCATTAGGGTATTCCATGCCATCAATAAATGCCTTAAGTACGCCCGGAAAACTTCCGTTGTATTCAGGTACCACAAAAACCACTTTATCAGAATCTTTCACCATGGCTTCAAGGCTATTGAAGCTATCATTTTTTTGTGCATTCTCATAAAGTGCACTAAATACAAAGTCAGCAGGTAAATTTTCAAGATCAATTATTTCTGCTTCAATCCCTTTGTCTTTTAATAGTGCTTTGTAAATGGTGCTTATTAAAAAAGAAACCGCTCCCTTTCTATTTGTAGATGAAACTATGGTATACTTAGTCATTTTTATTTAATTGATACGCAATGCCACCAAAAATACCACCAGGCTGATTTCCCTGGTTTATAACGGCAAAGCCAGAATAAAACGCAATATTGAAGCTAAGGTTTTTATGAAATTGAGAATATAGTTTGGCGCCATAGGCAACAAATCCTTGATTGTCTAAATAAGTTGCTGTTTGTTCAAAACTACCACCATAGTTGGTGCCATTCTCAAGGCTCACCATGTAATTGATATCCAAAATCAAATAGGTTTTTGGCCTTATTGCATAACCGTATTGAAAATTGCCTACAACGCTCTCAGCATAATTATTAGACCTTACAGCAATTCCAGCATCAAAGCTCCAATAACTTTTTTCAAACCCTTGCCCCAGCATAATACCGCTAGTATAAGCATTGGCATCATAATCTGTTCTTAAACCTATAACTTCATCAGCACTTGAAAAATTGGGTTGAAATCTTAGATACGCTGCAGATGCTATAGAACCTATTTTAAAATGATACTTTAATTGAATTGCCGGGTTGCCCGGGGCCGATAGATTTCCTGACGGTAAAATCTCTGAAAAAGGATTTTCTTGAGCATTGAGTATTTCATCTTCAGTGCCTTGAAATCTATAAAAAGCATCGGCAATTAAAGTGATTTTATCGCTTATTCCATACTCTCCATAAAAAGTGATATTGTATTCATATGCTTTTCTGTTTAAGTCTCTAAAAATGGTATTTGCGTAGGTGCCTTGATACCGGCCATCCCAATTTTTAGCTGTAAACCCAGGTTGAAAATAACCATTTCCTTTACCTGCAGGCCACGGCCCACCTGCAAAAAGAGCTACGGAAATAGTGATACAAAAGATGGTGAAAAACGATTTCATTTAGCGAGATTAAGCTCTTGCAACTGAATTGAGTAAAGAAAAGTTCATTAAGAACATACTTTACTTTTCTGATGCTTTCTTAATGATTTACTAAAGTGGATACTTTTCATCAAATTCGCAATAAATCATTAACCATGAAAAGACTTCTCCCAGTCATTTTATTTCTTTCTTTAACAATTATTGGAGCTGCTCAAAAAACGGCATGGACGTATTACGAAGACACCACAGGGACATTTTCTTCTCCACGTGCTGCCGATTTAAATAGTGATGGTGTTCTTGATGTTGTAATGGGAGCAGGATCTGAAGATAAAGCACGGGTAAGTACCATTGCGGTAAATGGAGCCACAGGTCAATTGCTTTGGAAAACAGTTTCGCAAAATGAGATTTTTGGTAGTGCAGTGTTTTTTGATGCCAACGGAGACAAATCTTCAGATGTTTTAATGTGTGGAAGAACGGGGATTTTGGAATGTAGAAATGGTAAAGATGGTAAGCTAATTTGGGAGTTTTTTGATAGAGATAAGAAAGAAGCAGCTGATAGTGGCTGGCATAATTTCTTTCAGCCCCAAGTTATACCCGATCAAAATAAAGATGGGGTTCAAGATATTCTGGTATCAAACGGTGGCGATAAATCAAAATCATATCAAGATACCATTGGTAGACCCGCAGGTTTAATCATGGTATTAAACGGTAAAAACGGAAGAATTATAGAAAGTATTAAAACACCTGACAAACAAGAAACCTATATGGCGCCATTGGTTCATGATTTTAATAAGGATGGCAAACTACAAGTAATTTTTGGCTCAGGTGGCGAAACTATGACAGGCGCTTTATGGGCAATAGATCTAAAAGACCTGGTAAACAAAAGACCACAGAATGCCATAAGGATAGCCTTTACGAGTAAAAAAGGATTTATTGCGCCCCCTTCAATTGGCGATATTAATCTTGACGGCTTTGACGATATAATTGTTAATGCCTACAATGGTGATATAATGGCTTATTCAGGAAAGGATTTTAGCAAACTATGGCAGGTAGATTTACAAGGTTTTGAAACCCAATGTAGTCCGGCAATTGGCAATTTTTATGGCAGTCATCACCCAGATGTTTTAGCAGTTGTTTTTAAAGGAAAGGCTCCAAATTTTACAGATTACAAGCAAATTTTAATTGATGGAAAAAATGGAAAGGTGGTTTGGGAAGATTCTTTAAGTGATCTACAATTTGCATCTCCTGCTGCGGCTGATTTTAACCAAGATGGTTATGATGAAGCCTTATTCTCGTACAACAAAATGAATAATGGAAGTTTTGTGCATGATTTAGACATTTTCAATTTCCAAACTATGCGGTCTACTTCACTAATTAGTAATGAAAAAGGAATTAATCTTAGCTCAACGCCATTGATTCTTGACCTTGATGGCGATGACAGCCTTGAAATTGTTTATAGTATAAAGAAAAACGATAAAAATCCAATTGCTGCTGATGGATTAACCATTAAAGTACTTAGATCAATTAGTAAAAAGCCATCGTGGGGTGTAGCTTGGGGTGGTTACCTTGGTAGCAACGGCGATGCACTTTATGAATTTACATCAAGCGAGTGCTCAAGATTTATGCTTGATGTTTTCACAAGAAAAACAAAACCATCTTGTAATAACTATAACGATGGAAAAATTGAATTGAGCCTAATTTCAGGAATGAAAAAAGTAGTTTACACCTGGAGCGATAATGGAACAGGAGCAATTAGAGATAAAATGAGATCAGGAAAATACCTTGTTCGTTATATGGATCAACAAGGGTGTTATCAAATCGATACCGTAAAACTCAACGATCCATACGAGATTTCAATTTCGGCCGACTCTACCTTTTGCCCAAATGAAGAATCAGGTGCAGCATATATTAGCAGCTCAGGTTGTAAGTGCGCGAGTAGCGGTTGCAAGTTTAAGTGGAATACAGGCGGCACCGATCATAGTATATACAATTTAGCACCTGGAATATATACGGTTGAACTAACGCATACCGATGGCTGTAAGGTATTTGATACCGTAGAAGTATTTAGGTCTCATCCTATACTTGATACAATGTGGAAGCATAATGTGAGCTGTTTTGGTAATAATGATGGTGAGATTTTTTTAGATCCATTTGATACCGCTGACTTTAGAGCAAAATGGTTACATAATAGCGAAAGGGCTTGGTACCTTGATAGTCTTAAACCTGATACATATTCAGTAGAGCTGCGTGATTATAGATGGTGCTTTGATACTTTGAATATTATTATAAATGAGCCGAAGCCATTTGAGTTTTCGGTTAAAGATTACCAGCACATAGATTGCAATGGAAGTAGCACGGGCCTTATTGAACTTGGCGCAAAAGGCGGTTGGAAGAACTATACTTTTTATCAAGATTCTTTTGGTTTTGCTGATTCTACTTTATACAATTTGGCCGCAGGAGATTATACCGTTTTTGCCAAGGATTCAGCAAATTGCGTGAGTGACTCACAAACAGTTACGCTTTTTGAACGACCAAAAATTGAGTTAGAATTTGGAAGCCTTCCACAAACCGATCCGTTTGACGATAATGGAACGGCATGGGTAATTGCAACTGGCGGTTTAGCACCATTTAAGTACAAATGGGATAACGATGAGAAAACAGATACAATTTTTAATCTGAAAGCAAATAAATATCAGGTAGTTGTAACAGACGCTCTTGGTTGCACCGAATCAGGAGAGGTTGAAGTGGATTTCTCAACTTCTACATTTAGTATTAAGAGTAGTCAATTGTTCTCGGCATTTCCAAACCCAACCAGTGGAACCTTGATGGTAAAAGCAAGCCCTGGATCGGAGCTAATATTTTCTACTTATGACGGTAAAGAAATAGAGCATATTGAATCTACAGGTTTAATCACAAACCTAGATTGCAACCAGCTACCCAAAGGGATTTATTTGCTGCAGTGCTTAAACGGCGCTGATTTACAAATAGTTAAGGTTGTTGTTGAGTAGCTCTTAGTCTACAACTTTCATCCAAGGCTCTAAAAAATAGCGCTTTACATAAATAATTAACAAGCTAGCTAAAGGAACGCCTAAAAATACACCCGGTAAACCAAAAACAAAACCGCCTATACTTATAGCAAGCACCATTATGGCAGGGTTCATCCCCATGTTGGCTTCTAATATGTTGGGAACAAGAAATATTTCCTCAATCAAACTTGCAAGCACGAAAACCCCAACGCATATTCCGTAATAAAAAAGAAAGCTTTGATCGGTTTCAATTGAAAGTATAAAACAGCTAAGCGCCAATGGAATCAGAACCAAATATTGCAAGTAGGGAATAAATGAAAGCAATAAAATCAACAAGAGAAAAAGTGAAATACCAGGCACATCAAGTACAACAAAGGCAATGAGATAGATTAAAAGTAAGAGCACTACAATTCTTGATCTCAACTTAAAATAGCGCAAAAAACTATTGTTGAAATCATCAAGTACCTGACTCATTTTTCCTTTCAGCTTTTTACCAAAATATCGTTTTCTCACGCCAACAAAATAGTTTACGTTAAATAAGATCAATAGGTAATAAGTAAAACTTCCAAGTATAATCGCAAACCAACTAAAGCTGCTTTCATCATTTTCAGTGGCTTTTTTATCAGTTTTAAAGAAGGATGTAACATTGCCAAAACCTTCTTTTATGGCATCAATGTCAAATTCAGAAGTTCCTTTTTCAGAGATGTTGTTTACCAAAGAATCCACTTGCTTTTTTGATGTTATATCAAAATCTTCAAGGTCGTAAAATGAATTTATAAGTTCATAAGCTTCAGTGGTAAAGGCATCAATATGCTCTTGGTTATCAGAGGCTAATTTGCTAAATCCATCATTAAACCTTTGAAAATCTCGGCTTATAAATCCACCTAAAATCACAAAAAATAGAACTGTAACACCCAAAATTCCAATTAAAAAAGCAACGGTGCTCAAACTCTGATTTTTTAATCCTTTTTGAAAGAACTTAATAACCGGTAGTGAAGCGAAAGCAAGAATAAGTGCTAAAATAAAAGGGGCTACCACTTCAAATAAATAGATGAATAGCAAAGACATAATTACTATTCCAAGCCCTGTAATGAATTCAGATTTATACTTCTTCATAAAAATTTTAACCTTTAGCAAAAGTAGCTTTCACTTTATAAAAGCAATAGCGGTTTAAAAGTAGGTTCAAAGCACATAGTTTATTTCCTTTGCGCCTTAATCTTTTTAGCATGGAATTGAACAAGCAACTAGCCGCTAGGATTGATAGGCTTACAGAATCAAAAACCCTTAAAATGGCTCGATTAAGCAGGGAGCTAAAAGAAAAAGGAGTTGATATTATTAGCCTAAGTTTGGGTGAACCTGATTTTGATACACCACAATTTGTTCAAGATGCTGCTTACCAGGCTATGAAAGATGGTTTTACGCATTATCCTCCTGTAGCGGGTTATAACGATTTGCGAGAAACTATAGTGAACAGATATAGAACCAAGTACGGAATGGAAGTTGGCATTGCCAATACTTTGGTTAGTACTGGAGCTAAGCATTCGTTAGCCAACTTAATGATGGCGCTAATTGACTTTGATGATGAAGTTTTAATACCAGCACCTTATTGGGTAACTTACCCAGAGCAAGTTGCATTGGCTGGTGGCAAGGTAAAAACAGTTTATGCAGGTGTAAATCAAGATTATAAGGTTTCTGCCGAGCAGCTTGATGCAGCCCTAACTGAAAAAACACGAATGATCATATTCTCATCGCCATCAAACCCAACAGGTAGTATTTATACTAAAGATGAGCTAGCTCAAATTGCCGATGTATTTAGAAAATACCCAAATCTGGTTATTGTTTCTGATGAGATATATGAACTTATAAATTTTGAAGGTGATCATACTTCAATTTCTGCTCATAAAGATTTACATGATCGCTTGGTGATTATAAATGGCGTGTCAAAAGGTTTTGCTATGACAGGTTGGCGACTGGGCTATATGGTAGGGCCGCAATGGATTGTAAAAGCATGCGAAAAAATGCAAGGGCAGTTTACATCAGGTACAAGCTCAATTAGTATGAAAGCTGCAACTGCCGCCATAGGAAGCGACGATTCGGTAGTGGCCGATATGGTTGCAGAATTTAAAAAGCGAAGAGATTTTATGATTAATGCACTTGGCGAAGAGTCAAGAATTAAAATGAATAGACCGGGTGGTGCATTTTACCTGTTTCTTGATGTTAGTGCATTCTTTGGAACATCAAATGGAAGCCAAAACATTAGTAATAGTGAAGAATTGGTAATGTATTTACTAAGTGAAGCCAATGTGGCACTTGTTGATGGTGGAGCCTTTGGTGCTCCAGACTGTATAAGAATATCTTATGCGGCAAGTATGGAGCAACTTAATGAAGCCGTTTCGCGTCTCAAAAAAGCACTTGGCCAATTAAATTAGAAAATGACTTCTCAAGATATTAACGAACTTTTTGAGCAATTTAACTCCAAGAAAGTTCTCATTATTGGAGATGTAATGATTGACGCTTACTTGTGGGGGCAAGTAGACCGCATCTCTCCTGAAGCTCCGGTACCGGTAGTAGCAATAAAACAAAAGGATTATAGGCTTGGTGGGGCCGCCAACGTGGCAATGAATATTGCAAACCTTGGTGCAACACCTATGTTAGCTTCGGTAATTGGCGATGGTAATAATGCTCAACTTTTTTCAAGGCTTTTAAATGAGTCAGGAATTTCTGATGAGTGGTTGGTACAATCAGGTCATAGGCCAACTACCATTAAAACCCGTGTAATAAGTGGTCATCAGCAAATGATGAGAATTGACGAAGAAGTAACCAATGAGCTGAATGAAATTGAGCAAGAGAAGCTAACCCAGGTTATAATGAAAGCCGTGCACGAGTGTGATATCATGGTATTTGAAGATTATGACAAAGGGGTTCTTAACCAAAAGCTTATTACTGATTTTATTGAAATGGGGCGAAAACTTGGTAAAACCATTCTTGTTGACCCTAAAAAGAAGAACTTCTTATTTTATAAAGGTGCTACAGTTTTTAAACCTAATCTAAAAGAGCTGAAAGAAGGCCTTAATCTTGATCTTCCTTCTGAATTTAGTATTGATGCCATAAGCAAAGCGGCTAAAAAGTTGAGAGAAGTTTTAGAAGCAGAAACGGCAATGATTACCCTCTCAGAGCATGGTGTGTTTATAGGTTCTGAGCAAGAAGAACATCATATTGCCGCCCATATGAGAGATATTTATGATGTTTCAGGTGCAGGAGATACGGTAATAGCAATAAGTTCAATTCTATTAGCTTGCGGGGTTCCACTTAAATATGTTGCTGAAATTGCCAACCTTGGTGGAGGCCTTGTTTGCGAAAAGGTGGGGGTGGTGCCAATAAACAAAGAAAGCCTTAAAGAAGAAGTCCTTAAAATCATCAACTGATCAATAATCGAGTTTAAATGGTTTTCAGCAGTATAATTTTTCTGCTGTATTTCCTGCCTATAGTGCTGGCAGTAAATTATTTTCTGCCTTCAAAATTTAGAAACTACTGGTTACTCGTAGCCAGCTTGTTCTTTTATGCTTGGGGTGCGCCTAAATTTTTATTTGTATTGCTCGGTTCAATTATGGTCAATTTCTTTTTGGTCAAAAAACTGGATCAAACAAGCAATACAAATTCAAGAAAATGGCTTTTGTTTAGTTCAGTAGCCGTAAATATTGGTTTACTAGCTTACTTTAAATACTTCAACTTTTTTGTTCATAATATTGGTTTGCTGTTTGAGTCAATGGGATTTGGGGCAGTGTCTTGGGCTCATATAGCGCTTCCCATTGGCATCTCATTTTTTACATTTCAATCCTTAACTTATTCAATTGATGTATATAGAAAGCTTCATAAGCCCTTAAGTAAATGGTCTGATTATACTTTGTATATCATGCTATTTCCGCAAATGATTGCCGGTCCAATAGTTAGATTTGGAAGCATTGCTGACCAGGTTTTGTCAAGAAAAACGACAACCGATGGTTTTAATCAAGGCTTAATAAGGTTTGTTTTTGGGTTGTCAAAGAAAGTGCTCATTGCCAATACTTTAGCCCAGTATTCATCAGAGTCACTTACCCTTAATGGAACAGCGCTTAATGCCACCATAGCGTGGATTGGCATTTTAGCATATGCAATGCAGATCTATTTCGATTTTTCTGGTTATAGCGATATGGCCATTGGTATTGGCAGAATGCTCGGATTCAATTTTCCAGAGAATTTCAACAATCCGTATAATTCAAAGAGTATAACTGAGTTTTGGCGCCGATGGCATATTACCCTTGGAACTTGGATGAGAGATTACCTTTATATACCACTAGGAGGTAATCAAGTAAATTCAAACTTTAGGCTATACTTTAATTTGCTTTTTGTGTTTCTAATATCAGGATTTTGGCACGGTGCCAACTGGAATTTTATAATTTGGGGTGCATATCACGGTTTATTTCTTATTGTGGAACGACTATTCTTAGGTAAATATTTAAAGAAATTGCCAAGTCTTATTTCAATAGCCTATGCTTTTTTTGTGGTGATAATTGGCTGGATATTTTTTAGTGTTGATCGCTTTGATTTGGCAATTGAGTACATTAAGGTGCTTTTTAGCAATAGTTTTTCATTTGCTGAGGTGTTAATTGATCGTAAGTTTATTGCCGTTTTGTTATTGGCCCTTTGTCTATCTTTTATTGCCTTATCTAAATTGGGAGTTGTTATCCAAAACCATATTTATGGATATAATAAAGCGAAGAATACATTTTGGGTAAAGACGCTTTCTGTATTCCTTTTCTTGCTTTGTACCATTAGCCTTGTTGGTTCTGGGTTTAATCCATTTATTTACTTTAGGTTCTAATGTTGGCTGTTTTAAAAAAATATGGCTTTATAGCAATATATGTTCTACTCATTCTGCTGGTTTATTTGCAGGGTGGGTTTGAATTAATAAAAGAGCCCAAGCTGCGTAGGGAGTTAAATGAAGTTTCGGTGCCAAAACGCTCAATTCAAAATTGGTTTAATGGAGAATTCCAAACGCAATCAGCTGAATATGTGAAAAGAAACTTTGGTTTTTTCAACTCGGCACTTTTGCAGTACAATCAAATTGATTATTCAGTTTTTAAGAAGGCCAATGCCAAAGATGTTGTTATTGGAAAAAATGGCTTTTTATATGAAAAAACTTACATAGACGCTTTTTACGGAAGAGATTTATTGTCCGATAGCGCTTTGAATGTAAAGACAAAAAAGCTAGGCCTTATTAAAGAGTACCTCGACTCTTGTGATGTTAAACTTTTTGTGGTAATGGCTCCTGGTAAAGCATCATTTTATCCTGAATTTATTCCAAACTATTATAAAGGGGCTAAACCATTAAAAACAAATAACGCTGAATTTGAAAATAGATTTAAAAAAGCCGGCATTCCTTACATCAATATGAGAGATTGGTTTTTGCAAATGAAAGATACTGCATCGTTTCCTTTGGTGAGTCAAACCGGAATTCATTGGAGCTATTATGGGATGCTTTTAGCTGCAGATAGTATTATAAACTATAGCGAGCAGTTACTAAGTAAAAATCTCCCAAACCTTTTTTGGACTAGAATGGGCAAGAATTTTAGGGCAAATAAGACCGATAGCGATATTGAAGATGGTATGAACCTTTTTAGTAGATTGAATCAACAAGAATTAGCATATCCAAATTACAATTACGAATCTGGCAATTTTGATGTGGCTAAAGCAGTAATGGTAGGAGACAGCTATGGGCTAGGTCTCTATCAAAGGCAGCTTTTGAGTCGTTCTTTTAAAGAGAGCCAGTTTTGGTTTTATAATCAGAGAATATATGAAGTTGGCAAACACAGAGACCACTTGAAATTTTCAAATTGGACATCTAAATTAACATCAGTTGATGTGGTTTTTATTGTGGTTACTGAAGCAACAATGAAAAAGTTTGGTTTTGGATTTATTGAAGATTCATTCTTTGAGTTTTACCCAAACCATGTGCTAAATAGAAAAAAGAAGAAGGTGGTTGAAGACTGGATAGAATATCTGAAATCGGATAAGAATGAGCTAGAAAGAATGAAAGTAAAGTCGGAAAAACACAATCTATCACTTGAAAAAACGCTTTACCTAGAAGGGCTTTATTACTATCAAGTATATTACAACAATACTAAACCCTAATTTCGCGCTTTAGTAACTGTCTTGTCGCTGCATCCTGTATTGTGCAGGGTGAGGAGGAAAGTCCGGGCAACATAGAGCAGCACGCTTCTTAACGGGAAGGTGTCGATCTTCGGCAACGGAAAGTGCAGCAGAAAACAAACCACCTAGAGCGCAAGCAAAGGGAAAGGGTGAAAAGGTGGGGTAAGAGCCCACCGCGGTTCTTAGTGATAAGGCCGGCAGTGTAAACCCCGTGCGTTGAAAAACCAAATAGGTTACACATTTTGGGTTGCTCGCCCAAGTAAAGTTATTCTGAACTTGTTTCAGAATCTTTTGGTGTAATGGGTAGGTTGATTGATCTCGTGAGCAATTGCGAGGCTAGATAAATGACAAGGCTCGACAGAACCCGGCTTATAGGTTACTAAATTGGGGCTCGCGCAGCCCCTTTTTTATGCTATATCAATTTTTGAAAATCTATATGGATTGGTGATTTCGCCTAATTATAAATGGATTGAAAACAACAGTAACAATTGATTTCAGATTAATCGACTACTTCAATGGTTCAAGGTTTCAACCCCTATTTCAAGTTGAATCGCCAAGTTGCTTTTGTCATAAACAACCCACACAATTCAAATAACTCATGATTTTAAATTAAAGCTTGAGTTTTAACTTGTGCACTTTATACAGTAGCCATGAAATACTCTACCGAAGAAACTCGTAAGCTTAATGATCTTACCAAAGGTTTACTTAGTAAATCACACACAGCCATTGATTTAG
This sequence comes from Bacteroidia bacterium, assembly GCA_049115495.1. Classification (GTDB taxonomy): domain Bacteria; phylum Bacteroidota; class Bacteroidia; order CAILMK01; family JACPUW01; genus JACPUW01. The sequence goes on along the minus strand of JAGDZV010000001.1, from coordinate 510,793 downwards.
ATGATTTGGTTGAAGCAATGAAGTTTCATGAGTATCGATACTATGTACTAAACGAACCATTGGTTTCTGATTTTGAATACGATCAACTTTATGCGGCGCTTAAAAAAGTTGAGAGTGAAAACCCCAAATTAATAAAGGCCGATTCACCTACTCAAAGAGTTTCACCTGATCTTATAGAAGGCTTTGAAACGGTAGCTCATACGGTGCCAATGCTTTCCTTGGATAACAGCTACAATGCAGAAGATCTAAATGATTTTGATAAGCGACTTAAAGAACGAGCTGAAGAAGAGCAAATTGAGTATGTGGTTGAACCCAAGTTTGATGGGTCGAGCATTGCCATAATTTATGAAAATGATGTTTTAAGTAGAGGTGCAACTCGTGGTGATGGGGTAGAAGGTGAAGAAGTAACTACTAATGTTAAAACAATACAGTCCGTTCCTTTCAAAGCCGACTTTTCAAAATATGGGATCAAGAAAATTGAGTTAAGAGGTGAAATTGTAATAAGGCGAGATGTATTTGACCTTATAAATGAAGACCGCGAAAAGCGAGGTGAGAAGCTCCTAGCCAATGCCAGGAATTCAGCGGCAGGCGCATTGCGAGTAAAAGATCCTAAAGAAGCGAGCGCACGTGGGCTAGATGCATTCATTTATCAAATTGGCTATGCAATTGATGCTGATGGTAATGATTTGCTAAGAACCAAACTAACAGATCATCATAAAAACATTGAGCTTCTTGGTAAGCTTGGTTTTAAAGTTCCGATTGATGAAAGCAAGTTATGCAAAGACATAAATGAAGTTGATGCTTTTATAAATGCTTGGGAGGCCAAAAGGGAAACTTATGATTATGATACGGATGGTATGGTAATTAAAGCAAACCATAGGGAAACTCAAGATAAGGCAGGTTTTACGGCGCATCATCCGAGGTGGGCTATTGCTTATAAATTCAAGGCAAAACAGGCCACAACCAAACTTTTAGATGTTGAATTTCAAGTGGGTAGAACCGGCGCTATAACTCCTGTAGGTAAAGTACAACCCACGCAATTGGCAGGCGTTACCATTTCAAGTATCTCCTTACATAATGAAGATATAATTCGCCAAAAAGACCTGAATATTGGTGATACGGTTCTTATAGAGAGAGCTGGAGATGTAATTCCGTATGTTGTAAAGGCTATGGAAGATCTGAGAGATGGTTCTGAAAAACCAATTGATTTTCCCAAAGCATGCCCTGTATGTGAAACTGTGGTTGAAAAGCCTGAAGGTGAAGCCGTTTGGCGTTGTGTAAACGCAGAATGTTCTGCGCAGGTTGAAGAACGTATGATACACTTTGTATCAAAAGAAGCCATGAATATTGATGGCCTGGGGAGAGATATAGTTAAGCGCTTTTATATGCTAGACATTTTAAACACCATTGAAGATATATATCAGATACAATATGAAAGGGTTTTTGAACTAGAAGGGTGGGGAGAAAAGTCAGTTAAAAAGCTAAAGGAAGGTATTGAAGCTTCTAAAAGTCAAAAGGCTGAGAGAGTACTTTACGCGCTTGGTATTAGGCACGTAGGCTTAACTACTGCCAAAGTGCTTATGAAGGCTGTAGATTACATTCCAGATCTTGAAAAACTAAGCCAAGAAGAATTGCAAGAGCTGCCCGACATTGGTCCAAAAGTTGCGCAAACGGTTTATGATTTCTTCAAAATTGAAGCAAACATGCAAATGCTCAAGAACCTTGAATCTCTAGGTGTTAATCTTAGAAGAGAAGAAACAATAGGCGGTAGTAATAAGCTTGATGGCAAAACCTTTCTATTTACTGGTACATTAAGTAAAATGGGTAGGAGCGAAGCCAAGCAACTTGTTGAAGACAATGGCGGCAAGCTCATATCATCGGTATCAAAGAACTTAAACTATCTTGTGGCTGGTGAGAAGGCAGGCTCGAAGCTCAAAAAGGCCGAGGCCATTGAGTCTGTCGAAATTATTACCGAAGACGATTTTTTAGAAATGATTGAGTAAAGTAATATCGAGTTGAATTAATAATCAGAATATGCGATGTCAAATCGTAAACTCACTTTCATTTTAAAATCAGAAAAGATGGATTTCAATCCGTGGCTCATAAAAAAAGCCCCGGAATTGCTTCCAGGGCTTTATTCTATTTCAATAAGACTAAGATTATTCTCCTTCGCCTTCTTCTTCTTCGGTTCCTTCTTCCTCTTCTTCAATTAAAAGGTCTGGGTCAATATACTCAGAGCCTTCTTCTTCAATGGCATTTTTTGGCTTATAATCATAGCTCAATATTCTAATTTCAGTTCTACGATTCAATTGATGCAAAGCTTCAAAAATCTCTTCCGTGCTAGCAAAGCCATCGATATATGATTCAGTAAGTGTTACTTCAACAGGGTTTTCATTTCCTTCAGTCAATTTTGGTACATAAGCACCTTTTTTGTTTTTGGTTACTGGATCCTTCGCATCATCAACCTTAATCACCTTAGGTCTGTACTCGCCATATCCTTTTGCCACAAACCTTTCTTTTTCAATTCCCACACTTACAAGGTAGTTAACTGCTGATTCCGCACGTTTTTGGGCTAACTCTTCGTTATACTTATCTGAAGCACGAGAGTCAGTGTGAGAGCTTAACTCCATTTCTGTGTAATAATGTTCCTTCAAGATTTTAGCAAATGAATCAAGCAACTCAGCTGCATCAGGTCTAATATCCCATTTTGCAAGGTCATATTGAATATCAAGCTCAAATTCAGGTCGCATTGGCGTTAAGTAAAGATCTCTTTCAAAATCCATTGAAACGTCGTAACCGTAAGTACTTACACTTGGGTCTTCATCTAAGCTTTCATAGCGCTCTTTGTATGGGTGAAGGGAATAATTGGTTTCACTATTCAATTTCATGAAATAATAGCCTGCTTCATTAGTCTTAACAAACACTTTCATGGTGTCGTCAAAGTTGTTAAGGGTCACTTTAGCATTTGGAATTATTTCTTCTGTTTTCTTATCATATACATAACCTGAAACAGTGAAGTTCAATGGAACCACGGTGAATGAGTAAATATTATCAATTCCAAGGTTATTTCCTCTATTTGAAGCAAAGTATCCATAATCTCCGCCTCTTCTTGTTTTCTTTTTATCTCGTTCAAAAAAGATAGAGAAATCATCCCCCGCAGAATTCATTGGAGCCAATAAGTTCTTAGGCTCTGACCACTCAGTACCTCGACCGTAGCTTACAAAAAGGTCCATTCCTCCAATACCAGGATGTCCATTTGAAGACATGTAAAGCGCATTGTCATAAATGTGTGGATACATTTCATCTTTGGCTGAATTTACAGTAGCTCCAAGGTTAATAGGGTCGCTCCATGTTTTTGATCGTTTAACATAGGTACTCATCCATATATCGTAACCACCAAAACCGCCTGGCATATTACTAGAAAAGTAAAGCACATTGCCGTCTTCTGATAAACACGGATGTCCGTAGTGAATTTCTTTAGTAGAATCTGTACAAAATGGAATTCTTTGAGCCTCTGACCATGATCTTCCTTTTCTATCAGCGCTCATCAAAACACAATTGCTATCATTTCTGCTTAGCTCATTTTTTTCATAAGCTCTGTTACAAGTGGTGTAAATCATCTGCTTTGCCTTTTTGTCAAAAGCAGCCATACCTTCACTCCACTCTGTATTTATAAGTCCTTCTTGCTCAAACAATACAGGTTTTTGAAGACCCTTGGCCTTTTTTCCTTTTTGTTCTTTGGCAATGAATAAATCAGGTCGTGCACCTTCTCTTACGGCATTGTCGTCTGAACCACCAGTGGCGCTTTCTCCTTTTTCACCTTCTGTTCTAGTTGAAGTAAAAACTAAACCTTCTGGCATTATTACAGGAGCATAGTCATGATACTTACCGTTACTCAAAAATTTCTCTTCTTCAACTCTATATCTTGTTTCAAGCGGATTCTCTTGCCACTCTATAACTTGCTTACAAAGCTCAATTTCTTTTTGAATGGCACTGTTTCCTGCTGCTGCCGTGCTGTATTTCTCTAATTGAACTACGGCATCGTCAAACTTTTCTCTTGATTTTAAAACTTGAGCATACTCGTAATGGGTAACCGGATTAGTAGCTCCATCTCTAACTGCAGTTTTGTAATAGATTTCTGCTTTTGTATAGTTATTTACAGAGTGATAAAGCTTACCTAGCTCTGCAGCCAGCAGCTTTTTCTTTTCCATGTCTCTTGTAGACTTGTATTCTTTCTCTAGCGCTTCAATAGCTTCTTGCTTTAGGCCATATTCATTCGCAAGCTCATATGGCAGGCCTTTGTTACAAGAATGAAGCACAGGAAATACTAGGCAAATAACTAGTAGGGAGGATAAAAATTTGCTCATGTCCTGTTGATTTAACCTTGAGTTAATCTAAATTTCCGTCAATCTTACGACGAAAATTCCTTTTTTAGAAATTTGATACTAACGTAAGAATAGCAATTCTCGGTATTTAGGTAGCTGCCAAAAATTGTCGTCAACTAGCAACTCAAGTTTATCGGCGTGGTATCTTACTTTGTCAAAATATGGTTTAACACTATCGCAATAAGCTATGGCCTTATCTCTAACTTCTTCAAGCACATTAGCTTTCTTGCGTTCTTCAATCATTAATCTAACATTCTTCTTAATCGAAGATATATGAGTTGTTATTTCAATAACCGATTCTTCCATGGCCGCTGTATCAGCTTCAATACCCAGTGTTTTTAGTTTAGCCAAACTGTCAATAAGTTCGTTTAAATATTTAACCGATGCAGGAATTACATGTGTCATTGCAAGTTCGCCAAGTAATCTAGATTCAATCTGTAGTTTATTGGTATAAGACTCCAATAATATCTCATGACGAGCTTCAAGCTCGCGCTCAGTCATAATACCTAGTCTAGTAAAAAGGGCTTTGGTTGACTCTGATTGATAAGCATCTAGCGCTAAAGGTGTTGTTTTATGGTTTGAAAGGCCTCTGTTAGCAGCTTCGTCTTCCCACTCTTTACTGTAGTTATTACCTTCAAATAAAACTGACTCTGAATCGGTAATATATTGTTGTAATGTAGATAGTATAGCAAGGCTATTTGATTCGCCATTTGCCATTTTGGCATCAATTTCTTCCTTAAAAGTTACCAACTGATCTGCTACAGCTGTAGCCAATACCGTCATTGGGGCTGAAGTATTACTGGTGCTTCCAACAGCTCTAAATTCAAATTTGTTTCCAGTAAAAGCAAAAGGCGATGTTCTGTTTCTATCTGTATTGTCTTTAGTAAGGTCAGGAATTTGTGGTGCATTAATTTCAATAACCCCTTCACTTTCGTCAACATGAGCTTCAAGGTCATCATTTTTTAGCGAGCTTAAAACTTTTGATAGTTGATTTCCAACAAATACTGAAATAATTGCGGGTGGAGCCTCATTAGCCCCCAATCTATGATCATTTCCAACAGATGCTATACTGGCTCTCATTAATGAGTTGTGATTACTCACAGCCTTAATTACATTTACAAAGAATGTAAGAAAGCTAAGGTTTCTTGTTGGGGTTTTACCAGGCGAAAGAAGATTAACACCGGTGTTGGTACCCATTGAAAAGTTGCAATGCTTACCACTACCATTTACGTTGGCATAAGGCTTTTCATGCAATACTGCTCTAAAGTTGTGTCTTCTGGCTACTTTATCAATAACATCCATTAGCAGTTGATTGTGATCAACTGCAAGGTTTAGTTCTTCAAAGTTTGGTGCACATTCAAATTGAGAAGGTGCTACTTCGTTATGTCTTGTTTTTAATGGAATACCAAGCTTTAAGCATTCATTTTCAAAGTCAATCATGAAGGTTTGTACCCTCTCAGGAATTGAACCAAAATAATGATCATCAAGCTGCTGACCTTTTGCAGGAGAATGGCCCAGCAATGTTCTTCCGGCAATTACAAGATCAGGTCTGGCATTAAAAAGAGCAGCATCTACTAGAAAATACTCTTGTTCTACGCCTAAAGTTGCTGTTACCTTATTTACCTTGTCATCAAAATATTTGCAAACTGCAGTAGCTGCAAGGTCAAGCTGATGAACTGACTTTAATAATGGTGCTTTATAATCAAGTGCTTCTCCTGTGTAAGAAACAAAAATTGTTGGGATACATAATGTATGCCCACCACCACTCTGCATTAAAAATGCCGGAGAAGTTGGATCCCATGCGGTATACCCTCTTGCTTCAAAAGTTTGGCGAATTCCACCATTTGGAAAGCTTGATGCATCTGGCTCTTGTTGAATGAGAGCTCCACCAGAAAACTTCTCAATACCTTGTCCGTTAAATATATCTAAGAATGAATCGTGTTTTTCAGCAGTTAAACCAGTAAGAGGTTGAAACCAGTGAGTGTAGTGTGTTGCACCATGTTCCATGGCCCAGGTTCTCATAGCTGCAGCAATTTGATCAGCCAAGTCTTCTGTTATATTCTCACCAGCATCAATTACATTTTTAAATGCTTTGTACGCCTGCTTACCTAAGTATCTTTCAAGTTTATCATTGCTAAAAACGTACTTGCCAAGTATATCTGACTTTTTAGTTTCATGAGCAACATCTGTTGTTTTTAGTTGATTTACTGATTGTAAAGCTGTAAAACGAATCATCTTGAAAATTTCAAATTAAAATTTATGAAGCGGCAAAAATATCAATCAATTATGGTCATAGACAAGAAAAAATTAAATGAATGTGAATAATTCAATTTGTTTTTTCAAATTATTAATTGTGCTTTCTTGTGATATATTGAAAATATACCTTTGTCGGCTGCAAAATTGAATAATTTATGTTCGAAAGTTTAAGTGATCGGTTAGAAGGTGCCTTTAAGAAATTAAAAGGACAAGCCAAAATAAATGAACTAAACATTGCCGATACGCTAAAGGAGATTAGAAGAGCATTGGTTGATGCCGATGTGAACTACAAGATAGCGAAGGATTTTGTTGATACGGTTAAAGAAAAAGCGCTTGGTGCTGATGTACTAAAATCAGTTTCACCAGGTCAGCAGATGGTAAAGCTGGTTCACGACGAGTTGGTGCAGCTAATGGGAGGTAAAGCTGAGAATATTGATCTTAGCGGTAAGCCTACTGTAATTTTAATGTCGGGGTTGCAAGGTTCTGGTAAAACTACTTTTTCAGGTAAGCTGGCTAAACACCTAAAAAAGAAAGGTAAAAGTGTATTACTTACCGCATGTGATGTTTACCGACCAGCGGCTATTGAGCAGTTAAAAACAGTTAGTGAATCGGTAGAAGCAGATTTTTATTCAGAGCCAGAAAATAAAAATCCGGTTGAAATTGCTAAAAACGCAATACATAATGCCAAGGTAAAGGGTAATAATACCGTAATAATTGATACTGCAGGTAGATTGGCTGTAGATCAAGAGATGATGGATGAGATTGGTAGAATTAAAGAAGCTATTGAGCCTCAAGAAATCTTATTTGTGGTGGATGCCATGACCGGACAAGATGCCGTGAATACTGCAGAAGCATTTAACAATAAGCTGAATTTTGATGGTGTTATTTTAACCAAGTTAGACGGTGATACCAGAGGTGGTGCGGCACTTTCAATTAGAAAACAGGTAAATAAACCCATAAAGTTTGTTGGTACTGGAGAGAAAATGGATGCCCTTGACGTGTTTCATCCTGATAGGATGGCAACCCGTATATTGGGTATGGGTGATATTGTATCATTAGTTGAAAAGGCCCAAGAAACTATTGACGAAGAAGAAGCGAAAAGGCTTCAAAAGAAATTTAAGAAAGCCCAATTTGACTTTGAAGATTTTCTGAGTCAGATTAATCAGATTAAAAAAATGGGTAATCTTAAAGATTTAATGGGTATGATTCCGGGTATGGGTAAAGCAATGAAAAACGTAGATATTGAAGATGATGCTTTAAAACATACCGAAGCCATTATTCTTTCAATGACACCAAAGGAGAGAAGAAACCCAAAAATGTTGGATGCCCGACGTAGAAAACGTATAGCTGCCGGTAGTGGAACTACCATAAATGATGTAAATCAACTTGTAAAGCAGTTGGGGCAAATGCAAAAAATGATGAAGCAAATGAATAAAATGGGTAAAAAAGGTAAAATGCCACAAGGAATGCCTTTTATGAATTGATTTTCATTGAGTTTCATTTGGATTTTATAAATGATTTATACGACTTTTGCACTCCTTTTTTAAAAACGGATATAATAAAAAGTAAAAATGTCAGTAAGAATTAGATTGCAACGACACGGAAGAAAGCAGAGACCTTACTACTATATAGTAGTAGCTGACTCTCGCTCAAAGCGTGACGGGAAATTTATCGAGCGCCTAGGGTCATACAATCCGATGACTAACCCGGCCACCGTAGAGATTGATGTAGACAAAGCCCTTGATTGGTTAATGAAAGGTGCGCAGCCGAGCGATACGGCACGTGCAATACTTTCATACAAAGGTGTAATGATGAAGAAGCACCTTCAAGTAGGCGTTGTTAAAGGAGCCCTTTCGCAAGAAGAGGCCGACACGAAATTTGCCGAATGGCTTGAGCAAAAAGCAAGCAAGATTCAAACGAAGATTGAAGGCTTGAAAGCTGATGCCGATGAGCAAACTAAAGTAAGATTAGAAAGAGAAGCTGCTATTGCTAGCAAACGTGCGGAAGCACTTATAGCTGCTCAAGCACCTGAAGAAGCGGCCGAAGGAGATGCTGCTGCCGAAGGTGAAGCTTCTGAAGAAACAACTGAAGAAAACGCATAAAACTGCATTAGTGATAGATTGCACCTGGGTGGGTATAATTACCGGAAACTATGGTGTAAAAGGTCAGCTAAAAGTAGTTTTAGACACAGACATAAAAAACTTAGAGAAAGGAACTTGGTTATTTCTTGAAATACAGAAAAAGCCGGTTCCTTTTTTTATTGAAGAAACTTTGGGGCAAGAAAAGGGATATGTGGTAAAACTAAAGGGGATTGATACTCCAGAACAGGGCAGAGACTATTATAATCAAAGGGTTGGTGTTCTCAATGATCAAATTATTGAATCTGAATCAAATGATCTTTTTCAATTAATTGACTACATGATTATTGATGCTGAAACCAATATGAAAATTGGCACCATTGCCGATGTTTACGACAACAGTGCTCATTTTTTGGCTAAAGTAATTGTAGGGGAAGCTGAGTTGCTAATTCCGCTTCACAATGAGCTTATTGTTGAAATTAATGAAGGGAACAAGGAAATAACCCTTCAGTTGCCCGAAGGGTTAATAGACCTATGATATAGAGTTTCTAACTCTTGAGATGAAATTTCTAACTTCAGATTGCGGTTTGGTTCCGTTTTTTTCTGCCTGATCAATACACCAAATGGCCCCAGTTAGGTGTGTTAGTTGCTCACCTTCGTCTTCGCCTTCTACATCTTCAAAGCTAAGCGTTTCGCCTTCTAGCAATTGCTCTTCTTTTTGCTTGAGTTCTTCAATAGAGTACTTGTCCAACAGATTTTTAATAGCTTTAATTTGCATTTAGGCTTCTTTTAATTGGTTAAGCATTTTTTCTACATTCTCAATTTTAGAAGTGAAATCTGCGGTTAAAATTTCACCACCATTTACCATAGCAAAAAAAGGAAGGTTGTTTACGCCTGCCCACTTTCTAATTTCAGGATTTTCTTCTGCATTTACATCGAGAAATAGAACATCTTGATTATCGTCGGAATCGCTAAGCCTTCTATATTTAGGTGAGATTAGCTTACAAGAGCCACACCAATCTGCATAAAATTTAATGGCTACCTTACCATTGTTTGCTAGGAGATCTTTGTATTCTGAATCGTTTGATTTTTGTACTGACATGTGTATGTATTTAAAGGGTTAACAGTTTTATTTTTCAAAAGTTTTGGCTTCATCCCAGATTTTGTCGATCTCTTCAAGAGTCATTTCATGCAATGGTTTTTCGAGCTCTTTTGCTCTTTTTTCAATGAATTCAAATCGACTTTTAAATTTTTGATTTGTTTTTTCTAGAGCATTGTCTGAGTTTACCTTGTAGTAGCGCGTTGCGTTAATAATTGAAAATATGAAGTCGCCAAATTCTTTTTCAATTTCGTTTGCATTTTTGTTTTTAATGGCTTCTTTGAGCTCTTGTAATTCTTCGTCAACTTTTTCAATGGCACCATGGGCACTAGGCCATTCAAATCCAACACCCTTAGCTTTTTCTTGAAGCCTTATGGCCTTTACCATACTTGGCAAAGCATTAGGAACACCTTCAAAAACAGATTTTTTGCCTTCTTTAAGCTTAAGCTTTTCCCAATTCTCCTTTACCTCATTCTCATCCTTTACTTCTACATTGCCGTATATATGCGGGTGTCTATGAATTAATTTGGCAACAATATCATTACAAACATCAGCAATATCAAAAGCGCCTTTTTCACTACCAATTTTTGAGTAAAAAACAATATGAAGCAATACGTCTCCAAGTTCTTTCTTTACTTCAGTTAAATCGTTTTCAATAATGGCGTCAGCGAGTTCATAAGTTTCTTCAATGGTTAAAGGCCTAAGAGATTCTAATGTTTGCTTTTTGTCCCAAGGACATTTTTCCCTTAAATCATCCATTATATCCAATAATTTATTGAATGCATCAAGTTGGGCTTGGCGAGAATTCATATTGCAAAATTCAACCTAAATAATGTTCTTACCAAAGAAAACCATGCGAACTAATTGAGCTTCAAATAGTGCTATGTGTACAATATTTCTATTTTTGATGTTTGTTTTACATTATAATGTAACAAACGGATATAAGGCATTAATTATGAGACTATTTAAACAATTGAGAATCTTAATGTTCACGGCTTTTGCGGCTTGTTTATCGCACTCGCTTTTTGCAATGTCAGATGGCGATTTGCCATCAAGTTGGGATAGTGAGTCAGCGGTAATCGCAAATCAAGAGTCTGATTTCTTTTACATTCCTACCAACAAGGGAAAAGAAATATCTACTGTGCACAACGAAAGATTGAACATTGTTATCAATAATGAAAAAGGTGCAGAGGATTTTAAGTTCATCTATTTACCAAAAGGATATAATGTAGAGGTAAGTGTAGAAGGCGAAAGCAGGTCTGACGATTACGATCAATACGATGGTAAAGACATTGCTTTTGGTGAAGAGTTACCTTATTTTTTCGAGCAGATGTTTCAAAACTTCTCAAGTTTTGAAAAAATTAATCTAGGCAGCCTTGAAAAAGGTGATGAGATATCTATCAACTATTCTTTTGAGAACTCTGAATCGCTTAAAGCATTTATGAATGGACAGAGTTGTAAAGCTTTTCCATCTCAAACCATAACATTCCCTACTATTTATCCTAAAGGAAGTCATATTGTAACGGTTAAACTTGGTGGACAAATGTTCTTTAATTATGGCGCTCAAAATGGAGGCCCAAGTGCAAGCCTAGAATCAAGACTTGAAGCTGATACCACCGTTTTCGTTCTAAAAGGTGGTCAAAGCGAAGCTATAGCAGAACAATATTTTGCATACCCTGCAATGATTTATGCAACAAGCAAGTTTGAAGTAGCGGTATGTCCTAAATATAAAGCTGAAGCCGCCACACTTTTACTTGGCAATGTTGGAGAGTCGAATGAGATGTGGGAAGAGTCTCAAATTAAAACAATTGCATTTAACAAAGTGAAAAACTGGAGCCAGTATGCCAAAATGAGTAAAGGCCTGCTTGAGTTTTTAGGAGAAGTGAAAATTAAAGGAACTGATGATCTTTTAAAACAATACTACAGAGGGTTTCAGTCTTACGTGTACAATACGGGAGAAGTAGAAAATTATACGCCCGAAATGTTTATGGGTGTAATGGCTAGTGTTTTTGATGCTAACGAGATTGCCTACGATATTATTTTAGGTGTAGACAGAAGAACGGGTAACCTTGATGAAATGATTCTGAATAATGAATTGGTTTATGGATTTAGAGTTAAAGACAAAAGAGACGACTACTTCTATTTTCCTTTTTCTAAGTATAGTACCTGGACTGATTTAGACTTTAGATTACTTGGGGCAGAAGTTTTTGCTTTTACTCCGGCAAAAAAGATGGACGATAGTGCAATTGATGTTTTTGAAATGTCTGAATCATTACCTGCTGCTAATCAAATGGTAGTAAGAGAGAAACTTAAGCTAGGTGATGGTTTTACCGCGGTAATTGTAAATAAAAATATTAGCTACAAGGGCACTTACAAAACTGAGATGGCTCCTAAAATTATTACGGTGCCAGAGTATCATAAAGCCATGTTTGATAGAAAAGTTTATGCCAATTATGCCGATTTTAGAGATGAGGATGAAGCTGAAGACATGAAAGAAAACCGTGTTAAATACTTTGAAGGAAAAGTTAGAAGTGTAATGGATACGGTAGAGTTTCAAAAGTTTAATGTAAAAAATACAGGCTTTGAAGAAGATGAAGATTGGTTACAAGTAAACGAGAAGTTCACTATTCCAGGTGATGATGCTGTTAAATTTCAGATTAAGGACAGTATGAGAGTTTACACCGTTTCAGTAGGTAAATTCATAGTTTCTAATTATAAAATTACTTCTGAGAGTTATAAAAGAGAAGGTGATATCTACGTTGATTATCCGAAAATTGTAGACTATACTTTAAGGTTTGATATACCTCAAGGGTATGCTATGTTTGGTTTTGATGATTTTGAAACTGATTTAGATGCCGACTTTGCATCATATAAGTGCACTGCTAAAGTTGAGCCTGGCGAACTAAAAGTTAGTGCTACCTTGGTTATTAAAAAGGCGCGCTTGTCAGAAGATGAATGGCAACAATTGGCATCAATTTTAAACAAGTTTCAAGAAACAGCTAAAGTGCAAGTTACCTTAGCTGGTAATTAGTAGCAGTTTATTTGATGAACTTCATAAAAATTAGCGTAGTGGCAACCATTTTGGTTGCCACTACTTGTTTTATAGCTAGGGCACAACCCAATGAGAAATTACCCATATTTCTAAAAAGTTACGGCATTAGTGGCTTTGGGTTTCTTGATATTACATCAGTTGTTTATAAAGACCTTTCTAATAGCAATAATCTAAAAAGAGCTGTAGTACCATCTATTTTGAGTATTTCATATGGAATTAGAACAAGTTTATATGAAAAAGGAGATCATTTTTCGCTTAGTATTGAAACGAACCCGATATTACAAATTTCTGCTTCGGGGCTACATAACGGTTATTTGAGCTTAGGCGCTTTGGAAGTGCCCATTATGCTAAGTGTAAATTGGGGTGCCGCTTCAACCTTCAGGTCAGTAGATTTTTTTGGAGGTGGTTTTAGCGTTGGACTAAGCTTATTTCGATATCCATTAGTATCTATAAATCAAGAGCTTGAATTTGAAGACACCGGGTTTAGAAATTACGAATTGCTTTACTGCTTTTCTTATAAAATTAGGAGATGGACCATGAAAAATTCAACTGAAGGAAGAGCGAAAAGCCTTGAGCTATACTTTGCGTTGGGCAATGAGCAAGTTTTATCAAATCAAGGGGCTATACAAGCTAGTTTATTTGGCAATAGAACCGTGAGGGCTGGAGTTATTTTTCGAAAACTTTTGAATTATTGATATGAGAAAACAATTCGAAAGGGCACCGTTGATTTGTATATTCTTTGCAATTATTTCAATTCCGTATTTGGCAAATGCTCAAAGGAATTACCAACTAAAGGGAGAAAGATCATGGGAAACTGAAGACTCAAAAGAACTGGCTGAAGAGTACAAAAAGAGAGTAGACATTGGTTTTGATGATCATGTAATTTATGACTCTAAAGTTAAAGTGGTTTATAGCTGGGATGTGAAAGAAAACAAACCAATAGCTGAAGAAATAGGCGAAATAAGTGTTTTGGCATTAACTGATTTTGTGCATTATTACGATGGCTTATTTCAAGATGATGATATTAAGGTAAATTATGTATTTGGCCTAACATCTGAACAGAGCATTTACAGCTTAGAAGTTTTCAAGAAGTCTTACGAGTCGGCTAGTATTTTTCACCAAGATGGTGAGTTTATAAACTTTAGATTGCCTGATGCCTACTGCACCTTGGGCGAAATAATGAAATATAAATATCGAACAACTTACACTGACCTTAAATTCTTAAACAAGGCTTACCTTCAAAAATCAAAGTATATTAAACAGGGAACCTATGAGGTATGGGTGCCTAGTTGGATGCAAGCAGAGGTAAAAGGCTACTATTTTGAGGAACACGGCATAAGTTTAAGTATTAACGAAGGAGTTGAATGGGAAAAGACCAATTCAAGAGATACAAGGGCAAATAGCAAATACACCGTTTATACTTATTCATTTACACAATTGCCCAAACGCGAGCAAGAGTTTGCTTCGCCGGGCTCAACACACTATATGCCTCATTTACTTTTTCTAAACAAAAGGTATGATTATAAAGGTAATAGGAGCAATGTGTTTTCTGATGTAGAAGATCTTTATGCATGGTATCGCTCTCTTATAAAAGGGCTGCAGTTAAAACCAGACGATAATATAAAAGTCATTGTTGATGAACTTTTGATAGGGGTGAAGTCTGATGAAGAGAAACTTAAAATTATTTTCTATTGGATTCAAGATAATATTCGGTACATAGCTTTTGAAGATGGAATTGCCGGTTTTAAGCCTGAAGAAGCCAGATTTGTATGTGCTAATAGGTTTGGCGACTGTAAAGGGATGGCCAATTTGGCTAAGGTAATGCTTACATACGCGGGGTTAGATGCAAGACTAACTTGGTTAGGTACAAATCACATAGCTCACTCTTATGATGTGCCAACCTTATCAGTTGATAACCATATGATCTGTACGGTTTTTCTAAATGGAGCAAAATATTTTATTGACCCTACAGAAGAATATGTGGCACTGGGTGAATATGCCACAAGAATTCAAGGTAGGGAAGTAATGATTGAAAACGGCGATACTTTTTTAATTGAATTAATACCAAAAGCAAAGGCCTTTGAGAATAGGATAATTCGTAAAAAGCAATTGGCTATTAAAGGAGATCTTTTGCATGGGCAGGCTAGTGAAATGCACTATGGCGAGAGCAGGTTAAACATTATTAGAGGATATAACCTTCTTCAAACCCAAGAAAAAGAAGACGCAATTGCATCCTTTTTAAACGACGACAATAAAAACCTTAAAGTTTTAAATATTGAAGCTTCAAGTTTTAATGACCGAGAATCAGCTGTTGAGTTTAATTATGATTTTGAAGTACATAACAACATAATTAGCTATGGCGATAGAATTTTGCTTCAGCCTGACTTTGAAAAGGAGTTCTACTATTTTGTATTTGACACAAGAAAAACGCCTTACCAATTTGGTAGTAAATATTATTTAGAAAATGAAGTTGAAATTGAAGTGCCCGCCGGTTTTGAAATAGCGCACTTGCCCAAAAACAAAAATCTAGAAATGGGCGATTTTTCTTTTAACCTAGAATTTAGGCATAAGGATGGGAAGGTTGTTTATACCAAGAAAATCGTATTTGAAGATATAATCATTAACAAAAAGGATTTTGAAACATGGAACAAAATGATTTCAGATTTGCAAACCACCTATGATGATTATGTAATTCTTAAAAAGACGAGCATATGAAAAAACTACGCTGTCTACTTCTTGGAATTCTAATAATAGTAGCCGCCTTCGCAAAGGCACAAGATGCATTAATTTTAAAAAATGATTCATTTTTTGAGGTTAATGAGGCACCAATTCCAAATTGGAAGAATGAATCGGCAGTTATACTTGCTCAAAAAACGGTTCTTGTAATTGAAAAAGAAAAGAAGTCAAAAATCTATAGCGAAAACTGGGTAACTAGAACTAAAATTCTACTTCAAGATAAAGCAGCTGTAGAATACTGGTCTGACTTTAAAACAGCCGATCATGAGTTTTTTGAAATGACAATTTTAAAAAGAGACGGGCAGATCATAAATATTGATACAAGCCAATTTATTTCAGTAAGTGAAGGTTATGCATCAACAAGTTTAGATATTAATAAAAGCCAAGACCGAGTGGCTTATAAGAAACTAGCCATTGAAAAGCTTGAAGTTGGCGATATTATAGATTATACCTATCAAACTACCGATATAAACTATGCAGATCCATATTTGTCTTTCTTTCCTTTAAGAAGAGAGAATACTTGGAACAATTTTATATCATATTCTTTTTCATTTGGCTCAACTTATCCAAAGTTGAAACAAGCATTTGTACTTAGACTTCACCCAACTTTATATTTTACGGCCAAGGGCATAAATGGTCTTCAAAACCCAAAAGAGAAGGTATTGGCCAATGGATTAGTTGAGCTCACTTTCTATGCTGAAAATTTAGAAAGGTTTGTACCCGGACACTTTACAAATAGCGAGAAGACAAATCCAAAGGCTAAAATAGAAGTTTCATATGCCGAACCATATAGGTACTATAGAACACCTTTACTAATTGGTAAGCAGGGTGAAAACAGTAGCAGTCTTAATATAGATGCACTCAAGAGAGCCTTATATATAGATTTTCATGAAAAATCATTTGAAGCAATTCCTGAGATTTCAACTTTGGCTCAAGATCCCTTACGAGCGCTTAATGAGCTATACATAAAGCTGCAGAAATACGTTTTTGACGGCGAGTCAATAGATTACAATCCTGGGTCGTACTTTACAGCTTACAATTTGTATTATAGCTTGTCAAAGGATTTTGATGCTGAACTCCTTATTTGCCAGCCAGGCATAAATGGCAGATTAGAAGACTTATCTGTAACTACAGATATAATTTTTGCCGTAAGGGTAAAAACTAATGAAGGATCGTATCATTATGCTTTTAATCCAACCAAATATTCTACCATAGATGCTTGGGACCCAAGGTTGATGGGGAACGAAGCCTATGCTTTTAAACCTACACGTAAATTCAAAGATTTTGAGATTAAGCGAGTTGAATTGCCTGATTATAAACCCGAAATGAACCAGTTTTATGCCAACTTAAAAGTTGAGCTGAATGTTTCAGAGGGCACTTCACAGGTTAATGCAACAACAAAACTATCGGGGCAAATTAGAAGTGGTTATGTAGGCGATATTTTGGTTATTGACGAATATGGCTACAGACTAGATTTTGATGCTTATAATCCAAAGCTCAGAAGGTTTTATAAAAGGCTCATTGAAAAAGAAAAGGCGGCAAGGGTAGAGTTTATGAAAAATTGGATAGAAGACGATTTTAACTTGACCAATTACAACAGCTTTAGTCTTATAAGTTCAGGTTTTGAACCTGATAATAGTATTCTAGAATATAAAGAAGAATACGAAGTAGATGATCTTTTTAAAAAGGCTGGAGAAACAAATGATGAGTTGGTTATAGTAGATATTGGTAGGATTATTACCAGCCAAATTGCCCTTCTTGAAAAAGATAGAAGAAGAAGCTCTGATGTATTTGTAGAGTTTCAAAAGCAATATCGCTACGATATTGAAATGGAAGTTCCCAATGGTTACCTGGTAAAGAACGAAGAACCTTTGAACTATAGTTTGAGCACCGAAGCAGGAACTTTTATTACAACAGCTAAGGTTTTAAAGGATGGCGATAGAACGGTGCTAAAGGTTACAAGCGTTAAAAGCTATATAAACAAATATTTGCCAAAAGAAAAATGGAACGAAATGGAGCTATTTTTAGATGCGGCTTACGATTTTTCGCAGCGAAAGATTGTACTAGAAAAGCAGTAGAACTAAAGTGGCTTTAATTGAGTTTACTATATCAGATTAAATACTTTTGTAGTATCAAAAAATAAAAATTGTGAATACAGTTTTACTTACAGTTTTAATAGGAGCGGGGGCAATGACTTTAGCATTTGCAATGATAGGCATACGAATGATTGTGCTTAAAAATGGTGAGTTTAGAGGAACCTGTAGCTCAAACAATCCGCTTTTGGCTGACAAAATGGGCGGAACCTGTAGTGTTTGCGGAGGAGATCTAAATAAATGCGAAAGCGCAAACGCCTAGTTAAAAGGCAACTTTTACCTTATCTTTCATTCCAATACTACTATACGTAGTTAGCTGATTTTTTTCATTTAGATAAATGAGATAGAGCTCAACTCCATCTAAGTTCTTCGCTATTTCAATAGATTTTTCTACACCCATTACCATAAAGGCGGTTGCGTAGGCATCGGCCAAAGCGCAATTGTTGGTAAAAACACTCGCACTAAGCAATTTACTCATTACTCCATAACCCGTTTTGGGATTAATGGTGTGCACATATTTTTGGCCATTTACCACCTTAAAGTTTCTGTAGTTTCCACTGGTGGCAAGCGCTCCATTGTTTATTGCGGCTATTGCAAAAATGTTATTGCTCCCTTCTTCAGGTGTGTTAATTCCAAGCTTCCAGGTTGATTTTTCTTTGTTTTCTCCTTTTACGTAAACTTCTCCACCAATCTCAATCATGTAGTTTTTGATGGCTTTTTCGTTTAATAGCTGGGCAACTATATCCACTCCATAACCCTTTGCAATTGCGCTAAAATCTATAATTACATTATTATCAACCTTCTTTATCTCTGAGTTGGTAAGTGATACTAAATCAAAACCTACAAAATTCATAAGGCTATCAACTAGGTTAGAATCAACCTTGTTGGCATTTTCAAAACCAAAGCCCCATGCATTTACCAATGGGCCTACAGTTGGGTCAAATGCACCTTCAGTATTTTTATTTACTTCTTTAGCCATTTCAAATACTTCAGTAAATCGAGAGTCAGTTTTTGTGCTTTCGTTTGAATTGATTTTTGAAATGGTAGAGCTGGGAATGTAAGTTGACAGAGATTGATTTACTGAGATCAGAAGATCATCAATTTCTTGTTTTAGTTTGGTTGGGTTTGACCCTTCATAACTAATATGGTAGGTGGTTCCCATTGTTTCGCCAGCAATAGAGTAATAGGTTACTTGATTTTGACCACAACCCATTAAAAAAAGTAAAGCCGCAATAAATGCGGCTTTAACAAACAAGTAAGGTTTTATTAAAAAATAGTTAGTCTCTAAGGTCTTCAATTTGTAGTTCTTTTCCGTATTCTGATTTGTCAAAAATGAAAAAAGCATCTGATAAATTGGCATTAGGCGATTGATTAGTTATCTCAAACTGATATTCAATGCCGTCTTTTTCATAAAAATGGGTGAGAATTACTTCGTTTGACGACTTAACTACATAAAGCTTCACCTTGTAATAGAACTTTTCCTTGTCTTTTGGCGTGAGCTCTATCTCAGTACATAATTTGCCGTTAATCGTTTTTTCACCACTAACTCTATAGTCAAAATCGTCTTTATTAATTGTGAAAATTTCGTTTGGCGCAAAACCAAATTCTTGTTCAATTACTGATTTGTCATATTTCTGTATTTGTACCTGATTAGCCGACTTTAAAAAAATCCAGAGGTCTTTACCATTGCTCATTATTTCATTGTCGCCAAGGTCTAGTTTAAACATATTCTTTTTCAGGTCAAGCTTACCTTCAGTAACATCGGTAAATTCAGACGCTTTATCAATCAAAGTCATTTTAAAGTCAACTTGTATTGAATTGTATGCAGTGTATTTAGTTTTAACTGCGTCTAGTAGTGCTTTGGCTTTTTCGTCAGTAACCTGTGCGAGCAATAAAGCTGCGCTAAACATCAATGCGATTACAGAATACGTTCTTTTCATTTAATCTATTTTCTATTGTTATGTAATTCTGTCAAGAATTGTTCCAGTGTATATTCATCAGGTATAAGTACTTCACGGGCCTTGCTGCCTTCATGTTGGCCAACTACTCCTGCGCGTTCAAGTTGATCAATTAAACGTCCGGCTCTATTGTAACCAAGTTTAAGCCTTCTTTGCAGTAAAGAAGTGCTACCCATTTGATTTTGAACAATAGTTCTAGCGGCATCATCAAATAATGGATCTAGGTCATCATCTTCTAATGAGCTACCACCTGAGCTATCGGCGCTATCTGTTGGGGCCTCAGGTAATTCAAATGCTGTAGGATAGCCTTGTTGATCTCCAATAAATTCGCAAATATCTTCAACTTCTGGGGTGTCAACAAAAGCACATTGCACTCTTGTAAGGTCTCCACCTGTGGTAAATAACATGTCTCCACGGCCAATTAATTGATCGGCACCGCCTGTATCTAAAATTGTTCTTGAATCTACTTTACTGGTTACTCTAAAGGCCAAACGCGCTGGGAAGTTTGCTTTAATAATACCTGTAATAATATTAACTGATGGTCTTTGCGTGGCAACCACTAGGTGAATACCAATGGCTCTTGCGAGCTGTGCTAGTCTGGCAATTGGCATCTCAACTTCTTTTCCAGCAGTCATCATTAAATCGGCCAACTCATCAATAATTAGCACTATATAAGGCATGTACCTATGGCCTTTTTCAGGGTTTAATCTACGTTTTAAAAATTTGGCGTTGTATTCTTTTATATTTCTTACTTGCGCTTCTTTAAGAAGGTCATACCTAGCATCCATTTCAATACACAAAGAGTTAAGTGTGTTAATCACTTTTGATGTATCGGTAATAATGGCATCTTCTTCATCAGGAAGTTTAGCTAAAAAGTGGTTTTCAATTAGCTTGTATAAGCTTAGCTCAACCTTTTTAGGGTCTACCATTACAAATTTTACCTGCGAAGGATGTTTTTTGTAAAGAATTGAAGCGATTATGGCATTTAAACCAACCGACTTACCCTGACCTGTAGCACCAGCCATAAGTAAGTGGGGCATTTTGGTGAGATCCGTTACGAATACTTCGTTGCTAATGGTTCTACCAAATGCTACCGGCAATGCCATATCTGAGTCTTGAAACTTTGATGAGCCTATAACATCATGCATAGAAACAATTTCTGGGGTAACATTGGGTACCTCAATACCAACAGTTCCTTTGCCCGGAATTGGTGCAATAATTCTGATACCTAATGCTGCCAAACTAAGGGCAATATCATCTTCTAAGTTTTTAATTTTTGAAATCCTTACTCCTGGTGCTGGTACTATTTCAAAAAGTGTAACCGTAGGGCCAATTGTTGCCTTAACCTTTGAGATGTCTATTTTGTAGTTGGCAAGGGTTTCTACAATCAAGTTTTTACGGTCTTCTAATTCACTTTTGCTTATGGTGGGTTCAGATTGCTCATACTCTTTAAGCAAGTTTAAACCAGGATACTTATAGTTAGATAAATCAAGCGTTGGGTCATAATCTTCTCCCTGATTAAGTTTTTTTGCTTGGTCGGTATCTCCACCTTTTGGATTTGTGATTTCGAGTTGGTTATCTGCGCTATCGTCGGTTATTGATGGCTCAACAGGTTTAGGTGCTGGCCTTGGTTCTGGTTTTTCATATTTTACTTCAAAACCAAGATCATCATCATTGTCATCATCGTCAGAGAAATCAATTGTTTTTTTGATTTCAGAACGTTTAATTTCTGCTTTATCTTTTATTTCTGAGTCTTTTCTTTTGGCCTTAATTGGTTCGTTGTTATCAACTTCATCTTCAACTCCGTCTTTTGTGCTTTTACCTTTCAATAGTTTATCAACCACATCAAAGTTTAAAGCCAACAGTAAAAATGTAATTAAGGTACCTACCAAAAAAAGTACAAGTCCAGGGGCACCAATAATGGTCTTTAGCCAAAGCATCATGTAAACGCCATACCCACCTGCAATAAAGTCAGATTTGCCTTTTGCCATTAACGACAACATTATTGGCAGCCATAACAATAGAAAAAAGCCAATTCTATTAAAAACGGTTTGTTGCTTTAGTTTAATGTCAAAAGCGAAAGCCAATGCCCATAAGCCCAAGAAAAATGGGAAAACAAAAGAAGCTACACCAAACCAGGTGTAGATGAATTTATGCGCTAAAATTGCGCCCACATAGCCCATCCAATTGGATGATAGTGATGGGTCAACCGTGGTTAAATATTCGCCCTTTATTTCGCTTGCAATTCCAAAATCTGATTTGAATGTGCCAAGAAATGAAATAAAAGAAAGCAATAGAAACACGGCCACCATTAACAGAACAATACCAAGTGATCTTTTGGTTTGATTGTTCATTTCAATATTTAAGCCTTTAGGAAGCTTTAGCTTAACGCCTTTTTTTTCCTTTTTTTCAGGTTCTGATTTAAATCGATTCATTTAAGTATTAATACCACTAAATACTGCTAGCTTGCAAATATAGACCTTTGCTATGCCGCTAAATAAGAGGTTTTCTACATTGATGTTTTGATGTGTTTATCACTTGATTTCATTAAATCAATAACTGACCGAAATACTGTTGTATCACCGTTTTTTGAAACATTTATCATATGTTTTAACCAGATAGCCATTTTCAAAATTGCTAAGAGAATAGCCAAAAAACCTCTTAATTATAAAACAAGAAATAGGTTGAGTATTTGGTATTAAGGTGTTGTAAGTTCTAAGAACATTAAGTGTTGAAATACGTTTGAAATTTACGATGCAGACAGTTTCAGTTTTTTGGTTTAGGAGAGATTTAAGATTAGACGACAATGCGGCACTTTACCGGGCATTGACCCAAGACAAAAATGTTTTGCCGCTTTTTATTTTCGATAAGGATATTCTTGATGATTTGCCTAATAAAGACGCAAGGGTAGAATTTATTCACGCAACAGTTAATTCCATAAAATCAAAGCTTGCAGGCATGGGAGCTGATATGCTTGTGAAATACGGTAAGCCAATTGATATTTGGAAAGAGCTTTTTTCTAGGTTTAAAATAACTAGTATTTATACCAATCATGATTTTGAGACTTATGCCATTATAAGAGACCAAGAAATAAATGATCTTGCTTTAAGAAATGGTGCTACTTTCAATAGCTTTAAAGATCATGTGATTTTTGAGAAAGAAGAAGTGGTTAAAGATGATGGAAAGCCTTACACGGTCTTTACGCCTTACAGTAAAAAATGGAAAAAGAAGCTGAACGATTATTACTTAAAATCCTACCCGACCGAAAATTATTTTGATAATCTACTCAGGACTAAAATTGACGAGTTTCCAAGTCTTGAATCTATGGGTTTTAGCAAAACCGACATAAAAATGCCGAGTATTGAGGTGGCAGAGCAGATTATAAATTCTTATGATAAAACACGTGATTTTCCGGCGCAAAAGGGAACCACAAGACTCGGATTACATTTGCGTTTCGGTACAATAAGCATTAGAAAATTGGCTCAAAGAGCTGTAAAACTCAATGAAACCTATTTAAACGAATTAATTTGGCGTGATTTTTATGCAATGATTTTATGTCATTTTCCTAAAGTAGAAACTGAATCATTTAAGAAGCAATATGAACAAATTCCATGGAGAAATGATAAAAGTGAGTTTGAATCTTGGTGTAGGGGGCAAACTGGATATCCAATAGTTGATGCCGGGATGAGAGAACTTAATGCAACTGGTTTTATGCATAATAGAGTGCGAATGATTACAGCTTCGTTTTTAACAAAACACTTGCTTATTGATTGGCGTTGGGGCGAAGCATATTTTGCGCAAAAGCTTCTTGATTTTGATTTGGCATCAAATAATGGTGGTTGGCAATGGGCAGCCAGCAGTGGATGCGATGCGGCACCTTATTTTAGGGTTTTTAATCCTGAACTTCAAACTAAAAAGTTTGATCCGGATTTGAAATATATTAGAAAATGGGTTCCAGAGTTTCAGTCGCTTTCTTATCCAAAGCCAATTGTAAATCATAAAATGGCAAGAGAAAGGGTGCTTAAAACATATAAAGAAGCGCTTAGTTAATTTAGCTTAGTAACTCTTCATAAAACCTAGCTTTTTAATTGCTATGGTTTTTGTGGTAATGAATTCTGCATTTTTAGAACGAGTGATTTTTTGCAAAACCTAACCTTTTGAATATTGGTGGTTACTTTTTAAAAAAACATATACTTTGTTCTAAACCTTTTAGAAGTATGAAGAACCTTAAGCCAGTATTACTATTTATAATTCCTCTTTTAGTTTTAGCATTTGTTTCAGAAAAAGATCATGAAAAGGAGCTGAAAAAAGCTTACAAGACTTTAGAAAAGCAGTTTTCGAATTTTGTTTTTATTCCGGGTACTAGTTACGGCTATCCAAATGATTCATTATCAATAAATGCATTCTACATGTCAAAGTATGAAGTTACTAATTTGGATTGGCGATTCTTTGTGTCTGATGTAAAAGAAAAGGTAAAAGGAGATTCGTTTAAAAGATTGTTACCTGATACAGGTCTCTGGGTAAGTAATAATTATGGCTATAACGAACCAATGAGAAGCTACTATTATTCACACCCATCTTACAG
This sequence comes from Bacteroidia bacterium, assembly GCA_049115495.1. GTDB lineage: Bacteria > Bacteroidota > Bacteroidia > CAILMK01 > JACPUW01 > JACPUW01. The sequence continues at coordinate 486,551 of JAGDZV010000001.1, read as the reverse complement.
CAATTATCCTGTAGTAAATATTTCTTTAGCTCAGGCCAAGACTTATTGTAAGTGGTTTCAAGAAAAACTGCTTAAGACAGATATCGGCAATTTTAAATCTGTTTTGGTTAGAATACCCACCGAAGTTGAATGGGAATATGCAGCAAAAGGCGGATATGACTATTCTAAGTATCCTTGGGGTGGCCCTTATATACGCAATGCAAAAGGGAGCTATCTTGCTAATTTTAGAGTTATTCCTCAAGACGAAGCCAGAAAGATCAATGGTAAAATAGTTTTGAAAATGGACTTGAAAAATTCTGAAGGCGCCATGATGACAGGGCCCGTAAATATGTATTTCGCTAATGATTTTGGCCTTTATCAAATGGCCGGAAATGTAGCGGAGTTTGTAATTCCAAGCAACCACAGAAACGAACTAGATAAAGTTTTAGAAACTCATGGTATAACACGCGGCGGGAGTTTTTTTGATCCACCCCATTACATGAAATGTAGTGTTCGAGATTTTTATCAGAAAGATTCAAGTGCCAACTTTATGCGTGGCTTTAGACCAATAATTTCAATAGTTGCTAATTAAGGTTTAGTCCTTAATTAATCTTCTACTTAGGTTTTGACCATTTGCTTTAATCAATAAAACATAATTTCCTTTAGGTAGATTACTAAGGTTATTTACAACAATATTTTGTTGGAAAACTGAATTTTGAATTTCAGAATATATCTCAACACCGCTTGTGTTGATTATTGAAATTGATATTTCGCCACTTGGTATGTTACTGAGTTGAACTGAGACTTGGTCTTGAAATGGATTAGGATAAACACTTACAATTTCTAGTTTATCGTTATTATTTGAACAGTCTACTTTCACAACTTCAGAGTAATCTGTAGTTCCATCAAAATCAATTTGTTTTAGTCTGTAGTAAGATTCTGAGATTGGGCTGTAATCAATGTATTGATAATCCTGTCTTTCTTTTGAGTTACCAACACCTGTAACTTCGTCAATATATTCCCATAAAACACCATCGCCACTTCTTTGAATTTCAAATCTGTCATTATTTATCTCGGTAGCCGTTGCCCAGTCTAAAATCACTTGGTTTGAAGAACAATTGGCTTCAAAGGAGATAAACTCTACTGGTAGTGATGCACCATTAACCGCTGCAATTGTAAAGTACTTGGTGCTGTTTTTTGGAATCATGGCATTTGTAATACCTGTAATCGTTAATAATCCGGCATTATTGGTTATGGTAGGTGCGTATAAAGTTGCGGTTGTAAAGTCGTCATCGTCGCTTACCAAAATTCTTATATCCGAACCACTGGCGCTTGGTTGATTACTTAACCTAACTTGCAAATTGAAGTTGTTCTCAAAATTGGTATTTGTAACTCTCCATTCTCTACCAATTCTTGAGCTTATGCCCAGGTCTGAAGGTACTTCTGCATAGTTATCACTATGAAGCAGACCTTGGTCATGTCCAAGAATTATTGAAGAAGAATCATTTTTAATCCATCCAGTATTATCTGCATTTGTGTTGGCCAGTGAATTGATATAGATTTTAACGGTGTCGTCAGTGTGTTTTGATTGCTTTTGGTGCAAATGGAAAAAGTCATCTCTAGCAAGACCAATTACATCTTCATGATAATCTGTTGCTCCACCAGGGTTCCAAATGGTTTGATATCTTGAATTGGTTAAAACCCCATCGTCAGAAGATGAAGAAATGCTAAGGGTGATACCGTATTTGATGGCTAAATAGCTTTCAATAGCATTCATCTCTGCTTGGCTTGCAGTTTTTTCCAAAAAGATCATTTCACTTATATCACCTGTATGGTACATAGTGCTTTGACTTACGGAGCCAATATACATGTCGCTACTATTGCCGTTGAATGAACCATTTTGATCATTTGAAGTAAGAATTCTGCCATTAAGGCCAATACTTTTTCTTTTACCAAAATGAGTAGCCGTGCTGCTGCTTGAAGTAAATGTCCATAAATTGTTGGTTCCGGTTGATGTTGACCAGTTGGTACTAACCCTTGAGCTTCCACAGCACTTACCTACATCATAATAGGCTTTATTATCGCTCCAAGGTACGTGCGCTCCAATACGATGGCTATTTGAACTGCCTTCATAAAATAGAAAAGATGATTTTACACTTTGAGTAGCATTAACTATAAATACATAGAGCTCATCAATTGTATTATTCCCGGCAATACCATTTGTTATTTTTAAATAATCGCTGTTGTTAAACTCAAGATATGGATTGTAATTATACCCATTGGCAACTTTATCTGGTCCGCTACCAGAGCTTGCAGTATAAGAGTTTTGGCTTATATCTTCCCATGAACTTATAGCTGTTGTGCCAGTTACTAATGAGTCTGCTTTGAGCCAAAGTTTTATATCATTTTTTAAATCAGTGCCTGCGTTACCTGGATCTAATGGGTCTGAAACGCCTCCTGAATTTCCGAAATTGGGAATTAATTCCACATCATCTATTATATTCCCAAGTGTTCCGATGCTCATAGACTTAAACGAAATTGAAACAGAAGTTGATGTTGGTGAAATGCTTTTTGATTCTGTTTGAAAACTAAGGGAAGTACCCGAGTTAAACGTAATGTTTGTGTCTAAATAGGTAGTGCTACCATCATAAACTGAGATTTTGGTAGTTTGAGTTGGAGCATTGCTTCTATGTCCTATCTTAAAGCTAAAGGTATAAGAAGAATCTTTGGTTACCGTGATGGTTTGCTTAAAGCTTGATCCTGCATCAATTTCAGCAACTTTATTTGATCCACTACCCCCGTAAACCGATTCTTTATTTACTTCTTGTGAATTACCACCGCCGTCAGCTTTGGTCCAATTTGAGTTTCCATTTTCAAAATCACCGTTTAAAACAATACTTTCTGTTGAAACCGCTGCCTTTGAAACAGTTGAATTTAGACTTTGAATAATGTAAAACGCAAAAACAATAACTAATGTAAAAAGCGATACTACTACCGCAGCTTTCTTTAAATCGAAATTTTGCTTCTGTTGAAGTTTCATTTTTACCATACCTATTTATAATTAAACAGAAATATACAAGGGTCTAGGACTCTCAATTTGTCTGTTAATTTCTCATTCTATTCTGATAAAATCCAAATATTGAGCCAAAATAGGATTAATCTAATTTTCAATTTAAACTCGAAAAAAAAAATCCATCACAAATGATTGGTTTAAGTACATTTCAAATCAACATATAAGCCTATTTAATTACAATGCTAATTTTTAATGATCTGCTTAACTTCTTTACTCTTTTCGTGGCTAACAACAAGCATGTAATTACCCCGCGGAAGAACACCTAGGTTTTGGATGCGAATTGAGTTATTAAAAAGGGCTTGAAAATCATTAGTGTACACTTGTTGTCCATTGCTATTTATCAGACTAACATTAATGTTGAAATCTATATAGTTACCAAATTCAATTTCAATTTCACTCTGAAATGGGTTAGGATATATGCCTACAATTTCAAGGCTTTGGTCTGATTTTGAACAGTCAACTTTCACAACTTCAGAGTAATCTGTAGTTCCATCAAAATCAATTTGCTTTAGTCTGTAGTAAGATTCTGAGATTGGGCTGTAATCAATATATTGATAATCCTGTCTTTCTATTGAGTTGCCAACGCCTGTAACCTCGTCAATATATTCCCATAAAACACCATCGCCACTTCTTTGAATTTCAAATCTGTCATTATTTATCTCGGTAGCCGTGGCCCAGTCTAAAACTACTTGGTTTGAAGAACAATTGGCTTCAAAGGAGATAAACTCTACTGGTAGTGATGCGCCATTAACCGCTGCAATGGTAAAGTACTTGGTGCTGTTTTTTGGAATCATGGCATTTGTAATACCTGTAATAGTTAATAATCCTGCATTATTAGTTATGGTAGGTGCGTATAAAGTTGCGGTTGTAAAGTCGTCATCGTCACTTACCAAAATTCTAATATCAGTACCACTTGCGCTTGGTTGATTACTAAATCTAACTTGTAGGTTGAAATTCTTTTCAAAATTGGTATTGGTGATTCTCCATTCTCTACCAATTCTAGAGCTAATGCCTTGTTCTGTTGGTACTTCGCTGTAATTGTCACTATGAAGCAGCCCGTTGTTATGGCCTAAAACTATGGCTGCTAAGTCATTACCAAATCTTCCTGTGTTGGCATCATTAAAAGTTTCAAGGCTATTTAAATAAACCTTAATTGAGTCATCATTTTGCTTTGATTGCTTCTGTCTTAAATGGAAATAATCATCTCTTGCAATTCCTATTACTTGGTTGTGGAAAGCAGAATTACCTGAAGCATTCCAGACGGTGTCAAAGTTTGAATTTGTGTATATACCATCAATACTTGCTTGGCTACCGCCTAATTTTATAGAATACTTAAGTGCGAGATAGCTTTCTGTTGCATCAAGCTCATTTTGACTTATATTTTTTGAAATAAAGATCATTTCACTTATATCGCCATTATGTGATTGTCTACCACCCGGACCCAAATAAAAGTCTTTGTAATTGCCGTAAAAAGTGCTGTTATTGTCATTAGTACCAACAACTGAACCATCTAAGTAAAGGCTTTTTCTAAAGCCAGATGCTGTGTTTTTGTTGGTGCTTGATCCTAATAGGTAAATTGAATTTTCTGATGAATTTATTCCCGAAGAAGATCGTACTGAGTTGTTTGAGCTACCCATGAACCCGTATAAAATATTGTTGACCAATGGAAGGTAAGTAGCAACATAGCCACCTCCAACACCTTGTTCTTTGTAAAGAAAACTAGTGTTGGCGCTAATAGTTTTATTTACCACAAATACATAGAGATCTGTAATTGTATCAGTTTTGAATATTCCTTTTTGAAGACTTAATTGATCATTAGAATTGAACTGAACTGTTTTGTGATAATTGTAACCGTCAACATGTTCAGGTCCCCACCAGCTTGAAAGTTGAAATTGGTACTTACCAATGTCTGTCCATAACTTGTAGTTGTTTGAAACAAATTGTGAGTCTGCTCTAAGCCAAAGCCTTATGTTCTCCTTAAAGCTATCTTTACCATAAATGTTGTGACTTAGGTGTGTTCCTTTCGGAAGTACTTCAACATTATCTATTATGTTGCCCAAAGTACCTGACGACTGTGATGAAAATGCAATTTGCACTTCATAAGATTTTGGGGTAAACCTAAAGCTTTTGGCGTGCAAATAATACACTTCACTTGCCAAAAAGGTTATTGTGGTATCTAAGTATGACTTAGAATCATCAAATACATGAATTCTTGTAGTTTGGTCAGGTGCATTAAGCCTATGGCCCATTTCAAAACTTAACACATAAATCGTATCTACAACAACCTCAATAGCTTGTTGAAAGCTTGAACCGGCATCTATTTCGGCCACATAGTTGGCACTTCGGCTATCGCCATAAACATATGATAGATTGGTTTCTTGATATGATCCCGCACCAGTAACTCGGGTCCAATAAAGGTTTCTATCTGAAAAATCACCGTTTTGAATAAGGTTGGTTTGTAGGGTTGCCGCCTTACTTTCTTCGGCATTCATATTTTGTAGTGCAATAAATGCTCCCAATGAAATAAATGCCAATACCGAAAATACTGCTGCAACTTTTCTTAAATCTATGCTCTGTTTTTGTTTTAGTTGCATTTTCATGACTCGACTGTTTAAGGCCATGCTAAGCTCCTGCTAAAAAATACCTAAACCATAAAACGAGCACATTCTTCGATTTAGAATCGTTGGCAGCAAAAGCTCATTCAGTTGTTTAAATGAGAGCAACACCACATGCGTATAAAAATGTTGTTTTAGGCTTTATTGTATCGTATTAAACTAATAATCACTGAAATTATAATTGATTACGATATATGTTGAGAAGCATATTTTTGATTCGATGAATTTCACATTTTGTCTTTCTTTATACTTTGATTAAACTAAATTGAAAATTCAATGTATAAAGTAGGCACTAAAATGCTCGCAGCTAAATGAATTCCATTTTAACCCTAACTACACCTGCTGTACTTTTTTCAGCCATTTCTCTGCTGCTTTTGGCTTACACTAATAGATTTTTAGCTATTGCTAATTTAATAAGAACACTTTATACAAAATACGATGAAACAAAAAGCGAATTGATCAATGGTCAAATCCAAAACCTTAAGAAGCGCGTTTACATTATTAGGTCAATGCAGTTTGCAGGCATTAGCAGCCTTTTTTTGTGTGTATTAAGTATGTTTTTGATATATATATCTGCCGTGCTATTGGCCGAGATTGTTTTTGGCATTGCGCTTATCTTATTGATAGTTTCGCTTGGTCTCTCAGGTTGGGAGATTAACATTTCAGTTAAGGCACTAGAGTTACATCTTAAGGAGTTGAGAGAAAAGGATTAAATGCTATGTTAAAGCTTAATTTCTAATATTTCTTCAACCGTTTTTTTAGCTGCTTCTGCCGCGGCATGTGCGCCACCCCAGTCATTGCCGTTGGTATAGGCTTCACCTGCAAAAAATACTTTATTGTCAACTGATTGGCCAAGATCATATAGCAGAGACGAATCTGAGTTGTCTGAAATATAAGCACCTTTAAATAAAGGTTCCATGCTCCAATTCTGAACAAGATATTTTACAAATACTTCAGTCGCTTTTCCATAAAATATTTGATCTAATTCATTTAGAATTTGGTTTTTAATCTCTTCATTGGTTAATGATGTAAGGTTGTCTGCGGCCGTGCCTACAGCAAATACTCCCAAAATGTGCTGATTGGTGTTTTGGCCATAACTGGCATCGTAATAAAGAAACTGGCTCTCGTTATTATTCCTTGAAGGTACGCTTATATAGGTTGGGTAAAAAGATTCTGAAAATTCAAGAAAAACCTTTATTCCACCCCAAACCTTTGCCTTATCAATGGCCGTAGATTTTGCCAAGGGTAACTTAGGAATAAAACTAATCTCACCAAGCTGAAGCATTTTTAAAGGTACCGTTACTATCACTTTATTACAGTTGTAATTGCTCCCATTTTTATCAATTAACTCAATTTGGTCTGATGTGTAATTAATTGTCTCAATATGAACTTCGTACCTAATTTTTGAAGAAATATAGGGGTATATGTATTCATTATAGAAATCGAACCATGTAGAGTTAATAAACTTCAGATCTTTTTCAGTGCCCATTCTGCCCACTTCAAGTTTATTGTTTTCCCAAGTGGCATATGAGTCTGAACGCTTGTACTTTGCAAAATCAATACCTATTTCAATTGCTTCATCATTTACAATGTCATTAAGTTGAGATGGTTTTACATGTAACCATTCGGCCCCCAATGGAATTGGAAAGTTGGCAAAATCAGTAGTTCTTTTTACCCTTCCACCATAAGTAGTATGTGCTTCAAGAATTTCAAATTCGATATTCTGTTGTTGCAAAAGATAGGCAGCTGACATGCCGGCAACACCAGCGCCAATAATTAGTACCTTACCCTTAAAATCAGATTGTTGTGTGGTATTGCAAGCTGATAAAGTACCTTGAAAAGGTAAACTTAAGCCAAAAAGACTTGATAGCTTTAGAAACTCAACGCGGGTCATTTCTTAAGGTGCGGTTATGAGCCAGTCAATCGCCATTTTTTTATTATTAAATACTTTGCCTTGGCCACCTCTATTTAAGGCTACATTTTCACCAAATTGATTCATTTCAAAATGACTTGCTTCTTTATCAAAATGAGCAATTTTTCCTATGTGCTTAAATTCTTCTGCGATAAAAACAGCCACTTCATAAGCTTCAACCGCTCTTAGGTTGTTGTTAAATTCTTCTTCAACTAATATGTTGCGTTGATTTGTTTTTATACACTCAGCTTTTATGTCTATCCAAAACGCCTTTGAAGTTGAAACACTATCTGTTTCACCTATTACTTTGCAATGCAAGTATTTGACTTTATTTTCAAAGTCAATTGAATAGTTCATAGCCTAATAAACTTTATCTGTGCTGGTCTATAAGAATCACATTGCCATCAGGGTCAGTAAGGGTAATGCTTGCAGGTCCACTTTTACCTTCTTCTTCAGTCACCTTTTTAATAAGTTCTATGCTATTGTTTTCAAGCTCTTTTTCAATTTTTCTAACATCATCAAATGATTCTGTATTCTGAGCTTTTTGATCCCAGCCTGGATTAAAGGTCATTAGGTTACCTTCAAACATGCCTTGAAAAAGTCCAATATTGGTTTCTCCATTTTGCATGATTAAATAATTCATTTCCATGGCGCCAGCAAAAACGGTAAAACCAAGCTTTTCGTAAAACGCTTTCGACTTTTCTAAATCCTTAACTGAAAGGCTTACTGAGAAACATCCTAATTCCATATTATCAATTGTTTGGTATAGCCCGAAAATAGAATTTATTTATAAAAGACCCAATTTTAGCAATGATTTGAAAATAGTTTTAGGTGCTATTGGCTAATATTTACTGTTCAATTATGTTCTCGATTTTCGATTTTAAATTTCATCAAAAACAAATTCATTTTCTGAAGCCTTACCAACCAAACTATTAGAAATGGAATCGTGCAAGCCTTTTTTTCCAAAGAATGAAAATGCTTCTAAAGGTATAAATCGGCAGATGGTTCTTATAAATGCTGTTTTAGTTCTGTTGTCTTCACTTATTACAATGGCGCCACTGTGTAATTTACCTATGGTTTGTTTAAACAATGCTTCTAATACAAAGTAGTATAAAAACATATTGAGTGCCAGATACCAGTAAGGATTATTATTTAGAATCTCAATATCTTCAATAATGCTCCCTTCGCCTAATAATTGAAGATAACTAAAAGAAAAAGAGAAAATAATTATCCTATCAATTGTCCAATTCCAAAATCGCGACCATTTGCCAACTTCAACATACGAAACAATGAATTCATTGTCATTTTTCAAGACAAAGTGTAGCACAATTAGCAGCAGAAGTACTTGATTTAGGAATATAAGCAAGTAGGTATACCAATTCATTTGATCTGAAAAATTGATATAGCTAAACTTAGTGCTAAGAGTTGATGCGATAATCCAGGTAATGCTGCTACCTACCAGATAATACATTGGCAATTTAAAAGCCTTATTAAGTTTAATCTCTTGATTTTGAATGATCTTAATAGCTCCAACAATAGTGAGTACAATGCTTAAGTACCTAAATATTCTACGAACAAAATGAGCCACTTCGAATATTTCGGGTACATTTCCATTTTGAATCCAATAGGGGATGTGAAATTCGGTAAGCTCATAATACATGCCGGTAACGGCTTGAATAATTAGGAGTAAAACAATTGGCTTTTCTAAATTCATCAGTATTTCAAACAATTTGCGCTAAAAATAAACTTAATTATAAAGAGCAGAGCCTTGCAACACCGTTGCAAGGCTCTAAGGTAAGGTATATATAAAGGTTTAAACCCTTGGGCACTTTACTTTACTATTCTGCTTTTTGCAACCAAAAAAGCTTTTGAACATTATGTAGGCACCTATGTCGTTACTTTGATTTTTGGTGAAAAATGAGTTGATGTCATTTATTCCAAGAATTAATGGGCCAGCTCTAAAAGCAACGCCGGGGTCAAAATTGCCATATTGGTTAATTGATAAAGGCGCGTATACACCAAAAAGGTTCTTCTCAAACCTTGGGCTTATGGTTAGTTGAGCCGGAATTGAAGTGCCATTTTGATTAAAAATTTGACTTAGGCTTGCTGAGCCTTGTGTATTAATGTATAAGGTTTGTGTAACTCTGTAATCAAAGTCTAAATTAATTCTTGTAGGCAACGAAACAGCATATTTACCTGTGTTTGATGTTAAAGTGGTAATGGTATTTAAGCTGTCGTAAGCTTGTTGTTGATTTTCAATACCATTAATCATATCTACAAAATCTACTGACTCTGCGTTATTGTAGGTCATGTTCGCTGCGTATTGCCCATTGTTATATCTAATAAAACCAAGGTCGGTTAATGATACACCCAGGCGGTAAATATATTGTGGGCCTGAACAAACATCAGTTTTTAGAGCCTTTTTAAAACCACAACTTGCTCCATTTGGATTGTATATGATTTGGTAGCCAATATCAACGCCAAAACCATACCCATTTGAACCTAAAAGATCTCGTCTTACATTTAGCGTGGCGCTATCAAGGTTATTTGAGTAATGAATTGAACCAATGCCATAATTATAACTTGCCGAAGTTCTGTTGTATAAATACTCTATTTGAGAAAAGTCGCCTTGAACTTGACTGCTTCCGATTAATAGCTTGGGTGTAATACCTATTTTTTGACTCAATGCTCCAGTGGTTTTAAGTTGCTTGGCCAAGGTCAAGTAAATCTCCTTGTAGGTATTGCCATGAATTCCAGCCGTTTCTGTGGTGCCATTCAATGTAGTATCAACATTATTCTTAATACTGTAAAGAGTGCTTGAAATAGTTCTGCTAACATTATGTACTGATATATGGTTTCGCTGCCTTAAACCAATTGCGGCAGCAGCACCATTATTAAAAGAGTACATAAAAGACGGACCTTGAATTGAGTGGTCGTAATTTAGGTAGGTGCTGTTTAAGCTTGGATTATAAACAAGCTGGTCATTATTAAATTTATATCGAGTATTATTTTTATTCCAATAGACAAAGTCGTTATCAATATTTAATGATGCTCCTGCAAGAATAAAATCCCACTTGTACATGTGGCCAGCTATTGAAGCAGGATTATTTTGTGCTGAGCCTAATCCAAAATAATTAGAATGTTGAATGCCTCTAAATTCTTGAGCCTTAAGTTTTATTTGTGTGGCTAGGAGTAGTATTGCTCCGCTAAGTACCTTAATTCTTGTTCTCATAATGCTCGCTTTAGGTATGTTATAAAAATTGTATTAGTTGATTTTTGTCAACTTACATATTCAAACGAGCGTTTGGTAAAATGTATTGCTAGTTTACTTGTTAAGAAGTATTAAAGCAATAAAGAATGCTAATAGTTTAAAATATGATATTGGGTTAAAAATCTCAGGGAGAATTGATTAAGTAAAGATGGCTAACCAATTTTTTATTTGATTAAGGCATAAAAGTCTTTCAAATCAAACTTTTTTTATTGTTGGTTTTGAACAACAAAAGACCTTTAGTGAGGTTGAAAAGATTAGCAAAAGTTGAAAATGATTAGAGTATGACAGAAACCGAAGTGCCTTTTCCAAGTTCACTTTCTAGGTTGATACTACCACCTAATTTGTGAACTGTTTCTTTAACAATATAAAGACCAAGTCCGCTGCCTTTACTGCTTAGGTTGGCACGATGAAACATATTAAATACTTTTTTATGCTGATCTTTTGCAATTCCTTGACCATTGTCTGCAATCACAATTTCTATCTTATCTTCTTGTTTTTTGGCATTTACCTTTACCCAGCTATTTGAATTTGCCCTTGAATATTTTATTGAATTGGCAATTAAGTTTTTCAGAATTGTTTTGAGCCTAAAAGAATCTGAGTTTATTTGAATGGATTCTGAAATATCTAACTCTAATTTAACAATTGAATAGTTAGGCATATAAGCCAACTCAGATAGTATATTATTTACGAAGCTGCGCAGGTTTAGATTTACACTTTCAATTTCATACTTAGAGTTTTTGGTTAGCTCTGTTATTTCATGAATAAATCCATCTAGCTTGCTAATAGACTCTTCCATAAATGAAAAACATTGGTTGCGTTTCTCATCGTCTTTTTCATTCTTAACCAGGTCAAGTAATCCTAAAAGTGTGGCAATAGGCGCGCGCATATCGTGCGAACTGCGGTAAATAAATGTATCGAGCTCCTCGTTAAGTTTGGTAAGCGTTTCGTTTTGTTCTTTTAACTGAATTTCTGAATTAACAAGTTTAGTAATGTTGTTTCCTATTACTCCGCAGCCAATAATTTTTTCATCATTTATTACTGGAAATACCTTATAAACATAAACTCCAATTTCACCACCCATGTTATAATCTTGATGAAACTCTACCACTTTTCCAGCCAAAGCAGAATCATACTTTTCTTTCCAAAAAGTCTTAATCTCATCGGTAAAATAATCAATAATTCGCTCGCCAACCTTTAACTCAGTGCCGTAGCCATTTTTAACTATAGCTTCAAAAAAGGAGTTTACACTAACAATTCTATAACCAGTATCAATAATCCAAATAGGTGCATTATAGCTTTCAAGCAAACTATTTAAGTTTGAGCTTTTTGCTTCAATTTGAGTTGTTCTTTCATCAACCAGTTTATTCAAATTGTCGTTATGAGACTCTAGCTCTTGTATTAGGTCTGCCGCTTCAAATTGAAGTCGATTTATATTTTGAAATAGATCATAAAACTCTGGTAATACATTTTCAAGTTCAAGTGGAGAAACAAAACTCTCATCATTCCATGTAATTTTAGATATGATTTCCATTACCAGTTTACTATCGTGCACTACTCGATCTCGATAGGTATTATGCTCTTTTTCTGATGATTGTATGATATTGATTAATTCATCTTTTGACAAATTTTCAAGGTTTTCTCTACTTAATGAAGGCTTTTTATGTAATTGGCCTTTAAGCTGATTTTGATATTCAATGGCCTTTGCTTTTCCATTCTTAATCAACTGGTCAGCAGTAATAAAAATATCATCTACAACAACTGAAGTGTTTCTAAACTCTCTGTTAATAAGGCTAAAACTTTTGAAAAGAGCTCTCATTGGTCTATTGAGTGCATAAAACCGTTTAGAAACATAAGTTGCTAACCAATCTCTTCTCGATGAAAATACTTTTCGCCCATTTCTTGAAATACCCCTTAGTTGCGAAGCGTCAACAATAAGGTTCCAATGATTCTCTTTTTTCCAAAGGTGTTTGTCTAAATAATCGAAACAAAAGTTTGCTATCGTATCACTTAGCAACCCTTTAAAATGTAATATAAAAATGTTCGGTTCAATTATGCCAACAATGGCCTTATTGCCTTCATTGTCTGTCATAAAAGTTTTTTTGAAAAAAATTGACTTAGAGTCATCTACTTCGTCAAAAAATACGCTTCTTATATAAAATGCTTTAGCATGCCCTTCAGATTCGGTTTCGATTTTTATAGAATCAATGGCATTTTCAACTGTGTAATGAACGCTAAAACTGTTGTTTGGGAATAGTTTGGTTGAGAAATGAGCTACTGTTTTAAGTGTAGCATTTGGAGAAATAAGAAAAGAGTGCGCTATGTACCCTTCTTTGTAAAGTTTGTTTATAGCTTCAAAAATTTTTATTCTGCTAAGCCAAGGAAAAGATTCTAAATGTTTAAGATCGTAAATAACATAACCAGCTTTAAGGTCTGAAATTCTCGCGGTTATTTCATTTAAAACTTCAATTACATCTTTCTTTAAAGGATTACCTTCAATTTTAATTAGAAGAGAATTCTTTACAGGCGATTCTATGTTAAGCGCATAACGCGACTCTTGAATTATCAAAGTTTTAAATCAATTTATATCCCAAAACGCAAGCAAATTAAGAAATAAGAGTGTAGCACTAAACGAACTCGTCGAATACTATCAAATTAATTTTCAAATGACTAACAGGAAATTTTTCAGCATCACTTTTTTAAACGTGTAAATCTTTTCACACATTTAGAGGTGTTTGACTGTTGGTGTCATGAGGTCGGCTATTTTTGAAAAATGAAGCTTAAGTACTATATAATAATTGTATCGCTCTTATTTGGCTGTGGCCAAGCAGATTTTAAAACTAAACAAGCTCATTTTAATACTACACAAATTGATAGTGCATTGCAAAGTGATGCTCAGATTGATAATTCAATTGCACCTTATAAACTGGAATTGGATGACAAAATGAATGAAATTATTGGCTTTGCTTCTGATGAATTTAACAATGCGGCTGGCGAAACCGGAGAGTCTACTTTGGGCGATTTTGTGGCTGACCTACTTTTGGAACAGACAAGAACAGTTTACTCAGATACATTGCACATGGCGGTAATTAATCACCGAGGCGGTTTGCGTACTCCTATTAGAAAAGGCGATATAAAAGTGAGTAACGTATATGAGCTAATGCCTTTTGACAATGAAATGTGGGTGCTTGAAATTAGTGGTGATTTGGTGCAGCAGCTTTTTAACAATGCAGCACAGCGAAAAAGCAATTGCATAGCCGGTGCTAAATACACAATTTTAAATAATGAGACGGCTACTGCCATTACTATAAATGGCAAAGCTTTTGACCCAAAAAAAATCTACACGGTTTCTATTTCTGACTACTTGGCCGGTGGTGGTGGTGGGCACTCTTTTCTAAAATCAATAACTCCAATTTTTGACCCTGATTATAAATGCAGAGATATGATCATAGATTTTATAAAAGCTACTTCAAAAGTGAAGGGAGATACTTTGGTTCCGAAGATTGATGGAAGAGTAAAGATGTGGCAATAGTTAAAAGATTAAACTGAAAGAATGAAAAGGAAGGAATTTATTAGAGATAGCATAGCGCTTGGAGCGGGGTTAGCCTTTGCTCCAAGTTTATTAAAATCATGTACGTCAAAAAGCACTAGTTTAACCATTTTGCATACCAACGATATGCATAGCCGTATAGAGCCTTTTCCTTCAAATGCCGGAAGAAATGCTGGATTGGGGGGCATGGCTAGAAGAGCTACATTAATTAAGCAGATTCGTGCTGAAACCGAAAATGTTCTACTTCTTGATTCTGGAGATATTTTTCAAGGAACACCATACTTCAACTTTTTTGGTGGTGAACTTGAGTTTAAGCTAATGAGCCAAATGGGCTACGATGTGGCTACCCTAGGAAACCATGACTTTGATAATGGATTGGTAGGACTTGAAAAAATGTTACCAAACGCAAACTTCTCATTCGTAAATGCGAATTATGATTTCTCAAAAACAATTTTGAAAGATAGATTTAAACCCTATAAAATTATTGATAAAGGAGATATTAAGGTTGGAGTTTTTGGGCTTGGAATAGAGCTTAAAGGTTTGGTGCCAGATAAGCTTTATGCAGAAACCCAATACAACGAGCCAATTTCAGTGGCCAAAGAGATTGTAGCAGAATTACAAACTCAAAATTGCGATTATATAATTTGTCTTTCGCATTTGGGTTTTAAGAATGATTCAGAAAAAGTTGATGATCACAAGCTCGCTGAATCAGTAAATGGCATTGATCTAATCTTAGGTGGTCATACGCATACATTTCTAAATGAGCCTATAGTATATGAGAATGTTCAAGGGCATAAAACCATTATAAACCAAGTAGGTTGGGCGGGCATTAACCTTGGCAGAATTGATGTGAATTTTGGCCCAACAGGTGCACAAAACTTTGCGAGTAAAGTAATGCCTGTATCATTTGCATAGGGCTATTAAGTTTTTTATTGGCAATAAGAAAGCCAACATTAAAAGTGCCGGCATTGCCGAAATGAATTTCGGTCAACTGCAGCGTTATAAAAGGGCCGAACTCAATGATTTTAAGATAGAGATACCAATTCATCATTTTGTGATAGGTCATAAATCATTTTTTGAAACCTTAGAAAAAGAAATAAGACAAGAATTGTCTCAAGGTATAAAAAATGACATTGAAGAACTTGAAGAATACATAAACCTTGACTTCCCAAAAATTGAAGAGCTTTTATTAAAGTACAAGTTTGCTTTTAAAGATCTTATGGAAGTTTATGGCTACGATGTTTTGATAGACTTTTTTGCCAGCACTAACAGTGGAGACCAAAAATTACAGTATCTAATAGTGCATATTGATAGTTTCAAGGTATCCGATTCTATTGAGATTACTGGCCTAAGCCTAGAAATGTAGTTTACACTCATTTACATTTGTAGTTATGACAAAAGGACTTTCGTTAATTGTTTCATTGATTATTTGCTTGAGCGCGAATGCCCAGTTAAAAATGCCAGACGCATATGCTCTTTCATATTTTGGAGAATTGGGGATATATCCAGGTTTTAGGGTAAGTTGTTTTTATGAGTTGGGCGCTTCAACAAAACAAAAAAGAAAAGGTAAGTCAATTGAAAAGCGTAATTATTTAGTTCCTTCAATAGCAAATTATGGAATTATTGGAGGGCAAAAAAATTGGCTTTTTGGAGCCGATTTTGAACGAATGCGTTTTCATAAAAAGGGTAGAAGGTATAGGCTTTATCAAGTAGGTGCATTCTTAAATATGCATACCAATCCAGGAAACACATACAGTAGTCAAAACGGTGTGTTTGAACAAGGGCTAAGTGCTAGGTGGTACTTTGTGCCAAAGGTGGCATTTGGAGCTGGGCGCAGTGCCATTAGCCTAGGTAATACTGCTTTTGATATTGCTTTAATGCCAACTTTTTACATCAAAATGCCATATAACAATATGGCTGGTCTGCCAAGTTTTGCCCTAGAACTTCGATTGAAAATGATATAGAAATGAAAAAACTTGTCCAATACATACTGCCCCTTCTAGTTTTAACTAGCTGTGTTGAAAATGTTGATCTTACAAGCAATGCTGATGAAATTATTACCATTAGAAATGCTGGAGCCGATATACCCGCACACATATTCGGAAATACCGCATCCAAAACATTTATTGTAATGGTACATGGAGGCCCTGGTGGTAGTGGTTTAGAGTATAGGGGTACAGATATGGAACCTATAGAAGAAAAATATGCTGTTGTTTATACTGATCAACGCGGTCAAGGAAATTCGCATGGAATTTATTCAAATACCGAATTAACCATTGATCAAATGGTTGATGATCTTAAAGTGCTAATTGAAACCTTGAATTATAGATACGGGAATGATATTTCTGTATTTATGTTAGGCCACAGCTGGGGTGGCACTTTAAGCGGAAAGTTTGTTGTTAATGACAGCACTCAAAAAATGCTTTCTGGTTGGATTGAAGCTGATGGCGCACATGATTTGCCGTTGCTTAACAAATCGGCTGTAAGTATGTTTTTGCATTATGCCGATAGGGAAATATCAAGAGGAAATAATGTTGAAAGATGGCAAGGGATTAGAGATACCATTTCATTAATTGATAGTAATAATGTTTCAAATGAAGAAAGTGGAACCATAAACTCATTAGCTTATACAGCAGAAGGACTAATTAATGAAGTTTATAATGGCGATTCTATGGCAAGGACCTATCCTTCTTTAAGTAGATTGAATCCACTAACCAGTTTGCTTAGTGGCAATGCCGCCAATGCGGGATTAAATGATGAGATAGAAGCAACTGCACTTACAAATCAACTCTATAAGGTTACAATACCCAGTTTGTTTTTATGGGGCAAGTATGATTTTGTTGTTCCACCTAGGTTAGGCTATACTGCCTATGCCAATGTTTCTTCAACACAAAAACGATTGGTAATCTTCAACAAGTCGGGACATTCGCCCATGGTACATGAACCAGAAAAGTTTGCAAATGAAATAATTGAATTTGTTGAAGCTAATCGTTAAACCATTAAAGTTTAACAGCCACAACTCTTATTACATTGGCCATTCCATTGTGAAAAGGGCCTTCGGCTAAATGTATCTGTTTTTCTTCAAGCACTTGAAAGTGTAGACCATCAAAATCATTTATCATTTGCTGTTTAGAAAAAAGCCAATCTTTATTTTTGGGACCACCGCTTTCATTCCCTAGCTGCATTGGGTTAAAGGCTTCAAGAATTATTTTGCCACCTTTTTTTAAAGATTTAATAGCTTTTTGATGTACCAGCTTTCTAATGTCTGGCCCCATATGAACATAAATAAATGCAATTAAATCAAATTGTGATTCGCCAAAATTAAAATCTTGTAATCGAGCAATTTTGTAGTCAATCTCTACTTTTTGGCTTGCTGCCAATTGCTTTGCTTTGGCTTGACCTGCAGTACTCATATCAAAAGCACTTACATTAAAGCCTTTTTTTGCTGCAAATACGGCGTTTCTTCCTTCACCTTCAGCCGGAAATAGAATTTCACCTGGTGTTAATGAAGCCAATTGCTCTTTTAAGAAAGTGTTAGGCAGAGTACCATAGGCAAATTCATCGGCGCCGTATCTTTCATTCCAAAAATCAATCATAGTTTGATTTTTATAGAGAGTTATTGGCTATTAGTATCAAAAGAACCAATAACCAATAACAATCTTAAAATTTCATTTTAAAGTACTTCGATTTGATTTTTCAGTAGGTCATCAAGAGTTTCTCTTTCTCTTATCAAATGCGCTTTACCGTCTAAAATCAAAACTTCGGCAGGCCTAACTCGCGAATTGTAATTGCTGCTCATCATAAAACCATAAGCACCAGCATTATGTATTGCCAATACATCGCCTTCCCTAACTTCATTAAGTTTTCTATCATAGCCAAAAGTGTCAGTTTCGCATATGTAGCCAACAACAGAGTACACTCTATTTACACCATTGGGGTTACTGATATTTGTTATGTGATGATATGCATCATACATCATTGGCCTCATTAGATGATTTTGACCAGAGTCTACACCAGCAAAAACGGTAGATACTGTTTGTTTTACTACGTTAACTGTGGCTAAAAAGTATCCTGATTCGCTCACCAAGTATTTTCCTGGCTCAAACCATAATTGTAAATCTCTACCATAAGCCTGGCAAAAACCTTTGAAGCGCTCTCCAAGTATTTCACCAAGTCTTTCAATATCTGTTGTTACATCATCTTGCCTGTACCCCACTTTAAAACCAGATCCTAAATCAATGTATTTAAGATCTTTAAACTCAATAGCCGAGTCAAACAGTAATTCGGCTGCTCTGGTAAAAACTTCGGCATCCAAAATGTCAGACCCCGTGTGCATGTGCAAACCAACCACATTTATATTATTGGCATTTACAACACGCATTACATGGCGCATCTGATGTATTGAAATTCCAAATTTAGAATCGATGTGTCCGGTTTGAATATGCGAATTTCCACCAGCCAATACATGTGGATTTACTCTAATGCATACAGGAACACTGCCCTGATATTCATGACCAAACTGTTCCAGTACCGAAATGTTATCAATATTGATATTTACACCAAGATCAACCGCTTTTTGTATCTCTTCAAAAGAAACACAATTAGGCGTGTACAAAATATCTTCGGGCTCAAAACCGGCTCTCAAGCCTATTCTCACTTCGTTGATAGAAACGGTGTCTAAACCACTTCCTTCATTTTTTAGAAGCTTTAGAATGTTAATATTGGTATTAGCCTTACATGCATATTTTATCTTGAGATCTACGTGTTTAAAGGCCTGTTTCAGTTTGTTGTATTGTTCCTTTATCTTATTACCATTGTAAACATAAAGGGGTGTGCCAAACTGTTGTGTAACTTTAAGAAGGTCAACGCCTTCTACCACGTAACGGTTGTTCTCAAGTTGCATTGTTCATTAAAATTTGCGCGAAAGTAAAAAAGTAGAACGGAGATAAAGTTTAAAATTCAAAGGATTATTGGCTAAAAACCTTAATAATTAAATCTAAAGTGGTTTAAAGAGCAAAATTATTAAGGTTTTTGTTATTGATTTTTTACATGATTACAAAAAGGCTTTTTCCAATTGTCTTGTTAAATGTAGATAACATTAAGTCCAATATTTAGCCATGAAAGGAATACATATACCTTTGCAAAAAATTTAACAAAGCCTACTCAAATGAGTAAAGTTCACAATTTTAGCGCCGGTCCGGCCATTCTTCCGCAAGAAGCGGTAAATCAATCTATAGAAGCTTTAAAAGACTTTGCAGGAACAGGTTTACCCCTAATTACTGTGTCTCACAGAAGCAAAGAATTCGTTGCCGTAATGGACGAAGCCGTTGCAAATGCCAAGGAACTTCTTGGTGTACCTGAAGGTTATTCAATTTTGTTTTTGCAAGGTGGAGCGAGCACCCAATTTTACATGGTTGCGCTTAACCTTTTAGCCGAAGGTAAAACAGCTGCCTATTTAAACACAGGTGCTTGGTCAACTAAGGCAATTAAAGAAGCCAAACTGGTTGGTAATGTTAATGTAGTGGCAAGCTCTGAAGATAAGAACTTCAATTACATTCCTAAAGGATATGATGTAGCTGCTGATTCGGCCTATTTTCACATTACAACTAACAATACCATATTTGGTACCGAAATTCACGAAGATTACAACGTTGATTGCCCATTGGTTGCAGATATGTCATCAGACATTTATAGCCGACCAGTTGATGTTTCTAAGTACGATCTTATTTATGCTGGTGCTCAAAAGAATATTGGCCCTGCAGGAACCACATTGGTTATAGTAAAAGACGAAATATTAGGCAAAGTGGGAAGAGCTATTCCTACCATGTTAAATTATGAGACGCATATTAAAAAGGAGTCTATGTTTAACACACCGCCGGTTTTTCCTGTGTTCGTAGTAAACGAAACCTTTAAATGGTTGAAAAGCATAGGTGGAGTTGGTGAAATGTATAAACTCAACAAGGCAAAAGCTAACTTATTGTACAACGAGATTGACAATAGCCCACTATTTGAAGGAACAGCTGCCAAAGAAGATAGATCAATTATGAATGCAACTTTTGTTTTGAAAAATGAAAGTCTTCAAAATGATTTCTTAGAATATTGTAAAAATGCCAATATAAGCGGAATAAAAGGCCATCGCTCAGTTGGTGGGTTTAGAGCTTCAATTTACAATGCTATGGATATTAGCAGCGTACAGGTTTTGGTAGATGTAATGAAAGAATTCTCAAGTAAATACGCATAAATAAAATGGCAAGAATTTTAGCAAATGATGGTATTTCAGCTGCCGGAAAAGAGATAATGGTAAATGCTGGACATGAAGTAATTACCGACACCATTGCTCAAGATGACCTAATGACTCAGCTCAATAGCTTTGACGGGATTATTGTGCGCAGTGCTACAAAAGTGAGAAAAGAGTTAATTGATGCTTGCCCTAACCTTAAATTTATAGGAAGAGCTGGCGTAGGCATGGATAATATTGACGTTGACTATGCACGCTCAGTTGGCAAGCAAGTTTCAAATACACCTGCTGCATCATCAGCATCTGTAGGTGAACTGGCAATTGCACATATGTTTACTGTTGCTAGATTTTTACAACGTTCAAACCAAGAGTTGCCTGCTCAAGGTGCCGATGGATTTAAAGCCTTGAAAAAATCTTACTCTAAAGGAGCCGAATTAAAAGGTAAAACTCTAGGAGTTATTGGTGCAGGAAGAATTGGTATGGAAACCATGAAGTTGGGAGTAGGCCTTGGCATGAAAGTAATTTGTACTGATATTGCCGAAAGGAAGGTAAGCTTTAATCTCGACCTTTCGTCCGCAAATGTTTCAGGTACAATTACAGCAAACATTCCATTTGTGAGCAAAGACCAACTTTTGGCTCAAGCTGATTTTATATCATTACATATTCCATTTACAGGCAGTGCTGCAATTGGGTCAGCTGAGTTTGCCAAAATGAAAGATGGTGCGTCATTAATTAATTGTGCAAGGGGCGGTACGGTTGATGAAGCGGCACTTTTAGAAGCCTTGAATTCTGGTAAAGTGGCTTATGCTGGAGTAGATGTATTTGAGCAGGAGCCAACCAATAATACCGAATTGCTAAATCATGCAAATACATCAGTAAGTCCGCATATTGGTGGATCAACTGTTGAAGCCCAAGATCGAATTGGTACAGAAATGGCCAATACGGTTGTTGATTTTTTTAAATAGAAACTCTTTAAAAAGGCCCTAACAAAGTTTAGTTGGGGCTTTTTTTTGCTACTGCTATGGCCAAAGTAAAACCTTTTAGAGGCATTTTGCCTCATCCTGAACTGGTATCAGACCTTATGTTTAACCAGTTTGATCATGTAATTCTTGAAAAAGAGAAAGATATAACTGAAGAAGAGATTAGATTAAGGGCAAAATCTTTAGGATATAACGTTGATTCTGAACCAGAACTTGAGTACTTTTTAAAAGTAGGAATTGGGTATAGGAATTTAATTGAGAAAAGTAAGCTTTTGGCTGATAAATACCCATGCTACTACCTTGTGGGGGTTAATTGGGAAAACCATTGGCTTTATGGTATTGTAGGTGCTGTTCACTATCAAGATTATTGGGAAGGTAAGGTTAAAAAGCACGAAGACACAATTGAAGCAAACGAATCAGAACTGGTTAAGATCACTGAATCAATAGATTTCAATTTTAATCCAATAATGCTTGCTTACCCTGACCATAAAGCGATTGATGAGCTAGTTGAGCAGGTGGCATTAAGAAACGAAACCTACAAGTTTTACAACGATGCCAATGTAGAGCATAAGCTTTGGAGAATTAGCGATGCTGAAACGATAAAATTTTTAGAAGAAGAATTCACCCAAGTGCCGTCAACCTATATTGCTGATGGGCATCATAGAATTGAGAGTGGGAGCATTGTGGCCAAAAATAGAAATGAAAAGGGCTCATCTCCATTAGAAGCGCCGCATAATTATTTTGTTGCCATTCATTTTCCTTCAAGTCAATTAAGAGTTTATGAATTCAACAGATTAATTAAAGACCTTGGGCCTTACACTGAGACTGAGTTTATTGAACAGGTTTCTCACCATTTTGATGTTGAAAAAACCGAACGAGAAGTAAGACCCACCGAAAAGTTTGATTACGGAATGTACATTGGACATTGCTGGTACAAACTCAGGTATAAAAAAATAGAGTTTATAGGAACTGATCCAGTTAATTGCTTAGATGTAAGCGTACTAAGAAAAGAAATCATTACCGGTATCCTTGGAATTTCAAACCCTAGGTCAACTGACCGTGTATCATACTATGATGGTGTGCGAGGGGTTTCAAAGTTGGTGAACTTGGTAAATAGAGGAGATTATAAGGTAGCCTTTACGGTTTGCCCAGCAAAAATTGAAGAAATGTATGAAGTAGCCAATAAACACGAATCTATGCCTCCGAAGGCCACTTGTATTGAACCCAAACTTAAAAGTGGTATGATTTCAAGACTTTTAAGTTGAAATAGTGAAAAGCGTACATTAAAATTGCAATACCAAAAAATCTAATTAGATGAAAAAATTCTTAACTCCCATTTTGGCGACTGCATTTTTTGCAGGAATGCTAATTTTAAATGCATGCGGTGGTGATCCTTGCACTGCTGAAGATGCTCCAGACTGTGGTGAAAATGGAAATTGCATTGAAAATGCCGATGGCGTTGCTGAGTGCGAATGCGACTCAGGATGGCAAGGTGATTTTTGCGAAGAAAAAATTCCACCACCATACACTACTGGAAACTTAGAAATTATAGTAAAAAGGCTTGCTAATGGCAAGGTGCAGAATAACTATGGTTGTTTAGCTGTTTTAGGTAGATCTGCTGAAGATATGTATTGGTTAGAGTATGATTATGGAAAACTACCAATTTTTGACAAGCAAAAGAATTACCTACAGAGCTATAACTCAAACTTAAACGAGCAATTAATTGTAGATACGGCTTACTCTAGAAAGGGTGGGGTAGACCCAGCTGATAATGGTAAAGCAGGTATTATCAAATTTGAAGGATTACAAACAGGTACGTACTATTTGCATGTTTTTGATGGCTCAAGAGATAAATGGGTTGGTCAAGTTACTGTAACTGCCGATTCAACAGATGATTTAATGTATGCCGAAGTTCAGCCTTTAGGTAAACTTAAAGTTACTGTGGCGCAATCATCAATTGCGGGTACTGAGTTGGACTCAAACATATTTATGCTTTGGGGGCCATCTAACGATACTTTTGTTCAAGTAATGGTAAGTGATTACGAAGCCATTCCTTTTGATCCTTTTTACGAGGGAAGAACGGGTAGACAAAGAGACGAAAATGGTAATGAGCAATCTGGCCTTTACTATTTAATGGATATTCCTACCAACAAGTATTTGGTGGTTGCTTACAATAGTCAGTTTGCTGGTAAAGATGGAGAGCAAGCTTCAGGTTACGTAAAAATTAGAAAGAATATTCTTGAGAAAATTAGAGTTTCATTTAAAGAGTAACTCTAAAACAATCAAAATAAAACAAAAAAAGGGAGGCCATTGGCCTCCCTTTTTTTGTTTGGTAATTGAAATAGAGAGAAGTATTTGGATGAAATCTAGTGAGCTCAAAAGGGTTAATTAATTCTCTCTATTCAATCCAAATTAAGGAAGAAGGTATTATGCCTGTTTTCAAGCTGCTTATTTGGTTGTAATTGTTGTTGTACACAATTACTTCGCCTTGCGACTGATAGTCTTTAGCATTACATACAAAGAGTTTGTTTTGATGAACGAATATGTTATATGCATTCATGTCATCAAAACTCAAAACTTGGTTTAATTGGTCATTTGAATATAAAAGAATCGTGTTTTCATTTTTTAAATAAATGCTTTCACCGTCGGTAGTCATTCTTCCATACCATGATTTTTCGGCACTTTCAAATTCAAACTTTTTAACGATCTCTTTTTTTGCAGGAGATATAAAAATTAGGGCACCTTTATTTACTTCGTAAGATTGGGCATTGGCTAAGGCTATCAATTCACCTCGATATTCATAAAGTTCATTACAAAAAGCGCCTATAAACAATGAGTCCGAAATGTTTTCTTCAAAAGGATCTAGAATGTATAGGTAAGGTCTTGTGTTATTAGAGACCCACACATTTTTACCTACAGTTACCATTCTTTCGCTTTGGCCATTAAAACCAATATTACCTGCAATCTCTAGGGTATTCAAGTTAACTTTAGCAATTGTATTGCTATACAAGTCGCCTACTAGGGCTAAGTTCTCGTCTACTTTCTCAATATATCTTGGCGATGTGAAACCTGTTATGGTCTTTATTAAAACATGCGAATGAGTATCTATTACGTGTATAAGTCCTGAGTTATTAGCAACTATGTAGAGCAGACTATCAATTAAGGTAATTGAATGACCTACATCACCTATCCTCAGCTTGTTTATTTTTTCAAAATGACCATTTATTATGCTATCTCTAAATCCTTTATCAAGGTGTTTTTTAGAAATGAAACTAAGGCTTGAGTTGCCTCTATTAAATAGACCTTCGTTTAATATAATTAGTCCTTTTCCTGATTTGTTTTTGGTAGGTTTTTCTACTGGGTTATCGTCACCACAAGCGCCTAGCAATAGTATTATGGTTAGCAGTGAGTTTAGCCAAAGCGCGTTTTTAAATATGGTCTTCAATTGTTGTTTTTAACAAACTTAAATGTTTGATGATTTCCGTTTTGATCTTTGACAAAAACAATAAAAAGACTGCTTTGTATAAGCTCGCAGTATATTTTACCTTGATTTGAAATTCCTTGATTCAATAGCTCTTTTCCATTCAAATCGTAAACGGTTACTTGATATTCACCCTTACCTGTAACCATTAAATGGCTGTGCTGAAGTGAAATTTCAAAGTTCTCAAGATTTGAAAAGCCAACTGAATTGAAAACTTTGGTTGTAAATGCTAGCGCATCAAGATCAAAACCTCCAGATTCAAATTGTGTTGGAAAAGGGTCGTTAACCAATATGCCCTTGCTATCTCTAGAATGTGGCTTATTCAAATTAACATTGCCAATTACATCCTTAATTTTAATGTAGGTTATTGAATCAATGTTAAGATTTAAAGTATCCTTTAGTTCTTCAAGATCAAATGGTACACCGTAATCAGCCCTGTACTTACCTGCAAAGTTGTATAAGTTTTTGGGCTCTATATAATCAAAAGGTCCAATTTGCTTTGTAGTGTCAGTTAACGATACAGCAGGAAATCGCACAAAATCTATTCCATTTGAGCTTACTTCAACAAATGCCAATTCAAGAAATCTATCGTCAAAAGAATTTTCAAAAATGGCAAATTCAGGGCCTTCATTGTTTCTTATAAACCCGTTGATTGCAATTACAGCTTCTCCAGAATCACCGAGTGAAACAACAGATCCATCGGCCCTGTATAATGCATCTTTGGCTTCACCATGACTTGCCTTTGGCATATTAATTCCGCTGCTATTTATTGGGCCTCTGTTTATGGTACAGCTTTGAGCCCAACCAGTAATTATTGAAGAGTCTTTGAAAATAGCTTTACTTCCAGGTTTACCCGCAGCAGGATCAAATTGAGCTACTACAACCGAGCAAAGTATTAATACATAAAGTACTAGTAAGGTGCTATTTTTTAATAAAGCTACCAATTTCTCTTAAGTTATTTTGTGTGCAGATTATGGTGTAAACACCATTAGGTAAGTGTGATACCGAAATGTAATCAACATGTTGATTTTGAAATACTTGCTGTCCAGTTGAGTTGAAAATTTCAACTTTGTTTATGTCTTTGTTACCAAGCATAATTATATCAGTAGCTGGGTTAGGATAAAAACTTAAATCTGATACCATTTTACTATTTAGGCCTACAGGTGTCGTATTTAAATCGTCAATACAGAAATATGCTGGGGTATTCATTCCAAAACCACCGTTATCGCTGCTCTCTAAGCTGAATTGTAGTTGAACTATATTGCCTAATGTTTTAAGATCAACCCAAGTCCAATCTTTTACAATGTAATCTTGGTTATTGTCTTCAAAACGATAATCTGCCAAGTAAAACGCTATTGTGTCAGTTGACTCTCCGTTTGGTTTTATGCCATTTACCTTTAATAAAAAGTAGTCTTTATCATCGCCAGACACCCCACCAAACTTCTTGGCAAATCCATCACCATTTAGCATTGAAAGCGCTGCATAAGTATTATTGGTAGCGTAAAAACCGCTTACTGTGTGGCCTTTAGAAGTGAATGGAAGGTCAATAGTATTATTGCCGTAAGCACTTGCTACCACAAAAGTTTCGTTATCATCATCGCCGTTGTCATTACCGGCGTAAGTGCTAAATTGATTTGAAAAGCCATTTGTTAGTGTATCAGTATTGTTTGAAAGGGCAAAACCTGACCATGAACCCCAGGTAGGATTATAGCTATTGTTAAAATAGAAACCACTTTCGTAAAACCCTGCATACAGGTCAGAGCCATTGTAAATACCATTATTATCTAATAGTTTGCTATTAAACTCCGCAATTGAAAGTTCAGTTTTGGGGTTCGTTCCGTTGAATTCGTCAATGGCAAAATATGCTGGTGTGTTAATGCCCCAGTTGCTTGCATCGCTCGAAAACCAAGTAAAAGTCATTGAATCAATCTCACCAAGTAAACTCAAATCCCACCATGTCCATTTGTTTATAGCATAGTCTTTTTCATTTTCAGAAAAAGTATAGTCGGCCAAATAAAAGTCTGATGAGTCTTGTAATGAACCATTTAAATAACCATATGCTCTTAGCACAAAGCTGTCAGGATCGTTTCCAGATTCTCCACCAAACTTTTTTGAGAAACCACTTCCGTTCATCATATCTAAATAGGCATAGGTAGTGTTGTTTATATAAGTGCCGGTTAATTTAGTAGCCCTATTAAAAGTAACGTTGGCATTACCTGTGGCAATAGCATAGGCATTAGAATTATAAACACCACTTCCCGTAATTGCAGAAAACTGATTGGTAAATCCTGGGGTTTTTACATCTGTCATTGAAGAAAAAGCCCAACCTGTCCAGGTTCCCCAAATAGTAGTGTCGGCATTAAATTTAAATTGACCAGAGGTTAGAAAACCAATAGTGTCGGTACCTACCAAAACACTGTCGGTTCCAAAAATTAGCTGTTCAAAGTTTGATTTGCCAAGTTGGCAAAAGGAAGTTGATGATAAAACAAGGAATAAAAAAGCGCTTGCAACTTTTTTCATTTTTTGAGTTTATAATTTATGGTAAAAGAAAAATTTCTTCCGGGCATTGGTATTGCAATTGTCGATTCATAATCAACATTGAAAATATTGTTAATCTCAAATGAAAAATCCATTGATTTTCTTGAGTAGTTAATTATCACATTGTTTAGGTGGTAAGCAGGTAACGATTCGGAATTATCGGCATTGGTAAATCTTTCGCCCACCATTTGATAATGCCATGTAAAGAGTAAAGAATTTCTTCTAACCGAAATAAATTGATTTAGCTTGTGATAAGGTACATAATTTAATTGCGATCCCTCAGTTAAAAAGGCACTATTACCAAGGTTCTCTGTTCGGGTAAAAGCGTAATTCCCATTTAGTTTTAAAAAGTACTTCCAATTAATATATCTAGAAATCGAATACCTTAAATCAAATCCGCGCGCCCAAACCGATTTTACATTTTGGGCTTCCCAAATACCTTGTTGGTTTTGCAACCACATAATCCAGTTGTTTACATATGCCGTGTGAAACTGGGCCCACAGCCTTATGTTTGATTTTTTTACCGGGCCACTCCAATCTACTTGCAAGTGTCCTTTGTATGCTTCTTCTGGAATTAGTTGGTTATTTCCTCCTGGGCTCCAATACAAATCATTAAAAGTTGGAAACTTATAAGTTTTACCTGCAAAAGCACTTAAAAATATTTTTTCATCGATTCTGTATTTTCCAACTACATCAAAACCATTGGCTGCATAGCCCATAAAGTTTTCTAGTTTTCCACCAAAAGCATAAAGCCACCTTTCAGCAAAGCCCTTTTGCTGAAAACGAGCATTTAAACTTATATTTTTAAAAGGGTGCTGAATACTTGAAAAGTCTACATAATCATTAGTTTTTGCCCAATGCAAGCCCGAGTTTGCTTCAAGTATAAAACTTGTAGAAATATCATTTACATAGTTGATGCGTTCCCACCCATGTTTAGCAATTGCAAATAGACTTTGCGCATTATTGTCGCCAAATATTTTTGCTGTGGAATCAGTAAATCCAATATGCTCATTTAAGTAACCCGTTCTAATAACAAGGGTGCGCTTTTTATTGTCTTGATCATGCTTACGAAGTAGTGAAGCCGATATACGGTGATTTCTGTCGTTTTGAAAAGCATTGCTTTTTGCTGCAAAGCGCGAAGGAGGAATTTGACGGAAAGCCACAAAACTCCATTGGTCAACCTTTAATTGAGTTTTACTATTTAAAAGATAGCTGAAATTGTTTTGTAAATGAAATTGTCTAAACTCAGCATTTGCCATTCTTTTTCTTCCACTCTGTGGGCTGTAGAAAAAGTCATTTTTACCTGATGTTGCAAAAACTTTACTTGTAAGTTTGAGTTTATGCTTGTTTAAAGGGCTTAATGCAATGCCAAGTTTATAATTTTTAAATGATGCAAAATTTATCATTACATCATTTCTTGTACGGGTATTGTTAAGTTCAACAATACCACCTATGCCGCCTCCCAATGGTTGATTGCCAAAGTCAGTTCCAAAAGCAATATCATCGAATAAAAAGGTTGGAATTAAATTTAAATCAGCAACTCCGTTCATAGTGCTTTGCAGGTTTAAGCCACCCCAAATAATGGCACTATGTTGTCCCCCAAAGCCACCAAAATTGGCGGTGGCCACACCAACGGGTCCATTAAATTTTAAAAGGTTACCACTACCTTGGTCAAGCAAGGTAGATAGGTTGTAAGACTTGGATTGTTGATAGATATTTAGCGTTTGAAGTGTAGGCCGTTTTTCTACGATTTCAACTTCTTTCAAGTTTTTATTTATCAAAACACTGTCTTGCGCATAAGCTAAGCTTGCGCAGCATACCAATAGTGTAAATAGAAGTTTTTGCTTCATAATTAGTTCTTTACACGAGAAAAAAGGCAAAACAGTATTTCGACTCTTTCTCAGCTATTATCCCGATAGCTTTCGAATTTAAACACTATTGGCAGGTCTTCTGACTCACTTCTGTTCTTTCGGCCTTCCCATTCCATAAGTGTAGGAATAGTGGCAAGAGCTGGAGAGAACAATACTTGAAGCTTACAGCTGCGGGAACAGTTCCGGACTTCCACCGGTATTCCCTTTTAACCCCGAACGTTTTCGGGGACCAATAGTGATGACAAATGTATATGAATCTTTTTGGCTTGAGTACTACGTTCAATTAATTATTGTTGATGTTGTAACACAATGTATCTTGTTCTTACACAAGCAAGCATTTATTTAGTTTATAAGGTAAGAAGTGTTTGAAAAATATGGATTTAACATCCCTTATTACAATATGAGTTAAAGAGAGAGTGGGGCTGTATAATGTGCAATTCTATTCCGTTTGGGCTGGCAAACACTTTTAAATGGAAAATCTCAGAAATTCAGATTATTGGTTAGACCACTTTGAAAATAACCTTAAAGAAAAGCGAATAAATTGGAATCAACAGCCCGGCATTACACCAAATGAGAAAGACTCAATTATTTCGTCATTAAGGGCTTGGCAATTAGGAGAAACTAGTGAAGGACATAGCCTAAGAGCTGCAACAGCAAAATACGCCAATAGGCATAATGACCCTGTTTACAGAGATGTAATGGATCTTTTTATAAAAGAAGAGCAAAAGCATGGCGAAAACCTAGGGCAATACTTAGATAGGATAGGAGTAGAGCGAAAACAAAAAGATGTAGGAGACTCACTTTTTAGAAAGGTACGTGGCTTGGCTACTAATATGGAAATGTGGACCATTACTGTGCTCATAGTGGAACATGCAGCTCAGGTATATTATCAGGCCATTAAAGAAGCCACTAATTGTAAATTACTTCAAGAAATTTGCACCGATATTTTAATTGACGAGTCGCAACATATTCAGTTTCAAAGGGAAAGGTTGTCTATAATCTTCAATAGAAAGTCTTTGATAAAAATGGAGATAGCTTATTTCATTTATCATCTGCACTTTAAATTAACGTACCGCGCCATTTGGTTGGGTCACTCTAGGGCATTTGAAGCAGGCGGCTATACTTATCAGAGGTATAAAAGGCTAATGCATTTCAAATTCAATCAAAGCATGAACTTTTTAGAGAAAGGCGTAAAAGAGAAATTAACGCCAATTTATTTGAGATCTTAGTGTGATGTTAAAAGGTTAAAATGTAGAAAAGTTAGAATGTTAAATTCCTCTCCCAAAATCATTTTCAGACCATTAAAACCTAGCAGAAATTGAAGCTGTGATGTTGTTGTTGCGAACAAGGCCTTGATCTTTCCGGAAATATTCGTAATTCGAATTAAAGTTTCGACTTTCTAATCTAAAAAGTACATTATCTGCAATTCGAAAATCAATGTTTGTAGAAAACCCAAAAATTGCTGTTTCAGATGGATATGGTAATGGTGTTGAAATAATTCGATTTCTTTCATCAAAGAAATACTCACCCCTTAATCCAATTTTAATCTTCTCATTAATTTTTACCTGAAGGATTGAAGTTGGTACATACCAAAAATCAGTTCTATTAGGGCCCCAAACATCTTGACCATAATCAATGCCCAACGTTAGTTTAAGTTTATTGGTGTTTAGTTGTGTATAGAAGTTGTTGTAAAACCTTCTATTTATGTCATTATAAGTAGCCCAATAAATTTTAAAAGATTTAGTTGGTTTATATGAAATATAGCTTCCAATTGCAATTGCATTATTTTCAAATTTTCTTGGAAATACGTACCATCCATTGCTTACAACAAGGCCAATTTTAATCTTATTGTTTGGATTGAAGTTTACCATTGAACCGAATAAAAAATATGGAGAGTTTTCTGAAACTAAAGACTGCGAGAGACAGACATTATCTGCACCTATGGCACTTTCAAAACCTAAATGAGAAGTGAAAATACCTGTTTTTAATGATAGCGTTTTCTGCTTATTTAAATCAACTTCAAGGTTAAGTTCTTGAATTGGTTGAGATAGATAATCATTAACATTGACAAAAGAACCAACTTGCAACGCAACATTAACCTGAGCTGCACCTTTTCTGTAATTCATCTTAAGCAGGGCTAAGTTCATTCCAACCTGATTTCTTCGATTGTAACTGTAAAGAAACCCGGGGTCGTTACTCGGCTTAAATGAGTTAAAATCATAGGAAAAATAGAAGTCAACATAACCACTCACCGTCAATGCCGATGTGTCAATTTGAGCAAAACTGATTAGGGGTGCAATTAGAAATAGAAAAATTAGCTTCTGGTTTTTCATGTCGGTCGTTTAATCAAAGATATAAGTTTGAATAACCAAAAAGCCCCAATCAAAATGATCGGGGCTTAAATTTCGCTATTCGCTATTCGCTATTCGCTATTCGCTATTCGCTATTCGCTATTCGCTATTCGCTATTCGCTATTCGCTATTCGCTCAGTCTTTCTTTTAAATCTAATCCATGCTCACTAGCAGTGTTTTGAGCAATATCGTACCCAGCATCCATATGTCTTAGAACGCCCATGGCTGGGTCATTATGTAGCACTCTTTTCAAACGTATTTCGGCATCATCGGTACCATCAGCAACAATTACAACACCCGAATGAATTGAATAACCAATACCTACACCACCACCGTGGTGTAACGATGTCCAAGTACTACCGCCTGCAGTGCTCACCATTGCATTTAAAATAGGCCAATCGGCAATGGCATCAGATCCATCTTTCATGGCTTCAGTTTCTCGGTTTGGTGATGCTACTGAACCCGTATCTAAGTGGTCTCTACCAATTACAATTGGTGCTTTTACTTTTCCAGTACGCACTAATTCATTGAACTTTAAACCTGCTTTTTCTCTAGCACCTTGAGATAACCAGCAAATACGAGCAGGTAAGCCTTGAAAATCTATTCGCTCTTGTGCCATTTTAATCCAGCGGGCAAGTGGTTTATCTTCAGGAAAAAGCTCTAGAATGGCTTTGTCTGTTTCGTAAATATCTTGTGGGTCGCCACTCAATGCTACCCAACGGAAAGGTCCTTTTCCTTCGCAGAACAACGGACGGATGTAAGCAGGCACAAATCCAGGAAAATCAAAGGCGTTTTTAACACCGTATTCCAATGCTCTTCCGCGTAAATTATTTCCATAATCAAAAGTCTCAGCACCGCGTTTTTGCATTTCTAGCATTAGCTCAACATGCTTAGCCATGCTTTCGTATGATAGCTTTATATATTCATCAGGATTGCTTTCTCTTAGCACTTTACCCTGCTCATTGCTCACGTTTTGTGGTAAATATCCGTTCAAAGGATCATGCGCTGAGGTCTGATCAGTTAGTAGATCAGGAATAATTCCCCTTTCAAGCATTCTTTCTAAAAGATCAATGGCGTTGCCCAAATAGGCAATAGAAATCCCTTCAGCATTGTTTTTTGCTTCAATAGAACGGTCAATGGCTTTGTCAATATCGCCATAATACTCGTCTAAGTAACGAGTTTCAATTCTTCTTTTAATTCTCCACTCTTCAACTTCAGCAGCTAGGCACGTTCCTTCATTCATAGTAATGGCCAAAGGTTGAGCACCGCCCATGCCACCAAGTCCTGCGGTTACAGAAAGGGTGCCTTTTAAAGTACCTCCGAAAGATTGGCGAGCTGCTTCAGCAAAAGTTTCATAGGTTCCTTGCACAATGCCTTGTGAGCCTATATATATCCAAGAACCCGCCGTCATTTGGCCATACATTATCAAACCTTTCTTTTCAAGCTCTAAAAAGTTTTCAAAAGTGGCCCAATGCGGAACAATCATAGAGTTTGATATCAAAACCCTAGGGGCATCTTTATGAGTAGGTAAAATGCCCACCGGCTTGCCTGATTGCACCAAAAGTGTTTCATCATGATTCAGGTCTTTAAGTGCTTTCAAAATCATTTGAAGCGACTCCTTGTTTCTTGCCGCTTTCCCAGATCCACCGTAAACAACCAATTCTTCTGGCTTTTCGGCATTATCAGGGTCAAGATTGTTTAGTAGCATTCTAAAAGCTGCTTCTTGCTGCCAGCCTTTACAGTTTAGCTCAGTACCTGTTGGCGCTTTAATATTTGATAAGTCTATACTTTCGATTGCTTCGTTAGTGTAAGCCATATTTTATTGAAGTTTTGAGTTTTGTTCTAAACGAAGGCAAAGGTAGAAGGTTTGGTAATAAGAATAAATGCTTAGCTCAAAGGCTATATTATTCTCCAATTACTATTTGCTCACCAAGATATTTTGGCCGTTTTTCTAGAGCCAAATCAATAAAAACTTTAGTTTTAGCAAAAAGCTCTCTAATTCTAGTTTTTATGCCGTTTTTGTTTTGTACATCTTTAGCGCTAAAAGCTATAGCGTTTATTCCATGGGCATGAGCTAAGAATACAGCCCTTTGGTTATGAAACTCTTGAGAAATAATTACAAAACTTTCTTGCATAAAAACTTCCTTGCATCGCACAATAGAGTCAAGGGTTCTAAAACCCGCATAATCAAGTACAATATGTTCCTTGGGAATTCCTGCATCAATTAGCGCATTATACATGTCTCTAGGCTCATTGTAGGCATTTGTCCCATTATCTCCACTTACCAATATGTATTTAATTTTACCAGCTTTGTAAAGTGAAACAGCGGCGTTAATTCTATACTTAAAATAGTAGTTGGGATTACCGCCAATTACGTATTTACTTGTACCTAAAACAAGACCCACTTTTTGCCCTGGCAGTTCCTCAATATTCTTATAAACATATTTTTGAGCGTAAAAGTGAATGGTGGCATTACAAAATATAATGGCCAATACAATCAGTGGAACCATCCATTTTAATAGACTCCACAACACTTTGGTAAATTTCTTGATATTCGGTTTCAATCTTATATGCAACAACAAAGATTGTCATTTATTGTAATCTTCTCTGAAAGAATCTCTTCACATACAGGGTTTGGCTTTCTGTGTTTTTTACATTTGCCCAAAACTTTGAAACGCACAATGATGAGAAAAATCTTTACCCTTTTGTTGGGAGTAGTTTTAGGCTTTTCTGTTAATGCTCAAACCGATTGTTCTGATTTATTTATATCAGAATATATTGAAGGAAGCAGTAACAATAAAGGTTTTGAAATTTACAATCCTACAAGTTCTTCAATTGATCTATCGGCCTATGGAGTGGCACTATTCTCAAATGGTGGTACTACTGCTTCGCAATTATTGGTTTTGAGCGGAACGCTCGAAGCCGATTCAAGCTACAAGGTAGTTAACTCAGGCTCGGCAACTGCTCTAAAGAGATATGCCGATACAGCCCATAGTGTTACATTTTATAATGGTGATGATGCCCTTGTATTAGGTAAATACAACGGAACTGCATTTGATACTTTAGATATTATTGGTATTGTTGGTGTTGACCCGGGTAGAAACTGGACTGTTGGAACTGGTGCTACAAGCGAATATACATTAGTAAGAAAAGCAGGTGTAAAATCAGGAACCACAAATTGGAAAAAGAGTGCTGCACAATGGGATGTTTACGCTCAAAATACTTATACCTATTGGGGAGCTCATACATCAGATTGTCATAAATCTCAAACAGGAGGTAATAACAATACTATTTCTATTAAAGACTTAAGAGTAAATGACGCTGACGGTGTTTCTACTTATGATGGTCAAACGGTAGTAACTGGTGGTTATGTAAACAATGCTGTAAACTTTGGTGGTGGAGGCGGAATGCAAATTAGCATTCAATCACAAGGTTGGGCAATTACATCATACTTAAGAAGCTGGACTGGATACACTCCAGTATTGGGAGATAGTATTTGGATTTATGGAACTATTGGAGAGTTCAATGGCCTTACTCAGTTTACTTCTGCAGATTCTATTATAGTAAAATCAACAGGTGCTTCTGTTAGTGCAGAAGTTGTTACCATGCTTGATGAATCAACTGAATCTAAGTTAGTAAAAATAGAAAACCTTACCTGGGTAGATCCATCACAATGGAGAACAAGTGGTTCATTTAATATTGATGCTACAAACGGAACTGACACCTTTACCTTGAGAGTAGACAGTGACACTGATATTGATGGAAGAGGAGCTCAAGCTTCTGGATTTAGTGCAATTGGTATTGGCGGACAGTATGATTCAAGTGTTCCAAAAGATGAAGGATATCAATTGTTTCCAAGAGAGTGGATTGATCTTGAATTTGATATGTACGACTTAAGCATTGAGCAAGTTAGAGAAAACAACATGAACACCATGTCAATTTACGATGGTAAGAAATTAGTTACCCGTGGTGTAGTGAATAATTCTACCAACTTTGGTGGTGGAGGCGGAATGCAAATCAGTTTCCAAGATGCTGGTTGGGCCGTAACAACATATTTAAGAAGTTGGACTGGTTATGAGCCTCGTATGGGCGACAGTATTGCAGTTTATGGTGAGCTTGGTGCATTTAATGGCCTTACTCAATTTGTAAGTGCAGATTCTATTCATCTACTTGATTCAGGTATTATGGTAATGCCAGAAGTTGTTACGATGCTTGATGAGTCAACCGAGTCAAAATTGGTTAAAATGGAAGGTTTAACTTGGGTTGATCCATCTCAGTGGAGCAATGGAAGATCTTTTAATATTGATGTTACCAACGGTGTTGACACTTTTGCAGTTCGCGTAGATAGTGATACCGATATTGATGAAAGAATGCCACAAGCTTCAAGTTTTGATCTTATAGGAATAGGCGGACAGTACGATTCAAGCGATCCAAGAAATGAAGGTTACCAACTTTTCCCTAGAAATTGGTGGGATATTGAATTTGATCAATACATGCTTACCATTGAAGAAGCTAGAGAAAATAATGAAAATGGTGTTTCTTTATACGAAGACAAAAACATTGCTGTAGGTGGCGTTGTAAATAACGACGTAAACTTTGGCGGTAGTGGTGGCATGCAAATCAGCTTTCAATCAAATGGCTGGGGTTTAACTACTTATTTAAGAGATTGGACAGGTTACCAACCACGTATTGGTGATAGTATTTGGATTTACGGAGAGCTTGGGTCTTTTAATGGTCTTACTCAATTTGTAAGTGCAGATTCTATCAACTTAATGGACTCTAATATTACGGTTGAAGCCATTGAAGTTTCTGACTTAAATGAAATGACAGAGTCTTATTTGGTAATGTTTAAGGATGTGGAACTTGTTGATGCAAGTCAATGGTCAGCTTCAGGTTCTTTTAATGCTGATTTTACCAATGGTGTAGATACATTTACCTTAAGAGTAGATAGCGATACTGACATACCTGGTATGGAAGCTCCAAAATACAAATTTGATATTATGGGAATTGGTGGACAGTACGATAGTAGTGAGCCTAAAGATGAAGGATATCAAATTTTCCCTCGTTCATTAATGGACATTGATGCTAAAGTTAATTTAGAAGAAACTAAAAAGACTGATATAACAGTTTATCCTACTCCAACTTCAGGAACTTTGGTAATCACTTCAGAAGTTAAAATTCAAAGGGTTGATGTTTACAATCTGGTTGGCGTCAAAGTGAAAACATTTACCAATGTTCAAAATTCTATTGATGTAAGCAGCTTAAGAAAAGGTGTTTACATTATTGAAGGTTTAACCGTAGAAGGTAAAACTTTCACAAATAGAATTGTGAAGAAGTAAGAAACAGAATATCTAAAAACCAAGAGCCCCATTTGCAATAGCATTTGGGGCTTTTTTGTGTATTGTAGTGCTGTTTTTAGAGCTTGAGATAAAATTATAGTAACTTGCTTAACAATGGCTAACGCTTATTAACCTGCCTATTGTTAAATTAAATCCCCGCCAAAGATTTATTTTCATAATTTGCGCCCCGCGTCAATTGAAAAACTGTATCCATAATGGATTTTAAGAACTATTCGAAAATTAACACTGTAGCAGGATGGCTTGTGTTCATCATTGCTCTTTTTACCTATGCCCTTACTCAAGAAGCATCGGTAAGTTTATGGGATTGTGGTGAATTTATTCCCGCATCATACAAATTAGAAGTGGTACACCCTCCCGGGGCACCTTTCTTTTTGATGCTAAACCATGTATTTACAATTTTCGCTTTCGGACAAGATGCTTTAGTGCCTGATCTTGTTAATTTTTCATCGGCGCTTATGAGCGCTATGGCTTCTTTGTTCTTGTTTTGGACCATTACTGCCATTGCTACCAAAATTGCTTTTAACGATGAGAAGAATGTTAAAGCCGATCAAATGATGGCTGTAATTGCAGCCGGTTTAATTGGTTCATTGGCATACACCTGGTCAGATACCGCGTGGTTCTCTGCTGTTGAAGGTGAAGTTTACGCCATGTCTTCAATGTTTATTGCATTGGTAAGTTGGCTTATGATGAAATGGGAGAGAAGAGCAGATGAGCCAGACAATATGCGCTGGATTGTACTTATTTGCTTTTTTATAGGATTATCAAGTGGAGTACACTTAATGAGTTTGCTAGCAATTCCGGCAATGGCATTGGTTTACTATTTCAGAAAATTCGGTTATGATTTTAGAGGCTTTATAATCACGTCATTTATTGGTCTTGTAATTCTCGGGCTAGTTCAGGTTGGTATTATCATCGGAATACCAAACTTAATTTCAAAGTTTGAGCTCATTTTCGTTAACTCATTCAATCTACCTTTTTGGATGGGAGCATTTGTGTTTATTGCAATGCTTATTGGTGCAGTTGTTTATGGTATTTATTACACTTACGTAAATAACAAAGGATTAGCAAATGTTGTGTTAACCTCATTTGCGGTTATTCTAATAGGCTATAGTTCTTATACAATGGTTGTTGTTAGGTCATTAGCCAATCCGGCTATTGATATGAATGATCCTGAGAATGTTTTCTCATTGCTCTCTTACTTAAACCGTGAACAGTACGGAGATAGACCAATTCTTAAAGGACCTAATTTTACTGCATATACTGCAACAAATGGCTATTCAGCTGACAAAACGGGAGCAAAGCAATATCGTAAAGGCGAAGAAGAATACATTTTTACTGAAAGAAAGTACGAAGAAGATTACTCTGCAGAGCATACGGTTGTTTTCCCTAGAATGTATTCAAGGCAAGAAGACCATATATCAGAGTACAAACGTTGGGTTCCAAGTATTCGAAGAGCGGTTAGAACCCCATCTGTAGGAGATAATATCGCATTTTTCATGAAATATCAACTAAACCACATGTGGTTTAGATATTTTGGATGGAATTTTATTGGTAGACAAAATGATACCCAAGGACACGGATCATCATTTCAAGGAAATATAATATCGGGTATTAATGGCATAGATCAAGGTCTTTTTGATGTGCCAAGTAGTGATAATTTGCCAGATCATGTCAGAAACGATAAGTCTAGAAACCTTCTTTATGGTATTCCATTCATTCTTGGATTAATAGGCTTGGTTTTTCATGCAAGAAAGAATCAAGAGTCTTTCTTATATGTACTCATATATTTTGTAATGACAGGTATTGCCTTGGCCGTTTACCTTAACATGCCTCCTTTGCAACCGCGTGAAAGAGACTATGTGTTTGTAGCATCATTTTACTTTTATGCTATATGGATTGCCCTTGGAGCACTTGCTATCTGGAATTTCTTAAGAACTAAGCTTAATCCTACGCTGGCGGCTGCCGGGTCAGGTTTTATACTTTTATTACTTGTGCCAATTAATATGGTGGCTGAAGAATGGGACGATCATGATAGGTCAAATAGAACAGTTCCTTTGGCTTTCGGAAGTAATTACTTGGAGTCTTGCGCACCAAATGCCATTCTTTTTACAAATGGTGATAATGATACTTATCCTCTTTGGTATGCTCAAGAAGTTGAAGGTATTAGAGATGATATTAGAATCATAAACCTTAGTTTACTGAACACTGATTGGTATATAAACCAAATGAGAAGGCCAATCAATAATGCCGACTCTATTCAGATGACCATGCATCCGGGTAAATATCGTCAGGGTACAAGAGATTATGCACTTTTCTATGAAAATCATGGATTACCTAATCTTTCAAAAGACTCTCGATTAGAGCTTTATGACCTAATAAGGTTTATTGCCAGCGATAAAAGAGAAACCAAGGTTCAAATGCAAAGCGGTGATTACCTTAATTTCTTTCCTTCAAAGAAGTTTAAGATTTCAATTGATAAAAACGCAGTAATAAATAGCGGAACTGTAAGTGAAGAAAATGCTGATAAGATAGTAAAGTCAATTTCGTGGAATGTTAAGAAAAACACGCTAATGAAAGCTGACTTGTGTGTGCTTGATGTTATTGCTACCAATGCCAGAAATGGTTGGAAAAGACCAATTTATTGGGCTATTACAACAGGTACAGCAGCCTATATAAACCTAATGCCATATTTACAAATGGAAGGGTTAACGTACAGATTAGTTCCTATTAAGCAAGACAACAGACTTGATGTAGATGGTCAGCCGGGAAGGGTTGATACCGATATAATGTTTGACAACGTAAGTAATAAATTTACTTGGGGTGGCTTAGATTATGAAGAAGACATGTGGGTTGACTTTGTTCTTATGCGACAGGCTAAAAACTTCAGAAATATCTTTGTTAGATTAGCCAATAAGTTGATGATGGAATCTCGCTACGCCGAACAAGAGTATAACTTTTTAATGGCTGGTGGAGAAAATACTGATGGTTTAGACAAAACAATTATTGACAGTAAACGTAAGCGTGCAATTGAAGTACTTGATAAAGGACTTCAAAATATTCCTGAACATTTAGTACCATATGACGCCTACATGGTTCAATACTCTCAAATGTATTATGAGCTTGGCGAGATAGATAAGGCATATGATCTAGATCAGAGAATTGCCAAATACCTGGTAAGCGAACTTAATTGGTACATGAGTCTTGATAGAGAAAAACAACAAGAAGCAAGACAAATGATTGAACAAAATGTAATGATGCTTAGAAGAATGGTTCAATCAGCTAAGCAAAATGATAAGGACGCCAGTGATTGGGAAACTGTGATAAGTACAATTAAGTAATGATTGTAAATAGCATATTTAAAAGAGCAACTACATTGTGGTTGCTCTTTTTTATTTCAGCAGGTTTTGTAAAGGCCCAAAAAACTGATAAGGTATATAAAATCGTTTACCAAATGCCTGAGTATACGGGAGGCGTAGATAGTCTATCTTTATTTTTAAGAGAAAATGTTAAATACCCATATGAAGATAGGCTTAACAAAAACGAAGGGGTAGTATATATAAGTTTTGTTATTGAAAAAGATGGGAGCTTGAGCAATATTGAAATTGACGAAAAAGCCAGTAAAAATGCAACACTAGCTATGAAAACAGAAGCGGTAAGAGTAATTAATTCTATGCCGAATTGGCAACCAGGAAGGTTTGATGATGAAACTCCTGCAAGGGTTTCTTATGAACTTCCAATCGGCTTTTACATGGGTGAGCCCAAAAGAAAAAAGAGACGTTAATCAGGTTTTAAAAACCTAATGTTTCTTTTCATTCCTTGAATTCCAGTTCTTCTAATTGGACTACCGGCAAACTTTTTGTTGAAAATATCTTCGGTTATTTCAAGCCATTCTTTTTCATTTAGCTCCATAGCATCCTTTCGGTAGTTAAAGTCATTCTCATTATTTGGCGTAGAAAAGCGGTTCCATGGGCACACTTCTTGGCAAATGTCGCAACCAAATGCCCAGTTTTCAAATTTCCCTTTAAACTCCGTAGGGATGGCATCCTTGAGTTCAATGGTTAAATAAGAAATGCATTTGCTTCCATTTACAACATAGGGAGATTCAATGGCATCTGTAGGACAAGCATCTATGCATTTGGTGCATGAGCCGCAATAGTCTTTAATAGGGGCGTCAGGTGCCAAATCAAGGTCACATAGAATCTCAGCAATAAAAAAGTAGCTGCCAATGTTACGGTTAATAAGATTTGAGTGTTTGCCAATCCATCCAAGACCTGACCGTTGTGCCCAAGCCTTGTCCATTACGGGAGCACTATCTACAAATGCTCTACCTGCAAAATCGCCAATTTCGCCTTGTAATTGGTTAATTAAAGCCTTGCATTTGCCCTTAAGCACCTTGTGATAGTCTCTACCATAGGCGTATCTCGATATTTTGGGTAACCCAGTATCTTGTTCTTCTTGTGGGTAATAGTTTAGCACTAATGATACTACCGATTTACATCCTTCAAATAGTTTTGTAGGGTCAGTTCTTTTATCAAAATTATTGGCCATATAGGCCATTTTACCATTCATGTTTTGACTAAGCCAAAGTTCAAGTTTTCTAGCTTCGGGCTCTAAAAATTCTGCTTTTGAAATGCCACAAGCATTAAAACCTAGTTGCTTTGCTAGTTTTTTTATAAGTTGGCTTTGGGCTTTTTTGTCCATTAGTCAAAAAGACCCCCTTGATTGTGTGGTAATTTCCCTAAGTGCCTAAAGGCTTTAGGTGTTGCTTCGCGTCCTCGGGGTGTACGTTTTAAGAAGCCTTCTTGAATAAGGTATGGTT
Source organism: Bacteroidia bacterium (assembly GCA_049115495.1). Lineage (GTDB taxonomy): Bacteria > Bacteroidota > Bacteroidia > CAILMK01 > JACPUW01 > JACPUW01. The sequence continues at coordinate 444,516 of JAGDZV010000001.1, read as the reverse complement.
CATAAACTTCTTCAATGGTTCCAGCATCTTCAGAAACAGCTGTGGCAATTGTTGTAAGGCCTACTGGTCCACCTGAAAATTTTTCTACAATGGCTTGTAGAATTCGGTTGTCCATATCGTCAAAACCGTTTTCATCAACATTAAGCGCATCAAGGCCGTACTTGGTTATTTTTAGGTCTATATTTCCGTCACCTTTAATCTGGGCAAAATCTCTAACCCTTCTTAATAAAGCATTGGCAATTCTGGGGGTTCCTCTACTTCTCCTTGCAATTTCAAAAGAAGCATCTTTCTCAATTGAAACTTTTAAAATAATTGCAGAGCGCCTTACTATTTTGGAAAGCAAGTCGGCATCATAATACTCTAATCTAGACTTAATTCCAAACCTAGCACGTAATGGGGAAGTAAGTAAACCCGAGCGGGTAGTGGCACCTACAAGGGTAAAGGGATTTAAGGCGATTTGAACACTTCGAGCATTTGGACCTTGCTCAAGCATAATGTCAATCTTATAGTCTTCCATTGCGGAATACAGGTACTCTTCAACAACTGGCTGAAGTCTATGTATCTCATCAATGAACAAAATATCTCCTTCTTCAAGGTTAGTTAGCAAGCCAGCCAGATTGCCGGGCTTGTCAAGAACCGGTCCTGATGTAACTTTAATTCCAACCCCCAATTCATTTGAAATAATAAATGCCAAGGTAGTTTTACCTAAACCCGGAGGGCCATGCAATAAAACATGATCCAGTGCTTCTCCTCTTTTTAGGGCAGCCTTGGTAAAAACTTCAAGATTTTCTATTAGCTTGGCCTGACCCGTAAAGTCAGAAAAACTTTGCGGTCTTAACTCTCTTTCAAGCTCTTTTTCGGCCTGTGATAAATCTTCAAAAGGTCTGTTAGAATCTAGATTCACGTAAAATTCTCAATTGTTTCGCAACTTAATGAAATAGCTTTGAAAAAGGGATTTAAGAAAAAAAAGACAAAAAAAACCCGGGCTGGTTTGGGACCAACCCGGGAAAATTAGGGCTATGAAAAAACTAGGGCTAATGGGGTATCTAAATCCATCTTAACTCTCGTTAAGGCCAACTCGTTTGTTGGTAATACAAATATATAGTAAGATTTTATTTCTCAAAATCAACCGACATATTTTTTTCAAAAAAACCCAGACTAACTTGGGAGTCAGTCTGGGTGGTTAGGGCTATGAAAAAACTAGGGCTAATGGGGTATCATGTTTGAAAATGCTCTCATCTAAAGCATGAGTCAAAAGTACTATAATTATTTATTACTCCAAATTTTAATCCAATTAGTGCGGTAGGTAATTTCTTAGTCTACCGTATAGATAAGTACCTAATATGGCAAATAGAATTGGAACAATAAATACATAATAACCGCTTCCAAAAAGAGCGAAAAGGGGGCCTGGGCATGCTCCAGTAAGTGCCCATCCTAATCCGAATGAAACACCACCAAAAACAGCACCCCAGTGCCATTTTTTGTCTGGAATGTTAACAGTATCTCCATAAATATTTTTCGCTTTGGTAGCCTTGATTATTTGTAATCCAATAAGGCCTACAACAATTGCGCTACCAATAATTCCATACATATGAAAAGCTTGGAATCTAAACATCTCTTGAATTCTAAACCAAGAAATAACTTCTGCTTTAGTAAGCAAAATCCCGAAAAGTATACCGAGTACTAATTGTATGATCTTTTTATTCATTTTTTAAAAGATTAATGGGTAAATGAAGTGGGTCATAACTAAGCCACCAACAAAAAATGAAATAGTAGCTACCAAGCTTACCCATTGCAGGTTAGAAATGCCTGAAATTGTGTGTCCGCTTGTACAGCCCCCAGCAAATCGAACACCGAAGCCGACAAGAAGGCCGCCAAGTATCATAAAAATGAAACCGTTTAAACTCAATAGATTTGAGAAGCTGAATATTTCTGTAGGAACAAAGCCATTTAGATCGGTTAGTCCAATCTCATTTAAATCAGCAACTGTTTGTTCAGAAATAGGAATTTTTTCTGGTGTGTTTAAAAAGTTTGTGGCTACAAAGCCTCCGATTCCAATCCCCAAGACAAATAGTAAATTCCAGATGTACTTTTTCCAATCGTATTTAAAGAATTCAACATCGCCGGGAACGCATGCTGAACAGATATGACGAAATGATGATGAAACTCCTAAAGGTTCACCTCCAATAAGAATGCTAATAATTAGTGTTAAACCTATGAGTGGGCCAGATACATACCATGGCCAGGGTTCAAGAATAAGATCCATATGTGTTTATTATTTTATTTAAGGGTTGAAGGGCAGACGTAATCTGTGGTCTTAATATTTGATTCAACAATTGCTTCAAAACCGCCTTGAATATTTACAATGTCAAACCCTCTTGATTGAAGTATAGATGATGCTATTAACGACCTGTAGCCCGCTGCACAATGCAAATAGTTAGTTTGATTTTTATCAATCTCGCTCAAGTTTTCACTTAAATAATCAAGAGCCACATTTTTTGCTCCGTCCACATGTTCTGCAACAAATTCAGTAGGTTTTCTAACATCTACTATGTTGAGCTTTTCTTTCTTTAAAAGTCCTTCTAATTCCTCTACGGTAACACAGTTTATTGATTCTGTTTCAAAACCGTCGTTTTTCCAAGCAGAAATGCCTCCTTCTAAATAACCTAAGGTATTATCATAACCAACTCTAGAAAGTCTTGTTACAACTTCTTCTTCTGTTCCTTGGTCTGCAATAAAAACAATAGGCTGATTAATATCGCTCACAAGCGTGCCTACCCAACTGGCAAAGCTTCCGTCAAGACCAATAAATATTGAGTTAGGGATATGTGCTTTTTCAAAATCAGATGTTGCCCTTGTATCAATCATTAAAGCGCCCTGATCATTTACCAAAAATTCAAACTCTTTTGCATTGAGCGCTTTAAGTCCATTGGCTTTTACACTGTCAAGGCTCTCGTAGCCGTTCTTATTAAGCATTACATTTTTAGGGAAATACTGCGGAGGAGGTAGTATGCCGTCAGTAACTTCTTTTACAAACTCATCTTGAGTCATATCAGCCCTTAGCGCATAATTGTTAGCTTTTTGGTTGCCAAGGGTATCATATGTCTCCTTGCTCATGTTTTTACCGCAGGCCGAGCCGGCACCGTGAGCAGGATAAACAATAACGTCATCTGGCAAGGTCATAATCTTGTTTCTTAGACTATCAAAAAGGTGTTTTGCAAGGTCTTCTTTTGTTAAATCAGTTTTTACTGCAAGATCTGGCCTACCTACATCTCCAATAAATAAAGTATCACCGCTAAAAATGCAGTGATCTTTACCGTTTTCATCAATTAGCAAAAACGTTGTAGATTCCATAGTATGCCCAGGTGTATGAAGCACTTTTAGTGTTATATCGCCAACCTTAAATTCTTCATTATCTTTAGCAATATGAGCATCGTATTCTGTTGATGCATTTGGTCCAAATACAATTTTGGCGCCTGTTTTTGAAGAAAGGTCTACATGTCCCGAAACGAAATCAGCATGAAAATGCGTCTCTAAAATGTATTTTATTTTGGCATTATCTTTTGCTGCTCTTTTTAAATAAGGATCTGTTTCTCTTAAAGGATCAATTATGGCAGCTTCGCCCTTTGACTCAATATAATAGGCTCCTTGAGCCAAACAACCCGTATATATTTGTTCGATTATCATTGTTATTTAGATTTATTCTTAATTAAGAACAGAGCAAAAGTATATTGTGACTCTAAATGCTGTAAGTGACATAAATTACAATGGCTCTTTTTAACGTTTAAACTATATTTAAAAGTAGGTTTTTCTATGCTAGCTGAAGAACAAATGAATCAAATTACGAGTTCTATTTTTCTAAAGCTAATGAGAATTGAAATAGAAATTGTGAGCAAAAAAGGAATAGATTTCGAAAGGCCATTGATAATATTGAAACTTATACTTGGGAGTTTGCATTGTGTCAACTGTGCAAAATAATAAAACCTAAATGAGAAGACTGCTCATATTCTTTATGTTGTCAATAGCCATTAATTCTTGTGGTCAAATGAAAGTTGAAAGCCCCGCATTTGATAGTTTAATTCGCCCTATAATACCAAAAGATATTTCGCTAGTTGATGTAAATCTTTTAAAAGAATCAAAGCGTTGGGATGAATTTGTTTTTTTGGATGCGAGAGAAATTGAAGAGTATAATGTAAGCCATTTGAAAGGAGCAAAATGGGTTGGGTATAGTGACTTTTCTATTGAACGGGTTAAAAATATTGATACTTCAAAAACAATTATTGTGTACTGTTCAGTAGGGTACAGAAGTGGTAAAATTGGCGAGAGACTTAAAGCAAATGGTTACAAAAATGTACTTAATCTATATGGGGGCATATTTGAATGGTCAAACTCTGGTGGCGAAATATTTAACAAAATGGGGAAAACAAATGATGTACACGGATATGATGTAAAATGGGGAGCTTTTTTAAAAAGAGCGAATGTGGTGCTACCTTAATTTTTTTTGATATTTAGCAAACTTCTAAAAGATACACTTGTTAATAGCTCGAATTTGGAAGATAATGAGAGCAAAAATCAATTTTTTACTACTGTCACTTTGCATTAGTACTTTTTCGTATGCCCAAACTGGCACAATTAAAGGTAGGATTTACAATGGAATAAATAATGAACCATTACCATTTGCCAATGTGGGTATTCAAGGCACTGTTTATGGTGCCACCAGTGATATTGATGGTAATTTTAGAATTGAGAACATTGAGCCAGGGCTGTATAATGTTATGGCCACATACATTGGTTATGACTCAAAGATTGTTTATGAAATTAAAGTTGATGGTAATAAATCAATAGAAGTAAATTTTGACTTAAAAGAATCAAGTCAGGCTCTTGATGAAGTTGTAATTACCACAAAGGCCTTTGAGAAAAAGGAAGAAGCGCCAGTTTCTCTTAGAACTATAGGAGTAAATGAGATTGAAAGAAATCCTGGCGGAAACAGAGATATATCAAGGGTTATTCAAACGCTTCCGGGGGTAACACCAACTGTTTCTTTTAGAAACGACCTCATTATAAGGGGAGGGGCTCCAAATGAGAACCGTTTTTATCTTGACGATATTGAAATTCCTACTATAAATCACTTTGCAACACAGGGTGCAAGCGGCGGGCCAGTAGGTATGATCAATGTTAACTTTATAAGAGAAGTTGAGTTTTATTCTGGAGCATTTCCTGCAAACAGAGGGAACACTTTAAGTTCAGTAATGGACTTTAAACAAAAATCAGGAGACAAGGAAAAGCATAATTTTCAGGGTACTGTAGGCGCTAGTGATCTTGGGATTTTAATTGATGGGCCAATTTCTGACAAGGCAACATATATGGTTTCATATCGTAGGTCTTATTTACAGTTTTTATTTCAGCAAATTGGATTGCCATTTTTACCAATTTATACAGACTTACAATTCAAGTTTAAAATAGAGCCAAATCAAAAAAACCACTTTACCATTATTGGTATTGGGGCTGTTGATAATTTTGAGCTTAATTTAGACGCCAATGAAACACGTGAGCAGCGTTTTATACTCAACTACTTACCCGTAAATGAACAATACAATTATACCAGGGGCTTTAAGTATACAAGATTTCATAAAAACAGCTACAGCAATTTCGTTTTCAGCCGAAGCAAGCTAAATAATACAACGTATAAGTATCAGAATAATGATGATTCTGATCCCAATAATGTAATTCTTGACTACTTAAGCGAAGAAGTAGAGAATAAACTTAGATATGAAAACTTTAGCAGATTTGGTAAATGGTCATTCAACATAGGCGCTGGGGCTGAAAAAGTATATTATTCAAACAGCACGTACAATAAAATTTCTACGCCATTTGGTGTTTTAGAAAGGCAATTTTCAAGCGATTTAGACTACGCTAGATATGCAGCATTTGGGCAAGCCAGCAGAAAACTTTTAGATGATAAGCTTTTGCTCTCGTTTGGTTTTAGAATGGATGCGGCTGATTACAATGACGAGATGATGAAGTTTTGGGAGCAGTTTTCACCAAGATTTTCGGCATCATATATTTTGAACGAGAGTTTTGCATTAAACTTTAATACAGGAAGATATTTTCAGCTACCGCCAAATACAGTTTTAGGCTATAAAAACAATGAAGATCAGTTAGTTAATCAAGATAGAATGGATTACATACAGGCCGATCATATTGTTGCGGGAATTGAATGGAATACAAAAACAAATTCGAGAATTACACTTGAAGGCTTTTATAAGAGGTATAGCAATTATCCTTTCTTATTAACTGACTCAATTACATTAGCCAATTTGGGCAGTGATTTTGGGGTGATAGGCAATGAGCCGGCAGAATCTTCAGCCCAAGGAAGGACTTATGGTGTTGAGTTTTTATTTCAACAAAAGTTATTTAAGGGTTTTTATGGTATACTTTCATACACATTATTATGGAGTGAGTTCGAAGATAAAAATGGTGAATTTGTGCCAAGTGCTTGGGATAGTAGGCACATATTGAGCATGACAGCTGGTAAAAAACTAAAAAAGAACTGGGAGTTTGGGGCCCGGTGGTGGTTTGTTACAGGTGCACCTTATACACCATTTGATATTGACAGATCTACCAGCCCGCAGGTTTGGGACATTACAAGAAGAGGATTACCGGATTATGCACAACTAAACTCTGAGAGAGTAAATAATTTTAATCAGCTTGATGTACGACTAGATAAAAAGTGGTTTTTTAATAGAGTTAATCTTAACCTATATTTTGATGTACAAAACGTATTTGGCTCTTCTTTGGCCGCTCAGCCCAATCTAGATGTTGATGTTGATGACAACGGAGATCCAATTCTTGGCGAAAACGGCCTATATGAGTATACGCTTCTTACCAATAATGTTGGTAACACGCTTCCCACTTTAGGTGTTATTATTGAGTTTTAATACCAGTTTAAAACGATACTCTTGTTGGTGGTTAAAACAATAATCACTTATTTGGCTGTTCAAATCCAAACATGAAGAAATCTACATTATCTCTACTAGCATTGCTGGTTGGCTTTGTCTCTTTTGCCCAAGTAACCATAGAAAAAGAGAACCTGCCTGAAATTGGAGAATCTTATTTGAGAGATACAATGTTTAAGGAAAGTAACAATTGGGATGATTCAGAATTTATAAAAGTAGCGGATGCTAACCCAGTAACTTTTGATTTTAGCTGGTTAACAGGAGGCAATTTTGATACTGTTCTTTTTTATAATCCAGACACAAGTGAGTTTAGCACTTCTTTTCCTGATGCTGACATAGCCATGCAGCAAGATTTGGACTTTTTGATGGAAATTAGAGATACTGGCCTATTTGTACAAGGCATGAGTATTCAAGGACAGGTAGCCAAGTTTGACACCGCCTTGCAATATTTACCTACACCTTTAAGTTTAGGTACTTCTTATTATTCAAAAGGCTCAACTGTATTGAGTCTTGGGTTTGCACAGATTTACGTTGATTATGAGAGAAGTCTAAATGCAATTAATAGTGGAAATGCAAAAATGCCAAATGACTCAGTTTACGATGTTTTAATACTAGATATTGAAAATAATTTGAGTTTTATTGTAGTAACAGGTACCGATACTGTTAGTACATTTAATGAGAAGGAAACAGTGTATGAGTTTTATGCTCCGGAATTTGGTTATCCAATAATAAGAGGAATATATGATGCAAACGGAGTGCAAGAAGCCCAATTTCTCGACCTAAGTATATCAACAGGATTAGGCGAAATGTTGAATGCTAAAAATGTAGATGTTTTTCCAAATCCTTCAAATGGAAATTTTATAATCTCCTCAACAATAAATGTTGAGCAAGTTTATCTTTTTGATGCTTCAGGCAAAATGGTTTTTCAGCGTGCTAAGACAGGGAATGAAGTAAAAGTTGATGGCTTAGTAAAAGGTATTTATCACCTTTTAATTATGACTGATAAAGGAGTTGCTTCAAAAGAAATTTTAGTAGAGTAATTGGTTCTTTTATTTGTTCAAATTCAAAAAGTGCTCTTTTTCTACGGCCAAGCTTACACTCAAAGCTTGTTCAAGAGTTTCGCAAAGTTTTATTGAATTCACAATGAATTTTTGGGTGATATTTTTATCATTTCCAATTATTCTATGAGCAAGAGCAGAATTTAATTTGCCTATAAGGCGATTGATTTCAGATGTTTGCTCATTAAAAAAACCTCTTTCAAATTGCTCCCAAACGTATTCAATCGATTGGTCATTAGGGTGAATTAGGTCTTTCTCATAAAAACGATAGTCTCTTAAATCATCAATCAAAAGCTCATAGCTTGGGAAATAATTGCAACATTCAAATTGGTCAACTATGTTATGCACTGCTGCAATCAAGTGGCTTTTACTTCTTTGATTTTCTATAATCCCGTCTTTAATATGCCTTATTGGGCTTACCGTAAATACTACGTTTAAATTTGGGTTTACCTTTTTAATACTTTCAATAATTCTATTAAGACTATCTGAAATTTCAGATACTGACAAAAGTTTCTTGTTGAATTGAGTTTGCGGTTGCTTTTGGCAGTTTGAAATAATTCTATTCAAACTTTTAAATTCATAAACCCAAGATGAGCCCAAGGTTAAAAATACTGTGTGAGCATGTTTTATTGACATGCTAAGTTTAACATTGGCTACAGCAATTTTTTGAATTAACTCTTCACGGCTGCTCCCGTTTAGGTCTGAGTGATATTCAAGACTTTTAAATTCATTGCCACTATCAACTATAAATTGCTCATTAATGCCTTCACCATCAATTGCGTTGCAAATTATTTGAGAAAGAGAATGTGGGTTAAAGACTATTCCGTGTGGATTTATGGTAGTCTTAAACCTATATTTTTTAAGTTTTAATCCAATATTGCTTGAGAAACAAGAGCCTAAAAGCAATACTGGTTTACTATGTTCTATGTTAAAAGAAAAAGGTGAAATTCTTAAATCTGTTCTGAATTTCACCTTTAATCTCTTTTAATTTCTGAGTGTTAAATACTTAGTTGGCCATGTCTGAAATGAACTTGATTTTAACCAGTCTCATTTCTTCGTAACTGTAAACATCTTCGCCAAACTCTTCCATAGCTGCTTCTAAAGAAGAATTCTCTGCTTCTCTAAAGTACTCATAAATGTCTTCTTGATCATCTTCGTCAATCAAGTCATTTACATAGTAATCTATATTAAGTTTTGTGCCAGAAAAAACAATGTTTTCAATTTCTGTAAGAAGCCCATCCATATCCATGCCTTTGGAATTGGCAATATCTTCAAAGTCTAGCTTTCGGTCTAATGACTGAATGATATATACCTTATTGGCAGATTTTGAAACTACTGATTTAATTATTAGATCATCAGGTCTTTCAATATCATTTTCTTCAACGTACTTCTTTATTACTTTAATAAAAGGCTTGGCATATCTTCTTGCTTTTGTAGCACTTACTCCTACCACATTACCCATTTCTTCCATGGTAATTGGGTAGCGAATTGCCATTTCTTCTAAAGAAGGATCTTGAAATATTATGTAAGGGGGTAAGTTGTGCTGATGTGCAACTTCAAATCTTTTTTCTTTTAAAAGTGCAAAGAGAACCTTATCATAACCAGCTTGCTTTTGACCTGTAGTAACAACTGCATCAGCGGTGTCATCTTCAAAATCATGATCTATGGCAACTTCAATGGTTCTTGGAGATTCTAAGAAAGCCTTTCCGTCATTGGTTACTTTGAGCGTACCGTAGGTTTCTATATCTTTAGCAATCAGCCCTTCGAGCATTGCAGCTCTTATTATGCTTTTCCAATAGTTATAATCATTGTCTTTACCAAAGCCAAACATTTCAAGCTTATCGTGCTCGTAAGAAACTACGCGTTGTTTCTTTTCTCCACGAATAACCTGAATGATATGCTTCATTAAGAATTTATCCTTAATCTCTAAAAGAAGGTCGATAACTTGCTTTACCTGTACCTTGGCATCAAACCTTTCCTTCGGATGAACACAATTATCGCACATTTTTATCTTGCCTTCAATGCGGCAAGCTGTATCATCATGGTCTTCGCCAAAGTAGTGTAAGATACCTTTTCTTCTACAACCAGAACTTTCACTAAATGCCGCCATTTCTTCAAGTAGCTGCATTCCTACTTCTCTTTCTGAAACTGGTTTGTCTTTTAAGAAATGTTCAAGTTTTGAAAGATCTTTATAATCATAAAATAAGATGCAATCTGATTTTATACCATCACGGCCGGCCCTTCCGGTTTCTTGATAATAGCTTTCAATACTTTTAGGAACATCGTAGTGAATCACAAACCTTACATCAGGCTTATCTATACCCATACCAAAGGCAATTGTTGCTACAATTACATCAACTTCTTCCATCAAAAAGGCGTCTTGATGCTTTGACCTTGTACCAGAATCCATACCCGCATGGTATTCTAAGGCATTAAGACCATTCACTCTAAGCGTCTCAGCCAGTTCTTCAGTAGATTTACGACTTAAACAATATATAATTCCAGATTGGCCTTGACGTTTTTTAATAACCGAGATTATTTCCTTAATGGCCTGAGTCTTATTCTTCTTAGGTCTTATTTCGTAGTAGAGATTATCACGCAAGAATGAAGATTGGTAAACCAAAGGCTGTTTCATCCTTAGGTTTTTTATTACATCTTCTCTTACTTTAGGAGTGGCTGATGCGGTAAGTCCCATAATAGGAACTACACCAATATTCTCTACAATCTGCCTAATCCTTCGGTATTCTGGCCTAAAGTCATGTCCCCATTCAGAAATACAGTGTGCTTCATCAACGGCAACAAAAGGAATCTCAATTTCCTTCAAGAATTTTACAGTGTCTTCCTTGGTAAGTGATTCTGGTGCTAAGTAAAGAATTTTAGTAACGCCTTCTTGCACATCTTTCCTTACTTGGTCAAGTTGCTTTTTTGAAAGCGAAGAATTCATAAAATGAGCCACGCCATCTTTGCCACCAAATGCTCTAACTAAGTCTACCTGATTCTTCATTAAAGCAATAAGTGGAGAAATGATAATAGCTGTGCCTTCACTCATAAAAGCTGGCAGTTGATAACACAAACTCTTACCACCACCCGTTGGCATTATTACAAAAGTGTCTTCTCCATTAAGAATACTTCTGATTACGGCTTTTTGGGTGCCCTTAAACTCGTTAAAGCCAAAATACTTTTTTAGCGCACCGTATAGCTCTTCGTCAGTTGTAGTGTCGCCTCTTTTAATATCTTCCATTACAAAATATGCTTACGCTACTTTATGTTAATTTGTATAAATCTTTACTGTAAGCGTGATTAATTATCTAACACCTATTATAGCAATTATGCTATATGTGTAAAGGTAGCACAATTAAAATAAATCTGTTGCTAAAAAACTTCTTTACTAACAACTTCTTTATTGCCTTTTGCGCCTCAATTTGGTATTTATCTTCAGCTTACAAATTGAATAATCACTTTAATAATGCAGATTTTGTAACCGCTGCATTTTTGTTTTTTGCTACCATTTTAATGTACAATCTCGATAGACTTTTTGGAGATGAATGGCCTTTGATAAAAACCTATTTTCAGGCCTTAACCAAAAAGAATTCTGAGTTTGTAAAATCGCACGCGAAAGTAACGTTTCAACTTGTTTTTGCTTTGCCTGCACTTGCCCTTTTTCTGTTTATACCAAATGCTCAAAAAATTACTCTAATTGTACCCGCTTTTGTGGCTTTTTTATATGCCTTACCTATTGGAAGTGGTCAACTGAGACTACGCGAGCTGCCTTTTGCAAAAATCTTTTCAATAGCTTTTGTTTGGGCATGGTTGGGGGCCTTTTTGTGCACACCAGTTGGCGAAATAACTTTTAATAATTCAATTTTATTTGTTGATAGATTTCTTTTGATTTATGCCATTACTATTCCATTTGATCTTAGAGATATGGTTGTGGATGAACAGAAAAGTTTAGCAACCATTCCTATTAAAATGGGGGTTAGAAAATCTTTATCTAGTGCAGTAATTGCCTTTTTATTGATGCTCTTCTCACTTTGGTTTGTTAATGAAGGCCTATTGAGAATAGGAGTTGTGGTGGTTTCTATGTTGTTGGTTTTAAGTTGGACTAAAGAGCGTACTTGGCCATACTACTTATTTCTTATTGATGGATGCATCATTTTAGATTCTCTAGCCATTCTTTTGTGACTCAATTATGAAAGGATTTAAAAAGATTGTTGCTTATCTCTACTCATATTCTACGAGTGTGTTCCCCGGTGGTAAGCAGGCTAAAAATACAATTGGCCTTTTAGCTACCCTTAGTGTTTTTTTGATAATAGCCATTTGGTTCAATTACGAGTACAATTTTGAAAGGGGAATTTTAGACAGAGAGCAAAACCGTTCACTATACTTCATATACAACATGCTTTATTATGCTGTGCCTTATTTATTTGGGGCATTTGCACTTTCCATATTTAAAAACGATTGGTCGTTTTGGAGTAAGGGTGGATTCTGGCTTGTTCTTTTTATTTTTTGCTTTTCCCTGTCTCTAGATGCCTGGTACAAATGGTATAGCATAATTGATGTGCCCCGACAGCTAGAATATTACAATAGAAAAATGACCGCAAAGGTGACAAGAGCCTTGATATATGTTGTGCCAATTGGTATTTACTATATGCTTCAGAAAAACAGAATGAAGTCATTTTTTGGTTTAACAACGAAAGGTTTTGACAAGAGTCCTTACTTAATTATGATGCTCATAATGACACCAATGTTAATATGGGCTTCATTTAATCCTGATTTTTTGAGATCCTACCCAACTTACAATGTTGGAGTTACCGAAAAATATTTAGAAGTTAGTCCGTGGGTTACGTTTATTCCCTATGAGGCACTTTACGCTTTAACATTTTTAGCATTAGAAATACTTTTTAGGGGTTTCTTAATTTACGAAATGGAAAAATACTTGGGTGAAAAGGTGGTTATCCCAATGGTTATGGTCTATTGCACTTTGCATTTTGGAAAACCAATGATGGAATGTATAAGCTCCATATTTGGTGGGTTTATTTTAGGAGTAATTGCACTGAGGTCAAGAAGTGTGTATGGAGGTGTTTGGGTACATATTTTTATAGCCTTGGGTATGGATATTTTAGCATTTTTACAAGAAGAGTATTTTATGAAGTAAGAGTTCTTGAAAACTTTTATTCATTATGAATCGCCTTTATAAAGGCTTTGCAATCTTTGCAGCTACTTACAAAAGAGAACCATGAGCCAAAAGCTTGACAATTTCAAAGAAATCATTTCGCATTCAAAAGAGTATGGTTACGTTTTTCCTTCATCTGAAATTTATGATGGATTAGGCGCCGTATACGATTATGGCCCATATGGTGTTGAGCTTAAGAAGAATATTAGAGACTACTGGTGGAAAGCCATGGTTGAAATAAATGACGATGTCGTTGGGCTAGATGCGGCAATTTTCATGAATCCCAAAACATGGAAAGCTTCTGGGCATGTTGATAATTTCAACGATCCATTGATTGATAATAAAGATTCTAAAAAAAGGTATAGGGCCGACGTGCTTATAGAAGATCACGTAGAAAAGTATAGGCAAAAGATTGAAAAAGATGTAACCAAGGGCAAAAAGAAATTTGGTGATTCGTTCGACGTAGAACAATTTAAAGCAACAAATCCTAATGTAAAAAGAAATCAAGCTAAGATTGACGATATAGAGTCAAGGTTTGAAGCCTTAATGGGCAAAGGTGATTTGGCTGGAGTAAAACAGCTGATTGAAGATTTAGGAATTGCTTGTCCTGAAAGCGGTTCAAAAAACTGGACTGATGTAAGGCAATTTAACTTGATGTTTTCCACCCAATTGGGTTCTGTGGCAGATGAGAGTGGAACACTTTATTTAAGACCTGAAACGGCGCAAGGCATTTTTGTAAATTTTTTAAATGTGCAGAAATCGTCGAGAAGAAAGGTGCCTTTTGGAATAGCTCAAACTGGTAAGGCTTTTAGAAATGAGATTGTTGCCAGGCAGTTTCTGTTTAGAATGAAGGAGTTTGAGCAAATGGAAATGCAGTTTTTTGTACGTCCTGGAACCGAAATGGAGTGGTATGAGCATTGGAAAGAAAAAAGAATTAGATGGCACAAAAGCTTAGGTATTTCTGAAGAAAAGTATAGGTTTCATGACCATATAAGTTTGGCACATTATGCAAATGCCGCAACTGATATAGAATTTGATTTTCCAATTGGATTTAAAGAAGTAGAAGGAATTCATTCTCGTACCGATTTTGACCTCAAGGCACATGAAGAAGTAAGTGGAAGAAAATTAAGGTATTTTGACCCTGAGATTAAAGAAAGTTACGTGCCTTATGTTGTTGAAACATCAATTGGTTTGGATAGAATGTTTTTAGTTGTACTATCAAACTCATTTGAAGTAGAACAACTAGAGCAAGATGGTAAAAAATCAGAGAGAACGGTTCTTAAAATTCCTCCAATCTTGGCTCCAGTTAAGTTGGCCATTTTACCCCTTGTTAAAAAAGATGGCTTAGATGAAAAAGCTAAGGAGATTTTTAATGACTTACGTTATGAGTTTGCTTGTCAATATGATGAAAAAGATGCCATAGGAAAAAGGTATAGAAGACAAGATGCCATTGGAACACCATATTGCATAACGATAGACTACGATTCAATTGAAGATAATTCAGTAACCGTTAGATACAGAGATAGCATGGCGCAAAAAAGAATCAAAATTGATGAGCTTAAGAATGAAATGCGTAGCGAGCTAGATGTTTCTAAGCTTCTGAGAAAACTCTAACCATGAAATTTAGAACTTGGCTTTACAGAAAGTATTTGTTTATCAAAAACTACTCTGTATTTAGCCAAGTGTATTTTTGGCTTTATGTAAAAGCCAAAAAAAATGTAGAACCTAAGCCAATATTCATAATTTTTGGAATGGGAAGGGTAGGTAGTACGCTGTTTATCCAGTTTCTAAATCAAAGCGAAGGCATTAGAGCCGATGGCGAAATTCTAGATAAATGGGTTCTTCATTTAAGATCATTTATACTTTACCGAGCAATCAGAAGCCAAGAAGCTAATTATTGTTTTAGAGTAAAACACTTCCATATCAATAGAGTCCAGTCTTTATCAGATTCAAGCTTTGTAAATAAGTTAAAAGGTCTGTCAATAAAGTTCATATATATCGAGAGGTTAAACTTAAAAAAAGTAGCCCTTTCTGCTGAAGTCGCCAAAGCAACTAAACGATACAATTCACTTTCAAATAGAGAAATTAAACAAATTCAAATTCCTATTCATCTCTTAAATAGGGAGTTAAGTTATAGAGTTAAGGAAAAAGCAAGAGAAGTGGAGTTTTTAAAATTGGTTTCAGATGTGTATTATCATATAGTTTATGAAAATGATCTTATTAATCTTGTCAAACAGCAAATTACAATGGACTCACTTTTAACTAAAATGGGAGTTGAAACGATGAAAGTAACCCCAAATCTGTCTAGATTAGCAAAAGGCTATGAATCTCAAATTGAGAATTATGCTGAAATTCAAAGAGATTTTCTTAGATCGTAAGCCTCTTTATTATGGCCAAATTATGCGTCTGCTTTTTTAAATCACTGTTCCAAATACCTTGATTGGTAAGTTTATCTAATCTAACCATTTCACTTGCATGAATAATTTGATCATCACCAAGTATGATACCTACGTGGGTTATTTTGCCTTTATCGTTTTTGAAGAAGGCTAGGTCACCATTTTTTTTGTTAGAGTAACTTACTTCAAAGCCTATTTCAACTTGCTGAGAAGCATCTCTTGGTAAAAAGAATCCCCGTGTAGCAAATAAAACCTGTACAAAACCAGAGCAGTCAATTCCGTTGGCTGTTTTACCACCCCACAAGTAAGGAGTATTCAAATATGTTTTTGCAAGTATTTCAAGTTCTATATAAGCTAAAATCGAATTTGAAATGTCAATTTCACTCGGAATGAGCTCGGAACCAGGATAAAAACTTATGCTTCCTTTATTTCCTGGTAAAGAACCTGTAATATTTGAAATTTTGATGTTACTGTCGAAAGGTAAAAAGGTGTGGCTGAATTCAATCCAACCTTCATATCCATCAGCAATAATTTTTATTTTTTTCCAAGTATCTTGATCCTGAATAATTTGAAACCTTTGTCCGTAAAGTATTTCTGTAACCAATTGAGCCTTATGGCTTGGTTTTTCTCTTACCGGGAACGATGAAAGTGGAAACCGAAATTTAGTCAAGATGCAAGAAAGACTTTCTTTCTAAAAGTACTTCATCACTTTCTCTCCTCTCAGGATCGTCTACACAACAATCTACAGGGCAAACAGCCGCGCATTGAGGTTCTTCGTGAAAACCAACGCACTCGGTGCATTTGTCAGGTACTATATAATATACTTCATCTGATACTGGTTCATTTTGATCATTTGCATCTAATACAGTTCCGCTAATTTTAATTTCGCCTTTTATTTCGGTACCGTCTGCAAAGGCCCATTCTGCACCGGGCTCATATATTGCGTTATTTGGACATTCTGGATCGCATGCACCACAATTGATACATTCGTCAGTAATCATAATTGCCATTTATGCTACTATTTTTATTGAGCTGCAAACTTATCTAATTTTTGTTTCGGCTCTAGTTAAAAAGGCCGATAGCTTTGTACAATGAATGTTGATGAGAGAATAGAATTGCTTGCAGCTACAGGTACTGCAATTAAGGCCGATATAAAAGGCTCAAGGTTAGATGATCTATTAGCAGATGTAGAAAATGAAAATCCATGGTTTATCAAGCAATTTGTTATTGAAGCACTTGAAAATTTAGTTGATAATTTTTTGAATAGGGAAAAACTGGTGCAATGGAGTAAGGCATATGATATTAAAGATATTCTCGAAACCAAAATAATAGGGGTAGTAACCGCCGGAAATTTACCATTAGTTGGTATTCACGACATTATTTCAGTTTTAATTTCGGGTAATCATGTATCATTAAAACTATCTAAAAAGGATAGTGTGCTTACCAAGTATTTTATTCAAACATTAAAAGAGATTAAACCTGACATTGAAAAACTGATTTATGTATCGGAACAACTAAAACGATTTGATGCTGTTATTGCCACGGGCTCCAATAATACCAATAGGTACTTTGAACAATATTTTGGAAAGTATCCGCACCTCTTAAGAAAAAATAGAACTTCAATTGCGATTATTAGGAAAAACGAGTCTGAAAAAGAGTTGAAAGAACTGGCGAAGGATATTTATTCATATTTTGGGCTTGGATGCAGAAGTGTCTCAAAGGTTTTTATTGAAGATGGATTTGAAATTAGACGGTTGTTGGATGTTTGCCAAGAATACGCTTGGTTAGGTAACCATTACAAGTTCCACAATAATTACACTTACCAGAAAAGTATCTATTTGGTAAATAAAGTTTCCCATTTTGATACAGGTTTCTCCATTTTCAAGGAAGACAATGACCTTCATTCTCCAATTTCTGTTACTTTTTTTGAAAATTACAGTTCGTTGTCAAGTCTCTTGGAAAAGATAAATGGTTTGGATGATCAAATTCAAATTATCGTTTCAGGGAGGGAATTGAGTGAACAAAAAAGGGTTGTAGGATTTGGAATCAGCCAAAAAACTGAACTTTTTGATTACGCTGATGGTAAGGATACCCTAAAATTTTTATCTGAATTATAAGGCCAAAAGTTGTTTAATAGAAGGTGAAGATACCTTTATGGTCAAACAGAGCGTGTTAGGCTATTTTTATTGAAGTAAAAGACCCTTTTCAAGAAATTCGAAGAACTTTTTTTAAATATCTCAATGAATTGCCCAGTTTTTGAATAATGGTAAGACAAGCGAAAAGCTTAATAAGAAAAACACAATAGATGTCACACATTAGGATTAAGATTATTGGAATTTCACTTTTACTACTTTCATCTTGTTTTCAATGGGCAAATGCACAAGACTTTTCGTATTCAACTCCTTTAGTTGCGGCGAGAAGCAATGATATCGGATTTATACACGTTGAAAGAGTTGGCGACTCATTAGATGTAACTTATGAAATTACGGACTCTACATGGTTTATGACCAAATCATATTTACATGTAGCAAACAATGCAAACGGCTTCCCTACCTTGGGGTCTGGGGTTCCTGATATTCAGCAGTTTACCTATCAAACGAATCATGATGAAGCAAGGGTTTATAAGTATGATAATATAGATGTTACAGGGCAACCCTACGTTTATGTTTCGGCAAATGCTAATGTAGCTCAAGCAAGCACTTGTAAAACTGATATCTCCATAATTAATTCGAGTATTCCTACGGGAAAAGTATTACAGACTGTTTCCTTCAGCGGAAACCCGGCATACTTTCAAATGAGAGTAATTGATGTTACAACAGGAAATACAA
The DNA here is from genome assembly GCA_049115495.1 of Bacteroidia bacterium. Taxonomy (GTDB): domain Bacteria; phylum Bacteroidota; class Bacteroidia; order CAILMK01; family JACPUW01; genus JACPUW01. The sequence goes on along the minus strand of JAGDZV010000001.1, from coordinate 426,105 downwards.
TTTTTAGTGGTGTTTACCTTGGAAATTGTGTTGATTTAGAGAATCCTATAAGCCAACGAGTGCGATATTTTCCAAAATTGGTATCTTCTTATGATACTGACCAAGCATTATTGGCTTGCATTGTAGACAGACCAGAAAACCTTCCAATTATTAATTACTTAATTAATCAAGATTATCAAACAAAGTTTGGTGCTGGTGCAAATGAAATTCAAGCTGCGGTTTGGACTTTAATTGATGATGATAACCCTGTAAATGGTAATCAAGGTTTTAGTTTTAATGAAGCAATTGTAGATCAAGTTGTAGCAGATGCTTCGGCTAAGGGTGTTGGCTTTATTCCTGGTTGTGATCAATTCTTTCTCGTTTTGCTAGACCAAGGGTGTAAAGATGCATTGTCAAATAATCAAACGCCAAACGTTGCAGTTCAGCAAAGTGTTATGTGGCTGCCAGTTGAAAATTTACCCATATCTCATAAAACATCGCTAGGCGAGTGTGCCAACGCATGGGGAGAAGGAACTAAATTCAGTCATGTTGGCTGGTCACAATTTTTTGAAGCGAAATAAATAACCACATAAAGCATTACATAATTAACCACACGGAAATGAAAAGAATTTTACTTTATTTGACTTTGGCCATGATTTTTCCTTCATGGCTGATTGGACAAAAACTTGATACTTCTGACTACCGCTTCGTCTCTGACGCTGATTGTTTTGAAGCTGGTGCTGGTGAAGACTTGAAACTATGGTTTAAAACGTCAACATCAATTAGTAATGGAGTTCCATCAACGATTACAACTAGTGGTGCGGTGAATGTTATAGGGTGGGACGACGAAGCCGGAGATGGGACTTCTGCGGAAGCTCAAAACTTAGAGAATAATGGAGCAAACAATATTTTACCGTCTTTTTTGACAGATCAAATCAATGGTTATGGCGCTGTTAGATTCGCCAATAATGATAGGCTAGTATCAGACGCCGCATTTTCAGAAAGTTTCATGAGAAAACAACTTAACTCATCGGATGAGACACTGATCATTATGGTTTTAAAACGAAACGGAGGGAGTACCATACTTCAGCACGGATCTGGAACAGGAAGAACACAAGTTGATCATGAAGAGTTTTGGTGGGGGCAAGATCCTTCTGGTTCGCCTACAACTAGTAGATACTTGGACTTTTCATCAAATTCAGTTGGGTCAGATTTTGAAATTAGAACTATTAGAGTTTCAGAGGATTATACGAACACCCCTGCTACAGCCGAGATAAATACTTATAAAAATGGAGTGATAGTACAGACAAATACCACAGGAGCAGTCGTTAACTTGGCATCAAGTATCACTGAATTTTTGACAATAGGGGATGATGCAAATACTACTTCTTATGATATAAGCATAGCAGAGATTATGATTTTTAATTATGATTACGGCATAGTGCCTCAAGATTTAGAACAAATTCATACTCACCTAGCTTTAAAGTATGGAATATCACTTGAAGGAACGAGTCCAGAATATTTGTCATGGGATGGCGCAACTGACTTATTTGAATCTTCGGTACAATGTAACAGCGAAGGTGCAAATAGCCTTTACTCAAATAGAATAACCGGAATATTTAAGAACGGTAGATGTTTTAGTGTAAGCCATTTGAAATCCACCAATGTTGAGAGTACAGAAGCCATACTCACCGGGGCACTAACTCACAATGGTGGAAGTTTTGATTCACCGGCCGATTTTGAACGAAATAGAACTTATTTTCTTTGGGGAGATAATGGTCTTACTGCTTCATTTAGTGCCTTAGAACAGGAAACTGTAGATGTTCCTACGGAGTTGGGTACATTAGTAGCGCCAGACTTGCCAGTAAGAATAAAAAGAAAATGGAAAGTTAACGAAACATACAGATCATTAACTCCCACTGGAAATATTGGAGAAATTACTTACGAATTTGATTTGAGCAACGCAAGCGTGCCTGGAGAAGTTGATGATAAATCTAAGCTTTGGATTCTTATTGACACCGATTTAGATGGGTCTTTTCAAGATGAAACTGTTAGTGGCGGAGGTATAATCAATCCCTTTGAATGGGATGAAACCACAAAAGTTGGTAAGTTCAAACATGATTTTGCTACTTGTGAAACATTCTCATTTGCTATACAAACGCCGCCTGTACCGGTTACTTGGTTTGAATTTGAAGCTAATAAACTTAATGATAAGGTGTTAGTTGATTGGGCTACGGCAACTGAAGTAAACAATAGTCATTTTGAAGTACAGCGTAGTTTAGATGGTACAAATTGGGAAGTACTAGGAGTGCAGAGTGGTATGGGAACATATCATGACATATCTAGATATAACTTTACAGATGCAAACCCCGTATATGGCGTGAATTTTTATAGAATTAAGCAAATTGATTATGATGGAAAATTCTCTTTCACAGACGTAAGAAGGGTTGATTTTACGGCAAACTTGAGGCTTGATTCTAGATTGTATCCAAATCCAGCCAATGAGTCTTTATCTATTGAACTTTATGATCAAGACATTGAAACCATAAATTATACTATAGTGGATCTTTCTGGAGCAGTTGTGCTTCAAGGAGAAGTTAATAGTGGGTTTGAATCAATTGGAACTTCGGAGCTAAAAGAAGGAGTATATATGTTGAACCTGCAAAAGGGTGATGTTATAAAAACAAACAGGTTTATTATTGCACGATAATTAGTAATGCACTTTTTTATATGTGGGAGCGGTCCTTGTGGTTAGGGACCGCTTTTTTATTGTCAATAGTTTATTAAATTATGCATTAATCGTGTTAACTGAATAATTTGAAAATGAATCCATCTCGACTTTAATTCCCTTCAAATCTGAGACTTCGTTTCGTTTTCAGAATTAGCAAAGCAGCACTATGACATCAAATTAGTACTTTCCCAGAATAGCTGGTGCTGGTTCTGACCACTAGCGAAGTAAACCTTCATTACAATTAAGCATATTCCGTGTTTAAGCACTCTTGTTCAAAAGCTAGGATTTCAAACTAAGCCTTCTTTATTTTCAAATCAAAGTGTAGACTTACGTGATTTTCGGACAATTTAAAAATGAACTAATTTTAAACCTCATTATAATTGGGGAAAAGGCCTTTGCTTTAAAAGACAACTACTTGCCTTTTAAAGCAAAGAGAGTTTAAACAAAAGGCAACCCAACATTGAGTTACCTTTTGTTTTTACCGAGATTACTTCTGTAAAACAATTCTTTTAATTGTTGCATTGTCATTCGAAACCATTTTCACATAGTAAACGCCACCTCTCAGATTAGCGGTATTTTCGAAAAGCGGAAGCTGATATTTTCCAATTCTCAATGTTGAGTTTAGAGGAGTTGATACTACTTGACCAATTTCATTAAACACTTCAATCGTTACTCTTCCTTCATTTTCAATCTCAAAAGAAACACTTACAAAATCTGTAAATGGATTAGGGAAAACATCAAAATCAATATTCTTTTCATCGATCCAATGAATTGAGCTACCCTGTATTTCTACTTGCCTTGTTGAAATGCTTTGACATCCATTTTGAGTTATCACCGTTAATGTTACTGTATATGTTCCATTATTACTGTAAGTGTGTGTAGGTTCAAAACTCGTGCTGGTATTTCCATCACCAAACTCCCAATTGTAGGAGTGGATATTGCTGTCTTGTGGGGTGAATATTACTGCCCTACTTCCTAAGCCTTTAAAGGTAAAAGAGCTATCTGCGTATGGGAAAATTGTAATGAGTTTATAGGTTGAATCAGCGCAGTCTCCTTCACTGGCTTCAAAACCAACAGGATACTTTCCTGCTCTTGCATAGTACTTTTCTGGTTCTCTTTCAGTCGAGAAAGATCCATCAAAAAACACCCACCTGAAGTTTAGGTTGCTATTAGTTGTTTGATTATTGAATTTAACTTTAGTTCTTGCGCAAGCATCGTTAAAAGTGAAGTCGAGGTTTTTAGGTCCTTCGGCAATTTCAATTGATTTAGTAATGCTATCTGAGCAGTTATTGGCACCAATTACTTTTAGAGCTACATTGTACTTTCCAGTACTTGTGTAATAATACTTTGAGTTAATAAGGGTGTCAGTAGCATCTAAAACTCCTAAATGCCATTGATATTCTTGTCCAAAATCTTTAGAAGTATTGTTATTGAAGTAAACAGTGTCTCCTAAACAAGCGCCACTCCAAGCAAAATCTACTTCTGGTTTGTTAAGAGGTGAAACACTTTGAATTAAGGAATCAGCACATCCTAAATCTGATGTGGCAACAAGTTTAATATCAAAATTTCCAGTTGTGGCGTAAACGTTTTTTGGATTTGTTTGAGTACTTGAATTTCCGTCTCCAAACGTCCAATTATAGGTTAAGTTTCCGCTTTGAATTGTAGTCTTATTTATAAACTCGAAACTATCTCTTTCGCAGCCAGAATTAAAACTGAAGGACGCAACTGGTACCGATTCAAATCTAACCTGCTTCACTGCAGTATCTATACAATTGTTAATTGATGTAATGGTTAAGACTACGGTATGCGGACCATTTGATCCAAATATATATGAAGAGTTCGTAGATGTTGTAGCATCTGAACCATTAAATAACCATTGATTTGAAGAGATTAAGCTTGCTGGAGAACTGGTGTTTGAGAACGACATACTTTGATCTGGGCAAGTTCCATTATAGTTAAAGGATGCCATAGGCTTTTCAAATATGCTAATAGACTTACTTAATGAGTCGGCACAACCAGCGTTGCTAATTGCTTTTAATTCTACCAAATAGCTACCATCATTCGTATAAACAAGACTTGGAGTTTTAGCATTTGATGTGTTGCCATTGCCAAAATCCCAGGCAAAGCTCAATGCACCATTTGCAATGGTAGAGTTGTTAGTTAGGCTTATTTCGTCTGCTTCGCAAGTATCATTGATTTCAAAATCAACGTTAGGAAGCTCAAATACCTTAATAGCTTGAGACAGTTTTGACGTGCAGAAGTTGTTTGTTGTCACAGTAAGCTCAACTGTATAACTACCGGCATTAGAATATTGATATGAAGGATTTATTTGAGAACTACTAAATCCATCTCCAAAATCCCAGCTATTGTCTATTGAGCCTGTTGAAATGCTAGACTTGTTATTGAATGTTGTAGATTCTCCGAAACAAACATTTTCTGCTATGAAGGAAACGACAGGAAGCTCGTAAATGCTCAATGGTTTTGAGACTGAATCAGTACACCCTTGATTTGATGTGGCGATTAAAACTACATCATATGCTCCATGACTACTATACGTATGTTTAGGGTTTCTATCTATGCTTTTGTTGCCATTCCCAAAATTCCAAATGTAGCTACCAATGTTACCAGAAGAGATGGTACTAAGGTTTTGAAACTGAAGCTGCTTACCCGCGCAAGCATTGTTTGCAAAGAAATTTACTCTTGGTTTAGGACTTACTGTAATTGTTGATGTTACAGTGTCTTTGTTACCACCTTGTTGTGTAACTATCAACTGAACAGTGTAGGTTCCTGTACTTCCATAAATCCTAAAAGGGTTTGTTGCGGTTGAAGCATTGCCATCGCCAAAGTTCCACTGATAACCAATTATGGTACCACATGAAGTGCTCGTAGTATTGGTAAAGAAAGCAGTGTCTCCTAAACAGATGTCGTTTGTTGTAAATCCAGCAGTAATTACATTGCTTACCACAACTTGTTGAGCAATTGAATCTTTACATCCGTAATTGCTTGATGCACCTAGTTGTACACTGTAGCTGCCATTATTCGAATAGGTATGAGAAGGAGATTTTAAGGTTGATGAGTTACCATCACCAAAACTCCACTGCCATTTTGAAATGGAGCCAGAAGTTATACTTGAGTTGTTGGTTGGGTTTAAAGCGTCTCCAAGGCAGACATTATTGGCTACAAAGTCCGCTTGAGGATTTGGATGCACTACTGCAATTGTTGCGCTTGTATCAAAACATCCACTGTCAGATTCGATTATTAAAGAAACATTGAAGTTTCCGCTTGTTGAATAGGTGTGACTTGGGTTTGAATTAGCACTCCCAAAACCATCGCCAAATCGCCAAGTGTTATTTACTAAAGTTCCTCTAGTAATATTTGAATAATTTTTAAAAGCAGAAGCAAAACCAACGCATGTTGAATCTCCAATTATTGAAGCGTTTGGTACATGATTAACATAAACAGATTTAACCAAAGAAGACGAACAACCTTTAACCGATGTAGCAATCAGTTTAACATCGAATTTTCCAGCATTTGAATATTTGTGTATAGGGTTGGCGCTTGTTGATATTCCTAGATCATCAAAATTCCATGAGTAACTCAGGGAGTTGCTCGATATTGAACTTCTATTGGTAAAGTAAACGCTATCATAGAGACACTCTACGTTCGCATTAAACCTTACAGTTGGTAGCTCAAAAATTTCAATATTTTTTTGCATTGAGTCTTTGCATCCAAAATTGCTTTCAGCCAATAATTGGATTTTGTATGTTCCCTGATTGTTGTAGCTTTTTTGTGGTATGGCGTTTGAACTTTTAGTTCCATCACCAAAGCTCCATGTGTAATCAGAAATGTTGCCGCTTATTATTGAACTTTGGTTATTAAATATAGGCGCACTATTGGCACAAGTATCGTTTACTGAAAATAGAACATTAGGATTTGGATAAACAGTTACCTGTTGAGTTATGGTATCTTTTCTACCCGCTTTTTCAGTTACAATAAGTCTTACATTATAGGTTCCAGGCTTATTGTAAACATAACTCGGATTTGTTTGACTTGAAATTCCACCATCGCCAAATGCCCATTGATAGCTCGAAATGTTTCCACAGCTGGCATTTGTGGTGTTTGTAAAGTCTATTTTGTTGCCTATGCAAGAATTGCTAAAACTAAACCCAGGAATTATTACATTGTCAACAATCACCTGTTTTGTAAGGCTATCGCTACAATTGTTATTTGAAGTAGCAATCAACTTAATATCAAAGTTGCCTTTGTTGACATAGTAATGTGAAGGCGATTGAGAATTGGACGTGTTTCCATCACCAAAATTCCAACGGTAGCTGTTAATTATTCCACCGCTAATTGAACTAGTATTTGAAGGGAATAATGTATCACCAAAGCAAACATTATTCGCGCTAAAGTAGGTTAATGGTACTGCGTAGATTGAAATTGTTGCATTCGCAGTATCGGTACAGCCAGAGTCTGATGCTACAATCAATTCGACACCATAATTCCCCTTTGTGTCATATTTATGAAGAGGTGAAGGCAATGTAGTTGTGAATCCATCACCAAAACTCCAATTATGATTTGTAATTGTTCCAGAATTAATGCTAGCGTTATCAATAAATTGGGCAGTGTCATTTGCGCAAACATTATTAAAACTAAAGCTTGCGGTAGGTTTTTCATTAATTATTAAACCAGTGTTCGAAACAGAAATACAGCCACTATCTGTAGTAAGCGTTAAAGATGGTAAGTAAGTACCAGCCGCATTGTATAAATGTTTTGGGTTAAGCGCATTTGAAGATGTACCATCATCAAAATTCCAATTAGTTGTGAAGCTTCCGCTGCTAATACTTGAGTTATTTCTAAAACTCACAAATTCACCTAAACATGTATTTTGAACAATAAATGAAGAGTTAGCTTTTGGATTAATGTGAACCTTAGAAATTGATGTATCAGCACATCCATAAGTAGAAACTGCTATTAGCTCAACAAAATAAGTTCCTGTTTTAGAATATCTATTTTTAGAATTTGATAGATTAGAATTGTTACCATCATCAAAATCCCAAATGAAATTCAAATTTCCTGAGCTTATAGTAGAATTGTTTGTAAATACAGTTGTATCGTCAAGACAAGTTTTGGCAAAAGCAAAATCCGCTTTAGGGTTAACATAAACGTTTACCATTTTTTCAGAAGAGTCAGAACAACCTTGGTTACTCGTAGCGGTAAGTTTTACGTTATAGCTGCCGCTTTTGTTAAATGTAAATGAAGGATTGGCCAAAGTACTGGCAGAGCCATTGTCAAAATCCCAGAAATATGAAAGGGTACCTAATGAAATGCTACTGTTATTCGTAAAAATTGTTGCTTCTGCAAAGCAATTATCATTGGTATTGAAACTGGCAGAAGGGGTTGGGTAAATATTAACCGTGGTGGTTGTGCTATCCTTACATCCGCCATTAGATGTTGCCACTAGTTTAACTTGATAGCTGCCTGCAGATGCGTATTTGTGATTTACACTTGAATTCGTAGTAGTTGTGCCATCCCCTAAACTCCAAGCAAAACTCATAGTACCTGCGCCTATGCTTGATGTGTTGTTGAACACAATGCTATCGCTAAGGCAACTTCCGGTAACTGAAAAACTTGATACTGGAATGTCATAAACATTTATAGTTTTCGTAATTGAATCTTTACAACCGCTGCTTGCCGTAGTAACTAGTTTTACTTGATAAGTTCCTGTACTCGAATAATTATGTGTGGGGCTTATACTAGTACTTACGTTTCCATCGCCAAATTGCCAAGAGTGTGTTAAAGTTCCGATAGAAATGCTCGATGCGTTTGTGAAAGTAAGATTAGTACCACTACAAGATGAAGGAGATGTGAAGTTGGCTATTGGGGTTGGCAATGCACTTATTGATTTGGTAACTGAATCAATACAACCATTATTGGAAGTAACAATAAGTGTTACCGAATAACTTCCTGCACTTGAGTATTTATGACTAGGGTTTATGGCAGTGCTGCGGTTACCATCACCAAATTTCCATTGGTATGATACAGTTCCCGCTGATATGGTAGAAGTATTGGTAAATGAAATTGCCTTATTGGAACATTGATTTAAGGCAGTGAAATTAGCTACCGGTTTTGGATGAATTGTTACATTCTGAGAGTCAGCTGCCACACATCCATTGTTAGATGTTGTAGTCAATTTAACAGTATAGGTACCATTATTGGAGTAATTATAATTTGGATTTTTCTGACTTGAGCTAAATCCATTGCCAAATTGCCAATTGAAGGTTAATGTACCGGTTGTAATTGAAGATGAATTGTTGAAAGATACACTTGATCCCAAACATGCATTGCTTAAGCTGAAATCAGCAACAGGTAATTCAAAAGCAGTTACGTTTTTTGATGCTGAATCTATACAGCCACCTGAACCAACTGCAGTTAAGGTTACAGAATAAGTGTTTTCGCTATTATAGGCATGCTTTGGACTTAAGGCGGTACTTCTGTTGCCGTCACCAAATTTCCATTCGTAGCTGTTTATAGTGCCAGTTGCAATTGAAGAAGTATTAATAAACGATGCACTATCGGTTGCGCAAACATTATTAAAGCTAAAATTGGCTTTTGGTATTGAATTAATAACAACCGTTTGTGACGTTGAGTCCTTGACATTGCCAAATTGAATTACTATTAGTTTAACTACATAAGATCCTGCGTTTGCATATTTATGTTTTGGGCTCCAATCATTTGATGTGTTACCATCACCAAAATCCCAGCTGTAACCTAAAACTGTACCGCAGCTAATATTCGTAGTATTCTTAAATGCGGTAGAGTCGCCATGGCACAGGCTATCTGTGCTAAAACTTGCAATTACTTTGCTAGTAACTATCACATCCTTTTCAATTGAATCCTTACATCCAAGATTACTTTGAATGACATGCTTTATTGTAAAGGTGTCTTTTGAAGTATATCGATGAACAGGATTTACGGTAGACGAACTTGTGCCATCGCCTAGATTCCAACTGTAAGACGTAATGTTTCCACTGGCAATTGTAGATTGATTTCTAATAAACAGATTACTTCCAAAGCACACATTTGGAGCATCAAAGTTTGCAATTGGACTTGCATTTACTTGTGCAATGGCATTTGCTGTGTCTTTACAACCATTATTGGAAGTAATAATCAAAGTTGAATTGTAGGAACCATAGCTACTATAAACATGTTTTGGTGAAGCTAAGCTTGAACTCAAACCATTTCCAAAAGTCCAGTTATATTGAATTATACTTCCATTTGATACACTTGAACTGTTGTAGAATTTACTTGTGTCATTTTCACAAACCGCATTTACGCTGAAACTGGCATTAGGCTTCTCGTTTATAGTCAAATTTTTTGTCAAGCTATCTTTACAACCATTAATAGAAGTTAGAACCAACTTGGGGCTGTAACTACCATCGTTGGTATAAAGGTTTTTTGGGTTCTCTAAGCTTGAAATATTTCCATCGTCAAAAAACCACTCATAATTCTTAATTGTATCTAATTGAATTACCGAATTATCAGTAAATAATATTGAGTCGCCTTGACAGCCATTTGAAACGGTAAATGCCGGCTGAGGTTTACTAAAAACATTAAGTGAATTGGCAACGCTATTTGAGCATCCATTGGCTAATGAAGCCGTCAGTTCAATAGTATAGTTTCCAATTGAGCCATAAACATATTTTGGATTTTTATTGCTTGAGCTATTACCATCACCAAATTTCCAACTGTAAGTTGGTGTAAACCCATTTGGAATTGTTGATGTGTTATTGAAGATGTTTGAATCGCCTTTGCATGAATTTGCAAAGCTGAAGCTTGCAACAGGGTTAGGTGATATCTGAATAGTGCTTGTTGCCGTGTCTTTACATCCATTGGCACTTATTGCAATGAATTCTATATCAAAATCATCGGCAGTCGCAAACATATGTTTGGGGCTTCTTTTTGTAGATGTGGTGTTATCATCAAAATCCCAATTAAATGTAGCGCCAATTGAAGTGGCAATATTCGAAGTATTTGTAAAAATGGCCGAATCTCCAAAACAAAGGTTGCTGCTGGTAAAGCTTGCCGATGGTTTTGGGTAAACGGTAATACTCTTAGTTATTGAGTCTTTACAACCGTTTGTGGTAGTTACAATTAGCTTTATGCTAAAATTGCCATCATTGCTATAGCTCGTTTTTGAGTTTTGGGCTGTTGATGCTAAACCATTGCCAAAATTCCAATTATAGGCACTTATTGTTGCTACTGAAGTAGAAGATGAATTAGAAAAGTTTACATCTTCATTACTACAAGCAATGTTGTCAATACTAAAGTCCGCAGTTGGATTTTCAAATGAACTTCTAACAACAGCGAGCGTATCATTTGTCCGTAATGAATCATTGGCAATATCGGTGTAGGCTTTAAGGTTAAAGCTTTTAAATGCTGAGAAATCAGCCTTTTGTGAAAAGGTGAACTGTACCTTTCCATTTTTTGACAGATTGGAGCTTAAAATAAATGTGTCAACTTGAGCTGAACTGCCGTCAATTGAGTATGCCACAGGAATAAGCTCGCCGCTTGGCAAGGCAATATTCCCTTTATTTTCTATTTCAATAGTTATGGTTTCTGAGTTGCTGAGTTCGCAATTACTTAGTGGACTAAGAATGCTACTTACCCCAATATCATATAAGTCTGAGAATTCATCTGCTCCTACATCTGGCGATTGAGGGTTTCGTATATCACCTTCAAAATCACTGCCTATACCAGTTGAAATTGAACCCCAATTGGCCAGTTGTTTGCTTTTTGGGTCAATAGTAAGGTCTGAAGACGAGTTGTAACCGGGATCACCTTCTTTCGAGTTTCTGTTAAAACCACTTACTGCATTACTCCATTTTTGAAGGTCGTCATATGCAGTACCATTATAATTTACAAAGTTGCTTGAACTACCAGAGTAGTAGTTATTGAAGTCGATTTCTGAAAAAGAAGAATTCGTATTTGAAAACAATTCAGCATTTGTAGATTTTGAAAATGAATTATTCCTAATGTCGTGCCCATTACCAAACCTAAACCTTACAGCGGCACCACTTGTGCCCTTATTTACCATTAAGCTGTTGTGAAAGAACTTTATGTTATAACATAAATAGAGGTCCACTCCATAAATATCAGTGCTAAAGTCTTGTCCGCTAATTAGGTTGTTCGAAATTTCTGAAGTTTCTTCTTGAAAATAGTAGTTCTCATAAATCTGATAGATACCATATCTACCATCTTTAATTAAGTTGTTTGTAATAATACTCTCACTACATCGGTTCTCATAAATTTGGTAAAAATCAAGCTGTAAAGAATCAAATGAGCAGTCATTTACCTTTAATTGACCTTGGTAAAGGGCATAAATCCCAAATGCTCTATGGTTTCTAAAGCTACAGTTATTAAACTCATTTCCGTAATTAAGTGATGTATTTCCAATACCATAAAGCCTTACACCGAAGTAGCCATATTCAAAAGAACAATTGGTAAATACATTGAAATTACCGGCATCGCCTAAGGTTGAAAGGTTTTCATCTGAAATGTAAACATTAGATGTACTCCAACTAGTAGCATTACTTGGTAAATCAAAAGATACATTACTAAAAGTGTTATAATCTGCCTTCGTGCTTATTCTTACACCTCTGCTATACCATTGGCTATTGTTCTTAATTGTCATTCGGTCAAAAGAGATGTAATCGGCGCCTTCAAGGTGAATTACTTCTTGGCTATCTCTTACTCCGGTGTAATTAAGAATAACTCCTTTTCTGCTTTCGCCAATAAATGAAACTGTATTCTGATTTGATGCGCCAATAATTTCATTAATTACCAGCCTTTCATTGTATGTGCCATTTTTTACGTTAAAGGTTACAGGGCCATTTATTCCACAATTAAGGGCATTAAGTGCCGCTTTAAATGAGGTGTAATCGCCACCCCCTGAAGCATCAATTGTATAGGAGCCTTTTGCTCCTGGGCACATAGATGCACACTTTTGTTGATTAATTAGTGAGTCAGGATCGGGCTTAAAAAAGGTGTCAAGTTGAGCGCACAACTTGTACGTTTTACCAATTGAAATATTCCAAGTTTTACTAAAAGTGTAAGTAAAACTCTCATTTTGCTTTAGTGAAGATATTATTACAGTGTCTCTAATTTCAAGATTGCCATCAACCAAATAGCTCACAACCATGGTGTCATCTACAAGGTCTTTTATACCAGCGTTTCTCAAAATTATCTTCACTTCATTTTGGCCAATAACTGGTACCAAAGGAGAGTCTAGCGAAACAAGATCAAGATCGAAAGGACTTACATAATATTCATCAGCCCCAATATCGCGCTTTTTATCAGGAGAAAAAGGTCTGTCTTCATCATCATAATCCTTATCAACGCCAAGTCCGTTTACGCCTTTATTGTTAAGCTGAGCACCACTAGCATGTAGGTCGGTAATTGATGTATAATTGGGTTCACCTTCTAGACTATTTGAATTAAAGTTAGTTCTAATGCTTTTATAGGTTCCAAGGTCAGTAAATGTTAAACCATCATGATAATATTTTGCAGCACCTTCACCGTAGTAGTTGTTGTTGTCAATATTCGATCGGCTAATATTTCCATAGTACTTTGAAAAAACCATCCCGCCATTTGTAGCTTTAATAGCGTTGTTTTTTGCAAAACTATTTTGGCAGTAATAAAGGTTCATTCCTGAGTAGTATGGAGAAGAAAAAGAATGGCTAGTCCAAATTGAGTTGTGATAAATAGATAGATTATAGCCCAGAGATGCCATTAAGCCAATTTGATAATTTGCATCAATCAAATTGGTAATCATATTATTGGTAATAGCCGTAAATGTATTCCTGTTGTCAAAATTCTCTCTTGATAAATAGAGTCCAAATCTTCCACCTTGAATATAATTCGCATCAACGCTATCGTTTTGACAATTAAACATTCCAAAACCTATGGCACTAATTAACCTTGGACCAGTAATATGATTCTTTTTAAATTTAGATTCACTTACATAAGCGGCATTTAAGCCTTGATAGTAATATTTTCTAATTATGTTATTCTCAATTTCAAGTTTTTGAGCAGTGGCTGTAGCACCAGATCCATTAATTCTTATTCCGCTGCTACCACCAACTATAAGGTTATTCTTGATTACCAAATTATTTGAAGTATTACCTGGGATTGTCCATGACCACGTAGGAAGTGAGTTGGCAATCAAAATACCAGCAGAACTATAAATACTAGCAACCGAGTCTAAAAATATTTGGCAGTTTTCTATTCTTACATTTTTAACATCTTCTCTAAGCCAAAATCCACAAGAAACTTGATTGCCTTGGTTGTTGATAGTTAGATTTTTAAAAGTTAAAAAGTCTGCATCATCAATTAAAACAGAAGCTGGAAGAGACGATGTTCCATTATAGTTTAATGTTACGCTGTCTTTGTGCGCTCCTTCAAAAGTTATAAGATTTTGTACCGATGCACCTAGAACAGGTGTAATTGTTAATCGCTCATTATAATTTCCTGGTTTAACTTTAAAAGTAATTGGGCCAGCAATGCCGCAAGTAAGAGAATTTATGGCTTGGGTAAAAGTGGTATAATCACCATTACCAGAGGCGTCAATGGTAAATGTTCCAGACCTACCTACACATTTTGTCTCACAATATTCTTCACCTACTAAAGAGTCAGGGTCACCTGGAACTACAGGTGAAATATCGGCACATACAGTAAAGGTGCCTGATGAAGTAATGTTCCAATTTGTGGTAAAATAAAATGTGTCAGCGGCTCCAATAGCTAATGATGTGTATACTGATGTATCCTTAGTCCATGAACCATTGTTGATTTTGTATTGTACAAACACCGAGTCTCGGTAAGGTTTACTTCCATTGTTTTTTAGAACAATTGCCAGATCATTATTTCCCAATTGGCCAATCAATGGGCTTGTAATAGCAATTATGTCAATATCATTTGAATCTACATAATACTCATATGCACCTATGTCTGAAACAACATCAGGAAACTTTGGTCTTACATTTCTTAAAATATCAAATGAGCTTAAACCATTTCTTGCTCTATTGTTTAAACCTGGTGTATTAGGTGATAAATTTCTTTTAGAACTAAACTGCGGATTTTCGCTAATGGAGTTTTGATTTTGGCTACTTGTTGCTGCTTTTAGATCAGCTAGGTTTGAGTATGATGTACCTTGCCAGCTCACAAATCCTCCATTTGCAGTCGTACTGTAATTATTGTAATCAATGTAGGTGCTTCCAAGGCTTCCATTTCCTAAAAAAAGCACACTACTATTTCCTTCAGCAACAAGGTTATTATTTAATATGCGATGATTGTACGGGTTAGATAAATAAATACATGAATAATTGAAGTTGCTCACCGTTCCATCAGTTCTAATGGTATTGTGGTAAGCAGAAATATTATATGAAGCAACAGCATAAATTCCGGATTGATAACTTGGGTCATCAAAATCACTTATTTCGTTGTTGCTAATTACCAATGAGTCTGCGCGATTATAATAGTTGTGCAGTCTGAGATAAAGCCCAAATCTTCCAGCATAAATCCTATTGCCAATAATGCTTCCTCCAGCACATTGGTCTGTATAAACAGAGTAGGAATAAAATAAATTGGTGCTGTCAATAACGTTTTCATTAAGGTTGAGATCTTTGGCAAAAACAGCAAAAACAGGATAAAAACGTTGCTGATAAAAATGATTGTTTTCAATAGTAAAACCTTCGCTTAATAAGCTATTATTAGTTCCTCTAATGTTTAATCCGTAATAGCCACCTCGCAAAACTGAGTTTGTTACTTCAATTTTTTCTCCATTATCACCGTTTGTAGTAACGGTTCCACCAGCCACATTTACAGGTACGCATTCTACTGGTACATTGCTAGTCGCCGATACTTCTACTCTACAATTTCTAATGCTTATGTTTTCGGCACTTGATGTAATATGCACCCCGTATCCATAACTAGCATTTGTGCTCTTAATGGTCATGCCTTCAAATACAAAGTTGGCAGCAGCATTTACCTTTATAACAGCTTCGTATTGAGAGCAATTATAGTTTAGTGAAACCTTGCTCGAATCTTTACCAACAAAAGTGATGGTGTTTGTGGTGGAAGATCCCGAAACATAAAGCAATGTTATTTGCTCATTGTAGTTTCCATTTGCTACTTCAAACTTTACTGCTCCACTAACCCCTACAGAGTTAAGGGCATTTACCGCCGCAGTAAAAGATGTATAATTTCTAGTTGCACTACTCGTTTTGTCAATAGAATAAGTACCTGACATTTGAGCCTTTAACAATGGCGCACTAAAAAGTGAAATAAAAAGTAGAATTAGATGCTTAGGGGTATGCTTTAGCATAAGAAGGTTTTTATTCGACTAATCAACAAAGATAAAATATCGCTACGACCGTAAGGTGACCAAAGTCATTGATTTAGGCATTGAAATAGCCGCCAGTATTGAGTTTTTTGACGTGAATGATAGCACTTGATTAGTTAAAAAATCGTAGAGGTCTAAAGGTTTAATTTGTTGTGCGTTCCGTCGGTTATTTTTGCGAAAGTTTATGGACAGTACCTATTGCGTAGTTGACATTGAAGCCACGGGCGGCAATCATAAAAATGGCAGAATAATAGAAATCGGAATTGTAAAAATCAGAAACCGAACCATTGTTTCTGAATATGCTACATTGGTAAATCCAGAGCAAGCAATGGATAAGTATGTTTCTAAGCTTACAGGAATTACTGACGATGATCTGGTTGATGCTCCTGTTTTTAAAGAAGTGGCTAGAGAGATAGTGGAATTTTTAGGAAACTCTTTTTTTGTGGCCCATAATGCTTCGTTTGATTACACCTATTTAAGGGCTGAGCTAAGAAAGCTTGGAATAGAATATACGGCCGATCAGTATTGCACTATAGATATGAGCAGAATACTTTTTGCCGAAGAACCATCATATAGTTTGGGAAAACTTTGCAGAAGTTTAAACGTAGAAGTTGCAGACAGACACAGAGCCTTGGGCGATGCATTAACCACAGCAAACCTTTTTCTTAAGCTACTTAAAGAAGAAAGCATTCTTGAAGTCTTAGAGACGACCAAAAGAAAAGGTCATAATGCGATGACCGAACCAACTGGAAAAGTTAATGTTGGCGAAGAGTTTTTGGCTGAGCTTCCGGACGAACCAGGTATTTACTATTTGAAGGATAAAAAAGGTAAATCCTTGTACATTGGTAGAGGCGAGTCTATAAAAAACTCAGCAAAAAAGATATTCTCTCCATCAAAGCGATACGAGCGATTTAGACTCCATAGTTTTAAATTTAACAAAATAGAGTATCAATTATGCGGTAATGAACTACTGGCAGAGCTGTTGTTTTATCAAGAAGTTTTTTCAAAACCCCCAGCATTAAATATTCATGTTAAACAACTAGAATACCGTTATGCCTTAAGCATTTTCAAAAAACGCAATTCATACAGGGTTGGAATTACAAGAGTAAGAGAGAAGAACGCCATTCATTTGGCATATTTTAAAGATTTTAAAACAGCTGAAAAGGAAATAAAAAAGCTAGCAGAGAAGTTTAAGCTGAGCTCAAAGAGTTATGACTTAAACCTTGTAAGAATGAGTAAAACCAAATCAATTCTTACTCAAAAAGAGGTGAGAGAAGAAGCCGATAATACCGTTTTTGTTAAAATATTGAATCAAAAAAGAGCCTATCAGCCTACTGGAATATTTACAGGAAATGGGCGGAAAGCAAATGAGAAAGTTGCTTTTGTGCTAGAAAAAGGAAAACTTTTAGGCTACGCTTATGTTGATGCCGAAAAAGATGGGAAACACTTGAAAGAAAACCTGACTTTAGATAGCGGATCTTTGATTCCTATTGACATAAAAGATGGAGCCAAAATATGCTGGCACTTTTTTATGCTAACAAAACAGTATTTTAAAATAGTATAGGGAGGTTATGAACAATAAAGATTACGATGTAATTGTAGTTGGTGCTGGCCCAGCTGGTCTTTCGGTTGCCATTGAAGCTAAAAAGAATAACCTCAGTTGCTTGATGATTGATAAGGGAAGCTTGGTAAATACAATTAGGAGATATCCCACCTACGCTGTTTTTTTTTCAACTTCTGAACTATTAGAATTGAGCGGAATACCTTTTCCGGCCATAAATAAACAACCCACAAGGCAAGAAGCGCTAAAATATTACACAAAGCTGGTGGCCTATTTTAATCTCAATTTCTCATTATACAATACAGTAATTGATGTTAAGAAAAACGATGATGAATTTTACGTTGAAACTGAAAAAGGTGTATTTAAAGGCAAAAATGTAGTGATTGCTACGGGTTACTATGATAAGCATAATAGACTCAATGTAAAAGGTGATGACCTCTCTCATGTAAAATACTTTTATGACGAACCTTATCCTTACGTAGGGCAAAACGTTTTAGTAGTTGGAGGTTCAAATTCGGCTAGCGAGGCTGCTTTAGATCTTTATAGAAATGGAGCCAATGTTACCTTGGCTCATCGTAAAAAAGAATTATATCATAAAATTAAGTATTGGGTTAAACCTGATCTTGAGAATAGAATTAAAGAAGGGTCAATTAAAGCCTACTTCAATGCCAATTTAAAAGAAATTTGGCAAGGTGAAGTTGAAGTTAATACGGCTGATGGTACGATTCAAATAAAAGCTGACCATGTTTTGGCCTTGATTGGTTATCACCCTGACGTAAGTTTTCTTAAAAAAGTAGGGGTTCAATATGATGGTGTAACCTTTATTCCTCAATTTGATGAATCTACCTTAGAGTCTAATATTAAGGGCTTATTTCTAGCAGGAACGGTTCTTACAGGAAAAAACACAAGCAAGATTTTTATAGAAAACAGTAGGCATCATGGTAAATTGATAATAGATTCAATTCTAAGAGTTAACAGCTGAAATAACCATCGCAATTAAGGCACCTACTAAAACAACACAAACAAAACCGATGATCATTGCAGCTAAAAATTTAAAAATGGTTTTTAGCCAACTCTGTTTAAACGCACTTTTATAAAATAAAACACCGTAAATAATTAGTGTGAGCGACGAGATTGATTGCTGCTGTAAAATCAGTTTTGGAAGTGCTAGGTAAAGTGGTAGGAAAACAAAGCCAATTAACGTAGTTTGTCCGAAAACAAAGAAATTAGCCACCAGGTGTTCGGCATAATTGTGAGATTTAAAGAACAAAAAACTCCCTAAGCTTAAAAATGGGATAATCAATAATGAAATAAAATTGGCATATTTCTCAATAAATTCAACTCCTTCTTTGTTATCAGCTTCAAGGTTTAGGGCACCTATGGTTATGGCTTTTTCATAAAGGTCAAAGTACACAAAAAAGAAAACTGAAGCCGTTGCAAGAATAAAAGCATATCTAAAAGGGTTATAGTAACGATATCTATCTGTCGTTTTTAAGTAACCATTAAGAACACTACCAGGATTTATAAACAACATTTTTATGGTAAATAAGAATCCTTTCTCAAGATTAAAAATTACATTGATTGTGTCATAAAAGAGTGATTTTAAGGTGATTTGCTTAATTTTTATATCCTTTCCGCAATGCTGGCATGCTGTATTATTTGTGTTGCTCATTTCCACAGGTTTTAACTGGCTCAAAACAAAGTAATACTTATTCAAGTAGATTTTTGCTTTTACTAAACCTTTGACTAAAGGCGGGGTTATACCAACTTGCAAAAAATAGATACATACAGAAAGTATTCAATTTGGCTTTTTCTTATAATTGAAATTGTCGGTTTCGTTGGCATTTTAACATCTCAATTTCATGAAATTACATTAGGCTTAAGTAGCGTTAACCTATGGTTTGTTTTAGGTTTTTTGTTGTTACACCATAAACAATGGAATACTAAAGAAGCACTATGGATGGTCTTGGTTTTTCTTGTTGGCTTTTTTGTTGAAGTGGCAGGCGTAAAAACGGGAATTATTTTTGGAGAATATCATTACGGAGAAACTCTAGGCCTCAAAATTTTTAATGTTCCAATAACCATGGGCGTTAACTGGCTTTTAATGTGTTATACATCTGTTTATGTTATAAGAAAAATTAAGCTGCCAAAGGTTGTTTTGGGCTTAATAGCTGCATTAATTATGGTGGTAATGGATGTAATTATGGAGCCTGTAGCCATGGCCTTTGATTTTTGGCAATGGCAAAACAACACGGTGCCATTCCGTAATTATGTGGCTTGGTTTGTGATTGCTTCTATATTAAATACCATTTGGTTTACTTTAAATCAAATAGGGCTAAACATTATGGCCAAGTGGGTGTTTATCTACTTGATTACCTTTTTTATAACCATGTTTTTGGCGTTTGCCTAAAAATTTTAGAATTAATTAATAGCTGCAAAAGCAATGAAAGAAAAGCAACAAGGCACATTTTCAATGAAAGACCTTGAACAGCTCACAGGTATCAAAGCCCATACTCTGCGTATTTGGGAGCAGCGCTATTCAATTATTCAGCCCAAAAGAACAGGTACCAATATCAGGTATTTTGACGAGGAAGATTTAAAACATGTACTCAATATTGCCATGCTCAATAATAACGGCATGCGTATTTCTAAAATTGCAGAACTTACCAGACAAGAGATAAACAGTAGGGTAATGACTGTAACTGAAAAAGTTGAGGCAGATAGTGATTTGCTAAATGCTCTCACCATTACCATGCTTGATCTTGATGAAGATAAGTTTGAAAAGATATTGAGCAATGTGGTAATAAAGTTGGGCTTTACACATGCAGTTACTAAGGTAATTTATCCTTTCATGTATCGGATCGGAATCCTTTGGCAAACAGGAAGTATAGTACCTGCACAAGAGCATTTCATCTCTAATTTGATAAGACACAAGCTTATTGTGGCTGCTGATAATATGCTGCCAAAAAAAGTGGAAAATCCAAGCAAGTTTGCCTTGTTTTTACCAGAAGGTGAATTGCACGAAATTGGACTCTTATTCGCCAATTACTTATTTAAAGTAAATGGTCATAAAACTGTTTATTTAGGCCAAACCGTTCCGGTCGATGACCTTTCGGTTATATCAAATGTTTACAATCCTGATTATTTTTTTACCGTTTTAACCTATGAAACTGGAATTGAAGAAGTAACCGGATATATTGATACCCTGAGCTCTTTATTCCCTAACAAAACTTTCATAATTGCAGGTACAAGACTTGCAGAGTCAAAGGTGCAAATAAAGTGGCCTAATGTAATTTTTGTTTCAAATCTCGAAGACTTAAACGGCTTTTTAGACGCTCTATAAAGTCTTCTCAGTTTTACAAGTGCTCAAGCCAAAGGGCAAGTATAAAGGGCAAAAGCTTACAAAAGATGTAAGGGCAAAAATTGTACCCAGTACAAGTAGAATAAGCCCTAAAGTTCCGCTTACAACGTTTGTGAAATAGAGTGCGGCTATTACAATTGCAATTATTAACCTTACAATTCTATCGGTGCTTCCCATGTTCTTCTTCATGTTTATTGTTTTAGTTTGTTAATGATTGAATCAGTAAAACCAAAAGGCTTATTATGGCCAAACAACTTATGCAAACTAAAAATAGTTTCAAGGCTTTTGATTTCATGCAACAAAAATAGAAGGAATACCAACACAAGGGTTTTTCTTATGTTGCAGATAATTAGGATCTTAGCATGTAAATTATTTGCCTGAAAAAAAAGAGGGTTCTGAGTTTAACTGTATCAGTAATTTTCAAGTTTAGTCTTTTGAACACAACTCTCCAGCCTGCATCAGTTCTATTGGTATGTGGGTGTCCTTTAAACTCAAGATTTACCAAGCTATCTGTAAAATGAAGAATTCTCTGGCCAAATTTATTGGTATATAGATCTTCCATCACAATAACTTCATTACCTAAACGCTTGGCTTCATTTAACAGACTCAATTGTTTTGTTGTATGGTGTAAAACGGTAATAATTAAAACATAGTCAAATGACTTTGATTTAAAAGGAAGTGCTTCGCCATTAAAAACAGTAGGTTTTATTGAGTTGAAAAAAGAGCAATCAACAATATCAGTTGCGGTAACGCTATGAAAATCTTTCTGAAGCAAATAAGCCAAACCACAATTACCACTTCCTATTTCTAAGATTTTAGATTTTGGATTGAGCATAGGTTTTAATAGCTTAGCTTTTTTTCTGGCCCTTGGCAGAATGGTGGCCTTGTAAATACCCGAAAACCAAGACCCGCGTATTTGCTTAATTAGACTCAAATATCTTTTGTCTGAAGTAGTTTCTAAGTTCAAAAATTATTACCGCGGCCAATGCATAATATTCAACGGCAACTAAGGCCGAATCTTCTTTAAAGTGAGTATTTGAAAATGCCGAATAGGTTAGTATTACTAAGGCCGACCAAACGATTCCGACCTTAGATTTATTAAAAACACTAGCAAATATTATAATGCTCAAATACCAAGGCATTATGGTAGTGCTTAACAGGTAAAAAAGAATCATTCCTAAATAAATGTTTCTTTCAATTGTAAATTTTGAAGGAGATTTTACTTTAAAGAAATACAATACACCAAAACCAACTAAAGTAAGTAGTCCTAACACTTTGCCAATGAGATTTATTTGATTATAGCCTGTAAGTTTTATTCCAATTTGTTTCAAAAGGTTATAAATACTGCCATTAAACTCAAATTTGGCATAATACAATTGAATACTTTCAAAAATGTTTGCTGCAAGCTCTAAATTAATTAAAGGTCTTCCCAATGCAAATACACTTATTACCACGCCAAGTAATATTACTAATGCTGGTTTTTTATTAAATGGTAATAGAAAGAAAGGGATAAAAAGAATAGGGTAGAGCTTGGTTAAAACTGCTAAGCCAAGGGCCAAGCCTGTAATTAGGAATTTCTTCGTGTTGTAGAAATATAAGGCGGCCGCAATGGCCAAAATCATAAATACCTCACCATGTAAATTTCCGTTTAGCTCAATAACTATTAATGGGTTAAGCCAGTAAATAGCTATGTTTTTTAGAGGAAGGTTTTTTATAAGAAGGATTTTTCTGACCAAAAAGAAGGTGCCAACTTCGGCCGAGAGCACAAGGATGCTAAATACTGCAACAAAGCCATTTAGGCTATTACCAACTAATGCAGAAAAACCGAATATGTACTGTAAAAAAGGCGGGTAAACTGAGAAGTAGTCCTTTGAGTTTAAGAAGTCGTATAAGGTTTTATGAGCTACCTTAATATTATTTACCTCTAATCCAAATATTGATTTAGGGATTGTTGCATATGGATTAGTACCTTCAGCTAAGAGCTTGCCATCCCAGTAGAATCTGTAAAAGTCATCAGAAAGTGTTGGCCAAGAAAACATAAACAGCCTAAAAGCCAAACCCAAAACAAATACATGCCAAAGGTTAAGTTTTACTTTTTGATTTAAAAAAGTCGCATATGCAGCAAATGCCAGTAAATAGGCTCCTATGAGCTCATAAACATGTATTGGATTAATAACATGTTGAATTGAAAAATAAGCTCCAATACTAAAGGCAATAGACGCAAAAAGTGCTATTTTAACTTTTAAACCCAATTATCGCGCCCAATTATAGCGTTGCGCTATGGAATAAAAAAAGAAATACCCATAGCCTAAAAACAAAAGAATATGAAAAGGTAAAAACGTAAAATCTAGTAGCTTGAAAGAAAGAAAAATCCCAAATACAAAATATATGGCCAATACCCCTTCAATAAAAGTGAGCCAAGTAATGTTTCCTTCTGCAACAACTTTGCTACCATTTGATACGTTGAATTTTGGTGTTCTTACAAAAGGTGTCTTAATTTTTAGATAGCCTTCAATTACGGCAACAGTATTGTGTAGGGTTGTGCCTAGTGAGATAGCAATAAATACGGGGAACTCTCTTAAAAATTTTATAATTCCACCTTTTCTTGAGTTTTGATGGCTTATGCTCGACGCTAAATAGAACATTACTAATGCAACAATACACAATAGTGTAAATGATAGAATTTGCATGGTTGTATTGGTACTATTTCCTGCTGATTTGAAATACAGAATGGGCACACTAGTAATGGTGAGCAAAAAGCTGGCAATAAACCCTATCCCTTTAACCAATTGCATTAATGCGTGGGCTTTTACTTTGCCCGTAATGTTGCTTTGCTTAACCTTTTTCCATAGTTTAACATGTGTTTCTGCGGCTCCTTTGTTCCAACGGTACTGTTGAGATTTATATGCGCCAACAGTAATTGGGAGCTCAGCAGGCGATATCACTTCTTCAAGAAACAAAAATTTCCAGCCTTTTATTTGCGCCCTAAAAGAAAGGTCTAAATCTTCGGTTAAAGTGTCGCTTTGCCACCCACCTGCATCTTCAATACATGCTTTTCGCCATATACCTGCAGTGCCATTAAAACTGATAAAGCAGTTTTCTATGTTTCTACCTTTTTGCTCAACTGAAAAGTGGGCATCAAGCCCAAAAGCTTGAGTTTTTGTAAGTAAAGAATAATCTTCGTTTAAGTGCCCCCATTTTGTTTGAACCACACCAAGGTGTTCATTTTCAAAAAATCCAACAGTTTTTTCTAAGAAATCTTTTTCGGGCAAAAAGTCAGCGTCAAAAATTGCTACAAGTTCACCTTTAGCAGTAACTAAACCTTCTTTAAGTGCGCCCGCTTTAAATCCTTTTCTATTGGTACGCTGAATATGAGTTACATCTAAATCTTTCGGAAGCTGTGCAACAACATCCTTAATAATGGCGCTTGTCTTATCAGTAGAATCGTCTAGTATTTGAATTTCAAGTAAGTTTTTTGGATAATTAATTTCAGATACCTGCTCAATAAGTCTTTTCACAACGGTGGGTTCGTTGTAAATAGGTAGTTGAATGGTAACCACTGGCTTATACACTCTAGAAAAGTGGCTTTTTGGTGCATTCTTTTTTCTTTTTATATAAGCCCAAGTGAGATGAATTTGGCTCAAGCTAAATACAAATAAATATAGAATGGCCACTGAGTAAACACCCAGGGTAATTAGCTCGAGCGTATTAAAAAGCATACTTAAAAATGGTATACAGAATTTTTGTTCCGGCAAAGATGGCACCTTTTACCGTTCCAGATACTTTACTTGTTCCAATTCTCTGTCGGTAATTTACGGCTATCTCCTTATAGGCCATTTTACCTTTTATGGCCTTTATCTGCATTTCAACCGTCCAGCCGTAAGTAGGGTCTTGCATGTTTAGTTTTTGAAGCTGCTTCCATTTCATAGCTCTAAATGGCCCTAGGTCAGTAACCTTAACACCCCAAATTAACCTTATAAGTATTCCAGATAGCCAATTACCAAAGCGCTGAGGAATAGTCATAGATCCTTTTTCTGATTGACCAAGTGCACGTGAGCCTATAACTATGTCAAATCCTGCTTCAATTTCATTCAAAAGTTTTGGCATTTCTTCTGGGTAATCAGAGTAATCACCATCAATAAAAACAACCACATCGGTATTAGGTAGGTGATTCTCTATATAGTTCATTCCTTTTAGGCATGCATATCCGTAGCCTTTGCGGTTTTCAGTAAGTACAAGAGCACCTGCTTCTTTAGCAACTGCAGCTGTTCTATCAGAAGATCCGTTATTACAAACCAATATGGTTGCCTCAATCTCTGAAGGAATGTCTCTCACCACATTTGCAATAGCATTTTCTTCATTAAACGCAGGAATAATGACTGCAACTCTCATTTACTAAAAACTAAATTGAATTTGAGAACTACTTCAACAAGTTTAGGCGCTTAATTAGTTCAGATTGGTTTGCTCTACTTACAGGTATAACGGCGTCTTCAATAACAATTAGGTTTTCGTCAATGTCTTTGATTTTGCTCATGTTTACAATGTAGGACCTGTGTACTTTCATAAACATTTTAGAGGGGAGCTTTGATTCAATATGTTTTAAAGAGCTGTAAACAACGTGTTTATGGTTGTATGTATTAATCCTTATATAATCAGTAAGTGATTCAATATATAATATTTCACTAAACAGTACACGTGTAAGCTTACCTTCAACCTTAACGTATAGTTCTTCAGGCTTTTCTTCAGTTTTTGGTTTTATTTTTTCAATTGATGCCAAAAATCTTGGAAGCGTTACTGGCTTAGGTAGATAATCTATTACATTAAGCTGGTAAGCTTCAAATGCGTATTCAGTTTTACCACTAATTACAATCACATTCTCAATCTTGTTAAAAGATTTGAGTAGTTCAATGCCACTAATACCGGGCATTTCAATATCAAGAAAAAGTACGTCAGGCTGACGGTTAAAAATGAATTGAGCGGCTTCTTCGCTATCATTAAAAATATTGATTTCTGAGAAAACACCAGACTTCTCGCAAAGCCTCTTTATGGAGTTTAGCATCATTTCATCATCATCTACTACAACGCAATTCATTTACTATTAATAGATTCTTTTAATCGTTTGTGTTCTTCTTCTACATCTTTTATACTAGCATCAAACTCAATAAATAGTGTTTTAGAAATTTCTAGAATTTCTTTTTCGGCATCAAGCTCACAAGCCGTTTCAAGCTTTGATCCGATTTCTTGAAGTCCGGGAAGGCCAACCATAGAAAATCCAGGTTTCATTTTATGAATTAACCTTCTAAGCTCTTTCCAGTTTTGCTCGTTTATAGTTGTTTTGAGTTGATTAATCTGTTCGTCGGCTACCCCAAGAAAATGATCGAACATTTCAAAAGCGTAGCTCTCATCACCGAAATAGAGTTCTTCCAATACATTTTTGTCAAGTCGGCTCCTTTTGTCTATTCCAGTTGAATCAATTACGGGTTGCTGTTGTCTTAAATTAAGCAAGTCAATAATTTGACTTGGGGTAACTGGTTTAGAAATGAAATTATTCATTCCGGCCATGTTACATTTTTTAATTACTTCATCAGTTGCAAACGCACTTAAACCCACAATTTCGGTCTTGTGGTTAGGGTTTAATTTATTCCTAATTTCTACCGTTGCTTCAAAACCATCTTTAACAGGCATTTGCAGGTCCATTAAAATAATATCAAACACCTTTTGTTGCGTTTTTTCAATGGCAATTTGGCCGTCAAAGGCGTATTCAACGCTTAAGTCAAATCGTTTAAAAATCTCGCCTAAATATTTGCGATTCATGGCGTTATCTTCAACCACCAATACATCTTTATATACTTTAGTTTGTTCTTTTTCTGTGTTAACTTCAATTTTTGCTTCAGCGCTATCTGCTGATTTCTCAAAACCTAAGTTTACCTTAAACACGCTGCCAATATTTTCTGTGCTTTCTACAGAAATATGACCGCCTAAAAACTCAACTATTTTTTTGGTTATTGCCAATCCCAGTCCAGTACCGCCATATTTCATCTTGGTTTCTTGATTGGCTTGCTCATATTTTTCAAAAATTGAGTCAATTCTATTTGGGCTAATACCTATTCCCGAATCATAAACCATAAATTGAAGATCTATGCGGTCTGGTGTGTTATTAAGCACTTGAGCATTTAGGCCAATTTCGCCCTTACTCGTAAACTTTTCAGCATTGCTTAATAAGTTTAGAAGCACTTGATTTAAAAGTAAACTATCACCTTTAATTACCTGGTTTTTTAGAAGATCGTCAATTTCAGACTTAACTTCAATGGGCTTGCCTTGTACTTTAAGCTCAAAGGTTTTGCTAAGAGATTTAATCAGTTCGGCTATTAAAAAATCACTTTCGTTATACTCAAGTTTACCTGCTTCAATTTTACTTATGTCAAGTATATCGTTAATTATCCCTTTTAAAAGGTTAGCAGAGTTTTTAATTATATCTAAATACTCTATTTGCTCTTGAGTTGAAGACAAATCATATAGCAAATGTGCCATGCCTATTACAGCATTAAGCGGAGTTCTAATTTCATGGCTCATATTGGCCAAAAACAACTGCTCGGCTTTTTGAGCGCTTTCGGCTTCATGTCTAGCGTTTCTAAGGTCTTCTTCCATTTGTTTTCGTTCCGAAATATCGAAATGAACTCCAATGGTTCCTATAATTTCACCTTCTCTTGAGAAAATAGGAGCGGCGCTAATAATTACCCAAATGGTTTCGCCATTCTTTTTAACCAAGGGTGCTTCGTATGCACTTGCCTTTTTCTGTATTCTTAGTTTTTCTTGTTCAACAACAAGTTGGCGGTCTGCATCATTTTTTAAAAGTACTTTTTTAGGGTCTTTGTTAAGAAGATCTTGTGGAGCATAGCCAGTAAGTTCAGTAAACTTAGGATAAACCTTAGTAACTATACCTTCAACATCAGTTTCTAAAAGGCCCAAGTGTAAGTTCTCAATTATGCTTCGATATTTTTCTTCACTTATGGCCAGCTGCTCATTGGCATATTTAAACTCTGTAATATCACGGGCAATGGCAAATACTTCTTCAATTTCACCATTGTTCTTGTAATTGTATTGCACGTTTTGTCCAATCCAAACAAGCTTTTGCTCTTTAGTTAAAATCGGAAATTCTAAATATGATTTGGAAACCTTTTCAAGGTACTGCTGGTAATAAAAGGCCTGAACATTCTCAACATGGTCTCCTTTTATCAATTGCATGTAGTGCATTTGCAAAAGCTCTTTTTCAGAATACCCTGTAATTTCTTCGGCGTTTTTATTTACAAAAATGAATTTCCCGTCAGCGTCAGCCTTGTAGATTATATCAGGAACATTTTCTACTACTTGTTGGTAGTTTTTTTCTTGAATAAAAAGCTCTTTGCTTCTTTTCTCTACTTTCTCTTCAAGGTTTTGATTTATTTCAATGAGCTTTTCGTTGGCATGGTATAGCTGAAGCGAGCGTTCTTCAAGAATTCGCTCGGCTTCTTTTCGCGCCAATCGCTCTCTTTCAAGTCTTCTTTTTAATATGTCAACTTCGCTACTCAATCTGTTAGCTCAACTGTTATGGTTACATTCTCACCCGAATCATCTTTATTTTCCATTTTAATGTTTGCCTTTTGCTTAAAGTGTTCAAGTGATTTCTCAATTAAACCAAAGGCTAAATGTGCCAGTTTTCTTTTTGACACGTAATGCAAAATGAGTGTTTTATCATCAATTTGTTCCGTTTTTATACTTGGCAATTCAGCATCAGGATATAGTTTTTTTACTTCTACATGTATGTAGCCTTCAATGTTCGTGAGAAAATCGAACGAATCTTTGATACCTTCAAAAAAGTGTCCATAAAGCCTAATAAATGTGTTAAATAAGTGATGACCAAAGGCCACTAATAGGTCTGAAGCTGGAATTTTTGTGTGCTCGCTAAGCTTACCCAGCATGGTAGCTAACTCACCAAATGGATAGGTGCCTACAGCGGTGTAAGCTCCTTTGTTTGGTAAATTACTTGTTTCAATTATGTGATCAGCCACTTCATATCCGAATTTTTCTTCAACTAACTCTAGAAACTCGGTAAATACTACTCCTTTCATATAATTCTAATTTTAAACCAATTTAGATTGAGCCATCATAATCCCTAAATGAAGTCCTTCATGCGTATTATTGAAGGCAATAGCTTGCTCAACATTTTTTAATTCGGCACCGTAGCTAGTTTGGTATACTTTAAATTGCTTAAAGTCGCTAGCTTCATAGTGATTTAAAAGTCGCTTTGGGCTTTCAATCAACTCTTTTTTAATTATCTCAATTTGGCCAGATTCTACCATTTCAGTTGGGCTCGAGCCTTTCCTATATCTTTCAATAATTTCATTATCAATATCAAAAGGTAAACCGCTTAAGCCATATGTTAATAGGTTTTGGGTGGCCAAACAATGTCCGGCATTCCAAATTAGGTTGTTTTTAAAACCTTGCGGTATTCTGTTTAGCTGTTCAGTTGATTTATTGCTAATCACATCCGTTATGCGCTGCCTTGTTAAGCCAAGAAAGTATATGGCATCGTCTATTTTAAAATTCAACATTTTGTGTTTTTGTATTTTTTTTAATAAATGGCTCTGTCACGTCTAAATCAAATGTAACATGGCGTGGTTCTGCAGCTTTTATAGTAGGGTATAGAAATGCATGAGTATTATAAAAGGTCTCTGAATAAGAAATTTCTTTAGCCCCACCTTTGTATTTATTTTGAATAATTGAAATACTTAACAAAGTAAGAATAGCAAAAAGTGCAACTCGCCAATCAATATCCATTTTTTTAAAGGAACTGTATTTCGTAAAATCTTGCCTTTGTTGTCCAAAAATATCTGGTGTCCGATACCCGTTTTCAATAATTTTGGTTTTGCTTTTACTCGTTTTTGAGAATTGCATTTTTATTATTGAAACGATAATGTATTCGATTACAGCAGAACCCAATAAGAACCAAACAGGTCCAAAGCTGCTATCTGTTGCTATAATGTTATACTTTATCATTTAGCGTTTTTAAGCATCATTGCAACCAAATATAGCGGCTAAATATCTAAAAGCCCATTTCAATTAGCACTTCGTTCATTAAGTCTGGCCTATCGGTAATTAAGCCGTCTGCACCATTTTCAATTAATAGCTTCATATCTTCTTTGTTGTTAATGGTCCAGTAATGCACAGCCATATTTCGTTTGTGAGCGTGTTTTATAATTCTTTTACGCGTTAGATTTAAACCGGCACTTTCCATTGGTAACTGTAGTGCCATGGCACTTGGTTTGTAAAAAAGCGTCATTCCACTTTTTGTTGTAATAACCATTCTTCTGGCTTCACTTTCAGCAGTTGATACAAGAAAGCCATTGTCTTTATCAATTATATAATCAATTATATTATCGTGAAATGAAGCAATAATTGTAGTGCTCTTTATGCCATATTTATCAATCAATGCTGTTAAAAGGTCAGCAGCTTTTTTACCTAGTTCATCTTCATCCTTTATCTCTATTATTAATGGATAATTAGAATATTTCTCAATAACTGACTCGAGTTTAGCAATTTCAACTTTAGAATTTTTATAGGGCTTATCACCTTTCAGATCAACAAAATCATAGCCAAAATTGAAATTGAGAAGATCGGCAAAGGTGTAGTTGTATACCGCTCCTTCACCATCACTCATTCTGTCAATTGTTTTATCATGGTGAGTTACTAAGATCTCGTCCTTAGTCAAACACACATCCATTTCTAGGGCGTCAACTCCAATTTTCACACTTTCATCAAAGGCTAGCATTGTGTTTTCAGGAAATAGTGCCTTAGACCCACCATGGGCAATTATTAATGGAGCTACGTTTTCTGAAATAATAAACTCATTGGTTTCAATAATTTTTTGATCTCTATTGCAAGACAAGCAAAAAAAGATAGTTGTGATCAGAAAGACTGATTTGTTTACCATACTATTTTATTCTAACCCCAACAGAGAATTCAGGCATCCCAATAAAATCGCTAAACGTAAATTCAGGATTAGTCAATTGTGTGACATCGCTATCAAGAATTTTAATGCTCATAGCATAACCGGCATCCAAATAGAATATGCGTTTAAAGGGAAACCATCTTAGACCTACTTTCGGTTTTGCATAAGCACTCAAACTCAATGAAGTTTCTCCCGTTTTCTCATCTTTTAAAGTATAAAGCTCAGGCACTAGGTTTAAGCCTAGGTATAGCCATTTTCGTTCTTTGCTAAAATAAAACCTAGTAAATGGTTCAAAGCTCATGGCTCTAATGGCAGAAATTGACCCCGTAACATGAATTTTTCCATTGCTATAGAATTCATTTGGATTAAATGTATTAAAGGCAAGTCCGTTTTGCCAATGTCCTTTTTCTGTGCCAATGGCACCACCACCGCCTTGAGATAAAAAGTAAAGCGGAGATAGTTCAAAGAAAAATTGCTTACCAAGTTGGGCGCTCGATTTGTTTGGAGCCATAAAAACTGCAACAATTGTTAAGAGAAATAATTGTTTCATAATAGAATGTTTGTCTTTCAAAAATAGGGTATAGGCTTAGCCAACATTGTTATTGAATTGTTTATTACCAAAAAGCATAAACAAAATAGATCCTATCATATAAGCGATACCGTCATAAAAATCTGCTGTATGCTTATTACTCAAAGCCGGAAAAAGTATTTCAGTAGCCAATATGCTAACAACTAGGCCAGTAATTGCATGACTTATTGAAAGCTTAAACGAATGATCAATACTTTGTTGAATTAAAAGTTTAACAAAACCATAGGCTACAGGTAAAAAACAGATATCGTCTAGATAACTATCAATCAGCTTGTGCTTGTAAAATGGTTCAACAAACTGGTGAACCATAAATAAAATAAACATGAAAAGACTAAATCCATAGGTTTTAATAGTGTTTTTGGCTAGGGGATTAGTCATAATTCAAATATAGAATGGACACCAATAGGCTCAAATTTTAAACTAAGCTCATTTTGTTTAGGTTGGGATTTGCATATGTTAAACATAATTACAGCTTGTGAAAATGCTATTAGCATTAGCTGTATATACCTTTTAGTTCGTTAAAATGCGTTAACAGAGTATATACCCTATGTTTAAAATCAATGTATATACATCTAAATCGAACTTTGTTTAACATAGGCGGGTCAATAGTTAAACAAAAATTTGGTACGTCTGAATTTTTTGTTTAGGTTTGAATCATCAAAAGTTAAACACATGTCAACACAAGAGTTTCAAACTAAAGTAATAGCCCTCCAAAATTTTTTGAAGCCATACGCATTGAATCTTACCAATGACCTAGAAGACACCCACGACCTCTTGCAAGAGACTATGTTCAAAGCTTTGAGCAACAAGGACAAATTTGAACAGGGAACCAACATCAAAGCGTGGCTTTATACTATAATGAAGAATATCTTCATTAACAACTACCGTCGTAAAACCAAAATGAGAATTACCCAAGACGGAACTGAAAACAGTTTTTATCTTGACTCAAACCAACAGAGCGAAGGGAACAGAGCACAAGGTAAATTAGTAATGGACGATCTTATGAAGATTGTTGCGGGTTTACCAGATGAGTACCGAGTGCCATTCATGAGACATTATGAAGGATTTAAGTATCAAGAAATTGCTGACGAACTTGATTTGCCACTTGGCACGGTTAAGAGTCGTATTTTCTTAGCACGTCAAGAGCTTAAGAAGAAATTACAAAGAATAAACATATCACATGCCGCAGCCTAAAGCAATTATTGTAGGTTCAGGACTTGGTGGATTAGCCACAGCCTTGCGCTTAACCCACCATGGGTACCACGTACAAATCATAGAGAAGCACCATCAAGCTGGAGGTAGATTAAACCAGCTCAAAAAAGATGGATTTACTTGGGATGTAGGTCCTTCGTTTTTCTCAATGAGCTATGAGTTCGACGAGCTTTTTAAGTACGTGGGTATGAAAAATCCAATTGATTTTCACGAGCTTAATCCCCTGTACACTGTACATTTTGCAGGCAAAGATGAGAGATATAAGGTTTACAAAGACCTTGAGTTGTTGGCTCAAGAGTTTGCCAAAATTGAACCCGATTTTGTTGCCAAAACAGAGAAATACCTCAAAAAGGCATCTGATCTTTTTCACAGTACTGAGTACAACATCGTAAAGAACAATTTTGACAATCCTTTCAAGTTCTTTGCTCAATTTTTAAAAGTGCCCGTTAAATATGTTCCCATGTTGTTTAGAAACATGTGGGACGAGCTTGATAGTCATTACGATAGTGAACAGGTTAAAATCATTTTTTCACTTGTTGCATTTTTCCTAGGCGCAACACCTTTTAATACGCCTGCTGTTTACAGCTTGTTGAATTACACAGAGCTTAAACACGATGGTTACTGGAATGTAAAAGGTGGAATGTATCAAATAGTTGATGTGATGATGGCTGAACTCAAGAAAAGAGGTGTCCAGTTTTTATTCAACACAGAAATTACCGAAGTAAAAAAATCTAACGGTGCTGTAGATGGTGTTGTAGATCAAAACGGAAATCTTTGGCAAGCCGATACATATGTAGTTAATGGAGATGCAGCTTCGTTTAGGGGGCAAATACTAAACAGAGAGAAGTATGCAGAACCTAAGTTAGACAAGAAGAAATGGACGCTAGCTCCTTTTACCATATACCTTGGTGTTAAAGGGAAAATTGACAATCTAAATCACCACAACTACTTTTTAGGAGATAATTTTAAAGAGTATGCTGATACGATTTTCACTAGAAATGATAGTCCACAGAGACCTTATTACTATGTGAATTCGCTGTCAAAGATGAATGATACTTGCGCGCCAGAAGGTTGTGAAAACCTATTTATTTTATGCCCTGTACAAGATCTAAGATATAAACCCACTTGGGAAGATGCCGAGGAATTTGCTAATGGTATAATTGAAGACTTAGGGAATAGAGTAGATTTTGATATTAAGAATAATATACTGAGCAAAACAATTTGGACACCAAAAGATTGGGAAGAGAAGTTTAATCTATATAAAGGTAGCGGACTTGGACTTGCACACGATCTTGACCAAATTGGCTATTTCAGACCAAGCAACAAAGATGAAGAGTTGAACAACCTATACTATGTAGGTGCTTCAACCACACCAGGCACCGGATTGCCAATGGTTGTGGTAGGTTCAAAACTTGTTACCGAACGTATTATAAAAGAACAAAACCATGCTAGCCTTATATCATCAAACATGCAGGCAGTGTAGTAAGCTTATTACTAAAGCTTACAGCACTTCATTTTCATTAGGTATTAGAAGCCTAGACAAGCGTTTTCATGATCCCATTTATGGTATTTATGGCTTTGTAAGATTCGCTGATGAAATAGTTGATACTTTTCATCACAAAGACAAAAAGCAATTGCTTGATGAGTTTAGGACCGATACATTCAAAGCCATTGATCAAGGAATTAGCCTTAACCCAGTATTGCACACTTTTCAAGAAGTGGTTAGAGAGTACAATATTCCCCATGACCTTATCGTATCATTTTTAGAAAGCATGGAAATGGATTTATATTTTGATGCTTATAAGCAAGATGGATACGAAAAATACATTTACGGAAGTGCCGAAGTAGTAGGCCTTATGTGTTTATGTGTTTTTGTAGAAGGAGATATTGACGAATATGAAAGATTAAGAGAACCCGCAAGGAAACTTGGATCTGCGTTTCAAAAAGTAAACTTTTTGAGAGACCTAAAAGATGATGTTTACGAAAGAGGAAGAGTGTATTTTCCGGGTGTTGATTTTGATAGCTTTAATGTTGATGCAAAAAGAGCTATTGAAGACGATATTCAAAAAGACTTTGAAGAGGCCTACATTGGTATAATGCAGTTACCTGCAGGAGCTAGGAGAGGTGTTTACTTGGCTTTCGTATATTATCAAAGACTATTTAACAAGATTAAATCGCTTACTCCCGAAGTGATAAAATCGGAAAGAGTAAGAGTACCCAATGGGAAAAAGCTTTATTTGCTTATGCAAACCTACGTACGCCATCAACTGAACGCATTCTAGTGCATAATGCTTGACGGCCCCAATACCTACCTTTTACTTAACATTGGCACCATGTTTTTCCCCTTGGTGCTTTCTTTCGATAAGAAGGTGGCCTTTTATAAAAATTGGAAATATTTGTTTATTGCCATTTTTATTGTAGGTGCCTTTTTTATTGTTTGGGATGTATGGTTTACTAAAAATGGTGTTTGGGGGTTTAATCCAACCTATTTATTGGGTGTAGATCTTATTAATTTGCCACTTGAAGAGTGGCTCTTTTTTATAACTATACCGTATGCATGCGTTTTTATATACGAATGCCTTAGGGGATGGTTTAATATTAAATTGAATATTAGATTGCTAAATGTGCTAACTTACGGAGGTTCGGCACTACTAATCTTGGCAGCATTATTCAACTACGAAAAAGCTTACACCGCAATTACATTTTCGTTATTGGCAACATTTCTTATTGTTCAGAGAATTATGTTCAAGCACGAAATTGAACACTATTTTTATCCAACATATGGAATTGCAATTTTTCCGTTTATGTTGGTAAATGGTGTGCTTACTGCAAAGCCGGTTGTAATGTATAACAATGAGCAAAACTTGGGCTTTAGAGTTACAACTATACCTTTTGAAGATATTTGGTATGGTATGTTACTTATTTTGATGAACGTAATTATTCTAGAGTGGATACGAAAAAAGAAATTTGTAATTAAGAAAATAACCAAATGAATAAAATAACTATAGCTATCGCAATAGCAGCTGTAACGCTGATATCTGCATTTTCAATCAATCCAGAATTTAAAGAAAAAATGAGTAGCAATATTTATGATTACACCATTGGGTCAATAGATGGTGAAGAATTGAAACTTTCAGAATACAAGGGTAAAAAGTTGCTTCTTGTTAATGTGGCTTCAGAGTGCGGCTTTACCAAGCAGTATAAAGACTTACAAGAGCTACACGAAAAATTCGGAGAGAAGGTTACCATAATTGGTTTTCCTTGTAATCAATTTGGAGGACAGGAACCTGGAACAGAAACCGAGATTAAGGCATTTTGCGAAAAGAACTTTGGTGTAACTTTTCAATTAACTGAGAAAATTGATGTAAAAGGAAAAGAACAACACCCCATTTACAAATGGCTTACTAGCCAAGAGTTGAACGGAAAAGAGAATTCTTCAGTAAAATGGAATTTCCATAAATACCTTATTGATGAGAATGGAAATTATGTTGAAGCATTTTCAAGTTCTGTAAATCCAATGAGCGATAAAATTACATCGCAGCTATAATGCAAATCGTTATAGGCATATTTTTAATCTTGGTAGCCTTTTTAGGTATGGAAGGCGTAGCCTGGCTTACTCATAAATACATAATGCACGGTGTTATGTGGAACTGGCATCAAGATCACCATAACAAACCCAAAGGATTTTTTGAAAAAAACGATCTATTTAGTGTTTTTTTTAGCTTCTTTTCAATGGGGCTTGTAGTTATAGGTTCATTAATTGAAACCCTATGGCCACTATTTTACCTTGGCCTTGGTGTGGTTGCTTATGGTATTGCATATTTTGTTTTTCATGATGTAATTGTACACAAACGATATAGGCATAATTGGAAATTCAATAGTAGATACATGCGTAAAATAATACGTGTACACAAAGAACATCACAAAAACATTGGGAGAGAAGGTGGCGAAGCTTTTGGCTTTCTTTATGCCGGCAAGCGATACAGGCACTTAATTAAATAATCATTTCATACCTAAATACGAAAAATCCCGATTTCGTTTGAAATCGGGATTTTTATTTTATGAGTTTCGAAATTCTGAACTCTTATTGTCAATTATGCTATTGCTTCCATGGCTTTAACAATGGTATTGCCAATATCTGCAGGGCTTTCAACTACCATAATTCCGCATTCTGCCATTATTGCCTTTTTAGCTTCTGCAGTATCTTCTGCACCACCAATTATGGCTCCTGCATGTCCCATACGTTTTCCTTTCGGGGCAGTTTGTCCTGCAATAAAACCAACTACTGGTTTTGGGTTACCTTGGTCTTTAATCCATCTTGAGGCAACGGCTTCGTAGTTACCACCAATCTCACCAATCATAACAATCCCGTCGGTTTCAGGGTCATTCATTAAAAGTTCAACTGCGTCTTTGGTTGATGTGCCAATTATTGGGTCTCCACCAATACCAATTGCCGTAGAAACACCCAAGCCCGCTTTAACAACTTGGTCAGCTGCTTCATAAGTAAGCGTACCTGATTTTGAAACAATACCAATTCTTCCTGCTTTAAAAACAAAACCTGGCATTATTCCAACTTTAGCTTCGCCTGGGGTAATTACACCTGGGCAGTTAGGTCCGACAAGTCTTGCACCTTTACTGGTTATGTAATCTTTGGCGTATATCATGTCTTTTACCGGAATACCTTCTGTAATGCAAATAATGGTTTCTATTCCAGCATCAGCAGCTTCCATAATGGCATCGGCACCAAATGCAGGCGGTACAAAAATGATTGAAACATTTGCTCCAGCTTGGTTAACCGCATCAGCAACTGTATTAAAAACCGGTTTGTCAAGGTGAGTTTGGCCGCCTTTTCCTGGAGTTACTCCACCAACTACATTGGTTCCATAAGCAATCATTTGTTCTGAATGGAAAGTACCTTCTTTACCTGTAAAGCCTTGAACTACAACTTTAGAGTCTTTATTTACCAATACACTCATTTTGACTTGATTTCTGGTTTTTAAAATTTGCTTGCAAAAGTAAGCCAATTCATAACTAAGGGCTATGGCTCATTTGGCTTTTAATTGAAAATCTTTCATAAGTATTACCTGTTATTCAACTTAACTTTGGCACTCAATCATAGAATGCAAAACGCTAGTGTATAAAGACAATCAAGTTACCCTTAAAGAGGCTATTAATCAATTGCTTGATACTTACAAACTCAAGAACAAAATGAAAACGCTCGATATAATAAATGAGTGGAGCAAATTGGTAGGGCCTATGATTGCCAAACACACCCGCGATATTTATTTACGTGATGGCGTATTGCATGTAAAATTCGATTCTTCTCCTCTGAAGCAAGAAGTGCAAATGATGAAAACTAAAATGATTGCTCATTTAAACAAGGAGTTGGGCGAAGAAGTAGTTAAAGATTTAAAGGTGCTTTAAAAACTAGGTTTCAAATAGATTTTGCTTTGTTTTCTTTGCGGCACATTTTTTTCAGATAACCCTCCTGTGTTAAAAAACATATTTGTTTACATATCAATATTTCTGCCCGTAGCGGCTTTTGGGCAGTTCGAACAGCTGGGTGCAGAGAAAAACGATACTACCAAAAAGCTTACAGATCAAGGTTTGGTTAAACAGTTTGCTATACGTACTGTGTTTGCTTTAGAAGACTCTTTTTTGTTTAAGCCTGCAAAGTTTTCGCTCATCGATACTACATTAAATAATTTTGATTTGATAGATGATAATATCAAAGAAGGAAGATATTTTCAACGAATCAATAATTACGGAAGCGCTGCATTCAATCTTGAATTTGAGCCTATTAGGAAGCCAGGGTTTACACTAGGCTTAAGAGCTCACGAGCAATACAATATCAAATCGGACCAACTTAGATATTACGATTCTTATACCCCATACAGTCAATTTAAATATGTACAAGGCGATGGCGAACTTCAAAAGCTAGACTTATTTCATAGTCAGAGTATTTCTGAACAATGGAATATTGCCATTACATATCGTAGTCTAAAATCTACAGGTTTTTATGAGCAAGAAGCCAATAGGCTTACAAATGTTGCTTTTCATTCAAAATATCAAAATGAAAAAGGAAATTATCGGCTACTGGCTTACAGTATTTTCAATACTTCTGATCTAAACGAAAACGGCGGAATTGACAACTTAGAGTTTTTTGGAGCACCAGGTTTTCAAACTTTAATTGCAAGAACAAGCCAAAACAATTTTTTAGATGCCAACTATCTCGTAAAGAATGTAGAATACGGGATAAGACAGTTTCTTTATTTAGGTCAGGAAGACTCTTTTGAAATTGAAGATTTTGGCAAATCGACCCGCTATGTTCCTAGGGCCTATATATCACATAAGCTTACGTACACTAGAAATAGCTCAAAATTTAACACATCAGATGTAGGTTTTTTTAGAAACAACTATTCATTTATTGATGGTGAATTGCTTGAAAATATTGAGCACAGAGAATTAAGTAATGAAATTGGCTTTGGTCTCTTTTTAAATAAAAGAGAGATATTAGAAGGTGACTCTAACAACATTGCAAAGCCTTACGCCGAGCAAGTATTCTATGGAGGTGTAGATTTTAGATTAGGTAGAGCTGGTTTTTGGGGTCTTGAACGACTCACTTTTCAACCCCCTGAAGATTTAATTAAGTGTTGGGGGTATGGAAACTTGCATCTTTTCGGAAACTTGAGTAAGTCATTAACTCCAGTAACTCATTTTAAAGGTCATATAAATTACGTAGCTCTTGGAGCTCAGTTTAGCGACTATAATGCGGACTTACAAGTAAGACAGGTATTGTTTAAAAAACTAGTGCTTTCCCCATTTTTAAGAACCCAGGCGGTTTCACCTATGTTTACTCAAAACGTTTATGTGAGTACTCATTCCCGTTGGAATAATGATTTTAGAAAGGAGTTTAATAATTCTCTTGGGGCAACTTTAAGTTATGGAGAGAATACTTCAATTACAGTTACAGCAAATAGGAGCGACAATTTCATATACTTTGATACCATTGCTCAACCATTTCAGAGCGAAATTGGGATCAATTACTTTCAAGTTAAAATCAAGAAAAATCTTCATCTAAGAAAATGGCATTTTGAAAATGAAATATCTTGGCAACAAATAAATGATGATTCCCCATATCAGGTCCCCGAGATTTTAGCCCGAATAAATTGGTATTTCCAAACGCCAATGTTTAAAGAAGTTCTAAACTTAAGAATTGGCTTTAGAGCTTGGTATTACAGCGCCT
Organism: Bacteroidia bacterium; assembly: GCA_049115495.1. Classification (GTDB taxonomy): domain Bacteria; phylum Bacteroidota; class Bacteroidia; order CAILMK01; family JACPUW01; genus JACPUW01. The sequence goes on along the minus strand of JAGDZV010000001.1, from coordinate 386,039 downwards.
ACAGGGGATTAAATTACATGCCTGGTTTGGGTGTTTTTCACGTTCAGCAAGAAAAAACGGTGGGTGGTTATCCTTGGCTTGATGTTTACATAACGGCCAATGTCAAAAAATTCAATGGCTTTTTAAAGTTCACACATGTCAACGATGGCTTTTGGGGCTATCAATATGAAATGCTACCCAACTATCCAATGGCCCCAAGAGCATTAAGAATGGGAGTGGCTTGGAGGTTTTATAATTAATCTCGACTGCGCTCGATTACCATCGAATTTTATTTCAAGTCTATTTTTGGAATATGAGAAAAGGGTGGATGTATATTTTGCCATCTGCAAATGACCAATATTATACTGGGAGTACTAATAATCTGATAAGGCGGATCGCTGAGCGCGAATCGGGTGTGGATGCAAACTTCACGAAAAACAACCTGCCATTGAAACTTGTGTATGTTAAAGAATTTGAGCGGGTACAAGATGCTTTCAAAAAAGAAAAGCAAGTTCAAGGTTGGTCTAGAGCAAAAAAAGAAGCCCTTGTTGGGAAAGACTTCGATGCACTTCATAAACTTGCTGAATGCCAAAACGAAAGTCACTTTAAGAACATTAAAGCCAAATAATCAGTTTGGCTATGCTCAGAATCCTATCTTTTGAGGTAGATAATTGTTTGTCACGTTTTAGGTCGTTTGCATTCTCAGTGCTTAAGATAGCATGTAAGAACATCAGTTGAAGTCAGATTGGATTGAAGCGGATCGAATTGGTGGCTGAGCGAAGTCGAAGCCATAAATTCGCAAACATGAACAAAGCGCTTTACTTCATTGCTACGGCTATTTTGGCCTTGGCAATGGCCTTCACATATTCTAGCAAAAGCAAAAAATCATCAGAAAAATCAAAATGGGAGGTAAGTAACCCTCCAGGAGATATGGGGTATGATGACTTGAGTTTTACTACAGATGAAGGTACTTGGATGAACCTAGATGTAAGTCCTGATGGAAAGACCATAGTTTTTGACATGGTGGGTGATATTTATACTATACCAATTACTGGCGGTAAGGCAAAAGTGCTTAGAGGTGGAATTCCATTTGAAATTCAACCACGATTCAGCCCTGATGGAAGCAAAATTTCATTTACAAGTGATGCTGGCGGTGGAGATAACGTTTGGGTGATGGATGCCAATGGTAAAAACGCCAAACAGGTAACAAAAGAAAACTTTAGGCTGCTAAATAATGCCTGTTGGATGCCCAATGGGGATTATTTAGTCGCCAGAAAACACTTTACTTCTGGTAGGTCATTGGGTGCTGGGGAAATGTGGATGTACCATATTACTGGAGGCTCTGGTGTTCAGTTAACCAAACGCAAAAACGATCAGCAAGACGTAAATGAGCCTGTTGTGAGTAAGGATGGAAAATACATGTATTACTGCGAAGACATGTATCCTGGTGGTTATTTTCAATACAACAAAGACCCCAATAGCCAAATCTATGTGATTAAGCGATATGAATTTGAAACGGGTGAAATCAAAACCATAACTGGTGGACCTGGTGGTGCGGCTCGACCGCAAATTTCTCCTGACGGTAAGTTGTTGGCTTTTGTAAAAAGGGTAAGAACAAAGTCAGTACTTTATATCCATGAATTAGAATCAGGCTTAGAATATCCGGTTTATGACAAGCTTAACAAAGACCAAATGGAAGCTTGGTGTTTGTTTGGCGTTTACACCAATTTTCAGTGGTTGCCTGATAATAAGCATTTAGTGTTTTGGGCAGGTGGTAAAATCAATAAACTAAATATCAAAACTTTAGAATCAGCAATTATACCTTTTGAAGTTGATGTTAATTTGAAAATTGCCAAAGCCTTGGAGTTTGAGAATCCAGCTTACACTGACGAATTTGATGTAAAAGTGATACGCCATGCTCAAACTTCTCCTGATGGAAAGTCTTTGGTATTTAGCGCCTTAGGACACCTTTACATCAAAGCCTTGCCCAAAGGAACGCCAAAAAGAATCACTGATTTTTCTGACTTTGAGTTTGAACCATCATTCTCGCCTAATGGCAAACAAATAGTATTTGTTACTTGGAATGATAAAGAGCTTGGGGCTATATGGAAAATGAATTTGGATGGCACCAACCAAGTGAAGCTTACGAGAGAAAAAGGCATTTACAGAACACCAAGATTCAGTAATAATGCCCTATCAATTGTTTACCAAAAAGAAGGTGGCAATAATGATCAAGGCCATGCCTACTCAAAAAATCCTGGTATTTATAAAATGAATGCCAATGGAGGAGAGGTAAAGAAAGTTGGCGAACAGGGGCAATATCCAATGTTTAATCAAGATGATTCAAGGTTATACATTCAAACTGGTGGTCATTATTTTGGCAGCCTAACCAAGCAGCTAAAAAGCATAAATTTTGATGGTCTTGACGAGAGAGTTCACATCACTTCAAAGTATGCCAACCGACTGTTACCAAGCCCTGATAACAAATGGATTGCCTTTACGCATTTGCATAAGGTGTACATCGCCCCAATTCCGCCAAGCGGACAGAATTTGGACCTTAGCGACAAATCAAAATCAATTCCTGTAGCACAGGTGGCGCTTGATGCAGGTACAAACTTGCATTGGAGCACCAATAGCGAAACCCTAATGTGGACACTTGGAAACGAATATTTCTCAGTAGATATTGAAGACCGTTTCACCTTTTTAGAAAACGGACCAAAAGAAGCACCATTACCCGAAAAAGAAGGCCTAAAGATTGGTTTAGTGGCAAAAGCCGATAAGCCCGACGGCTATACCGTTTTGTATGGCGCAAGAATTATAACCATGGAAGGCAATGAAGTGATTGAAAATGGAGCCATTGTTATTAAAGATAATAGGATAGAAGCCGTTGGTAAAAATGGAGAAGTGCCTGTGCCAGTTGGCGCGTTTACAATTGATGTGAGCGGTAAAACTATAATGCCGGGAATAGTTGATGTTCACGCCCATATAGGTGCATTTAGACATGGTTTAACTACCCAAAAGCACTGGCAGTATTACGCCAACTTGGCCTATGGTGTTACCACGGCACATGATCCTTCAGCAAACACAGAAACCGTTTTTGCGCTGAGCGAATTGCAAAAATCAGGTGGTTTGGTAGGCCCGCGTTTGTTCTCAACAGGGTTCATTTTATACGGAGCAGAGTCTGATATTAAAGCCGTTGTAAATAATATTGATGATGCACGTTCTTCAATTAGAAGAACCAAAGCTTTTGGTGCGCTATCAGTAAAAAGCTACAACCAACCCCGCCGAGATCAACGCCAAATGGTGATTCAAGCTGCCAAAGAAGAAGGCATTTTTGTGGTGCCTGAAGGTGGCTCTACTTTCTTTCACAACATGACCATGATTATTGATGGCCACACTGGAGTAGAGCATAACATTCCTGTTGCGCCTGTTTATAAGGATATTATTGAGCTTTGGAGTGCTAGCAATACCGGTTACACACCAACACTAATTGTTAACTACGGTGGTTTAAATTCCGAATACTACTGGTATCAAAACACCAATGTTTGGGAAAACGAAAAGCTTCTGAAATTCTATCCGCGCGGAATCATTGATTCACGAAGCCGACATAGAACCATGGTGCCGCAAGAAGAATATGAGAATGGACACATTCTTGTTTCGGAATCTTGTAAAAAGCTAGCTGATGCCGGTGTAAAAGTTAACCTTGGCGCACACGGACAGCTACAAGGTCTTGGTGCTCATTGGGAGCTATGGAGCTTACAACAGGGCGGAATGACCAACCTTGAAGCCCTTAGAGCAGCCACACTTAACGGTGCAGACTATATTGGCATGAGTAAAGATATCGGTTCATTAAAAGAAGGAAAACTTGCCGATCTAATCATTATGGACGAAAACCCATTGGAAGATATTAGAAACACTGAAAGTATTGTTTACACCATGATTAATGGTAGGCTTTACGATACAGAAACAATGAATGAAATAGGCAATTACAGCAAAGAGCGGGAGCCATTCTATTGGGAAACCAATGCTTATAATCAGGCTTTTCCGTGGCATGAAAGCTCACAAGGCTTTATGCAGCCGGGATGCTCTTGCCAAACCGGCCATCCATAGAGAGCTTCTAACTTAGCTGAGGCTTCAAGGCCATACCATCATTTGGGAATTATTCTCTTTCAACACTCCGTTTAGCCAAAATAGGCTCAATGAGATGATTGGAATTTTTAGCTTTTATGTGTGATTTTTAGATAGAAAACTTTGGCAAAGTGAATATGAAGGTACCCGGTAAAAGACAGGGCTACCTCCTATGCACTTTTAATTAAATGCAGAACTTCGTTAAATATTATGGATTCACTTACCCAAATAGTTCTAGGGGCAGCATGCGGAGAAGTTGCGTTAGGCAAAAAGTTAGGGAACAAGGCAATGCTTTATGGGGCTATTGCAGGTACAATTCCTGATTTAGATGTTTTGGCTTCGAACTTTACAGATACTACTATGGCTTTGCATATGCATAGAGGTTTTACCCATTCAATTTTGTTTGCAATGGTGTTTTCTCCTTTATTAGCTTGGTTGGTAAGTAAATATGAGAAGTATAAAGATATTAAAGGCTGGACATGGCTGTTTTTTCTTGCATTTATAACGCATCCATTGCTTGATGCTCATACCACATGGGGAACCCAACTTTTTTGGCCTTTTGATTTAAGATTGGCTTTTAAAACAATATTCGTAATTGACCCGCTTTATACCTTTCCGTTTTTAATTTTCTTGATTTTAGCCATGCTTAGGCATCGCACTGACGTAAAAAGAAGAAAATACAATAATTGGGGTTTAATTATTAGCTCATCATATCTACTGCTTACTGTAGTTCTGAAGTTTACCACCTTATCATACTTTAAAGATTCATTAAAAAGTGAAGGAATAACATATGCCGAAATTGATACGCGCCCCGCTCCATTAAATACTATACTTTGGAGTGCAAATATTGATACCAAAGATGCCTACTTGCTTGGGAACTACTCTTTTTTTGACAGCAAGCCTGTAAGCTGGACCGCATATGATAAGAACCATCACTTAATTAAGGATATAATAGATAATGAACGTGTAAAAAGGATGATTCATATATCAAAAGGCTGGTATAGCATAAGCCAAGAAGGGGAGAAGCTATTTTTTAATGATTTGAGATTTGGTTTATTAAGTATGCAAGCTGGCTCTCAAGATTTTGTGTTTAAGTATGAAATTACAAAGGATAAAGAAGGGATGATAGTGTTCACCGAAGTAGAAAAATCATCAAGAGACGGTAAAAAACTTATAAAAGAGCTTTTTGAAAGGATAAAAGGCAATTAGATAACATTAAATTTCTACGATTATATAAACTTTTTGAGCTTGTGCTTGTCAAGTCAATAGTTGTAATAAATTTACAATCGTATGTTCTAATAACTTTTGTAATTGATGTATTTGTAAATGCAAGAAACAATTAAGTTACCACGGCAAAAACAAGGTGTAGGAATTTTTGTAGCATTTATTGTTATGGCATTATGGGCACTTGTATTGTACATCAACCTTAGCACTTCAATTGATTGGTTAAATCCACTCAGCTACGTTTTAATTTTCATTCAGGCTCATTTATTTACAGGCTTGTTTATTACTGCACATGATGCCATGCACGGTACTGTGGCCCCTGAGCGTCCAAAACTCAACCACATTATTGGTAAGGTTTGTGCAACTCTGTTTTTGTTTAATTCTTACAAAACACTTTATCCAAAACACCATTTACACCACAAGCATGCCGGTACTCAAAATGATCCTGATTATCATAATGGCCATCCAAACTTCTTTATTTGGTTTTTTGACTTTATGAAAGAATACATAAGTTGGTGGCAGATTATCTTAGCGGCAATTACATTTAATGTAATAAGTATTTGGGTGGCAAAAGAAAACTTAGTGCTTTATTGGATAATTCCTTCAATACTTGCTACAATGCAGTTGTTCTATTTTGGCACCTATTTACCACATCGTGGACAGCATGATTCCAATAACAAACACAATTCTAGATCTCAAAAAAAGAATCATTTGGTAGCTTTTTTAACGTGTTATTTTTTTGGTTATCACTATGAGCATCATGATTCGCCTGCAACGGCATGGTGGCGATTGTGGAAGCTTAGATAAAATTTATTTATAACTTTTCTGTTAAAAGCTAGCATGCTTTTAAATGCCGATTTTTCTTAATAGAGCTTTTGTTTTAAAGGTCAAATTCAAAAAAATCAGTTACTACTGGGTTACCTTTTTAATGTTGGATCATAAAGCTATGAAGAACATCTTTTAAAGCTCCCCACTTTTATTAATGCTTGCAAGCCAAATTATAGAGAATGGGAGAGGTGTGTCTTTGCTAACCCAATAAATCTAAAAACAATGGCAGGAATTAAAGAAACCCCAAGACAAAGAATGATAGGTATGATGTACCTAGTTTTAACAGCGTTGCTTGCGCTAAATGTATCAAGAGAAGTGCTTCAGGCATTTAATAATTTAACTTCAGGAATTGCTGAAACAGTAATGTCTACCGAACAAAAAATTGAAAGGGATGTGTTGAATTTTACGCAGCAAGTGAGCAGAATGGAAAATGATTCAATGGCTCAGGTGCATTTAATTAAAGTGCAAAGTGCCGTTGAGCTATCAGATTCTCTTTACAATAAAATAGAATCAATAAAGAAGTTAATGGTTGAGGCAGAAAAGAATCAACTGTATGATGGTGGGCCTGAATCTTATAAAGGATCAAACATGCTGGTACTGGTAGATGAAGAGAATACCGATGTGCCATCAAGGCTACTTGCTGACCCAAACAACCCAAATAGAGCTTATGGTAAAAAGCTGAAGGAACTGGTTTATTATACCAACGATAAACTAATTTCATTATTTAAAGACCTGCCAGGTACCAAAGAAGAAGAGCTTGAAACATTTAAAGCTGCTTTTACCTTAAGTGCAAAAGACGATGCTGAAAACCCCGAACTCTCTAAACGAAACTGGGAGTTTGCCACATTTAACAACGTTCCCTTGGGTGCGGCATTGGCCATTTTAACTAAAATGCAAAACGACCTAAGGAATACTGAGTCAATGGTCATAAATAAACTAACAGCAGATTTTATGGGTGGTGGTCAGCCAATAAACGGACTTCAAGCCATGGTTATGCCTACGAGCAAAGCAGTACCCATTGGAGGCAGTTATGAAGCAGATATTTTTCTTGGAGCTCAAATAACATCAGTAACTCCTACAATTGAAGTTGATGGCCAAAAAGTTGAACTTAATGGATCAACCGGGAAATATAGAATTCCTGTTACCCAAAATGGTGCTGTAAAAAAGTCAGTTAAGATTAGTCTTTTGAATCCAAAAACAGGAATTACAGAAGAGTACGATACCGAGCTATCATATGAAGGGTTTAATACACCAGCCATAGTTTCAGCAGAGAAAATGAATGTTTTTTACGTAGGTTTAGAAAACCCCGTTTCGGTTTCAGTTCCTGGTTTTGAACCCAATAGGGTTCAGGTTTCTCTAAGCCCAGCCAGCTTGGGGTCGCTAAGAAGAACAAATGATGGGCTATACAAGGTTAAAATAAATAGAAGAACACAAAGAACTTGTAAAATCAATGTTGCTGTAAGAATGGACGATGGAACTACAAGAAGCTTAAGCCCGCAAGAGTTTAGAATAAAGAATGTACCAAAACCTTATGCTAACATAAATAATAAAACAGGTGGGCAAATATCAAAGGCTGAGTTGCAATCGGTAGGAAGAGTATTGGCAACAATGGATTCTGAGTTTTTATTTGACGGGGTACGTTACAAAATAACCAAGTATGGTTTCATTTACAGCCCTACAAGGGGTAACGCAACTACGGGAACCAGTAGCTCACAAGCCATACCTTCTGAATTAAAGAATAGATTTAACGCTGCAAGAAGTGGCGATGTATTCAGTATTTATCAAATCTATGCTAAGCCTGTGGGGTTTGGCGAAGAAGTAATGCTACCTGGCTCACTCACGTTTACAATCAAATAGAAATTATAAATCAAACGGGAGCTTGATTTCAGAGAAGTGCTTTTCAGAAGGAAAAGCACTTCTTATTTGACATTGAGTTAAAGCCAAAAATTAGCTTTTAACAAAGAAATTTTACAACTAAGCAAAGTTGAAAACGCTAATTGTTAAGAAATTCAATGGCTGCTTCTAGAATTACATCTTTACCAGCTTTCATTTCGGTATCAGTATCGCCATAAAGAATATCTGGCGTTAAACCATCTTCGGTATTCACGCCTTTAGTGGTAAAAAGTTGTGTAGTGCTTACTCTTAAAAGCCAACCGTTGGTCAATTCAATAAATGAGGGGGCACCACCTCCACCGCCGGTTACATCGCCCATAATGGTAACATTATCTAACGCGCTCATACATGTAGGAAAATAGTTTCCGGCGCTATAGCTTTTTCTGTTTGTTAAAACAACCACTGGTTTGTTGAAATGACTCTGATTTTCGCGAAAAGTAAACTCAAAGTCTTCAAAGTCGCTAAAATCATTTCTTTCTGTACCATTTTTAGCTCTTGTAAATGCAACCACAGTTGTGCTGTCAATAAATCTTTCGCCAATGGCGCTCACATTTCCCAAAGAGCCTCCAAAGTTGTTTCTTACATCAATTATAAGTCCTTTGTGATCTTTGAATTTCTCAATTATATAGTTCATATCACTAGAACCAACAGAACTGCCAAAACTTGAATAGTATACATAACCAACATTGCCAAAGTCGTAAACCACAAATGGCCCAACAAACTGCTGCTCTTGTTTAAAATAATTCCGTTCTAAAACATATTGATCAAAATTGTCGGCATAATCTAGATACCAAGTCCAGTTTCTTGATCTGTTAAAGTCGCTCTTTAAGTTTACGTGTCCGTCTCTAAGCAAGTAAAGCATATTTGATAAGGTATCAAATAGCGCTTCATCGCTCATTTCATTGCTAATTTTAGGTTCGTAAATCGTATAAACAGAATCCCAATCAATGCCTTTAAATCTGAAAAAACTGTATTCTTCGTTGGCGAAGTTCCAAGTTTGCTCAAAAATACTTTTTGGGGTATTTTCAGGAACTTCTTCAAAGAAAGCTCGCTCACAAGATGTAAGTAATACTATTAAGAGGGTTAAATTAAGTAGCTTTTTCATGTTATCTTGTTTTAAACCAATAGTTGAGTGAAATTAAATGTTGTGCAGACCTTAATTTAACTTGCCCATCATTTTCGTTTAAAGAGTAAAAGTCCCAACTGTATTCTAAGCCCATTCTATTCTCTTGGCTAAACCTTTTTCTCCAATGCAAACCCGTAGCCATTCTTACTCTATTAAACTGACCTATTGGTGCAAAATAATTATGTGCCCCGTCAAGGCCAGTAGCAAAAGATGGGGTTCTATTCACATAGCTAAACCCGTTTATAGAAATACCGGTGTAGTAGTTGAACTGCCTTTTAAATAAAGAAAAAGCTGATTGATATTTAAGCTCAGGGTTTATACTTACAACTAAATCGTTATTGAATGAACTGTTACCTATAAAACCATAAATTCTTAGGCCATCAACAAAGTGAATTCCCGCCCCTAAATAAAATTTGTTTTGATTTAACTTTCTTAAAAAGCTCATATTGCTAAGCATTCTAAGATGTGTGTAAGAACTTAAGCTTCCGCCCTCGAAAGACGGATTTGTGTACGCAAATTCAAAGTTGAGTTCGCTATACCATTTTTCGCTAAACTCACGCCACGACACATTTGCACCAAGCGAAGCTCCAGAATAAATAGGTAAAGCCATTCGAGTATCTTGCGTAGAAGCATAGCCCAAGCTTAAACCAGTTACTCTATAAGTGTCAAACTTTTTGGCATTGGCAACGGCTTTGGCTTGTTGTTTTAAATAGTACTTTTTAATAAAGAACACCTTGTTGGTGTCATTGTCTTGCGCTTCAGTTTTAATAAAACAGAGCACAAACATCAAAATGAATATTAAATACTTCATGTAGCTAGTAATTGACAACGAAATTATTGGAGGTTGCTTTTGCGCCTAAAAAATATCGATAAGCTTTTTACTTATTTGAAAAAAAAAGAGCCGGCAAAGCCGACTCTTCTACAAATCCCACATCAAATGCCTGATTAGGCATAGGCAATTATAGTACTTTTTACCCTAAGTAGTACTTGAGTTTGTTAAAAAGCAGTGGAAATTTACATCCAAGGTAAGGGTAATTCAATATCGGCAATAGAGTCTATAATCATATCAGGTTTAAAAGGAAAATCTACCAATTGCTCGCGCTTGGTCATTCCGCTTAGGGTTAAAACCGTTTTATAACCTACGGCCACTCCGCCCAAAATATCGGTGCCCATAGTATCTCCAATTACGGTTACTTCATCAGTTTTTAAGCCAATGTGTTTTCTGGCAAGTCTCATCATTACTGATGATGGCTTACCAACACTAAAAGCGGTTTTTCCGGTTGCTTTTTCAATCATGGCTACAATGCCAGCAATACCAAGGTTGTTCCAGCCTTGTTTTCTGGGCGATGGATCAAGGTTAGTTGCAATTAGTTTTGAACCTTCTAAAATAAAGTCAATAGCATTTTTCACCATTTCAAGTGTAAAATTGATTCCTTCTCCAACCACAACAAAATCCGGATCGTTTTGCACCATCGAAAACCCGTTTTCATGAAGGCTATTTACAAGCCCACCTTCACCAAGTACAAAAGCGGTACCGTTTGGAAACTGCTGCGCCATAAAGTGAGAAGTTGCCATGGCGCTTGTATAAACATGTTTTTCTTCTATTTCTATACCCATTTTTGCCAATTTGCGCACACCATCAAGCGGGCTGCGTTGGCTATTGTTGGTCATAAATGTAAATGGAATATTCTCTTTTTTAAGCCTTTCAATAAAATCTCCAGCTCCGGTAATCAGTTTGTTTTCAATATAGATCACCCCATCCATATCAATTAAAAATCCGTGTGGCATGTATTTCTCTTTTTTGTGTTACTAAAATTATGAAGTTGGTATTAAAACAGCTGCAAACTAGACAAAATCTTGTGCTAATTTGATATAAAATCTATCAAGGCTATAATAAAAGTGTACTTTGTACACTAAGCGCTATCTTTGCACAAAATTTCTATCATGAGCATTAAACGAATTGCGGTAATTACATCAGGGGGCGATGCACCGGGAATGAATGCTTGTTTACGAGCAGTAGTAAGGTCATGTAAATACTATAATCTAGAAGTTTTTGGCTATTACGGAGGCTATGATGGCTTGGTTAATAATGAATTCACACAGCTTACATCTCGCTCAGTAAGTTATATTTTGGCACAAGGTGGAACAATGTTGTACACAGCAAGAAGTGAAGCCTTTAGAACCAAAGAAGGCAGACAAAAAGCCTATGACAATTTAGTGGCCAACAATGTAGATGGTTTAGTTACAATTGGTGGTGATGGTACTTTTACGGGAGCAACTATTTTTAGTCAAGAATTTGGTATTCCTGTTGTTGGAGTTCCCGCAACCATTGACAATGATATTTACGGTACCGATTATACCATCGGTTACGATACAGCAGTGAATACTGCTTTAGATGCCCTAGATAAAATTAGAGATACGGCATCAAGTCACGATAGATTATTTTTAGTTGAAGTAATGGGTCGAAACGCAGGTTTTATTGCTCTTAGGTGCGGAGTAGGTAGCGGAGCAAAAGCCATGCTTATTCCTGAAAAATCAATGAGCGATGGAGAGCTATTTGTACTGCTTCGCAAAGGAATCAATGAAAACAAGAAATCCAATATAATTATAGTGGCCGAAGGAAACCCAAATGGTGGCCCATATGATATTGCTAAGAGAATTGGAGAAAAGTTTCCGCAATTTGATATCAGGGTTTCAATTCTGGGGCATATTCAAAGAGGTGGTAAACCAAGTGCCTTTGATAGATTACTTGCAAGTAGACTTGGTGTAGCATCGGTTGAAGCATTGCTTGACGGGCATGCCGGTAAAATGGTAGGAATTGAGAGCGAAAAAATTGTTCATATTCCTTTAAAGGAAGCAATTGAAAATAAACCTAAGATCAATGAAGATTTGATCAGAATCTCAAACATCCTTTCGTTTTAAAAATATATTCGAGAAATTTTCATCAAATGAACTCTTAAAATTTCATTCTACTGAGTTCATACTTTAATTTGCAGCTATGTTAGTTGTTGCAGATAGTGGATCTACCAAGTGCGATTGGATTCTGACCGATGGCAAAGAGCAAATAGAAGTTTCTACACCAGGTTACAATCCAATGTTTCATAGTGCTGATTATATAGCCAATGATCTTAAAAACTATGATGATATTTTGGCCAAAGCCAAGGATGTAAAAGAACTTTATTTCTATGGTGCAGGATGCTCATCAGATAGACTAAAAGGTATTGCCAAAGAAGGTCTTAGTAAAATATTTCCAAATGCCAAAATGCTTGTTGAGCATGACCTTGATGGTGCTGTTTACGCCGCCTGCCATGGTAAGCCTGGCATTGCATGCATTTTAGGAACAGGTTCAAACTCAGCCTATTTTGATGGAGAGAAAATCCATGAAGAAGTTCCGGCGTTGGGCTACATACTTGGAGACGAAGGCAGCGGTTCTTATTTTGGAAAGCAGCTATTGTCAAGATACTTGTACAAACAATTGCCTGCCCATATTCAAATCCTATTCGAAAAAGAATTTCCAGAGCTTACCAGCGATGACGTTTTTAACGGAGTTTACATGAAGCCGCATGCTAATGTTTATTTGGCGAGTTTTATGAAGTTTTTAAGTGACAATAGAGAAGATAGATATATTCAAGACATGGTATATCATGGTTTATCTCGCTTTATAGATATTCATATTTGGCAGTATAAAAACTTTAAAAATGTGCCGGTACATTTTGTAGGTTCTATCGCTTTTTTCTTTGAAAATGTTCTAAGAAAAGCCGCAAATAATCACAGAATTCAAATGGGTAGAATAATCAGAAGACCTGTAGAGCATTTGCTTAAGTATCACAATTAATGAAGTAGATAAAAAAAATTAATAAACAAAAAGCCCTGAATCAACCTTCAGGGCTTTTTTGTGTCTCAATTTCTTATTGTAAAAAATACCATAAGTAAAAAAGACTTATATATTTGTTAGTAACCTTTTTTAACAGGCATTTAGTTTAAAGTAAATATCAAAACAATCGATTTATGGGAAAAAAGAATCAGTTAGTGCTCATTGCCCTTATTGTAGCCTTAGGTGGCTTTTTAATGGGTTTTGATGCATCCGTGATCTCCGGAGTAAACAAGTTTATTGAACTTGAATTTGAATTAACCAAACTTCAGCTTGGGTGGGCAGTAAGTTCGCTTACACTTACAAGTACATTGGCCATGCTTACAGCAGGTCCTATAAGCGATAAAATAGGAAGAAAACAAGTTCTTGTTTACGCATCATTACTATATTTTGTTTCAGCCCTTGGTTCTGCAATGGCGCCAAACTTTACTTTTCTTGTAATTGCAAGAATGATTGGTGGATTTGGCGTAGGAGCGTCTTTAATTATTGCTCCAATGTATATTGCTGAGATTGCACCTCCTAAAATGAGAGGAACCATGGTGTCGTTTAACCAGTTGAATATTGTGGTTGGTATTTCGGCAGCTTTCTTTAGTAACTATTTGATTTTGAAATGGGGTAGTTCAGATGCTCCATGGACCGTTGATTGGGGGTTTCATGACCACCAATGGCGTTGGATGCTCGGTCTAGAGTGCGTGCCTGCAATTCTTTATTTCTTTGGGTTATTTATTGTGCCTAAAAGTCCGCGTTGGTTGGCAATGAAAGGAGAGTATGACGAAGCACATACCATACTTAAAAAGACAAATGGAGAAGAACATGCTTCTGTGCTAATTGAAGAAATAAAAGACAACTTATCAAAAGATAAAGATAAAGACGAGGCTAAACTTAAAGATCTATTTAAGCCAGCGCTTAGATTGGTGTTAACCATTGGTGTGGTTATCGGGGTATTACAGCAGATTACTGGTATTAACTCAGTTTTCTTTTACGCTCCCATGATTTTTGAGCAATCAGGTATAGGAACTGATGCTTCGTTTGTACAAGCCATATTGGTGGGTTTGGTTAACCTAGCATTCACTGTTTTAGCCATTTTTACTATTGACAAGTTAGGACGTAAGCCACTATTGGTAATTGGTGTAACGGGAATAGCCCTTTGTATGTTCTTACTTTCATATGGCTTTGGATCGGCTACTTATACGCTTACCGAAGAGAGCATCGCAGCTTTGCCTGAAACAGTAGAAACTGAAAAACTTTTGCCATTGGCAGGTACCACCTATGAAAGTGATTTAGAATATAAATCAGCAGTAATTAAAGCTATTGGAGAAGATGCACTTTTAGCAAATGAGTCAGTTATAATTACCGCCGCTGTTAAAGTTAATTCACTACTTATACTTATTGGTATTCTTGGATTTGTGGCTTCGTTTGCAATGTCAGTAGGACCGGTTATGTGGGTGTTATTTTCTGAGCTATTCCCTAATATGATCAGGGGTATTGCTATTTCCTTTGTGGGGGTTGTTAATTCGGCCATCAGTTTTGGTGTTCAATTGGTATTTCCTTGGGAGCTTCAAGCCTTGGGTACATCTTCAACATTCTTAATTTATGGAGTTTTTGCCGCCTTGGGCTTAGTCTTCATAATAATGAAGTTACCTGAAACAAAAGGAAAGTCTCTAGAAGAACTAGAAGAACAACTTGTAAAATAAAAATAGAATGAGAGTTTTACCAATAATATTATTGTCGGCTTTTGTTTTCTTTTCTTGTAAAAACGATGGTTCAAAAAAGGAAGCAGCTGAAGGTGCCGAAGAAGAAACAACAATAGAAGTTGTAAAAGAAAAGCAATCACAGTCAGTACTTATTAAGGCAAGCGAATATTTGGCTTCAGATGTTAGTGAGAAACAAGTAATGTCGGGAACAGACGTGGTTACTTTAATAAATACGAATGAACCACAATGGTTTGAATATGATGTAGATGTTCCGGCAGCTGGTAGATACAGGGTTACAGTTAAGGGAGCCGTGGTTGAAAATAACCCAATAGTATGGATTGAAGATTACGTAGACAATAAAGATGATAGAACCTATAACATTACAAGCCACATAAAGCTTGAAGGTGCTGATGTTGCTCCTTTTTCAAAAGAAGGAGTCCCTCTAAACAAAGGAGTTCATAAAATGAGACTTCATGTTGAGCAAGGTAAAGCGAACATTGAAAGTTTTGAGTTTGAGCTTATGAAAGCACTCGTAAAAACTCCAAAGAACATGACACAAAACATGAGTGGAGATGATTGGGACTTGGTTTGGTCTGATGAGTTTAACGAAGGAACTTCTGTTGATACTACCAAATGGACCTATGATTTTGGCGATTGGGGATGGGGCAATAGAGAGCTTCAGTATTATACAAAAGGTGAAAATGCAACCATAGAAGATGGAAATCTAGTTATTGAAGCTAGAAAACAAGATGATGGTAGTTGGACATCTACAAGGTTGACTACAAGAGAGAAAACATCATTTACCTACGGTAGAATTGAGTTTAGAGCTAAAGTACCTGTAGAAAAAGGAAACTGGAGTGCTGGATGGACTTTAGGAGATTCCTATATAGATGAGCTGTCATGGCCTTACTGTGGAGAGATTGATATTATGGAGAGTGTTGGTTATGAAATTAATGATGAAACGGGTGCAGGTAAAGCACATGCATCAATACATGTGCCGGCTTACTATTTCAAATTAGGTAACCAACCTACAAGCATTATTGACGTTGCTAATATGAAAGATGAATATCATACCTATAGAATTGACTGGAGTAGAGAGAAAATCATTGCTTATGTAGATGATGAACCCTACTTTGAGTTTAGCGATACATCAAGTTCAAACACATGGCCTTTTAACGAGCCTCAAGATATTATTCTAAACCTTGCCATGGGAGGTGGCTGGGGTGGCCTTCAGGGAATGGACACTACTGTAACTTCACAAATGCTATACGTAGATTATGTAAGGGTTTACGGCAAAAAAGAAACAGAAGAGTAAATTAGACATTAAGTAATTTGTTTTTTGAAATGCCTGCTTATTTAAGCAGGCATTTTTATTTTGAGCTAAGTAAGTATAATTCGATTTCTCAATTTAATAGTACCCTTTTTGATAGGCGCGTAACACCTTTGGTCAACTCAACAAAATAGACGCCGGTTGGCTCATTAGATAAGTCAATATGCATTATCTCTTTATTAATGAATGTGGCGCTGTATACTCTAGTTCCTTCTATGTTGAAAATTGATACTTGATCGTAATTTTTTGATTTCAGTTTAATGATTAAAACTCCTATTGATGGATTAGGATAAATATTAAATTCAACATTTTGTTTTTCACTGTTAGTATTTGCATTGCAAGTAGTGCAGTGATTGTAACAAACTATGTTTAGAATAGAATCATTTAGAGTAGGAATAAAAGTTCTATATATTTTATCTTCAAACTGTTTAACACAAGATTCGTTTCCGGTAAATGTCTCTTGATGTTTGAGACCGTCTAGTGTAAATAAATAATTAACTTCCTCTCCAGGGTTCAACTTTAATTTGGATTCATATATCCCGTCATTATCAATATCTTTCATTTCATGGCAATCTGAGCAATAGTTATTAAAAGAACCATGAAGGTTTACCTTTTCAATTTCGGTTTTTTCTATCTCGCCCATGTCTACCCTAAAAGTATACTCCTTGGTGTTTGAAGTACAAACACCACATTTTCCAAAACAATAAATGTCTAATTCTCGGCTTCTTTGCACATTTAGAATCCTATTAGTAAAGCCTTCAGTTGTTTTTGTACAGCTATCTCCTTTTATTAAGTTTTCATGATGCACCCAATTGTCCAGCGTAAATTGCCATTGTATCTCCCCAGTATCAGCAAAATGCAATGCTAATTCATAAACTCCATCGCTATCGTTGTCAATCATCAAGTTACAGTTCCCACACCAACCATTAAAGGTTCCACTCATATAAACTTTATCAAATGCCACATTTGTATAATTCATATCCACTTTAAAAACTACGGTTAGTAAAGAATCATTTTTTGCAAGCAATACACTCGTCTTACAAATAATCAATAACAAAACAGCCACGTATCTCATTGAATTTCTTTTTGATATGACAATGAGTTTTGCTCTATGTTCAAAAATATATGAACAAAAAAAGCCCCGGCATTTGCCAGGGCTTTTCTAATGTATGAAAAAATCTACTTGTTACTCAATAATAACTTGGCTAAAGCCAACAGAGTTACCATTCATTACTTTAATCAAATAGATACCAGCAGGCTCATTTGATAAGTCAATGCTTTGGTTAAGTGTGTTGCTTAAGTTTTGATAAACAACTTTTCCTTGATAGTTGTAAATAACAACGTCTCCGTCTACTTCATTGTCAAAAGTAAGGTTGAAGAAACCAGTTGATGGGTTAGGGCTTACGCTAAATGTATTACCATTAAGTTCACCAAAACCACTTGGGCAAGCTTCACAGCTATTGTAACAAACAACATCTAATGCGCCATCTTCATCACCAACAGCTAAAGATCTGTTTGTAAAACCATCAATTGTTGAAGTACACTCATATCCAGTACCATCACCAAACTCTTCTTGTTGTCCCCAACCGTCAAGAGTGAATTTGTACTCAACAGTATCTTGTGGTGTTAATTCAATAGTTACTTCATAAACACCATCACCATCTTCATCTGTCATTTCAGTACATTCTCCACACCAACCGTTAAATGTTCCGTTCAAATTAACTTTAGAGTAAGCATCTCCTTCAAAAGCGTTCATATCAACTTGGAAAGTTACATCAACAGGTGCAGCACCACATTCGCCACACTCGTTCCAGCAATAAACAGGAAGCGTAGCAGACTCTTGTACGTTTATGAAACGATTTACAAAAGTTCCTCCATATACTTTGGTACACTCAGGGTTACCTTCAACATCCCACTGTTCTTGATCTGTCCAACCATCAACTGTGAATTTGAAATCTTGCTCACCCGTGTCAGGGAAGTTAACAGTAACACTGTAAACACCATCACCATCTTCATCAGACATTGCAGTACAATCACCACACCAGCTATTAAAAGTACCATTCAAGTTTACGTTAGTGTAAGAACCATCATAGTTATTCATGTCAACATTAAAAGTAATATCATAACTCTCAGCTTGAACAATTTCATCACCGAACTGAATATCATCTACATAAAAAGTATAGTCAGTTCCTGCAGCATCTTGTAAGAAGTTAGGGAAAATAACCATTTTGTTATATGTATTTGCATAGTTTATAGGATTAGTATTTGGTCCAGGGTTAGTGAAATCGAATACTAAGTCTTCCCAGTCACCGTCTTCTGAAGTAGTAGCTTGTGTTTCTACAAAAACGGCACCATCGTCAGCATTTTCTATTTTCAGCATTACTGGCATTCCAGATTTTGGAGACCAAAATCTAACAGTAACATTGTTATTGTCAGCGTCAAAAGGCATATCTGATGCAAAACCTTCATCACCCAATATTACACCAGCCCAAGTTTGGGCAGTAGAAGGCTTTTTAATTTCTAGTACCATGTTATCGGCATCAGTAGGACTTTCTACAACAGCAGCAGCAGATCCATCAAAAGTATTTAGGTTAAAATCAACACCTTCTTCGTCCCAAGAAATTGGTAGGTCTATTTGCTCACCTATCTCCGAACAAGAACCATCAGTAGAACACTGAGCAAAACAAGTTTTGATAGTAGTATCCTGCATTACTTTAGCATGCCATCTGTCGTTAAAATTGTCAGAATTTGCACAAGGCAAACCAGCAATGTTTTCTTTCTGACCCCAATCGCTGCCACCATTTAAAATGGTCCAATAACTTGAAGTTCCTTCTGCTATTTCTATAGTTACAGTCCAAATGCCATCACCATCCGTGTCAGTCATCGGGTTGTCTCCAGGGTCGCCGTAAGTTCCACCACCAGCTATGTGTAGTCCAGCAGCATCTACGGTAATGTTTGCAGCATTTACCTCAAACGTAACATTCACTGTTTGGGCAAACGATAAAACTGCAAATGCTAAAAAAGCATTTACGAGAAGTAATTTTTTAATCATTTCATTAATTCTTTAAATATCGAGCAGCAAATAACCACATTTTTTTAACGTGTCAAAATATTAATGGTAAAATTTACTATTACTTTATAGTACAAGTTACAATAAGTAAAAATTTTCTATACATTTGGCTCGCATTATCGGTTGTATGAAGCAAGTTGAACCCCTATTTAATTCAAACAGAATATATAAGATACCAGTAAAGGAATTTTATTCTTTTGCGGTTTCTGTAGACTGCGTTCTTTTTGCCTTTGACGAAGGGGAAGTTGAAGTGCTTCTCATTCAGAGGGGAACAGAATTATTTGAAGATACTTGGGCTCTGCCAGGAGACTTAGTTTATCCAAACGAGAATATTGATGATGCTGCGAAAAGAATATTGCTTGAGCTTACCGGATTAAACGAACTATACCTAGCCCAAGCTCAGGCTTTTGGTGATGTAAATAGGCATCCACAGGGTAGGGTAGTAACAGTAGGATATTTTGCACTCATTAAAAAAGATGATTATAAGCCAGAAGCCAACTCTTGGGCAAAGCAGCTTATGTGGCATAAGATCAGTGATGTTCCTTCCATGCCATTTGATCACAACGATATAGTAAATGCTTCAATTGCCCGACTCAGAAAAAGGGCAAGAAGAAAACCGATAGGATTTAACCTTCTTCCTGAGAAATTTACATTGTTAGAATTGCAAGCGCTTTACGAAAGTTTGCTTGATGAAAAATTTGACAAGCCAAATTTTAGGAAGAAAGTATTGGATATGGAACTGTTAGAACCGCTAAATGAGGTACAACAGAATGTTAAACACCGGCCAGCTAAACTTTTTAAGTTTAATGAGGCCAGATATAATGAATTACTTGAAAATGGTTTCGATTTTACGCTTTAGCCTATTGGCGCTCGGATTATGTGCATTTGCAGCAAATGCACAAGTCGTTAAAACAGAATTAAAACTTCACAATGGTCAATGGACCTTTTTTAGAGATGGTGAGCCATACTTTGTAAAAGGCGCTGGTGGACAAACCTATATTGACGAGTTACTTGAATGTGGTGGAAACTCAATTAGAACCTGGAGTTTAGATGATGCAGAAGAATTTCTTGACCTTGCTCACGAAAACGGTTTAACTGTGATGATGGGGCTTTGGGTTGGACATGAACGCCATGGCTTTGATTATAACGACGAAGCATCAGTAAAAATGCAGTATGAAAGATTCAAAGCTGCCATTCCAAAAATCAAAGATCACCCAGCTTTGCTTTGTTGGGGTGTAGGTAATGAGTGTGATTTGTTCTACTCAAATACTAAAGTTTGGTATGCTATTGAAGATATAGCAAAAATGATCAAAGAAATTGATGGAAACCATCCTATAACTACAGTTACGGCAGGTTTAGATTCAATGGAAGTTCAGTTAATTAAGGAGAGGTGCCCTTCATTAGACTTTTATGGAATAAATACTTATGGAGAAATTGGTGGTGTTCCTGAAAACTTATTAAAGTATGGATGGGACGGCCCGTTTATGATTACTGAGTGGGGACCTACAGGGCATTGGGAAGTAGCGAAAACAAAATGGGGTGCACCATATGAGCAAACGAGTAAAGAAAAGGCAGATATTTACGAGCACCGTTACAAGAGCTACATTTTAGACTACAGAGACAGATGTGTAGGTTCTTATGTTTTCTTATGGGGACAAAAGCAAGAAACTACTTCTACATGGTATGGCCTGTTTACTGCCGACGGTGATTGGACAAGTACCCTAGATAATTTACAAATAATGTGGAGTGGAGAGAGTCCAGATAATCTAGCTCCAATTTTGACATCTTATACAATTGAAGGCGCCGATAAGGGTGCCAAAGACATAATTCTAAAAGCCGGGAATAGATATAGTGCTAATGTTGAAGTGCAAGACCCTGAAGGTGGAAAACTCAAATACAAATGGCAAATTATTCCAGAGTCAACTGATATTAAAGTGGGTGGTGATAAAGAATCAGCCCCACCACCAATCCTTGGTCTTTACAGTAAGAAAAACGGGGGTAGCTTAACTTTTGAAACGCCAAGTAAAGAAGGCGCTTATCGATTGTTTGTAACCGTTTATGATGTAGGCGGAAAAGTAGCTTATGCGAACTACCCATTTTTTGTAAAGCCAAATGATGGGGCGTCAAACAAACCTGTACAAGTTAAAAAGCAAAAATTAGAACTGTAGGCAAACAGTATGTTTGATAATTTAAGCACATTAGACCTGAGCATAATTGCTGGCTATTTTTTGCTAATCCTTGCGGTAGCTGTCGTGGTGTTTTTGCAAGAAAGAAGAGATGCAAGAGAAGATAAAACTTCGGGCTATTTTCTTGGCGGCAAAAGCTTAACATGGGTAGTAATAGGTGCTTCCTTATTCGCATCAAACATTGGCTCAGAGCACTTGGTAGGATTAGCAGGTTCGGGTGCAAGTGGTGATTTTGCGGCAGGTCAATTCGAAATTTTAGCTTCCTTAATCATTATTGTTTTAGGGTGGCTCTTTGTTCCGATTTACTTGAGAAGTGGGGTGTTTACCATGCCCGAATTTTTGGAGAAACGTTACAACAAGTGGGCACGTCAATATTTAAGTTGGGTTTCAATTATTGCGTATATACTTACCAAAATATCGGTAACTATTGCAGCAGGGGGGATCATATTTACCGCCTTATTGGGAATTGATTTTTGGACAGGAGCCATTATTATAGTTGTGCTTACTGGGGTTTATACAGTAATTGGAGGCCTAAAAGTTGTAGCCTACACTGATTTTGTACAGTTAATAGTACTATTAGGAGGCTCCATTGCCGCTACTTTATACGGAATTGATGAAATGGGTGGCTGGTCTGAAATGGTTGCCGTTACATCTGATAGCCATTTTAGCCTTTGGAGAAATATGAATGATCCAGATTTTCCTTGGACAGGAATAGTTCTGGGCGCTCCGATTTTAGGGGTATGGTATTGGTGTACCGATCAATTTATAGTACAAAGGGTTTTGGCTGCTAAGAATTTAGATCATGCCAGAAAAGGAACAATTTTCGCGAGTTATTTAAAGCTCCTACCACTTTTCATTTTCGTTTTACCAGGTGTGGTTGCTTATGCACTTTCAACTGGAGATAATCCAGCACTAGTTTTTCCAATTGAAAACGGAGAAGTGCAATATGACGCAGCCTTACCAGCGCTAACAATGCAAATATTACCGCATGGTCTTAAGGGCTTGGTGGTTGCCGGTTTACTTGCGGCGCTTATGAGTTCACTTTCTTCAGTTTTTAACTCTTGTTCTACATTAATTACCATAGACTTATATAAAGAAAGAAAACCAAAAGCCAGTGAGACCGAATTGGTTAAAGTTGGTAGAATTGCTACTGTTGTTTTGGTAGCATTAGGCTTAGCATGGATACCTATGTTAAGACTTATTGAAGGTGGACTTTTTCAAAAACTACAGAGTATTCAAGCGTATATCTCACCACCAATAGCAGCTGTTTTCTTATTTGGATTGTTCAATAGAAAGCTAAGCTCAAAAGGTGCCCAATGGGCATTGCTCACAGGTGCTTTAATTGGCGGCCTACGTCTAACATTTGAAATACTAAATGAAAAAGGATTTAGCTTACCAGAAGTGCTAGTTTATTTTACTGAGATAAACTTTCTTCATTTTGCATTTCTGCTCTTTATTGTTTGTTCAATAGTGCTTTTTGCTGTGAGTCAAATGTCTCCTGCAGCAGATTTATTAGCAATTCAAAACATTACATATTCTAAAGATAAACGTGTACCGCTAACCAAAATGCAATTTGTACTTACTATGGGTGCATTTGCTGGAGTGTTGGCACTTTGGATCATTTTTAATTAAACCTATGAGGAAAATTTTACTCGGATTACTTGTCATCATGGTGCTAAATCAGGCTTATGCAACCACGCCTGATTCATCAGATGTTACAATCCCACAAACAGGCTTGTTTCCTAAACAGGAAACCGACAAGCTGTATCGATTTGGAGTTGGTGGTTTCTACCGATTTTTTGGAACTTACACCCAAATGGATAACCCGTATCTGGTTGCTTCACCTTCGTTTTTTACACAAGAAAAAAGCTTGTTTATTGGAGATGATAGTCAATTGCCAAACTTAAACTTGAATTTTTCTGGCCGACCTACCGAGAAAACTTCTTGGGGTTTTGATGTTTATGCATTCCAATTCTTAAATGGAGCAGTAGATCAGGCCTATTCTGGTCAAACGCCTACTAACCTAAGGCCCACAGTTTATGATCCTTTAGGAGGCAGAAGGCTGGCTGGCAACATGAACATGTTATTGGGTATGAATCTTTACGGTTCTCATTCAACTGACTATGGTTCGTTTAATGTTGGTTTTGGTGGTCTTCAATGGGTCTCTATAAGTGACCTAACCCTAGGTGCATTCGTTGGTTACAACAGATTTACACTTTTTGAAAGGAATCCATGGGATCCCGTTACTACAACGGTTAATGATAGATATAAATCTTATTATAACGAAGGAAATATTAACCAAGATGCTCGTTTTGGTGAAAGAGCTTTCCAAGGTTTCAACTTTGCTGCCCAAGGATTACCTGGCAATATAAACGTGCATGTTTTATATGGTAAAACTGATATTAATGGTGGATTCCTAACCATTCCAAATTCATCTTACGGTGGTCAGGTACAAAAGATTTTTGATGATGGCTCTTTTGTGGCATTTAACACATTTAATAATCTTACATATACTGATAGTTTATCTTCTGATAAAATTGGTTTCAACGTTTATACATTACAGTATAACAAAACATTCAAAAACAATATTGAACTGCAATTCGAAGGGGGAGCAGGTCAATATTTTAGCCCCTTACATGATTTGGGTTGGGGTGAGTTACTAAATGCTAAGCTTAGACTACCTCAAGAAATTAGTGGAATTCCACTTGAAATTCATGTATTTAGAGTTGGCGAAAATGTAATTAACAATAATGCCATTTATTGGAATACAGCCATTGAAGAAGCAAGTGTAAACAATATACCGGCTGGCCAAGTAGGAAGTACAAACGTGCTACAACCTTTTGCGAGTTCAATGGCACCCATTGGCGCAGTAACAAATAATAGACAAGGTATTAACCTAAATAGCGAAATTGATCTTAAAAAACTAAAGCTTTCTCTGGCTATTGGTATGGCGGGTGAACTCGCAGGAAGAAGTAATCAAATTGCTTTAAGTCATCCGGTTAATCAGCTGACTCGAAGTAGAATTTGGAGATGGAATTTTCCACAGCAAGTAGGCCCATATGGTAGATACAATGTAGCATATAGAGATGCCTTTGATTTAATTCAGTTGAGAGACGATAGTTTGGGAACTGTAGTTTATCCTAAAAGATTTAGTGTAATGGAAGTGCAGGCAAAATATAGCACCAAACTATTTCATAGAGATATTCACTTCTTTATGCTAAACAGATATTCTTCCGTTCAAAGACAATGGTCTCCAATCACTGTATTTAATAGTAGCGCTTATGTAAGACAATATTCTAATGAATTTGAAGCTTATTATAACATTAGAGAGCGTGTTGTATTAGCAGGATATTTGGGTTACGAAAGAGTAATTGCCAATTACGAAACAGAGCTCGATGCAGAAACACTTAAGCCTAGAGATCAAGAAGGTTTAGGTATTGGGCTAGGACTTGATATTAGTTTAGGGAAAAATGCAGGCTTATACTTAAGACACAGGTGGTTCAGCTTTACTGACCGTAATTTTAGTTTAGATCAATTCTCAGGGCAAGAAACCCTTGCCGAATTAAAAATATTCTTTTAAAATGAAAGGCATTATTACATTACTATTTAGTTTTATGGTTCTTGGCACAATGGCTCAAGACACAACTAGAAAAGTTTGGTTATCAGGCGCGGCTCGTGGTGTGCTTTATGGCGATCAATATAGTTTGCAAAATGGTATTGATAGCATTACACCAAACCGACTCAATAGCGGTCATACAATGGTAGATCTTACGGCCAACATTAAACCAAATGCCAACACTTACATTAATGCTACACTGCGTGTGCGTAATGACTATGGTGGCTTTTGGGGTGGTGGTGTAACCTTTGACCTTAGGCAGCTTTATGTAAAAGGTGTGGTAGCCAATGCGGTAAGATATCAATTAGGTGATATAAACTACAAGCTCACTCCTTACACTTTTTACAACAATGACGAGAGGGTTTTCGGACAACCAAAAGTATTTGATGTTTACAATCAGATGTTGCATTACGATATGTTTTACGACATGGAGAATACTTGGCGTCAGCAAGGCGTAGCCGCTGACTTCTCTTTGGTGTTTTCTGATTTAATTGAAGAAATGCAGTTTAATGCATTTGCAACAAGACAAAATCCTACTGATTTTGGAATGACTAGTGAGAGAATTTTCTACGGTGGTAATATCACTATGATTCAGAGCAAGTTATTTAATGCTGGTGTTAACTATGTAAATATGGCAGATGTCACTGGTACTAGTAATGATACAACTTCACTAAGAATGCCTGTTTTAACGGCTTCAGGTCAGTTTAACCTTGACAAAGGCAACTGGAACTTGATATTGAATACAGAACTTGGAAATAGCAGAGCATTTTTAACCAACGATGCAGCCTGGGGAGAAAGAGCTGATTATTTCTACGATTTAGGTGGTAGATTTAATTTGAAGAATTCAGGTTTGTTCGTAGATGTTAATTATAAAGATGTAGGTCCTCAATTCAGAAGTCCGGGAGCACAGTCTTTAAGAGTTAACTATGCAGGTAACCCAAGTTTCTTAAGCAGATATGGAAGAGATCAAGAGTTAAGACAAATAGCATTGGTTGATTTCATAAGAGATGCATCATTGTATAATTATACCCTTTCTACAAACTTGCAAACTTATCAACCAAGATTTGGTAACGCTCAACCATATGGAGACGCTACACCAAACAGAAAAGGCTTTACATTAAGCGCAGGCCAAGTAGATAAAAATGAAAGATGGGAATTAAGTGCTGAATACCAGAGTTTAAGTGAAGTAGTAGGTCAAGGAACTGAAGCTTTAAGACAGTACAATACTTCAAGAGTAGACGCTAAGATTCATGCCGATAAGTTTTTAGGCTCTTATGATAGAAATATTGATGTAGAATTTGCCTATTGGAATGAGAACACCAACCGAACTGGAACTGAAGTTTTTGAAAACGTGGATTTCACAAACACTTCTTATTCAATAGGAATTGAAATAGAAACTATTGAAAAGCTAAGCTTATTATGGGGTATAATGGCAATTGAGTCAAACGGCTTTGAGTATGTTGCAATTAGAGATGCTAGAGGAGATGTAGTAGATTTTGCAGAGTATGACGACAATATTTCAGAATCTATAAACGCATTAGGTTTAAAATATCAGTTTAGTGAAAACAGTAGCCTACAGTTTAACTGGCAACAAAGCACTTGGACTGATATGAACGAAAACCTTCCTGATTATCAATTCAACCAATTTGCCTTAATGTATAACCTGAATTTCT
Source organism: Bacteroidia bacterium (assembly GCA_049115495.1). Classification (GTDB taxonomy): domain Bacteria; phylum Bacteroidota; class Bacteroidia; order CAILMK01; family JACPUW01; genus JACPUW01. The sequence continues at coordinate 359,421 of JAGDZV010000001.1, read as the reverse complement.
AGAAAAATGAAGAACTACTTTTTATTACCAATTATTGCCCTTTTAATTGTGGCAACCGGATGTGAAAGAAGCCTTGAAACCGAAGGCCCCAACCTTACCGACCTTTATGGCGAGTTTAAAATTTTAGAAGACTTTGCAGTATCAACAAACAGCATTGATTTCTCAAGCGGTACTGATGTGATTTTTACAGCGAGATTCTCAAAAATCACTGACTGGACCCTGACAATAACAGGACAAAGTTCTGGAGCACAAAAAGTTTTTGAAGGAAAATCAAGAGCAATTGATGCCACAAATGCTTCATGGGGAGGCGAAACTTCACGTTTACCCATTTTCGGTCCAGAATCTTGCATTGCTGAGCTTAGTGTTGCCAATGATTCATTACAGTTTAATGAAACTATAACCATTGTTAGCCCAAAAACACCTCAAGAGGCACTTGTAGTAGCTGATTTTGAAAATGGATGGAATGATGATTGGATGACATTTGTTCAGTCTGGTGCAGATATGAGTTTTAACATTACTGATGCTGATCCTGCTGCTGAAGGTGATTTTTACTATGACATGGGAGGCGAAGTGAACTGGGATTGGTTGATTGGACAAATCGAGTTTCCGGCCGAAGCTTACGGCAACACCACTTTTGATTTAAGCGATAACGCTGATAAAGTGTATTTTAATACCATGCTGTATTTGCCAGAGGGTATTACCAATCCACTTATACTTTTTCAGTTTAGAGAAGATGAGAACGAAGATGGTTCTTTTGACGATGCTACTGAAGATATGTATGCCGTAGAAATCAGAGCAACAGACCTTGAAACAGGTTGGAATCTTTATTCAGTAAAATACTCTGACCTTGTTGCGCTAGTTAACGGCGCACCTGCTGAACCAAATGGTAACGGAAACCATGAACCCGATAAACTTTGGAGAGTGAGTCTATTATACCTGGCTAACCCATCATCAGGTTATGCACAAACCTATATGGATTACGTTTCATTTACCGAAGGCGAAGCATTAAATCCTTAATATGAAGAATTTACTTTTCTTATCGCTACTTCTGCTTGGCGCATGCGTTGAGATAAAAGAAGTAGCCGTTTTTGATCAAGAATCTCAGCAAAAAGAACCCGATGGTTTTAACGGGTTTTACAGTACTGAGATTTACTCTGATTTTATTACACAAGAAATCTGGACATCTGGATCATCAGAATGCCTCTTAGTAGAAAATACACAAGATGTAAAGTATAGCGGAGAAGGCGCCTTGCACCTAAAATGGGACAAGGTATCTCAGGCTTGCGAATGGCTTGGTATTGGAATAGGATGGGATTCTTGGGCTGGTAAAGACCTGAGTAACATTGTAAACACTTCGGCCATTGAAATGATGGTGAGAAATGGCAGTGGCTCTAGAAAAGGGTTACCTCTTGCAGCATGTTTAGAAGATTATAGCAATGGACAAGCATGGATAGGTTTTTCAGCTAATGCAGTTTTGGCCGAAGAGATTGGCGAAGATTGGGTTAAAGTGAGATTACCCCTAAGAGAGTTTGAGTGGGATGCAGCCAATGGTGCAAATCCTAGTAACATCAAACAAATGCTTATTCAATTTGAAGCAGACGGCGATATTTATATCGATGATATAAAAGTTGTTGAATTCAATGGCAGTTTTAGAAAAAGAGCCATTTTTAATGTAAATGATGAGTCAACAACAAAAATTGATGGCTCAATTGCGAAAGGTGAATGGTCTAACCCTCTTGACCTTGAAGGCAATAAAGTATACATGCATGCCGATAAAGACTTCATTTACTTGGCATCTACCATAAATGATGAAACACCAATGGTAAACAATCAGACCAATGGTGAGATTTGGAATGGAGACGCAATAGAAATTGCATTTACTACAAAGGCCGTTCAAGGCAAGCCAAGCCCGTATTTTAAGTCGTTCAATCAACATGTTGGAATTAGTTTAACTAATAATCCAACGGTATGGGATTGGAATGATCAAACCAGCATAGAAGGTGCTGAAGTATCAGTAAAAAGCAATGGAAATTCAGTAACTGTAGAAGCAAAACTACCGCGTGCTCATTTTGGTGAGTTTACGTTTACCGATGGTGAAATCTACGGGCTCGAAGTTGCTATTGACCAAGGTGGAGCTAAAGGTAGAACTAATCAAATTAGGTGGAATGAACCAAACAGCGATGCTTTTAGCACGAATCCTGTAGTTTGGGGAGAAATGATTATTTATTAGTATTTGACCAAATTTAAATATCAAGTAATTTAACAAAATGAGAAATCTATTTTCTAGCATTAAGTTGATGGCTTTATTCGCCGTTAGCTTAGGTACGATCCATTTCCTTGGATCGTGTAATCCGGACGATGGAGAACCGGAAGAGGTAACTGCAAGTTTTCAATATGAAATTTCTGCAGACAACTTTCTTGAAGTATCATTCTTAAACTTCTCAAAAGGAGCAGCAACTTCAGCTTGGGATTTTGGTGATGGTAATTCAAGCACTGAAGAAAGTCCGATGCATACTTATGCTGAGGCTGGTACTTACACTGTAAAACTTACCATTACAGGTGCAGATGGAACAACAACTTCAGAAAAATCTGAGTCAATTAATGTTGTTGATCCTAACGATGTAATTAAAATTCTTACAGGCGATGTAAGCAAAGAATGGATTTTGCTACGTGAAGGCATTGCGCTTGGTATTGGTGAAGCACCAGGTAACACCGGATGGTGGAACTTTGGTGAATCTACTCCTTTGGGAGACAGACCATGTATTCTAGATGATGAGTATACCTTCTTTGCAGATGGTACTTTTGGCTTTGAGTCAAACAATACATTTTTCTTAGATGCTGAACAATTTGGCGGTTGGAATGATGACCTTGGAGAAGGCTGTCATGAAGAAACAGATGCCGGTGTGTGGACTGGTTCTGATGGTGGTGATCGTTCTGCTTTTGGTAACGGAGGCGACTATACTTTTACATTAGATGGCGATGAGCTCACCATTGATGGTTTAGGAGCATATATTGGTATTCCTGTAAAAACAGCAGCCGGAGACAATTCAATGCCAATTGAAACTAAAACTTGGCAAGTATTAAGCTTGCACGATGGCGACGGTGTTGACTCTTTGACAATTGCTTTGGTATCAGCTGACAATAGCGCTTGGACTTTCTATTTAGTACACTACGAAAATGAAGCTGATAAGCCAGATATGCCATCAGCAAAACCTTCTGCAGGATTTTCTTTCCAAAAAGATGGTAATGAAGTAACTTTTACTAACTCATCAACCAATTCAACCGAGTATTCTTGGGATTTTGGTGATGGTGCTACTTCAACTGAAGAAAACCCAGTACATACATATGCAGGTGAAGGTACATATACCGTAACACTAGTTGCTTCTGACGGTACCAACACTGATGAATCTCAACAAGATGTAACTATTAGCGCTGCTGAGTTTAGTGCTTCTGTACTTTCAAGTGCTAGCGGTAAAGTTTGGAAATTATCGCCTATTGCTGGCGCCATGAAAGTAGGAGACGCTATTGGTGGTGGTAACTGGTGGTCAAGTAACGAAGGTGACGTTACAACCAGAGATTGTCATTTTGATGATGAGTATATTTTCACTGATGGTGGAAACTTTGAGTATGCTGCACAAGGTTCAGTTTGGGCCGAAGGTTGGATGAATGGAGGCGCTGCAGAAGCTTGCCTTGATGAAACAGCACTTGTAGCACCATACGATGCATATGCAAGTAACGATTCTCATTCTTATGAAGTAGATGAGACAGGTGAAAAACCAACCATTACTTTGAAAGGAACAGGTGCATTCCTTGGTCTTCAAAAAGTTCATAATACAGGTGAGCTTGGCGATGGAGACAGCCCTGTTGCTGAGATAACCTATACTGTTCAAGATTATGCCGATACCGATACTGAGCAAACTCTAGTAGTTTACGTTGAGTTTGGTGAAGGAGCATTTTGGACCTTTTCATTGACACATCAGAAGTAGTTTTTTTCATATTGCAGCCGAAGAGAAATCTTCGGCTGCTTTTTTCAAAGAAATGCAAAACCTAAAACTCATTTTGTTCTTAAGCATTAGCCTTTTGGCTAATAACTTGTTCGCAGATGGCTGCGAAAGGTTGGTTTGGGCTGATGAGTTTGACTATGATGGAGCTCCAGATTCTAAAAAATGGGGATATGATATAGGTGGTGATGGATGGGGAAATGAAGAAATACAGTACTACACCAACAACAGAAAAAACTCATTTGTTAAAGATGGCTATCTTACTATTAGAGCGATAAAAGAAAATGTTGGGGGCAGAAATTACAGCAGTGCAAGGCTTGTTTCAAGAGAAAAGGGCGATTGGAAATACGGAAGATTTGAGATAAGAGCAAAGCTTCCTAGTGGAAAAGGTACTTGGCCAGCAATTTGGATGCTGCCAACCGATTGGGAATATGGAGGATGGCCTGAAAGTGGCGAAATAGATATAATGGAACATGTAGGCTATGATTTAAATGTTATACATGGAACGGTGCATACCGAAGATTATAACCATCAAAAAAATACTCAAAAAGGAGGGAGTAAAACAGTTTCAGGGGCAACTGAAAATTTTCACATTTACGCTATTGATTGGCAAGAAAATAGGATTGACTTTTTAATAGACGGTGAAAAGTATTTTACATTTTACAAAGAAAGTGATAGCTACAAAGAGTGGCCTTTTGATAAAAGATTCCACTTATTGCTAAATATAGCAATAGGCGGTACTTGGGGCGGTTTAGAAGGGGTTGATGACAATATATTTCCAACGGAAATGCTTATAGACTATGTAAGAGTTTACCAATCTTTTGATCAAGTAAATATTGATGGGCCTTCAGTCGTAGTCGAAAATCAGCAAAATATTGAGTTTAGTTGCACTAATATTTCCAATGTTGATTTTGAGTGGACAGTACCTGAAGGTGCTCAGATAATAAACGGACAAGGAACAAATACAGTAACAGTAAACTGGGGAACCATTGATGGTGATGTAACCGTAAAAATCATAAGCAATGATGATTGCAATGAACTTGCGGGAGAATGGCCCGTTTATGTTAGCGCCGATGGCGTTAAGAGCTTCTTAATTTACGACTTTGAAGGAAATGGTTTTGCCGAATTAATAGATAATGAAAATGTAGACTTATCAATAGATAATGGTGTAGGTAGGCTAAAACCAGACATAGAAGGTAGAAGAATGGTGTTTGAGCTAAACGAACCTACCAATATTTTAAACATGAGTATGTTAAAGGTTGATTTTCATGGTCAAGGAGTTAATAAGCAGTTTGGCATTATGTTTATTGTTGATACCGATGGCAATCAATCAAAGATTAACCAATTAAAGCTTGAATCTTTTGGACAGCACAATTTGCTACACGCAGCCATAGATTTTAGAGCAGCGGCAAATGAGGTTGATCTCACAAGAATTGAAAAAATAGTTTTAAGAATAGATGAAGTAAATACACCCTTGGCAGTTGATAAACTAGCCTTTTATTCAACTGAAGATATTCCGGGTGTACCACAAAATCCTAGAATAATAAAAAAAGGCGAAAAGTATTTGCTGTGGTGGGAAGACTCACCGGCGGCTTTGAATTACGATGTCCTTTTTGGTCCAGAAGAAGATGGAGAGTTTTACTCTATGCAATCAAATATTTTGGGTAATGAAATACCTGTAAGAGTAGAATTCACTTCAGTAAAAAAATACTTTAGGGTAGTAGCCAAAAATGAATCAGGAATTTCTGATAAATCAAAAGCGGTAAACGATCAAAGTGTAGGTGAAAATGAGACTAGGGCTAAAGATCATTACAGCATTGAAGGAAATTACCTTAAGTTATTTGATGAAAATGCACAATTGTTTCTTTATGATTTAAATGGAAAATTAATTGAAGTTTTTGTAAGTGAAAGATTGATAAATCTTGAACAGTATCGAGGTATTTATATAATCCAGATTAAGCAAGCAAATGAAGTTTTAACTGATAAAATCAAATTATTCTAATGAGAAAGGCATTATTATTATTGGGATTTGCGATGACATTTTTAGTCATTTTTAATCCAGCAATGGCACAAGATTATACCATTAGTGGTGTAGTACTTGACTCAGAAACAGATGAGCCATTAATTGGTGCTTCTGTTCAAATTAAAGGTACCGCAACGGGGGCGAGTACTGACCCGTTTGGTAAGTTCTCTTTTTCTTCAATTGAAGAAACGGTAAACTTGGTGGTAACATATGTTGGGTATAATACCCAAGAAATGACTGCCACGGCAGGAACTGAAGTTTCTGTAGCTCTAGTACAAGCGGTTTCTTTACTAGATGAAGCGGTGGTAATTGGTTACGGAACTCAAAAGCGTTCATCAATTACAGGTTCTGTGGCATCAATTAGTGACGAAGAAATTACTCAAACACCGGTTTTAAGGGTTGAAAATGCCCTTCAAGGTCGTGTATCTGGGGTTCAGATTACAAACCAATCAGGACAACCAGGCGATGCGCCAACAATTACGGTTAGAGGAGTGGGTACTAATGGTAATCCAAATCCAATTTATATAGTTGACGGTATTCAAGTAGATGCTATTGACTTCTTAAACCCAGACGACATCAAGTCTATAGATATCCTTAAAGATGCCGCATCAACAGCCATCTACGGTGCTCGTGGCGCAAATGGTGTAGTATTGATTACTACAAGTTCTGGGGTTAAAGGTGCAGCTTCTGCAGAATATAAAACATATTACGGTATTCAAAACCCATGGAGAATTATGGATGTAATGAATGCTACCGATTACGCTAACTTTATTAATCAAGGTGCGTTAAATGCTGGTAGAACTCCATTATATGATAATCCTGATAGTTTTGGAACAGGAACAGATTGGCAAAGAGAAGTATATAACTTTAATGCACCTATACTAAGCCATAGTGTTGCCTTTTCAAATTCAAGTGAAAAAACTAGCTACAACATGGCGCTTTCTTACTTCGGACAAGAAGGTATTGTGGGTGGCGATAAATCAAAATTTGATAGATATACAGCGCGTTTAAACCTTAGACATGAGATTAATGACAAACTAAATGTTGGAGGAAACTTTAGCTACGCCTTAATTAATAAAAGTGCAGTGGCGAGTAACCAAGAGTTTGGTGGTTTAATAAGTAATGCCATAAACTTAGATCCAATTACTCCATTGTACATGACAGATGAAGCTGAGTTAAGTGACTCTTTATCTCAATATGTTTTAAACCCTGCAGTGAGAAATGCAGATGGTCAATATTATGGTATTTCTGATATTGTGGCGCAGGAAATTGTAAACCCATTAGCAAGGCTAGAAGTAACTCACGGAGGTTCTGAAGAATCAAAGTTTGTTGGAAATGCCTTTGTTGAATATGAAATGATACCAGGGCTTAAGTTTAAGTCTTTGGTTGGTTTAGAGTTAAGTAATGTAGAATCAAATGGCTACAATGGCTACTACTATTTAAACTCAGCCCAAGGCAACGTGGTTCCTGTAGTGAGTCAGTTTTTTGGTAAAACAAGTATTTTCAACTCTGAAAACACCATTACTTATACCAAAAGTGTTGGTAATCACAATTTTAATGCGCTTGTTGGTGGTACAATTAGAGAAACTACCTATGAGTGGATGAATGGATCAAAAACAGGATTAATCACAGATGATCCTGACAAGGTGAACTTAGCCTTGGCCACTGATAATCTTTCGGCACAACTATTTGGCGGAATTGTTCAAAATGCATTGGTTTCAAATTTTGGTCGTATCATATATGACTATAATGATAAGTACATATTTAGTGCAATTGTAAGACGCGATGGAAGTACAAAATTTGGTCCAGACAACAGATTTGGTGTATTCCCAAGTTTTTCTGGTGGTTGGGTAATAAGTAAAGAAAACTTTTTCCCACAAGGTGGTGCCATTAGTTTCTTAAAACTAAGAGCGAGCTGGGGTCAAAATGGTAGTGATAGAATTAGTGACTATGCATGGGTGGCTTCAATATTCTCAGGTAGAAACTACACTATGAGAGATGCTGACGGTTCTGAAACACTTATAGTAGGTTCATCGCCTGCACAAGTGGCTGATCCAAATTTGGCTTGGGAAGCATCTGAGCAATTAAACTTTGGTTTAGATCTAACATTCTGGAACGATAGATTTACGGTTAACGCCGATTGGTTTAGAAAAGAAACAAAAGGACTATTAATTCAAAAGCCTGTACCTGGAGTTGCTGGTAACATTGCCGGTGAGAGTAATGTAGGTGGTGTATTAAATACAGGTGTTGAGCTTGCAGTTAATTATAGAAATGATTTCGGAAAACTTTATATGCAATTGGGTGGTAATGCTACTTACATTAAAAATGAAGTTTTAACTGTAGATGGTGCTCAGGGTGTTTTAACAGGAGCTTCAATCTCAACCTACGGAACTGTAACAAGAATGGAAGCCGGTTTACCAATTGGTTATTTCTTTGGATATAAAACTGATGGAATTTTTCAGAATGAGGCTGAAGTATTCCAGCATATTAATTCTGCTGGAGACCCATTACAGCCTAAGGCCGTACCTGGTGATGTAAGATACGTTGATAATAATAACGATGGTGTTATTGATGATGACGATAGAACCATTATCGGTAGTCCTCATCCTGATGTTGTTTATGGTTTAAATGGAAGTTTTGACTATGGAAATTGGAAAGCAACATTCTTGTTTTTTGGAACTTTCGGAAATGAAGTATTTAATGGTATTAGAAGACACGACCTTACTGAAACCAACTTCCCAGAATATTTCAATGAAAGCTGGAGTGGAGAAGGGTCAACCAACGACATGCCGCGTTTCACTTTTGTAGATGCAAATCAGAACTATAGCCGTATTTCAGATATTTATATTGAGAACGGTTCTTTCTTAAGATTAAGAAACTTAACCATTGGTTATACCATTAAACCAACAAAGCATATTTCAAGTGCATATATTTATGTTGCAGGCGAAAACTTAATTACCCTTACTGGATATAGAGGTTTAGAGCCAGAAATTGGTGCAAGAAATGGTTGGGTGCTTGATATGGGGATTGACCGTGGTGTATATCCACAAGCAAGAACTTTTAGAATTGGTGTTGACGTAAAATTTTAAATTGAAGAACATGAAAAAGTTAAATATTGCCTTTATAGTCGTTGCTTCGGTAATACTAAGCTCGTGTAGCGATATTCTAGACAAAGAGCCCTTAAACTCAAGAAACGAAGCTGTTTTTTACAAAACAGAGCAAGATATGTTTGAAGCGGTAATTTCAATTTATGACGCCGCACAGCTTACAAGTGCCCACCAGGTAACTGCTGATATATTGTCAGATGATGGATACGCCGGTGGTTCAAGTAGAAATGATATTCCGGAGCAAATTCAAATAGATAACCATCAAATTTTAGCTACAAACTACATAGCTGAAGAGATTTGGGACTTTAATTATACGGGTATTTACCGTTCGAACATTGTGCTTCAAAAATTACCAGATATTGAAGATGGTAATGCAGAAACCCTTGCAAGGTTTGAAGCAGAAGCTAAATTTTTTAGAGGTTATTTCTTTTGGAACTTGGTAAGGTTTTTTGAGAATGTACCTTTAGTAACAAGAACATTAAGCCCTAGCGAATATGGAATGCCACAATCACCACCAGCAGATGTTTACAATCAAATTTTTACTGACATTGTAGAGTCAATTGATGCATTACCTACAGAGATGCAGCCTGATGGTAGAGTTACGAAGTGGGCTGCACAAGCCATGCTTGCAAGAATATGGATGTTTCATAACGGTGTATATGGAGATGCCATAAGTGTAAATGGAACCAATATAAATGCTGACTATATTAGAACAGCTCTTGATGATGTTATTGATAACAGCACACATGGATTGGTGCCTGATGTTACAACAATATTTACTAAAGCGGGTGAAATGAGCATGGAAAGCGTATTTGAACTTCAGTATTCTGATTTGGCAGCATACGGAGATTGGGGTTGGCCTTATGGCGGCGAAGGAAATTTTCCTGTTGTATGGCAGGGCCCACGTGTAAAAGATCCCGCACAAGAAGAATACTTTAGAGGATGGAGCTTTAATACAGTTACTAAAGCATTGTATGATGAGTTTGACGATGCTGATCCTAGAAAAGATGCTTATATTATTTCACAAGATGATTTTGCCACTGATATTTCAAAAGGTTTTCAACACACTGGTTACTTTACAAATAAGTACACTACAAGAAAAGAATATCAAGCAACTGATGGTTCTCCAGAATTGAACTACGGTAACAACTTTAAAGTAATTCGATTTGCTGATGTACTACTAATGTCAGCCGAAATGCATGTTGTTACTGGCGGTAGTAGAGCACAAGAACATCTTGATGCCGTAAGGTCAAGAGTGGGCCTAGATCCTGTTTCACCTACATTAGACAATATCTATAAAGAGAGAAGATTAGAGCTTTGTATGGAAGGTGTTAGATATCATGACCTATTGAGAAGAGGCCTTGATATTGCAGATGCAAACATTACAGTAAGTGGAAATTATGGTGAGTTCTTTGATTATAAAGAAAGTGAAGAGTCAGATTTTGACATTAACTTTAACCGTGATACCAAAGGATTTTTGCCAATACCACAAAACGAAATAGACCTACTAAATGGTATTTATGACCAGAATGCTGGTTACTAGACATTAAATCAGAATAAGAATCATTTTTTGTTCAAATAGAAAAAAGGCGTCTTTTTAATAGAAGGCGCCTTAATCCAAACTAAAGCCATACTTGGCCAACTGTCAAAAAAGACTAGATACAATTACACATAGAAAAAATAAAGAAAATGAGAATTCTTGTACCTACTTTATCCTTCGTATTTGCCTTACTGTTTTTAAATAATTGTACGCTTGAAGAGCCAGATCTTGGTTCTAGACAGGGCGATAGTTTGTTTTTTTCAGGCCATTGGTGGAACATCAAAAAATATGAAGAAATAACCTGGGGTCCTGGGCCTAATTATTTTTCAGCTAACCCAAATCATGTGTGGGTTGATGATAAAGATAGATTACACTTAACCATATCAAACGCAGATGGAAAGTGGTTTGCAACAGAGGTAATTAGTGCTGATACCATGGGTTATGGTACTTACAGGTTTACAATTCTTGGTGATTTTGTAAATATGCCCGAAAATATAACACTTGGACTTTTTACTTGGGACGATAATACGTTTACTGAAGCGGGTAATAGTGAAGTAGATATTGAGATGAGCAAATGGGGAGTTGACAGCACCCAACAAACGCTAAACTATGCCGTGCAACCGGTAGCATTTGGCGGCGATTATTTTGCTGAAAGAAATAACAACCCACAAGTTGAAGATGTAAGTGTGCTGAATGGTATGAGCACACATGAATTTACTTGGTTACCAAACAAAATTTCTTGGAGAAGTTACGCAGGCGATAAACCAGACGAATCAAAAAAGATTGCGAGCTGGGAATTTGATAATACAATGCCTCCTAGAATTAAAAATGAAAATGGAAACTCTTCTGAGCCAATTGTAATACCTAAACCTGGTGCAACAACCAACACAAGGATTAATTATTGGCTACAGACTTTTATTTCGCGTTCGCCTACTGATGGCAAACAGCATGAAGTAATGATAACTAACTTTGAATATCAATCTTGGTAGATTATAGCCGAATGAAAAAAATAGTAGTTTTAGGACCTATTCCACGCGATCATATTGTAACGCATCATGGTCAAACCCATAAACGTTACGGAGCAGCTTTACATACTGCCATTGTGCTAAGTAAATATTTGGGTAATGAGGGTATGGTTTATCAAGTGAGCCATGTTCAAAAAGCCGATAAACAGGCTATAGTTGATATTCTTAGCCCTTTTGATAATATTAATACCGATCATGTAAGCAGCGAGCAGGATAGAGGTGATGTTGTTAGCCTAAGATTTGTTGATCAGAACAAAAGGCTAGAGAAACAAACTGGTTTTATGCCGGCTATTACAAATGAAGATGTAGAGCCTTTATTGGATGCAGATGCTTTTGTATGTGTGCCAATTACCGATTATGAGGTACCACTTTCTACACTTAGGTATATCAAAGAAAATAGTAGTGCCAAAATAATTTATGATGCTCATGGTCCAACAACTGGATTAGCAACCGATGGTACAAGATTTCTGAAATTTTGGGCCGATAGGGATAGATGGCTGCCTTTTATAGATGTGTTGAAAATGAACCGTGAAGAGTCTAGAGCATCATGGTTTAAAAATGAATATACATTAGAAGAATTGGCTGTAGAAAATTTAGATGATAGCCATTTAGATATTTTTGGTGAACATTGTGTAAATAAAGGCGTTAGTTTAGTTGTGGTAACACTCGACGAAAACGGAGCAGCACTTTATTATAAAGAAGGAGAGAGTGTAATAAGCACTACCGTAGACCCCAAAAAGGTGGCCCACGTGCTAGATACTACCGGTTGCGGTGATTCTTTTGCAGGTGGTTTGGGCTTTGGTATAGCTTCTGATTATTCCTATGTGGAGTCGGCTAAACTTGCAAATCTTGCAGGCGCCTACCGAACTCAAGGAAACACTTTCGCAGTATTTAATAATTTAGAAAACAAACAAAAGGAACTTGCTTCATACAATGAATTATTAATTGAAGGAGCATTTGAAACATGACAAAATAGGTGATTTTAGAAAGTTTTCAATAAGAGTAAAGCTCTTGGTATTTGGATACTTTCAAGGGTCTATTAATTTTTTAACATACAAAGTAGATGATACTGAACTGAGTAAGTTGCTTTCTTGTGTAATGAAAGTAAATGACTCTTTCGATTCTGTAATTAAAAGATTAATTCACCAAAGATTTTCTCAAAAAGATTTGTATTGGGAGCAAGTTAGGGTTGATGCTCAAGTTGAAAATACAGATGACGGCTCAGTGCTTACCATTGGTGTTTTTGCAGCCATTGATCACAAAACTTTTTTAAAAGAGCTAGAGCTAAACAAAAGGGCAATTTGGAGAAAAACCAACGATACTGATAGCCTTTTAACCAATGATGCAGCTTTGGTATTTCAAGCATTTAGTCAATTGCAAGAAAGGGCAAGATTTTTACCGCTAGGGTTTTATTTATTGGGTAATGCATTTACTTACTATCAGTTACAGAAGCTTTTTGAGCATGTGCTTGATGAAATCTATGATAGGCCAAATTTTCGTCGTAAAATGAAGGCTACAGGTTTAATTGAACCTATTGAAATAATTCAAGATAATGTGCAACATAGACCTGCTCAGCTATACAGGTTCAATCAAGAAAAATACGAGCTCATAAAACAAAGGGGTTTCGAGTTTAGATTTTAGCACGTCACAATTTCAGTTAATAGGTTTTCATTTTTCTTTCTGAAAGAGAGCATTTCAGCTAAAGATAAAAAGAGCTCATTAATATAGAGCTACTTCAACGAGCTGAATTCCTTTTCGATTATAAACATTAATGCTACAGAGCTTGTAGCAAATCTTAGGCTATTGCGGTTTAATTCTATGCTCTGCTAAAATCATCTACCTACTTTCTCTTTGATTTAAGATTTTGAATTCTCAGTTTAAAAACGTCCAGAATCATCTAAAGTAAGTTGGTAGATAACAGGAATATTAAACGCTTTAATTACAATATGTTATTGGATAATTAAGCGGTGATACTCTTCAGTTTTGTTTGATTTAATAAAGAGGTTATATGGTCCTTTTGGCAAATTAAGTTCGTTTAGAATTACCTGCGTTCCGGCATTTCTAATTCTTTTAGAGAAAACAATTTTACCTTCAATTGAATACACTTCAATCCTTAAATTCTTTTGGTTTTCATTGAAGTCTATTTGGAGTTTGCCATTTTCAACAGGGTTTGGGAAAACCTCTGATTTTTTCTGTTTTAATTCTTTAATTGAACTACTGTATTCAGATGGATCGTCAGTAATTGCTATCCAATTAATATTATAAGTTTGGCCAGTAGATCTTATATAGATTTTCTGAATTCCTTCCTCTAAATTAAATCCGTCAGATACTACCGTTACCCAATCTTGCCAGCCGCCAGTGGCAGGGGCTTTTATTTCAGTGAGTTTGTTGTTATCAGAATCTTCAACATCAAATGATCCGCCCGAGCTTTCAGAAGCTGTTCTTGCTGCCAAGTAATAAGTACCCGCCGTTTTTACATTTATGTAGTAAGCAAGCCAATCACCATTGTCTATAAATGCCATATTCAGTCCACCACCTTCATCGGTACAGTTTTCAGTTTCCATACCTTCTTGGTAATCAAAGTTTTCTGCTTCAATTTTAGCTGGTATTTCAATACCTGAAATTACTCCAGTTGTTACCGTAGTTGATGCTTCTTCAGAAAAGTTGTGCGCAAAGTCTTTTGCTTTTATGCTAAACTTATATTCTGTCTCTGGGTCCAAGAACTGTACGATATATGAATTTCTAGCCACAGAGTCTATTAATATATCATCTTGATAGATATAATAATTCTCTATGTATCTATTGTCGGTAGAAACGTTCCAATTTAACTCAACGTTGGTTCTGCTTGATGTTGCCTTTAAGTTCAAAGGAGCGCTTGGCGGAATAGAATCATTCTTACCAAAACCAAGATCATATACCCTTACGTAGTCTATGGTCATTTGTTGAGGCCAAACACCATTGTAATCAATATTACCACCAAGTCCACCGCCAATAGCAATGTTCAACTTTAGATAGTGAGGAATATCAAAAGGCCACTCTTCATATGTTTTATTCTCATTTTCAAAAGTAAATACAAGTTCTTCATCATAATACCAATCTAATCTGTCAGGGTACCATTCTAAAACATAGGTATGGTAGGTGTTCACAACATCGTCAAAATTTTTACCGCCTCCTTTTTGAGTTCCAATTGAGTGGTTGTAAGCGCCTGTGTGTATGGTTCCAAATACATGATTTAGATTGTTTCCGGTATGCTCCATAATATCCATTTCACCACAAAGCGGCCAAGTACCATAAGACCATTCTCTTGGAAGGGTCCAAATAGCTGGCCAAGTACCACCAGTGCTTGGCAATTTGGCTTTTACTTCTATTCTGCCATAGAGAAAATCAAACTCACCAGTATTATTCATTCTTGATGATGAAAAATCGCTTCCATTTGAGTTTTCTTTTCTGGCCTCAATCACCAAATTTCCATCTTTTATAAATGCATTATCGCCATTGGTATAATTCTGAGCTTCGCCATTTCCCCAACCATGATTACCAGTTTCGAAATACCACTTGTTCTTATCAATGCTCGTACCGTCAAATTCATCGTTCCAAACAAGATCCCAATCTGGCTCTGTTGTAGAAATGGAAAGGGTAGTGGCTGAGCTATAGTTACCAGCAACATCACAGGCCACTATGCTAAAATTGAAGTCAGTATTAATCTGCAGCCTTTTAAGGGTAAAAGTTGTTGCATTGGTGAATCCAATGTAATTGTTGTTATTTAGAATTCTATAGCCTGCTACCGCCGTTGTAGGATCGGTACTTCCAGACCATGTGATACTTACTGAACGAACTTCTGAATTACTGCTTAAAACAACTGGTGCAGAAGGTGCATCACTATCGTTAGGATCAACTAAATGAAACTGAAACCAGTTTAAATTAAAACCACCGGTAGTTGCGGTTACTCTTAGTTTTACATTTCCTTTGGTAAGTTGCACTTCGTCACTTTTGGCGCTTTGCCAATTTTGCCAACCGCCGGTGCTTCCAAATGATTGATTAGTTAATGTGCTACCATCAATTTCAAATCTTATTGATCCATTACCGCCATCGCTTGCATATCTCGATGTGATTTCATATTTACCTGAATATGGAATTTCCATATCATATTCCATCCAGTCGTTATTATCAATCCAACCTACATTTTCACCTCCACCATCGTCGGTAGTGCTTTCAAGATCTATCCCATTCATTGCAGAATAGTTTTCCGCTTCAATGGTTATTTGAGCAAAAACTGAATTGGCAAGAAGTATTGCAAATGCAATCAAATAGGTTTTTTGGAATATGGAATTCATGGGTGTATGTGGTTTATTTTAGGTGAAAAGTGTTTAATTATTCGTATTTGAGTCCGTATCCTAATTCAAAAAGACCGTTATTTTCTTGGTCCCAATGGTTAGGACCATAAAGTCCTTTAAAGTTTTCTTCTGACTTAGGCCAGGTATGCGGTAAGGTTCCGGTAAAGTTGTAATCGCCAAAAAGCACTTCGGCTACACCATCACCTTCAGATCCTAGCAACCACGCGGCAATAAATGCGTTAGATTTCTCAATATCTTCAGTTACTACTAATGGCCTTCCAGATATAAGAACAACTACTGTTTTTACGCCTAAAGCATTATAAGCGTCTATATATTTTTTATGTGCATCACTAATATAGAAGCTATTATCATAACCTTCTTTTCCAATGTCGCCCATAAACTCGGCGTATGGTTTTTCGCCTACTACAATAATTGCTACGTCAGCATCAACTTGAAGATTTTGAGCCATGGTATCATACACAACTTCTCCTTGTGCCATTGCTTTAATTCCATCTAAAATAGTTGTGGCATTTTTATAATTCTCAGGCTTGCCTTGCCAAGAAACGGTCCAACCGCCTGATTGTAAACCAGTATTATTGGCATGTTCGCCTACAACTACAATCTTTTGACTTTCTTTTGCCAAAGGCAACGTTTTATCTTCATTCTTTAAAAGAACCAATGATTCTCTAACCGCTTGTTTGGCTAAGTTTCTGTGTTCATCAGAACCCACAGAAGCAATGAACTCATCACTCGGATATGGATTTTTGAATAAGCCAAGTTTTATTTTTTGCTTTAAAATTCGTTTTACAGCATCATCCAGTCTATCCATGCTTACTGTCCCATCTTCAATAAACTGTTTCATTTCAGATTGAAAAAGGTCAAGGTCGCCATCTACAGCCATTAGCATGTCTAAACCAGCGTTCACCACATCTGCTTTGCCAAATCTTGAATAGCCTTTCCAGTCGCTAATTACCATACCTTCAAAGCCATACTTTACCTTTAATGAGTCTGTGATCATGGCTTTATGGGCATGCATGTTCACATCGTGATAATTATTGAATGATGCCATTATTGCTCCAACATTTTGTTCAATAGCCGCTGTATATGGTGGCAGTAAAACATCTTTGTATACATTAACAGGTACTGTAGAGTTTCCACCTTCTACACCATAATCGGTTGCACCATCGGCAATAAAGTGTTTTGCCGTTGCCATAATGGTTGAAGAACCATTGAGTTTTCCTTGTAAACCCCTAACCATTGCGGCTACCATGCTTGAGGATAATTTGGCATCTTCAGAAAATGCCTCATAAACACGGCCCCATTTCTCATTCATTGGAATTGCAGCGCAAGGGGAGAAGGTCCAATTAAAACCAGTGCCAATGCACTCTTTTGCGGTTGCCTTGGCAATATCTTCTACCAATTTGGTATTATGGGTTGCACCAAGGCCAATATTATGCGGAAAAATAGTAGCGCCATCAAAAGTGTTTTGGCCATGAACGGCGTCTACACCAATTAGCAAGGGAATTCCTAAACGTGTACTCAAGGCTTCATCTTGCAGTGATTTAAATTTAGCTCGCCATGCTTCTACAGTGGTACCTGGTGTTGGGCCATCAGTATGAATTACAGATCCCAAAAGCTTTGCCTTAACATCACCTGTTTCCATATCTGAAAAATGACGTACTTGGCTCATTTGGCCAATTTTTTCTTCTACAGTCATTATCGAAATGAAACTATCGACTTTCTTGTCGACCCAAGAAACTTTTGGTTGTTGATTACAGCTTGTAATTGCAAAACAAAAAGCAACAAGTGCAATAATTAAGGCTTTGTGGTACATCATAATAGGGTAGTGCGCTATTTAGTGTTTTATGAATCTTGATTGAGAAACTGAACTTGAATCATCATAAGTAACAATTATATACTGCCCCTTTGCAAGGGTCGTAATATCAATGGCTACACTTTTTAGATTGTTTATGTCAATACTCAATTGCTGTTTTCCAAAAATATCTATAATCTCAATCTTATTGACGTTCTTGTTTTGTGAACCTATAAATAATTTATTGCTGGCTGGGTTTGGGAAAACGAAAAAATCTGCGTTTTGGCTTTCCCTTAATGAGTTTGGGGCTGTAATGCTAAACCAATTGATATTGTACGGAGAATTTAAAATGGTCAGTTTTAGCGTGTATCTTCCATTTGGAAGATCAAGAATATTTGAAGTGGTCTCCCAATTTTGCCAGCCACTAGTTGAAGTAAAACTTAAAGTTTCGCTGAATACAACATCTTCGCCTTCAATTAATTCAAATGTTAATTTGCCATCAGCCCACTCTGCCGCTGTTCTAAATTCAACATTGTATTTACCAGCAGTTGGAATATTTAATTCGTATTCGGCATAATCTCCCGGATCTAGCCAAGAGAGGTTAAGGCCTTCACCTTCATCTTCGCATTCTTCAAGAGCCAATCCAAATTGAAAGTCGTAATCTTCGGCTTCTATTTTACCCGGAATTTGAAAAACTCTTGGCAAATCATTCAATACTGGCTCTTCTGTAAATTCTGATAAATCTGAGTCATCAAAGCAAGTGATATTATTTCCATCAAAGCTTATTGATATTTCTTGAAGGTAATTAAGTACTTCTTCAACTTCAACAATGATACCTCGATTGTTTTCTGAGTTAAGCTGAACACTTTTAACCGTTAGTTCGGTGCCATCGGCGTATACACTAAAATTTGCTTCACCTAAACTTTTAAAAGGTTTATTGGCATTAAACTCAATCTGATATTCTCCAATGGTTTTAGCAAAGGTGAATTGCGAAACCACTTCACTAGTGGCCACTTCTTCTTTAATAAATTCAAAACTGGCTAGATTATACCCTTCTTTGTCAATAAAGAATCTAAGGTGTTTATCATCTTCTGTAAGTACTATGTTTTCAACCTTAAGGTTTTTCCAAGAATCCCAACCGCCAGTTGGTCCTACAAATGCTCTTTCTGAAATTCCTGATTCACCAGACATAAAACGAATGAATCCACCAGAACCGCCACTTGCTACTCTTGCTCTTATTGAATATACCCCTGGAGTTAAATCAGAAATAGTGTATTGTGCCCATTCTCCAGTTCTTAACCAACCTAAATTATAGCCATTGCTATTGAGCGCATTGTTGTCAGTGGCTTCAATATCCATTCCATCGTTTCGGTAGGCCCAGCCATTGTTCCAAGGTGTATAATTACCAGATGAAACACTATAGTTTGCGTATTCATCATCATAATATGCAAAGTGAAGCTGTCCGTAATCAAAATCAGACGCATAAATTATACCTGGTATTTTATGATTTTTATAAGGGAGTGTTTTCTTCGAGTACACCTGTCTGGTCATGGCATCAATCACATCAGTATGAATCTCACAATTACTCATGTTTGTATTACGAGCCAATTGAAACAGCGCTTCTCTAGCTACATCTTTGCTTGGTTGCTCGCTACCACCATTATAAAAGTCTAATATTTCTTGATAACCTTCTGGTTTTTCTATCGCCATAATGCCCGAAATGGATTCTATCTTTTTAACAGGCCACATTGCCCAACCTATTCCTAAATCTTCAAAAAGTCTAATGGCATCTCTAAACCAAACATTTGAATTTTCACCAGTTTCGCCCAAATAGATAGGTTTGCCTGTTTGCCTTCTCAAATCTGTGGCGTAAGCCATTGTGCTTTCGTCGTTATATGACCAGTATTTGTGAGGTGAGTAAACAATTTGATCGTCCCACGCTGGGGTTAAGCCTGTAAAATCATTGGCCCACCAGTTTCCTTCAATAAAAATGATGTGGTCTTCATCGTATTTTCTTATACTATCGGTACACTCAACATACATCTTGCGTAAATCTACATTGCCCGGTAGTTCCCAGTTAGGCTCGTTAAGTAAATCATAACCTGCAACCCATTCATTGTCGCCATATCTTTTGGCCAGTCTTGCCCAAAGTGCAGCACATTTTCTTTTGTTTTCATCACTTTCCCATAGTGATGGTTTAGTTGGATCATAATCTGAAATAGCGGCGTCACCACCTTGTCCGCCTGGTGCTGCATGTAAGTCTAATACAACCCACATCTCTCTTTCTGCACACCATTCTATAATACTATCTGTTAGATCAAAGCCTGTTTTAAGCCATGTTTGTTCGCTTTTTACTGGTTCATCTTCAATAGGTAGCGTAAACAAATTGTAATGCATTGGTAATCTTACCGAGTTAAATCCCCAAGCTTTTAATGAGTCAACATCAGCTTCGGTCATAAAATTATGAAGCCACATGTGGTAAAAAGAGTCAATATGCTCCATGCCCATGGCTTCGCCAAAAGTGGCTCTAATCTCGTGTTGTGGATTGGCAAAACCAGCCGTTTGAAGCATGTAGCCTTCTTGAAGCATCCAGCCACCCAGTCCCATTCCGCGAAGTATTACGGTGTCACCATTTTGATTGGCAATGGCAGTGCCTTTTACTGTTAAAAAGTTTTGTTGGGCATTTGTAACAAATGCAACGGGTAATAAAATTAGGAGAGGTAAAAACCTTCGAAGTGTTTTCATGTCGTTTAGGGACTTTTTGAAATAAAGGAAAAGGGTGCACAAGGCACCCTTTAAGAAATGATTAATCAACTAGAATTTTATGAGAAAAATATCCGTTGCTTGAGTTTACGTTGATTATGTAAATACCCTTTGGGTAGTTTTCTGTATTAAACTGATATCTATTACCAACAATTTGATCTTGGGTTACAACAGCTCCTGCAGTATTCATTATTAGAACTTGGGCTTGGTTTCCAAAATCTTTACTTAAAGCTACGTTCCAAGTAGAGTTGCTTAAAGGTGCAATTGTGTACCCCAATTCTCTATTTTCAATTATACTAGTAGCCTCGCAAGTGCCATCAGTTACGCAATTGCCAAAACAGGCTTTAATTGTTGTGTCTTGCGTTATGTTATTGAATTTTCTATCGTTATAGTTGTCAGCGTCAGCACAGGGTAATCCGGCTAAATCTTCTTTACAGCCCCAATCGCCACAATTTCCGTTTAAGAAAGTGAAGTTACTTGTAATGCCTTTTGCTTTAGTAATTGTGATGGTATAAATGCCATCTTCATCTGGATCGATCATTGGGTTATCCCCAGGCACACCAAAGTTTCCACCACCTGCAAGGAAAATTCCTGAAGGGTCAATATTTTCAATAGTTGCAGTATTTAGTTCAAAAGTGATTTCAACTGAATCTGTAATTAGAGTACAAGAACCATCACTATCACATGTGCCAAAACAAGCTTTAATAGTAGTATCTTGAGTTACTCTTGGTAAAAATCTGTCGTTGTAGTTTGCAGGGTCGCCACAAGGCAATGCTTGAAGATTTTCTTTACAACTCCAGTCACCACAGTTTCCGTTTAAAAAGGTGTAATGGCTCGAGAAACCTTCTGGCTTTTCAATGGTAATAGTGTAAATCCCATCGTTGTCGTCATCACTTAGCTTGTTGTCGCCAGGAACACCAAAACCCGAACCACCTGCAATGTATAGGCCTGCAGGATCAATGTTTTTGATAGTTGCGGAATTAAGCTCAAAAGTGATGTTTACTTGTCCAAGGCCGTAGCTAGCCATTGAAACAAAACAGATTAGGGTAAGTAGTTTTCTTAACATATAAGTTTAGTTTTAAATAGTTTACAAATTATTCTGTGGGCCTAATTGTTATATTATCAATTGTAACACCGCTGCTCATGTCGGCACCTCCGCTCTTTATGGTTAAATAAGCACTTGTGTTTTCATCATACTTAAAAATGTTTCCGCGCGCACCATTGCTGCAAGATAAAGCACTTAAAAGTCCATCAAATTCTTCGGTTCCACAACCATCCCAGGTATTTAGGCCAATCATAATCCCACCTGCGCTATAGTCATTACCATCAGTTGGTTCTGTCTCATCAATGTAAACTTCAAACCAAGTATCAGCAAGTGGTCCACCACTTACTTCCATATCTACTTCGTATTCAACACCAGCTTCAAATTCAATGAGCTGAGTTAGTGCTTGGTTACCCCAGCCACCACCAGACCAAGTGGCAGTACCGTTTTCAATTATCAATTCAACACCGGCGGCAATGTTTATAATCTTCCAACCATCAGCATTATCAAGTTTTCCATTATTAACCAAGTTCACACCCTCGTAATCATTTTCAATAACTATTTCTTGTGTTTGTTCGGCTGTTCCACCTTCGGTAAATATTTTAAACCTTACCTTATAGGTTCCTTTTTCGTAAAAGACTTTTGATGCTTCAGTACCTTCAGCACCCGTTTGGTCTCCAAAACTCCAGTGAGAAAACCAATATTCAAGTGTAGGATTGGCTTTGAAATGATACTTGTTGGGGTTTTCTGCATCAACGGTATATGTAAAAGCCGCTTCGCTATTGTCTGGCTTTGGAGGTGTGTCTCCCTCATCAGTTCCGCAACCAAAAATAAAGGCCATTGAAAGTATGGCGAATGAGTTAAAAATATAAGATGCTTTCATGGTTGTATATTTTAGTATCCAGGGTTTTCAATCAGTTTTGGATTATTGGTAATTCTATCAAGGCCAATTGGCAAATAATAGTGTCTTTCGTAAAACGCCGTAGCTTGCGGTTCTGCATTGATGGTTTCATATGAGAAGGTTGCATTACCGGCTCCATCTAAAATTCTTAAAGATCTAATTCCTTTGGTTCTGTAGCTTAAATCATCTACAGCTGTTCTCCATCTACGCACATCCCAATATCTGTGATCTTCAAAAGCCAATTCAATTTTTCTTTCATTTCTTATTCTCATTTTTAAGGCTTCGCCGCTGTAGCTTTCTAAGCCCAGCTCTTCAATAAGCCCAGCTCGGGCTCTAATTGGTTCAATATGCTGCTTAGCAGTAGCTTCCATGTTCATTTCCATTGCCGCTTCAGCAGCGTTAATATAAACTTCGCCCAATCTAAATATTATGCAATTTTGGCCTGAATAATATTGTTGAATAGAAAGTTGTCTGGTACCATCAGCAAGATGTTTTCTTACATAAGCACCAGTTTTTGTGGCATCAGGGTGTATACCCATTCCATCTTTACCTACGCCGGTGCCTTTTTCTGTATCTATTACGCCATCTCTATCTGTTCCGTACCATGTTTCTATTTCCGCGCCTTGAAAAAAGTCTCCATTCGTAAAAAGAGTACCTTTAAACCTAGGGTCTCTTCCTTCAAATGGGTTATTTTCATCATACTGAGAACCATCTTCAGAAGGTAACTTACCAGTTGCAATCATTTCATAGCTGTCCATAAACTGCTTGGTAGGAGACATGCTTGAGCCCCAATCTACTCTGTAACTATAAGGTGTATTTCTCAAATCGTAAGAATGTCCTTTTTCAAAAGGAATCCAAATCTTAGAAAATATTGTTTCGTCTTGTGTTTCGTCAACAAAAAGATGATAGTAGTTTTCTGCAGGGTCAGGGTATTTATTAAATAGTTCGTATCCGCTCTGATCAATTATCATTTCTGAAGCATCAAGTGATCTTTGATAATATGTTGTAGCAAACTCGCTTGGTATACCCACTAAACCGTTAAGTTCTACATTACCATATTTTGCGATACTACCTGCGTAAAGGGCAGCTCTTGATTCAAGTGCTTTGGCGGCCCACTTTCCGGCTCTTCCTATTTGACTTAACCATCTATCAGGAAGGTAGTTAAATGCTAATTCGGCATCGGCTAGGGCTTGATCATAAACTTCTTTTTCTGTGTTTCGTGCAGGAAATAGTTCTTCTTGGGGTGTTTGATCTGGATCTTGAGGATCTAGTATAATTGGAACTCCACCATACCTACGAGCCATTGTAAAATAGCAGTAAGCCCGCATAAAATAAAGCTCTCCAAGACGATTCTCTTGCTCTGTTTGGGAGAGTATTCCTTCATCTAAGTTGCTTATTTGCTCTATGGCATAGTTAATTTTCCAAATGTTCCAATACCCCCACCAGTCTAAAGGCCAAGTATTATTAGCGGTACCCCAGTTACCAGGACGATAGGTATTGTATGCTGGTGTCCACGAATACGTGCTCATTGCAATATCAGAAAGCACTTCTCTATGAGCACCCCAGCCGGCACTACTACCAAAATCTTGTAAGTAGTCCCATGGCATGTTGTCGTAAATTTTGAATATGTAAGAGTCCATGAGTTCTCTGTCTCGCCAAACATCGTTATCGGTAATTCTATCAAGTGGTGGTTGATCTAGAAAACCATCAAAACAAGAAGCTAGAAAGAAAAATGGAAGTATGATTAGTATCTTAATATATTTCATTTTCTGCTTTTTATAGGGTTATGTTTAAGCCTACAGTGTAAGATTTTAGTTGCGGATAGTACCATCCAAGGTCGGTTTGCATTTGAGGATCAAACTCTTCGTTAAACATTTTAAACACGTGAAGATTGAAGGCTGTAAGGCTAAATCTTAAGTCGGTAAATCCAAAAAATGATGCCATTTTTTCAGGAGCTGAGTAGGCAATATTTAGGTTTCTAATTCTTAAGTGTGTTGCGTTTCTCATCCAAAAATCTGAGTATCTGTAGTTGTTCTCATTAAATCCTCCATCTGATACTCTCGGAAATCTTGCATCTGGATTTTCTTCGGTCCAGTAATCCATTTGATAGGTGTAACCGTTGAAATTGTTTCTTAATGCGGCCTGTGCTTCGCCGCCGAGATAAATATCATAACCAAAGGCTCCTGTTAGTAACATGCCAACAGAAAGTCTTTTGTAATCAAATCCTAAATTCAATGAGTAGTTAAAGGCTGGTTTGTTTCCGTTTCCGAAAATTTGTTGATCTTTTACATCAATAATGCCATCATTATTAAGGTCAACATATTTTACGTCACCAGGCTGTAGTGTGCTATTTGTACCATTGTCTTGTATGGCATGGTTAGCAATTTCTTCGTCATTTTGAAATAGTCCGTCAGAAATGTATCCTCTTCTTAAACCAGTAAAACCACCAGTTATGGTTAGGTTTTGGCGCATAAAGTCGTCTTCAATATAGGCCTCATCAATAAACACCGCTTTTTCTCTTGATCTTGAGAAATTAAATTGTGCATTCAACTTCAAATCTTTTCCTAAAGACTTGTTGTAACCTAAACCAATTTCGTAGCCTTGGTTTGAATATGAATGTAGGTTTTGTGCCGAAACACCAACACCAAGGGTACTTGGAATACTGCCTGATGGATTGGCTAATACACCGTCTCTGTCTCTAAAGAAATAGTCAAATGATACACTCAATGCGTCATTATAGAACTTTAGGTCTGCACCTACATTGTAGGTAGTAATGGTTTCCCAGGTTAGGTCTACATTAGGCAACGCTGTGTTGTCAATTGTTGGTACTGCGGCATCTCCAGGTATAAAAAAGTGATTGTAAGTAAAACCCGATAGCCATTGATAAGCTGCGGTTCCATCGTTTCCGGCTGTTCCATAAGAAGCTCTAATTTTTGCATCACTAAACAAAGGTTTTAAACCTTGAAAAAATCCACTTTCTGATAATCTCCAACCTGCCGAAACTGAAGGGAAGAAACCCCAACGGTTTCCTGGTGCAAAGCGTGAAGATCCATCATATCTAAACGATGTTTCAATAAAATATCTAGCATCGTAATCATAATTAAACCTTCCAATTAATCCAAGCCTGTTTTCTCTCCATTCGCCACCGCTGGCATTTTGGTTTTCTAAAGATCCTGCATATAACTGATCAATTAGAGTAGATTGAAAATCTTGTCTTCTACCCCAAAAATCTTCACCTTGCGATCTTAGAACTTCTCCAAGAACCAATCCTTTTACTGTATGTAAACCATTAAACCTTCTGTCATAATTAAGCGATTGTTGAAATACATATAAGTTTGAATAGCTCATTCTATTAGTAAGTACCGTTTCACTAAATGAACCTTCAGGACTTGCTACAAAAACATCATAATCTCCTGTAGCCCTATTTAGTGTGTAAAGCTCATAGCTTTTACCCCATTCTTTTTGGTAGTTATGGTTGTAAACTAAAGACCCGTAAGACTTTACATTTAGTCCTTCTATAAAAGGAACATCCCAATCTAAAGTTAGCTTCGCATCAAGGTTGTTATTTCTAGCTCTGTAATAGCCTGCATTAAAGTCCTTAATACCTTCTAAGGCGTGATTTGGTGTAAAACTTGGTCTTGTTGGTGTGCCATCAGGATAATATGCTAAATCAATTGGCATAGCCCTAAAAAGCTCTCTAAATATGTTGTATGCCGAGTATGCTGGTGCTTCATTGATTCTTCTTCTTCCTGCCAATCTTAGGTTTAAAGAAAAATTGTCAGAAATATCTGCATCAACATTTGATCTTAGGTTGTATTGTTCATAGTTCAACACATCAACCGAGTAATTTGAACCTTGATTTAAATAGCCTGCAGAAACAAAGTAGCGCACTTTTTCGGTACCACCAGTTAAATTCAAGTTATGTCTTTGCTGCCGACCCCAATCTTGAAATACAAGCTCTTGCCAATTGGTATTAGGATAGTTTATAGGATCCGATCCATCTTGAAATTTCTGAATTTGCTCTTCAGAAAAGAAAGGATCAAAACCGTCATTCACTCTCCCCTCGTTCATTATTGTAGCATACTGTACTGAGTTTAAGAACTGAGGATAAGTGGTAAAAGCAGTGAAAGTAGTTGAGTTAGTGTAGTTAAGTTCTGGCTTACCAACGTCACCTTTTCTTGTAGTTACTAAAATAACTCCATTACCACCTTGAACACCGTAAACTGAAGCTGCTGCCGCGTCTTTTAGCACGGTAATGCTTTCGATTTCGTTAGGGTCAAGCTCATCTAAGCTACCAGGCGAACCATCAACAATTACCAAGGCATTACCAAAGTTTCTAACTTCAAAAGAAGAACCACTAAAGCCTGGTTCACCACTTCCTTGTCTTACAAATAGTCCAGGAGCTAATCCTTCAAGACCATTACTAACTTGTGGAACCGGAATCTTCTTTAAGGTGGCTTCATCAACTGTAGAAATGGCACTAGTAACCTTTGCTTTTGACTGAGTGCCGTAGCCAACCACAACAACCTCATCTAATATGGCGCCAGATACCAATTTAACCTGAAAAAAAGTTTGGTCGCCAATAGCTAAAGTTTGGGTTTCATATCCAGTGTACGAAAACTGGATTTGATCATCGTTTTCTTCAGATTCAATACTAAAAGTACCATTAATATCAGTACTCGTTCCTTTTTCTGATGCGGGTAGGTAAATGTTTGCCCCAATTAAGGGCTCGTTGGTCTTGGCATCGGTAATTGTTCCTTCTATTGTTCTTTGCGAATACCCTAGGTAAGCCACAAACAATAGAAGCACCGTTGCGAAGAGTTTTTTTGTAAATATCATTTTGCCTTTTTACTTAATGAAAAATTTAGGTAGTGCCTAACTAATGGTCAATAATACCATAAGATCTTCGTAAATGCAATAATTATTACTACGACAAATCCACTACAATGGCTGTTTTAGTTAAGATAAGGCCGTTTTTAGAAAAAAATGAAGTTTACAGGTTTTGGATGTAAGAAACGAGGTTTTGTTCCTTTTCCAAAGCAAGTTTTTTCTTGAGTCTATACTTGCTTTGCTCTACACCTCTTACTGAGATATTGAGCAAAGAGGCAATTTCGTTGGTTGAAAGATTTAGTCTAATAAGCGCTACTAATCGTTGATCATTTTGGGTGAGTTCTCCATGTTTATTTTTAAAATCGTTTATAAACTTGGTGTCAACATCATTAAAATAGGTGTTAAAAGTGCTCCAATAATTTTCGTTTTTCAATTCACGGTTTAGAGTCCTTAAAACTTTTTTAAGTCCTTCGTTTTCAGTTTGGCTTTTTACAACCATCAATTGAGATTTTAGCTCATTTAAAATCTCATTTTTTGATGCATTTTGAACTGCAGAATACATGAGTCTTGAGTTTTTTGTTTCAAGCTCTTCTTCAAGCTCTTTGTTTTTGTATGCCAATAATTCTTGTTTGTGTTTTTCATTTTGCTTTGATAAAGCAACCTGAAAGCCAATGCCTACAATACCAAGAATTGCAAAGAACAACATCATTCTAAACCAACTTTGCTCCCAGTAAGGACTGTTAACTGTAATGTTAAGAGTAGAAATTTGGCCTTCGTAGCCAAACTTTAGCTCATAAGATCCAGGTGAAATATTCGTGTATTCAACTTCGTTTTCACCAGGGTTGGTGGTTCTTACTTTTTCATCGGCTCCAATAAGCTGATAATTGATAATTCGATTTTCTGATTGTAAAAGATTGGGCGCAAAAAATGTGAGATGTATTGAGTTTTGATTGTGGCTTAATTCAATTGAAGAAAGTTCTTCGGTAGGTTCTCTAGTTCTTAAGGCCTGCTGAACCGAGAGCCCTTGTACATTAAGCTCAGAAATGTATGATTTGGAGCTAAAGTTGTTTGCATATAGGTCTTTAATTGACATTCTGGTTAAACCATAAATACCACCTAAATAAAGTGTATTGTCATTCGATAGATATATGGCATTTTGGTTTAACTGGTTTCCACTTTCAATTCCATTTAAGCTAAAGTTTTTAACTTCTTTGGTTTGTAGGTTTAAAGAAGAAATACCTTTAAAACTTGAGATCCAGAGCTTTTCTTCTATCAATTGAGTAAACCCAACCGCATCGTTAGTTAACAATCCTTTTTCAAGATCCCAATAATCTATTAACTCTGTTCCTTTAAAAAGCAAAATCCCATTACCTTCAGTACCTACTATTGTATACTCTTGGTTTAAACTTTTTAGCGATCTAATTTCTTTTCCTATTTCATTATAACTATCGTTTACTGAAGATAGTCTGTTGTTTGAAAAGTCATACATGTAAAGGCCTTCATTTCCAGTTCCAAGCCATAGGTTACCGCGGTTGTCAAACTCAAAATCCATCACATTTCCTGAATTGCTAATGGGATTTAAGCTATTTTCAACTTCAATAAAATTTTCGTCGAGTTCAATAATTCCACTGCCAAGGCATCCTAGCCAATAATGTCCTTTAGGCCCCTTTTTAATTGACCAAATATTGAGTAGCGAACTAATTTTAGAGAAACAGTAAGATTCTCTATCGTAATGAAACAATCCTTCGCTAAAACAGCCAATTAGATAATTTCCATTGTCAAGTTTTAATATACTTTTAACTACGGTGGGGGCCGCTATGTTATTCTCGCAAGTTTTAACTGCATTAAAATCACCATTATTGGTGTTGTAAAGCATTAAACCTTCGCCATCGGTACCCAATAGTAAGTGCTCATTATCATGGGGAGCAATTGATAATATTGAGGTTGAAACAGTTTTTGTGGTTTTAGGGCTTTTTAAATGAAAAACCTTTGGAGTGTTTTTTAGAATATTAACACCGCCATTATAGCTTCCTATCCATAAATTATTTTGAAAATCCTTGGCAAAACAGTTGAACGCCAAACTATTGAAGAGAATATTTCCAAAGTCATCTTGTTCAATTTTGCTGAATTTACTTGTTATCGAATTTAGTTTGTAAACTCCATTGCCATCAGTTGCAATGTAAAGGGTAGAATCATTTAGACTTATAATATCTTTTACAACGTTTGCTTTGAAATCATATAAGTCTTCAAATAGGTTGAAGTTAAGGAATTCAAGCGATTTAGGGTTAATTCTATACAAGCCCGTGCCCTGTGTTCCCAACCATATGTAACCGTTGGCTTCAACCAATCTTTTTCTATAGCCGCTTAAGTTTGGAGAGTTGCCCCTCATTTCGTGAGTTTGTACAAATGACCCATTTTGCAGCAAATTCAAATTACCACCGCCACAGGCTACAATAATTTTATTATTTGATTCAAGAATGTCAAAAACATCATTACTGCTTAGGTTTGAGTTTTCTCGTGAAAAATGATGTATTGAATCAGTTTTGTATTCAACTTTAAATAATCCCGATCCAACAGTAGCTATCCATACATTGCCTTTAGAATCTTCATAAAACCTCGATATTTCATGCCCTTGGGTTTTTTGGTTGAAATATTCTGAAGTAAGATTTTTAAAGCTGTTATTGCTGGCGTACTTAATATTTACAAAGCCCATACGAGCACCCGCCCATAGATTATTTTTTGAATCGAGGAAAACAGCAGTAATGCATTTACCTTTAAACTCTTTGCTTAATTCATTTTGTTGTTTTTCTGCAATTAGAGTTGTGTTGTAGCCATCATACCTATTCAATCCATTTTGTGTGCCAATCCACATGTATCCAAAATGGTCTTGAACTATATCGTAAACAGTATTATGAGACAACCCTTTTTTAATATCGAAAAGCTCTACATTATAATCTTGTGCCATGGCTTTGGCACCAAAAAAAAGTAAGAACGAAATCAAAAGAAAAAATCTAGAAGTATTCATTTTACTGGGCTGCTAAGTAAAGAATTTAAATTTACTTATAGTAAAAAATACTATTTACTTTCAACCAACTATTTTTGCCATCAAGGCATATATAACACAAAGCTTCAAACATGAAAAATCTAATTCTTTTAATTCCAGTTTTGTTCATTTACGCATGCACAGCAAATGAGCAAAAAAGCAGTAATGAAAATAGCGAAACCGAAAGTGGTAATGCAGAAAACCAAACAATGAAAAAGGAGTTTGATACCAATAATAAAAGTGTAACCTTATACACCACCAATGCTAATCTTTCAAAGAAAATTGAAGCATCTAACCAAGGGGAGTTTGCCGAAGCACCACAGGCAAGAGAAGATGAAATATCAGTTTTTATAAATCCTGAAAGGCAGTTTCAAACGCATTTAGGTGTAGGTGGCGCCATTACTGATGCTTCTGCAGAGGTTTTCGCTAAACTTTCAGAAGAAAATCAAAAAGCCTTAATCAAAGCATATTTTGATAAAGAGAGTGGTTTAGGCTACAATATTGTAAGAACATCTATTCATAGTTGCGACTTTAGTAGCGGCAGTTTTACATATGTGCAAGAAGGAGATGAAACCCTTGAAAGTTTTGACATAGCCCATGATAGAGAGTTTAGATTGCCTATGATTAAATCAGCAATGGAGCTAATTGGAGATGAATTAATGTTTTACGCAAGCCCTTGGAGCCCGCCAACCTATATGAAAACCAACGGTAATATGTTGCAAGGCGGAAAACTTAAACCAGAATACAGGGAGCTATGGGCTCAATATTATACCAAGTTTATTGAAGCCTATGAAAATGAAGGTATTCCGGTTTGGGGTATAACTATTCAAAACGAGCCTATGGCAACTCAGCGTTGGGAGTCTTGCATATATACGGCCGAAGAAGAACGTGATTTTCTTAGGGATTATTTGGGACCTGTAATGGCAGCGGCCGGTTATGGCGATAAAAATATTGTGGTATGGGATCATAACCGTGACTTAATGAGTGATAGGGCAAATGTGATTTTTGACGACGCTGAAGCAGCAAAATATGCTTGGGGAATTGGCAACCACTGGTACGAAAACTGGACAGGAGGCAAAGAAAAACATGAAAACCTAGCAAAAATTAAAGAAGCATATCCTGATAAGGAGATACTTTTTACTGAAGGATGTAATGAGGCATTCGATTCAGCTAAGTATTACTACTGGCCAAATGCAGAGCGTTATATCAAGAACATGATCAATGATTTTAATGCAGGATCAACCGGTTGGACAGATTGGAATATTCTATTAGATCAAAATGGTGGTCCAAATCACGTAGGTAACTTTTGTTTTGCACCTGTACATGGCGATATTGAAAAAGATGAGTTAGTGTTTACACCTACTTTTTATGCCATGGGGCATTTTTCAAAGTTTGTAGATCCAGGTGCAAAAAGACTTGCTACCACTACAAGTAGGAGCCCAATTATGAGTGTGAGTTATCAAAATCCTAATGGTTCAATTGCAGCCATTGTATACAACCAAACCGAAGAAACAATTAAATACCGACTTTACATAAACAGAAAAGCCGTTGAATTAGAAATTGAAGGCAAAAGTTTGCAAACGGTGGTTGTGGAGTAGTATTTCATTAAGACGAAAAATGAAACGGCTAGGATGACAATTGATGAATTAACATATAAAATCAACGGCTGCGCTATGAAGGTGCATAACACGCTCGGCAACGGATTTCAGGAAGTAATTTACCAAAGGTGTTTGGCTCTTGAATTAGAACAAGCTGGTTTAGGGTTTGGAAGAGAAATTGAGCAAGCCATTTTTTACAATGATAAAAACGTTGGTACAAGAAGAGCTGACTTTATTGTTGAAGACCGTGTGGTTGTAGAGATAAAAGCTGTCATTAATCTTGAAAATGTTCATCTAGCGCAGGCTAAGAACTATGTCGTAGCCTATGATTTTCCAATTGGCTTGCTAATCAATTTCGGAGCAAATAGCCTTCAATTCAATAAGATATACAACAAAAAGTATCATCCAAAATAGCCTGAATCATGATTTTTAGGATTTAAAGATATACACGATTATAATCAATTCAAATCCTGTGTTTCCCAAAATCCAGTAAATCTTGATTCAGACTTTTATTTATGAGATACTTTTGAGTAAAAATCAATGCGTAGTCTTTTGGTGTTATTCCTTCTTGTTTCTTTTTTGGCAACCTCTTGTAAGCAAACCGTTGAGACTGAAACTAAACCGATAGTAGAAGAAGCGCCTATTCCAGTAAAAGAAGAAAATAAAGCACCAGAATATCCCATTATTGTTTTGCATGGCGGTGCCGGTACTGTAACCAAAGAAAGACTTCAAAATGGTTTGGAAGAAAAGTATACAAATGCTCTGGATTCAGCCATTTCTATAGGCTTTAGTCTTTTAGATAGCGGGGCCAGCGCAGTGTTGGCAGTTGAACGAACAATCAATTTCTTAGAAAATAGTCCATTATTTAACTCAGGAAAAGGAGCAGTATTAAATGCCGAAGGAAATGCAGAGCTTGATGCCAGTATAATGGACGGAAGTAATCTTATGGCCGGGGCTGTAGCAGGTGTTTCAACCGTTCAGAACCCAATATCCTTGGCCAGAATGGTAAAGGACTCAACCAAGCATGTGCTTTTAAGTGGCAAAGGAGCTGAAGCATTCGCTGTAGCTATGAATGTAGAGCCTATAGAAATGGAATATTTTATTACGCCAAAAACAAGGGCCAGGCGCGAAGAGCGCCTTCAAAGAATGGACAAACTGGGAACAGTAGGATGCGTAGCAATTGATAAAAACGGCAATATTGCTGCGGGCACTTCAACAGGTGGTATGGACAACAAAAAGTTTGGTAGGATAGGAGATAGCCCAATTATTGGCGCCGGTACCTATGCTAATAATAATACCTGTGGTGTTTCTTGTACAGGTCATGGTGAGTATTTCATTAAAAATGCTGTGGCTTATGATATGAGTGCGCTTTTTGAATATGAAGGTGTAGGCGCATCAGAAGCGGCTGAATACATTATTAACGATAAATTAAAATCTCAAAACGCGGCCGGAGGCTTAATTGCAATTGATAAAAATGGACAGATAGGAATATCTTTTAATACTCCAGGTATGTTTTGGGCCAGCCAAAGAGCAGGCGAAGAAGCAAAGGTTGGAATGTATAAAACGGATGAAAAGCCACATTAGAAAATGTTGATTGAGAGTTTCGAGTCTCTCGCTTCTAGTATAGCGTTACTAAGTAGAAACTAGAAACATTTAGACAAGAAACTTAAAATTAGATTTCCTTCGCTTTCTTAATTTTTACTATGAAAAACAGAAACAATTTGTAGAGCGGAAAAAATAGAATTGTACTAAAGAGCACCCAGCTAAAAACGGCTGTTGCTAAGCTTTTTCCAAGTGTTTCGAAAATTATCGCCCAGCTCTCTTCCATTATGTTTTTAAAAAAATCGTAATCAGTTCTTGTATCTAAGGCAAAAATGGTTTCTCCCGTAACAACCAAAATGTATATCATAAAGATTTGAACAGGAAAAACGGCATAGTTGGCTGTAAGAATTGCTGGAATATTTAATCGCATAAACTTTCCAAGCACTATGCTTATAGCGGTTGTAACCCCAAGAATTGGAAATATACCAAGTAAACAGCCAAGAGTAATGGCCAAAGAGAGCTCTTTTGGGGTTTTACCCTCGTTAAGCAAATCAATTAATAATTCTTTAAACTTCTTGAGCTTATTTGCCATTATTCAAGGTATAAAATAAATAGAAGATATTTTAATACAAAAGTATCTTTGTACGGTCTTACGAAAAGAAATATTGATGGAAAACTCTTTTGGCCCTTTTGGAAGTGAAACCGCCTACATGTTTCATGAAATGATTAAGCAGGTAGAACTTGGTCCTGATGGCGGGCGTAAACTTTTTTCTAAAGGAGATTACATTTTTCAAGAAGGCAAACATCCGGTTGGATTGTTTTGCATGATTACCGGAAAATCGAAGGTAGTAAGGTTAAATGAAGATGGCCGTGAGCAAATTGTAAGACTGCATGGCCCAAATGAGATTATGGGCTATAAGAGCTTGGTAATTGAAGCTCCATACCATGCCAGTTGTATGGCTGTTGAAGACTGTTCAGTTGGGTTTATTTCAAAAACTGCTTTTGATGAGCTAATCGAAACCAATCCAAGAATTGCAAGATTGTTTATGAAAATTCTTTGTCATAATCTTGATCAAAGTGAAGATTTTATGGTGAGTTTGGCCAGTAAGAACATAAGAGAGAAAGTAGCAGGTGCACTGGTGTTTTTACATAATAAGTTTGGCCTAAACAAAGAAGATAATACGTTAAGCGTTAATCTTTCAAGAGAAGAAATTGCAGGTATGATAGGCGTAGCTACAGAAAACTTAAGTAGAGCAATTACTCAGTTAAAAGAAGAGGGGGTAATTGAAACCGTGGGCCGTAGAATAGCTGTTCTTGACATAGAGTCAATAAAAGAAATTAGAGGGGAAATATAACCTAATAATAAATTACCATATCATCAGTAGCCGCCCAAACTACTATTTTACATGGTTTAAAATCGTTATCGTCAGTAATTCTAGTGGCCTCCAACACATTTTCATACAAATAAGCATTGTTCTTAGTATGGGCCATTACCTTCTTTAAATCTTTTAGCCTTTTATCTGTGAGTTTAATGTAAGCTTCAGTTTTACCATTGTTCCAAATCAATATCTCATCTTCTTCATGTGTAATTAAGAAATTGAGTTGCTCAAAGTCGGCCACTTCGTTTCGGTAGTTCTTCATGTAGCTTTCCACACCAACATCATAATGCTGTGGGCTTTTATCAGGAAAAGGCTCACACAACAGCGTCAACTCAAATTGGCTAATGTCATCGAGCTGATCTATTACATAGTTGATGTCATCTATGTCAATAGCAATGTGTAGGTCATTTACATCGTCATCAGAGTCTAACTGATGTTTTAACTGCCAACAATGTAATGTGTATTCCTGCTCCATTTTTAATGCGCTGTAAGGCCGCGAAAATAAGCCTTGAACAAGAATTTGCTGTAATCAAAAAGAAAATTGGATACACATGAAGTAATGTGCCATTTGGCAAGTTTATAAAGGCTAGCGCACTACACCAATACAGTTGTATTCTATTAGAGCATCACCAGTGTTAGTTAGCTCCCTGCAAACCACTTCAATTGATAAGACAAGGAGTAAAATCACCAAAATAATTGCGGAAATCTTTAGAAGTATTGAAAGTTTATTTTGTGTTGTATTAATTGCAAAAGGTTGAAAGAGAGTTTATTAAGCGTTGGATTTCAAGTTCATTCAAAAATAATTTTGATTTCTTTTTGCAACGGGTAGGGGTAAAAAAGGTCTTCATTGTCATACCTACAAAACACAACAAATCACTAAAAAACCAAAACAATGAAAATCTTACAATTCACACTAACACTTTTAACTTCTACAATTCTTTTCACTTCTTGTTTTAATGAAGGCAGCTTGGTATGCACAAGGCCAAATGGCGAGAGCTCAAGAATGGAATACCCAGTTGAAAATTTTGACCAAATTGAACTACAAATGGCTGCTGATGTAGTGGTGATTCAAGGCGATGAGTTTAAAGTAGAGGCAGATGCTGCTGAAAATATTCATAATATTTTGGTAGCCAACGTTACAGGAAACGAGCTTACACTTAGAACCGAAAGAGGAAGATGTATTCGCGGAAGAAGCGAAGTAACTTTTTATGTAACATGTCCAGATGTTGAAGCCATTACATTATCTGGTTCGGGTAATATTACAAATCAGGGCGTCTTTAATGGCCAAAACCTTGAGCTAAGAATAAGCGGCAGCGGAAACATAAATCTCCAAGAGTTTGATACTGAAGACCTAATGGTAAGCGTTTCAGGAAGTGGAGACCTTGAATTAGATGATTTTAATGCTAGTAATGTAGAACTTAAGACTTCGGGTTCTGGCAAAATAGAATTTGAAAATGCTGTGCTTAGCCAAGTTGATGCTTCAATAACTGGTTCAGGAAAAGTTAATTTAAAAGGCCAAAATGCATCTTATTGCAATATTAATATTTCGGGATCGGGTAAGGTTGAAGCCTTTGAAATGCCTTTTGATATGGCCGATGTTAAGATTGGCGGTTCTGGTAATGCGCAGTTGTACATAAATAACGAACTCAATGCAAATATTACTG
This sequence comes from Bacteroidia bacterium, assembly GCA_049115495.1. Taxonomy (GTDB): domain Bacteria; phylum Bacteroidota; class Bacteroidia; order CAILMK01; family JACPUW01; genus JACPUW01. Next base: position 322,816 of record JAGDZV010000001.1, on the reverse strand, counting down.
GTAGTGGAGATGTTTACTATATGGGGTCACCATCAGTTAACGCAAATATTACCGGCTCAGGTAAAGTTCAAAAGCAAAACTAAACACCTTTAAACATCAATAAATCAAAGGAAAAGCTCTGTACTACAGGGCTTTTTCTCGTTACGGTTAACTAAGTACTTGGTTTTATTTGGTCGTTACTTTATCGAATACCTTTAGGTAAAGTACCTAACCTGTAATCTGCTTTCTTATTTGCGCCGAAATGCCAATGGTTAAATGAACATAGCCGAAAAAAGCTGGGATGTGAGTTTCGATTTACTTGAACAAGACAACCACCTATTGAGTATTTCGGGAGTGTTAGGGAAAGTAGAAATTGAAGATTGCCTGTCAATTGTAAAAACAAAAGTAGAGCAGTTAAGTAGAGCTGTACTTTTTATTGATGCTTCGGCATTGCAAAAATTTACCTGGACGTATCATAATAGAATTTTCAAAATAGTAGCCAAGTGGTTTAGAAACCTTCATTTAACACACGTGTATATAATTTCTCCAAATGGGTTTATAAAAATGGCGGTTTATTTTGCCCAAAAACTATACCCTGAAATTAAATATTCGGTTCATTCGAGCCTCTCAGAAGCTTCTAAGAAACACAGCGATACAATAATTCCAATAAAGACCATAAACTACAAGACTTCTGAAATTAAGAACGCAATCGAAGGAGATTTGAATAGCAACCTAGTAATTGATGGTATTGAGTTTTCTGATGAGAATGGAAATTTTGTAAGAACACTATTACTCAAACCCAGGATTGTTTATTCTTATTATTCGGGTAAATGTACCGGGCAAAATGTGCTCAAAGTTTATAATTTTTTAGAAGAGAAATTACCCAAAGGCAATGTTGGTTGGTTTAATGTTTTAGACCTTTCAAAGGTCTCATTAATTACAAGGGATGCTAGAAAGGTATTTAGAGAGAAAAATGAATGGCTAGAGCAAAGGCTTGAACATAAATATTACAAAGTTTCAAAACCCATTAAAGCGCTATTTAATGGAATGAGCCTTGTAGATAAGGAGTATTACAAGAACACTACAATAATTGACAATAGCATTAAGGTAATAAACGAATTGGTTTTTGGAATTAGAAATGAAAATGAACAAAAAGCAGATTCAAGCCAAGGTGAAAAAATTGCAAAGGAGCAGTTGCTTGAATTAAGCAAAGAGCAAGTGGTTGATTTATTAATTGATCAGCAAAGACAATTTCATGATTACAAGAACAACGTTCAACACGAAAATGAGAAGCTTTTAGAAAAAGTTTTTTCTATTACCTGGGACGAAAAATTTAGGCCAGACGCAATTGATGAATCTGAAAAACCATCTGAATTTTACGATTTACATCAAAACCTAAATAGGCTGCAATATGAGGCGGCTGAGCTTATTGAAGAATTGAAGTTTACTAATGAAAATTTAAATCAAATTGTTGAAGACCGAACATTACAAATCAAGAATAAAAACTCAAGCATTAGAAGTTTGCTTGAGAGTTATAAATCTCCAATTTGGCTAATAAGCACTGATTATAAGGTGATTGATTTTAATAGTAATGTTTATGATCTTTACAAACAATCATATAGCGTTGAATTAAATAAGGGATTAAATATCTTAAGTCAATTGTCTGATGAAGCTATTCAATTTTGGCAAACTAAGTATAAGCAAGTGTTTGATGGAAAAGAGATTACATTCAATAGAAACTATAAGTTGAATGGTGAGAACTATTTTTATGAGATGCAAATGTTTCCGGTAACATTAGATGATAAAATAATAGGCTGCGGTGTTTTGGCGACTGATATTACTGATATAGAGAACTATCAAAAAACACTAGAAAAAAAGAATGAAGAACTTGAAAAGTTAAATGAAGAGTTGGATTCATTTATATACCGGAGCTCACATGACATGCGGGCACCTATTGCGACACTTTTAGGGTTGCTCGAAATGGTAAAGAATGAACAAGATGCTGATAAACGGCAACAGTGTTTTGATTTTATGAATGATTCAATTAATAAGCTAGATGGTTTCATACATGAAATAACCATGCTTACCAAAAATTCAAAATACGAAATCAGTCATAACGTATTACATTTAGAGGCTTTGGTAGAAGAGGTATTGTCAGAACTGGCCTATATGCCAAAGTATTCAATGGTTAAAATTCAAGTTTTGGTTGACAATCTAGAGCAAATTGTAACTGATAAATTTAGGCTTAAAACGGTTTTGAAGAACCTAATTGCAAATGCCATTAAGTATTCTAGAAATATTAATGATTCATACGTAAGATTAACTGCAAAAAAAGAGGGGCGTATGGTTAATGTTTTAATTGAAGATAACGGGCAAGGAATCCCAGTAAACCAACAAGAGAAAGTGTTTAAAATGTTTCATAGAGCAAATACCACGAGCAAAGGGAGTGGGCTTGGGCTTTATATTGTAAAGGAGACTACAGCCAAACTTAAAGGAACTATAACGCTAAAGAGCAAGGAAAACGTGGGTACTGCAATTACACTTATGTTGCCTATTGATAACCGAGTTTAAAAATCAACTGTATCTGGATTTAGCCCTGAGCCACCAATAAAAGGTAAGGCATCAATTAAAGCCATTTCTTCTTGCGAAAGGCTAAAATGCTCAAGACTAATGTTCTCTTTAATTCTGCTTGGTGTTACTGATTTTGGTAAGGGCAAGGTACCATGTTGCAAGGCCCATTTTATGCAAACCTGTGCCACCGTGGAATTATTTCTTACGGCAATATCTTTTAAAATTTCATTTTGAAGCAGTTTGCCAGTTCCCAAAGGGCTCCAGGCTTCAATTATGATGTCTTCGTCATTGCAAAATGAAACAACTTCTTGCTGCATAAAACCCGGGTGAAACTCAATTTGATTTACCGCAGGTTTAATGTTGGCTTTAGTAAACAAGCTCTCCAAATGATGAATTAAGAAATTGCTTACACCAATGGCTTTTAAAACGCCTTGTTCGTAAAGCTCTTCCATGGCTTTCCAAGTTGAAGCGTTTATCTCAGCCCAATTGGCATATTGTTTGGCATTAGCTGGCCAGTGGATCAAGAGCAAATCAATGTAGTCAACTTTAAGTTTCTCAATTGAGCGTTCAAAAGAGCTCATTGTAAGGTCGTAACCTCTTGCTTTATTCCAAACCTTAGTGGTTAAAAATATTTCTTCTCTTGAAATGCCACATTCTTTTACTCCCTCACCAACCCCTTCTTCATTTCTATAAATAGCAGCGGTATCAATGTGCCTGTAACCAGCTTTTACAGCCTCAATTACTGAATGTTTGGCAGTATCACCATCAGCAGTTTGCCATGTTCCAAAGCCAATGCTTGGTATTTTTGTACCGTTGTTAAGTTTATATGTATTTGTCATAGTTCAATTAAAAAATCTTTATTTCAATATATCAAATACGCTTTTCAATATTTTTTTACGTCTATTTCTTCGTTCAATTCTTTCATCGCTCATTTCTGTATTTCTAAAGTTGTTAAAGAACTTTTCTAATCCATTATCATCAACATAATCAGCACAGTTTAGCATTTCAATAACATCATCTTCAAGTGGTTCAAATTCCACTTGAGTGTATGCATTAAAATTTGTGTCGGCATTCATTTTTTGCATGAGTAAGGCAACTATTGGTAAAGCCATATTACTACCTTGGCCAAGCGATCCGTTTCTAAACCTTATGGCCCTTTGATCGCCACCTACCCACGCACCAGTTGAAAGGGTAGGGGTTACGGCAATAAACCAACCGTCACTATAGTTTTGAGCTGTGCCTGTTTTGCCGCCAATGGCATTATTAAGCTTGTAAGTGCTTCTAATTCTTCTCCCAGTTCCTTTGTCAACAACGCCTTCTAGCATCTTTACCATCAGTTGGGCGTTTTCCTCATCCATTACTTCTTCGCCCTTATTTTCTTTGGCTTGGTATAGAACTTTTCCGCTTTTATCTTCTATTCTCAAAACCATAAATGGGTCTTTTCTCAAACCGCCATTTGCAAAAACAGAATAGGCGGTTATCATATCTTTCAAATTAATATCGGCTACGCCTAGTGCAATTGATGGCAATGCCGGTATTTCAGAGTGAATCCCCATTTCATACGCAAGCTCAATTACATTTTCTCGTTTTGACTTATATAAAAGATCTACCGCCACTACATTTACAGAATTGGCCAAGGCACCAGCCATACTATACTTGCCACCATACTTCTTGTTAGAATTTTCGGGTTCCCATCCATTATAGTCAGTATAGGTGATTTTATCGTTTCTAATATATTGGCAGGGTTTATACCCTTGTTCAAGAGCAGTTGCATAAACAATGGGTTTAAAAGTGCTGGCCGCTTGCCTTTTGGCTGTAACATAATCATATTTAAAATGTTGGTAGCTAGGCGAACCTACATAAGCTAAAATACCACCGCTCGCATTGTCTTTTACCATAAAACCAGCCTTAAGTTGAAAAAGTAAATGCTTTATTGAGTCTAATGGCGAAGATTTAATGATTCGGCTCTTATCAGCGTAGTAAATATTCATGCTTACCGGTGTCTTAAAAATTCTTTGAATCTCTTCAGACGATTTGCCTTTACGTTGCAAAAATTGATATCTTCTTGAGTTTTCAATGGCTTGCTTTAGCAGGTTTGGTTCGGCACCCCATGGCCTTACCCTTCCCCAATCTCGTTCAAGTTGTTTTTGTAAAACTTGCATATGTGCATGAACGGCTTCTTCAGCATAATACTGCATTTTAGCATTTATAGACGTGTAAATCTTGAGACCATCATTTTTTATATCATAGGGCTTGCCATTTCGTTTTTTCTTTTTGGCCAATATTGTGTTGGCTTCATTTTCAATTACACTTAAATAGTGTGGTTGATGATTGCTGAGGCTTTTGTAGTTATAGTTTATTTTAAGTTCTAAATCGTTCAACCTTGTAAACTCCTCGTCGGTAACAAAGTTGTTCTTTAGCATTTGAGCGAAAACAACATTTCGTCTTTCTTCAGAAGCTTCAGGATGAAGCCTTGGATTATAACTTGTGTTGGCTTTTAGTAGTCCTACTAAAACGGCTGATTCTTCAATTTTGAGTTGGCTCGGATGTTTAGAATAGAAACGTTCAGCTGCTGCTTCAATACCATATACATTTTCGCCAAAAGGAACGGTATTAAAATAAAGCTCTAAAATTTTCTCTTTGGAGTAAATTCTCTCTAATCTTCGAGCAGCCACCATTTCCTTAATTTTTTCGATAACCAAGCCAAATCTGCGTCGTTGTTTTCGGCCAAATGTGTTCTTAATTAACTGCTGGCTTATTGTACTACCCCCTCCTGCATTTTCACCTTTTAAAATTCCTTTAAAAATGACTCTTCCGAGTGCCCTGTTATCAACGCCTGCATGTTCAAAGAAACGCTCATCTTCAGTAGCTACAAGTGCATTAATAAGTGATTTTGGCAAGGTGTCGTAGGCAACGTACGTTCTGTTTACCTCAAAAATTTTACCTAACTGTTCTTGGTTTTGACCATATACAATGCTCGCCTGTAGCGCTTCAAGATTGGTTAAATCTCTTTTATTGGGTATAGCACCGAAGATTCCAAGAAGTATAGATAGGTAGAAGGGTAAAATAAGAGAGATAAAAGAAGCAGAGCCAGCAACAATTATCTTTTTGAATTTGGATAGCCCCTTGAACCACAAGAGCCATTTATTAATTAAGTCCTTTGCCATGATTTAGATACGGCAAAGATGATTTAATTATTGCTTGAGCTGTACTAAAGCGTAGGATTTCAAATAAATTAACGCCTACCTAGATATGGTTCTTGTATAATGAGTGGCACCCTCTTTAAACTCAACAGTATAGCTTTTTTTCTTATCAAGCTTGTTGAGTAACATTAGGTAATGGTTCATAGAATGAATGGCAGCTTCATTTACAATTTTTCCTTTTGGGTCAGTAATCTTGATTTTCATATGCAAATATTTGAAACGTTGATATACCAAATTTGGCGAATAACCTGCTCATAAATGATGACTTAGGTCACCATATGGCACAATATAGGAAAAATATACACAAGTAAATAAAAACGAAGCCTTTATTCACAATCTCAAATAAAGATTTAACAACAAAAAAAGGCTCAACACCACTGTGCTGAGCCTTCATTTTTTTTGGAGTAATTATTTTTAGAACAATCCTAAGATATTTCCTTTTTCATCAATATCAATGGCTTCAGCACTTGGTGTTGCTGGTAGTCCTGGCATGCGCATCATATCGCCTGTAATTGGCACTAAGAATCCCGCACCTGCTGCAACTTCTATTTCTCTAACAGTAATGTTAAACCCACTTGGTCTACCAAGTAAAGCCGGGTTATCACTTAAAGATTTTTGAGTTTTAGCCATACAAATTGGCAAGCCTTCCAACCCAAGGTCTGCAATTCGTTTAAGGTCTTTCTTGGCTTGAGCGGCGTATTCAACTCCGTCTGCTCCATAAATCTTTTTAGAGATGGCCTCAATCTTGTCAGTTACTTTTGAACTCCAATCGTAAGTAGGAGTAAAACCAGCTTCGGCATTGTCTACAACTTCGGCAACAAGTTTGGCCAGGTCTGTTGCACCTTCACCACCTTTTGCCCACACTTCAGCAACGGCTACTTTAACGCCATGCTCTTCACATTTGGCTCTAACAGCCTCAACTTCTGCATCGGTGTCTGTTAAAAACTTGTTTATTGCAACCACAGGTTGCAGGCCAAACCCTTTTACGTTTTCAATGTGCTTTTCAAGGTTTTCTAGTCCACGTTTTACGCCTTCTACATTTTCTTCTTGCAGGTTTTTAAGATCACCTGTTCCATGATATTTTAGAGCTTTAATTGTTGCTACAATCACCACAGCGCTTGGCTTTAATCCAGCACTCACACATTTAATATCTAAGAACTTCTCAGCGCCAAGATCAGCACCAAAACCAGCTTCAGTTACAACATAAGGTGATAAAGACATTCCCATTTTAGTGGCAACTACCGTATTGGTTCCTTGGGCAATATTTGCAAATGGGCCACCATGAATTATTGCAGGTGTTCCCTCTATAGTTTGTACCAAATTAGGTTTAATGGCGTCTTTTAAAAGAGCGGTCATTGCACCTTCAGCATTCAAATCTTTGGCGTAAATAGGCTTTTTGTCAAAGGTGAATCCAACAAAAATGTTTCCTAATCTGCGCTTAAGGTCATGTAAATCATTACTTAAGCAAAGTATTGCCATTATTTCAGAAGCGGCCGTAATGTCAAACCCACTTTCGCGAGGAATACCTTGACCCAAGCCACCCAAGCTAATTACTACTTTTCTAAGCGCTCGATCGTTCATGTCCATTACGCGTTTCCACGCAACGGTTCTAGGGTCAATTCCAAGGGTTCTTTTTTTACTCTGAATGTTATTATCAATCAAAGCAGCCAAAAGATTATGCGCTTTTTCTACAGCAGAGAAATCGCCGGTAAAATGAAGATTAATATCTTCCATGGGTAGCACTTGGCTCCAGCCACCGCCTGCAGCACCGCCTTTTATTCCAAATACAGGGCCCAAAGATGGCTCACGAAGAACAACAGTGGTTTGCTTGCCAATTTTGTTCATCCCTTGGGTTAAGCCAATAGAAATGGTAGTTTTTCCTTCACCTGCTGGGGTAGGAGATATGGCGGTTACAAGCACCAATTTGTTTTTGGCTACTTTTTCTTCATCAATAAGATCTAATGGAAGCTTGGCTTTAAACTTTCCATAAAGCTCCATATCGTCTTCAGAAATATTAAGTTGAGATGAGATTTCTCGAATGTGTTTCAGCGTGACCGACTGTGCAATTTCTATATCGCTTGCCATTTGAGTTTTGTTTTAGGTTGTTAGCTAATTTGGCAAATATATGTTTCAAGGGTTTGTTTGAAGTTAAATGATTAAATCTTAGCTTCTAAAGCGATAAAATGTTGCGAATGCCAATGTTAAAATGTAGGTAGTTAAAAGGAATGGATAGAAGCTTATTAAAATGTGAGATGTTAAAAGGTGAAAATGTTTGTTTTTTCTAAACCAAATAAGATGCCCCTTTTTACTATTGTAGATGGCAAAATGAAATGGAGAAGAGACATAATTATTGTTACATTTTTATCTGTGCTGCTATTTTTCACCATTTCACTCCTAAGCATTCTTCCATATTTAATTCCATTTAGAGAAAGCATTGCCACGTGGGGTTTGGATATTGGCTGGCCTTACAACTTCTATCATGAATACCATATTGGCGACAATTCTTTCTTAGGTGGCTGGACCTTGAAAACTTTGATTATGGATTGCGTTATTATTTGGGTTGGGACTTTATTTGGTTACTTTTTGATCAAGTTAAAAAGTAAGAAATAACCTTTTTACAATTATCTTAAAATTCAATCTTTTGTTAGCCAAGTTTAGTTTTCAATTTCATCAAGGTTTGTAGTAAAAATGCCACTTTTCATTTCAATGTAAACTTTTTGTCTTGGGGCTACGATCGAATTAGGATATAGATGAGACCAATTGACGTTTTCGTAAAGTGTTACAAGGTTTAAGTCTGAATCTGCTCTAAGAATTTGGCTATCGGTAACTTTAAGTAGTTCATAACTCTTGGTTAAAGTGCAAGCATTTATCGATTCAGATAAGTTTAACTCTTGCTTTATTCTCCAATTATCCGCTAAAAGCCCCAACTTGAAAATAAACCTATTTGGCTTGTATGAATAGCAATAATTTCATCATAAAATCCATCTTCTGTTATTTTTTCAGAATGGAAATCAACTTCGGGTGATTCCATTGCAGTAAAGACAATAACTACAGCGATTAGCTGAGCGAATAATACAAACTGAATTATTTTACCGAATTTGACAAACTAGTTATTCATTGCTTTTTTCAGCTGTTTGCTCAATCTCTAAAAACTCACCCATCTTCTCATTTAATATGGTAATAGATAAATTATAGTGTTTGAGTTTCCAGCCTTCTTTGGTTTTAATAACAACCCCAGAACCACGGCATTCTCCCATTTTTTCCGTTTTTAATTTTTCATCGAACCATGCGGTTTGTCCATTTTTTGCAAAGTAAATTTCACGTTCAAAGGGATAAAAAGCCCAAGCGGTATCACGTTCAAATGCAAAGGCAGCCCATTCTCTCAGTTCGTCTCTATACCATTTTTCACTTGGGTCAGTTCCAAGGTAAATGCAGTCATTTGTCATAAAGTTATAAAACGCATCTTCTTTGGCAGTTGCAGCTGCATGGTGCCAACTGTTTAATGCCAAATCAATTTGTTTTTGATTTTCAGGCTTTATTTTGGAAGACTCAATTTCTGCATCACTTTCGAGTACTTTATTTCGTGCGCTTGCCGGTTTGGACTCATTTTTACATGAGCAAAAAAGTGCAAAAGTCAAAACTGCCATGGAAACGAATCTTGGGATTTTCATATCAGATTTTAAGAGCCAAATATTGAAATAAAAACTAAGATGCCTTAGCTCAAAGTATAAATATCATCTTTGCAACATGCTTAAAAGCGTTTGGTTCTTAATAAGAAAGGATTTGTTGCTTGAGTGGCGCGAAAAAAATGCGCTAAGTGCTATAGTGCTCTACGTGCTGAGTACGGCTTTCGTAATCTACCAAATGTTTGTTAGCACCACCCCTGAAGTTTGGATATCGCTGTACTGGATTGTAACTCTTTTCGCAGCGGTGAATGCAAGCGCTAGGTCGTTCATCAACGAGTCAGGCAACACTAAACTGTATTTTTTTCAATTGGTTAGTCCACAGGCTATGATTCTTTCAAAAATGGCTTTCAATGCCCTTTTAATGGCATTATTGGCACTTTTAAGCACTTTGATATTTGGTATTTTACTGGGCTTTCCTGTAAAAAGCACTGGGCTTTGGATGCTTATTGCTTTTGTAGGGGCTATTGGGTTGGCATTTACTTTCACTATGATTTCAGCAATTGCGGCCAAGGCTAGAAATGCTGGTGTGCTTATGACCATTTTAGGCTTGCCAGTAATCATTCCTCAAATGTTAGTTTTGGTTAAACTGTCAAAGGCTGCCTTGTTGGTCACACCGATTTCATATGTTGCAAAACCACTTTTTGGACTTGTATGCATAGACATTGTTGTTTTTGTAGTGGCCCTTTTGTTCTTTCCATATCTGTGGAAGGATTGACCTACATCACATTTTCCTTTATGGCGCTTTACCTAATTTCGCGCGAAGAATAAATATTTCGCTTTTTTGAAAGGTATTATTTGGAAATCAGCCACTGCTCTCATCCTCATCTACGTAGTAATTATGGGATTGTTAGGAGCTATTCCTGAGCGAGAAATTCTTTACGAAACCATTAGAAACCTCTATTTCCATGTACCCATGTGGTTTAGTATGGTGGCTATGTTTGGTACATCTGTTTTTTTCTCAATTAAATATTTAAGCACTTCAAATAGTCGGTTTGATGATTGGGCGGTTGAATTTGCCAACATCGGCATCTTATTTGGCTTTTTGGGATTAACCACTGGCATGATTTGGGCTCAATTTACCTGGGGAGCTTGGTGGAGTTTTGATCCGAAACAAAATGGGGCTGCTATTACACTATTGATTTACCTGGCCTTTATGGTTTTGAGAAATTCAATTACTGATACCAAATCAAGAGCTAGGGTTTCTTCGGTTTACAATGTTTTTGCATTTGCAGCAATGATTCCACTAATATTTATTCTACCAAGAATGAGCGAATCGCTGCATCCTGGTGCTGATGGTAACCCGGGATTTAATACCTATGATCTTGATGGAAGAATGAGGATCGTATTTTACCCTGCTGTAATTGGCTGGATAATGCTAGGAATGTGGCTTACAGAATTGAGGTATAGAACAAGAAGATTAAAAGAGAAACTTTATGAAAACCGCATATAAGGTCTTATTGTTATTGCTGCTGCCAGCCATGGCAATGGCTCAATATGAACCAGAAACATGGGATACTGCTTTTAGAGAAAGTGGTAAAATATATGTTGTAGTGGCAGTTGTTTTGCTAATTGTACTTAGCATATTAGGTTACTTGGTTGTTCAGGATAGAAAATTATCAAAACTTGAAAAAGAAGTAAACAGAAAATGAAGAAAGGAGGAATAATAGGTTTAATTGTGATTGCCGTAGCTGTTGCAATAATGATAACCACCTTTGGAGATGCAGGTTCTTACGGCACTTTTGAAATGGCCAAGAAAAACCCAGGTGTTGAATTCAATGTGGCTGGGCAGCTAGTATTGGATAAACCTTTTGATTATGACCCTGTAAAAGATCCCAATCATTTTGAGTTTTATATGAAAGATAGCCTTGATAATGAGATGAAGGTGATTTATAAAGATTCAAAACCCACTGATATAGAGAAGAGCGAGAGAGTAGTGGTAATTGGAAAAGCAGTAAATAACAATGAATTTGCAGCCACTAAAATTCTTCAAAAGTGCCCAAGTAAGTACAAAGAAGAAGAATTGGCCGCTAACTAAGCTCAAACCCCTTTATTAAATGGAAATTGTTTATCAAGGAGAAAATCTATGGATAGGTAACCTAGGATATTTCTTCGTTGCGCTGGCTTTTGGATCAGCGATTTTTGCTTTTACAGCCTATCTAATGCATAGCCGTACGGGCGATTCTGGTTGGCACAAGATTGCTCGTGGGTCTTTCATAATTCATGGTATTTCAGTAATCAGCACTGTTTCTATCATGGCCTATCTAATGAAAAATCATCATTATGAGTATCATTATGTTTGGTCGCATGTGTCAAATGATCTGCCTACGGCTTACATGATTCCTGCGTTTTGGGAAGGGCAAGAAGGGAGCTTTTTACTTTGGTCAGTTTGGCACGTAATTTTAGGTTTTATATTAATTAGAACCGCAAAAAGCTGGGAAGCACCAGTGCTAATGGTAATGTCGCTTGCGCAAATAATGCTCAGCGCTATGCTATTAGGGCTAGATTTATGGGGAGATGAACAAAGCGAATTAGGAATGAATTTCTTCAGGCTTTTAAGGCACGAAGTTGAAGCGCCTATTTTTAGCAGTCCTGATTATTTACAAAGCATTAGTGATGGAACAGGACTAAACCCATTGCTTCAGAATTATTGGAATATCATTCATCCGCCTGTTTTGTTTCTGGGCTTTGCGCTTACAATTGTTCCTTTTTCTTATGTAATGGGCGCCTTAATTTCCAATAGATTAAAAGATTGGGTAAAACCAGCTTTAGGATGGACCGGAATTACGGTTGGAGTTTTAGGTTTAGGTATTCTTATGGGAGGTGCGTGGGCTTATGAAGCCTTAACTTTTGGTGGTTTTTGGGCTTGGGATCCTGTTGAAAATGCTGTTTTGGTACCTTGGCTTTTGGTAGCCGCAGGTTTACACACCTTGGTTATTTATAAAAACACCGGCAAAGCATTATTGGTAACCATGATTATGCTAATTGCTGGTTTCATTCTAATACTTTATTCAACGTTCTTAACCAGAAGTGGTGTTTTAGGAGATACTTCAGTTCATTCTTTTACCGATCTAGGTCTTTCTGGTCAATTATTGGTATTCTTATTTTCATTCATTATTCTTAGCGTTGTATTAGTAATTGTTCGCTATAAGGATATTAAAAGTCCTAAAAGTGAAGATGAATTTACATCGAGAGAATTATGGATGTTAATTGGAAGCCTGGTACTAACCGTTTCGGCTTTCCAAATCATTTTCTCTACTTCAATACCCGTAATTAATAAAGTAGCCGCCTGGTTTGTAGATGATTTTAGCATGGCACCACCTACCGATGCCATTGCCCATTATCATCAGTTTCAAATACCGTTTGCTATAATTATTGCGCTTTTAACCGCAGCAGGTCAATATTTTAAATACAAAAAAAGCCCATCAAACATTTGGAAAAAGATTGCCAAATCATTTTTGATTTCAATTCCAATTTCATTGATTTTTATTTTTGGAACCAAGATTTACGACTTTGATTTAGTGCTTTTGATGCTCACATCAGTTTACGCTTTAATTGCCAATATCGAAATCATGATTCCATTCGTTAAAAGCAAGAAACTAAGGTTTAGCGGTGCAAGTATTGCGCATATTGGCTTGGCACTTTTACTAATAGGGGCTTTGATTTCAAACGGTAAAAAGCAAATAGTTTCAAGAAACGTATCAAATACAGATTATGGTGATGGATTTTCTGACGAAGAAAAAGTTCAGAATGTTTTGTTACCAAAAGGTAAACCTGTACCAATGGCAGGTTACGTAATTACGTTTTTAGGCGACTCTGTTTCAGAGCCAAACCACTATTATAAGGTTGAATACAAGAAAATAAATAATGAGACTGGGACTACAGAAGATAGATTCTTTCTTTATCCCAAAGCGCAGATTACTGACAACATGGGGTTGGTTTCAGACCCTAGTATAAAGAGAACTATTGGTTGGGATCTTTATACTCACGTTTCTTCAGTTCCTACAGGCGAAGAAGAAGAAGAGTGGAGCGAGGCGGTAAATCAAAATGTTTCAGTTGGTGATACGCTTCTTTATCGTGATATGAAGGTTGTTGTTGGCATGATTAATCTTAACGCTGAGAAGCCTGAAGAATTTCGTGAGATTAAGGATTCATTATATGTAACAACTCTTGATTTAACATTTATAAAAGGTGATGTTGAAGAGACCGTTTCGCCTTACTTTATTATACATGGTACCAAACTTTACAGGCCGGCATCTTATGCAAACGAAACTGGTGTACGTGCCTTTTTTGTAAATATTAATAGAGATACAAAAGACTTTGAAATCTCTCTTTCAGCAAAAAATGATCGTTCACCTGAGTATATCATTATGAAAGCCATGGTATTTCCAATGATTAATATTCTATGGGTTGGCTGTATTCTTCTTTTTGTTGGAAGTTTAGTAGCCGCTTATCGTAGATTTTATGAACTAAAGGGTAAATCTTGATTGCTTCTATTGGTATAATAGGAAGCGGAAATACGGCTTGGCAATTGGCCCATCATTTTGTGAGATCTGAAGTGCCTTTGGCATTTATAGCTTCTAGAAATTTATTAGAAGCTCAGAAAATTGCAAATACACTTGGTATTAAATACCTTGCAATTGATGAAATACCAAAAGTTGATGGCTTAATATTATGTGTTTCTGACTCAGTCATTTCTCAAGTATCAAAATCCTTAATTGATAAAAGCGAATGGCAAGCACATAGCTCAGGCTCGGTAAGTATAAACGCCATTTCTCATAATAGTAAAGGGGTGTTTTATCCTTTGCAAACCATGACGAAGGGAAGGCTTTTATCAAAAGAAAGGATTCCTATCTGCACGGAAGCAAATAGTTTGGCACTTCACAAAGATTTGGAAGAATTAGCCGAAAAGTGTGGGTTTAGAAGCTATAAATTAGATAGCAGTAAAAGGGCAAAAGCGCACATTTCGGCTGTAATGGTAAATAACTTTTCAAATCATTTGCTGGCACATGCCTTTAATTGGGCCCAAGAAAATAGTATTGATCAAAGTATTTTTAAGCAGCTTGCTTTTGAAACAATTGAAAAAGCATTCGAATTAGGAGCTTTAAACAGTCAAACTGGACCTGCAAGGCGTAATGATTCAGCAATCATTGAAAGTCATTTAGAGCAATTGAAGGCTTATCCAAAAAGCGAAGCCTTGTACGATTTTATAACCAACTCAATAATCAGAGAATTTGAGCAACAATAATTTTTATCATAAACTTAGAAATATAAAAGCGCTGTTATTTGACATGGATGGCGTTTTAACTGACGGAACTGTAATTGTAATGCCTGGAGATGACCTCGTGCGAAAAATGCACACCAGAGATGGCTCGGCCTTGGCGCGTGCGGTTAAGCAAGGTTTTCAGGTAGGAATTATATCAGCGGGCTACTCTGAGCAATCTATTGAAAGATTTGTAAGGTTTGGTATTCAGCATGTGCATATGAATGCGAGACCCAAACTGCCTGTTTATACCGAGATTTTGAATAAGACTGGTCTCAAACGTGAAGAGGTGCTTTACATGGGCGATGATATTGCCGATATGCAATGTTTGCACGTATCGGGTATTGGGGTATGTCCCAAAGATTCTTGTCAAGATGTGTTTAGCGTAGCAGACTATGTTACTGAGAAACCAGGAGGATATGGTGCGGTACGCGAAGTGATTGAAATGGTACTTAGAGCCCAAGATAAATGGGAATTGCCTGATTTAAATGTTTAAGCAAGTTCTCATAGCAACCCGCTTTGGCAACCTTGTAATTATGGGTTTAGCACAATGGCTGTCTCTTTCTGCTTTCACCTATTACAATGTTCAAAGCAAGTTACAAATTATTGTGGCTACAGTTGTAATTGGGTTTGCTGGCTATATTATCAATGATTATTTTGATCAAGAAATTGACAAAATAAATCGACCGGATAAGAATCTTTTTTTGAAAAAAAGATTCAGAAAATGGGGTTTCTTAATTTATGGGGTTTTAAATCTTTTTGGACTGGCCATAGGTTTTCTTTTAGACTATAAACTGTTGATCTTATTCGTGGCAGTGATATTCTTATTGCTTTTGTACTCTTGGCTCTTTAAGGGAAAAGCAATTATCGGAAACTTTATTGCTGCCTTAATTCAAGCGGCAGTTTTTGTTCCTTGCTTTTTTTTTATTGACCATTCTTCGCCAATAACTCCTGGAATACATTTTTCACTTAATGAATTTAATATTTGGTTTTTAACGACCATTACGGGCTTTGCCTTTTTAACTGCTTTTTTTAGAGAGTGGGTGAAGGATATAGAAGATAAAGAAGGAGATAAAAGCCAAGGCTTGGCTACAGCTGCTATTATTTTTAGTGTAAATGCCAACAAAATGGCTTTAAAAGTTATAGCAGGGCTTTTGATTCTGTTAGTCGCTGCTTTTACTGTTATGCTTTTTAATCAAGAGTTTTATCAAGAAGGTGGGGTGCTTACATATTTCTATTTGTTTCTTATTCTACCCCTTAGTATAAGATCATTAATGATGGTTATTAAACAAAAAGAGCATGCAGAGTGGTCAAGGCTTAGTCAGTGGCTAAAAATGCTCATGTTGGCCGGTGTGTTATCAATTGGGATTATATGATGAATTCTAACCATAAACTACTGTTAGGTTCTAAATCGCCTAGGCGAAAGCAAATATTAGAAATGGCAGGTTTTGATTTTAAAACTGTTGCAATCAATTGCGATGAAAGCTATCCTGATACCCTATTACCAAAAGATGTTCCTGAATACCTAGCCAAAAAAAAGTCAATGGCTATGGCGACTTTAAATAAAGGCGAACTTTTAATAACAAGCGATACAATAGTGGTTTTAGATGATGAAATATTAGAGAAGCCATCTAACCACAATCATGCTATAGAGATGTTATTCAAAATGAGCGGAAAGTCTCATTTAGTTTATACAGGTGTCTGCTTACGAAGTATTGACAAATCAGTGTCATTTGTTGACCAAACTGAAGTGAATTTTAAGGCTTTCAGCACTGACGAGTTGGAGTATTATGTTTCAAATTATAAACCTTTCGATAAAGCGGGTGCATACGGGGTTCAAGAATGGGCAGGAATGGTTGGTGTAAATTATATTCGAGGCTCGTTTTACACCGTTATGGGCTTACCCATACACAGGGTTTATAAAGAGATTAAAGAATTCTAGCGTGAAAGGGAAAGATTTTATGTTGTTTGGAGCCGTACTAGGTTTATTAGCCGTGGCAATAGGCGCATTTGGCGCTCATTTACTTTCAGAAATTATGACTGCGAAAGAAATGGCCAATTTTCAAACAGGAAGCGATTATCATTTTGTTCATAGCATAATGCTTGTTTTTATCGGATATTATTCTAATCGTAAACAGAAGAGTAAGGCTTTAATAATTTCTGGATACTCTTTTTTGTTGGGAATTCTGCTTTTTAGCTTTTCACTATATGGCTATGCCATTTTTAATGGAACATGGATGGCTATGATTACACCTGTAGGAGGCTTAGCCTTAATAATTGGATGGGGCGGCCTGGCCTTTGAAATAATTAAAAGTAAGATATAATTTATTCTTCCCAGTAGCTGGCAAATATTTGGGTAAAGTAATAGGTGCCATCATCAGCTTCAGCTACACCCACACCGCAAATGTCAAATTCTTCATTTAGAATGTTTTGCTTGTGTGTTTTACTTTTTATCCAACCTTCTAAGATTTGTTTTTCGGGCTTGTCGTAACCCTTATTAAAACCCACATTTTCAGCCACCATTTCTACCTCAATGTTATCAAATATAAGGTCTGCCCGCTCATCCCAACCGCGGTGACCAAATGCCCTAAAACCTTGTGCCATTTTAAGGCTATGCTCTCTGGCAAGTTCGCTCATGTATGGAATAATCTTAAGTTCCGAAAGACCCTTTTTTTCCCTGTATTTGTTCACAATTTCAAAAGTTCTTTCTTCAACCTTAAGATCATTGCCCACAGGTTTATAGCCTTCACCAAAGCCAAATAAGAATAGCGATAAGAGAATTAGCGTGCTATGTCTTATAATTGATTTCATAGAATATGGTCGCAAATTAAACTAAAACCACATCGTGTTGATGTGGTTTTAGTCGAATTAACGTCTTGTTATTCAAAAATGACTGTTTTAATCATTGAACTATTCTCACTAGTAGTTACATTGATTAAATACATTCCATTTTCAAAAGGTGCTGTATCTATAGCAAAGTTATTGTGAGCTGAAACATTAGCAAAAGATGCAACCACTTTGCCAGTTAAGCTAATGATTTCTACAGTTGAACCACTTTCAGCTACTTCAATAAAAAGTTTGTCTTGTGTTGGGTTAGGATAAACTGAAAAATCACTTTTGGTCAATTCTTCTTGATTAACATAAGTGCTTAGGCTCAAATCATCTATCCAAATTTTGCTCGTTGATCTCGGTCCTTCATTTAACGACGGATAAATTGCAAAACGGATAGAATCAGATGAATTGGCTTTGTTTAACTTAAGCTGAAAAAAGGTCCATTCTGTAACCGAAGATTTAATCACGAAAGATGCTTCTTGCTTAACTTTATTTTTACCGTCAAAGTATTGAACTACTATTGATGCAGAATCGCCATTGTCAATTTCTGATTTGAAATAACCAATTAATGCATCTTCGCTAAAATCAGAGAAAGGAATCGCGGCAACTATTCCTGAATCTCCAAAAGTTGGACACTGTACTAAAGCACTTGCGTCTCCTTCAAAGGCATCTGATGACTTAACAACAGGTTGGTCTTCATTAAAGTAATCATATGTAGCTCTCCAGCTTTCTGGTTTGTCAGCTTCAATAGCAAAATCAAATTCCCACGCTTCAAAGTTTCCATTAGGCACGAGTTGGGCATTTAAAATATTGCTAAGAACTAAAAGGGTAAATAGGGAAGTAAATAATCTCTTCATCTAGCAGGTTTTTTTATTTGAAGCGAAAATAGTGATGAAAAGGTCAATTGATAAATATTACTTATCAATGAATCCTATCGCCGCGTGGGGTAAGATTTTTCATTATGTCGGCTTCAATTTTAAGCATTTGAAGCCAACGATCTCTTACTTCTTGTTTATCAAAATACACTTCGGCCAATTCAATAAAAAGTTTATAGTGCCCTGCTTCGCTCACCATAAGGGCATAATAAAAGTCCTTTAAGTCTTGTTCTGTTAGGCCTTCGTGTAGTCGTTTAAATCTTTCACAGCTTCTGGCTTCAATAAGGGCGCAAACCAAAAGTTTGTCCATTAATTGATAGTCACCCATTCCTTTTCTTATGCTCTTTAAAAGCTGGTTTACATACTCATCTTTACGTTGCTTTCCAAGGTTTAAACCGCGCTTTTTTAGTTCTTGAAGAACCATTCTAAAATGGCCCCATTCTTCAGTTACCAAAGGGCTTACACGCTCAACAAGCTCCTTTTTATCTGGGTATTGAACAATTAGTGAAATACAAGTTGTGGCTGCTTTCTGTTCGCAATACGCATGGTCGGTTAGAATAAATTCTATTTGTTTGCCTGCAATTTCGGCCCAACGCGGATCTGTAGGCAGTTGTAAACCCAAAACACTTTTTGTGTCTTTGTTTAGTTCCTTTTCCATTTTAGTCTAATTCTACTTTTTCAATAATCAATTCACAAAGCTTCTCAAGCCATTCTTTATCTGTATTGTCAAAATAGTTTTTTTCAACGTGATCAATATCTAGTACAAAAACACAGTTTCCATCTTCTATTCCTGGAATTACAATTTCGGCATTGGGTTCAGGATGGCAGGCTATATAACCAGGATATTTATGAACATCAGCCACTACTTGAGATTTTAATTGAGCAGCAGCGGTACCACAAACACCTTTACCAATACTAATATTAAAGCATGGTACTTCGCCTTGATATGGCCCTATTTGCAAAGAATTAGCTCCGTTTTTTAAATAGAAACCTGTCCAAAAGAAATTAAATTCTTTGTTAAGTAAAGCACACAAATTATTTAGGTGCACATAAGCCGGAACATCTGAAGCTAATAAGGCCGAATATGATGAGTAAATGTGTTGATATTGTGCTTCTTTGCTCATTTAAAACTTGATTGAGTTTTGATGTGTAAGCCTTAAAATATGGCTATTTTCGTGCGAAAATACGACCTAAAATGAAGGAAATAAATTTCGCCGAAATTGAAAAAAAGTGGCAAGACTACTGGCGAGATAATCAAGTATATAAGGCTAATGAAAGTAGTGGTAAACCAAAATACTATGCTTTAACCATGTTTCCTTATCCAAGCGGTAAAGGTTTGCATGTAGGGCACCCCTTAAGCTATGTTGCAGCCGATATAGTTGCTCGATTTAAGAAACATCAAGGTTTTGAAGTTTTACACCCCATGGGCTTTGATGCTTTTGGTTTACCTGCTGAGCAATATGCTATACAAACCGGAAAACATCCTGCAAATACAACTGATGAAAATATAGCCACTTACAAAAAACAATTAGAGATTTTAGGTCTTTCTTACGATTGGGATAGAGAAGTGCGTACCTGTGATCCAGAGTATTATAAATGGACTCAGTGGGTTTTTCTGCAACTTTTTAACTCATGGTATAATAAAGAAAATGATAAAGCCGAGGGCATTGAAAGCTTGGTGGAGAAGTTTAGTATCCAAGGGTCAAAGGGTTTTGAAGTTGAAGAGCATTTTTCTGCTAAAGCGTGGAACTCATTTTCAGAAGCTGAGCAAGAAAAAGTGCTTCAGCAATTTAGGCTATCATATTTGGCTTATAGCGAAGTGAACTGGTGTGAAGCATTGGGAACTGTTTTAGCCAATGATGAGGTAATAAATGGTGTAAGTGAAAGAGGAGGGCATCCGGTAACCAAAAAGAAAATGCGCCAATGGTTTTTGCGTATTACCGATTATGCCGAGCGTTTGCTTCAAGGCCTTAACACTATTGATTGGCCAGAGCCATTAAAGGAGATGCAGCGCAACTGGATTGGAAAAAGTACGGGGGCTCAATTGAAGTTTAAAGTTCAAGGTTCAGAGTCACAAGTTGAAGTTTTCACCACGCGCCCTGATACCATATTTGGGTCAACATTTATGGTGGTTGCTCCTGAAAGCGATTTGATTCAAGAACTAATAACTGATAAACAAAGAGCTGAAGTTGAAGAATATATTGAGTATGTGAAATCTCGCTCTGAGCGAGATAGAATGGCTGATGTAAAAACAGTTACAGGTGCATTCACAGGTGCTTATTCCATTAACCCATTCACCAATCGAGAAATTCCTATTTGGACATCGGAATATGTATTGGCGAGCTACGGAACAGGTGCAGTAATGGCCGTACCTGCTCATGATAGCCGAGATTATGCCTTTGCCAAAAAGTTTGGCTTAGAAATAAGACAAGTAGTAAGCGGTGGCGATATTAGCACCGAAAGCTATGATGCCAAAGAAGGCAAGATGATGAACTCAGGCTTTATGGATGGTATGGAAGTAAAAGAAGCCATTTCTGTTGCTATTGACAAAATTGAAGAGTTGGCTATTGGCACGCGAAAGGTGAATTACCGTTTGCGTGATGCCGGCTTCTCTCGGCAACGCTATTGGGGAGAACCTTTCCCAATTGTTTTTGATGGCGAAACGCCAAAACCTTTAGGAGAGAATGATTTGCCTTTAACTTTACCCGAAGTTGTTTCTTATAAACCTACGGGAACAGGAGATTCACCAATTGCGGCGGTTGAAGAATGGGTTGATGCAGGCAATGGTTTAAAAAGAGAAACCGATACCATGCCGGGTTATGCAGGTAGTAGCTGGTATTGGTTGCGTTATATGGATCCAAGCAATAGAGAAGCCTTTGTTGGCAAAGACAAAGAAGCCTATTGGCAAAATGTTGACCTATACATTGGCGGTTCTGAGCACGCAGTAGGGCACTTATTGTACTCTCGCTTGTGGCAAAAAGTGCTTTTCGATTTGGGCCATGTGAGCAAAGACGAGCCATTCCAAAAAATGGTGAATCAAGGGATGATTCAAGGCGCTTCTAAATTGGCGAATAGAATCGTAGATAGAGAAAGCAATAAGGTAACCTATGTTTCAGCAAGCATAAAAAACGAGCATGAAATAAAAGATAGGGTTCATGTAGATGTTAGCCAAGTAAATGGGGCTGACGAATTGAATATTGCGGCTTTTGAAGCTTCAAGAAACGATGATGCTGAAGTTGAATTTGTTTTGGACAACGGAAAATTTACTTGTGATACTGAAGTTGAAAAAATGAGTAAGCGTTGGCTCAATGTTGTGAACCCTGAAGATATGGTAGAAAAATACGGAGCTGATACTTTCCGTATGTACGAAATGTTCTTGGGGCCAATAACTGATTCAAAGCCTTGGAATACCGCCGGTATTGATGGTGTGTTTAAGTTCTTGCGAAAATTCTGGAACTTGTTTTACAACAAGCAAAATGAGTTTGAAGTAAGCAATGAGAAAGCCACTAAAGAAGAACTTAAGGTACTGCATACCTGCATACAAAAAATTGAGGGTGATATTGAAAAGCTGGCGTTGAACACCTGCGTAAGTTCTTTTATGATTTGTGTAAACGACTTGCAAGGTCTTAAGTGTAACAAGAGAGAAATCCTTGAACCTTTAACGGTTCTACTTTCTCCTTTTGCGCCACATATTGCCGAAGAAGTTTGGGTGCAGCTCGGAAATAAGCCAAGTATAACTTTAGCGCCTTATCCAAAGTTTGAAGCAAAGTATTTGGTTGAAGACGAACATATTTACCCAATTATGATCAATGGTAAAATGAGACATAAGATCACTTTGCCAGCTGATGTAACGCAAGATGCTGCAATTGCAGCTGCTTTGAGCGA
Organism: Bacteroidia bacterium; assembly: GCA_049115495.1. Classification (GTDB taxonomy): domain Bacteria; phylum Bacteroidota; class Bacteroidia; order CAILMK01; family JACPUW01; genus JACPUW01. The sequence continues at coordinate 300,525 of JAGDZV010000001.1, read as the reverse complement.
ACAAGCCGTACAAAAATGGACGGAGGGAAAAAGCCTACGCAAGCAAATTTTTGTACCTAAGAAAATTATCAACCTAGTGGTTGGTTAATATAAAATAGTTAACGGTTATTGGTTGGCTGAATTGAAAATTGAGTTAACAAACCAATAACCATTAACTAATAACCAATTACAAATAACCAGTAACAAACCGATGTTTTACGGACACCACAGAGATATTCCTACTATATTTTTTGACACCATTACCGAAGAACCCATTCAAAAATGTCAGTTCTGCGAAAAGGATCTTTTGAAAAGTGATGAACCTTACATCATTGAAAAGGCTTTTAGAAAAACCGAAGTAGTTTTTGAATATGCCATTTGCATGCCTTGTGCAGATAATATGCGTGGGCAAATGAGCAAAGACTCAATGGTGGCGGTTGAAAAGTACATGTTGGAAAATGCGCGCTTTCAAGAAAGAGCTCAAGAGCTTCAACATCAGGAATATGATACTGACAAGTGGTTAGGCAACTGTTTGGTAAACGATTCTGCTAGAGAAGAACAAGAAGAATATCAGATTTACGGTATGTTTAGGGGCGGTAAAATGATTCAAAATCAATTCCCATACATGATGAGCGGCGCAGCTTTAGAAGAAATTCAAGAATTGCTTTCGCCAGAAACCAAAGACGAGATTGATCGCTTCAAGGATGAGTATTTCAACATTCCACCTGAGTTGGCTGACTTGTTTCGGGATCCTAAGTTTACGCTTGCTTTTTAGCGGAGTTTGAACCTTATTGGTAAATGAACAGTATTACGTGAAGGTATAAGGTCTTCTGTTGACGGAGTCCAACTTGGCATTTTATTTACAATCTCCATGGCTTCAAAGTGCATATTCTTTGTGGCCTTCATCTCCAAGCCTTCAGTTATTCTTAATCCTTCAATAGTACCATCTTCATATACAATAAATTCAATATATGAAGTCCCTTCTATACTGTTTTCACGCTCTATTTTAGGATATACCAAATATGTACGTAAATGTTTGTAATATGCCATTTTTCCATTAGGAAAAGATGGTTCGGTACTCTGTGGTAAATAAGGTTCAACTATAAATAGTTCGTTCAATCTCACCTTTGGCATGTACCCTTTTTTATGGTCTGGTTTAAATTCCACTTCAATTATTGAATCAACTCCGGAACTGTACAATTTCCAAAGTCCAATTTTGATTGAATCTTGAACTTTTCCTTGCATAAGCAATTTGTCACTTTTGTCCTTTGTCGTAATTAGTCCGTTGAGCTCCCCATCATTGTAGTTTTCTATAATTGAATAGCCAGAAACTGCATTCAGTATTTTTTGCTCTCCGTTTAAATAACCGTTTTCAAAACTTAAATTATAAAACTCAGACCTAGCACCTATTTCTAGATTTAGTTTTCCATTACCATCTTTTACATAAGCTATTTTTTCACCGTCTTCATATCCAAAGGCGCTAAGAACTTTCTTGAAAACGCCATCTACGAAAATGGTTTCAAGTACCAATTCTTCATTCTCGTTAAATTTTCTTTGATTACCATTTAGCTTTCCACTTTTATATTCACATACTTGAGCCACCTTGCCATTTGAGTGATATTTCTTCTCAATACCATCTTTTATTCCATTTTCATAGTTAATAGACCATAGTAGATTTCCATTCTTTTCATAACATTCTTTTACTCCGTTTAAGAGTCCATTCTCGTAGTACATCACATGCTTCAAACCATTATTCGCATACTTAATCTTTACAGTACCCTGTTTTAATCCATTAGAATACTTTATTTCAAATGGTTGAAGTGAATCACAATAAATGGTTTGTTTTACAAGTGAACCATTTAAGAACTCTGTTTCTATACGAAAATCTCTATTCGAATTATTTATCCAGTTTCCATTTTTATAGCCATTCAAATATTCACCCCTAACTGTAATTAGATTGTCAATTCTTTCTGTATACGGGCCGTTTTTAACGTTTGGATTGGAAGAAAGAAAAGAAGTTTTTTTAATGATACTTCCATTTCTTGTTATACTAATTAATGAGTCTTTTGAGTATATATTCCTCTTAATGACTTTGTCGTACTTATAAAAAAACCACTCGCCAATCCGTTCGCCTTCTTTGTATTCACCCGTTTCTATGAGTCTCCTGTTGTCATATTTTTCATAAGTACCATGTTTTATTGAATGGTCGCTTGCCATTACATAATACTTTTCATAAATACCAAGTCTATCCCCTTTATGAACCTTTTTTGTTTTTTGCCCATAAGACAAAGACGCAATAAATACCCAAAACAGTAAACCACCTAATACTTTCATTTAATAAGGCCTTTTTTCAAATATTCAAAAAAAACAGTTCTAAACAATATCGAGAATGTTAATTCATTAGGAATAAGAGTTGAATGAATTCTTGAGATTTTTCTCAATGAAAATTCACTATTAGCATTGAGCAAGTTTTTCATAAAACCACCAAATGGCCACTCCTGCAGCAACTGAAACATTGAGCGAGTGTTTGGTGCCTGATTGAGGTATTTCAAGTGCAAGGTCAAGTTGCGGTAAAGCCGAATCACTAATTCCTTCAACTTCATTGCCGAGCACCAAAGCGTATTTAGTAGAAACATCAGGCTTAAATTCACCAGCATTCATCAAAACGCTTTCACTTGTTTGCTCAAGCCCAATTACTTGATAATCTTCTGCTTTAAGGTTTTTAAGCGCTGTCTCAATATTTTGATCGTAGCTCCACGCTACACTTTCAGTTGCGCCTAAAGCAGCTCTTTGAATATCTCGGTGTGGTGGGCGGGCTGTAATTCCGCAGAGCACTATTTTTTCCACAGCAAAGGCATCAGATGTTCTAAATACCGAACCCACATTTTGCATACTGCGAATATTATCTAGTACTACCACCAGTGGAATCTTTTTCATTTTCGAAAATTCTTCCACACTTGGGCGGTTCAATTCATCAAGCTTGAGCTTTCGCATTGGTTCAATTTTTTACCTTCACGCAATTATAGCTCATTACCAATTGAGCCCAACACAGGAAAAGTAATTTAACTTGAGTACAAAAGTCAAGAAGAAGTATACAGAAACCCCTTTAATGAAGCAGTATTATGCCATGAAGGCTAAGTACCCCGATGCAATATTGCTTTTTAGAGTGGGCGATTTTTACGAAACCTTTGGCGAAGACGCCATTGCCGCAAGTGATGTATTGGGTATTACATTAACAAAGCGTGCTAATGGCAAGGCCAGCCATGTTGAGTTGGCTGGTTTTCCGCATCACGCCCTTGATGTATACATGCCAAAATTGGTAAATAGTGGTGTTAGGGTTGCGGTTTGTGAGCAATTAGAAGATCCAAAGGCCACTAAAAAAATTGTAAAACGTGGCGTAACTGAATTGGTAACACCGGGTACTGCACTTAGCGATAAAAGTATAGACCACAAGAGTAATAACTTTTTAGCTTCAGTGCATTTTGGTAAAGATTCAATAGGCGTTGCGCTTTGTGATTTAACCACAGGAGAATTTTACTTGAGCGAAGGCAATAAGGAATTTGCTGATAAATTGATTCAATCTTTTAGGCCTGCTGAAGTATTACATTCAAAAGCGAAACAAGATGATTTTAAGCAAGCTTTTGGTGCTAAACTTTATACTTATTATTTAGAAGATTGGCTTTTTAGTAATGATTTTGCAAGAGAGAAACTTCTTCATCATTTCAATACCCAATCGCTCAAAGGTTACGGCGTTGAAGAGCTAGATGATGGTGTAATTGCGGCGGGAGTTATTCTTCATTATTTAAATGAAAATAAGCACACGCAGCTTCAGCATATCAATTCAATAAGAAGAATTGAAGCCAACGATGCTGTGTGGCTAGATAGGTTTACCATTAGGAATCTAGAACTGGTTTTTCCGAGCCAAGGAGAAGGTAAATGCCTAATTGATGTGCTTGATAAAACCAAAACACCAATGGGCGCAAGGTTATTAAAGAATTGGGTATTAATGCCGCTGATTGATGAAAATGCCATTTTGCGGAGGCAAAAGTTGGTGGAGCTTTTTCAGCAAGAGGAGATGGCCGATCCTTTAATTGAGCAACTAAAACAAATTGGAGATTTAGAGCGGCTCATTTCTAAAGTAGCCATGCAACGGGTAAACCCCAGAGAAGTAAATCAGGTAAAAAAGGCCCTTGATGCTATTGTTGAAATAAAGTCTGTTTTAGAAGTAAAAGGCATTGGTGAATTCAATTCGCTTGCCGAGCAGATTAATAATTGCAACCAAGTAAGGCAGCGTATAGGTCAGGTTATTCAAGATGATCCGCCAGCAGCTACAAATAAAGGAGGATTGATAAAAGATGGAATAGATGCTGATTTGGATGAATACCGAAAGCTTTCAACTTCTGGTAAAGATTATCTGGTTCAATTACAACAATCTGAAATTGAAAGAACAGGGATAACAAGCCTTAAAATTGGTTTTAATAATGTTTTCGGCTATTATTTAGAAGTAAGAAACACACATAAAGACCGCGTACCCGAAGAATGGGTAAGGAAGCAAACGCTAGTAAGTGCAGAGCGATACATTACCCAAGAGCTAAAAGAATATGAAGAAAAGATTTTATCAGCTGAAGAAAAACTCATTGCTCTTGAGCAGAAAATTTACGGTGAGCTATTAGCAGAATTGGCTGAGTATATTCAACCCATTCAGCAAAACTCAAATACGGTTGCAAGAATTGATGTGCTGCTTTCTTTTGCTAGAATTTCTGAGCTTTATGATTACTGCAAACCTGAAATTAACCAAGGCAAGCAAATTGAGATTAAATATGGGCGACATGCGGTAATTGAGCAAACGCTACCAATGGGAGCGGATTATATTCCAAATGACATCTTTCTTGATAATGATACCCAGCAGCTTATCATACTTACTGGACCAAATATGTCGGGTAAATCTGCTGTCTTACGTCAAACCGCATTGATTGTGCTAATGGCGCAAATGGGTTGTTTTGTACCCGCGAAAAATGCCAAGCTTGGTATAGTTGATAAGGTATTTACTAGGGTAGGAGCAAGTGACAATTTAAGCAGCGGTGAATCTACCTTTATGGTTGAAATGACCGAGACAGCAAGTATTCTAAATAACTTTTCGGAGCGAAGCTTGATATTGCTTGATGAGATTGGCCGAGGAACGAGTACTTATGACGGCGTTTCAATTGCGTGGTCAATCTCAGAGTATTTAAATGATCATCCTTACCGCCCCAAAACCATTTTTGCCACGCACTACCATGAGCTCAACGAAATTGCTGAGAAAAAAGAGCGGGTTAAGAATTATCACGTAAGCGTAAAAGAAGTAAAAGATAAAGTGGTGTTTATGCGAAAGCTACAACCTGGTGGCAGCGAGCATAGTTTTGGTATTCATGTGGCACAAATGGCTGGCGTACCACAAACCGTAGTAATGCGAGCCAATGAGCTTTTAGGTTTATTAGAAGACAAACAAGACAGCATTCAGCATAAGGACAAACTTAAAAATGCGGGACCGAGTCAAGTGCAAATGAGCCTTTTTGAAGTTGATGATGCCACAAGCAAAAAGCTTAAAAAGGAACTTAAGAATCTTGACATAAACGCAACCACACCAATGGAAGCCCTTATGAAATTGAATTACTTGAAAGGGTTAGTTAAGTAGTTTTTAATCACATAAAAAAATCCCTTACCTAATAGAATGGATAAGGGATTTTATACAGGCTTTTTATTTTTAACCTATTAAAAGGCAACTTCTGTTTGAAACCTAAATAAAAGGGCATTCTCACCACTTTCGTTAGAGGTAATACTGCAGTCTGTTTGAAATTTTAAGGCGTGTTTTAGTACGTATCTTGAGAATCCTAATGTATACATATCAACTACTCCTGTTTGATTAGCATTTACGTGGGTATGTCTAAACGATACTTCAGATTTACTATTTAGCATTACGCCAACCATATTGTTGTAAGACCAACCTTCAACAAACAAATCATTGTAGTATTCATCTTGAGCATCAGATCTTCTCCAAGCAGTTTCATTCATAAAAGAGAAGCGCTTGTATTTGTAAATGGCATCAAAAATGGTAGTTTGCATATTGGCCATAGCATAATTACCCATGGTGTCAAGTATGAATTTACCTAACTGACCACCTGATCGTGTTGTATTGTTATTGTAGCTATAAGTAAATCCTAGAGACAACTTTCCATCATCATCGTTAGATTCTCCTTTTACGAAATTTACTGATGATCCTAAGAAATCTCCTTTTTTAGAGAAGTCTCCAAAAGGTAAAATTTCAGCATGAAAAGTGTAATCATAACCTCCAAAGTTTCCTGCTGTTATATTTCTTCCTTCTCCTTGAGAAAGGGCAAAGTATTCTCTCAATATTACATTACCTAAGGTATGTTCATTTCTTAATTGAAAGCCAATATCGCGGTCAAGCGTAAAGTACTTATTTAGCAAGCTACGGTCAACCAATTGCATGTTTTGAGAAGAGATTACTCGCTCTCTGTTGCTTGGTAATTTCGTTTGCCCAAACCAAAGACTCAATGAGTTGGTAAGCTTATACTTTAATACCGCATCTAAAATCATATTGGCCTGATTGCCTGACTCTGGTATCTCACTAGAGAAATCTCTATTGCTTAAGCCATACTCAAGTTTAAACTTAAGCCTGTCAGTAGCTTTTCCTGATAATTTTAGTCTAGATCTTCTTATTAAAGCATTTGTTTCAATACTGTTAAAATCATCTGTAGGAAAATCAGCTGTAAAGAGGGTTTGAAATCGCATTTGAAGTTTCATCTCAAAATCTCCTTCAGTTGATTTGAAGTTAATTCCTTTACCAAATTGAAAGTCCGAATCAATTTGACCTTGACCTTGAACAGTTAAAACTATTAAAAGTAATACCAATACAAAGCTTTTGTTGATTAATCGTCTCATTAAGAAAATGTTATTAAACCTTTAAATTACCGTTAAGACTGCAAAGAGACAAGAATTGAACCGAATCCAATATTATCAAATTGTTAAGTATCTTAATATTGATGAATTAATCTACTCAAATTCAATGACTTTGGCTTGTAATCTATTTTTCGGTTTCATTTCTAGAATTTGGTTTATTGTTAAGTATACATTTGCAATGCTTTAAGTATTTTTAATGAAAGTTTCAAAAAAGTTCTTGCTTGCAATAGCCGTATTCTTCTTTGTTTCGGTGTGGGCATTTGCAGACTCTTCTTCGTCTTCATCTGATGAATCAATTTACTCTGTAGGCGATTTTCTTAAACTATTAGGTTCTCTTGGATTATTCCTATTTGGAATGAAGTACATGAGTGAGGGAATCCAAAAAGCCGCAGGTTCTAAACTTAGGCAGGTATTAAGAACTCTTACATCTAACAGGTTTGTGGCCGTTGTAACAGGTTTTTTAGTAACCACAATTGTTCAATCTTCTTCAGCCACTACTGTAATGGTAGTAAGTTTTACAAATGCCGGACTTTTTACATTAACGGAATCTATTGGTGTAATTATGGGAGCAAACATTGGAACAACTGTAACCGGTTGGATAGTTGCCATGTTTGGTCTTAAAGTGTCAGTAGCCAAGTTGGCCTTACCAATTATGGGGATCACGTTTCCATTTATGTTTTTTGGAAACGATAGAGTTAAAAACTGGGCTGAGTTCATTATTGGTTTTGCTTTGTTGTTTTTTGGCCTAGGATTACTAAAAGAATCTGTACCTGATATAAAAAGCAATCCTGAAATTCTTGAGTTTATTCAAGGATGGTCTGGATTAGGCTTTGGCTCTTTAATTATTTTTATACTTGTTGGTACTGTTTTAACAATTGTAGTCCAATCATCTTCAGCCTCAATGGCGCTTACTATTGTGTTGTTAAGTAAAGGCTGGATTGATTTTCCAACGGCTGCCGCAATGGTTTTGGGTGAGAACATTGGAACAACAATTACTGCTCAATTGGCTAGTTTAATGGCTAATTTAAATGCAAGGCGGGCAGCAATGGCGCATACACTATTTAACTTGGCAGGTGTTTTATGGATGTTAATTCTATTTAGACCCTTTCTAACATTTTCAAACTGGGTGGTCACCAAAAGTTTGGGAGCATATTGCAATGTGTTTAGCTTAGGCTGTGGCATAAGCCCAGATCAAGTTGATTTATTAAATGCCTCAGCGGCCACAAGTGATTTGGCGCCTATTGGTTTGGCTGTTTTTCATACTTCATTTAATATAATTAATACACTATTACTTGTTTGGTTTGTACCACAGTTTGTTAAGGCGGTAACCTATTTGTTAAGTAAAGGGGCAGAAAGTATTGAAGCCCTCAAGTTTTTGGATTACGGTATGATGGCAACACCAGAACTTGCCGTAGTTGAAGCACAGAATGAGTTGACAGAATTTGGCAAGCTTACAAAGAAAATGTACGCAACAAACCTGGCCATTTTGTATAAGGATAATGCTAAGAAGACCAAAAAAGGTATAAAGAAAATTAGCAAATTTGAAGAGGAGTGCGATGAGAAAGAGAAAGAATTGGCTCGTTACCTCGCTGCGCTTTCAATGCATAATTTGAGTAAAAATACAGCTTCAAAAATTCGAAGAATTTGGTCAATTATTAATGATCTTGAGCGCATCGGTGACCTTAATGAAAAGATTATGCTGCATTTGGCTCAAAGAGAGGAGCAAATTGAGATAAATGAAGAGAGTTTAGAAAGTTTAAAAGCAATGACCATTAGGGTTGATAAAGCCTACGAAATGTTGCTTGAAGCATTGGACAAGGAAGTTGCTACTAAATTTACTAAAGAAGATGTAAGTAAGCTTGAGATGGAAATAAATGAAATACGAGACAACTTAAAGAATTCATTCTTTATTGAAATTGAGAATTCAACTATTTCTTTCCAAACAGGCCTAGCATTAGTTGAAATCGTTTCTAACCTAGAAAAGATAGCTGATCATATTTATGCTATTAATAATGAAATGCTTGAAATGAGCTAAATCTCATTTTGAGTATTTAGTTTATGTATTTAATATCTACGAGCCAAAACATTCTATGCGCATGTTTTTAAAAGGCCATTGCAAGGCATTTAGGTTCAGTAGATTGTTAAGAGTAGCGTAAAGAAAATACTTGTTTTATTTGCTTAGCTTTAATTGGTTTGTTTACAATAAGAAATAGGCCATTGAGTAAGCTTTGCTTGCTAAACAAAATGAGTCATCAGCTAATAATTAGATGAGCAATATTGACTTTTATGGTTGAGAATGATATCACGGAGACAAATAAGGCTCAAGAAATAGGGAAACCTTCTTTTAAAGAAGCCTTTTGGTTTTGGTTGAAATTGGGCTTCATAAGCTTTGGTGGTCCTGCAGGGCAAATTGCCATAATGCATGAGTTTTTAGTTGAGAAGAAGAAATGGATTTCAGAAAGTAGATTTCTTCACGCTCTAAACTATACAATGATACTGCCTGGGCCTGAAGCTCAACAACTGGCAACGTACACGGGGTGGCTACTTCATGGCACCAAAGGTGGTTTGGTGGCAGGTACATTTTTTGTATTGCCTTCAATGTTTATACTATTGGGCTTATCAGCCTTATACGCAACTTTTGGAAATATTCCTTGGGTATATGCCATGTTTGATGGTTTAAAGCCAGCCGTTTTGGCCATTGTAATGGTGGCTTTGTTTAAAATTGGAAAAAAGTCTTTACATACCGCCTTCCATTTCATATTGGCATTGGTAGCGTTTAGTCTAATGTTTTTCTTTAATGTTCCTTTTTCATACATAATAATTGGCTCTTTATTGTTAGCCTTTTTGGCAAGAAAAACCTTTCCGCAATTATTTGAACAAACAAAGGCGGCAAAAGAACAATTGTCAAAAAATGAAGCTGAATACTTCATAAATAGGAGTCATTTTTTACCCAATTCGGGTTTTAAAGTTGGCCGATTTTTTAAACAGGTGGCCACTACGACAATTGTTTGGGGTAGTGCCTTATTGCTTTTTTATGCTTTCACTGTTGATTTTGAATTTTGGAAAGAACTTTCATTATTCTTTACCAAAGCCGCATTTGTAACATTTGGCGGAGCTTATGCAGTGTTACCTTATGTGGCTCAAGTAAGTGTTGAGAAGCTTAATTGGTTAACTGAATTGCAAATGATTGATGGATTGGCTCTTGGAGAAACTACTCCGGGGCCCTTGGTAATGGTATTGGTATTTGTAGGGTTTATGGCAGGTTACAACCATTTTGGAGGATCCTTAGCAATGGGGGCTTTAGGTCTTATTGCAACTACTATTTACACATTTATACCTTGTTTTCTTTTCATATTTGCCGGGGCTCCAATTATTGAGAAAACACGTGAGAACGAAAAGATAAAACAAGCCTTAACCTTAGTTACTGCAGCAGTTGTTGGGGTAATTTTAAATCTTACCATTTACCTTGGGCAGGCCGTGATTTTTCCAGAAACTACATCGCTTTCAGGTATTGATTTTGTGACCTTAATTTGGGTTGTAATTTCTTTTGTGGCCTTATTTCGATTTAAAGTGAATATGATTGCCTGGATTGGTATAAGCGCAATTTTTGGGTTTCTACGTTTCGTTATCGCAAATGGTTTTTAGTTTATTACCCACTACGCCAGCTTATAATTTTTTGATTGTATTTACTTTAATAGAAACAAGCTTTTAAGCTAAGAGTGTTTTAGAATTGAAATTAAAATTGAATGGATAATGCCGCAGAAGCACCAATCCAATGTGTCCATTCTGTATCACCAAGTACAAAAGGCTCATCATTATAGGGGGCAAGCATATAGGGTTCATTTGGGGGTAATACATCTCTCATATGATGATTATACTGTGGTCCGAATTCTAAGCTCATCCATTTAAAGGGCTTATATGCAAACAGAAGTCTAACATTGCTTAACATGTTAAATTCAAACCTAACTGAGTTATAACTCTTAAGTTGAGAGAATTCAACTTCCCAATGCCTGTTCCACCTATTGTTATATTGTTTTAAGGAACCGAAACCGTAGCCCATACTGAAGAATGGATTTTCACCTAGTTTTACACCGAAACTGAATAAGTTGTAGAATTTACTAACTCCTGTTCTAAAAAATGATTTGTGCAATGCCAGTTCATTGCTTCTTAAACCAAAACTGTGATACCCACTTCTAACAATACTCATTAATCCAATAGGGACACCATTGCAAGAGTCGGAAAAGTTGAAAGGTGAAATTTGAAAACCTTCAACCTGATTGGCCACGTTTATTAACCCAGATATTTGCCCACCTTTAACCCTACCTGAAGAAATATTCATTGCGCCTGATAGTTGCCAACCGCCAATGTTGCCCCCGGCTATGTTTGTAAAACCAGCAATTTGTCCACCACCTACACTTTCTTTAGCCAGATTCATAAAACCTGCAATTTGCCCACCACCTACATTATTTCCGTAGTTTGAAAAACCTGCCAATTGCATTAAATCAACATCACCTAAGGCCACATTTCCAAAACCCGAAATTTGAACTCCATCTACGTTTTTGGTAGTTATGTTACTAAAACCAGCCAACTGTATTCCATCCATTTTTCCGTTTAGAATATTAGAAAAGCCTGCGATTTGGGCACCTTTAACAGTATCGGATACAAAATTGTAAAAACCTGAAATTTGCATTCCGTCAATGCTTCCTCTGTTGTTATTGAACAAGCCAGCAACTTGAGCACCTTTTACTTTGCCTCCGGTTATATTTCCAAGTCCAGCGGCCTGAAACCCACGAACATCATAGCGCACAATATTGATTAAACCACCCACTTCTACTCCGTTTACCGCTCCAGAATAGCCAGCAAGAACGTTGAGTGATGCCTTGTTTTCTACCATGCCGCTTAGTTTTCTATTAGTGCCTAAAATGGGTAAAAAGCTAATTTGAGCAGGTCTCTCAATTATTATTGGTTGATAATTGGTTTGGCTAAAAGCAACTTTCGGAACAATGGTACTCACTATTCCAAGGTTTTCAACCTTGTTAGAATCAGCTGAGCCAAGGTCGTTTATTTTAGGTCCATCAATTGTTTTGGCCTTGTATATTGGAATTAAACCAATGGTGTCAATTTCGCTTTCATAAGGTTCAACCACAATCAATGTGTCATAAAACTCAGAGCTACTAATGGTTATTGGAATAAAATCATTCTTTGAAGAAACGGTCAAATTATAATAGCCTTCACTATTAGTTGTTGTAGAGAATAGTTTGTTATTGTCATAGATCACGGCTTCTTTCACAACTTCACCAGTTCTACTATTTATTACTCTTCCCGTAATTACATATTTCTTCTTTGTTGCTTCTTTTGGTGGCTTAGTTTTCTGCTTTTTTGGTTTAATGGTCAGGTATTTTCCTGATTCTAGAAAACGATATTTTGAGCCAAACACTTCTTCAAGCAAGTCTTCAATTCTAACGATTTTCTCGCGTTTATAAATAATGGAGTCTACGGGTAGCTCGGATGGGTTATATGAGAAAAATACATTACTATTTTCTTCAATAAGGTATAAATAGCTGCTAACTTTCCCCTTAAACTCAGGTAGATTCACCTTTGAATTTAGTGCCCCATCTAGTGCTAAAAGCTGAAACGTGTTACAGAAAAAAAGACTAATTACAATTGCCAGACACCTCATAGCTAGTATCGGTTTTGGTAATCGTCAAGTTTTCATTCGCCATGTTAATTACATGCATTACAGTATCAATTGGCGCATCTTCAAAAGTGGCAGTATAAGGGCAGTTTACAAGTGCATTTGTGTTTACATTAATGGAAATATTGTAACTCCTTTCTACTATTTCAAACACTTTACTTAGCTCCGTTTCTCTAAACTTAAGCGTCTTATTAATCCAAAACAGATCAAAATTCTCTTCTTTCTTTATAAGCTCATTATTCGCTGAATTGTATTCTGCTGATTGATCTTTTGTAAGTACCACCATTTTGCCACTTTTACTTTCTACCTGCACTTTTCCTTCTTTTACGGCCACTTTTAATGTCCCATCTACACCCGTTTTAACATTAAACTGAGTGCCCAAAACGGTGATTTTGCCATTTTCAGTTTCTACAATAAAAGGCTTTTCAGGATTTTTTACCACATCAAAAAAAGCTTCACCTTTAAGGTTTATTGTTCTTGTGTTTTCATTAAAATGCGGATCGTATTCTATTATACTTTGAGCATTAACCAACATTGTGGAGCCATCAGTAAGATGGTCTTCAAATACTTCGTTGCCTGTAGCGTAGCTTGTAACTTCTTGTTGATTTGGCGAGTAGTTCATCCAGAATAGACCTACAGCCAACACTAAGACCGCTGCAACTCTAAGCACCCATGTATAACCGTTTGCTCGACTTGGTTTTTGAGATGCCTTGATTTTTGAATCAAGTTTACTCCAGGCATTTTCTAAGTCAAATGAATTTTGAGATGCTGTTCCCCAAATGGTTTTGCTTTTTTCTACTTCATTAGCCAGTGCCGGATTTTGCTCCATCTCACGTTCAAACTCAGCAATTTCGCCGAAATTCATTTCGCCACTTAGGTAGCGTGCAACCTGTTCAAAATTTATATGTCTCTCATTGTTTTGATTCATCTTCAGTTATATGACAACTATGTTTTGTTTTACCCCCATTGGTCAAAGCATAAAAATATTATTAGCGATACAAGGTGAGCCAATTCAGTTCTAAGAAATTTGAGTGCCTTGCCCATTTGGTTTTCTACGGTTTTAATTGAGATGTCTAATTCGGCAGCAATTTCTCTATACTTTTTATCCTCGTATTTGCTCAGTTTAAAAATGCGGCGCCTCTCAGCAGGCATTTTTTCTACGGCATTATTAATAGCAATAGCCATTTCATTCTGTTCAATATCGTAGTCAATTTCGCCCTCATCAGTTTGGCTAAGTTCAATATGAGCTTGGGCTTTAACTTGCTCATGCTTTAGCGCATTAAAACTTGCATTTCTCACCGATTGGTATAAATACGCCTTAATTGATGTTTGTATTTTGATTTGTTCTCTTTTTTCCCAATAGTTGAAAAACACTTGTTGCACCAATTCTTCCGTAGCATCTTTATCTTTCAAAAAACCAATGGCAAATGCACATAATTGGTTGTAGTAGCTTTTAAAAACCTTTTCAAAAGCATTATAACTGCCATTGCTAATGGCCGAAACCAATAACGAATCTTCATTATTTGCCTTAGTGCTATTCAAAACTATTTATGCATACAAAAGTAAATTAAGAACCTGCTTATGCTCTTTTTATATCTTCAAAAGGCTTTTTTTCTAAAACAATAGAAATTATTTTTAATTGAACTTAAATTTTAGATCAGAAGTTGATGTGATAACAACAGCGTTTATTTAAATGAAAAACTTTATACTGTTTTGTTTCCTTCTATTTACGCAATGGCTTAATGCCCAAGATTTTGAGAAAAATGGAATGGACACTACTTATATTCCCATTGGATTAAAAGTTGGCAGTTTAGCTCCTGATATTAGCCTTCCAACAGTTAACGGTGATTTTTTTTCTTTGGCCGATGCCATCCAACATAAAAAGGTGGTACTTGTTTTTTACAGGGGCCAGTGGTGCCCATATTGTAGCAGACACCTGAGTAACTTGAACGATTCTTTGAATTTGATAAATGAAAAGAATGCAATAGTTGTTGCAATTGGCCCTGAAACTGTCAACAATGCAGAAAAAATGCTAGACAAATCAGGAAACGGCTTATTAATAATAGCTGATGAAGAAATGAAAACTTTAACTGATTATGATGTGCTATTTACGGTCACTGAGAATTACCAAAAGAAGATTAAGAGATTTTTGGTGACCGATATTGGTAAGAACAACGGACAAAAGGAAGCGAAGTTGCCTGTTCCTGCCACATATGTAATTAACCAAGACGGAACCATAGTTTACCGTCATTTTGAGTATAACTATAGAACTAGGTCTACCATTAAAGATATAATTGGCGAATTATAAACCATTAATTTGCCAGTTGTGCCTTGGCTTTTTTATGAATGTTGATTTCATGTCCGTTTTTCATCTCTTTGGTAATGGTAACTAAATGAAGCATTTCTCCTTCATGTTTAAAGAGAATTTCATCGCCAACTTTAAAAAACATACCGGTATTTGAACCTGGACCTAGTTTAGGCTTGGCTCCTGAAGGCAATTGTAAAATGTATTCTTTATGAGAAGGATTGGCCAATACAATCTTAATTTTTTGCCCAGTATTTGACCCGGTACTTGCGCGGTTTACAAAAGCCAAACTCATTTTTACAATTACGTCAGATGGGTTGTAAAGTTTTAATAAACCTGCTTCATTAACTGTAATGGTCTTGGAGCTATTAGCTTTAAGGATAAACGAGTTAAGCTCTTTATAAGTATTAGTATCAGCGATGGTAACTGTTATATCAACTTCTGAAAGATTGCTGAGCTTTACGTCCTTTATTTTAAACTCATTATAAAGTAGTTCAATATCGGTTTGTGGTTGCAGGCTAAATTGCATTTCTCCACCAAAAGACAACTGCGTAAGTAGGCCAAACAACGCAACAAGTACAATTCTTATCATAATTATAATTACTTCCTTTATTGTAAAGATGATGAGAATTCTTGAGAAATTGACCTATGCCAATGAAATATCAATGGGTTTTGCAGACGATTCATTTTCAAAATATGCTTTAGGAGAGGTTCCTTTAAGCTTTTTAAAAGCTCTATTAAACGTAGGCTTAGAATTAAAACCTGAGTCTAAAGCAAGGCTTAGCAATGTATATTGCTTTGCTGAATCGTTTTTATATAGCCTTATAAATTCATCAATTCGCAATGAGTTTATATAATCGTTAAAATTCATTTGCATAACCTGATTAATACTTGCTGATAATAGCGTAGTACTAACTTTTAGTTGTCTCGCCAATTCAGAAAGACTTAACTCAGGCTGTAAATACAGTTTTTGTGCTGTCATTAGCTGCTCAAGTTTCTGGGCAATGCGTTGTTCTTCTCCAAGGGTTTCGTGCTCTCTAGGTTTGCTAATAATTATATTAACCTTATCTGTAGAAGTTGATTCACTCTTATTAGGACTAATTTCACTAAAACCAATCTTAGCTGGCTGTTTTTGGCTTATGCCTGTTAACCCTATGTATATTGAAACGGCTACTAGTGCCAAGTTCCACCACCAATCTTGATAGAAGTCTAAGTTTCCAAAAGCGTCAACAATATTCATTATTCCGCGAAAAGCAATCCAAAAAATCATAGTGTACACAAAGTTTCTAAACCAAGCAAAACCAATTACTTCGGTATCACTAAATTGATTTTCGCTCCAAAGTCTGTATTCTTTATAAATTACAAGGCATTTATAAAAGTAAAAAGTGTAGCTAGCATACATGGCCACAAGGTTAACATAGCCCATAACTAGGTGTAGCGTAGAATTTTGAAGCCACTCAACGGCATCGGCACCTTGAATAAAAAATACGAACTCGTAAAAGAAGGCAAAACCGTACAATAAAAAATGTATGAGTTCTTTTCTTGTCAAATTGAAACTTCGGTTTACCTGGGCTTTAAAGTATAGATACACCAATGGACCAAAGAGTAGGGATACACCACGTGGAAATCCATTTAGCTCATTCCAAAGTATATTTATTCCGGCAAAACCAAAGGTGTAGTCTTGCATTTCCATAGCCAACAAAAACATAATCCACCCCAGCAATTTATCACTCAGCCTTTGATTTTGATAGCCCCTTACCAAAAGAACCAACCATAGCACCAAACTAAAAAAGTATCCAAACTGCAGTGGGGTAGTGTATATAGACATGGTTAATATTTAAGTTTTCTATACAATGAAGTACAAAACGAGGGTATTTAAAAAAAGTTGAAGAATTATATATAAGTGTATGTAATGGCTTAACCCAACCTTAAATTGGTAGGGTTAAGAATATTTTTTAGGTTAAAAGGTAATGCGAGTTTGAAACAAATATGAACTTATTTCTTTTTGAGTTCCTTTTTGCGCTCTTCTATAAGTTTTGCCACATCTAGTTTACTTCCGTTTTTAATAGAATCATCAACTACAAGCAACAATTCCTTTTTGCCTTTATTTTTAAAGAATATCTCTTGTCCGATTTTAAGGCTTACTCCGCTATTTGAGAACGGACTAAGGTTTGGATTCATAACCGTTGGAATGATTAATGGGATTGACTTTGCCGAATTATTTCTCAAAGTAAATTGAATGTAAACATCAGATTTTTTTTCATTTACTTTTCTGCTAACAGTATTAAGAGTAATCTTAATTTTTCTACCAGATTCATTGGTCAATTTAAGTTTGCAATTTTCGTTAACCAAAAGGGTAGCCTTGGCCATTTTGTTAAGCCCAAAACCCTTAATCTTTTTTCCAGTACTGTTATTTATAACTGCTACTTCAATACTGGCCATTGTATTATTTACAATTTCTACATCTTCAGTTAAGAATTCATCGTACCAAATCTCTTCACTCGCAAAAGCAGTTAGTTCAATGTTGTATTCTTTTGAATAAACTGTTGTAAAGCTGCAAAGTAGAAGAATGAATGATAGTGCTTTCATGATTTTTTGTTTTTATAATTTGATGGCCCAAAAGTGACTCAAGCAAACTCTATGACGGTTTCAAATCATAATTTGAGAAGTTTCAAATGTTGATTTGATACCTTTTTAAAAACTAAAAAGCCCCACCAAAGTTGGCAGGGCTCACAATAAAACCTTAAAAACCTATTGATTTTTCATATGCACGTCAATTTGTGGGAACGGAATATTAATGCCATTGTCATCAAGAGCAATTTTGCCTTCTTCGTAAATATCAAAATATACATCCCAATAATCTTCGGGTGTTGAATGGGGCCTTACGGCTAAATTTACAGCGCTGTCTCCCAAAGACTCAACCCCTACAAAAGGTGCAGGATCTTTAAGTACCTTATCATGTTTGTTCATTACTTCAAGTAGAATCTCTTTTGCTTTTCTAATATCGCTTTCATAAGAAATTCCCATTATCAGGTCAACCCTAATCTTACCCAACATAGAGTAGTTGGTAATATTACCGTTTGAGATTGCCCCATTGGGAATAATTACTGTTTTGTTATCAGGTGTTGTAAGTACCGTTACAAAAATTTGAATCTCATTTACCCAGCCGGTGTGTCCTTGCGCTTCAATAAGCTGCCCAACTTTGTACGGTTTAAATATTAACACCAAAACACCACCAGCAAAATTGGCTAAGGTACCCTGTAAGGCTAAACCTACAGCCAAACCTGCAGCTCCAATTATTGCTACAAAAGATGTGGTTTGTATACCAACCATATCAGCTACCGATATAATTAGTAAAGCTTTTAAACCTATGCTTGTTAAGCTCATTACAAATGAACTGAGCGAAGGATCAGTATTTCTCTTCTCAAGGACTTTTCCGGCAAGTTTGGTGAGCCTTCCTATAATCCAAAGGCCTATTAATAAGGTTAGAATTGCCAAAATAAACGTGGGTCCGTGATCTACAACCCATTCCATAGCCAAGTCACTATACTTTTCTAAATCCATACTTAATGCTTTATAATTTTAACAGAAGTAAGTAAATATAAAACTAGTGAACCTACTTTTTCGACGGAGCGAAGCTTAGTCTACAATCAAAGCAGTAATAGTTGAGACGCACAAAAAGAAAAGGTGCCCCAATTAGTAGAAATGGAAGAATAAAGAACCAAGGGTTAAAACTTTGTTTTCTCGTGTTTTCTGATTGGCAATTAGGACAAACTTGCACCTTGATGTAATTATTCAAAAATTGCTGTAAGCAGCAATGCAATTATAGAAACGATGCCTAAAACTATCCCAATAAGTATAAATAGCCTTTCTAATGGTGGTTTATGAGTATATATCTTTACGGATTCCCCAAGCCTATATGCCTTTAGAATCAGCTTATCTGTTAATGAAGTTTTGTTTTCATTGTCTATGCCAAACTCTTTTGCGATTTTGAGTGCTTGTTCTAAATCTTTTTCTAAAACCTGCACTTGTACGCCACCAATAGCCTGACTCTGAAAGTTATTTACCTGAGCATGCATTTCATTTTTGAGGAATACGTGAATGCCTTCGGCACTGAGCCTTGTTTTTAAAACATGTGCTCTAGTGGGAAAATGAAAAGTAGCAATGGTTATTAATTCACTCATATCGTTCTAATTGATCTCCCTTTTGGTTTATTCCAAACCATTTCCCAAGTGTCAAATAGTTCTTTGTCAAATGTTATGTGGCCATAGTTGTTATAGCGCTTAAAGGTAACCGACTTTTTTATTGTATCGGTAACTATTATTTCATGAGATAAAAGCGAATCATAGCCACCCATGGTAGAAAAAGTAATACTGTCTTTAGTCACTGCTTTACTTAAATCAATGGTTAATCTTCGTCTGCCCAGGCCAGTATAATTGCCATTGATGATCGAAGGTCTTAGTGTCAATTTTCCATCCCAAGGCGAAGTGCTCATTGAATTTGGAGAGTATTGCCGTTGATCTACAAACTCACAACATATTTTTAGCTTATCTAAAATCTCATTAGTTGTGTAATCATTTATAAATCTGATATATCGTCGTCTAGAGCTAAAACCCGCTCCAAAATGCTCAGTATTGATGTAAAGTTTTCCTAATTTTTCATTAGTCAGAAAACATTCAAATTTCCATTCGTGCTTTTCACCAAACCAAAACATTAAGGGCAAAGCCCATTTTGCTCCTGAATCATCATCTTCAACAAGGAATAAGGTGTCGCTTCCAGCACCAAAACTTTGATTTGAACCATCGTTAAAAACAAAATGAAAAACTTTTGGAGTACCAGCTAATTCACCTTCTTGTATCTCACAAAATCCACCGGTGTGTTTATGTTCAAAATGAAAAACTCCAACAAAACGTGAAATAGCCCAGATAAATAGCCAAATAGCAAATATTTTTAAACCTAGCTTCTTTTTCATGCTTCAGTTTACCATTTCCAGTCTAGCTCTTTGTTCCACTCAATATTAAATTCTCTGGCCTTTTCTTTTAATTCCTTCAGTATTTGGTCATATTCCAACATGCTTTTCGGTATTATTAAAGTATCACCTTTATTGGTCCTTAATAAAATGTGTTCGGGCAACTCTACAAATGAATGAAACAAATGCAATCTAATTTTGGCTTCAGAGTCTTCGTCTTTTGAGAAAAGATAATCATCACCAATTTTTAGCTTAACAATTTGCCCAGCTTTTTGGCTAAAGTTATCTTTTACATACTTAGCAAAATGTCTTTTGTAAGTCCATTTAAAATAAAATGGATAACCAATGGCCCATATAACACCTGCAATAAAGTAGCCGGTTCCCATTCCATTGTCTTGTTGAACAAACACAATGCCTAAGATAAAAAGTGCGGCAGGAAACAGAATCCAACTTCGGCGTTTTCGCTTTTTCACCCTTTCAGAAATAGATGCTGAGTAAAGCTGATGAGTCAAGTAGTCGTTAAGTTCAAGCTTTATTTGGTAAGTCATTTTTGATTTTGAAGTAGTTGCGAATGTATTCAACAATACAAACTATAAAAACAAAGAAAGGAATTGAAATTAGCTTATTTATAAACCAGTAAGTAAAAGGAGCAAAGGTTCATGATCCTTTATGATACTAAAAGAACAGTGCAAAGAAGTAACAGTAATTATTATTTTATCAAATGAAAGCTACAAGGTGGTAAGTATAAGGGTTAAAAGAAAAAGCCTTTTAATTTGGTGATACCTTTTATTCAAGAAAAGTTGACCAAATAGAAGAGTCGAAAAGGTAAAAATTATAAGGAAAGGCATATGGAACCAAAGCCATGCTTTTAAAGCTAAATTGCACGTATTTATAGCTGTTTTTTGAATGATATTATGGCTTCAATAATAAATGGTAAGTAATCTGATGTAAAATCAGTTAAGATTAAAATGCAAAGAGATAAAGACTTAAGCTACGATACTTATTGATTGTAAAAGTTCTAAAGTTTCATTATTTAAATATTGAGACTATTATAATACTTTGAATAAATCCCAGAATACCAAGCTTTGACCAAGAATTAATTATGCTTTTGATAGAAAACATTTAAGTACTAAACTTATTGCCATTTTGTTAAAATGTTTCATTACCCATTAATTTGAAATAATAAATATACTTATGAATCAAGCTAAAGTTGGCATAATTGGAATGGGTTGGGTAGGTAGCAGTATCGCTATCTCATTATTGCATAAGGGGGTTTGTAAAGAGCTTTTGCTTAATGATGCCAGACCAGGAATTGCAGAAGGAGAGGCCATGGACCTAAATCATGGATCTTCATTTTACTCATCGGCAACGGTAAGAGCCGCCGAAATTGAAGAGATGAAGGAATGCAACATTGTTGTAATTACGGCTGGCAGAGGGGGCAAGCCTGGTGAAACTCGATTGGAATTGCTAAATGAAAATGTAAATATTGCCAGAAGCATTAGTAATAAGCTAAAAGGTTTTAAGGGCATATTGGTGATTGTGGCTAATCCTGTTGATGTGCTTACCTATTTTTATCAAAAATTTACCCAGTTGCCATCCAATAAGGTAATTGGTACTGGCACTTTGTTAGATACCGCCCGTTTAAGAGACATAGTAGGCGATGCTCTAAATATAGAACCAAAGAGTATTCATGCCCATGTGGTTGGAGAACATGGCGATTCAGAAGTTGTATTATGGTCAGTGGCCAATATTGGAGGGTTTCCATTAAATGAATGGGAGGGGTGGTCTATTAAAAAGCAAAGAACCATTGCCGAAGAAGTTAAGAATGCGGCTTACGAAATAATTAAGAGAAAAGGTGCAACAAACCATGCCATTGGCTTAACTACGGCAAATCTCGTAAAGTGGATTTTGAGAGATGAAAATAGAGTGGTTACCGTTTCTTCTTTAACTAGTGAGCTTTCTGAATTTCCAAATGTTTCTATTTCAATTCCGGCGTTAATAGGGTCCAATGGAGTAAAAAAGCTGCTATTGCCTAAAATGAGTTTAGAAGAAAAAGAAGGTTTATTAGCATCTGCCAAAGTAATTAGAGAAGCTATTGAATCAGTTGAGCAAATGAATTGAGTTAAAACAGAAGAATTATAGAAAAGCTAAGAATTAAGCTTTTTAAAAACCACTTTAGCTTTTCCTTTTTCAATTGTGTCAAGGTATAGTTCATATCCATCGTACAGCTCAACTTCAACGATTCGGTCAGGGTTAAGCTCGGTAGTGTATATAATTTCTCCCTGTTCTTGAACCCTTACAGCGAATTTGTTATTGCCTAAGTTGGCAACAATGGCTTTAGAATCTTCACCTGAAAATGGGTTTATGGCGGCATCTTGTCCTTGTCCTTTACCTACAATAGACATACTTTGGTTTGGAGCTAGCTCAAAAATTGTATGGTCTTGGCAACCGAACCATCCCATTGAAAAGAATGAAATGAGAATTAGAGACTTCATAAAATTTGTTTTACCTGCGTAGAGTAAAACCTTAAATTTCTTGTATTGTTCTAATGTTCATTTAAAAATAGACCAAATGTTTATTTGAATAGATAAACTTTTCGCTCCTTTCCATCAGGGGTGCCAATAATATTATTAATGTAGTCTTTTTCCGAGTCAAGGTTTCCATGCTTAATATAGCCATTGCCCATGGGCATGCAAGCACCCCAA
This sequence comes from Bacteroidia bacterium, assembly GCA_049115495.1. GTDB lineage: Bacteria > Bacteroidota > Bacteroidia > CAILMK01 > JACPUW01 > JACPUW01. The sequence goes on along the minus strand of JAGDZV010000001.1, from coordinate 277,912 downwards.
GAGCCCGACTGTTGGCAATCATCAAAGTCATCTATTTTCACAATGGTGTGGTCTTCAACTACTATTACACAGTGTGTGTAGTTTTTAGCCGTTTCAAATAGGTCTTCAGCGCCACCTTTGTCAAGTGAAAAAGTGGCATCTGCAATTGTTGAAGCTTGTTCGCTAAAGGCTATGATTGGATTACCATTTTCAACATCTTCAAGTGATCTTACGTTCTTTAAAAATGCTGTTACAATATTAGTAGTGCTCTCATTGTTTGATTTGCTTGCCTTATTGTCGCACCCAATCAAAGCAAACAGAATGGCCAAATGAATTAGTTTTTTCATGGATTAGTTTTTTAACAAAGAAACATTTAATTCTCCAATCAATTCCAAATTCTATTAGTTCTTCAATACATTTTCAAGTATTTTGAAATATTTTGAAGCAATTAGTCTTGCTCCAGCTTCATTATAATGCACATCATCGGCCAAATGGTCATCGCCAAATCCTGAAGCCATATCGGCAACTATTATCATTGAAGTTGGTGTGCTCTTATTTTTAGCAATAGTTACAACATCATCTTGCATATTGCTTAAAAATGTAGAGAGTGGCGCTTGCATAATTGAAGAATGTGCTGGGGCCGGAGACTCAATGATTATTGTAACATTAGGATTAACACTTTGTATTTTATCAATAATCTCATTCACATTTGAAATGGCTTTGTCATATGATAAGTTTTGCAAAGCATCATTACCTCCAGGCGTACTAAATAGTACAATATCTGGCATTGAGATTTGGTTGAGCCATTTGTTAATTCTCCTATTAATTTCTCCAGATGTCCAGCCAGACCAACCCTCATGGTCCGGATCAAAACTTTTACCTAAGTAATTATTGTATTGGGCATAATCTTTATTTGTACCAATGAAATCGATGTCAAAATTTTTATCAACTAACAACTTCCAAAGTTCGTACCTGTAGCTCTCAAACTCGGGTCTTGCGCCTTCAACCCTTGAAGCTCCCAGAGGCATTATCACATTCTTAGACTCACTTTGTATAACCTGTTCTGAATCATCAAGGCTACAAGCCATTAAATTAGTAATTGCGATAAGTAGAAGCGAAATTTTAAATGTTCTCATGTTATTGTTTTATTGTAAAACAACTCTGCAGTACTATACCCTAATACAAATAAATAAAAAAGGGCCAATTCGCATTGGCCCTTGGGTTTAGGTGGTTTTGAATTTACCTATAATTTTTTGTCAGCTTTTTTGCTCATTTTGCCAATTTTCTTACTCAAATCGGCAACTAATTTTTCCGATGCACTTTCGCAAAGCGGCAATAATTGCTCAGGTTTCATAATTGGCACACCACCTACAATGGCTACCGATTTTTTAGATGTACCTACTTCTCTTATTGTAAGCACTCGTTTACCTTCTTTATTCCAAATTTTAATCTGGACATAGGCTTGAATTCCTGCCGTAAAAGGAACAGGCTTTTTTACAAAATCGTAACCCATTGATACGAACATTACTCCATCGGCAACATCTTTAAACATTTCAACCATTTGCATTTGGTTGCTTTTTTCACCTTTAAAAAGTGATTCTTGAAGCGGTTTGTATGTTTTAGGCGTTAAAAACCTTTGCAATAATTTTCCGGCATCTTCATCTTCACTTTCGTTAAACCTGCCTTCATAGGCCTGGTAGTCTGGGTTTTCTAAAACAACAGATTCGTCTACTAAATCAAAAGGAAACTGCTCAGCATAATCTGTAGTAAATGTTTCGTAGAAATTATCGAGAACAGGCTGAAGATTAAAGTTTGGATCTTCAGATAATGAGGCAATGGCAGCTAATAGGCCCGCGTTTTCACCTAGTTGTTCAAATCCAATGTGCTTAGACACCCAAAATGTTGCTAAGGCTACTTTTTTTTCAGCTGGTTTTGGTGGCGCTGCCGCAGTGAGTAAAAAAACTGACAATACAGCTACAATAAAATGTTTCATGGTTTTGCTTTATTACCGGCAAACCTAGGCCATTACCTACAAACATGTGTTAACTGAGTGTGTGCAATCAAAGAATTATTATTCGGGTTGTTGTTGTGTTACACAGTGTATCATACCTCCATTGGCATAAACATTTCTGCAATCAATACCAACTACGGTTCTATTAGGGTATAAACCTTGTAAAATCTGCAAAGCTTCTTTATCGTTGGCGTCTTTATATGTAGGCACAAGCACTTTGGTATTACCAATATAATAATTGCAATAAGAGCCTTTGTATCCTAGGTTTTCGCCGTATTTAGTGCTTACATTATTTTGCGTTAAAGGCAAATACAAAAAGTTATAAGCTTCACCGTCTTTGTTTTTTGCATTATAAAGGGTTTCAATATCACTTTCTAAAACATCATAGGCCAATAGGTCTTCTTTAGCCATGGTTACAATGGTGTTGGCATTACCAAACCTAGCAAATCCATCAATATGTTGATCGGTAATTTCTAAACCTGCTTGGCCTTCAAGCCAAACAAAATTTGTTACACCCAAATACCGTTTAAATATCTTCTCGGCTTCTAATTGAGACATTCCAGGATTTCTATTGCGGTTTAATATTGAGCTTTTACAGGCCATTAATGTGCCGTGTCCATCTAGCTCTACACTACCGCCTTCATTAATCATTTTGTCTTCGATGTTAATTACTTCAAATCCTTTTGATTGCCCAATTTTAGAGGGAACCTGATTACACAATTTGAAATTGGCCTTTTTGCCCCAGCCATTAAAACCCCAGTTTTGAATTATAAGTTCATTGCTTAAGTTTTTCGTGAAAATTGGGCCATTGTCTCTAATCCAAAAATCATCATTTTCAAACAAGAAAAAATCAATTTTATCTATTGTAACCTTTGCTGAATCCAACAATTGTTCTATTCTAGTTTTTTCAGTTTCATTATATGCAATTATGTGCACGTTTTCGCCTTCTACAAGCTCACGACATATGTCAATCCAAGTTTCATCAAGTCTATTTCTAAATTGGATGCCATATTGATATTGATGTGGCCACTGCAACCAGGTACCTTCATGCGGTTCGCTTTCTTCAGGAAAAATGTATTCTATTTTAATGTCGTCGATTGGTGTTTCGTCTTCACCACAGGCACTTATTAAGCATAGACCCATAAGTAAAGAAAGAAATTGAATGAATTGGTACATAATATCTTGACAAAGATTTAATATCAAAGAACGCAAATAATTCTACTAGAATTATCTATTGATAGTGCAATTCCGTGTTTTATTCTTATTGGCTTCATCTATCAGAACATAGAAAATTAATTCTTATGACTGAAATTGATAAAACGTTTTAAGGTTACTATATTTTGCCTCTTGGTACTTTTTAAATGAAAACTTAGCCATTCACTAGAATTTACTTGAAATTTATGGAAAAGCTCAAATTCATTTAATTGGCTTGATTTTTAAGCTTTTAGCTGTTGCTACAGTTATTGGCAATTAAGCAATTTTAATTTTAAAACATTGAATTATTCAATTAGGGCTTAGTTTTACAAAAAATATTGAATGTCGGACAACGCTAACTCAGGTAAATTAAACCTTGAAACATTTGAAACTTTTTTTATTCTTAAACTTCATAATCCTGAGCAGTGTGCTGAAAACGGCTTGGTAGATGCGAATAGAAAAACCAGTGACGGTGAGACCACCGACTGGGCTGCAATAATTGAATTTGGACCACAAAAAGGTGTTGATGCTACGGAGTTAGTAACATCTAAACTTTTAGAAGTATTGGTGCCAAAAAGTATGTGCGTAAACCCAAATGCCGATGCAGTTAATAGAAAGTATACGCTTCTTTTATTTGACAAGGAAAACCAGCGTAAGCCAATTCAAGGACTTTCAAGAAATGATTTTCAAAGAAAAATTGGTCCAAAGATTTCAGGCATGAGAAACTACAGGCACTTAGTGGCCGGTGCAAGAGTTGAATTTCCGAATAAGGCAGAAAATAAAAACCCAGATCCAAAGACAGGAATGGTAACACAATTGCTTGATATGACGGAGCTCAGAGGTTTTCCGCCAAACTCTGCTGATGTGGCTTGGATTGTGTAATAAGCTTACAGCCTAAGCATTTCTTTATGAGGAATGCCATCTTCTAAATATTCTTTTCCGGTAGGCTTATAACCGCAATTTGTATAGAATTTTTCTAAATGACTTTGTGCACTTAAGCGAATAGGAGGAATGTAAATACTTAAGTGGTCAGTTAATTCTAAATTAGATTCAGAATTGGCTGACCACTTTTCTTTTGCGAGAAACTTATGACATTGTTCCATTAGCTTATACCCAAGCTTTTGGTTGCGATGTGTAGATTTTACAATTACTCGGCCAATGGCCCATTCTGTATAACTCACCCCTGGTTTTACAATTCTTGCATAAGCAGCAAGTGTGTTTTCATCATAAGCCAATACATGATAGCTATTTTGGTCTTTGCCATCTGCATCTAAGTAAGGGCAATCTTGCTCTACCACAAATACTTCTTGTCGTAAAACCATTAAATCATAAAGCTCTTGTAAGCTGAGTTGGTCAAATTCTTTTTTATACCAATTCACAAGGTTAATTGATTTAAGATGTTAGGTTCTTAATGTTGAATTTCTGTTTTAATTCAACATTCAAAATTTTTCAGTTAGTCTTCAAAAAACCCCGCTTGACCATCAGGTTTTACTGGGCTTGCAGGCTTTGGTTCTTCAAAAGGTTCACCTTCTTTAATGGTTTTGGCCGAAAAAACACGATCTCCAAACTTGTTACCGCGGCTTTTCCAACCTTTCACATCAATCATTTCATCAAGCACAATTTCTTTCTTTTCTGCTTCGCGCTTAATGCGGCCTTCTTTAATCTCCACAACTTCGTTTTGCTTGGTGGTAGCAAAAACCATGTTGGCTGTATTGCTTTCGCCAATAAATCCAAATCGCTTATCAAGTGTGCTGGTTTCAATCTGAAAACGTTTATAGTAGTAAGTTTTAAGATCGCCATCGTAATAAATGCAACTGATTACACTATTTGGATTAAATTTTTCAATATGATATACCTGCTCGGGTGAGAAAATTTTGCTTACATCAAATTGAGTGAGTTCATATTCTCCGCTTTTGTAAAGTACCAGAATTTTATCTTCTGTCTGAAAGTTTCCAATGTATTGTCCGCGTTCTTCAGTATTAATTTTACCCAACACTTCATCATACCAAATGTCTCTTCCGCCAATTGTTGAAGCTCCTTTTTCTTTAAAAAATATCTTTTTAACTGGTTGTTTTGTTAGAATATTTCCTTGAGAGCTACGGCCCTTGATATCAATTTCTCCAAAATTGAAATCAAATACTTTTTTGCGTGCTTTGCTACCAGGAGTAAGCGCTACATGAATAATTTCTGATTCGGCATTTGGGTTGGCGCTCAAATAAAGAATTCTACTGCCTTTTGAGCCTTTGGTTATATCATATTCTCTATCGCGTGTACAAGATGTTACATTAAAACGTTTTGCACGAGCTACACCAGTGGCACCGTCAACATAAACAGCATTATACACCATGCGTTCATCATTTCTCTTCCAAACGTTGGCATACAAAATGTTTTTACCAAAGAAAGCTTTTTCGCTAACCTTGCTCACCATGTATTTTCCGCTTTTAAGTATTACAATGATGTCGTCAATGTCTGAACATTCGGTTATAAACTCGTCTTTTTTAAGACCATAACCTACAAAGCCATCCTTTCGGTTTACGTAAAGTTTCTCGTTAGCAACAGCCACAAGAGAAGCATCTATGTTATCAAACTCCTTGAGTTCGGTTTTCCTTTCACGACCTTTACCGTATTTGTCTAGTAAATTTTGGTAGTAATCTATGGTGTATTCAACTATATGGTTGATATCGTAAATGGTATCTTCCATTTCACCTTCAAGACCTTTGATAAACTCGTCAGCCTTAAATGAATCGAATTTTGAAATTCTCTTAATCTTTATCTCAGTTAACCGAACAATATCTTCTTCGGTTACTTCTCTCATTAATTTGTCTTTAAACGGATCAAGGCCAGCATCAATTGCTCTAATTACACCTTCCCATGTTTCTTCTTCTTCAATGTCTCTGTATATACGATTCTCAATAAAAATCTTTTCTAATGAAGACATGTGCCATTTGTCTTCAAGTTCTCCTAACTTAATTTCAAGCTCTTGTTTTAGAAGATCTCTGGTTAAAAAAGTACAGGTTTCTAAAAGTTCGTTTACACCAATAAATTGCGGCTTTTCATCTACAATTACGCAGCAGTTGGGCGAGATTGATACCTCGCAATCGGTAAATTTATAGAGTGCATCAATGGTAAGGTCTGGGCTTACCCCTTTAGCAAGAGTAATTTCAATCTCTACGTCTTTGGCCGTGTTGTCAACAACTTTTTTAATTTTTATTTTACCGTGATCATTGGCCTTTATAATAGAATCGATTAAGCTGGTGGTAGTGGTAGCGTAAGGAATCTCTTTGATAAGTAAGGTTGTTTTATCAGCCTGTTCAATTTTGGCTCTTACCCGTACTTTACCTCCGCGCTTACCTTCATTATAATTACCGGCATCCATCATTCCACCTGTTAAAAAATCAGGTAAAAGGCTTACTTTTTTGCCTTTTAGAATGTTTATTGAACCCTTGCAAAGTTCAATGAAGTTGTGTGGTAAAATTTTGGTTGAAAGCCCTACTGCAATACCTTCAGCACCTTGTGCAAGCACTAAGGGAAATTTCATTGGCAAAAAGATGGGTTCTCGCTTACGACCATCATACGAACGTTGCCAATTGGTGGTTTTATGATTGAAAGCAACTTCAAGAGCAAACTTGGTAAGCCTTGCTTCTATATAACGGGGAGCAGCTGCCGAATCACCTGTTAGCACATCTCCCCAGTTACCCTGAGTATCAATAAGCAAATTCTTTTGACCCAGATTTACCAAGGCATCGCCAATGGCAGCATCGCCATGCGGGTGGTACTGCATGGTTTGGCCAATAATATTTGCCACTTTGTGAAAACGGCCATCTTCCATCTCGCGCATAGAGTGAAGTATGCGTCGTTGCACGGGTTTTGCGCCATCATTTCCTGCTGGTACAGCGCGCTCAAGAATTACATAAGAAGCATAATCTAAAAACCATGTTTTATACATGTCGGCCAAAGGTGTGTCTATAACCTTTTCACCATCTTCAGGGTTTTCTTCTTCGTTTAATGCGTCATCACTAAACTCTTCGTCTGTGTACTCTTCTTCGTTTTCTATCTCGTCGCTCATTTTATTAGGCAGCTATTTCTTCTTCAACATCTTTTTCAACCACTAGATTTTCAATAATGAATTTTTGCCTGTCAGGCGTGTTTTTGCCCATGTAGTATTTCAGCAGCTCGGCAATTGATGTTCCTTTGGCCAAGGTTACTGGGTCAAGCTTAATATCTTCTCCAATAAAGCCACCAAACTCATTTGGCGAAATCTCTCCCAAACCTTTGAAACGGGTTATTTCAGGATTACCCTTGAGCTCTTTAATCGCCTTTTGCTTTTCTTCTTCGCTATAGCAGTATATGGTCTTTTGTTTATTTCTTACCCTAAATAGCGGCGTTTCTAAAATATAAAGGTGACCATTTCTTATAATATCAGGAAAAAACTGCAAGAAGAATGTCAATAGCAATAGCCTAATATGCATACCATCAACATCGGCATCTGTTGCAATTACAATTCTATTATAGCGTAGGCTATCTAAATCGTCTTCAATATCAAGTGCGTGCTGCAATAGATTAAACTCTTCGTTTTGGTATACAATTTTTTTCTTGAGGCCGTAACAGTTTAGTGGTTTACCACGCAATGAGAAAACTGCTTGGGTTTGTACATCTCTCGCTTTTGTAATTGAACCACTGGCCGAGTCTCCCTCAGTAATAAACAATGTTGTATTTAACCTTTCTTCTTTTTTATCGTCAGTATAATGAACCCTACAATCTCTAAGTTTCTTATTGTGTAAGTTGGCCTTTTTAGCGCGCTCTTTGGCAAGTTTTTTAACACCAGCCATATCCTTACGCTCCTTCTCGCTCTGTAATATTCGTTTTAGCAGTGCATCAGCAGTTTCACTATTCTTATGTAAAAAGTTGTCAAGCTGAACTTTCAAAAAGTCGCTAACATAAGTTCTTACAGTAGAGCCGCCATCTGACATATAAAGTGAACCCAACTTGGTTTTTGTTTGAGATTCAAAAACTGGTTCTTGAACCCTTACACTAACGGCAGCAATTATTGATGAACGCACATCGCTGTTCTCAAAGCTCTTGTTATAAAAATCTCTTACTACCCGCACCACTGCTTCTCTAAAGGCTGCTAAATGAGTACCACCCTGCGTGGTGTTCTGACCGTTTACAAAACTGTAGCATTCTTCTCCATAAGAATCGCCATGCGTAAATGCAACTTCAATATCTTCTCCACTTAAATGAACAATTGGGTATCTTATTTGGGTATCGGCCGTTTTATTTTCTAGTAAATCAAATAGGCCGTTTTTGCTGTAGAATTTTGTGCCATTAAAATAAATGGCAAGTCCAGAATTTAAATAGGTATAATTTCTTATTTGCTCTTCAAGGTATTCAGGTCTAAAACGGTAATTTTTAAAAACGGTATTGTCAGGGGTAAAAACTACTTCGGTTCCGTTTCTATCGTCAGTCTTTGAAATTGGTGCATCTTCAAGTAGTTCGCCACGTTCAAAAATTGCAATTTTTTGTTCGCCTTCTCTAATGGCCCTTACCTGAAAACGGGTAGACAAAGCGTTTACAGCTTTGGAACCAACTCCATTAAGTCCTACCGATTTTTGAAAGGCTTTAGAATCGTATTTAGCACCAGTATTGATCTTAGAAACAACATCAACTACCTTACCTAAAGGTATTCCACGTCCGTAGTCTCTAATTTTAACTTCGGTATCAGAAACAGATATCTCAATTGACTTTCCAAAGCCCATTTGAAATTCATCAATTGAGTTGTCAATTACTTCTTTTATAAGAATGTATATACCATCGTCAGGCGATGCACCATCACCCAATTTACCAATATACATTCCGGGCCTGAGCCTTATATGTTCGCGCCAATCGAGCGACCTAATACTACTCTCGTCGTAATTGCTTGCAGCCATTTATCCTGAATTTACCTATGCAACAAGATTACTCAAGCACCTTGATTTTATGAAATAGACTTTTTAAAGCCGTGTGGATAAAGAAATCATCAAAAAGCATATCATAAATTCACTTTTGTTCAGTTATTCTAGTATTAAATAAGGATTAATTGAATAAGAAATTAAAGTGGAGCCTAATATCAATTGCTGGCTTGTGGTTGGTAATTACCTTGATATGGTTTGGATTTGATCTTGATGGCAAATACAACTGGGTTATTGGTTCAGAAAGAGTAGAAATAATTGAAGATGATTCATTGCTATTTGATAGTGTGAATGTGGTTGAAAGTGAGCCTGAACTACTCTATGGTTTTGATACTACAAAGTATAACGTGGTACAAGGCACAGTAAAACGAAATCAATTTCTGCACAATATTTTGAGCCCACACAATGTGAGCCCTTTGCAAATGGACGAAATTGGACGCGGCTTGAAAGATACTTTTGATGTAAGGTACATGCGAGCAGGTAAAAAGTACTTTGTGCTTTGTGAAAATGACTCGGCTAAAAGTGCCAAACACTTTATTTACGAAATTGATAATACCGACTATGTGGTTTATAGTTTTGATAGTGTTGTTACGGCATTCAAAGGCAAAAAACCAATAATAACCGAGACTAGAGAAACAGGAGGAATAATTAATTCATCACTCTACCTTACCCTAAATGAGCAAAATGCGAGCCCAACACTTGCCATTGAGCTGAGCGAAGTTTACGCTTGGGCGGTTGATTTTTATAGAATTCAGAAAGGTGACTGGTTTAAAGTAATCTACGATGAAAAATTTGTGGATGGAAAATCTATAGGTGTAAGCAAAATACATGGTGCTGTATTTAATCACTATGCAAGAGATTATTATGCAGTGTGGTTTGAATACGAAGACCAAGAAGGAGATTACTTTGATCAAAATAACAATTGCTGTAGAAGCACTTTTTTAAAGGCTCCTGTAAAGTTTAGTAGAATTAGTAGTCGTTTTTCTTATAGAAGAAAGCACCCTGTTACCGGCAGATGGAAAGGGCATTTTGGAACTGATTACGCGGCACCTTACGGAACACCTATTGTTTCTACGGCCAATGGAACAGTGATAGCAGCAAGCTACACCAGTGGCAATGGCAATTATGTTAAAGTGAAGCATAACAGCACCTACACCACACAATACTTGCATATGAGTAAAAGGGCAAAAGGCATTAGTAATGGTGTTAAAGTACAGCAGGGGCAGGTGATAGGCTATGTAGGCAGTACAGGCCTAGCAACAGGCCCGCATGTTTGCTATCGCTTTTGGCTAAATGGTACTCAAGTTGATGCTCTTAAAGTTGAACTTCCACCAGCTGAGCCAGTAAAAGAAGAGTATTTAGAAGAGTATGAAAAAGTTAAGGAAGAAATGATGAAAAGAATTGATGCTATTAAAATGCCAGCGGTGGAGCAGATTGCGGTTAATTAGGGATATGTGATTTTGAATTTTGGAGTATGATAATTTAAAATCCATAATTCATGATCTATCATTTCTTCTTCCAATCAAATTCGAATTGTTACGTTATTTCGCATCAGCTTCTGATACTCGCATAGGATATGCCGATTTTATTTTTTCCACCTTTGATTCAATAGCTTTACTTTTAAAATCGTCATTTTCATTTTTCAAAGTTGTAACGAGGTCAGAGTAAGAAATTCCAAATTCTTTCAAACCAAAAGTGTCTCTAAGTTCTCTATAAGCAGCAGCAACTTCATTTTGAACTTGGATGTACATTTTGTAGCTCTTGCTAACTTCATTCTTAAGTAAAATTATCACATCCTGAGGTGAGTCGGAAAGGGTAGAGTCTTCTCCATTATTATCAATAAACTTTTTAACTCTAGCTCTCAAGTTTTCTAAGTCACAAAGTTTTTGACCAACTGTAAGCTCATCTTTTGAATCGACCCAGATAAAAAGCACATTGTTCAAATTGCTTGGAACTTCAATTGGAGCACTACTATCAGCAGGCATTGGTGGTAGTTTTCTCAGAGTTCCCTTGTCTTGATCTTGGCTTATTACTACACCAAACCAAATTGCCGAAATCAGCACCAAGCCAATAATTACAAAACTTCTAATCGTTTATTCATCTTTACCTATTCACCCAAAATCTAAAATTCAGCATTTATAATCTCTTTTTACCATCAAAAATTTCCGTAAGCTCATCATATAGTTGCGGATGCTTCTTTTTTAGCAATTTGGGTCTTTCAAAAAAATACTCTGAAACTACTGAGAAAAATTCAGCCGGATTTGTTGCTCCATAAGGATTGATGTCTGATTTATTTTTTTCAATTTCTTTGATCTTTTGGCGCATGAGCTCAAACCAAGGCAATGCAAAGGTTTTGTCAACAAAGAGACTGGGTACACCGTCAATGCTTCCATCAGCTTTGTCAATCAAATGAATAAATTCATGAACCGCCACGTTCTTTTTATCAGTTCGATTGTCAAAACCTAAATGTAAAGACCTTTTTGATAAGATCATTTTGCCTTCCATTACACCATTACCTACCATACCGCTTACAAATCTTCCCTTGCCCTGTGTAGCAAAGTTTTCGTCAAACAGGTTTGGATATAGAATTACCTCATTAAGGTTGTTATATTGCCATTCAGGAAAATTAAAAACAGGAATACAAGCTCCAGCAGCTATCAACGTTTCATCTTCATGGTTAATTGCGGTTTGAATTCCCGTAATTTTAGTGGTGCGTAAAAATACATTTACATCGTGTTCAAAGCGCTCTTTATCTTCAGGGCTAAGTTGCTCGTAAAAAGAAATTTTTGCATTTAGTACATCTATGTATTTTTTTTCAAGTGGTTCAATTTCATCAGATTTAGGTTTAGATGGTGGCTTTTTTGATAGAATTATAGCGCCCACAAAAAACAATAGGCTAATAACAATGAGGGTCGTAAACATGAAATTGTATGTATGTACAAATTATTTTGAACTAAATTAATTTTGGCTCGTTTTAGCTCAAACGGTTTTTTACAAACGTATTAATTTGCAGTGAGATGAAGCTTGAAGAAGAATTACAAAGCAAATTTGAATCAGAATTCCACAAACTGGGTGTAAACATAATTTATACTCAGTACTACATTCACAGAAGAATTCAAAAGCTTCTAAAGCCATACGGGCTTACCAATCAGCAGTACAATGTGCTACGAATATTGAGAGGCCAATACCCAAAAGCTGCCAATATAAATTTGTTGATAGATAGGATGTTGGATAAGCAATCTAATGCGTCAAGGCTTGTTGACAAATTACACGCCAAAGGTTATGTAGAAAAAACCACCAACGCGCTTGATAAGAGAAATGCTGATGTTAAGATTTCTGAATCAGGTTTAACGCTTTTGGAAGAGATTCACCCTAGAATGCAAGAGCATATAAAAGAATTTGAAGTGCTGAGCCTTGAAGAAGCCCAGCACATGAATAATTTGCTCGAAAGAATTAGAATAGCTAAACCTTAATTACTTACTGGCAATATCAAGGGTAACCGTTACATCGTCGCCCATAATCCAAGAGTTTCCGCCTACGTTGTAATCTCTTCTGTCTATTTCAAAAGTTCCTTTTAAATGTAATGAGCCATCTTTTGAGTAAGTGCTAAACGGAAATGAAATGGTTTTAGTAACGTCTTTAATAGTCAACTTTCCGGTTACCTTGTAATTACCTTCTTTACCACTAATAGCCGTACTCTCAAATTTCATTAAAGGGTATTTTGCAACATCAAAATAGTCTTCGCTTTTTAAGTGGTCGTCTCTCATCTCAATCTCAGTATCAATGCTTGAAACTCTAACATTGGCTGTGAATTTTGAACTATTTAGGTCTGAAGCATCAAATTGAACAGTTCCTGAGATTTCTGAAAACTTTCCTTCAACTTCTAAACCAGCATTGGTTATCATAAAGTTTACAGAAGAGTTTGCCGCGTTAATAGTTTTGTTTTGAGCAAAAAGGGGCAGGGCAAGTAACAAACTTGCAATCAAAAAAATGTTTCTCATGTTGGTATTTGTTTTTACAATTTATAGCTAAGTGCTATAAAAGGGTATTGAATTTTGTTTCTAAACCTTTTGTTATTGTCATGTCCGGCAGCTTCTGTAGTGTATTCTGAAAAGAACATTGACATACCTAATCTTGCCCCTAAGTTATCATTAAACATATATCTGATATAAAATTCAGAGTTTAATGTTCCAATATCATTATCGCCTACAAGCAGTAGGTTTAATGTAGTAGGTGTTGCAGTAGTAAGTGTTTGTGTGGCTCCTGATGGATCATCTACCCATTGTTTTATTCTTACATCTTGCGCGCCACCAAAGCTTAAGCCTAGAGCATCAATATTAAAGCCCACCATTAACTTTTCAGAGATTGAAAAACCTAGATTAATACTTGCGCTTAAACCCATAGTATTTATATTATCTATGCTCATGCTATCAATTAAGCCTTCTCCTGTATATTTAAATGGGGCCGTTATATAGGTTTGGTTTGAACCTGTATGCAGATTAAACCTTAATCCATAACCCAAATGCAATTTTTCACTTAAAATGGTGTGTGTTCTATTAAAAGATAAGGCACCCACAAAAAGATTAGTGGTAGATCCTATGCTTAAATCGGCGGTGTAATAAGGATTTTGTGCATTGGTAAAAACACTTGCCAAAACCATTGCCATTCCTAAAAGCAATCCTTTAAATTTCATTATTTTTCTATTTGGTTGTTTCAATTACAATTACGATTCAAAAATGGTTCGCGCAGGGTAAAAATTAAAACTGAATATTCATTAGAATAAAAGCTGCGCTAAGGCAAATCGATGAGATTTTATTCATTTTCATGGTGTTTTTAAAGTTTACTTCAGATGGATCTTTACGTACTTTTATAACCCACGATGTAAAGAATAGAATTACTGGAGCTGTGGCTACCATAAAGATAAAAAGATTGGTAATTTCATTTTCAAGAAAAAACCCATAGGCCATGAGCCCTGTAGCCAAAGCAAATAAGAAACCTGAAAAAATAAAGGTGCCATTTACACCAAGCATTAGGCTAATTGTTTTGTCGCCACGTTCGGCATCTTCTTGGTGCTGATATATTTGGGTAATAGGGTATGAACCCATTAGAAAAAGGGTGCTAACCATGGCATACAAGATAGTGGATGTATTAAACCTAAATGCATCATTAATTCCAAGGTTTACAATCCAATAAATAGTAAAACCTTGGAAAAAAGTAACCACCAAAGTGCTTATAATTGGGTGCTTTTTAAGCCTTATTTTATCCCAACTGTAGGCCTTTGACATTAAGGTGTAGGCAATTATTCCAATGGCAAATTTTAAACTTAGCGTTAAGGAAAGGGCAATGGCCAAAATGTCAAAAATGCATACCAAATAGAATAGTTCTTTGTTCACCGTGGGAGGCTTTTCAAGTCCACCAATGGCGCCCTCGTCTTTGTCAAAATAAGAGTTGTACCCATTGCTTGCCGGATATACCAAAATATGTAAGATAAAGAAGATTAATACTATTTTGTCCCATTCTTGCCATGGCGATTCGGCCGCCAATAAAGCAAACCAAAAAATGGGCATTAAGAAAATGGAGAATGGAATTCGCATTAATGTGAGCGCATTCGAGAAATTATTTATATTATTGAATGTCATCTATTTGGCAAGATTTAAGTGCAAATACAAGGAATTTACCCTTATAAATGTTGAACGCTGCGCACTCTTTTTGCGTTGACAGGTTAGACTTTTACAATATATGAGTTTTATAAATTCAATTGGTACTGCAGTACCCGAATATAAATATAGGCAAGATGAAATTGCCGATTTCATGGTTAACTATATTGATGGCGATGATCGCATATCTAGAATGATTAAAATTCTATATGCTAAATCGGCCATTAAACAAAGGCATAGTGTAGTGCCAGATTTTAGCATGCGCTATGCAAATCATTACCTATTTAATGGGGCACAGGCCAACCTTAGTAAACGAATGCAACTTTTTGGTGAAGAAGCACCAGAACTTGCACTAAAAGCCGCTATTAATGCCATGCATGACGTAGAGGTAAAAAGTATAACGCATCTAATTACAGTAAGCTGTACTGGTATGTCGGCTCCGGGTTTAGAAATTCAGCTAATGCAAAAACTTGGTTTAAATGATGATGTAATAAGGCTTTCTGTAAACTTTATGGGCTGTTATGCTGCTTTTCATGCGTTGAGAATTGCTGATAGTTTATGCGCTTCTGATCCCAATGCACGGGTGCTTATAGTTTCGGTAGAGCTTTGTTCTATACACTTTTTGAAAGATACTTCTGACGATAATCTGCGCGCCAATGCTCTTTTTGCTGATGGGGCAGCAGCAGCTATTATAAGTGCTAAAACAAGAAATGAGAACAGCTGGGAAATAAAGAAGTTTTACAGCAGGTTAATGCCAAAAGGGATTAAAGACATGGCTTGGGAAATTGGTGATGATGCTTTTCAAATGCGATTGACTTCTTATATTCCAGAATTGGTAAAAGAAGGGGTTGGGCCATTGCTTGAAGGTTGCTTGAATTCAACCGGTTTTGAAAAAAATGATATCGGAAAATGGGCAATTCATCCTGGTGGTAAAAAAATTCTCGAAGCGGTTGAAGAAGTGATGGGGCTTGATGAGCATGCACTTGATGTACCTAAGCATGTACTTGAGAATTATGGAAATATGTCTTCGCCAACAATATTGTTTGTACTAAAAGAGCTATGGGACAACAAGAAACAAGAAGATGACGATATGATTTTTGCGGCTGGTTTTGGACCCGGTCTTACGCTAGAGTCTTGTATTATTGAACAAACGGCTCCGCATTGATCAATTTAAAAGAGCGATCGAGAAAAGAAGAGCTTCTTGATCAACCCGGCATTGGTACCGCAGACCTACATCAAAATTTAAAGGAATTAGATGCCATTAATAAGTTATTGGGTGGCCATGCTGCAACTTTAAAAGGGTTAAAGCAGATAATAGGAAAACGTAAGCATAAAATATGGCGCATAATTGACCTTGGTTGTGGTGGAGGCGATTCTCTTAGAGCAATTGCAAACTGGGCTAAAAAACGCAATATAAAAGTAGACCTTACCGGCATTGATTTGCTAGAAGATGCCATTTCATATGCTGAGCAAACCAGTAAAGGATATGATATAAAGTATTTGCAATCTGATTTTAATGATGTAAAAAGTGGCGAGTATGATATTGCCATTAGCTCTTTGTTTTGTCATCATTTGTACGACGATAATTTGAAAGCGTTAATAGCCACAAAGCTCAGGCTAGCGCAATTTGCCATTATCAACGACCTGCATCGTCATTTTTTAGCCTACTACAGTATTAAAGCGCTTACGGCTATTTTTTCAAGATCCCATTTGGTTAAACATGATGCGTGTTTATCAGTAGCCCGAGGTTTTAAAAACTATGACCTGCAAGGTTTGATGAATGAAATAAATGCATCATATCAGATTGAATGGGTATGGGCCTTTAGGTGGTTGGTGGTGATGGAAAAGGGCGCATAAACAAGAATTGGGTTCTAAAGTCAAACTTGGAGGCTGAGGTTTTGCTCAACATTTTGAGTATAAGCCGCCGGCTTCAATGCCATTTTGTAGGCCTTTGTAGGTGGTTTGGTCATAAGACTTCATCCCTTCTCTATCTGTAAAAAAACCAGCTATTTGACCTTCACTCAAAACAAACCTATCCAAGATTATTCTATGTTCAGTTGTACTATCCCCAAAGTTTAAGATGCCACCGCAAGCCCGTAGGTTATGATATATTTCAGTTCTTAAAAAACTGCTGGTCATGCCATTATTAACATATTGGCGTGTTACCTTCCAATGGTTTGGCTCTCCATCGGCACAGCGTACCGTGTCAAGCGTGCTACTTGTTAGCTTTACGGTTATCAAATACTGTTTTGCCGCGTTCGTTTTTTCCTTTGTACACCCATTCGGTGCCTTCAACAAAATAAACATTCCACAAAATCTCACCCATGTAATAAGGGCCTAATTCAGGGTCTATATTAGGGGTAAAGGGTTCATCAGGTGCACAGCTATTTATACCCGCAAAACCTGCTAAAAGAAATATAATCGCTATTATTTTGAGCTTTTACAAATACTAAAGTAGCTCAAAGCTCACTTAGTCGAATTTTTGCTAAACCGAAGACCATAAACCCCAAGACTGAATTACTAAAAATCCGTGTTCGATTAATTATAAAGGTTACTTTAGTGTTAATGCTGATTTTCGATTTAATAGTCGAACTTTTCCAAAGTTTGACTTAAAAATCAAGGTTAGGCCTTTTTGGAAAGCTGAAATTCGGAAAAGTTAAGACATATTTATAATCAAACTCAAGTTAAAGGTTGGTTTAGAGGAGAGAAGAACATACAAGGTAGGCAGGGTTTCATTGAAGAATCTGAGCACCCTTTGAGAAATCTCTTGCGCCCTTTACAAGAAACTTTTTGTCTTCCAAACATGTCGAATTTTATGTAAAGTCTTTAACCACAGTTCTTGCTCAAGCTTCATAAGAAAAGACAGATCCTATTAATTTACTCATGGCATAAAACTAAGAGCCGTAATTATTGTTTTTTTGAACCTTGATAATGAGCTTAAAGCGCATTTAAAGATATATGAAGCATCAATACGAAATAGGAATTATAGGCGGCGGACTTGCCGGACTTTGCGCCAGTATTCAACTAGCGAAAAAAGGACATAGTGTGGTGCTTTACGAGAAAAACCATTACCCTTTTCATAAAGTATGCGGAGAATACATAAGCCTTGAAAGCCGCGAGTTCTTAAGGTCACTTGGCTTTGATGCCTTTGAACATGACTTACCACAGATCAAAAATTTTACCCTTAGCCATACCAATGGCAAAGTGCTAAATCTAAAATTGCCATTAGGCGCTTTTGGGGTTAGTCGCCATTATATTGATGATAAATTGGCTGAAATTGCCCTTGAAAGCGGGGTGGTTTTGTTGCAGGGAACTGAGGTTACTGATGTTGAGTTTTTTGATGTAAATGATGTTTTTAAGGTAAGCACCAAAACTGGAGACTTGATATTTAAGCAAGTTTTGGGCAGCTATGGCAAGCGCAGTAAGCTTGATAAGAAGAAGAACAGGCCGTTTATTGAAAAGATAAAAGACCCTAAAAATAATTTTGTAGGGGTTAAGTATCACGTAAAAAGTGACATTGATGAAGATAAAATTGAGCTTCATTTATTTGAAGAAGGTTATGGTGGAATTAGTAGGGTAGAAGGAGATAAAACGTGTTTTTGCTATTTAACTACTGCAAATCTCTTAAAAAAGTCAGGTGGTGATATTACTGCCATGGAAGAGAAGTTTTTAAGAGCAAACCCGCATCTAAATGATCATTTTAATTCTTTTGAAAAGTTATGGGATGAGCCACTCACAATATCAAACATTGAGTTTGGACCAAAGGAACAGGTGCACAATCATATTATAATGCTAGGTGATGCAGCAGGTATGATTACACCACTTACTGGTAATGGAATGAGTATGGCCATGCATGCCTCAAAGCTCGCGAGCGAAGAAGTGGTCAAGTTTCTAGCAGGTAAAGCTACTAGAGATCAAATGGAAGCTAATTACACCAAATTATGGCAAAAGCACTTTGGTAAAAGGGTAAAAAGAGCTCGTAAATACCAGAACATGTTCTTTAAAGAGAATTTGGTTTCTAGCGTAATGTCTGCTGCAAATGTGGTGCCTTTCGTTGGTAAGTTGATGGTAAAATCAACGCATGGAAAAAGCTTCTAAAGTTATTCTCCTTTGTTTATTGGTTTAATCTCGTAGATCTTTGGATAGTTTTTACCTGTAACGAAAATCCGATCATTTTCAGCATCGTAAGCAATACCATTGAGTACATCTATAGTTGGGTGGTTATCAGCCTTTTTAAGAATGCCGCTTAAGTCAATTACACCATTTATTTCGCCGGTTTTTGCATCTATTCTGTAGATTAAGAACTTGTTGTACTGATAGTAATTGGCCCAAATTTCGCCGTTGATGTATTCAAGCTCATTTAGCTTAGAAATTTGCCCCATGTTGTCCATTACCTGAAGCTTTTTAACCACTTTAAAATTGTCTGGATTTAAAAATGACAATTCATTGGTTCCATTGCTCAATATTAAATGTTTCCCATTGGTGCACAGTCCCCATCCTTCGCCTGTAAAACCAAAGTTGCCAATAGGTTTAAAGGTATTTAGATCATAAATAAAGCCTTGACCTGACGTCCAAGTTAATTGAAACAATCTATTATTTATTAGTGCTAAGCCTTCTCCAAAATAGTTTTTCGGTAGCTTGTGTTCTTTTATCGCTTCGCCTGTTGTTAAATCTATTTCAAGCAGTTTAGATTGGCCACGCTGCCCGGTGCTTTCATATAATTTACCATTATGAAAAAGCAGGCCTTGGGTGTATGATTCCTTATTGTGCGGAAACTCATTTATAACTTCAAAACCGTATTGCTTAGGTACCTTATTACCAATTACTTTAAGTTGTGCAAACTTGTTTTCTTGCAAGCCATCTTTTTTAAAAATCTTAACAAGCAGCTTGTTTCTACCTAATGGAATATTTTCAGAATTCAATTGAACATTAGAAGTTTTTATTTCTAGCTTTTGAACAAAACGGTCGTTTATATAAGCGCCAATTGAATCAATTTTTTCAGATGCTTTTTCTTTTAAAGTAAGTTCTAGCTTAATGGGATCTCCCTTTTTTACAACGGTGTTATTAAGGGGAGATTCAAGTTTTGCTAATTTGGTTTGTGCCTTAACCTCAGTTCTTTGTTTCTTTTGATCTGACGAACAACCTGAAATAAATATTAGAGTAACTATGAGTAGGGAATACAAGTATTTCATTCTATGCGCTCTCAATTTTTGAAACGGTTTTATGCTCAAGTAAAAAGTATCTGGTGGTTAAAAGAACGGCTGCGGTTGACAATCCAGTTAAAAAACCATACCAAATACCAGCGGCTCCAAAGTTGGCTTTTTCCATTAAATAATAACCCACAGGTAAAGAAATTATCCAATAAGAAAGCAATGCAATGCTAGTGGGTCTTTTTACATCAGAAAGTCCCCTTAACGCGCCCATTGCCATTACCTGTATACCATCAGTAAGTTGAAAAAATGCTGCAACAACAATTAGCGAAGAAGCAATTTGAGCAACTTCAACATCTTTTACAAACCAATTTGCTAAAGTTTCATGGCCTAAAATCATGATCAAAGCGAAGAATACCTCAATAAAAATTACCATGTAAAACAAAGACTTACTTACAATTGGCAATTGGTCTAATTTTTTGGCACCTACCAAATTGCTAACCCTAATTGTTGCGGTTGAGCTTAATCCCGTAGCAAACATGTAAGTAAATGAGGCTATAGAAATTGCAATTTGGTGTCCAGCTTGTGGTATGGCGCCCAACCAGCCAATTACAATTGCTCCAAGTATAAAGGCTCCACCTTCAAGAAAATACTGAGTGGCAATTGGTACGCCAAGTTTCAAAATTTCTTTACACTTATTTATTGATGGTTTAAATGATATTAGCGCATTTTTAAAGGGCGAAAGTCTTTTGTGAAAAAGTAAAAAGGATAAAAGCATAAGCGCCATTAGCACCCTAGCAATTAGCGTAGCTATACCTGCACCAAGAAGTCCCATTTCAGGCAAACCCGCCTTCCCAAATATTAGAAAGTAGTTTAATATAATGTTTATCAAATTTGATACGATGCTGGCCAACATGCCAGGGTAGGTCCACTCAAGGCCATCAGTAAAGTGTTTTAACGACATAAATGCCATTAAGGGTAATAATGACCAAGCAAGAATGTTGAAATAAGGCATTGCCCTGTCTACCACAATAGGTTCTTGCCCCATTTGGTACAAAAGTGGTTTACAAACCATGGCCAGTACAAACAAAATCAAGCTAAAACTCATGAGCAACCAAAAGCTATTTCCGAGTATTTGAACTATGCTTTTATTGTTATTTGCACCATGAGCATTACCTACAAGTGTTGTAATACCCGTAGCCAAACCAATTACAACCACCAATAAAAGTGCAAATAGTGCATTTGCAAATGCAGCTGAAGCCAGGGGTTCTGCCCCAATTTGCCCTACCATAAGCGTATCGGCCAATTGAGTAATCATATGACCTACCTGACCTAAAACCACCGGAGTGGCTAGTTTTAGATTCTTTTTATACTCTGATATGTACTGTGGTGAAAACAAGTTGCAAATAACGTTTACAATTTCCGTGTAAGGTTTATGTTATAACTATCATTTTTGCGTTCCATTTTTTAATTATGAAGTTTTTAACTCTTCTCTTTATTTCTCTTTTTGCTTCAATGGGTGCTTCGGCACAATTGTCAAATCGTGTTTGTGAACCTGGTGATAGTTCAATTGACAAAAAAGTTGATTCTCTTTATAATGAACTTACCAGTAAAGAGAGAATTGCTCAAATGCTCTTTGTAGCTGCAGGAGAGTATGGAAGAACCACAACTGAAGTTGAGCAATTGGCAAGAGAAAATAAAATAGGTGGCATAATTTACCTTGGTGGCACTGCAAGTGAGTTTAAAGCCATAGGTAGTAAAGTAAATGCCGCCAATAAGGGTTTTGTTCCTTTACTTTATTCTCTTGATGCAGAGCCTTCTTTAATAAAATACAAGCTGAGAAACGTTGGTGCTTTTGCGAAAACCAACACGTTAAAAGATTCTACAGCTGTGGTAGGTGCCGTTACTACAATTGATTCAATGCTAAATGACGTTGAGGTTACTATGAATTATGCACCTGTTTGCGACCTAACTCCTGAAAACGAAGTGATAGGGCATAGAAGTTTCGGGAAAAATGAAGATACGGTAGTAATGCTTTCGCAACATTTTATAAATGCTAGTTTAAATGACAATATTTTACCTGTAATTAAACATTTTCCGGGTCATGGCAATGTGGTAGGCGATTCGCACAAAAAGCTAGTTTATATTGATGGCGAAATGAAAGAACTTGAAACTTTTAAGCGCTTAATTGATGCTGGTGCACCTTCTGTAATGGTGGGGCATATTGCTATTAGAAATAATGATTTTGCCACAGAAATGCCTTCATCATGCAGTAGATTGGTAGTTACCCAGCTATTGAGAGATTCAATGAAATTTAATGGCTTAATTATTACTGATGCTCTTAATATGGGTGGGGTAGCAGCCATTGAAAATGCTGGCTTTAAAGCAATGGAAGCGGGATGCGATGTGATTTTAATGCCCTTAGATATTGACCTTGTTTTAAATGCGGCACTTAAAAAAGTGAAGGAGGACGAAGTATTCGCCCTCCAACTGGAATTTTCTGTAAAGCGTATCTTACGACTTAAATACGCTCAAGAACTAATTCACTAGCACTTTTTTATATGTTGTCAAACGATTTTCTGTATCTTCAATTCTAAAGTAGTACGTTCCTTTAGTCCAATCTTTTACGTTTATGGCTTTCGCGTTAGTAATTAAAGTTTCTTGTCCTTTAATGTCGTAAACTGTAACTGTTATCTCACCATTGTATTCAATGTTCACAACGTCAGATGTTGGGTTAGGATATAAACTTATTTCGTCAATTGAGTAGTCGTCTACACTTGTGTAAGCTGCGTTTATTGTTGGTTGGTCTGGTAGTTCAACTTCTTCAACACATTGTGTGTATTGTTTTTGCTCATATCTTGCTTCTGCTAAGATGCGGTAATCTTTTGTGCAAGTATACTTATCTGCTTTATTATAAAAGCTTTCAAACTCACTTTGCTCTGTATTTACAGGTACATATTTGTTACGAACTTTATTACCATATTCATAGTGTCCTTCGCCAAATACAAGGTAGTTACCTAATAGGAATGTTTTGTTAGGTACTTTATTGTCAATTATTATTTGAGAGTCAGCAGCTTCTGGATTAATAAAGAATCCATATAGTTCTGCCGTATTTTTCAAGAAAACATTGTTAGGACCATTCTTACCATGAGATGCATCAATAACTATGTTTTGTGCTATGTTTCCTTCAAATAAGTTGGCGAAAGGATAGTTTCCGTGTAATACTAGGTCACCAGCAGAATTTTCAGGAAGATTATCTTCAGCCCAGGTTGGGTTTTTTGAATAGTTGTAGGCTACCACATTACCATTGGCACCTGCTTGTAATAGTACGGCATGTCTTAGGGTGTGAAAAATGTTGTTTTCTACCAAGCAATCGCTTGAACCAAACTGCAACACAACGCCGTATGCTTTTCCACCTCTACCATAATCATGTCCGAATCTAAAGAAAGAACCAGATACTTGTACCTTATAACTGTTGTTGATCTCTACATGCGCAAAGTTGCTATAATCACTTTGTACTCCTTTTACGAAACAGTTTTCGGCATAATTAAAAGTAATGTTACTGGTTTGGTTTTCGGTTTGATCTGTTCTAATAATTTCTAAACAGCTAATACCTGCATTTTTTACTGGTAATATTTTGGCAATTTTGGTTTCTGATGTTTCTAAGTTGAGTCTTAATTCGCTATCAAGCTCAATAGTATTGCCAAAAACATTTTTTACTTTAACAATTTGAGAAATACTACCCTTGGCCCATTCAGAAGTGGTTAATTCTGATTCTGGTAACCAAATTTTAAGTAAATCTCCTTTACTAATGCCCGCTGTAGAAGCTAGAGTAATTGCAGATTCTCCCTTAGTGGCAAATCTTTTGAGTTCATATTTTTCATTTGTTAAGGTGCCATTAAAAATTATGGCGTCTTTTGCTTCTGTCATATTAAAGGTAAGTACCGTGGTCATACCTTCACCTTTAATTAAAACGTTGCTAGGAATCAAAATAGGTTGGCTAAATAAATAGACTCCCGTTTTTAAATGGATTACTCCACCTTCTTCTCCTAAATCTTCAATAGCTTTTTGTAATACCAGATCGTTATATCGCTCACCGCGATAATCGCAATCGTATTGATTTTGAAAGTTTGTTGTTTGTGAATGAAAAAAGAAATTGTCATTTCCTGCATTATTCCAATTCAATTTAGATACTTGGGCAGGATTACTGGCTAGTGTTAAAAGTGCTGTTAACATTGCCATTGCTGAGATTAATACTTGTCGTAACATGGCTTTACATTTTTTGTTGTTTGACAAGACAAATGTTCAATAATTGTAGATGAAATAAAGTATAATTAGGATGAAATTACTCATGGGTTCGATGAGAGTAGTTTTGCAGCCTTAACGCATTACATTGCTGACAAGTGTATGATTGTTTCGATTAATTCATTATTTAACCGATGCCCATGCATTGAAACGAGAGTTTCATTAAATGAAATATCGCATTAGCATTTAATGCAATTTATGAGACTCAAAATAAATATTAGATTTCAGGTTTTATTGACCTTATTTATAATCTGTTTTAAAAGTTTTAAGGCATTCGATTAAAAACCAAAACAGTCTAGTAACTACATGCTAAAAATACCAAGCGACTTTCATTTTTATTTATAATCCCTAACTTTGGTTTTGTTAAAGAGTGTTTTAGGCTTAGTTACAATTTTGGAATATATGTTGAAGTAAGTTAAACACGCACTTTTAAATTGCTTGGTATGTCAAAGAGTTCAAAACGTTTTCGATTTCAAGGGCTGGTTATGGAAGTATCATTGGTTGTTTTCAATGTTTTCTTGGTTTTAACCCTAATTTACGCTTGGACGCACTTTTTTGCTCATCAAACCAATAACGAAGATGCTCCAAATACTTACCGGTATGTAAAGGCAAGTAGCGATTCTACCTTGGTAGAGTAGTGGTGAGTATTTTCCGATTCTCCTTATTTTCTTCCCAGTTTTAGACTTTGCCTACTTATGTTTATAGTTGTATTCAAAAAATAAGTTGGCATTAGGGTCTATTTCTAAATTTTCAAATTCGCCTTCTAGGTCAATAGTAAATTTCATCTTTTTCTTATTTATTTGAAAAGTGTGCAGCGTGCCATTAGGTTTACACTCTGCAAATAGCTCAAGGTCAAATTCAAAAAGTACTTTTTGTTTTTGCTCTATTTTAATTTCAAGCTTTTTATTTCTGATGAGTTTACTTTCAATTTCCAAATTTGGATGACCGGTGGTTTTGAGCCATTGATTTGCAAATTGGGTATAGTCTTTTTCTGATACTTGATTTACAACCGCCATAAAATCGTTAGTAGATGCATTACCTAGCTTATATAAATCATAGTAAGCATGCACCGACTCCCAAAATAGACTATCGCCTAGCTGATTTCTGAGCATGTGAAGAAACCAAGCACCTTTTTGGTATGAATTAGGGTTTAATAATAAATTGGGGTTATTGGCTAATGTATCTACCACAGGTGCTTTATATTTTGTGTAAAAGTTTATAGCCTTGCTGCGTTCGCCCACCAATCGATTCTTAAATGCTTCATCGCCATATTTTTCTTGAATGTAAACATCAGTTAAATAAGTAGCGAACCCTTCACTTAGCCATAAATGTGGCCAATCTATTTCAGATGCAGAGTTACCAAACCATTGATGCGCAATTTCATGCGCTATTAGGTCTTCAACTTCACCTTTTCCATTTACCGAGTTTTCAAAATAGAATATACACGATGCATTTTCCATTCCTCCGTAGCGCGTTTTGCTCTGAACATTAGCCAATTTAGCATAAGGATAATCAGCAATTTTATTTTGAAACCATAAAAGCACTTCACAGGCCACTTCATAATCGCTAAACCCTTGTTCTTTTTGTTGTTTAAAAACCCAACTCGTTACTTCAATGTCATTTACTAAGCAGGGCTCTGAAACGGCAAAGTCAGCCAAACCTATAACCATAACTTTAGTGGGAAGAGGAACCATACTTTTCCAATGGTTGTGTTTTGTGTTTTCAGTTACCAAAGAGTCAGCTAGTAATTTTCCATTGGCAACAAGCTTAAGTGTTGAAGGGAAATTTACTTTCCACTCAATAAAAGCTTTATCGGCAGGATGATCAATACAAGGAAACCAATGATGCGCTCTATTTGGCCAATTGTCTCCAAAAGCGGTATGTTCTTGATGTTTGTTTTTTGAAATTATTAGACCGTCGGCAGGTAATCCTTCAAAAGTAATAGTAAGCTTATGGGCTTTTTTGCTATCAAATTCGCTGGTTTTAGATATCGTAATTTTATCTTCAGAATGATTCCATGTTATAGCCTCATCCATTTTAACGTCAAGAACTTTCATTCCTGTTTTGTTATTATCCGGTGCTTTTACCAGATCAAAAACGATGGTATTTCCTGGCTTAGCAACAGCGAATTCAATTGTGGCAAGGCCTTTAATTTCATTTGTGAAATTACTCAAGTCAAGCTGTATGGTATATCGCTCAACATCAATCATTTCTAGCATTGCTGGGCGCTGGGCATGCATTGAAGTAGAAATGAGCAAACCTAAAATCAGAATTCTTATCATTAACAAAAGCTTTGGGGTAAAAATAATGAAGGGTTAAATAGCATGTATAAAAATGAACCAAACACTTTTCATGCAGTTTAAGTAGTATCTGCAAAACATTAATTTGCAACCCTATCTTAAAGATTGCATGAAAATTAAACTTCTGAATGAAAATGGGAATTGGTTTGAATACAGCATTCCTAAACAAAATGCTCAGCCAACTTCAAAAGGCCCGTTTAACCGTATTGCCTATGCGGCAGTGCATGTAGTACCAAAAAAGGGTAGTACAACTGAAATCGATTGGGAAGCCTCAATTAACTACAGAAAAAGAATCTGGAGCTTTGGGTTAGGTGTTGCAGAAGCTATGGATACTGCCCAACGTGGTATGGGGCTTACTTACGGCAATGCAAAAGAGCTTATTAGAAGAAGTATTGCGGCTTCAAAAAACGTTGAAGGAGCACTATTGGCTTGCGGTTGTAGTACAGACCAAATCGTGGTAAATAATGACCTAAAGCTTGGTGAAGTTGTGGCCGCATACAAAGAGCAGATTGATTTTGTAGAAGGCTTAGGGGGAAAAGTTATTCTTATGGCCAGTAGGGCGTTGGCTTCTTGTGCAAAATCGCCTCACGATTATAAGTATGTATATGATGAGATTTTAAACCACGTAAAGCAACCGGTAATAATACATTGGTTGGGAGAAATGTTTGATCCTGCCCTAAAAGGATACTGGGGAAGCAATGACCATTTTGAAGCCATGGACATTGTTAACGAAATAATGACGCAAAATGTCGAAAAAGTGGACGGTATTAAAGTTTCTCTTCTTGATAAAGAAAAGGAGGTAATGCTTAGAGACAAACTACCCAAAGGCGTGAAAATGTATACTGGCGATGACTTTAATTATCCTGAATTAATAGCAGGCGATGAAAACGCTTTTAGTCATGCTTTGCTTGGAATTTTTGACGCTATAGCTCCGGCCGCTTCAGCCGCTCTTGGGCAATTGACTAAAGATAATTCTGACACTTATTTTGAAATATTTAACCCAACGGTGCCATTAAGCCGTCATATTTTTTCCGCACCAACAAGGTTTTACAAAACAGGCGTGGTGTTTCTGGCTTGGCTCAATGGTTTTCAACATGAGTTTAAAATGATTGATGGTCAGGAATCCGCACGATCTAAAGTGCATTTATCTGAAACATTTAGGTTGGCATGTGAAGCAAATGCTTTAATTGATATGGACCTTGCTGTGCGAAGAATGAAACAGTTCTTAGGTCAAAAAGAATAATCCTAGTTTGCAAATTCGAGAGTAACTGTAGTTCCCTTACCTTCTTCGCTTTCAAGGTTAATGTTGCCATTGATTTTTGACGCCGCTTCTTTTACAATGTATAGCCCTAGTCCGCTTCCTTTACTTCTAAGGTTTGCCCTATGAAACATTTTAAAAACATTTTCAAGATGCTCCTTTGGAATTCCTTGACCATTATCGGCCACCGTAATTCTGTTTAGTTTGTTGCCTAAATCTTTATGGTTTATTTCAACCCAACTGTTTACGTTTTTTGAATATTTTATTGAGTTGGAGATTAAGTTTTTCAAAATGGTTTTGAGTCTGAATCGGTCAGTATTCACAACAATGGCTGCGTGAACCTGCAACCTAATGTCAATATCTGAAAAGTTTTTGTGGTAAGCCGTTTCAGCTAATACTTCTTGAATTAGATCAAGCAAGTTAAAGGCCTCTATTTGTAATTCAAACTTTGAGTTCTTGGTCATTAATGTGATCTCATGTATAAATTCATCTAGTTTCTGAATTGAAACATCCATAAAATCATATAAGCCCTTTTTCTTTTCAAGATTCGATTCATTTTTTGCCATTTCTAGGAGTCCGAGCAATGTGGCAATGGGAGCTCTCATATCATGCGAGCTTCTGTAAACGAAAGTATCGAGTTCGTTATTTAATCTAATGAGCTCGGAGTTTTGAGCCTCTAATTTGCGTTTTGAGTCTTCTATTTCTCTGGTTCTTTCGGCTACAATTTTTTGCAAGTTATTATTGGTAAACTCCAATTCGTTAATCAATGTAACCGACTCATATTGAAGTAGGTTTATCGTTTGGAATAACTCAAAAAACTCATGTGTTCTTACATTCTCAGTATTTAGCGGCTCAACGGTGTATTTTTCATTAAAAACAATGTTTGAAACAGATTTTACCGCGTCTAAAACATGTTTTTTAGTGGTATTTCTAAAGTTGTTGTGTTCTTTATGTATTGAATGTACCAATTCAATAAGCTCTTCTTTTGATAATATATCTAGGTTTTCGTCAATATCAGACCCAAAGCTGAACGTTTTTTCTTTGTACTCTAGATTCTCTTTGATTGTTTTTTCACCTTTTTTGATCTGGCTTGCAATTAAGAAAATATCATCTACTACGTTAATAGTTTCGGCAAAGGTCTTATTTACATAGGCATAGGCTTTCATAAGCACTTGCATGGCCCGGCCAAACTTGTAATGCTTGCTTGCCAAATAAGTGTCAATCTCCTTATCTCTTTTTTCAAAAACTTTTCTTGCTTCTCTTGTAGGTTGTTTTACCCGAGATAAATCCAGAATGTAGTGCCAATGACCTTCAGTTTTTGGCAAATGCTTGTAATGAAAATCATAAATAAAGTTTACCAACTGTCCGGTTAGTTTTCCTTTATACCAGCTTATAATCAAGTTTGGCTTTACAAGGGCGATAAATGCTTCGTTTTCGTTTGCATCAGTTAAAACCTCTTTTACTATTAATTCTTTCCAATTTTCATCAGAAATTAGACCTTTTTTAATGTTTTCTGGGCTCCATTTATTCTCTAGATTGTCAAAATATCTGCAGTCTAGTAAGGCTTCATTTAAAGACTCGCTAAAACTATATTTAATGGTGCGGTAAACTTTCTGGGCCAAAAAACCCAGGGTTTTAATAAAAACGTTAGGAGAAACAACATAAATATGTTGAAAATGGCCGTCGGCAAAACCATCAACTATCTTTCCAATAAGCGTAGTTCTGAGTTTCCATGGAAAATAAGTAAACCCATCTAAAACCAGAATCATAAAACCATTTTGTAGCTCTGAAAATGCCACTACAATTTTATCGAGAATATCAAGGGTTTCCTCATTATTTAGACTTCCTGAAAGGTGAACAACAAGAATGTCGTCACTTTTTCTTTGAATATCCAAGTGATATGAGATATTTACCTTTTCCATGCATGTAAATCGCTTTCTTATAGCCTGTTAATAATTGGCGATTTATAAATTAACTTGTTTCTTTACAAAGAGTTCAAAAACAAAAGAAGGTTAAAGCTACTTATAAATTTTAAGTTCGAATAGGTTTTTCCGAAAACTAAAAATATTATGGATTTAAATAGACTCTCAATAAACACAGCTACTTTCAAGAATTTATCATTGCAACAAGTGGTAGATTTATGTGTGAAGAACAACATAAAAGCCATAGGACCTTGGCGCGATAAGATTCACGAAGTTGGTTTAAAAGAAGCTTCTAGAATTATAAAAGACTCAGGTTTACATGTTTCAGGGCTTTGCCGAGGTGGTTTTTTTGTAGCTGACTTTAACCACAATTGGGACGATAATAAATTAGCCATTGAAGAAGCCGCTGAGCTAAATGCCGATTGCTTGGTAATTGTATCGGGTGGTATGCTTGCTAATAATAAAGACCTTAGCCAAACCCATAATTATATTACCGAAGGCTTAGCCAAAATGACCGAGCTAGGAAAAGAAATGGGCGTACCCATTGCACTTGAGCCACTACACCCCATGTATGCTGCCGATAGATGTTCTATAAACTCCCTTAAACACGCCATTGATATCTGCGAACAAATTGGTGACGGCATTGGTGTTGCTATTGATGCCTACCATGTTTGGTGGGATCCTGATGTGAATCAACAGATTAAAAGGGCAGGGGAGCTAGGCAAAATCTATGGCTACCATGTATGCGATTGGTTGGCTCCAACTACCGACATGCTCCTTGATCGCGGCCTAATGGGCGACGGTATAATTGACCTTAAATCAATGACCCAAAAAATAGAATCAGCGGGCTATAAAGGATTTACCGAAGTTGAAATTTTCTCAAGCAAGCTGTGGCAATTGCCACCTTATGAAATGATGGAAAAGGTGATTGAGCGATTTATCGATTGCGTCTAGTCCCTTTGCTTATAATTAATAAATACCGGCGCCGTATTGTAGAATAAATATCCCCAGTTTTCTTTAAACCAATGATCAAACTTGGCTCCCAAGTTTAATTGGTTATTGTAAGCGGCGAAATTCAATCTACAACCCCTCGTTTTTAGGGTGTATTGCAGCGATGAACCGGCATCAAAAAGGGTAGCGGTTTGTACGCCAAGGTCTAAAGCAATTTCGCTGATTTCTTTAACTGATAGCAGCGCGCCGTCTCCAGAAAGTAAAAAAACAATGTTTCCTTCATTGTCCATGCCACCTAAGTTTCTATAAGTTTTTCTTCCCCACGAAGTCTTGTTCATGGTTTCTTTTAAAATATAGGGCCAAATAATGCCAGCTTTCATTACAGATGGATGTGCTTGGCAAGCGAATTCTATTTTACCACTTTTGCCATCGAAAAGGCTTCTTGGGCCAACATAGGCTTTGCCTTCAATTACTTTAAAGTAGCCCGAAGAGCCCGTTTCGTATCCATGCCGTTCTCCGTTTACAATTACTTCGCCCAGTGTTTTTTGCTCGGTATCGTAAAAATTACTGTTTACCGAAAAAGAGACAGCGCCACCAACATTTTTTCGAGACGTTAAACCTCCTTCTGAAAATGCAATTTCAAAGTTGTTTTGGTTTTGCTTAAAAGTGATAATACGAATTCTAGGTGGGGTAATGACTGTAAGGGCTTTAGCTCCAATTCCCGCAGATGCGCGCTTGATGCTTAACTCTTTTACGTTTACGCTTTCGTTATCGCAAAGTTCAACTAGGTCTGAACTTAAGTCGTAATCCAAAGGATTACTTTGATCAATGTAAAAGTGAAGGTTAGCAATGGGATTAAATAACCCTGCAAACCATAGGAGGCAAGCTAAAATAAAAAGTCTAAACAGGCGTTTTCGAGTCTTCTTTTTCAAAAGACTTAGGCTTAATCAATTCCTAAATATAGGTTTCTACCTTTTACCAAGGTGTTGATTTTTGCATCAGATGTAGGTTTGTCAAGCATCCAAAAGCCGCAGTCAGGGTGTATGTATTTTACCCTCCCAATACCTATAGCTTTTTCAATGCGTTCAAGGTCTTTTGCAATTTCATCTGCACTTTCAACATCACTCGTTTTAATATCTACTACCCCAACGCCAAGTCCTATGTGCTCGCCCACATCTTTTAGTACATTTATTTCATCTTTTGGCCTGCGCTTAGTTTCTAGTACAACGTGGTCGGCATGCAAACCATTTAAATACTCGAGCATTGCCGCCCAAGTGCCATCTTGCACACGCTTACCAGCATAATTACCAAAACATAAATGCACCGCAGGTGTAGTTTTAACAGCATCTAGCATAATGTTAATGGCATCAAGTGCCCATTTGGCTTCTTCAGGATGCCCAGGAAGATTGGCTTCATCAAGTTGAATTACATCGGCATTAAGTTCAGCCACCTGTTTTGCCAAAGCTTGTGCAATGGCAAACGTTACTTCTTCTTTGTTTTTATAATAGTTGTTGGGAATGGTTTTGGCCAACATATGGGGCCCAGTGAGCGTAAATTTCACAGGCTTATTTGTCAAAGACCTAACCCTTTCGCATGGTGTTTTAAGGTCGAGACTACCAATTCCAATTGGCGAATCAACAATCCCAGCAGGCAATCTTCTAAATTCCATTCCGGGTAAAGCTCTAAATGCTGCTTTTTCAGCTTCAGTGAGCTGCATTCTAATCCCATCCATTGGCCTAATAAAAAATTCTATCATGCCATTGGTTTCTGGGTGCAGTGGATCAAAACGATACATTTCACCATCAACTAAAAGGTCAAGTCCGGCTTCTTCTTGTACTTTCAGTACATCTTTGGTTGCCTTAGCAATATTTTCTTCTGTCGGATTGTTGCTCAACCATTTAGGTGTAGGATATGACCCAACAATGGTGGTTTTTATTCTAGCAGTAGCCATTAGGCGAATATAAAGTTAAACCATAAAAGCGGTCTCGATTTGTGTTTCAAATGGCATTTTTAACTCAAATGCATTTACTTTAGCCCACATGAAAACCGTTGTAATTGGTGGTTCGGGTCATTTTGAATACGCATTTCAAAGTGCAAATGTTCACTCAATAGTAGCCTACGCTCCTGGTAGCCAAAACGAGAATTTGAACAGGCTTAAAGACTATGATCAATTAAAAAGGTATACCAATTACATAGAAATGTTGGCTATTGAGAAGCCAGACATTGCTATAGTCAATCCCCATTACCATCTCAATTCAAAAGTTCTTATTGAGTGTTTAAAAAGGGATATAAATTGTTTTGTAGAAAAACCAATTGCGCTTTCAATTGAAGAATTGAACTTGGTTAAAGAAGTGTTGAAGGTATCGAAAGCTACTTTTTCAACTATGATGATTCACCGGTATGAACCTTGGTTCGCTAAAGCATTTGAGTTGGTGAAAAAAGGGGATATAGGCCAAGTTGTTACTGTTCAAGCTCAGAAAAGCTATAAAATGGGTGAAAAGGCTAATTGGATGAAAGAAAAGGCAAAGTTTGGCGGTTTAATTCCATGGGTTGGAGCTCATGCTTTGGATTGGTTGCTGGCTTTAGGTTTAAGTGAATTAAAAGTTGCCTTCGCTAACCAATCGAATGAATTTAACCAAAACAATGGCGAAGTTGAAAGCAATGCCACTTTAGTTTTAAAGAGTAAAAAAGTAACTGCAACGGTAGTTCTTGATTATTTAAGGCCTGAATGCGCCAATTCACATGGCGATGACAGAATTAGGATTACAGGTGAAAAAGGTATAATTGAAGTGATGAATCAAAAAGTGAATGTTATAACCGGGCACCAATATGAAATTGGGCCTTTTGAAAAGCAACCTAATATATTCGATCACTTTGTTGAATCGTTAAATGATGAAGCTCAAAATAGGGTAAGTACATCTGAAGCAATAGCACTGGCCGATTTGTGTATTTCTGTAGAAAAAATTGCGAGTATATAAATGAGAGTGTGGCAACTAATTTTTCTTTTCCCAATATTTTTATGGAGTTGCTACCCTAAAGATCATTCAGGGTTTGTAGCGGGTGAATTTGAAATTACCGATCTGGATAGTATACCAAACTGGCAAAGTGATGGGCCCAACTATGTGGATAGTCTGCCCAGCGGTAGGGTTGCTAACCCGGGGATAATTGAAAAAGATGATGCTATTTACATTTTTGGAGGCAACGAGAAAAAGGGCCCTTCAAAAAAAGTGTGGTGTTATAGAACAACACCTATTGATGGTTTTTCGAAAGTTGGTTGGATGAAACTAACGAAAATGCCGGTAAAGATTGCAAGACCCAAAGTTGTGGCCACAGGGCAGAGCCACATTTTTGTACTTGGAAAAGAGACGGCTTGGTCTTACCATATAATTACTGATACATGGAGCGAAATTTACGTTGAATTTGACTTTGATCCGGGTGATAAAGTAGTTGAAAAACAAAATCATTTCTTGCTTTTGAAAAAGGACAAATGGTCCAAAAAAGTAAGGTTTGTATCAAAAACAAAAACTTTGGCCACAACCGATTATTTAGTAATTGGTATTTACATGACCTTTTTGATTTTAATAGGTGCATCAGCTGGTAGAAGAACAAAAACCACCGAAGGCTACTTTTTGGGCAAACGAAAAATACCGTGGTGGGCAGTTGGAATAAGTCTTTATGCAACAGGAACCAGTGCAATTAGCTTTTTAGCCATACCTGAAAAAACATTTTCTACAAATCAAGTTTATGGATTGGGTACTCTATGGGGACCAATTTTTATGATAATTGCTGCCTACACAATTATTCCAATTTTACGAGGTATTAAAATAACATCAACATACGAGTATTTAGAAGCACGGTTTAGCAAAGCCGTAAGATTATTTGGTGCTTTGGTATCTATTGCTTTTCAATTGGGTGGTAGAATGAGCGTTGTGCTTTTGCTTCCTTCTTTGGCTCTAACAGCAGTTACCGGAATTAATGTGTTTTATGCCATTTTTATAATGGGCGTTTTGGCCACGTTATATACCGTTTTAGGTGGAATTACGGCCGTAATTTGGACCGATGTATTGCAGGTTACCGTGCTTTTTGGGGGTACACTTTTGGCTTTCTTTCTAATGGTAAATGGTACAGATGGCGGGTTTCAAGGTTTCTTCGAAATAAATAATAGCTATCAAAAGCTTCATGCCGTAGAATGGGGATGGGATTTAACCTTACCCGTTTTCTGGGTGTTTATATTGAACCAAATGATGACCCAAGCAGCCTTGCCATCAGATCAAGTAATGGTGCAAAGAGTATTGACCACGCCTACAGTTAAAGATGCGAGAAAAAGCTATATTTTACTTGGTCTTATTGTAGTTCCAGGAACTATTTTATTTCACCTCCTGGGTAGTGCTCTGTTTAGCTATTTTCATAGTAATCCTGCAGTACTTAACCCACAAATGCAAAACATTCAAACCTTTCCACTTTACATTGTAGAAGTATTGCCACAAGGGGTAACAGGTTTACTTATTGCGGCCCTATTTGCTGCTTGTATGAGCACGTTAGATAGTAGCATGAATTCTGTAACAACAGTTATTATACGGGATTACTATCCTTTTTTAGGTAGAATTAGAGATGATAAAAAGGTGTTGTTTGAAGCCAAAGTGATAACCACGATTATTGGAATTGCAGGAACAGCCATAGCCCTACTTATGGCCACCTTCGAAATCAAGTCGATGTTTGATTTATGGATGGAGATTTTGGGTGTTGTTGGCGGATGCTTTGGAGGGGTGTTTATTTTAGGTATGTTTACCACCAGAGCTAATACCAAAGGAGCAATTATTGGGGCGGTACTAAGTATTTTAATCACTGTCACCGTTAAGTATTTTACTGATGTACACTTTATGCTTTTTAGTACAGTATCGGTGCTAAGCTGTATCATAATTGGTTATTTGGCAAGTCTTCTGTTTCCTAGGCCTGAAAACAATTTAGATGCGCTAACCATTTATACCAAGTAATGAAAGTAGCACTCATTGGTACTTCGGGTTATGCCGGTTTATACCTTCAAACTTTACTGTGCAAGCATAAAAATGGTGAGATTGTTTTGAGCGATATCGTTTCAATACACTACCATAGTGAAAGTGAAATAGACAGTTTCAAAGAGAAAGGAATAAGTTTTCATAGTAGCCTAGTAGGCTTCTTTTCAGAAAATAGAGATATTGATCTGTTGTGCATTCCTACAAGTATTCACTCTCACTTTTCTATTGCCAAGCAGGGTCTTTCTTATGGCTATAACCTTTTACTTGAAAAACCAGCTGCTGCCACTCCTGATCAAATAATTGAACTTAAAAACATTGCAAATAGAGAAGGCCTAAACGTATTTGTAGGTTTCCAAAATTTATACGAACCAGAAACTTGGCAGATTAAAAAGAGTCTTGTTGAAGGGGCAATTGGTGAAATAAAAAGTGCTCATTTTTTGGGTCTTTGGCCGAGAAGTGAAGAGTATTTCAAACGTAACGAATGGGCGGGAAAACTCTTTTGTAGTGAAGAGCCAGTTTTTGATTCAGTAATTCATAATGCCTTTGCCCATTTCGTAAACCTACTTTTCTTTTGGACTGGCACTAATGTAGAATTATCTAGTACAGCGAAATCGGTTAAGGGGCAATTGATGCGAGCAAACGATATTGAGAGTTTTGATACTGCGAGTATTATAGTTGAAAATGAAAATCAAATTCCACTATTCGTAAATGTGAGTCATGCATGTATACAAAACGTAGACCCAAGAATAAGAATTAAAGGCAGCAAGGGAAGCTTTGAATGGTATGGTGATTATTACATTTTGAATGGAGAAAGAGTATCAATCGATAAGGATGCTAATTCGGCTATACAAAGAGCGCGAAAGCTTATGTTTGATAATGTAATAAGGTGTATGAATGGGTTTGAAGCTGAAAATTGTAATCTAGACTTAGCTTATCCTGTAACACATCTGGTGAGTCTGCTTCACGATAATTTAGACATTGATGCGGCAAGTTATAACTCAAACAGAACTGAGCATGGTATACAAAGGGTAATTGAAGGCGTTGATGTAGAAATGATTAATAGCTTTGAAAGATCAGAATTATAGGTCGATTTAGAAATATATCTAGACTTGTTTTGATGACTTAAATGGAAACAATTAAAATCATAATTTTTTCAATACTGCTTGCTGTTTTTTATGGCATTTGCCATGATTTGGTAACAGCACATATTTCATTGGAGTATTTTACTGTAGGGCACCCTAAGGTAATTGAAAGTGAATCTCCTGTTAATTTAGCTTTGGTGTGGGGTGTAATTGCAACTTGGTGGGTAGGATTAATATTGGGTGTGATTATATCTTTTGCTGCAAGAGCTGGTAAAAGGCCAAAACTAAAATTATCTCAAATATTTAGGCCACTATTATCCCTAATTGGAATTATAGCTATTGCTGCGTTCGTTGCCGGTATACTTGGCTACGTGCTCTCAAAAAGTGAAGTTTTTACGCTTATTGAAGGCCTAGCTGTGCAAATAGAACCTGAAAAACATCATTTATATTTAACAGTGGGTTGGTCTCATGGCGCATCATACCTTGTTGGCATTGTTGGTGGTATTGTGCTTTGCTTAGGGTTATGGAATAAAAGAAAAGGTTTATAATCACTTAAAAACTGTGCGTTCTATTTTTCTAACTTTCCAAGCATCAGCTGTTGTCGCTCCGCCATCTTGCCTAAACTCGTTGGTGTTTTTGGCCTGTTCGAAAAGCGTTTCGCTTTCATTTTCAACCTTAGTGCAGTTAACTGACATAAAGTAATTGCGTTCCATGGCTTTCCAAACATATAAAAAGTCAGCATCGCTACTGAACTCATTAATGCTGATTTTACTGCTCTCAAAGGTGTATTTAGGTCTAGGCCATGTTCTAGCAGTATCGCCTTCAAGATCAATTTTATGACAAAAATTATGCGTGTCAGCCGCTATGATTATTGAAGTGCCAAAGGCATTTTTGCTGATTTCTGATTTGTAGAAAACGCTTTCTGGTTCGATATTAGAACTCTTTGGTGCCAAAACGGTAATAAAAACTTCAGTATTACCTTCTTTTTCTGAGAGCTTTTTATGCTCTACCATTACCACTTCTTCTTGCTTATGCCTTTCAACTTTTTCAGTAAATATCTCTGATTCGTTTTCCGGATTGAATATGATATAAAGACTTTCATCGCCAGGGTTTTCCCATTTTCCAATTGAATCATAATTGGTTAAATACCAATGCTCGCCTTTTTCAATAATGTTTTGACTAAACCATAAATTATTTGCCGAATAATTTTGGTTTGTGGATTTAATTAGGTCAAAAACCACAAAAATACCGTCATTGGGCAAGTAATCAATTATTCTTTCATGCCCAATGCCTTTCTCAATTATTACTTCTTTAGTTCTTGAGTGTTCGCAAAATGCACCTTTAACAAAATCGACATTTTCGGTTGAGCTTTCTTTATAAAAGCCTTGGTCTTTAAGTTTTGAGAACTCAAATCTGGAATCAAAAACATCGCCCGACCTAAAAACCATTTTATTATGAAAAATATCTGCCCGCCACTCTCCATTTGGGCCGCTGGGTAATTTTGGTCTGTAGCCGCCATCGTGCAGTAAAATGCTTCCATTATGCATCAAAAGAGAAATTGATAGCTCATCACTATGACCATGATGCATTTTTTCGTGGCTCACACTTAGTGTGTTGCTGAGGTTTCTTTTAAAGATTGTTCCGTTTTTACCTTGGTCTTTGTAGTTATATAGTAAGTATGTGCTTTTATCATCCCAACCATTTCTAAAAGCCACTTTTTTACCTGCCAGATCATCCAATACCTGTCTGCTGCCATTCATTGGCATTTGGGATTCAAGGGTACTATTACCCCAAATCATAGCTTCGGTAAATTTTAAGGCCAGTGTAATGTTCTTTTTATCAAAGTCTGTGTTGTTGTAAAAAGTGTTTTCAGCAATCCATTTAAACTCGGGGTTGTTAAATGTTTTAGCGCCCATTTCAAATACAGGAACAGCCGCATACCACCAACTGCGCCACCATCCATCGCCAAAATCTGGAATAACACCAGCAGGGCTTTGCAAATTCTTGAAATACTCCAAATAATAATGGAAGTATGGATTATTCAAATTTCTATTTTCAATGGGATGATATCCATAATAACCGCACAAA
Source organism: Bacteroidia bacterium (assembly GCA_049115495.1). Classification (GTDB taxonomy): domain Bacteria; phylum Bacteroidota; class Bacteroidia; order CAILMK01; family JACPUW01; genus JACPUW01. The sequence continues at coordinate 239,052 of JAGDZV010000001.1, read as the reverse complement.
GAGTAGAGCCAAATCATATTGTACATACCGGCATCTTCTATGCTCCAATTGGTCATATTATCTTCTAAAATAGTGGTGCCCATTTGCGACCATTGCTGTTTATGCTCATGCTGATCTACAACCAAACAGGTAAGTAAAAGGCCTTCGGCGCGTAACATGGCACGGTTCATTGGTCCCCATTCTTGGGTTCTAAGGGTAAACTCCGCAGTTTCTGATAAGATTCTATCAATAGTTTTAACTTCTTCTTTGCCACAAGTACCCGAGTTTTTAACCACTTGGGCAGCTCTGGCATACTTTGGAGGTAAAAAGAAATTTGAAATGGGTGGGATCCCAGCTTCATATTCTGGCCTTAACTTCTTTGGATCACCTGCTAATGCTCTATAGTCTTCATAGTTTATAATAATCTTTTTTGCCGCATCGAGATATTTTTCATTCTTATTCAGCTCATAAAGATTTGCGCAAAGTGCTGCCAAATAAACTTCTGATGCGCCAGTTTTTAGGTTTCCAGCATCATCAAATCCAAAATTTTGTCTCCACTGATTTAAGTAGCCATCAAGGCTGTCAATAAATTTATTGGCCGTATTAATGGAATAATCAAAATAATCTTTATCAACTATGTTGTTATTATCTATTTCATGCTTTTGCTTTTGATCAGTTTTACAAGAAGCTAAGCATATAAACAAAAGTAGGCTGTAGTGTAGTTGCTTCACTTGGCTAAAATAAGGATTTGGTAAGCCTGAATTGACTTTGCTTTAACATTTAGTATTTAATGTTCTTTACTTAATTTAAATTAGCTCTTCTAAATAGATTCGATTATGAGAAAGTTACTAATAGCTGCATTAGCATTTTTACTCTTTTTTGGTTCAAGTTGCCAAAAAGACGAAAGAAATAAATCGGCACAGGAAATTTTGGGTAAATCTGAGTACTTGGCAATGTCTTACGGTGGCTATAGAGAAAAAACTAGAGAAGATGTGCCAAGTGTTGAAGATCTGAAAGAAGACCTGAAAGTACTAAGCGCGTTGGGAGTTAAGGTAATAAGAACATATAATACTCAACAGTTTGCACATGCCAATAATTTGGTTGAAGCCATTAAACAATTGAAAGATGAAGACAAGGCATTTGAAATGTATGTAATGCTTGGCGCATGGATAGACTGCAAAGGTGCATGGGGTCCAAATCCAGATCATGAGCTAGAGAGCGAAGAGAATAATAAACTTGAAGTGGATGCGGCGGTTAAAATGGCCCAAGATTATCCAGACATTGTAAAGATGATTGCCGTTGGAAATGAGGCCATGGTGCATTGGGCAGCGTCTTACTTTGTAAGACCAGGTGTAATTCTTAAATGGGTTAATTACTTACAAAACCTAAAAACAAGTGGTGAGTTGGCCAAGGATGTTTGGATTACCAGCTCAGATAATTTTGCATCGTGGGGTGGAGGTGATGAAAGTTATCATCTTGAAGATTTGAATTCGTTGATAAAAGCTGTTGATTTTCTATCGGTACATACTTATCCTTTTCACGATAGCCATTACCAGCCCGATTATTGGGGAGTAATGACAGGTGAAGAAGACCTAAGCAAAGAAGAACAAATTGAGCTTGCCATGAAAAGAGCGCAAGATTATGCCAAAACGCAATACGGCAATGTGCTCAAGTATCTAGAAAAGATTGGCGTTGAAAAACCGGTACATATAGGCGAAACGGGTTGGGCCAGTTTAACCAATAGCATGTACGGAGCTGAGGGAACCAAGGCTGCCGATGAGTACAAAGAGAAGTTATATTATGACAAAGTAAGAGCTTGGACCAATGCAGAAGGTATTTCATGTTTTTACTTCGAAGCCTTTGATGAGCAATGGAAAGATGGTGGTAACCCTTTGGGTTCTGAAAATCATTTCGGATTAATTAATCTGCAATCGCAAGCAAAATATACCCTTTGGGATGAAGTAGATAAAGGAATTTTTGAAGGTTTAGAGCGTAATGGAAAACCAATTACCAAAACTTACGGTGGCGACTTTGATGCAATGATGAAAGATGTTTTGGCGCCGCCTTATAAAGGAGAAGCAATTATAGAAAGTGATTCGTTAAATGCAGATAATTCTGATATAGTTGATTAATTGGTTTTAAAAGAATCAATGAGAACCTGAGTCATTATCATATTGCATTTTACTCCGTTTATTTGCTTAACGATAAATGGATTTAAAATGAAGTGGATCTTATTTTCTCTTGTAGCCTTATTTCTTTTAAGTGGTTGTTTCGCAGAGCCTGCTGAAGTTGACCTAAACCAAGTGGTGAACTATCCAAGCTTTTGGATGGGCTTGTGGCAAGGATTAATTGCACCTGTTTCTTTTGTAATAAGTCTGTTTAACGATGGTGTAGCCATTTATCAGTCAGGTGGTAGTGGTTGGTATGATCTTGGATTTTTACTTGGAATAAGCTCGTCTTTAGGTGGAAGTAGCCAAGGCGCTAAACGAGCTAGAAGAAGAAGATAAATGAACTTTTAATAGAAAAAATTAACTTGTCAGCGTTTTTTTCTAAATAGGAAGTAGAGATAGATGATTTCAATTATAGTTTTGGAAGATCACGATATTGTGGTAGAAGGTCTTTTTCGTGTGCTTGAAGGATTAAATGAATATAGTCTAGACTATCATGCAAAAACTATTAGTGAATTTAATGAGGTGCTAGAAAAGCAGGTATTTGACTTTGCAATAATTGACATTAATGTTAGCGAAGAAAACGCCTTAGAATCGTTACAGTCAATAAAGCATAAATACCCAAATCTTGAAGTAATTGTTTTTAGTATGTATGGTAACCCGTCATTTGTAAAAAAGGCAAAAGACGAAGGAGCAAGTGCTTATTTGCTAAAAACCATTGAATCTGATGAGTTACTTACTGCTTTAAATTCGGTAAAGCAAAAGAGGTTTTATTTATCTGCTGACATCACAGAGCAATTATTACGTAATGACTTTGATGAATATGACGAATTTAGTGCTAAATCAAAACTCAGCAAAAGGGAGTTTCAGATAGCAAAACTTTATGCCAGCATAGCAGATTCAAATGTGATAGCGAGTAAGCTAAGCATTAGTAAATTTACACTTAAACAGCACAGGAGAAATATATATAAGAAGCTAAATATTAACTCTATAGCGCAGCTCGTAAAGTATTTCGATAATTGAAGTATTCTTTTCTGATTTTGTTATATACACTGAGCACAAGCTGCTTGGCATCCTATCAAAATTTAGATAGTAGTTTAAAATGGGTGATTTACGATTCTTTTCCTGCTATTATAAATCTTTCACAGTTTGAACTTAAACCAAAAGAACCATCAAACAACTTTGGTTATAGATCGGGTTATGCTGTTACCAAAATTGAAATAAATGACTTAAAAAATTCTACTGTTCTTGGTGTTTCAAACGCCAACCTTAATCATGTATGGTTGCTTAATAATCGTGCAGAGATTTTGGCACACGCCGGTGATTTAAGTAAGGTTTCAGAACGAGATATAAATTTCAGGTTTCCAGTTTTTGATTTGTCAAAATTTTCAGATGATGAGTTTTATATCGTTGTAAATAGTGATAAAAGACCATTGCGGGTTCCAGTTGTATCTTTTACTCAAAAGCAATTTCAAGAATGGTCAATTTCTTCTGATTTGATTCTTGGAATGTACTTTGGGTTTGTTGTATTAACACTTCTTGTTTTGTTTGTAATTGGTGTAATTAATAAAAGTTGGATGTTTTTTCATTATAGCCTGTTCGTCACGTCCTATTCTTTTATGTCGTTTGTAGAACTTGGTTTTGGCAAATTATACTTGTATCCAGAAGAAACTTTTATTGAATTCCATCCACTATTGTTAGGTTCTGTAGTGAGTTTATTGTCCTTAGGGCTTTTTACATATTCTTTTTTTGAATTGAAATCTCAAAAATCTTGGCCTTCTAAGGCGCTTAGGTTTTCTATGATATTCGTAATGATCATAACAATATTGTGGTTTGCCTTTCCCGTTTTTTTTAGAGAACAAGGAGTTTTGTTTCAACTAATCTATTATTTATTAATCATTTTTATTTTCTTGATCATTTGGGTAATTACTGCCCAACAACTCAAAAGCAAAGGAGTAAAAGGTTTTTTATTTGCAATTTCTTATTTTGCCTTTACATTGTTTTCGATATTGTATTTCATGATCGATGCTGGTGCTATCGATTTATTATTTCCAGTATTTCCACCCATGCTATACTCTTCCTTTTTCGAAATAATGATACTAAATACGGTAGTTGGCTATACTCTTTGGTCTTTGAATAAAGAAAAAGAGAATTTGCTAATTGATGTTTTTAGGCTTCAAAATGAATTGGTTGATGTTATAGAAAGCGTCAAGCAAGAAGAGCGTTTGAGCTTAAGCAGGTGGCTGCACGATGAAGTTGGGAGCCGATTAAGCTTTTTGAACTTGGCATTTGTTTCAAAATCCAATTATTCTAAGGAAGAGCTTAAAAAGCACATTAAAGTGTTAAATGATGAGATTAGAAGTGTAAATAAGGAAATAGCAAGTAGCGTTGATTTCCATAGCTGGCTCAAAAATTACCTTATTGAATTAAATGGGCTTGGCTTAACTAGCTTTAGAATTTTGCAAGTAGATGAGTTAGGTCTCAATAAAAAAGCCATTTTACATATCAAGAACTTAATAAAAGAACTAACCAATAATACTTTAAAACATGCCCATGCAACAAATGCAGAAATACAATTAATTGATCATGGCGAAAGCTTTTCTTTTAGTTATGAAGATGATGGGGTTGGTTTTGATTCTGGTTTAGTTGCTAAAAAGAAGATAGGCGGTTTTCAGAATATTAATCATCGTTTGAAAGAATTACGAGCTGAGTATGAATTCAATGCCGAACATATGAAGGGTATGACTTTAATTGCAGAGTTTCCTAAAAATACGCCATAGGGACTACTTAAATACTCCCTTAGGAGTATTGTAAGAATACAGCTCAAAAAATAATTTCGCTGCTCAATAATTCATATGTATTTAGCTAGAACGTTTCTTGTTTGTTTTGGCCTTTTTTTTACTTTAGGCGGCATTTGTCAATTATCAGTTGGGAATTTTATTTATTGGGAAGGTAGTGGAACGGCAAATTCTAGTAACAATATGAATATACCAGGTAGCAGAAACGAAGCTGCCTTTGTTCAATTTCCTGATGGTAAGATGGGTATTTCTGGTGGTTTTTCTCCTTATAATGGTTATTTAACTGATCAATGGAAATGGGATCCTTACGATGGAGTGAATGGAAAATGGATATTGTATAAGGGGCCAAAAACTTATAATGAATTAGGTTATAGTACAGTTACACATAGAGTTTACCCAGGTGTTTCTACTTGGGCACCAAGAATTAGCGGTTCAAGACAAAGGCACGGAGCATTTTATGCATCCGGTGGTCGATTTGCCATTTTTGGAGGAATAGGTTATGATTCTGGAAAAGAGTATAATGCTGCTCCTACTGCACCTTTCACCCAATCGGTTCTGGGAACTTTAAATTGCTATTGGGCACCCGGATTCGTAGACGGCTCTGCTCAAAGTGATTCTCGAGGAGATGCGAATCATCCAAGTGCAAGAACTGATTTTGCATATGTTACAGATAAAAGTGGTGACCATTGGATTTTTGGTGGCATTGGAGTGAGTAGTGATGCTTCTTATGTTGGTACAAATTGGAATTTTAATGACATGTGGAATATCACCAAAGGTCAAAAGCACTCTGGAAGTAATACTGGGGGTTACGTAAAGGCGGTATACGGAACCACGGGTGTTGAATCAAGTAGTAACGCACCAAGTACAAGAACTAATTCTGTAATGTGGTGTGATGGAAATGGAGATATTTGGCTTTTTGGAGGATGGGGAGTAGACGTGAATGGAAATCAGGGTAGGTTAAATGATTTATGGAGATTTAATGTTTCCTCCAAAAAATGGGCTTTTATAAAAGGCAGTAAGTACAGAAATCAAAATGGTGTCTACAATAATCTTGGCACTCCAAATACGGGCTCTACTCCTGGTGGTAGAAATAGATGTATTACGGCAGTTGACAATAGCGGCAACCTTTGGTTATATGGAGGCTATGGTTATGCATCAAGCGGAGGGGAAGGAGGTCTTTCAGATCTATGGCATTTTAACGTATCAACCAAAACATGGACTTGGATGGGCGGATCTAATTCTACTTGGGAGTGGCATTCTTGGTCAACAAAAAAGACCTATGTAGCAAGTTCAGTGCCTGGTACCAGGTGGGAAGGCGGTGCAACAGTTGATACGAATGGATTTTTTTGGCTGTTTGGTGGTAAAGGACATAGTGGACAAATGGACGACTTATGGAAACTTAAGCTAAACTCCAATCTTAGTGTTTTTTATTCCAAGCAAGATAGCAATTCGCTCTTTCAGCTTACACATGATGATGCTTCGAATAGAAGAAAAGGCACGAAATTCGGAATTACGAAGGTAGGTGGTGTAGCACAACGCCATACTTATCAAGTTCAAAACAATGGTGTTGGTATTTTAAAATTTACCAATTCAACAAGAATAGAACTTACCGGGGCTGGTGCGGCTGATTTTAAAATAATAAATAAGCCAAAATATAAATTACAGTATGGAGAAAACAGCCAATTCACTATTGAATTTAAGCCAAAAACTGCTGGACTAAGGCAAGCGGTTTTAAATATTTATACCAACTCAGCAACCAACCCTACCTTTAAGATAAACCTTTCAGGTATGGCAATTTCCAATGAATTGAGTTTTGATGAATGGAATTGGGTTCATGGTTCAGAAAAACATTTAGTAAATGGAAGTTACACATCAGGGAGCGATTTTTCGGGCTCACCAGGAACTAGAGAAGTGGCTGCGAGTTGTAAAGATGATCAAGGAAGAATGTGGCTCTGGGGCGGATGGGGAAATGGAAGCTCTGGATCCAATAAAGGTTGGCTAAATGATTTGTGGGTTTATGATTCTAGAAAAGGTACTTGGCAGTGGGTTTCTGGCTCAAGCCAAACAGGTCAGGCTCCTAGTTATGGTACTAAAGGCACGGCTGGTACCAGTTACCATCCGGCCGGTAAACAAAGCGCAAACATTTGGTATCATAATGGCTATATATACGTTTTTGGTGGATATGGTGATATGGACAACGTAACTTCTTACTCCAATGAGTTTTGGCGTTATGAAATTGCAAGCAAAAAATGGACATGGTTAGGGGGTGGAAATCAAGGGGCTTATTATGGAGTTTATAGTGGTGCAGCATCAAGTAATCATCCAGGCTCAAGGTATAGGGCAGCAAGCTTTGAGTATAAAGGGAAATTATATCTTTTTGGAGGCTACGGATATGCATCCACAGGTGGAATCGGTTTTTTAAATGACCTATGGGAGTATGATCCTTCAACTGGAAATTGGACTCATATATCAGGCAGTAATGTGGTGAATCAACTAGGAACATATGGCACCAAAGGAACTGCTTCGTCGGCCAACATACCTGGTGGCAGATATTATGGTCCAAGCGGTGCGAGCGTTGATAAAAATGGAAAAGCTTACCTTTTTGGCAGTTACGGTTATGCGAGCAGCGGAGGTGGCTATCTAAATGATTTGTGGTCGTATGACATAGAAAATGACGAATGGGTCTGGCTGTCAGGTAGTAATTTAGGAAGCGGCCAAGCAAGCTATGGAACTAAAGGAGTTGCTGTTTCGGCAAACATTCCCGGTGCCAGATTTGGCTCAGGAGTAGCCTGCGATGAAGCTGGCAACCTTTGGGTGTATGGCGGAAGAGGTTATGACGATGATAATGTACTCAGTGTTCTAAATGATTTTTGGAAATACGATTTAAATTCTGACAAATGGTCTTGGGAAGATGGTGATAAAAAAGGGTTTCTTTTTGAAGGCGTTTACAATCAAGACTTTCAAGATGCCAATAGAGGCATAGAGCTAACAGTTGTAAATGAAGAAGGACCTAATAGAGGATGGTGGAGAACAAGCTATAACGGAAATTACTTTGCAGAAGTAAATGGATATGGCGATGTAGCAAACAGTAAAGATTGGTTAATTACGTCGGCTCTTGATCTTTCTGGATACTCAGCTGCTGTGCTCACGTTTATGAATGTAAGCAATAGTACTGGAGGCACTTTTGATTTACTTGTTTCAACTAATTGGGATGGAACTAGTGCACCAAGTACAGCAACGTGGACTAATTTAAATTCAAGTGCTAATTTCAGTGGTGGCTCGTGGACAGAACAGTGGTCAAACGTAGATCTATCTTCATACCTAACATCAAGTACCTACATTGCCTGGTATTATACTGCAACACCAACTGCGGCTCGTACACAACAAATTGATAATATCTCAATAGGGGGTATCAGAAATAATGCCAATGGTAATTACTCATTTACCGGTAGTTCTTCATCAAGTGCATATCCTGGGGCAAAATCAGAGCCACATTTAAGTTTTGATAATGCTGGTGGATTGATTTTACATGGTGGTTGGGGGCCAGAGTCTAATTCATTAAAAGCCCCGAGTGGTTTAAACGATGTTTGGTATTACATGCCTTCAGGAGGCTTTATATGGGACGGGGGTTCATCTTCTTGGGCTACAGGTGGTAATTGGGAGAGTTCTTCAGAACCTGATAGCACAGTAACGGTGCTAATTCCAAGTGGCAAGTCTCATTATCCAACTATTAGTTCAAAAACAGCCGTAAAGAATATTTATGTTGAAGAAAATGCTAGTCTTTCCATAGCAAACGGCCAGGTATTAAGGGTTAAAGGGGATCTTAATTTGGAAGGAAGCTTATACGGTGGTGGTACAATTGTACTTTGTGGAACAGGGCAAAGAGTAACAGGCTCGCAACTCGGTAATGTTAGAATTAGGTTAGAAAGCGGAGATCTATCATTATCTGACGACTTAGAAATTGTAGGTGATTTAATTTTGAAAAGAGGAGATGTAGAACTTGGTGACTATGATTTAACACTTTCTAGTTCTGTAAGTGGTAGTGATAAGAGTTATATTAAGATAAATGGCAATGGAAAGGTTAAAACAACAGTTGGCAGCGCGCCCGTTACTATACCAGTTGGTCGTAACCCTTATCTTCCAGTGGTGATTGATGACGGCGGCAATGCTGAATACACAGTAGGCGTAAGCAATGGCGTTTATGATAATCCAACTAGCCAGGCAACAGAGCTAACCGAATATGCAGTCTCTGAGACATGGACAATATCTTCAGATGCCAATGTTAGTAACGTTAGTATTACTCTAGGTTGGGAAGGAAATGAAGAACTGAGCAATTTTGATCGTAGCAATAGTTTCATCTCATATTGGCAACAAGGAACATCAGCTTCTTGGACATCTTTAGGGTACACTTCAGCTTTGGGTTCAGGTCCATATTCAATTCAATCTACAATGGCAAGTATGTCAACGGGTTCAGTCTATTACTTTGGTATTGGCTCTAGTGGCTCAGCATTGCCGGTTGAGTTGCAACACTTCACGGCAAGCTGGATTGATTCTAAAGTGTCCTTAATCAAGTGGCAAACTGCTTCTGAGCAAAATAACAGTCATTTTGAAATAGAAAGGAGTTTTAATGGTGTAGATTTCATAAATGTAGGTCGAATAGAAGGTAAGGGTACAACCTATGACCTATCAAATTATCAATTTAGTGATGACCTAAATAGTAGTTCAGAGTTTCTTGGTGTTGTTTATTACAGACTCAAGCAAGTAGACTATGATGGTAAATTCGAATTTTCACAGGTGAGAATTTTAGATTCTGATAATGACATTACACCAAGTTTTAAATTATATCCAAACCCTACATCGGAGCGTTTTGTGAAGATTTCGAACGTGGGAGATTATGAGTTATATAATTTTCAAGGTGGTCTACTTAAAGTATATCATAGTACAAATGAATTAGACCTGTCTTCAATAAAACCTGGGACGTATTTAATTAGATCAATTGCAGGTGAAAGTCAAATACTCGTAGTGAAATAGTCATAACACAAAATAGCATTAAACGTAAACATCAATAATCGGGGGCAATATATTTGGCATCTTCGAGTTCCAAAATAAAGCTTCAAAAATCGAGCACAAGGAAAAAAGCATATTCGCCCTTATATCAGGTCTTTTCTTGTTTTATGTTTTATATGCATTCAAGGCATTTAGTATTGATCAAGGCATAAGTACAAGTGGTCATTCGCTACTTTTTAGGACGGCTTCATTTGGTGTTTTATTCTTTATGATCATAGCCATTTTTGAATTTGTTTTAACTAAAAAGATTTCAATTAAAACAATTAAGCACAAGTTAATTTGGTACCTAAGTCAATGGCTGGTGGGTCTTTTATTAATTTTTCTCTTATTCAATTATTTCTGGAATTTCACTGAGCTTTATTTTGATTCTTTAAGACTTATGGGTTTTGAACTGGCGTTGGTAATGGTAGTACCTATAGGGATTAGGGAGTTATGGGTTTATTTTTCATCAAAGTTGGAAAAACCAAGTATTGAAATCAAAAGTGTACCGACCAATATTAGTTTTACTTCAGAAAACGGGAAGGATGAAATTATTCTTGCCGAGCGTGATTTTCTATACATCTCGGCGGCAGCCAACTATGTAGAAGTACATTATCTAAAAAATGAAATGCCAGGAAAGCGTTTGTTACGAACTACTTTAAAAAGACTTGAAGATGATGAATCTCTTAACAAATATTTGTTAAGAGTGCAAAGGAGCTACATTGTTAACCCATTAAAAATCAATAGGGTAGATGTGAAAAAAGGTAGGATGTTTATTTACATGGGCCAAGTAGAAATAAAAGTTTCGCCAAGTTTTGAAGAAAACGTCAAAAAGGTAATCTAGTTCTCTTCAGATAATAGATTAAAAGGAATATTTTCGGTCCATGCCTGAGCCAAATTTACAGTCATTGAAACTGGGTTTGAAACCAATGTTTCAGTTTCGTTAACATAAACCACCGCTCTTAATTTTAACGATACACTTCCTTCAAGCATGTTAATTTTTGAAGTTGTGTAAGATTTAGGAAGAATATCTTTCATATAATATGAATTGCCACAATCGCTTCCCACCATATTCAAGTATGGTATCCATTGCCCATTATAATCTTGCTTTTGGATTTTAATCATAAAGCTACCATCTTGCACTTCAACAGGTACATCATTTTTGGTGTTGTTTGCAAAAAGCACTTCCAAACCATCATTATCTTTTTTCAAAATCAACTGAAGATCGTTTCTATTTAGCTTCATTGTTTTGTCAATGGTTTTAAAGTCTTTCGCAGGAAACCTAAGATCATGAACCAAAAAGTCAATTAGGCTTGTAGGTTGCTGTTTCTCAATAGCCCAAACCACTCGCCCATAATCATTTAAATAAACCAATGAATCAGCCTTGTATGCTGGAATCAACTCATGCTCCCAATTATGAGGGTTTCTGGGTTCATAATAGACCATTTCAAAATCCCTGCTTTCATTTCCAACAGGTTGGTACAGTTCTTCAGTTTTAACCTTATACTCATGGTTTACAAAAGCCCATTTCTTATCTCTCATGGGCTCATCACTATTCGATGCAAAGAACATGTATCTATATGAGCCCTTTGGATGGATATGTTTGTAATCCAACTCAGTAATGGTTTTCCATTTATCGTGAATGTGCCACTTATCATTGTACTTAATTAATGTTCTTCGGCCATCACCAATGGCTACTTCATTAATAATTTGATTAAGGTCATTATCATTTCCTGTGTAGTGCACCCAACGGTTTATGCCAACGATCTTAGCGAACTCGCTGTTTGGTTGTAGGTGACTAATTGATAAACCTACATTTTCTTTACCACCATGAAGCGAGATCAAATCTTCATAGGGGTAGTAATATTCAATTAGATTCCATGAAATCACCTTTGGGTATTCATGATATTTTTTTGGAATTAATATCCAACTATCATTCGCCTTTCTTACTTGTGAGATGTCAATACCTTCGGTTTTTCCCGTCCAAATAGGGTTCCCAACATGATTAAAAATTGTAGCTTTTTCAATTTCTTGTTCATATTTAAGTCCAATTAAAAAGCCTCCTGTCGATACAAAAACACTATCAAATTCAATCTTGTCTTGAACCTTGTAAAGGTCACTTCTTGAACCAGAAGTGGTATATATGTCCAGCTTCTTTTCTTTTCTAAACCATTCTGCAATACCAGATATTTCAGCCAAAAGAACTTTGTTTTTTGACCTTAGCTTTACGTCACCGTTAAAATCAATTACTGCATTTTGCTTTCCTTTAATTGAGGCAGCCAAAACTCCTCTGAATATTTGAGGCTTTTGCAACCTTTCTAGGGTGTCAATGTAGTCACCTTGTTTATTGATCAAATAGAATTCATTATTGGTGCTAGCCACAGCAAAGTTTCCATTAAAAGAAAAGGCGATGTCAAATTGTGGATTTATGGCCCAATGGCCTCTATCCCCAATGTAGCCAAATTGTCCCCTGTACGCGGCAAGGAAAAGATCAGACGATTCCTTGCCTAAATAGTCAAAATGAGTTTCGGTGTATTTTTTACCCGATTCATTTATGAGGTAGTATCCGCTTCCTGAATAGACTGGAGTTTGGGCATTGGCATTTACTCCAAAATGAAGTAGTATAAAAGGGACTATGATTCGAGTCGTTATAGTATTCATTTTCACGCTTGGTTTCATTCTACTATTGTACCGTTAAGCTGAGTTAGTAATTTGTAGTGTTGGTTATTTCTTAAAATTTCAATCGACCTTGTTATTGAGTTCAATTCCCCAATCTTAAAGTGATGAATAGAATGATCAATCTCCATCTGATAGAATTGATAAGGGTTTGAGAGAAAGGTCAGCCTCAAATGATTTTTGATTTTGAATTGGTCAATGGCGAGCTTGGTTTGAACCCGATAAAGAACCAAAGTGTCAGGTTCACCATCAAAATTTTTTGTAGGGAGTACTTCTTGGGTGTCAATTACCCTAACATAATCATCATAATCTTGAGCTTTTTTTATTACTTTAAATACGGAATGTGTATTTGTTGAATTGTCAAATCTTTGAATACCGCAAGCACAAACCACCAAAACTAAAATAGAATAAAGGCATATGGTGTTTAGTGATACAATTAGAAATTTGAGATGTTGCATAAGTTTACTCAAGGCTATTGATCCAATTAGTGATTTCATTCAAATAATCTGGGTGAAGAGTGGCCCAATACGGAAAATCACTTTCGACAATAGCATACATGGAGTGGTTCGCATTTTTTAAAAGAGAAACTTCTACGTTGGTTTTACCATTTTTAGCTGATGCTTCAGAAATAATTTGATAGCTATTTTCTGGTATTATTTCATCTTTTGTACCTTGAATAAGAAGGATAGGTTGAGTGGTTTTTTCGAAGTGTGGTAAAGGGTTATAGTTCAATTTTGTGTCAAACTGCACCTCTTCAAGGTTAGGAATCCATACTTTGTCAAACCATTCTTCATATCTGGAAGCGTCGAGTACTTTAAGAAGATCATCTTTTGATTTGGATTTTGCGATGTATTCAAAAACCGCTTCTTGTATGTCGGCTGCCAATTCTAGGTTTTGGCCCAAGACTTCCCTTTTTCTATTTTTCCAGTAGTTGATATCACTTTTAAGTAATGTGCCTCCAGGACAACTTACTGAAATACCAAAGCCTAAACCAGGCATCTCGCTTAATAGACAAGGTATTTTCGTTCCGCCTTGGCTACTTCCAATTATTCCAATTGAGTTTTGGTCAAACTCTTCTTTCTTCGCAAAGAATTCAATTGCGGCTATATCATCATTTATTAATTCATCCATAGTAGCAATTCCCCAATTTCCTGGGGATTGTCCAGTACCACGCTTATCGTAATGGAATGTCGTAAAACCGCGCCGTGCTAGTAAAATTGCTTGTGCTCTTGAAGCGCTTCGATCGGCGTTTCCTGATGAAGTAACTATCACAATGGCTTTTCCATTTGGCTCTTTCGGATACCATACTGTACCGTAATGCTTAAGGCTATCATTTATGAATTCAACTTCATTACTCATTCGTGGTTCATTTTCAGAACTTACAAGTCGATTTAATTGATATGGCACTTCGATAGAATTAACTTTTAATATTCCAATTAATTTGCCACTCGAGTTTGAAAAAATGTTGGTAAACTGGTATTTATAAAAATCACTTTGAAGAGAAAATGAGATCGTATCGCCATTTTGAGTTACATCCTGAAAAGGAATTTTGTAAGCATTTTGTCCAAGACTTGTAAAATAAGCCTTTAGGCCTAGGCTGTCTTTTTCAATGTCAATGGTAATTTCATCAGAGAAATTACCATATTCAATTGTACCAATAAATGTCCCTAAGTTGTCATCCTTTTGCGCATCTTTTTTAGAATTACAACCTGAAAATAAGACTGATAAAACTGCAATAAATGCGATTGGTAAAAATGCTTTTGGCATATTGTTGAGCGATTTCTAAATCCTTATGTATTGGCAAATGTCTTCATAGAGCATAAGCTTCATTAAATGAATTACACAAGTGGCTGATTCTTCGTCCCAAATAGCCATATTTCATCCCAAACGATTACTTTGAGCATAATAAAATGGTTTAGCTTTACATTTTTGTCCTAATGAATTCAAAGAGCAAATTCTTATTTCTTATCCCAATAGTTTACATGTTCTGTTCATGTAAAGACACCTTAGTATTAGAGGATTCGAGATGGAATAAGATTGATTCAATCTTGGTATCAGAAAATGATGCCGATAATTTTCATGGTGCTGTAGTTTTAGGAACAACAGATAAAGTGCTTTTTACAAAGTATCTAGGAATATCGAATCGAATAGCTGGAGATACAATAGATGCCAATACCATATTCGATATGGCATCGATAAACAAGTCTTTCGCTGGTTATATGATAGCTATTGCTGAAAAAGAAGAGAGAATTAGCACAGATGATAAACTGGTTGACTTGCTTTCTGAATATGATTATTCAGGACAGTTTGATTCAAGCATTACCATTAAACAAATGCTCACCCACACTAGTGGACTTTGCGATTATGATGGCGTGGCTGATTCTCTAAAGACCAATGGATTTAGAGCTTTTAAAAAAATGCACTTTAGCAATGCTCAATATGTTGACTTCATCAGTCAATTAAAGCCGGTTGCAGAACCAGGAGAACAATTACACTATTCAAACTTTGCATACCATCTTCTTAATATAATAATCGAAGATATTTATGGCCAACCATTGAATGAAGTGCTTCAGGAAAAGGTTTGTGAGCCACATGGCTTGAATAGCACTTTGAATTCGATTGACAATAAAGAAGTGATTGAAAACTTGGCCATTGGCTATAATTTCAATTATGAAAGCAGTGAATGGGTACCTAATGAATATATTGATCTTACCTTGGGAAGGCGAATATTTACTACCATATTAGACCTGCATAAATGGGGACAAATACAGTCTGATTTGGGAAAAGAGTTTCCAAGTCTTCACACAAACCATCTAGAAAACCTTACAAACCAAATCAGCTATGGATATGGTTGGGTAATTTATAATGAAGGTGACTCTTACCGAATAGGAGGTCTAGATATTGATAAACCCTACATAATTCATGGCGGAAGCACCGAAGGTTATAAGTCTATATTGGTGAATATTAATAATGGAGAATTAGTGGTAGCCATTATGGCTAATTCGGGAAGCAGAACCAATGAAAATGACCTTTTAAAGAAAATCGTAAAGAGTTATTATTTGAACTAATTGATCCTTTCAAAAAAGCCTGGTCATTCCAAACTTGATTTGGAATCTGTTCAAAGAAAACCAAACTAATGAAAAGATCCTGAATCAAGTTCAGGATGCCTTACTTGAAGTTTTTTGAAAGTTTTTAAAATGAAAATCACTCAAACAAAATGAAATCAATAATCACACTATTTGCCCTATTGCTAAGCCTTTCATCCTTTGCCCAAGATTTCACAGGCCTTTGGGAGTTTGTGAATGTAGATGTTGGTGAAAAAACTATGACTCCACAAGCCAAATGGACACGAATTAATGCAGATGGCTCTTATCAATCGGGTAACGGCTGGCTTCAAAACTCGGAGGGCACTTGGACTTTCGATAAAAAAGAGAGCCTTTTTACTCCGTTTGAAACGAATGGGCTTAAAGATCCTTTTGGCGGATTTAAAATAAGCTTTGAAGGAGAGCTAATGAAATGGGAGAGGCAAGAAGAAGGTATGAACGTAGTTGTAACTTTAAAGAAAATTGAAGCGCTTCCTAAAGCTCCAGCCGATATGATTGTGGGGTTGTGGGAGCTTGATAAAGTTGAAGGAGAAGACAAAAACGGTAGAATTGATAATGTAGTTTTTATACGCTGGGATAGGTTGTACAATTACAGAAACGATGAAGGGGAACGACTTACCGGCTACTGGCACACAAATGGCCATAGACCTGAAGTTACCTTTAAGAGCCATAATGGTGAATTTGAGTCACAAACATGGAATATTATAGCAACTGAAAAGCAATTGATTTTAACAGGTGTATCAGTATCAAATTATGATTTAGTCTTGACTTTTAACCGCTTAGATAATTTCCCAGAATAACTTAGAATAGACATTGGTTGAATTGTAGGTTTAATTAGTACGAGTAATTTCTTGTTGGGGCGGTTAATGGTTGTAGTTTTACCTACTAAGCCCAATAACAGTTAGAATACTCTATTAATAGGGCAAAAAAATAATAATGAAACTAGTCTTTTTAGTATTGTCATCATTCATGGCCTTATCATGTTTTGGCCAATCTTTACCATTCACTTTTGAAGGCGATATTGCCACAAGCGATTTTGTAGATTTTGATGGTGGCACGGCCACGGTAATTAGTAATCCCCAATCAAATGGGATAAATACCAGCGATAATGTGGCTCAAATTGTTAGAGATGGCGGTCAAAACTGGGGAGGAAGCAAAATTGAACTTGCAGCAAATCTTAATTTTGAGAATAACAACAGTATTAAGCTAAAGGTATATACTTCGGCACCCGCAGGTACTCAAGTAAAAATGAAATTAGAAAGTAGTACCGGTGCAGTAGAAAGAGATGCTGTTACTCAAACCACAGGAGAGTGGGAAGAGCTTACGTGGGATTTTACCAGTGTTACCGCAGATTTTAATACCATTGTTTTTATGTTCGATTTTGGAAATGTAGGTGATGGTACTGCGGCTTCTACCTTTTTATTTGACGATGTAGAGCAGTTCTTTGGTGGTTACCAAATTGATTTACCAGTAAGCTTTGAAGAAGCAGATGTGAATTACACACTTACCGATTTTGGTGGCAACAGCTCTTCTTTAGTTACTGATCCAACAAATGCGAACAATACAGTGGCAAAAGTGATTAAAACAGATAATGCTGAAACATGGGCTGGAACTACAATTGGTACTAATTCAGGCTTTCAAACCTACATTCCATTAACTTTAGAAAAATCAACAATGAGCGTTTATGTTTGGTCTCCAAAAGCTGGAACGCCTGTTAGATTAAAAGTTGAAGACGCAAATGATAATACGCATACTTGCGAAACCCAAACCAATACAACAAAAGATGGTGATTGGGAAGTTTTGCAATTTGATTTTAATAATGAAGCCACTGGTACTGCTGAATTGGAATTTGGTTTAAACAACGGCTGGAAATACAATATGGCCAGTATCTTTTTCAACTTTGATGTTGATGGTGCCACTGCTGGTGAGCAAACCTATTATTTTGATGATGTGACTTTTGGAGAGCTTATTGTTGGTTTTAATGAGAAGCATAAAGAGTTAAATATTCAGGCTTTTCCAACTCAATCACATTTAGGATGGAATGTTGTTTCTAATGTTGAATTAATCCAAAAGATTGAAATATTTACACTTTCTGGTAAATTGGTTCAAACAATTAATCCAAATGTAAACTCTTTGTTTATAGATGCTTCTACCTTCAATAAAGGTACTTATATAGCTCAGATTTCTAGCCACTCAGACATGAAGTCAATAAGATTGGTTAAAGAATAAGTGATTACCGGGGAATCGGGCCTTGCACTTCAAAATAGAAAATTAATGTTTTTCTCTATTTGTTCCTTAGTGCGAGCGACTGAAATCGCTCGTTTCTGAACAGAAACGACGGAATTCATTCTTTGGAAATGTATTGATGAGTCATTCCCGATACGCCTAAAAGATTAAAAAATCAATTGAAAAGGGAGCATGATCTAGTTGAGCTCCCTTTTTTTATGATCATCTTCTTGATTGAATACTCAAGCACTATTGCGACATTGAAATGGAGCTAATACTCAATCTCTTTTTTATCTCTAAAGAACTTTCCTGTTGGGCCACCTTTTGGTAATTGAGCCGCCCATACAATGCCATCAGCACCTTCTTCTACCGATCTATCTGCATTATACCCTCCCATATCTGTACGCACCCAACCTGGACTAATTGAGTTAACCAAAATATCTTTACTTTTAATAAGCTGAGCAAATTGAATGGTTAAAATATTCAAAGCAGCTTTACTAATAGAATAACCAGGGCTTCCAGTTCTCATATTACTTATAGAACCCAATCCGCTGCTAACATTTACAATTCTACCAAAGCTTTGAGTTTGCATTTGTGGAAGCACTTCTTGAATCATACGCCAAGCTCCCAAAATGTTGGCTTCAAAAGTTTCTCTTACATTATCAAGATCAGCATTAATGGCGTTGTGATAAGTGTCGTAATTGATTGCCGCGTTATTCACCAATATTTCGAGTTTACCTTGCTCATCAATGATTTGAGCAACAGCCGATTCAATTGACTTATTGTTGGTTACATCAAGTTGAATTACACTAACATTTTCTTGATTGTCTATTTGGGCTTTTGCTTTTATACCTTTTTCAAAGTTTCTTGAACCTAAATAAACTATATGCCCTTGGTCAGTCAATTGTTTAACGGTTTCAAGTCCAATTCCGCGGTTGGCTCCTGTAACTAATGCTATCATATCTGAGTTACTTTCTATACACTCTTACCCAGTCAATTTCGTAAGTTGACTGTTCTGCAAAACTCTCTGAGTTTCCATAGTTAAAGAATAGGCCACCTACTGCTGTATTGAGTACTATTCTATGTTCTTTTCCAAACATCTTATCTACATTGTTGTCACTGTTGGCAGCATAAGTATGCAATAATTCGTCATCTAGAATTATTTGAATAGAGTCAGACTTCCATATCATTTCGTAAACATGAAAATCGGTAGTAAGGTCACTCTCGGCCTTGTATTCTACTTCGGTATGCCTGTTTATATTCACATTTTCTTGAGTTCCGTAAAACAAGTTGCTCTGAAATTTCTTAGGGGCGCTGCCACGAGCTTCAAAAATATCTATCTCGCCTGCTGTTGGCCATGGATCTCCATAGGTCCAAAAAGCGGGCCACATACCATTGCCTGCAGGTAGTTTTACTCTCGCCATAAACCTATATTCACGTTTACCATCAGTATCTTGTGGGCCAAAAAAATCTTTACTTTCTATTCGGCCAGATACATATTCAAATTCCTTTTGAGTGTTGTCCCATGGATGAGCATTACCTGTTACTTTTTCTCGCTGGGCTTCAATTCGTAGAATTCCGTTTTCAATTTTCAGCTGCTCTGGTTTATAAAGTTGAATTTCTTCATTGAAGGCTCCGGAATTCCATGCATTCCAAAGGGATAGATCACCATCAAATTCGTCCTCAAAAATTAAATTCCATGGATCTTTCTCTTCTTCTTCAATGGGTGGGGCATCATCCATAGAAGGATTTGTTCCGCAGCTAAATACTGTTGCGATTAAAAAGGATAGCACGATTAGACCTGAATATTTTAGAGCTTTACTTGTTAATGCCATTTTACATGATTTATACATTGACGAAGTTAAGGTTGCCCAATGAAATCAGTGATCAATTCAACAAAGGCATTTTGATCATTCTGCTCTAAAGGATGTTTGAAACCTACAAGGATTTTTAAAGTTCCATTGGGCAAATGATTCACCGTAGATTCAGATTCATCAATGGTCACCATGTTGTCTTTGTTGCCAATACAAAACATATTTCCCTTATAATCATATGAGCTAGAAAGTGAGTCTATCAAGTAGTTTGATTTGAATAGGTAAAATGAGTTGTAATAAGCTGATATACAGTATGTAGGGATGTGGAATAGCATCAAAATGTAATCTGACTGAATGTATTGTTTAAGCTTATGCGGAGTAGGTTCTTACATGACTGGGGCTCCTTGCGCTATGACACAGAAAGTATATATTTGGACGAAACCTAACCTAAATTGCAAATAAGACCACTTATAATTTCGGTTCTAATTGCCTTAAGTTTAACCGGATTTAGCCAATCCAAGTTAGATTCTTTGTACACAGTTTGGGAAGATGAGACTAAGTCTGACTCCATTAGAGCATTTGCTTACAATAAATACATTAGGGATGGATTCCTATTCTCCAAGCCAGATAGTGCATTTAATTTAGCCGAAGCTCTGCTTAGCTATGGAATAAATAACAATTATCCCAATGCTAAAGCTTTGGCTTATAACATAAGAGGAATAGTTGGCTATATTCAAAGCGATGATGTAAAAGCCTTAGAGAATTATCGGCGAAGCTTAGCAATTAAAGAAGAGCTTGGAGATCAATCCGGGGTTGCTGCTGGTCTCAATAACATTGGGATTGTTTACTTCAAACAAGGTGATAATTTCAAAGCCTTGGAGTATTATGAGCGAAGTCTAGCAATTAGAGAGGAGTTGGGAGAACTAGCAGGAGTTGCTCAAAGTCTAGACAACATTGGGATTATTTACAACATGCAAGACGACCTCGTCAAGGCTTTAGAGTATTATAGGCGAGCCTTAGCAATTAGAGAAAGTCTAAGAGACGAAGAAGGAGACCCGAAAGGGATGGCCATTAATCTTGATAATATCGGGATTATTTACTCTAATCATGGAAACTATACCAAAGCATTGGAATATTTTGAGAAAAGCTTTGCAATAAGAAAAGAACTAGGAGATCAAATAGCGATTGGAGCTAGTTTATTCAATATTGGAATTAATTTAGTGCAGCAAGGCGATAATGTCAAAGCCTTGAATTACCATAGGCAATGCTTAACAATTAGAGAAGAACTAGGAGACCAAAAAGGGATTGCTGCTAGTCTGAACAAGATTGGAGAGATTTACCAAGTCCAAGGTGATAATTTCAAAGCTTTGGAGTATTACGCGCAAAGCCTAGCAATAAGAGAAGAACTAAAAGACCAAAGGGGAATCACTACTTGCCTGAAAAATATTGGAGCGATAAATCAAACCCAAGGCGATAATATCAAGGCCTTAAACTACTGCAACAGGAGTAATGAATTAGCTCAATCTATAGAATCGTTGTCACATCAGTTATCCGCGTGCAGCTGTCTTTATAAGACTTACAAAGCTATGAGTAACAGCAAAAAGGCATTAGAGTATCTGGAAAAAATTAATATGCTCAACGACAGTCTTGACTCGGAAGAAACCGGGGAAAAGCTTCAACAAATGGAGTTTGCCCAAGCCTTGTATGCTGATAGCGTAGAAAGGGCAGAAGAAGCAAGGCTTATAAAGGAAGCTCATGAAACAGAATTAGCTCAAAAGAATAAGACAAGAAACATGCTCATCAGTGGAGGACTCTTGGCACTCCTGCTAGCAGGAGGCTTTTATAGCCGAAGCAGACATATTAAAAAATCCAGAGACATCATCGCCAAAGAAAAAGACCGTTCAGAGAACTTGCTCTTGAACATCCTACCAGCTGAAATCGCTGCCGAACTCAAGGAACATGGGGAGGCAGCAGCCAAAGACTTTGACCAAGTATCCATTCTCTTTACTGACTTCAAACAGTTCACTCAGCTCTCAGAGAAGTTAAGCGCAAAGGAACTAGTTGCTGAATTAAACCTCTGCTTCAAAGCCTTTGATGGAATCTGTGAGAAGCACGGTATCGAAAAGATTAAGACCCTGGGAGATTCATATATGGCAGCAGGTGGACTTCCAGTACCCAAAGAAGATTCTGCTCACCGATTGACTTTAGCTGCACTTGACATGACTGAATTTGTCTTGAACCGTCAAAAAGAAAGAGAATCTCAAGGTCAAATCCCCTTTGAAATGAGAACGGGAATCCATACAGGAAATGTGGTAGCCGGTATTGTTGGCATAAAAAAGTTCCAGTATGACATCTGGGGTGACACCGTGAACACTGCATCAAGAATGGAAAGCCATGGAGAGGTAGGTAAAGTCAATATCTCCGACGCAACTTACCAACTGATTAAGGACATACCTGAATTTACCTTTGAATCAAGAGGTCGGGTGGAAGCGAAAGGTAAAGGTCAGGTTAAAATGTACTTTGTGTCCTTGGTGTAACTGTTCCTTGAATCAAGTATCAAGAAATGGACTTATTTTATTTGGGTCTATTCTGGGATCATTGCGAGAGCCCCAGAAGACAATCTTTCATTAGATGGTTTTTGGCTTGGATTCTTTGAATTAAGAGGCTCGTATTATAACCGAATTTATTGATAGAACCAATTTCGTTTTCGAGCATAAAATCAACTACATTTTCAGTGAAAAGCTCTATGGAAAAAGCAACGTCAGATGCAAATTTTCCGTGACCTTTAAAGTCAAATGAAAATGCATTGAATACTTCACCTAAGCCTTTTTTAATTTTATTAAAATGCATTTTGCTACCGAGAGCAGCGTGTAGAAGTAGAAGGTTTTGCTTCATAGGAGAGTTGGTTTATGAAGCTTGAAAAATCGTCATTTGTATACTAATCAATCTTTTGCACCAAACAAGAATTCAACCGCTACATGCTACAAGATGCCACTCATGTATTGTATTGCCTTATGGTTTAAATGCTGTCAATAATCTTGTGTCAGCATTAAGAACTAAAAGTTATGAAAGGATTTATAATTTGGCTTGGAATCATAATGATTTCTTTACCAATATTGGTTTCAGCACAAGAGGGTCAAGACTCAAAAATTGCTATTGAGCTTAATTATTACGGTGACTTTATTATGCACCCAGGAATTGAAACTGGCATACAGTACAATATTCTACAAAAGGAAAAACTTACACTCCATGCCGATTTAAACCTTGGAGCTTATTGGCATAAATGGAACCATAATGCATATTTTACTCAGGCAAAACTTGGAACAAGAATAACAGGTAAGTCAGGGTTTTTTACTGATTTTAGTTTGGGCCTAGGGTTCATGCTCACAACCCCAAATGGCGATATTTACTCAGGAAATGAGAGCTTCGAAATAGTTCCGATTAGGAGACCTATCAATAGACATTTAGCTCCAAATGGTTCTTTAATGTTCGGATGGGATTTCTCGAAGAAAAGTGAATCAAAATGGATGTGTCAACTAGGCTTAGAAGCATTTTGGCAATATCAGGTAAATCAGTATTCGTTGCCACATTTGGCTTTAAAAACAGGAATTATATACAACCTGTAAGTTTTTATCAAATGAAAGCCATTTATTTCCCCTTTCTTTTAAGCATGTTACTGTTCGCTTGCAAGAATGAAAAAATCGCAGCGCCAACTATTGAAGACAATTTCTTCGTGGATAATGATGGTGCTCAAATGCCGGTTTATGTTCGCGGTAAACAAGAGTCAAGCGCCATTATTCTCTTTCTACACGGTGGCCCTGGCGGTAATGCTTCTCAAGCCACTTTCTTGCCATCATTTCAAGACATTGAGCTCGAATATCCTATTGCTTATTGGGATCAGCGGGCATCAGGCCTTTCGCAAGGAAATCCCGCCCCAGAAACTTATTCCGTTGCCCAGTTTGTAGAAGATGCTAATTTGGTTATTTCTGCTTTAAAAATTCGATACCCTAACAAAGAAATATTCGTTTTTGGCCACAGTTGGGGTGGTGCTTTGGGTGCTGCATTGCTTTCAACCGCAGATTATCAGCAAAATGTAAAAGGATTTATCTGCATGAATAGTGGCCATAACTTGGTAAAGGGCTTACCCTTATCGATAGGTTGGGTTGAAGCTTATGCTAAAGAGCAAATTGCAGCCAAAAATGAACTAGAATACTGGAATGAAGTGAGAGATTGGTGCGCGACCAAGCCTGATATGACAGTTGCTGAAAATTATTTTAAATATGTTGCGTATCTGCGTGAAACAGATGCTTATCGACATGATAATCAAGAGGTGGTGACCAATAACCCAACAATGGGTGATATATTCAATAGCCGTTTGAATTTAGGAATATTACTAGGTGGAAGGCATTTAGCCCAGAATTTCAACATTCTGAAATTAAACCTTTCCGAAGACATGAAAAGAATTACAATTCCAAGCATGGTTTTGTGGGGACAGCATGATGGTGTAAATACAATGGAAATGGGATTTAATGCTTATAACTCTCTTGGTACTGCAGATGAAGAGAAACGCCTGGTAATATTAGAGAATAGCGCTCACGAAGGCTACTTGGAACAACCCATTGAGTTTAAAGAAGCCGTTTTGCAATTTGTTAATGACTACAAGTAAAAACTTGTATGGCAACAAATACAAATAACAACAACCAAGAAACAACCAAACCAATGAACAAGAAAAACTTAATTTTAGGAATTATACTCTGGATAATAGGTCTTGCGGGTGTTTTATCAATGCTTTCTTCTACAATTCCTATTCCTGAAGAAGCCAGAGCATTACTTGAAGATCAGTTTACTGATGAACAGATAAAACTGTTGACCCTAATAAACCCAACCATACTTATGACCTTGACGGTTGTATTGGGAACGGTTTTCTATAAAAAAGCTGGATTTAAAGTTCCAATTCTCGAAAGTATTATTGATAGTAAAAGTGAATCTGCGAATATTAGAAGTATAATGGTTTACGGTTTAATTGGTGGTTTAATTTCTGGAGTTCTTTTAAGTGCCATAGGTGCCATTTATATTCCATTACTACCAAGCGAATTTTTAGAAGTGAGTGAATCATTTGCCCCATCAGTATTGAATAGACTTTTATACGGTGGCTTTACTGAAGAAATTATGATGCGTTTCGGGCTAATGTCGTTTTTAGTTTGGCTAATTTTAAAAGCTTTGAAAAAGAGTGATTTAAGCACTTGGGTTGGTTTGTTACTCGCCGCTATATTATTTGCCTTTGGACATTTTCCCGTAGCCTTTCAAGCGGTTAATGAACCATCAGCGGCGTTATTGAGCTACATACTTATTGGTAATTCAATTGGCGGAATTATTTTCGGTTGGTTGTATTGGAAAAAGGGTTTAGAAAGCGCTTTTATTGCCCATTTTTTAACACATGTAGTAATGCTCTTTTTAGAATCATTACTTTCATAGTCTATGAAATATTTATTCATGATAGCAACCCTGTTTTCATTTGCAGAACAGTCATTTGCTCAACTAAGCCTCAACTTGGGATATGGCAACCACTTTTTTCAAGACCAAGGGCATTCGCCCTTTGTTTACAGTGCTGGTGCAAGAAGGCTTGGTGCGCAATATGAATGGACAAACGAAAAGAGTGAGTGGGGTATTTCGATTGATAGAAGTAAGAAGGAGTTAACACCACAACTTGATTTTGATGATAAATATGAACTGAATTTAGCCAATAGGGATCTTATGGTGGGTCAAGTAAATTGGAAAAGAAAGATCAATAGCAAAAACTACAATGCTTGGATTGGAGCAAGGCTGCTCACTCATTATGACTTTGTACCTTATAATCACAGCGCTAACAACTTAGTAAGTTATGAGCTTACTAATGCTTTGGCTCCGGTATTAGAAATACGTTTTGATTTGAATAAAAAATGGGAGTTGCAGTTGCAAGCTTCGTTTCCACTGGTGGTGGCGAGTATTAGACCTGAGCCTTTAGGACTTTTTCCATTAGAAAACTTTGATGTTTCTGCATCAGACATATTAACTAGTATATCAGTACAGAGTGTAAATAGAGTGTTTTACCTTGATAACACCGCAAGTATGAAATACGAAACCGAGCATAGAGAAATCAGTTTTGGCCTACATTACTTCGGTGGATATAATAGGTTTGCCGAACACAAAGGGCATGTGTTTCATTCAGTATTCGTAAATGTTCCCTTAAGATTTAATAAATAGCTAATGAAAAATCTAAGCTTGGTATTTTTAACATTAATGATTCTTACTTCTTGCCAAGGAATTTGGATGGATTCTGTACCAGAAAATGATCAAAACGAAATAGTGAGAGATATCTGCAATGAGATTGGGAGCAATTACAGCTTTTTTGAAATGAAAGAAATTGATTGGGAGAGTGTAAGCAACCGCTACGATTCGCTTTCGCAAAGCCCCATGAACAATCAAAATTTCTTTTCTTTACTAAGTGATCTCATTGCTGAGCTTGACGATGGTCATGCCAGTTTGTATGCCGGTTTCAATACCTTTTTACACTACGATGTTTTTCTTGATTATGAATCAAATTTCAACTTCAGTTTTATTCAAAGACAATATTTGGGCGAAATAAATGAGATTGGGCCCTTTGTTTATGCCAAGTTAAATGAGAATATTGGCTATTTGTATTATGGCTCTTTTAGTGATAATTTCACCAATGATCAGTTAAAGAACTTAGGTTCTTATTTCTCTGATTGTGACGGGCTGATAATTGATGTTAGAGATAATAATGGTGGGGCTGCCGACAATATTTCTCAGCTTATGCAATTCATAGTTAAGGACGAGCAGCACTTTGGAAACCTTGTAACTCGTTCAAATTACGAGGGTAAGGCTGTTTATACATCTGAAGAAATCCTTATAGAACCAATAGGAGATAAGCCCCTTTTTAAACAAGAAATCGCCGTTTTAACTAACCGTGGCAGCTATTCAAGTTGTAATGTGTTTGCTGCTTATATGAGTCAATTGCCAAACGTTACCTTAGTTGGAGATACTACAGGTGGGGGTACTGGCTTAGCCGTTGGCTCTGTTTTAGCAAATGGTTGGAAATATCGATACTCGGCAGGAGAATTTACTTTGGCAGATGGTTCGTCATTTGAGCTAGGTTTTGCTCCTGATGAAACCGTTTTTACAACGGCTGCCGACGAAGTAAATGGAAAAGATATGATCATTGAAAGAGCCCTAGAGGTTTTGAAATAATAATTACATTCAATTATTTGTAAGCTTCGAAATCCATGTACAAAGAAGCATTTCTAAAACTTACAAGAAGTTTATATGTAATTACATTAAATATATTGCCCGAGTTTGTGACTTAGCCTAGGTTTGTTTTTAGCTTTTAATATGTTTTTTATGCAAGCAGTAATCTTTTTTAAAAAAATACTATTTACGTTTTTGTTGGTTTCTGCTGTAATT
The DNA here is from genome assembly GCA_049115495.1 of Bacteroidia bacterium. Taxonomy (GTDB): domain Bacteria; phylum Bacteroidota; class Bacteroidia; order CAILMK01; family JACPUW01; genus JACPUW01. Next base: position 211,780 of record JAGDZV010000001.1, on the reverse strand, counting down.
CCAATTCAAGCCCAAATCCCAAACATTGCTATTGATGAGGATTATGAAGACTGGACATCGGTAAAAAGTGGATATGATGATGGCCAAGATATTACAGATGGTATTGACCTATTTAGTTTTAAGGTAGCCAATGACAAAAGCAACCTTTACATTTATTGCCAATTGGGTAATGAGATTAACCTTGTAAATAATATCTTTTCTCAAGATCTATTGTTGCATTTTGATCTTGATGCCAATTCGCAAACTGGTCAGCAGATTCAAGAAAACTATGGAATTGAGCTTTCGATAGACTTTTTGGCTAGGGAAGCCTATTACTACTCAGGTACAAATACTGTAACGCTTTATTTTGGAGATTTAGGGTTTTTATCGGCACCAACGGTAAGCACTTTTGAATTTGAAATATCAATTGATCTGAAAACTCGAGTAAACGGAAATAACATTTTTAATACCGACTCAATTGGCATTTTGTTTCAAGAAAAAAATGACGGCGATATAATGCCAAATAAAGGCGATGTGTTTTACTATTCTTTTAAAGAAAATGTACAAACAGCTTATGAACCCATAAAAATTGAAAAAACCAACAATTATGAGATTAGGGTAATTACTTATAATGTGTTGTTTAACTCAGGCTGGGCGGGGGCAGAAAAGCTAAAAAACTTACGCTCGGTTGCTAAGGCTATAAATGGAGATATTTATGCTTTCCAAGAGAGTAGGAGTACTTCTTCAGCCGAAGCAATAGATTACTTTAATACCTGGCTGCCAATTGATAATGCTACCTGGCATGCAAAAAATTCAAGCGATTTGGTAACAGTTAGCAAATGGCCTATTCTAGAATCGTGGACCTTTAATCGGCATTTGGTCACATTGATTGACCTTCCTGAAGAATATGGAACTGACCTTTTGGTAGTAAACAATCATTTGCCTTGCTGTAGTAATAATAGTGGTAGGCAAGACCAAGTAGATGAGTTTTGTTCTTTTGTACGTGATGCCAAGAGCAAAGGTGGCGAAATTGACCTTGAACTGAATACACCAATTATTTACTTAGGGGACTTCAATCTTGTAGGGTTTAAGCAACAAGTTGAAACGATAATGACCGGTGACATTCAAAACACAAGTAAACATGGCCAACCATTTTTGCCCGATTGGGACGAAACCGGTTTAGCCGACGCTAAACCCTACCATGCTGATGAAAACAAAGTTTATACTTGGCGTAGTTTTAGTAACAATAGAATATACCCACCAGGCAGGTTAGATTACCAGTTTTATACAGATAGTAGGTTGGAATCAAAAAAGTCATTTGTGCTAAATACTGCTACAATGAGTACTGATAGGTTAGCTAAATATGGCCTTGATGCTGAAGATACTGACCTAGCTGCCGACCATTTGCCCGTAGTGGTTGATTATAATGTGCTCGATAAACCAACGGGCCATTCAAACTGGAATAACACAGAAGTTGAGCTTTTCCCTAACCCAGCAAAAGATTATGTTAATATTTTAGTTCATAATCCAATTATCTCTTTAAAAATTGTAGATGTAATGGGGCGTGTTTATCAAATAACTAATTACGATAATATGCCAATTGATGTAAGTATGCTAAATAAGGGTGTATATTTCTTAGAAATAAGTGTAGGCGGAGATAGCTATTTTAAGAAACTTATTATTGAATAAGGCCTTTCTAAAATGGTGAGTTAATTTTATAGGTCACAATTCCATTCATAATAATTTGATACTTCATTTGGTATAAACCCAACTTTTGGATATAGATGGTTGCCTATAATATTGCTTTTTTCAGTTTCGAGAAACATACCGCATGCTTTTGAGTTTTTAACCAGTTCTTTTGCCTTTTCAATAAGTGCCACCGAGTATCCTTTGCCTCTTTGATCTTCTGCTACAAAAAGGTCGTTTAGTAGCCATAACTTTCTCATTTTGGTAGAAGAAAACAATGGATAAAGCTGCACAAATCCGGTTAATTGGCCATTGGTGTTTTCGCTAACAAAAATCTCTGAATCACCATTGTTAAGTCTTTCTCTTAAAAACTCATTTGCTGAAAAAACATCAGATTCTTTCCTATAAAACACTCTGTAGGCATCAAATAAACAGCTCAATTCTTCTAAATGACTTATTGTGGCTTTAAGGATTTTCATGAATCAATATTAGCAATAAATAATTATGAATTGCCTGTAGCTAAAATGTTCAATTTAATGCAAACCCAAAATAAGCTCAAAAGTTAAAACCTTACTGTTTGATGTAGTTTAGTCTATTCCAAATTTAAAGCCTATAAAATAGGTTCTTGGGCTCATTGGTCCGTAAACATAACCTGCGTCTCTATTGGCACCAAAATCAAAATCAGATTGATAACTATTGAATATATTTTGTACCCCACCAAAAATTTGGGCTTTGTTGTGTGATTCTTTATTAAATGAATAGCTGAGCTTAATATTATTTTCTAAAAAGGCATCAGTTGATTTTATAATAGTTTGCTCAGTTGTTGGGTCAATTACGTGGGCAACATTCATTGAACCAGTAAATACACCAGAATAGGCAATAGTAAAAGGAGTGGTTGGGCTATATACCACAGAGAAGTATCCGTAGGTATTTGGGGTTCTAAGAATTTTGTTTGTAGTGGTTGCCTCTAAATTTTCATTTGGTTCTTCAGGAGCCCAAATTTCCTCTTGTTCATTATACAACGCTCTCTGTAAGGTTGCTCCTGTTTGAATAATCAACTTGCTGCTGTAGGCAACATTAGCTTCAATATTAATACCAGAAACGGTTGCGCCTGATCCATTTCTTTTTGTAATTACAGATACTCCATTTGGCAACTCTTCTTGACCAGCAAAAATGAAAGGGTTAAGCAGTTGAGTATAGAACCCTTCAACAACAAAGTTCATTTGCTTTTTGCCTATATATTTCTCATAGTTTAAGGAGATGTTAGCACTATTTGAAGTTTCTACTTCAAGATCCGGATCAATTTTAACAAACCTTACTGCACCGCCTACAGTTTCAAGATGTAAATCTTCATCAAAAGCTTGTGGTCCTCTATAACCTTGTGCAATTGATGCTCTTAACTTTAGGTTCTCTTTTAAGCTGTACATGGCCGAAAACCGCGGTATAAAAACATTTAACTTCTTATTGTTAGTGAAGATTTCTTGTTCAAGATTATACTTTCCGTCAATTCTCAGGTTATCAAAACGACCACCTAAAAGTAAAGTTAGCCTACTTGTTGGTTTCACTTCTAGCTCAGCAAAAGTTCCCCAGGTAGCTACTCTTTGGTCTATTGTGCGGTTGTAACCAGGTAGTTCATCAATTACATCATTAAAAATGTATTCAGACCCTGCCGTTAAAGTAAGCGTTGGGCTGATATACATTTGATATTGAAAGCCATTTACAGTTGAAATATCTGAAGATTTACCATAAGCATTAAGCGCCAAAATATCATCTTCGGTTAGGCTATCTCCTGGTAATAAAACTCTTCCGCCTGCACCATAATAACTGTTTCTATCTACATTTTGAATAGAACTGTAGGCCGATAGCTTATGTTTCTGATTATCACTTAAGTAGTCGTAGCTTAAGTTAAAACTTACAATATCATGTTCAAGCCGTTCTGCAACATCGGCCTGATGAGGGAAAAGTTCAAACTTGTTTCCACCTCTTCTAAATTCATTAATGTAATAGGCGCCTAATTTAATTTTACTATTATCGCTTAGCTCGTAAAATGCATCAAAACCAAAAGTATTGTTTTTAAGGGCTACAATCTCAGAGAATCCATCACCGTTGGCATCCCAGTGGTCTCGGCTTCTGTTAAAACCAAAAAATGTAATGCCCTTTTTTATGTCTTCAGAAACTATTGACCCATTAAAATTTACTGTTCTATCGGAAGCGAAGCCTGCAATTAGAGATTGATTTATACCAACTTCAAAGCTGTTTTCAAACGGATCTTTTGTAATGATGTTTACAGTGCCGGCAATTCCGTTGCCACCGTACATAACTGATCCTCCGCCACGTACTACTTCAATTCTATCAACCATATTGGCAGGTAGCATTTCCAGTCCATATACGCCAGCTAAGGCTGAGAAAATTGGTCGGCTATTTATAAGAACTTGTGAATATGGGCCATCTAACCCATTCATTCTGAGTTGTGTAAATCCACAATTTTGGCAATTGTTTTCTACTCTTAAACCCGGCGAATAATTCAATCCGTCAGCAATGTTTATAGATTGTGTTAGCTCAAGGGTTCTGGCCCCAACGGCGTTTACTATAACAGGCGAATTGTGTTTTTCAATAGTATTTCGTGAGCCTGTAATAACAATTTGGGAAAGATTCAAAATATCCGCATCAATTGCAAATTCTTTATCGAGTCTAACATTTTCACTAATTGCTATTTCTTGAATTATAGTGATATAACCAATGGCCGATATTAATAGTTGATGCTTACCTACTGGGATGTCTTCTATTAAAAATACTCCAGAAGCATCGGTTGGTACCCCAATATTACTTCCTTTAAGTACCACGTTTGCAAACTCCACTGGTTTTCCATCACTAATTACCGTACCACTTAAACTTCCGGTTTGAGCCATTAAAGGTTGGCAACTAAAAATAGCGGCCAAAAGCAAAATATTAAAAGTATTAGAAATAAGTTTTTGCACAGTCTAGCAAATAGTTTTGAGTATTCAAAAATACAAAGTTAGATTACTCTAACAAATTTTATTCGAATTATGTTTTTACTTTGCACTACAGAACCAAAAGTTTAATGGCTACTAGTACCGTAGAAAACTATCTAAAAGCGCTTTTTAACATTGCCAACGATAAAGGAGATGTAAATATTTCTGACCTCAGCCATCATATGGCTGTGAGCAAACCTACCGTAAATAGTATGGTAAAGTCACTACATCAAGAAGGATATGTTACTTATGAGAAATACAAGCCATTAAAACTTGAAGAAAAGGGAAGAAAAGCAGGTGCTCTTATTATTAGAAAGCATCGTTTAACCGAAATGTTTCTAGTTGAACAAATGGGCTTTGGCTGGGAAGATGTTCATGAAATTGCCGAACAAATTGAACATATAAAATCACCGGCTTTTTTTGATAGAATGGACCAATTAATGGACTACCCAAAAGTAGATCCCCATGGTTCTCCCATTCCTGATAAATCAGGCCAAGTAATTGAGCAGAACTACAAGAAACTTAGCGAATGTAACTTGGGCGATGTTGTTAATGTTGTGGCCCTGAGCAATTCTACAAAGCAGTTTCTAGAGTTTTTAGATAGCCGTGAGATTGGGCTAAAAACGCAAATTCATATTAAGGCCATAGAGTCGTTTGATAACAGTATGCTGGTAAGCTACGCGGCTCATAACAGCGAAACCTTGAGTGAAAAAGTTTGTGAAAAGCTTTTGGTTAAAAAAGTGTAGACTAAATCCAGTAGTTACCTAAAAAAATGTGCTTTTAAACGTTTGGCAAGGCGTCAAATTCAGCTTTTTTTTCAGCCATCCACTTTTGCATTGACGAAGGATCTTGCATTAGGCTCATCATATTTTGCATGGCCTGCATATGAGCCGTATCATTCATCATTTCTTTACCGTGTGTTTGGCTCATTTTAGCCATTTCTTCAAAAGTATCAGCCTTAAACTCTAGATCACAGGCACCGCCTAACTGTTTGCAGGTCATGGTTTTCATTAGTTTGTAGTTTTGGTTTACACCAAATGTAGTCTTTGAATATGGCGATTTCAAATTTTGATGATTTTAGAGGCTATAACAATCTGAGTTTTTGAGATAAAGTTGCTGTGACTAAGGGACTAACTATGGTTTAATAGTTTTTCGTTCAATGGATTCCAACACTAATTCTGATTTGCCAATAAGTTTCACCAAAAAAACTTGATCAACTTTACCACCCCAAAAATCATATATGGCATGTATAGTTGAGTCTTTTTCGTTAATACTATAACTACCTGAATAATTATTGTAGGTTATTGGGGGTGTGCCACACCAACTGGCATTGGCTCTGCTAACCATTGCACCATTTTTATTAAATCGCAATCCAGGGTTTTGCCTAAGGAATGTTTTACTTCTTGTGAATTCATATTTTCCACTCGCATAATGGGTTTGCACCCATGTGCCTTCAACTGATTGGGCAAGCGAAAGCTTTTCTATATTTTTAAATGCAATTGAAAATTGGAAAATCAAAATGCCTAAAGCTACAATCATTATAAATTTAAGGTGTTTACGTTTCATAGGCATTTAGAATGTGAGCAAGAGTTGAGCAATTGGATCTTCGTTTAGTACATAAAAATAGAAAAAAGCGCCTAAAATTCCATGTGCAATTCCCAATGGCCAAAGATTTTTATACCTGATATACAAGGCGGTAAATGCAAACCCAATTAAACAAGTTGCCGCAAAAAGTGGCCAAATTGGAATATGCACTACCCCAAATGCAAAGGTTGTAATTGTAATGACCTTTGCTTTGTTTAAGTTTAAACTTTGCAGATTTGATGCTACAAAGCGCATAACTATAAACTGTTGTAAAAGACCCCAAATGGGATAAGTACAAACGGCTATGGTAAAATTACGGGTATTTATGTCAAAGTGATTTAGCTTACCATAACCAATCATAATACCTGAAAAACCAATAATGAGTATTAAAGAGATTAATGAGGTAGGCTTTAAGTTTCTTTTATTGAAACCTGCATTAATGAAGAAATTCTCTTCAACTCTTACATTGTAAACAATAAAGGCGAGCCAAATTAAAAATGCCGTTGGAATGAAATACCCTCTAAGTCCATAGGCGTCAACCAATATCCATTTTAATATGGCGGTTAAGAATATTAGAGCTATTTCAAATCCCTTTTTCAAATAATTTCGTTGTAAGACAGGGTTACTCGTTATTGATTGTCGCTAAACTATTCACAGTTTTCAATTTTCAGTTCTCCATTTATGTAAGCTATCTCAAATTTGATTCTTCGTTGCTATTTATTATTCTTAAGCTGCATTAGGCTTGTTACATGAAGCAAAATGGCTAATGGTACAAGAAACCCTGGCAGTAAAACATATGGAAAATAAACAATAATGGTGTTAGTTGGCTCATTCAAAAACTGCCTTAAAGGAGTTGGCATACTCAAAGCCGCAATGGTTACAATGATAATGACTGTTAGTATTCCAAAGTAATTCCATGCTTTTGCTACCCAAATAGGCGCGGTTTTTTTTACAAATACTACATATCCAACAATTGGAGCTAATAAGACAGGTACAACATCAAAATTGTAGCCTTCAAAAGTCATTTGCACTGGAATTATCTCATTTTTAAATAGCAACCAAAGCCAAATTTCTAGTGGAACTCTAAAAGCCTGAAAATAGATAATGAATTGTGGTGAAACGCCGCTTACAATTGTTTGGTAAGTCTTATTTCTAACTAACAGAATTATGCCAATTAGTGTAATGAGAATAATTAATAAAGGTCTTGGTGGCAGTGCTTCAAAATTTGAGAAAAAGCCCGAGTAACTACCAAAGAGCAATAGCATTACCCATGCTATTAAAAAGAGCATAACCTTACCTTGTAGTGCAGCGCCCTTTTCTCGATCGGTTTTCGAATTAATAACGCCTTTTTTAAATAATGCCATTAAAAAAGTAAAACCTGCGCCCACCAACAGGTAAAAGAAGATTTTTAAATAAAAGGGTATTTGTAATTCCATTAGTTTACTAATTCATTTACACGTTTTTCAAAATCCAATTTCCAACGCTCATAATATTCACCGGTTCCAGGGCCATTAAAACCTGTGTGAATATGCGTTGCTTTATGATCTTTATCCATAAATATTAAAGTTGGGTAGGCAATTACACTACTTAATGCGGGTAGTTTTTCAGCTGCTTCTTGCTTATCAGAGCCGCCCACAAAAAGTAAAGGATATTTAATATCATATCTTTCTTTTAATGCATTAAGCCTTTTTTTAGCGTATTGAAAATTGTCCTTTCTCTCAAAAGCAAGTGAAACTACTTCAATGCCATCGGGTTTTTGATTTTTATACCATTGGCTCAAAAATGCCGTCTCATCCATACAATTTGGGCACCAGGTTCCCATAATCTGCACAATCAAAGCTTTATTTTCAAACTCAACACTTTTAAGGTTAATAGAATCACCTTTCAAACCAATACCGCTAAAATCAACGGTTTCAAAACCTTCATTAAGATAGGTTAGGGTTGAAGCATCTTCAAGTTCTACATTTTCGTCTGGAAATGCCGTCCAGGTTTCGTGCCAGGTTTTACCACTATAGAAATGACCATTAATAACACCAGTAGAATCCACCTCTGCCGTAAACACAAAAGCGTGTTCGCCATCAAACGTAAAAAGCTTTAGTTCATTGTTGTAAACGCTACCGCGTAAATAGCGGTAATCACCAGTGGTGGTTAAAAATGTTCCGCTTAGGTTGTTGCTGTTTTGGCTAAACTCACCTATTGAAACCGTTGAGTCAGAAAGCATAGATTCAAAATATACTCGGTATTTTGAGTCTAAAAAAGCTGCGCCAATGGCTTCTTCTTCATTTATGGCTTCTTCTTTAAATGGTTGTGCGTACAACTTAATCTTGTAATCTTTTACATAGTTCTTTTGCCAATATCCAATAAAGGTAGCCTCAGTTTCAATCCAAGTTAAGGTAAGTTTTGTGTCAAAAATGTGTAGCGGAACTACAACAGAATCAGCTTCAAATTCAGGGTTTTCAATGGTAAAGCTTTCTTCGCCGTTGTAAAGAATGAAATTTCGGTTTGAGTCAATTTCAAATATGAAGGGCAGATCATTTCCTTGAATATCGAGCATCCCCAAATATTTTCCATTTGGAATATGAAAATGTTCTTCAGTAATAACAGGTTTGTTTTTACAAGAAAAAAGACCGATTAAAATGGCTAGGAAAATAGAAAACTTCAATTTCATGAATCAAATATACTTTAGGATGCATTGGTAACTTATTGCACTAAATAATCGTTCTTTAATTGTTTATTTTGTCTGGTATAATGAAACAACTGGCTTTCTATTTTTTGATTATCTTAATACTTCTTATTTCTAGTTGCTCAAGATCAGGAGATCAAGATACTTTGTTTGATTTTGGAATACCTGATTATATCAATGAAAAAATTGATGAGCCCAAATACAATTTGACAACTAATAAGGGAGTAGCATTGGGGAAAAAGTTGTTTTTTGATCCAATTCTATCCTCAAGTAATAATATTTCTTGTGCCAGTTGCCATATGCCAAGCAAAAGCTTTAGCGATGGCATTGCTCAACGTACAAGTTCATTATCGGGCAATAGATTGCTGAGAAATTCACCCGCACTGCATAATGTTGGTTTTGTTGATTCACTTTTTTGGGATGGTGGCGCACCAAACCTTGAGTTTTTGAATTCAGGCCCTATTGCACATGAAGATGAAATGGCCCAAGACCTAGGAGCTTTGGTGATGAAGCTTAACGAGCACCCAGAATATCCATCTCTTTTTAAAGAAACTTTTGAGGTTGAGAACTTTAAATTTTATGAAGTTTCAAATGCATTATCGCAATATATGCGTTCGCTAACTAGCTTTAATAGCAAATATGATCAGGTAAAAAGGGGAGAAGCAACATTTACAGCCGCTGAGCAAGCCGGCTACAACTTGTATAAGGCGCAATGCGCAAGCTGCCATACCGAAGGATTGTTTACTGATAATTTTTATCATAACAACGGACTAGATTCAAGTTACAAAAACGATACACTCTTTGGAATTGAAAAAGGAAGGTTTAGGATAACTTTTGACAGTTTGGATATAGGGAAATACAAAACGCCTAATCTGCGAAATCTGTCTTTTACTGCACCCTATATGCACGATGGTAGGTTTAAGACCTTAGAAGAAGTTATTTCTCACTATAATAATGCAATAAAAAAGTCGCCCACGCTTGATAGACGGCTTGTGCCAAAAGGTGAAAAAAAGCTTTCTAAGGAAGATATCAATTCATTACTTGCTTTTTTGCAAACCCTTAATGATTATCAGTTTACCAGAAATCACGCAAAATAAACTGCTTCTAATTCTTAATAAAACGACGCGTAAAAATCTCATCGTTAATTTCAATAATGGCTATATACATGCCATTTGGTAATGCATTAACGTCAATTTGAAACTCATTTGAAGTAATTAAAGTTTGACCTTGAATAGTAGTCAGTCTAACATTAAACTGTTTTGCTTTCGAATTAATTCTTAACACATTTTTTACGGGGTTAGGAAAAATTCTAACCTCATTAAAGCTTGGATTTAAACCAACAGGAAAACCAACAGACAATTGCTTTGTGAGCGTATCTGTACATTCAGTTTTGTTATGTTTTGAAACTAGGTTAATGTCAAAAATACCTGTTGTATCCATAACTTTTATGAATACATCATCTGTTGATGACTCAAGTACGGGTGTTCCAAATTCCCAGGTAATATCAATCCATCGATTAAAATCTGAAGTGTTTGTGGCAATTAAGGTGTCATTTATCCTTAAAGAATCTTTATTTAAAGTAAATGAAGGCGCAAAAATGTTATTTATAATGAAGCTAGACTCTTTTGTAGTTCTGCATTTATTGGCATCGGTATATGTGTATCTAGGATTTATTTTTCCAACTTCATAGTCGTTTGGATAAAGAACCAAGGGGTTAGTATAAAACCTTGAACCTTCAATAGTCCAGTAGCCACCTGGTTTTGAAGCTATAAAGGTTGCAGAATCACCGTTAATGCATCTAATTATTTCCTCTGTTACTGAAACATCTGGTTTTGAATCAAAAATTTTCGCCTTTATTTTATCACTAGACCTACATCCAGCTGAATCAAAACTGTAATAAAGGTTTGTTTGTCCAACACTCAAATTTACAGGGTTAAATATCCCAGCTGATGTAACTCCTTGCCCTGTCCAAATTCCTCCTTTTGGTTCTCCTTTCAAGTGGATTGTGTCTCCGCTTGTGCAAGATATAAAGTCACCTCCTGCGTAAACTCTTGGAGATTTTTTTAGCTTGATAATGGCAGTATCTAAAATACAAAGTTCACGGCTTTGATAAGAAAAAGTATATAAGTTATTGCCAAGGATCATACTATCAGTGTTAATAATTTTATTGTCAAAAATTCCAGCACCGCTCCAAACTCCGCCATAGATATATATGTTTAACCATTTTGATTTAATTTGAGAACAAACCGAATCATCAGGTTGAATATCCGTTTTAACGAGATGCTTTATGATTACATTGATACCCGTATCAACCGTGCAGCCAACTGAGTCTGAAACCTTGAGCCAAACACTATCTTCTACATATTTGGTAATAAGTGAGTTTTTAAATTCTAGAGTATCTCGTTTTAAGGTAGTTACATACTCTAGCGATGTACCAAAGGTCCACTCAAGTAAAAAATTGCCCTTATTACCTAGAATCGCTGGTCTTAACTCATAGTCGTTTGAAGGGCAAATTTTCAAATCATTTAAACCAATACTTAGTTCGTTGGTGTTTTTTACATTTACCGTATCCCAAAAAACTAATTCTCTACAATCATTAACAATGAGTTTAATTGTGTAAACCCCAGTTTTTTGAAAACTGTAGTGAAAGCTATCTTTTTCGCTAATGAGCACTGTATCGTTTATAAACCATTTTACCCATTGAAAAGGCAAACTGTCTTTTTCAACAACTTTAAAACTGTAACTACCACAGTTATTAAGTGGTTTTATACTATGTTTTGGTCTTACTTTAAATGAGTCAAAAACAGTCATCTCATAATAAAAAGTATTTTTAGCATAAACTGGACAATTATTGTCTTTAACCCCAAGCGCAAGAGTTGCCTTTGAGTTAGTTTTTAAGGATTTTGGATCCCAGCAAAACGAACCCTCTTGAAATTTTGCACTAGAATCTTTAATTGTAAAATTTGAGTTTTTAGGCAAGTTAATTATTTCAATTGTTGTTGAGTCAGCATTGTCAAGATCGAAGGATTCTATATCAAAACAAAAAGGTTTATTACCACAAACAAGTTTTTTATATCGAATAGAAAAATCATCAACATACTTGCTGGGTAAATTTTGTTCAAAATCAGATAATACTGGGTTATTATAACTGTTGCCTTTTAAAACAATGATTACTATATCTCGCATAGCCGATGCTATGAGCTTGCCACTTTTATAAACACTTGCTTTTACAACTACCACTGCATTCTCGATTCTCATCGGTCTAAATTTTAATTGGCCATAATTTGAATCGAGATGAATTCCTCTTGGTAAAGCCATACTATCTCTCGGAAAACCTAAATAATTAAACGGTTTGTTATAGGTATAACTTCCGTTATATAGTAAAATCGAATCTTTGGCTTTTCTTGCAGGAACGAAATGATATTTTATAGAATCAATGTTATCAGAAACGTTAATATCAAAGTATTCTGTTGAAGATTGTCCTAAATAAAAAATAAGTTGTGGGTTGTGGTTCCACTTTAAGTCTACAAGGTTGCAAAAATTTATATCAGCATCAATATAAAATTCTTTGTTAGCCAAGCCCGTTGTTATTTGGTTTGATCTACAACAACTAGACCAGGCTATTTTGGCTTCGCACCAACCCAATTTTTTTAATGAATCTATATTGATAATAGCTGAGACTACATATTTTGTTATGCCAAACTTAAAGCTAGCTCCAGGGGTTTCACATCTTGTTTTTATGCCTTTACACAGTGGGGTAATATTTTTTGTCTCAGAAGTATCAATTGTAGTATTAACATTAAAAGTATCCTTTGCACTGTAAATCGTTAATTGGGTTGCGTTAAAAGCTATTCCATTACAATCTCTATACGTTGTTAATTTTAATTGTAGCGAGTCTTGTCCAATTCGTGTCCATTCAATTTCGCTGCCAGAAATATGAGTTGCTCTTGTTTCTAGAGCTAGAGTTACTATGCAAATTGCAAATACAATTATTATCAGTAGTTTTTTCATTCCAAGATTTTCACCCCCTTTTTTAGAGATAAATTACAAATATTTGATTTTTATGTTGATTAAAACAAAAAACAAACTGCTGATTAAGATAAAAAAAGTCGCCTAAATTTTATAGGCGACTCTTAAGACTACTAAATGAAAACTATTTGATATTAGCTGATGAAAAATTACTTAGCTTATTACTTTTATAAAATTGATAAATGATGATGAATTTGTGAAATACCATACCCAAAGCCAATCTTAAGAACCGGCTAAGTGGTTATTAGGTATGGTATTAATAACACCTTTTTTCATGTGGGTTTCTCCAATTTTTATTGAGTAAAAATATTTTTCGCTGTCAAAGTCATTACTATTAAAATTAAACTCTTTTTTATTTATAAGATCATAAACAACCAACAGGCCTTCTTTTGAATATATTTTAAGTAAGTAACTAGTGCGGTTATCGTTAAATATTTTTAGTTGGCCATTAAATATTTCAACCTCAATAGTCTCACTATTACAAATGCCTGAATTCTCTAATGAACTTTGCCCCATTAAAAAACCAATAGATAGCACAAAAATTAAGGGGTATGCTATTAAACTACTTATCTTTTTCATGAGCATGGTTTTTAATTACACCTGCAATATGCACAAGATAAATATATTTTAGCCGAATAAAAAGTGTTGTTAGTCTAACAATAGATGTATTTGGTCGTTGATTCTACAGTTTAGAGAATATCATTCTTTCTTTAATTACATTATCACTTTTCAAAACCACTAAATACATTCCATTTTTAAGGTTTTTCACATTAAAGCTCTGGTTAAACGGACTAAGATCCTTCTCAAAAATCAGTTTCCCGTCAAGAGTAAATACTTCAATTTCTTCGATGAACGTTTTCGACGAAATAAAAATGACGTTATCTGAAGGGTTAGGGTACAAATTGATTTCAACCCTGGGTGTTTCAATTGAAGTAGGGAACCTCTGTACCACAATATCATTCTTTTTTACGGTACTTGTGGTGCAGCCATTATTCTGATTGCTTACCGTTAACCTTACACTTATGCTGCCTAATGTATCAAAACTTACTTGTGGTTGGTAATCACTAAATGTCATAAAAACTGGATCGCCAAATTCCCAAAAAAAGCTGTAGTTGTGTTTTTGCTTTATGCTCGGAATAGGGTAAAATACTTCATTCTTTAGTAATGAATCTTTCGCCCAAATTTTTGTAACTGGGGTTTCGAGAATTTGTATTGTGGTAAAAGAATCTAATTGACAATAGTTTGAATCTCTACCACTGAATTTAATTTGTAGCTCTCCGCTATTATAGCCGTATTTAATTGGTGTAGCTTCAAAATTACCAGTTTCGATTAACCCATCAATTGCCCAGCTTTTAGACTTATAGTTGCTTGTAACCTTAAATGTATCATAAGAACAAAGGTTATCAGTGATTCTAAATTTAGGGTCGCTTGGGTAAATAGGGTAAGCGGTCACTCTCTTAATTGCCTTACAACCAGAACCATTTTGTGTGTATTCTAACCTGTAGTTTGCCGTATCGTTGAGCTTTTGAACTATGGCCACAGTATCTGATGCTAGCGGCAATCTACTACCTCCTGATTTAAACCATTTTAGAGACCCATATTTTGGTCTTTGCGCTTTAATGGTGTCTACTGCATTGATACAGAGCAGTGAATCAATCAAATAGAATCTTTCAATTTTATCGTGTAATTTATATTTGATTGAATCGATTTTAGCGCATCCAAATCCATCTATTGAAGTAAATGTATATTGACCATTATAAGGGAAAATGAAATACGGGTTGTTTGTGCTGTCAATTAAATTTCCGACCGAATCTTTCCATATATATGTTGCAAAAGAATCCAGATCATTATAATAATAGAGTTGCTCAAATCTAAACGTATCGCTATCAGCACGGCATACTTTTATGTTTTTTGTAAATGATAAAATATGTGGTTTGTTCACAGTAATAAATGATGTATCACTCCCTGAACAAGCACTGTCTTTATAGTTTACTATTACTTGAGCATTTGCTTGGCCTAAGCCGATTTTTTGGTTACTCAACAATTTATTAGTTACCAAGCCTGTGCTCCAATTAATAGAAGCAACACCATTTGGATTATTAAGCCTTGCTTTAAGATCAATAGTATCATAAGCACATACCGTCGTATCATTAAGCAGTGAGATATAAGTGGCATAGTTGCCGACTAAAAATGGTATAGAATCTTCAATTTTGCAACCTTCAACTGTGGGGATATGCAGTTTAATTGTTTTGTTACCGGGCTTTTTGAAATTGAAAGTAGCGGTGTCGCTATAAGGCGAGTCAATACACGGTGAAATGAATTTACTTTTATGCTGCCATGTTACGCATCTCATTCTTGTTGTGTCAAAACTTTTAAAATAGAAGCTTCCATTACTGCAGCTATCAGCAAAAGAACCTACTGAGTAATTTATGCCCTTAATTACATTTATTGTATAAACTCTTGATGTTTCGCCGTTTACAGGACAAGCATTGTCAATGGCTTTCACATGTAAAGTAAATGTTTTACCAACATCGCTAGTCAAAGGTTTCCATTTTACTTGGAGTCTTGGTCTCTTATTAGTTTTATCATACTCTATGCTGGCATTCTTCATGTCTGTTGAATACTCATACCTTACTTCGTCGTCTTTTTCTTTGTCGCTAACACATATCTCAAGTACATTTAAACTATTGGTACAAAAGTTTACTTTGAATTGGTTTGGTTTTGGAGTTGAACAATTGACACCACTTAGAACAGGAGGGTTATTGTCGGGGCATTTTAATACGATTAAAGGACTTTCTCTTATTACAACACCACGTGAGTTTCCATTTCTATAAACCTCGACTTTAGTTGTAAGTATGGTATATTCTAGCTTCATAGGTCGCACCATAAAAATGCCTGAAAAAGAGTCAAGATGGATTCCCCTTGGAAAAGGTAAGTTGGTTCTTGGAAAACCTAAATAGCCCATTGGCTTATCATAGCTGTAGTTATTCGTCCATGTTGTTTTTCCCGTTGCACTGGTTTTAGGTTCTGCAAATGAGTAAACCAAAGAATCTGATTTATTCACATTTTGGGCTCCTAAATTGTAAATAAGATCTCGACCTAGGCAAACAATTAATGGTGGATTTTGCATCCATAGCGGTGATGATTGATCATTTAACGTATCACATATATACATTGTAGATTCTAAGTATTGGTTTTGATTTGCGCCGCCTGATGTAATATTCTTTGATCTACAACATTGTGACCAACTTAGCGTAACTGTACAACACCCATTCTTTCTCCACTGATCAACGATGAGTATGGTGGTTAAGTTATATTTCTCTATGCCATACCTAAAAGTACAATTGCTATTGTTGCACCTTGAGCACTCTTCTTTACAAACTGGAGTTATATCTTCTCCAGCACTAAGAGTTGTGTTCAACCTCTTTGTTCCACATATTGTTTGAGCTGTAATTGGCGAGTTGCTAAGACGTACACCATTACAATCTCTATAAATGGTAAGGGTAACTTTGAATGTGTCCTGACCAATTTCTTCCCAACTATATGTTCCACCTAGGGTATGAGTCGCAGAAAGATTTACACTAAAAAGTAGGAATATAGAAATACTTAAAAACCTTATCATAGCTTTCTTTTTATAGTAGATGCTACGATTGATTTAGTGGTTGCTTATTGTTTTAAGATTCGTTTAGAAAATGTTCCTTTTTCAGTGTAAATTCTGATAAAATACATGCCTTTGGCTTGTGTTTCCAAATCAATGGATACAAGATTTTTGTTAGGTGTTTTGTATGAAACAAGCTGACCATTTGCATTAAACACTTTAACAGTTTCAATTACACGGTCGCTGTTTATCTGTATTTCATCATTAAACGGATTTGGAAACACGCTTATAGATTTATCAAGCTCAGAAATACTGTTTCCATTGCCTACCACAATCGCGTCTTCAAGTACTAAAGTATCAACACAATCTGTTTTCTCATCAGTTGCCATTAGCGTTAAATCAAATGTTCCTACAGAATCAACTACTTCAGAAAAATTCTCAGTAGTAGACGTTATAAAAGCTGGGTTTCCTAGCTTCCAATGGTAAGTTACAGGGTTTTGAGCAACAGTATTGTTATTCACTTTAAGCGTGTCTCCACTATCAATGCTGCTGTTTTCAATATTTATATTAATTATCGGAGCTTCATTAATTATAATAGTTGATGTATCTATACTTGAGCATTTATTGCTATCGCTAAAGTTATAATATATTGGCCAGGTGCCGCTTCCAAGGTCTGATGGTTTAATAATTAATGGGTTTGCAGAACTTAAAATACCAGTTCCGCTCCAAGTTCCGCCATTTTTATCGGCGCTTAAAGTAATTTGTTGCTCACTTAAACATGCCTCAGCGGTATCAGTTACCAAAACCGTGGGTGCGTAATCGTAGATATTAACGTTAATCGTGTCTTCATTTTGGCAACCATATATATCGGTAAAGCTATAAATTAGACTATAATTTCCTTTACCAGCTTGTTTGTGGTCAAACTTACCTTGTTTTATATAGGTTGAATTGTTCCAAATTCCATTTACTGGAGACGGAGAAAGCGTTTCATTGTCAGATGATAAACAAGTATTTATATCAACTCCTGCGCTTACTGTAGGTAGTTTTTTATAATCTAAAATAAAAGTGTCTAACTCACATATGTAATCATCTTCATACACAAAAGCATATAAGTATTTGCTAAAGTTTAGGTCTTCAATTTTAATTTCATTGTTAGTTAAATTTGGTCCGGTCCAGCTTCCGTATCCATTTCTAATACTTAAAGTTAAACGTTCAACATCACCATAGCACAGTACTCTACTTGTTTCAATATCAATTATATCAGTAGGTTTTCTATTAAGTGTAATCTCTTTGGTTATTTCACAATTTAAACTATCCTTTACGGTTAGGCTAATTGGTTTTTTAATACTGCCCGATATTTTTTGAAGATCTATATCTACAACTGAGTCGTTAAGGGAACCAGCGTATCCAAAAGCAGTATCAATATCCCAATTGTAAGTAACCGGCCCAACGTTTCCAATAACCTTTGGTTTTAAAGTAATTGTTTTATTTCCGCAACTAGCGGTGTCATTTAGCGCAATAGCTAGGGTTTTTGCGTTTATTACATCAATGCTATCGCTTATCTCAAGAGTATCACATTCGCTAATTATAGCCGAAATTTTAAATTTACCAATTTGGTTAAATGTATAGCTGACTGATTTCTTATCTCCAATTAATAAGGTGTCGTTTAAAAACCATTTTACATTAGAGAAATCAAAACCTGTTGAATCTTGAATTTTGAAAGCATATGAGCCACAGTTATTTAAAGTTTCGCTGCTAATGTCAATTCCTTTAGGAAGTCCGCTTATTACTTTGATCTTATAAAAGGCGGAGTTTTGTAATGAAACAGGGCAAGCATCATCAATTACGTCAAGCTTAAATTCATGGTATTGTTCGCTAATGTCGTTTGATGTTGGTGTCCAAAACCACTCAGCCATTTGTCTTTTATCTTTTTTGTCGGTAATAATAACCGAGTCAGCTACGCCACTATTAAAAGAAATTAAAACCGAATCATCTTTGTCATTATCATAGGAGTAAAGTTTAAAATGGCTCATTTTATTGGCGCAAATGGTCTTTTTAAAAGATTTTGCAGCAAAAGAAGTGGTGTCAAAACCAGAGAGCCTTGGAGGAGAATTATCGGGGCATTTAATTACCGTATACTGAATGTCTCGCGTTATGCTGGCAACAAGAGTTTGTTTTCTATATACTTCAGCTTTTATGGCCATTATTGTTTGTTCTGCTTTCATAGGCCTAAATCTTAAAGAACCATTGTCTTTGTCAAGATGTATACCCCTAGGCAATGATTGACCAGTTTTAGGGAAACCTAAATAAGAAATTGGTTTATTATAAGCAAAAGGTGAAGTGTAGCTTGACTTGCTGTTTGCACTTTGCATTGGTTCGGCCCATTTATAAACAACGGAATCATCAGCATTTGAGTGGTCTATACTTAAGTCAAGATATAAATCTTTTCCTAAACACCCAATGGCTACTGCAGGACTATTCCATTTGAGCTGTGTTGGTTTGCAAACATCAATTTTTGATTCAAGATAAAAATTCTCACTAGCCGAGCCCGTTGTTATTGAACCATTTCTACAACATTGTTGCCAAGACAACGTAAAATCACAACAACCATTGCCTATAGGGCTAGTAGCAATAAAAATAGCACTTAGTTCATATTTCTCAATGCCGTATTGAAAAGAACAACTTCGAGAATCGCATCTTGAACATTGCTCATCACATATTGGAGTTACATCTTCGCCACTGCTTCTGGTGGTATTTAGTCTAATACTACCACAACTACTAATAGCTGTTATTGGCGTAGCACTTAAATTTATACCGTTACAGTCTCTGTAAACATTCACCTTAATTAAAAAAGTGTCTTTCCCTGTTTCTTCCCATTCAAATTCAGCGCCCATTACATGTGTGGCAAAAGAATGCTTCGGAATTAAAAAAGCAATAAAAATTAGTAAGTAGTAGCCAAATGAAATTTTCATAAAACGAATTTTAACCTTAAACAATAAGAAGGTAAATGTATGATTTAAAGTTTATTCCGGCGAAAATTAAAAAGTGATGGTAGCCTTTATAACAACCATTTTTTTGATATATCAGTTGATTATGACCCTTTCGCGGCTTATTTGACCATTAATAAATTCAATTTCAATTAAAAATATACCTTTTGGGTCGCTCACTATTTCAAAATGAACATCAGAAATTTCGTTTATTTCCATTTTACGGCCAGTTACATCAAAAGCATCAACTCGTTTTATACGTATGTTACTTTTTATTAAAAAACTACTGCTTGTAGGATTAGGGTAAATTGAAAAACTTTCAGATGGCCATTCATAAATACCGGTTGGAAAAACATTGATATATTCTTTAAGAAAAACGGTTGTATTGCTACAGGTATTTCCTTTATAACTTAACAAATACGACACATCATATGTGCCCTTTTCGGCGTATTCGTGCACATACGGAAATTGAAAAGTTGATAAGGTATTACTCTTGCCATCTCCAAAGTCAATGAAAACTGAATCGGCATCATACGGGCTAGTTATTTCAAAACCAACGAAAAGTGGTGCGTCACCAGATCGGTTTTTCGCTTCAATTATTTCGCTAAAGTGCAATACATTCAAATCAAGAGTTAGGGTATCGGTACAATTACCATTGTTGCCATAAACATAAATCGTTTGGTCATTACTTTGACTAAAAAACGAATCTGTAACCGCTCTGCCATCAGACCATTTTAGCCTTGTACCTCCAAATAAATAATCATTACCATTAAAAAATGCAGTATCGCCAGGGCAAATGTTATAATTTACAAAGCCAGTTTTAAAAGGTGGCTGGCCATTACTGAATAATGAATCTTCAACCACATTATTTGATCCATTTGCACCAATTGCTGTAATGGTGTATTTATGATACCCAGTGTTTAATCCTTTAAGTTCAATGGTATCCGATAAGCTCCCTTTTTTCACAATGGTTCTCCCATTTACGGCTACTATCCATTGGCTTACTTGAATGGATCCAGTATCATTCAATATTATTTTACCTCTACCACAGTCGTCAACTTCTGTTTTCACCTCAAAACGTGGTTTGTCCTTTACTGTAATAAGAAATGATCGTGCCGTAAAAGCAGAAACAGGACATCCATTATCTACCGCATTTACAACAAATGTGTGCGGGAATTTACTAATGTCTGCTTCGGTAGGTGTCCAGCAAAAACGACCTTCATGTTTTTTTGCTGTTGAGTCTATAAGTTGAAACGTAGAACCCAAAATGCCCTGATTCCAGTTGAGAATTATGGTGTCATTTTTATCCTTATCTGTAGTGCAAATGTTAAAACAAACGGTTTCTTCTACTACAGCTTCAGTTTTAAAGTTCTCAGGTTGAGGAGAAGTACAATTAATTCCTGAAATTACCGGAGCATTATTTTGAGGGCATTTTATTACTTCAAAATGAAGATCTTTATAAGTAGTTGATAGCCAAGCCCCCATTCTATATTCTTCTACTTTTATTCTTACCATGGTATTTTCAATTTTCATGGGTCTAAACATTAATGAGCCCTTAGTTGAGTCTAAATGAAAGCCTCTTGGGAATTTTAAATTCTCTCTGGGGAAACCTAAGTAATATAAAGGCTTTTCATATGAAAAACCCGAACCGTAGGATGCATTGCCATTAGTACCTGTAATAGGATTAAGTGAATAAACCATATCATCATACTCACCAACAATTATTTCAATTGATTCTGCTGTTTTTATAGCATCGGATCCTAAGCAAATTGCACCGCCAAAATCTTTAGATGCGGGAGTTGAGTTTAATACACAAGCATTAAACTCCGTATTCATTAAAATTACATTTGAATTACCGGTAGAAATATTTTGAATTTGAGCATCAATTAGATCGGTTTTTACTTGGGCATTTATGGTACATACGTTTTGATCAATAATGCTGTCTAAATCAGCTTCAGCCCTTAAAAGATAAGTTGTATATCCATATCTCAGATCGCAGCTATCGTTGCTGCATCTTGTACAATCAGAACACTTTCCTGGTTTTATAGATGTAGCATCATCTTGCCAAAGAGGGATTTTAAAAGATCTGTTGGCATATTGAATATCAATTTGTTTGGGTACATTGCAATTAGCACCTTCAGAGCAACTTACACAGTTTTGAATGTACGTTACATTGAATTGAAAATTACCGTTTTGTAACCGGTTAACTTGAATTTCTCCACCCAAATATGACTGAGACCAAAGTGTTGAAAATGAAAGATTAAGTAGTAAGAAAATTAGGTACGTATATTTTTTCATAGCTAAATGTTTTTAAACAAAGAAACATAATAGACTACGAAGCTGAGGTAGGAAGGTTGCCTATTTAGAAAGGTAAATAATAATTTACAGGGGTACCAGGAATGAGACCACAATGCATTTCGATGGAATGAATTCCATGGTTAAGATCAGTAGCGAGCCATTTCAATCTCTCGCATTAAGGATAAATAATCGAAAAATTCATTTATTGATTTTATGGTACAACTCCCGATACCCCTAATAATTTATTTTCTGTTTTTTATTATTCCATTGAGCAAAATTGCCAGTACAATAAGGCCCGCCCCAATGTAAAAGTTGCCACCAAGTTCTTCATTCTCTTTAAATATTATAATAGCTAAAATTATACCGTAAATAGGCTCTAAGTTTATGGCAAGCGCAGTTGTAAAAGCAGACAGCTCCTTTAAAACATCAACAGAAAAAATAAAGGCCAATGTGGTACACACAACACCCAGAATCAAAAGCCAAATAATATCCATTTGTTCTGTAATTGCCAAGGTGGCATCAGGCCTGTAGTGTAAATAAAGTGGCATTAAAATCGATAGTATTATGAAACCCGTAAAAAGTTCAATAAAGCTTATGGCTATGGGTTTCATTTTAGTAGCAAAAGTTTTGTTTAGAGTGCCAAATAAGGCCGCTAAAAATGCCGAAACCAAACCCAATACCATTCCATTTAAATAAAAAGTAGAAAACTGGAATACCAAGAAAATTCCCGGTAATACCATTAACCCAAGAAGAATTTCTTTTTTACTAAAAGGTCGTTTAAGAATAATTGGTTCTAAAATAGAAGTAAAAAAAGATGCTGTAGCCATCATACATAACGCAAACGAAACATTTGAAAACTTGATTGCGCCAAAAAAAGTGACCCAATGAATAGCTACTACACCTCCTGTTAGTGCTACTTTAATTCCATCACGTGGTTTAACTGTTTTAATGCCCTTCCAAAATCTTGGTAAAAATAGCATAGCAGCCGAAGCTATCATCATTCTATACCATACAAGGGGGCCTTCTTCAAGTGTAATGAGTCTTCCTAAAATGGCGGTAAAACCGAATATAAATACGGTAAAATGTAGCTTAACTAAAGCTGCTTGTTTTGTTTCCACAAGGCGAAATTAGTTTACAAAACACCACATTTGCCCTAGTGGTTTCAGTAATTCTTCCTTTCTACAACGCGCAACTAACCTTAGGCAAGGCCATTGAGTCTGTATTAAGCCAATCCTTTACCAACTTTGAGTTGATTTTAGTGAATAACAATTCAAACGATACTAGTTTAAAAATTGCCAGGCATTTCGCTTTAAAGGACCCTAGAATTAAAGTGGTTGCTGAGGGCAATCAAGGCGTAAGATACGCCATGAATAGGGGGCTAGCACAAGCAGAGAATGAACTTATTGCAAGAATTGATGCGGATGATGAATGGTTTGAATCAAAACTTGAAAAACAAGTAAATTATTTAGCTAAAAACCCAAAAGTTGATGTTATTGCTACTCAGGCTAAATATGGCGGAATAGGAGAAGGTTTAAAGCAATATGTGCATTGGTCTAATTCTGTAATTAGTGAAGTAGAGATAAATAATTCAATATTTATTGAAAGCCCCATAATTAATCCAACTGTTGTTTTTAGGAAAAAACTGATCACTGAGCATGGCAATTACAGTTTTGGCGCAAATATTCCTGAAGACTATGAGATGTTTTTGCGCTGGCACAGTAATGGTGTTAGAATGCATAAACTACCGCAAGAATTAATGCAATGGAACGATCTCGAAACCAGGCTTACAAGAACTCATAAGGCCTATACCAATGATGCTTTTAATAGGATAAAGTGCTCATATTTAGCGAAGTTTTTAAAAAAGCGCAAAAGCATTTGGATTTGGGGAGCTGGAAGAAAAACCAGAAGAAGAGCTGAAACTTTAAATGAATTTGATATTGGAATATCAGGATATATTGATATTGTAAAACAAAAAACATCAGTTGCCCAATGCATTTACTTTAAAGATATTTTACTTGATGAACATAATCCCATAATTTCATTTGTTGCAAATAGAGGGGCACGAGATAAGGTTAGAGACTTTTTACTAAACAAAGGGTTTATTGAGATGCAAGATTTTATAATAGCCTAATGGGTTGTGAATTTAGAGTGTAGTATTCTTAACTCTGGGCAGCTTAATTGTAAAAACAGTACCAACATGTTTTTTGCTCTCAACCCCTAATTCACCATTCATTTTGTAGACAAACTCGTGGCATTGCAAAAGGCCCAGCCCTGTGCCTCTTTCATTATTGGTGCCTTTTTTTGATGTTGATTGCAAAGTGAAGGTTTTGTCAATTTCCTCTTCAGTCATCCCAATTCCATTGTCTATTATCTTAATCAAACAGAAATCATCATCTTTTTGATATCTAATCATTACCTGATCGCGCTCATATGAGAATTTTGCTGCGTTTACGAGTAAGTTTTTTAGCACAATTTTTAAGAGAATCCTATCAGCATAAACATTGCAATTATTAGTAATTTCCTGTTTCTTGAAATGAATTTGCTTCTTTTCAAAATCTCTTTTTACACTAGCAATTACATCTTCAAAAAGCTCATTAGCCGAAAGCATTTCAAATTGAACATCGATTCCGCTAAGTTGAGCTCTAGCCCATTTTATAATTCCATCAGTTTCGTCCAAAGCATCTCTAGTCTTTTGTTCAAGAGAATTTAAAATGCTTTTGGTTTCATTTTCATCGGTTTCACCACCATTAATTAATTCTAAAGCGGCCGTAGTATAGGCAAGTGGGCTTCTAGTGTCATGCGCAACCAATCCAATTAATTTTTCCTTAATTATGTTGCTATTGTTTAGCTCATTGTTATAATTCTCTATTTCGATATTTTTCTTGTCAAGTGTTTTATTTAGCCTTTTGAATTTTATTAATAAATAAAGAAGAGCAATGGCAACGCTTAAAACAAATAAAACAATGGCATATAGGTAGTATCTTGTTTTTTTCTCAAAAGCCAATTTACTTTTGGCCTTTACTGTTTCAATCTCATTTTTTCTTTTCTCTTCTTTTAATTTTTCTTCGAAAACAAACTCATCTTTAAGCGATTGTAATACACTGTAGTTTAAATTGAGATTTGCTTTTTCTTGAATTAAAGTCCAATTATAAAGGGCGTTATAAGCCTTTTCAAAATGTCCAAGTTTAAATTCTAGTAATTCTAGCACTGAGTAGTAGTAAGAACTAACTAATTGTGGCGTTACGTTTTCTTCAATTGCACGCCCTTTATAAAGCATTTTTCTGGCTTTCTTGTAATCATTTAGATAACACAAAATCTCAGCTTGAAAATAATACAGGTTTACTAAGTAACCTTTATATCCTTGCTTTTTATAATATGCAATAGCTTGCTTGTTTAGGATTAGAGCATCCTTAAGTTGATCTAAATAATATTTTACATAAGCTTCACTTTCTTTGGCCATGTAAAAACCTGAGCTATCTTTTAACCTATGGGCGTTATTGTACATTTTTGTTATGTACGCTTTCGCTTCTTTATACTCACCAAGGCTGCTATAATTTAAAGAAAGATTTTGCCAGTTCACAAACAAATCATCAAGGTAAGTGGTGTCAAATGCCAAGCTTAATTTATAAAGTTCTACAGCATCTTTTGATCTTCCTAATTCGTCATAAATAAGAGCCCATCCATGGTAGGCGTAGGCTTTTCCCATTGAGTCGTTAGATTCTGTAAAAGTTTCTAGCGATTCACCAATATTCATGGCGGCCAATTCATAATTACCCTTGGCACGGTAAGCTTCGGCGCTTAAGTATTGGGTATATCCTACTTGATACGGGTCTTTAGGGTTTATGAATTTAGTCTTTAAAACAACAGCATATTTAATAACTGAGTCTGGGCTTTGGTCTAAAAGGTCAAAACCAACCTGAAATAAGCTGTCAAAGACTATTCTTTCATTATCTAACGAATCATTGCCGTAACATAGACCTGTTGTAAAGCATAATACGGCAACAATAACTAATCTAGTACCTTGCAAGTAGTTGTGTTAAAAGGCAAAGAAAGGTAAATTAAGCTAAAACTTAAATCGGAAACCTTTTTACTATGATGGTGCCAAAAAGTGTACTGCTCATGGCAATAGACAATAGTATTAAGAGTTTTGATGTTACCTCTTTAAAAGGAGTAACTTGAGTTTTTAAGGCGTTAATGGTTTCTGATTGCTGTCCTGCATCCATTGCAGAGTTTGTGATTTCAGTTATTCTCGCGGCAATTAAGCTTTCAATTACCGTTGGGTTTAAATAGCTGAGGTAAATGAAAGAATAAATTGAATATAGGATCAAAGCTAAAAGTGCAGTTTTCATGCCTTCTTGCAGTCCTTTTTTAGCATCAAATTCTGCCGGGGTAGCACGCCTGTTAAGTACCAAACTGATAATAATACTAGCAAAAAGAGCAAATAGCCCAACAATTAAATAGGGTAACGATTTACTTGGGTCAAGAGGGTTGAACATTGAATACCGGGCCGTAAAGCTTGTAATAAGCGCAACCAAGGCTATTATTCCCCACCTAAATGATATTGACATGCTGCAAAAATAATTTCAACCATTTTTAAACGCACTGTTAACATGGGGCAAAACTCTCTTGAGCTTTCAACTACAACTCTATATTTGCTATTACTGAATTCAAAAAAGAAAAGATGAAAAGCATTTACACCCTAATTTTTGCCACCTTTTTTGCAGGTGCAGTTTTTGCCCAAGAAGGCGCAAAAGGACCCACAGACCCTACAGACGCATCATTCTCTAAATTCGATCATAAAATCCACAATTTTGGAATTGTTGAATACAGCGGAGATGGCACATGCAAATTCGTTTTTACAAATACAGGAAACGCGCCATTGATAATTAAAAATGTGAAGACCTCATGTGGGTGCACAACTCCTAATTATTCAAAAGATCCGGTTCAAGCTGGTGAAGATGGTTTTGTAACTGCCAAATATGATACTAAAAGAGTGGGCACATTTCATAAAACACTAACTGTAATTTTTATGGACAACTCACAAGTTTCCTTAACTATTAAAGGTAATGTAAAACCACAGCCTACAAACGTTGAAAACAACGGCTAAACACATATAGAAAACCACAATATTTAAAGGAGCTTTTTAGCTCCTTTTTTTGTGGCCAAAAGCTTTGTAATTGAACAACCGAGCCATTAAAAAGTGTTTAAGGCTTAGACCTTTTTAAGGCTCAATGACAATCTAAAAGAATTCCATAACATCAACTCCTAGTGCATTTGCAAAGGGTTTTACAACATCAGGTTTATGCAATTGCCCCTCAAGCTTTTTTAATGCTGCAACAAGATCACTTTTTTGCGCTCCTTCTAAGCTAATTTCACTTATGATGCCCTTTTTTACAAATATCTTGATGATAAATTCCTTATCGTTAATACTCAATGATTTTGAAAGACCGTAAGTAGGAGAGTAGCCAAAGTTCCACTCCCAGGTTAGGTATTTTTCTTTTTCAAGATTTTTAATTTCTTCAATTTGAGCTTGATTCAGTTCATAATCATTTTCAATCGCAAATTGATTTTTTAATGATTCTGAAACTGAGGTTCTAAACTGATCAAATTCAATGTCTAAATATTTGTTAAGGTTAACAACTCTTGATTGTACTGACTTTATGGCCTTGTCTTGGTACTTAAGCGGATTAATTCTTAGAGATTTAATCAAAACATCAAGTTGAGTATTAAAAAGTAAGGTGCCATGATGCAGCACTCTGTTCTTAAAAGTATGCTCGGCATTGCCTGATATTTTTTTGCCATCAACCAACAGCTCATTTCTTTTGCCTTGAATGGCTTCAACCCCCAAATCGGCTAAAGCTTTTATTATTGGGTTTAAGAACCTTGTAAAATCAACAAGTTTATCTTTTTCACCTGTTTGAATAAAAGTGAAGTTTAAATTTCCAAGGTCATGGTATACTGTTCCGCCACCGCTAAGCCTTCTCGCTATCTCAATGTTTTGAGATTGAGCATAGGGCATATTAATTTCAGCAAGGGTATTTTGATGCTTGCCCACCACAATGGCGTTTTTACTACGCCATAAAATGATTGAATCTTCTTTTAACTGCTTAAAAAAATACTCTTCAAGGGCCAAGTTAAAATAAGGAGATGTGCTTAAGTTATTATTGAAAAAGATCATTTAATCAAATCTAAGGTGCTTCACAGATCTTCCTACATCACGTATTTCAATTAATGAATCAATGCCAATTTTAATGTGATTCTCAACGAATTTTTGAGTAACTAGGTTGTCGCTTTGTGTGGTCTTTACCCCTTCAGCAATCATTGGCTGATCACTTACCAATAAAAGGGCACCAACAGGGACTTCATTTGCAAATCCTGTGGTAAATAATGTTGCTGTTTCCATATCAAGAGCCATGGCTCTAATCTCCCTCAAATAGTCTTTGAATTTTTCATCGTGCTCCCACACACGCCTATTCGTGGTGTAAACGGTACCGGTCCAGTAGTCTAAGTTATATTCTCTTATGGTTGAAGAAACTGCCCTTTGAAGACTAAAGGCTGGCAACGCAGGCACTTCTGGCGGAAAGTAGTCATTACTAGTACCCTCTCCTCTAATCGCTGCCAAGGGCAAAATCAAATCACCAATCTTATTTTTCTTTTTTAATCCACCACATTTTCCTAGAAACAAAACCGCAATTGGATTTACACTGCTCAAAAGGTCCATTATTATGGCAGCATTCGGACTACCCATGCCAAAATTTATAAGTGTTATATCATTATGGGTTACACTTGGCATGTTTTTATCAAGTCCCATAATAGGCTCATTGGTAAGTTGCGAGAAGTTTTCTAGGTATTTGCCAAAATTTGTAAGAAGCACAAATTTCCCGCATTCTTCGGGGTAAAGGCCTGTATATCTGTAAAACCAATCTTCAACAATCTCTGCTTTTGTTTTCATGTATTTATCGCTTTTAAATCAACTATAAATTTTTGTAACCTAATTTTAGTACAAGGCTAAAAAATAGTTTCATTATAGACTGTAGTTTTGCCCAATATGTTTCTGAGAATTAAATTTATAATTCTGTTTTGTGCATTGTTGTTCGTTAATACAACAGCGCAAGATTTTGAAGAAAAAACGGTAAATGCCGGTAATGTTGGATTGAATGTAACCAATGTAGGAACACTTGGGCGTCCAAACATTAGAAATACTCCGGATGGAGCACCATCAATGGAGTATCCGATAAATTCAGGTATTGAACATTTGTTTGAAGGTGGCCTTTGGATCGGTGCTCAGGTTGATGGAGAAATCCGTGTTTCAACTTCAGCTGTAGATGCAGCAAGTGGCTATAGCACAGGTAGAGCCGGATTTGAATTTTCGGCCTTGGGTTCAATTACTGAAAGATCTACGCTAACCAACAGCGATTTCTTTTCAGGTTCTGCTATTTCGCACCAAGATATGGTGGTAAGAGTAACCGATTCTAACGTTTTTATTCCAGGCTCAGGTATTCCAATTAGTCAGCACGAGTATCCGCTCAACGCGGTAGTTACTCAAGAAACATATGCTTGGAATTATTCTTTTGCCGATTTTTTTGTAATCGTAAACTACGAAATTGAAAACCAGAGTAATGAAAGATGGGACTCTGTATATTTTGGCTGGTGGAGCGATATGGTTGTAAGAAATGTTAATGTTACTCAAGATGGCGGTGCTGCTTTTTTTAATAAAGGCGGTGCAGGAATTTTAAGAGATCAAACAAGCTTTTATGTATACCAAGTAATAGGAGATGATTTGGCCTACACCCAATCTTATGGTGCTGCAAGTATTCTGGGGGTTGAATGGAGAGATGAATATTTTCACCCCAACAATGCTCAGAAAATTCTAGACCTAGGTTACAAATCACCGCGTGTAGAGTACAATTTTTGGGAGTATAGTTCTACAACAGGTATTACGGTTTTCCCTTCATCAGACAATGCAAAATATGCGGTGCTTAAACAATCAATGGGCGATGCAATTCCTGACTATGAAAATAGACTAAAGCTTGCAAGTAATAAGATACAGTTGGTTTCAATTGGGCCAATACCTTCAATAGAGCCCGGAGAAAAGGCCAATTTTGTTGTTGCCTTGGTTTGTGCTAAGCAAATAAATGATCCAAACGCTACAACCACTTCAGATACCGAATTTGCTCGAAGCGAACTTCTTGAACATATTGATTGGGCAAAAAGGACCTACATTGGAGAAGATGTTAACGAAAACGGGGAACTAGATGAAGGAGAAGACCTTGATGATGATGGTAAACTTGATAAATACATTTTGCCAGAACCACCAAAAGATCCGTTGGTAAAATTTGAGGCGAGCGAAGATGCCCTTGATATATATTGGAGCAATAACTCATTAAGTTCTATTGATCCAATTTCTAAAAAGAAAGACTTTGAAGGTTTTAAACTTTACCGAAGTAACATTGGAGACGATAAAACCTTAGATCTAATTGGTAATTCTAACTTGATTGCACAATGGGACTCAACAGGTAATGCTGTTGGATTCAATAATGGATTTAGTGAAATTGAGCTAGATGAACCTATAATTATTGATAGTAATACTTATCACTTTCATTACCGAATTAGTGGTTTGGTAAGTGGTTGGCAGTATATGTTTATTCTTACGGCTTTTGACGAAGGTGATGAAGAGTTAGGACTAGAGCCACTTGAGTCATCTTTTGCTACAAACAATTACAGATTATTTACAGGAACACCAACAGCAACGGCTGATGAAAATTGGTCGGTAGGTGTGTATCCAAATCCATATAAAACCAGTGCAGCTTGGGACGGTGAGAGTTCAAAAAATAGAAAAATCTATTTTACAAACTTGCCTGCATCTTGTAAAATTACCATTTACACGTCGGCCGGCGAGTTGGTAGATCAGTTTGATCATGATGCCGAAACTTATAATGGAGATGATATAAGATGGTATAACGATTTTGGAGGTGATCCAACCCGTAGAGTTTTTTCTGGCGGAGAACACGCTTGGGACATACTTTCATCATCAGGCCAAGGCGTAGCGTCAGGGCTTTACATGTTCTCAGTAACGGATAATGCTACGGGAAACAACTATCAAGGAACCTTTACAATTCTTAAGTAGTATAGAAATTCAATTCCTATAATTTTGTCAAAATTTTTAATGTAATGAGAAAAATTTACTTCAGTTTTTTAGCTGCCTTTTTTATGGTTTCAGCTGTTAATGCACAGTTGGGTAGAGCCGTAAGATTTGACAGTATTCAGTATGTGAGCCCGCAGCAGTTGGCTCAAGGAAACGATGATCCAGAGTATTTTGGAGAAGATGAAAGCAGCACGCTAATAGTTGAAGGTGTTGTTTGTAAAATGCACCCTGGTTTTTATGGCTTAAGTGCTACATCAAGAAAGTCAACATTTTTATTTAGTAAAGACCATACAGGTAAATGGAGTGGTCTTGAAATTATGGCTGACCCAGGGTCTGGTAATAGTGAAACCGATTTGAACGCTTTAATTTCTAAAACCAAGTTCTACGATAATTTTATTCCAGGACTAACGGTAAAATGCGAAGGTGTTTTAGGTTCATACCAAAACAATACGCAGTTGTACTTGACTTCATCAGAAACAGAAGTAACCAACTTAAGTCAAACTACAATTACTGCAACTGTAATAAGTTTAGATT
Source organism: Bacteroidia bacterium (assembly GCA_049115495.1). Classification (GTDB taxonomy): domain Bacteria; phylum Bacteroidota; class Bacteroidia; order CAILMK01; family JACPUW01; genus JACPUW01. Next base: position 180,264 of record JAGDZV010000001.1, on the reverse strand, counting down.
CGCTTAAGAACTCAGCTGGTGAAGACCAATTGGTAACAGGCGAGCCGTATGAGCACGTTTATGTAGAGTTTCAAAATGTAACAGTAATTAATAGAGAAGAGTGGACCACCGGACGTTGGAACTGGTCAATTAGAGATGTTAATGGTATTACCCTTGATATTAGAGATGTTTCTGGGTACTACAGAACTGATGGAAACAATGATTCAACTATTTCTGACAATTCTTTTGCACCACCAGCAGAAGGAACTAAGCTTGATTTTATAAGAGGGGTAATTGTTCAAAGCAACAATGGTTATCAACTAGCGCCACTTGTACCTTCTGATATTGGCCTTGGCGAAATTGTACCTCCAACAATAGCAAATATTACCACTTCACCAGCAATTCCAACTTCTGAAGACGATGTTGTAGTTGGCGCAACCGTTACTGATGATGAATCTGTGGCTTCTGTTTCTATTAATTATGCTATTGGAATTGAGTCTGAAGATTGGTTAGGCATTGACGCTTCAAATACCAACGGAGACGATTGGGAAGCTACAATCCCTAAACAAGCTGATGGAACTATATTAAAAATATACATTGAGTCAAAAGATAATGACGGTAATAGTTCATTTGGACCTGATCAAACCGGAATGGGCCTTTTGGTAAAGGTTATTGATGGCGGATTAAGAAAAATTTCTGATATTCAAATTTCACCTACATCTGATGGTGCCTCTATTTACGATGACAAAACACTTGAAGGCATTGCCTTAACTGGTGTTGTAACAGGTACCGTTAATTATCTAGGCATCACAACAATTCAAGATGGATCTGATCCTTTTAGCGGAATTTTTATTCAGAGTCAAGCAGGTGATGGTCTTAGCCAAGTAAAAAGAGGTGATATTCTTACAATAACGAAAGCAACAGTAACTGAAGAATTTGGTGTTACTCACCTTTCAGATATTGAATACACAAAAGCTGATGGTTCTGAGGTTCCTAGCCCAATAGCCAATATTTCTATGGATTCTTTCCAAAACTATAACTCTTATGCAGAAGGTTATGAAGGCATGTATATGGAATGGACAGATGTAGTAGTATCAGATACTGCTCCTGATTTTCCTAACTTCTACGGAGAATTTGCTTTTGCTACAGACCTACAAGAAGGAACACCACAGGTAAGAGTAGATGATTTGTCTCCTTTCATTGAGCAAAATTTTGCCAATGATACCTTAGACTTAGGTCAAGAGCTCGCCTATATAAGAGGTATCATGTACTACAGTTTTGGTAATTGGAAATTATTGCCAAGAGATAAGAATGATATTGATGGTTATATAACCAAATACCCAGAGTCAGTTGAAGAAATTAATGCATTAATTGATTTAAAAGTATTTCCTAACCCTACTCAAAATGTAATTAATGTAAGTTTAGATGCTAATGCAGTTGGCGAAAATGCGATTATTACAGTAGTTGACATGACAGGAAAAGTAGTAATGAGTGAAAATGTGTCAGATGCTTTTACCCAATTAAATTTGGCTTCACTTACCAATGGCGTATACCAATTGAGAATAACTTCTAACAACGTGGTAACAGCATACCCTATTCTTAAGAATTAGAACATAATTAACCTTTATGTAGATAAAGCCCCCATTATTTTGGGGGCTTTTTTTATGCATATTGCCTACATTTGGTTGCGTTCATTTGAAGTACTAGCCCATTACTACTCTGTTTTTTATAATTGAATTATTGACATAAAGAATGCGGCAAACTTTTTGATGAACCTTCACGTTATTGAAACTAAAATTACCATTGTATATGGAGGCGAAATTTTCACCACGTGTAAGAGATGTAATTAGCTTTAGTAGAGAAGAAGCTATTCGTCTGGGGCACGACTATATAGGTACCGAACACTTACTTCTTGGCTTAATTAGAGAAGGAGAAGGCAGAGCGGTACGTACCATCAAGCAAATGCTTGATTTTGAATTAACGGTTTTGAAAAAAACTATTGAAGAGTCAATTAAAAATTCGGCTACTCACAAAAAAGTAACTGGTAATATTCCACTTACCAAACAGGCCGAAAAGGTGTTGAAAGTAACTTACCTTGAAGCGAAGATTTTCAAATCTGAGGTAATAGGTACCGAGCATTTGGTACTTAGCATTCTTAGAGATGAAGAGAATATTGCTGCGCAGATTCTAAACCAGTATGCCGTAGATTACCAATCATTTAAAGATCAATTGGAAGAGATTTATTACACACCAAAATCAGAACTGCCTAGCGAACCAGCTGATGATGATTTTGATAAAGGAAGCGGCAGCAGCGGTGGAGGAGCCAAAAGCACGCCTAGAAAAGGAGATTCTAAAAGCAAAACACCAGTACTTGACAATTTTGGAAGAGACTTAACCAAACTGGCCGAAAGTGATAAGCTTGACCCAATTGTGGGAAGAGAAAAAGAAATTGAAAGGGTTTCTCAAATCTTGTCAAGAAGAAAGAAAAACAACCCGGTTTTAATTGGAGAGCCTGGTGTTGGTAAAACAGCCATTGCCGAAGGCTTGGCCCTACGAATTGTAGAAAAAAAGGTTTCAAGAGTTTTGTTCAACAAGAGAGTAGTTACACTTGATTTGGCTTCATTAGTGGCAGGTACAAAATACCGTGGCCAGTTTGAGGAAAGAATGAAGGCGGTAATGAACGAGCTTGAAAAAAATAGAGATGTAATCCTTTTTATTGATGAGATTCATACTATAATTGGTGCTGGAGGCGCATCTGGTTCTCTTGATGCAAGTAACATGTTTAAACCAGCGTTGGCCAGGGGCGAAATTCAATGTATTGGTGCAACTACCTTAGATGAGTATAGGCAAAACATTGAAAAAGATGGTGCTTTAGATAGAAGGTTTCAACAGGTAATGGTTGACCCAACTACAGTTGAAGAAACACTTGAAATTCTTGGTAACATAAAAGATAAGTACGAAGATCATCACATGGTTACTTATACTGATGATGCCCTTGAAGCCTGCGTGAAACTAAGTGAGCGTTATATCAATGATAGATTTTTGCCAGACAAAGCTATTGATGTTTTGGATGAAGCCGGTGCGCGCGTTCATATAACCAACATACACGTTCCACAAGCTATACTTGATCTCGAAAAAAGAATCGAAGAGATTAAAGAAGAAAAGAATCAAGTAGTGAAAAGTCAGCAGTATGAAGAAGCTGCAAGGCTTAGAGATCAAGAGAAAAAACTGATTGAGCAACTTGATAAAGCTAAAACTGAGTGGGAAGAAGAGGCTAAGAAGCACAGGTATACAGTTGATGAAGCTGATATAGCAGATGTTGTAGCCATGATGACTGGTGTGCCTGTAAAAAGGATTGGAGAAAGTGAAGGTTCTAGGTTGCTGAACATGGAAGAAGACATGGCCGGTAAAGTAATTGGACAAAATGAAGCTGTTCAAAAACTTACTAAGGCAATTCAACGAACCAGAGCCGGATTAAAAGATCCAAATCAACCTATTGGTAGCTTTATTTTCTTAGGTCCAACTGGTATTGGTAAAACTGAAACTGCCAAGGTTCTTGCTAGATACTTATTTGATAATGAAGATTCTCTAATAAGGGTAGATATGAGCGAATACATGGAGAAATTCGCTGTATCTCGCTTAGTTGGAGCGCCTCCTGGATATATTGGTTACGAAGAAGGTGGTCAGCTGACTGAGAAAGTTCGTAGAAAGCCTTATTCAGTTATTCTACTTGACGAGATTGAAAAAGCACATCCAGACGTTTTCAATATTTTACTTCAGGTTCTTGACGAAGGCTTTGTTACCGATTCTCTTGGCCGTAAAATTGACTTTAGGAATACCATAATTATAATGACTTCGAATATTGGTTCGCGTCAATTAAAAGATTTTGGTAGAGGAGTTGGTTTTGCCACAAAAGCCATACAGCAAGGTGAGGAAGATCATGCTAAGGGTGTAATTCAAAACGCATTGAAAAAGACTTTTGCACCTGAGTTTTTGAATAGAATAGATGACGTAATTGTCTTTAACAGTCTTGATGAAGACGATATGTTGAAGATTATAGAAATAAGCCTTGCTAAATTATATGGTCGAGTTGAAGAAATGGGCTATAAAATTGCTATTTCAAAGAAAGGAAAGCAATTTTTAGTGAGCAAAGGATATGATCCGGCGTATGGTGCAAGACCATTGAAACGGGCCATTCAAAAATACGTTGAAGAGAAAATTGCCGAAGAAATTCTAAAATCGGATATTGAAGAAGGCGATCAAATAAAACTTGATGCCAAAGGCAAAGATCCTAAGGAATTGTCTATCCAAATTGTCAAGCCAAAAAATGACAGTAAGGAAGAAGAAAAAAAGGTGGATTAATCCACCTTTTTTTTGCTCTAAATGACACGTTTATCGACATAAAATAGACTAATGTAACGGTTAATAAATTTCTAATTTCAGTTAAGCATTTAAGCAACACTTTTGTGGCTGTAATTAGGAAAAATGAATCCCAAAATCTCCCTTCTTTGGTTCTTTTTTGCTATAGTAGCAAATAGTGCCTTTTCTCAAACTTACAACATGCCTACTAGCGGTACAAGAAGCTATTCTTCTTGTAGCGGAACTGTTTATGACCCGGGTGGATCAGGAAATTACGGAACCAACAACCGTGGTTTTATGCTTTTAACCCCTTCAACTTCAGGTTCAAAGGTTAGGTTAACATTTAGTTCTTTTAACTTAGAAAACAATAGAGATTATTTGTACGTGTACGATGGAAATTCAACTTCATCTACACTAATTGGTCGCTATACCGGAACAAGCATTCCTAGCTCAATAACAGCATCAAATACAAATGGTCAACTTTATCTTTACTTTTACTCAGATTGGCGAAACAGCTTCTATTCGGGTTTTCAAGCAACGTGGTCTTGCACATCTCCACCATGTTCGCCTGGAACTATAGTTTCTTCAAGATTGAACATTTGTAAAGGTGATACGGCTACACTTAACCTTACAAACTTTGCATCGGGTTCTATTTTGCAATGGCAGGGAAGCTCAGATGGAACAATTTGGTCTAACATTTCAGGAGCAAATGATAGTATATACTTAGTACCTAAGAATTCTTCATTTTCATATTTCAGAACGGTATTGATATGTAGCGGAGCTACAAGCGGAAGTGCGGTTACAAATCCAGTACAGCTTACGAGCTTCCAGTTTGATATAAATCACACAGATTCAATTTTCTGCGGACCTGACTCCGTTGAGCTTCAGGCTAGAGTTATTGGAATAACTCAAGAAGTTGAAGAAGATTTTGATCCTGTAAATACAAACTTTATAGCATTCTCAAGGGGTGGCTCATATACGAGCAGCACAAATTGCGGTGCTCGGAGTGGTAACTCTTTTCAAGCTTCATCAAGTGGTTCAAGATATTTACAAACTGTAGATCTTGATGTTTCATCAGGTGGAACTATAGAGTATTACCTAAAAATTGGAGCTGGGGGTAGCTGTGAAAGAGCAGATGGCGGAAATGAGTCTATTAGGCTTGAATATTCAACAAACGGATTTACTTGGGTTAATATAAATATCATTTCAACTACTTCAGGTCAATTCAGATTATATTCAGTTCAAATTCCAACAGCAGCTCAAACGGCCAGTACCAGATTTAGATGGATTCAATTTAGTAACTCTGGAAGTGGGTATGACGAATGGGCCATTGATGATATTAAGGTTACAACTTCTGACAACTCTGATTTTGTTTACAATTGGATACCGAGTAATAAATACTCAAGCGATTCAACTAGAGAAACATATGCTAGGTTTACGCAAAGCGATAACTTTTCAGTGGTAATAACTGATACAGTAAGCCAATGTTCTGATACGGTTACAACCTCAGTTAGAGTAAAGCTATCAAAAATAGATTTTAAGGTAAATGATACTATTGTTTTAGAAGACACTGCTTTTTTCAGAAATACATCAGTTCTTGATGAGAAAAATCTAAGCTATATATGGAGATTTGGAAATGGAGATACAAGTCATCAAGAAAATCCAAAATATGTTTACAAAAAAACGGGTACCTATTTGGTATCATTTGTAGTGTCTGATGGCACCGGTTGCATTGATAGCGTTCAAAAACAAGTAACAGTACTTAAAAAGCCAACTTTAGGATTTTTGGCGTCAACCGGCTGTTCTGGTGATCAAATTAACTTTTCTAATACAAGCTCAAACATTGGCTTAGTAGATTCATTTGTTTGGGATTTTGGCGATGGTACAATAGTGAGAGGTGATATTAATCCAGTACACGTTTACAACCGCGATGGTCTTTTTGTAATACGAATGATTGCAAAAAGAAATTATGGTTATGCCGATACTTTTACCAGCCAAATAAATCTTTTGCCGGGAATCACGGCAGATTTTACAGTATCAGATGCCTGTGAAAATCAGGGAGTAGTATTTAAAGATGTTTCTACAATTTCAAAAGGATTTATTGCATTCTTAGAATATGATTTTAATGCTGACGGAACTTTTGATAGTACGTATTTGGCTCCCGGAAGTAATGTGGTGAAGAATTTTAGCTCAGCAGGAACGTACGACGTGGTATTAAAAGCAATTTCAAACCTTGGATGTGTTGATACCATTCAAAAGCAAGTTGAAATATTTAGTAATCCAATTGCCACTTTTACAGCAGATGAAAAGTGTATTGGCGAGAGCATTTTAATCAACGAAAGCAGCACAGTTGCCAATGGAAGTATTGCTCAATATGAATATGATTTTGATCTTGACGGAGTTTTTGATTCAACTATTGTAGGAAATAGTGGAGATATAAAAGTTGTGCTTGATCATAACGCAAATAGTTCTTTAAGGCTTAGAGTAACCACTGATAAAGGTTGTAGAAATAATTTTGTGGGTACAATAAGTTCAAAGGCAACCCCAGAGGCAATTTTTAGCACAACATCTGAATGTGTAAATAGCCCAGTAGTTTTTCAAGATTTAACCAGCGCAAACAATACAACCGTAGATTCACTCACCTACGATTTTAACAATGATAATGTGGTTGATACAACCATTTTATTACTAGCGCAAAATTCTTATTTCTCATATACAACAACAGGGCTTAAACCAATAAGAATGATTGCGTATTCATCAAACGGATGTTCTGATACTTTGGATAAAAACCTAGAGATAAGTGTAAACCCAATAGTAAATGTGTCTTTTGAAGAAGCCTGTGCAGGGGATGCAACAATTTTTACAGATAAGTCAAGTATTTCAAGTGGTAGTATTTTGGATGTTTCTTACGATTTTGATAACGACGGAAACTATGATAGAACTGGTTTAAAAGCAGGTGCAACATTTAGCCACACGTATACCAACGCAGGATCTAAAACTGTTAATATAAGAGCTACGAGTAATAAGGGGTGTGTAACTGAAGCATCAAAAACTATAGGAATCTCAAAAACAGTTCAAGTATTTCCGAATCCTAGTCCGGGTTTTACAGCAACATTCGAGTGCTTGGGCGACCCTACAGCATTTAGTGATACTTCCAAGATTGCTTCAGGGTCAATTGATACACTTAAATACGATTTTGATGGAGATGGCCTATTTGATTCCATCTTCACAAATACAAGTCAAAATTTTGATTACAAGTATGCAAAGCCAGGAACTTACACAGTTGGTATTTTAGCCATTAGCGACCAGAGCTGTAAATCTGTTTATTCAAGAGATATTACAGTTAAGGATAATCCTAAACCAAGTTTTACTTTAACCAATAATTGTGAAGGAGAAACTACTCAATTTGTTGATCAATCGTCAATTAATGGAGGTTCAATTTCAAGAATTGATTATGACTTTGATAACAATGGTGTATTTGATTCAATCGGAATTAACCCTGGTGATACTGTTTTTTACAGGTATAATTCTTTCGGTTCAAAAACCATAATTGTTAGAGCTACTTCAACTCAAGGTTGTATAAATACTTCAAGCCGAACATTTTCATTCAGTCCTAAGCCAGTTGCAGGTTTTTCAGTAATGAGTGAATGCTTAAATAGTACAACCCAGTTTACTGATACAAGTAGTATTGCTGGTGCAGGTACAATTTCAAGGTATCGTTGGTTTTTTGGTGATGGTGGAAGTTCTCAACTAAAAAATCCGACCAATAAATACAGTGCCACAACCAGTTACAATGCATCACTAATTGTTGTAACTAATAATGGATGTAGAGACACTGCTTATAAGAATATTAATATAAGGCCTTTACCTAAAGCCAGTTTTACTGCATCTAATGTTTGTCTTGAAGATTCATTTACACTAGTTTCAAGTAGTACCGTTTCTTCTGGATCTATAATTGACACTTGGGATTTTGGTGACGGCTCTTCGGCATCGGCCACAAGAGTTGAACACAAATATGGTGGCGCTGGTAATTATTTTGTAAAGCTGGTTTCTAGGACACCTTTTGGCTGTGCAGATTCAATTACAAAAACCATAACGGCTTACCCAACCCCAAATGCCAGATTTTCTGCCAAAGCCGTTTGCTTAGGAGAGCAAACTAGTTTTAACAACAATTCATTTGGTGCAAATAATTACACCTGGAATTTTGGAGTTACTTCATCTACACAATCATTCCCAAGCAATAGCTTCGGTTCATCTGGTAAACACCGGGTTGAATTAATTGCGACAAGTAGTTTTGGTTGCGTTGATACCTTTATAGATTCAATTCTTATTTACGATAAACCAGTAGCAGATTTTATTGCAAGTAATGTTTGTGTTTCTGATTCTTTAAAGCCAAATAATATTTCAGTAGGTGCAAATTTCTACAGATGGAATTTTGGTGATGGCAAAGTTTCTTCAAATATGTTACCTGCAAATCTTTATAATGCCGCAGGCACTTATTCTGTACAGCTTGTTACAACAAATGGGTTCCTTTGTTCAGATACGGTTAGTAAATCAGTTATTATAAACGATTTACCTCAACTCAATTATGAAGCCGCCGAAGTTTGTAATGGCGATACTTTTAAAATTATAAATAAAGGGAACAACCTCAATAGTTATTCTTGGTTGTCGGGAGATGGAAACTCTTATACAAGCTCAAATTTTAACCACTTATACAAGAAAGATTCGGTTTATGCCATTACATTCAAATCAACTACACCAAGCGGATGTAGCGATAGTGTAATAATTAGCGCTCAGGTTAATGAAAAACCAGTTGCGGCATTTACTGTAAACGATACCTGTTTAAATGAAGTAACAACCTTTAAAAATGGTTCTTCTATTAATGATGGTGGTTTATTGTATTATTGGGAGTTTGGCGATAATAAAGGGTATTCTTATAATGAAAATCCACAGTATACCTATGCAAATACTGGTAACTACAGCGTTTCTTTAGTAGCGCAATCAGTAAATAATTGTAGTGATACTTTTACTACAAGTGCTGAGGTTTTAGGATTGCCGACAGTGTCTTGGACAAAACAAGGCAATTGTCAAAGTGAGTCTATTTCGTTCTCAAGCTCAGTATCAAATGCTAGTACATTTAATTGGACATTTGGAGATGGTTCATCTTCAAACCAACAAAATCCTTCTTATACTTATGCCGTAAGCGGGACTTTTGATGTTACGCTTACAGCAACTTCAAACAGGGGCTGCTCAGCTTCTGAAAAATTGGCCATTGTAATTAACACCAAGCCAACGGCTGACTTTTTATCTTTTGAAGAATGCTTAGGAGATACTAGTAAGTTTATTAACCTTTCAAAAGATGCTAACCTTTACTCTTGGAATTTTGATAATGGTAGTACAAGTAGCAATGCTGAGCCAAGTACTTTATACAGTCAAAGTGGTAACTATAATGTGAGATTAATTGCCGAGAATAGATTTGGATGTAAAGACACTCTTGTTCGAAAAACATTGGTTAATGCCTTACCAAACATGTCTATATCTGTGCCAAATGTTTGTGCAAAAAATGAATTGAGTTTTGTGAACAACACAACAGGCGCAGCGCGTTACACTTGGCAGTTTGGAGATGGCAATACAAGCATTGTTAAAGCTCCAAAACACATTTATCAATCAAGCGGAACGTATGACTATGTTTTTGTGGCATCTACTAATAAAAACTGTAGCGATACTTTAACAAGAAGTATAACTGTTTACGATTTGCCTAAAGTTGCATTTACTGCAAAAGATGTTTGCGCGTATGATTCAGCTCAGTTTATAAATAGTACAATTGGTTCAAATTCATACAATTGGAGTTTTGGAGATGGAAACTCTTTGACTAATAGTACTTCTGGTAATGTTGCTTATAAATACCAAAATACGGGTACGTTTTTGGCTACGCTAATTGCCACAACTTCAAATTCTTGTATAGATAGTTTAAGTAAAGCCATTACTATTTTACAAGTACCAGTGGCAAACTTTAATGCCAATGAAGTTTGTGAAGGCAATGAGACACAATTTAGCAATGTATCAACAGGAAACGTTGTAGGGTCTGAATGGTCTTTTGGAGATAATTCAACATCAAATAGTTTTAATGCAAACACTACATATGCAACATATGGTAGTTATTCAGTTGAGTTAGTCGTATTAAACAATAATGGCTGTTCCGATTCATTGACCAAAGTTGTAGCTGTAAATCCATTGCCCCAAGTAGGCTATAATGTAAATCAAGCATGTTTAATTGATTCAACTGAATTTGTAAGTACCACTTCAATAGCTACAGGAACTATTAGCGAGTTTAATTGGAGTTTCGGAGATGGGTTTAGTGCACAAGGAAGCAATGTTTACCATATTTATGGTCAAGCAAGAACTTTTAATGTTAGCCTTGAAGCAATTTCAGGTAAAGGCTGTATATCAACTACAACAAAGAGTATTGAAGTTTATCCAATGCCACAAACTGAATTTAATGTAGCAAATGTTTGTTTTGAGAATTATGCTGAATTCAGTGAGAATACGGCTATTTCGGCTTCTTTACTAGATTCTGTTTATTGGCAATTTGGCGATGGTAATACCTTTTTAGGTTCTACGCCAAGGCACTTATATGCAAGTGCGGGAATTTATGACGTGACCTTAAGAACAGTTACGAAAAATGGCTGTTTTGAAGAGGTAATAAAACGCGTAAACATTTTTGAAAAGCCTGTAGCCAGTTTTAACGCTATTGAAGTTTGTTATACGGATACAACAGTCTTTGAAAATTTAAGTGCAAATGCCAACCAATACCAATGGAGTTTTGGTGATGCAAGTGGGTTTAGCATTAAAGAAAATCCGGTTTACCAATACTTTAATCCTGGAAGTTATAATGTTCAGCTTATTGCGAGCAATAGCTTTAATTGTAAAGATACTTTGGTAAGTACAGTAGTTGTGAATGAAAACCCAGTAGCCAATTTTGTAGCTGATGAAATTTGCGAATACAACGCCTTTGAACCAGAGAATTTATCGCTAAACGCCATTAATTACGAATGGATATTTGGTGATGGCAATTCTAGTTTAGACCAATCTCCTTCTCACAGCTATGATACAGCTGGTGATTATTCGGTTCTCTTACGAGCAACATCTGATAAAGGATGTATTGATGAGTTGAGCAGACTTTTGGTAGTAAATGGAACCCCTGTTCTTGTAACAACTCAAGACACCACAATTAGTAAAGGTGCGTACATTGAGTTAAGTGCACTAGGAGCAGAGGAATATGTTTGGACACCCACAGAAAATCTTAATGTTAGCAATAGATCAAAAGTGGTAGCTAGGCCGTTGAGCAATACAACTTATACTGTGTCTGCAACAGATGATAAAGGTTGTGAAGCTTCAAAAGATATCGTAATCAATGTTAATGAAGACTTCTATTTCAAGATAGCCAATCTTATAACTCCTGATGGAAATGGAAGAAATGATGTTTGGGTAATTGAAAATATTGATGTTTACGATAATGTGAGCGTTAATGTATTTGATAGGAGAGGACGACTAGTGTACAATGCAAATTCATATCAAAATGATTGGGATGGTACATTAAATGGTAACCGTTTGGCAGACGATACTTACTACTATGTAATTGATTGCAACAACGGTGAGCAGGTTTATAAAGGTTCTCTTACAATCTTGAAAATTGAAAATAACTAGACAAATGAAAAAGCTAATTTATATAGTTCTTCTAATCGCAGTTAGTTTTAGTGCTATGGCACAAAACAACGGTATGCTCAACCTATTTTATACAAACCCTTACACAGTAATGCCTAGTTATGCAGGTGTTGCAGGTAAAACATTTATTAGTGCGCATTATCGCAATCAGTATGCCGATTTTTCGGGTGCACCGGTTACACAACTTTTGGCGTTTAATCACTCTTTTGATGAGAAATCCTTTGCCTTGGGCGCTAGAGTATATAATGATAGACTTGGACTAATTAATAATTCAGGATTTGAATTTTCATACTCTTACAAAGTTGATTTAAATGAAACCATGTATTTAAGAATGGGATTGGCGGCTCAGATAGGACAATCGGCCATAAATTTCGACAATGCGGTATTAAATGATCCTGATGAAGCCATTGCAACTGGTATGCTTTCTTCAACAATTTTTGATGGTAGCGCAGGCGTTACTTTACATGCTAAGTCGTTTGAAATAGGAATTGCCGTGCCTCAATTAATGCAATCAAGTATTGATTTTGAAGGCGAAAACCTGCCTGAGTATTTTTCTTATCAAAATGTTAGAGCATATCAATTCTATGGTTCAATCTGGTTTAATGCATCTGATAAAATTAGAATTAACCCGGTTACTTTCGTTAGGTTTATTCCTGGCACAGGGCTTACTTATGATCTTGCCGCAATAGCAACGTTTAATGAACTAATACAGTTTGGTGTTGGCTATCATAACAACTATGCTCTTTCAGCCACCGCCGGAATAAATGTAAATAGCGCCTTAGCTGTTAATTACAACTACACCTTTCCTATTAACGATATAGCATTGGCAAGTTATGGTGGACATGAAATTGCACTGAGCTATTCAATATTTCCAAAAGCAAAAGCTGAGAAAGGCAAAAAAGAGGAGTCGAAAAAAATTACAGAAGTAAATAACAGACTCTTTGAACAAGAACTGGTTATAATTAAACAGACCAATGATATTGATGTACTTAAGAGAAGTATTAAGGGCGAACAAGTTGAAGAAGAACTACTAGAATTACAAAATGAATCTGAGCAAATGCTCAAAGAGAACTCTGGTTCGGAGTTTTTTGTGGTCTTAGGCTCTTTTGCTGATCTATCAACTGCTAGCGAATATCAAAGAGCATTAAAGCGCTATAATTCTAAACTTGTAACAAAAGTTGTAAAAGAAGGCAACCTGTTTTTGATTTATCAAAAATCATATTCAGATGCCGCGCAAGCAAAAAAAGAAGTAAGCTCAAACAATAAAGAGTCAATTTCAATTCAAGACCCTTGGATTTTTGTTAAGCAATAGTAGCCAATAAAGTATTGTATAAAAAAAAGCCGACTCACCATGAGTCGGCTTTTCTTTTAACTTATTTGAATACTTAAAGCACTAGGTGTAATAGTATTTTTCTAAATTATTTATTTGCTCTTTTGTACCCAAAACTATGAGTTTGCAATGTTCTTCCATTCGCTGATTTGCCTGTGGATTAATCACATACTCATTGCTATTGGTTTTGAAACCTATTATGTTGGCACCTGTTTTTCCCCTTATATCAAGCTCGGCAATGGTTAGTTTATGAAATTTCTCATTAACAAGGTCAATGTTAAATTCGGCTACTTGAAACTCATTACTCCTTTGTCCGGTAATAAGGTCAATAAACTCCATTACATCGGGTTTGCTTACTAAGGAAGCCATATGTGCTCCACCAACTTTATCGGGCATTATCACATGGTCAGCTCCCGCTCTTCTTAATTTATCTTCAGCACTATCGTCAGTTGCTCTACTAATAATGGTGAGATTAGGACAAATATGCCGTGCTGTTATTACAACAAAAACATTCGCAGCGTCGTCTGGCAAAGTAGTAATTAATGCAGATGCTTTGGTAATTCCTGCTTCATGCAGTATGTGATCTTGCCTGGCGTCACCAATTACCTTTTGAATTTTAAAGTCGAGAAAATTCTCGTCAATCTCGTTTTTCTCTACAACTACAAAAGGAATGTGATGAGCATTTAATTCTCTGCAAGCTTGCTGTCCGTTTCTACCAAAGCCACAAATAATTGTATGATTTTTCATTCTTTTAATTTCACGATGAACCATATAGCGCCTATACTCTTTTCTTAAGTCACCATCAACCAATAATTGAGTAATTAGAGACACTGTATAGGTGAATATACCCAAGTTGCCAATAATCAAAAACATGGTGAAAAGTCTCCCATTATCACTTAATGGATGTATTTCTTGAAATCCGACCGTAGAAAGTGTAATTACGGTCATATACATACTTTCTACTATTGAGAAACCTTCGATATAATGAAAACCTAAGGTTCCTGTAAATAGTGAAGTTAATAAAAGCCCTAAGGCTAAGTATAATTTAAATCGAAGCTGGCTGCCTTTTAAAAGTCCCATATGGGGTTTCTTCGCTTTCTGCGAATATAACTTCTAAGCTCTTTTACAAAGGCTAGGGCTAAGTAAATAAACACGGGAGAACCAAGTGTTAGAAAAGAGATGTAAACAAAAAACAATCTAATTTTTGAGGTTGCAATGTCCAATTTTTCGCCAAGTGAATTACAAACACCAAACGCATTAACTTCAACAATTGCTTTTAAATCTTCGGTGTTAAACATGGTTTTTTCTTAAAATTTTATTTCCTACGGAGCAATTTAAGCATTTTTTTAAATCGCAGTAGCTTAACTTTAATTCAATAAGTGCTTGAGAATCAAAACTTGTGTTTGAAACTATTCCTAATTCATTCCATTTAGTGATTATTTTGTTCTCTTCAGATTTTAAATAAAGCAATGCATCAATAGCTTTTTCTTTTGCGGCATTAATGCCTTTGTACCAGCCATAGCCGTACAAAACAGGAGCAAAATGATTAACAACTAGTAACTGTGCAAATGTTTTTCCCATTCGCTTTACCTTTTTAGTTTTGGCCTTAGATGTAAATGAATAATGATTATCCCAAAAATCACTGGCTTTTATACCAACCAATTCATTTACAAAGCTTTTAGCATCAGTTTTTTCTATTATAGATGTAAAGGATAAACTTTTATTGCAGAATAAGCTTGCAAATTGTGCAAGACGCAGTGTAGGAAAGTTTGCTGGTCTTAAAGTAGCATAGAGCCATTCAGATTTCTTTAGTGTTTTAAGACCGTATTTACTTTTTAAAAAGTCAAATTCTTTTCTAAGACTCTTGAAGTATTCTTCATCATTTTCATTTTCAAGAAAACCAGCAACGCCAAATAATAATGCTTCTACTTGAAATTGATTGTTTCGGTGCTTTAAAATAAGCTTATAAGTTAGCAACTGGGCAAGTTTTTCAAAAGCAAGTTTATTTACTTTTAAACCCCCATATCGCATAAGGCTTCGGTAAAAAGCTTCTTCCCAATTGTTTTTTGTTTCATTAAGGTCTTTTTTAATGGCATCAATTTTTCTTTCTAGCCTTTCAACAATTAGTCTGTCTTTAAGCTGAGTTATAGCAAAATGGTCTACTTCTTTTATGTGTTGGGCACAAGGAACCCAACTTTTGCTTTTCATTAGCTCATTATAATTGTTGAGTAATTGCTTTTGAATTTTGCCATTAAGCTCAAGTGTTGGCATGTTTAGTTCTATATCATTAAATAGTACAACATGCAAAATCACATTATTGTAGTTTACATCATGCTGATGACCATGATTTAACCAGTCTTTTGCATTTACATGAATTTCTACATGCCCAGCCCAAAGCTCATTTCCAATTTTAATTTGTGCATTCTTAAAGTCTGGCCCTGCATCATGATTATGAGTTCCTCTTTCTTTAACAGAAATGGTTTCGCCAGCCGTGGTTTTAAGTTTTCCGGCCTCAATTAATTGATTCTGCCATACAAAATGCAGAAGTTTTTCTTTAACCATTAGCTCCTCAAGAGCAGCGCCATTTCCTTTTGATAGCTCATTGCTGCTTTTCTTATTTCACTTACTGGTTCTGAACTATTGTTGCCAGAATAGATAATTCCTCTTGACACGTTAATTAATAAACCTGTGTTTTCATTCTTTCCGTTCTTATAAACGGCATTCATGTCGCCACCTTGGGCTCCAATTCCAGGCACAAGAAAGAAATTGTCAGGAGCCAATTTTCTAATATCAGTTAATGCTTCTGGGTGCGTGGCGCCAACTACAAACTGTAGTTTATCTGCCGGCGCCCAATTGGCCAATTCTTTGATTACATGTTCGTAGAAATATTTCCCATCTTCGGCTTTTATTTTCTCAAAGTCTTGAGAGCCTTTATTTGATGTAAGTGCCAGTACAATGGCTACCTTATCTTCATAGGCAATAAAAGGCTCAATGGTATCTTTTCCCATGTACGGGCTAAGCGTAATTGAATCAAAGTTTAATTGATCAAAAAATGCTTTTGCATATTGATTTGCTGTGTTACCAATATCTCCACGTTTCGCATCGGCAATTGTAAAAATGTCATCAGGAATAAAACGAAGTGTTTTTTCCATGGTTTCCCACCCTTTGGCACCCATGCTTTCGTAAAATGCCGTATTGATTTTATAACTTACGCATAAATCACTTGTAGCCTCAATAATTGCCTTGTTAAACTCTAATATGGGATCTTTATAACGTTTAAATGTAGTTGGAATCTTATTAATATCACTATCAAGACCAACGCACAAAAAACTCTGCTTTTTTGACACTAAGTCATCAAGTTGCTTCATTATCTAATTTGAGTTTCGTAAATAATTTCAGGAGATTCTACGGTATTGCTTTTATTTAAAGCTCTATCATAAATGAACATACTGTACTTAATTGTCTTAACAGTATCAAATGGAACGGGGCAAGGCAGCACTTTTACCTCAATTTCACCTCTGATAGCTTTACTGTTTCCTGGAGGAGTAATATTCGGAATTTTATACTTTTTTGTAGTGGTATCGGCACCTAAGGCGCAGGCATTGCGTTTAAAAACACCAGTATTGCTTCTCTCAAAATAGTCAACAAAAACGGTATGTTCAATTGAATCTTCGTTTGGAACCTGCACTAGGTCCATGTCGCCAATATCACCATCACCATCTATATACTCAAAGCGAATGAGATAGTAGTCAGTAACTACTCCATTTTCTTCTTCTCTAAAAAACTCATATTCCTTAAAAGTAAGTACAGGAATTGGTGAATACTCTGGCTCATCATCTGGCGAGCAGCTCGCAATTACCATAATTGTAACGAGTGATACAAGAAACTTTAGTTTCATAATTCAAAACTATTAATCAAGTTTGCTAACGCGTATGTATTCATCATTATTCTCTCCCGAATTTGTGAAAAAAAGTTTAGCGTTATATGAGCTTCACTTTGAGAAAAATGCAATATACAGGAAGTTTTGCGAAGGCATTAATAGAACACCAGAAAGGGTTAAAGGGTTATCAGACATTCCATTTATGCCTATTGAGTTTTTTAAAAATCACAGAATTTATATTTCTGATCAAGAGCCGCAGCTCGATTTTAAAAGCAGTGGAACCACCAAGGGAATATTAAAACGGTCTACACATTATATAGATGAGCTAGAGCGCTATCAAAAAGCACTTGAGTTTTGCTTTAGCAATTTTTTTAATTCAAAAGAGCCTTTAAGTTTATTTGCCTTGCTACCGGGTTACGTTCAAAACAGTAGTAGTTCATTAATTTTTATGCTTGAAGAATTGAATAAACTAAATATGGTTAATCTCAAGGGCTATTATTTAGAAGATCACTCTAAGTTGATTGCAGACATTGAAATAGCAAAAAACAAGGGCGAAAAAGTGCTTCTTTGGGGCGTAACTTTTGGTTTACTTGATTTTAGTGAAAAGCATAGTCTTGATTTAAAAGGACATATAGTTTTAGAAACAGGGGGAATGAAAGGCAGAAGAAAAGAGGTAACAAGGGGCGAAGTGCATTCAGTTTTAAAAAGAGCATTTAATGTTGGTTCAATTTATAGCGAATACGGTATGACAGAACTTTTATCTCAATCATATTCGAATGGTAATGGGCTTTTTAAAATGAATGAGAACTTTGGGGTACTTGTAAGAGATGTATACGATCCACTTTCTTATCAGCCCATTGGAATAAGTGGTGTTTTAAATATTATTGACTTGGCCAATGAACATTCATGCCCATTTATTGCAACTCAAGATCTGGGAAGGGTTTACGAAAATGCTCTTTTTGAAGTACTAGGGCGAACAGATAATTCTGATGTAAGAGGTTGTAATTTATTAGCAGTTTAATCTTAATGAAAATGAATAACAAACCAATATCAAAAAGAAGGTTCCTCAGCGTAGTAACCGTTGTTTTTTTTGGTGTTACGGCTTTATATCATCTGTTTGGTGCACTATTTCATGACTCTGACCTTTTTAACAGAATTAGCCAAATGCGGCATTTGTTGTTTTTTGGAATAGATACGGTCTTTATCTTGATTTACTTTTTAGCCAATAAATGGTTCAAATGGCTTTTGGTATTATTTGCCGCACAACAAATTACTTCTCACATATTTCAGCTAATTGAAAAATATGAAGCAGGCGAAAAAGATTACATATCAATATTAGTGTTGATATTTTTGCCCACACTTATATATTGGCACTTTAAATACTCAAGTAAACTAGAAACGCATTAGGCTTCAATTAAGCCTTTTTCTATCATTTCTTGCCTTGGATATACATGTTTTTCACTATGATAACTAGAACGTACCATAGCACCCGACTCAACATAATCTATGCCTATTTGGTAACCTACTTCTTTGTAATGTTCAAATAATTCAGGAGTTATGTATTCTTCTACATTCAAATGCAAATAGGTAGGCTGTAAATATTGCCCAATGGTAACTACATCACAGCCATGTGCGTGTAAGTCTTCCATAATTTTATAAACTTCTTCTTTTGTTTCGCCAAGGCCAACCATAAACCCAGATTTGGTTCTGGCTCCTGCATCTTTAGTTCTTCTAATTTGGTCTAAACTTCTCTGGTAACTTGCTTGGGGCCTTACCTTACGGTAAAGTCGCTCTACCGTTTCCATGTTATGTGAAATAACTTCGGGTTTGGCGTCAATTACAAGCTGCAAGGCATCCCATTTACTTTTAAAGTCTGGAATAAGAACTTCTAGGGTTGTTTCAGGGCTTTCTTTTTTAACTTCAGTAATGGTATTTGCCCAAACTTGAGCACCACCGTCATTAAGCTCATCTCTATTTACTGATGTAATAACGCAATGTTTTACCTCCATTAAGCGAACTGCTTCAGCTACTCTTTTGGGTTCTTCAAGGTCAAGCTCTGGTGGCCTACCTGTAGCAACAGCACAAAAATTGCAAGATCGTGTACACACATTACCAAGTATCATAAATGTTGCGGTCCCTTCGGTCCAGCATTCACCCATATTAGGACAATGCCCATCTTGACAAATGGTGTTGAGATTATACTTCTCAACTAGGTTTTTTACGTGCTTGTATCTATCACCAGATGGCAGTTTTACATTTAGCCATTTGGGTTTGCGCTTAATATTACGCTCTTCAATTACAGGAAGTTCTATCAATGTCTATTCTTGTTTTACCAACGGCTACCAATCATTAAGGCAGCATATAGATTAATAAAAACATAATCGTTTTCTACAAAGGCCATTATAGGAATCCTTTGACTATACAAATCTACCATTACCCCGGTTTCTAATGACTTAAATTGATCGTCTTGTTTTCCCCACTCAAAGCTCATGGCGAGCTTTCCTGTGGCACCAGGAATTACTTTAAGTTCACTTAGTCCTTTTGTCCATTTGGCACCACCATAAAACTGTCCAGCAAAAAAGTGTTGGTTTTCATCAAATTGTACTTCTTCAAGAGCTCCATCGGCGTTGCTTACTAGATAGTATTCTGGTTTTAATATTCCCGCATTTAACCCTACACCATAGTGTAGACTCACCCTTACATTTAAAGAGTTCTCAAAATCAGCAATTACCCTTTGTTGTCCAAAAGTTCCACGCAAAATTGAAAACCCGTTTTTCTTACCGAATACAAAAGATCTGGCCCCGGTATTTCTAAAAGTATACTCTCTGTAGTGTTGCATTGAGCCCACCCAATCAATATCAAACTGTCTTTTTATTTCATAGTTTTTATCAATCGTATACTTTGTATTTAACGTAAAACCGCGAGTATGCAAACCAAAACCATACTGAAAATCCCTCTTGTAATAGGTCATACTTCCATCAGGATTTACTTGGGCCTTGGCAATATTTGCCACGAATGCCATTAATATGAGAAAGAGAGCGTATTTAATTAAGGATTTGGTCATGCGCTTAAAGCAAATTTATTCATTTTAGCCGAACATATAATAATAACCAATCCATGACCGCAAAAGTTGTTTATAAGGGAGATTTAAGTACTGAATTAACCCACATTAAGTCAGAATCAATAGTACGCACCGATGCACCAACAGATAATAATGGCAAGGGAATGGCATTTTCGCCAACTGATTTATTGGCCACTTCTCTTGCATCATGTATGCTTACAGTTGTAGGGATTAAAGCAGATACCATGAAAGTATCAACTACTGGAAGTTATGCCAATGTTACTAAGCACATGGCCGCTAATCCCCGTAGAGTAGTGAAAATTGATATAGACGTTTATTTCAAAGGAAATATAGGGGCAAAAGAAAAAGCAGTATTTGAAAATACTGCCAAAACTTGTCCTGTGGCTATGAGTTTAAGCACAGAAATTGAGCAAAACATTAAGTTTTACTACTAATACATTAAGCTAATTCTAGTGGTTAGCTTCTAATAATTCTTTGTTTTGATTTTCAATTTCAGCTTTGCTGAAAGTGTCAGTTGGACATTTTACTCTATTACAAGCGCTTGTAATAAACAAAACTGCTGCTAAGGCGAAGAATACTCGTAATGCTTTCATGTTAAATGATTGTTGGTTTTCAAAAGTATTAAAATCTGTCTTAAAGAGATAAACGTATTTAACATTCCAAAAATTGCATTTACGCTTTTCAGCATGTTATTGGTGCATACTTTTGTGAGCTTATAAGAAAAGTATTCATTGTAAGAACCATTTTCTGTTTATTAATGATTATTCCTTTTAAAATAGGTGACATTAAAGAACACTTTCATACTGTAAGCAAAGAAGATCTTGCAACGTTTAGAACAGGAAAGGTTCATAATGTTTATTCAACTTTTGCCGTTGGCAGAGACGCAGAATGGTGCTGTCGCCTTTTTGTGCTTGAAATGAAAGAAAATGATGAACAAGGCATAGGAACTTTTCTTAATATATCGCACAGAAGCCCTGCTTTACTTGGCTCTAAAGTTAGATTTGAAGCTATTCTTACCGAAGTAGTTAGAAACAACGTGATATGTAAGTTTAGAGCATATGTTGGTAACAGAATAATTGCCGAAGGCGAGCAAGGCCAAAAGATTTTGAAGAAAGAAAGAATTGAACAATTATTTGATAGTTTGAAATAATGGCGACCGAGAAAACAATTGCGAAAAACAAAAAGGCCTCTTACGAATATGAATTTGTTGAGAAGTTTATTGCCGGCATGAGCCTTACGGGAACCGAAGTGAAATCATTGCGCGCTGGTAACGTAAATTTTGGAGATTCATTTTGCACTATTGACAAAGGTCAAATGAATTTAAGAAGCATGCAGATTTCACCATACAAGCAAGGCAATATTTATAACCATGAACCCTTAAGGGTAAGGAAGTTATTGTTGAAAAAACAAGAGATAAAAAAAATTGAAAAGCGCGTAAAAGAGAAAGGTCTCACTATTGTGCCATTTAGGCTGTTTTTTAGCGAAAGGGGCTTTGCTAAGCTTGAAATTGCCGTAGCAAAGGGTAAAAAAGTTTATGACAAAAGAGAAAGTATTAAACAAAAAGACCTTAAAAAGCAGCTTAAAAAGATAGATTATTAGCATGCAAAAAATCCTACATTTAGTAATAGCACTTACAGTTTCATTTTCAGCCTTTGCCAGTAAAGGCTTAATTCCATTTAGAGAAGGTGAAAAGTGGGGCTACTTAAACCTAGAAGGAGAAGTTGTAATTCCTGCGCGTTTTGATAAGACTTTTCCCTTTAAAGAAGGTTTTGGAAGGTTTTCTCATCAAGATTTGTTTGGTTACATAAAGTCTGATGGATCATTATTAACACCAAACATATTTAGAGAAGCATTTGACTTTAATGAAGGATTGGCAAGAGTTAAAGAAGGACCAGTTTGGGCATTTATAGATTCACGGGGTAAAGAAGCATTTACCATAACAGGTGAAGATGTAAGTGATTTCAAAAATGGAATGGCCATTTTTGAAAGAAAAGGATTTAAGGGCTATGTAAACAAGCAGGGTAAAGAGGTGTTTCCGCCAATCTTAACCCAAGCCGATTTATTCGTAAATAATGTTGCTCGAATTAAAGTTGGAAAGTTTTATGGTTTAATTGACCGAAGCGGAGAATTTGTTTTACCACTTGCGTTAGACTATGTAGGTATTCCTATGGACAGCGTTGTAAGAGTGAAAACTGGAGGCCATTGGTGGATCTACACTACAAAGGGTGAAAAAGTTACGCATGCCAAAGAGTCCATTTCAGGCGAATTTTCTTGTGGTATGGCTGTAGTTCGCGTAATGGATCCATCATTAATTGTATGGAGAAGGTATATGAATGCCACCGGAGAAATACCAGTTGAAAAAGATTATATATGGGCAGGTACTTTTAAAAGCAATGTGGCCGTAGTTAAGGTTGACGTAAATGATCAAGATCTTTATGGCGTTATAAACCGAGAAGGTAATTGGGTGGTTGAACCGCAGTTCACAAAAACAAATGGTGTTTATAGTGAAGGTATGCTCGGCGTGCAAAAGGGTGGAAAATGGGGGTTTATTGATACTCGCGGTAAATGGATAGTTGAACCAAAGTATGATGATGTTGAAGACTTCAAAAATGGGTTTGCCATGGTGAGTAAAGGGGCAAGAAAATGGGGGATGATCACAAAAACCGGTGAGTTAAAGGTGCCCTGTCAATATGATATAGCAATGGATGGAGAATATTATTTTATGGCTATATTGGGCTATTACAAATCGTTTTACGATTTAAACGGAAATTTGATATGGGCCGATAAGCCCGATGAAGAATAGTGAAAACAGTATTTGGAAGAAAAACGCAAAGCATAAGTGAATTTCTAGGAGAATGCTCGTGGAGCGATAGAAATAACAAAGCCCTGCTCTCTTCCTTACTTGATTTTGCCAAATGGCTTAGGCAAAAACATCTTGAAGGTTTTGTATTTACCGGTTGGAGAGATTTAAGTATTAGCTCTAAACAACGGCTAAAATTCAACTCATCCGCTTTAGAACGTCCTGAAGTTAATTTTGCCGGCTTAATAAAGGCAGAAAAAACCATTGTTAATTATAAAGCTACATCAGAAACAAAAGATGGTTTTGAGCGATTAGGTAACGTTTTCAACCAAAAACTTGTAGTAACTAACTCTGAGAAAGCTCCAGAAAGTTCCTTAGGTCATTTTGATGCAAGGAGCAATGTTTATCAACTTGGACTTTTATTAGCTGAATTATTCTCCGATTGCAATAGATATGATATTGAAGAACTCAGGGAATTGATTACTAATACAAAGCCAAATTTCAAATGGATAGATATCAGGCTTCAAAAAGTTGCTAAAGCCTGCCTAGTTCCGCAACCGTCAAAGCGGATTTCAATTGACAAAGTCGTTGATGAGCTTGAAAGCATAAACAGTGATTTGGCGGAAGATCGAAATAAGGAAGGTTCATCATATCAAAATGTACTCAAGGCTTTTAAGGCATCTTTACTTGACTTTTCAGGTAGAAATTCACTTTTTTCATTCAAAGAGAATAGTCAGCATTTAAGAGTGGATAGTGAATTAGTTGAGCTGTTTTCAAAAGGTGTTACTTGGCAGTTTAATAATGAAAGCAATGACTCAACCCTTAATAAGCTTCATCACTTAAGGCGAAAACAAAACCAATTGCTGCGGGAGAAAGGTGAAGACGGTCTGCTCTTGATTACGCATTTTTTAAATTGGAAAAATGAAGGAGAGGAGTTGCAAAGCCCATTTTTAATTTCAAATACAAGCCTTCAATATTCTAAAGAATTTAAAACGAATTACAGTCTAAAGCCTGATTCTGATTTACTTCAGGTTAATGAAATGCTCAGAATTTATTTCAAAGAGCAATTCAATTTCACATTTCCAAAAACTGTTTCTGTAAGTGCTGTACATGAGTTAATTGAAGAGGTAATAAAAGAGTTAGAAGCGCAAGGGGCCAAAATTCTGTCAATTGAAGAAAAGCCGATTTTAGGTATTTTCAATTATCATAATATTTCAATTGCATCAGATTACGAAAGCCTTGTACAACAAGAAGCAAATGAATTGAATCTTCAATTATTGGGTTTTGAAAAAAGCGCTACACCCAAAAGCGAGTCATCGGAGCTAAGATGGAACGAGCATTTTGTGTTACCCGCCGATCCGAGTCAAGAAGAAGCCTTGGTATTGACCAAAACAGACTCATTGGTAATTGAAGGACCACCAGGAACAGGTAAATCGCAAACCATTGCCAACGTGCTTGCTCAGGCTTTAGTCAAAGATGAAAAAGTACTATTTGTATCAGAAAAAAGGGCCGCTCTTGATGTAGTTTATAATCGAATTGATAAAGCCGGAATTGGTGATTTGGCCTTGTTGGTGCACAATTCTAAAAAAGAGAAGAAAGATGTAATTCAGTCAATTGCAAAAGCTTACAATTGGTTGAATCAACCCTTAGAACGAGATGCTAACCTGGGTAAAAACCTTGCTTCTTGGAATCTTGAAGAAGCTTTTGAGACTATTGATAAGTATTATCAAACGGTGAGAAATAGATTGAACGGCTTTTCATTGAACGAGCTTTTTTTAATTGATGAGCCTACAAAGATTGAATTTGAAGAAGAATGGGTGCCAGATCTCGGCGATTGGCTAGCGCAAAAGGAAGTGATAGTACAAATCAACTCATTACTTCAAAAAGGTCGATGTAATCTTATTTGGAATGAAAATCAATTTTCAAAATTTGATGCAAGAACTATTTCACTTTCCGATAATCCAAAAACACTTTTAACACAGTCTTTAGAAAATGCGATTGAAGCTGTAAAACTGCTGAGACCATTGAATAGAAAGCTCGAAGTAAATCTTAGTATTGGTGATTTGCTACAAATAAGAAGCTTAGCCAAAAGCGTGAAATGGCTTTTAGAAAGAAATTTGGTAAAGCTTATTTTAGATGACAACCCGGTTAAAAAAAGCTTTGAAAAACTAAGAGATCAATATTTTGCCAAGCAAGCTTTAATTGAAAAACGTAAAGTGAAAACAGGCAAGGCGAATCTTGAAGAAGTGAGTCTTCGTGAACTTGAAAGTGCTTTGCTAAAATGTGAAGAGAATCCAAATTCAATTGAACTAAAAGAGTTTGTAAATGTCTTAGTTGCTGAAAATGAATGGTTTGTTGAAGACGTTAAGACCATTTTAAAAAACGCCATTCACGAGCAGAAAAACGAAATTCAGCTATCAGAGCTCAAAGCGAAGTTTCAGAGTCAGTTTAAGGCTTCAGATCCTGATCATTTCATTGAACAAGTATCGCTATTGCAAGATCTGAGCGATCGAATGCAATACCATTTGGTGGGCTTTTATGATCTGCTCAATCAGAAACGTTTCCCTGATGCATTATTGAGAGAGTTTTTGCAATGTGATGATGCATTTAGTCAATTGGAATCAGCTGCTTTTGTTTTGAACACTGATTTTAGGTCATCAACGCTATCGGAATTTGAAAATGATCTTAATAAGCTAAAAGGTTGGACTTTTAGTATTGAAGCTGAACAATCAGTAAAGCTATATAATGGACTTAAACCCAACATAAAATACTGCCTTGATAAGGCGGTGATTCCAATTTTAGCATTGGAAAAAGCAGCGGTAAAGCGAGAGTTAAACCGAGCTTTTTTGGCTAGCCCAGATTTAGAAACCTATAATTCAAAAAAGCTAAATCAGTTATTTGATAAGCTGAATCTAGAATATGATGAGTGGCTCAAGTGGAACTCTTGGAAGCTTTTGGATTTGCATGTATTGGCTTTTCAGCGATTAATTCAGCTGTCAGAAACCCCAGCAGTCAAATTGCAAAATGATGAAAAGCAAGAGAAATGGGCCTTTAAAAAGGGTATAAGAATTCTCAGGAACGAGATTGATAAAGAGCGTGCACACAAGACCTTGAGGGAGCTGGTTCATTCTGATGCTAAAAATGCCCTTGACGTGTTAAAACCACTCTATCTCATGTCGCCAACAGCCGTTGCCGAGACTTTTCCATGCGAGAAAGAGCTTTTCGATATCGTTGTTTTTGATGAAGCGAGCCAACTACGGGTAGAAGAAGTACTGCCGATTGTGCACCGGGCCAAGAGGGTAGTGGTGGTAGGTGATAGCGAGCAATTACCACCCACTGATTTTTTTAGATCAAATGACATAAAAGCCGAAACAGCAGACAATCTAAAGTTCTCTTCGTTTCTTATGGCTGCCAAAGCTGCTTTTAAAAGTCAGCAGCTTAATTGGCATTATCGGTCTATGAGTCAAGAACTTATTCAGTTCTCAAACGCGGCATTTTATCAAAATAGCCTTAAGGTATTTCCTTCATTTAATGCGCCAAAGCCGGCTTTAAAGTCAATAAGAATAAAGGGGAGTTACGAAAACAGGCAAAACCAAATAGAGGCCGAGAGCTTGGTCAACCATTTTGTCGAGCTTCTAAAAAATGACCGAAAATCAAGCTTTGCAATCATTACTTTGTCTGAAGCACAGCTTGAAGCCGTTGAATTGGCCCTTGCCGATAAGCGAAAAACAAATGCTGCCTTTAATCAGTTAATGGAGCGAGAAGAAGCACGTTTTGAACGCGGAGCTTTTGAAGGTTTGCTGGTGAAAAACCTAGAAAACATGCAGGGAGAAGAAAGAGATATTGTCTTAATCTCAATTGGTTACGGGTTTGATGCAGAAGGTAAGTTTAGACAGAATTTTGGGCCAATAATGAGAGAAGGCGGCGACAGACGGTTAAATGTGCTTTTTTCAAGAGCTAAAGCTCAAATACAGGTTTTCCATTCATTTGACCCAAAAGATATTACCAATGATAATAATGTAGGAATTTGGACGCTGAAGCAGTTTTTGAAATACGCAAAGGCAGTTGAAATTGAAAATTTTGAGCAAACTCAGGACATTTTAAAATTGATGAGTCGGTCACACTATTTTAAGGAAGAAAGTGATAAAAAGAGCTTGCAAAGCTTAGCTACGTTTTTCAAAGAAGAGGAAAGCCATAGATCGATATATGTTGCAAATAATAAAGATCAACAGTATTTTCAAACGCTAGTTGGCGGAGCAGAAACATCTGTAATTAAAGAGCTAGAATCTGATAAACCAAATACATGGCAAGAGTTTTTTGTGGCCAAAAGAGTACTAGAGAATAGGGGCTTTGAAGTGGAAAAAGTGAGTACTCAGGAAATGGCGCTGAAAAATAAAAGTAATTAGCCTTTGTCTATACATTTCCAACCCGCAAAAAAATGGTTCAAATCACTAGGCTGGAATCCACAGAAGTTTCAATTAGAAGCTTGGGAAGCCTATTTGTCGGGTAAAAACGGATTGGTAAATGCACCAACAGGCAGCGGAAAAACCTATTCGGTATTTGTAGCAGCACTTTTGGAAGAGTTGGCTTCGCAAAGTTTAAGGTCAAAAGTTCAAGGTTTAAAGGACTTTAAACTCGAATCTTCAAACTCAAAACTCAAGATTATTTGGATTACCCCAATCCGTGCTTTGGCGAAAGAAATTGAGCTTTCAGGCCAAAGAGCAATTGATGGTTTGGGCGTGCAATGGCGCATTGGTAAAAGAACGGGCGATACAAGCACAAAAGATAGAGCGGCAATAAAGAAAAGCCCTCCAGATGTTTTGATTACCACTCCTGAGAGCCTGCATTTAATGTTGGCAAGTAAGAAATATCCTGATTTGTTTAAGAATGTAAGAGCTGTTGTCTGTGATGAGTGGCACGAGTTGGTTGGCTCAAAACGTGGAGTTCAAATGGAATTGGCGCTTTCGAGGCTTAAAACCATTTGTCCACAAATGAAAATTTGGGGAATCTCTGCCACCATTGGAAACATGGATCAGGCAGCAGAAATACTTTTTGGCAGTGATGTTGAAAAAGATTGGGCCTTTATAAAATCGGATATTAAAAAAGAGATCGACGTAGAATCCATCTTTCCAAAAGATGTAGAAACCTTACCTTGGGCTGGCCATTTGGGCGTTAAAATGCTCGATCAGCTGTTGCCGATTTTAGATAGCAGCAAAACCACATTGATTTTTACAAATACCCGTTCTCAAACTGAAATTTGGTATCAGAAGCTATTAGAGGCGGCACCACAATTCGCAGGGATAATGGCCATGCACCATGGTAGTATGAGCCGCGAACTAAGAGATTGGGTTGAAGATTCCCTTCACGAAGGTTTGTTGAAAGTAGTGGTTTGTACATCAAGCCTTGATTTAGGAGTTGATTTTAGACCCGTTGAAACTATTATTCAAGTAGGTAGCCCTAAAGGAGTAGCGCGATTTTTACAAAGAGCAGGCAGAAGCGGCCACCAACCTGGCGCAAAAAGTAGAATTTATTTCTTGCCAACGCATTCTCTTGAGCTCGTAGAAGGTGCTGCACTACGTGTAGCTGCAAAGGCGGGTTTTGTTGAAGATAGAATGCCCTACATCCGCTCTTTTGATGTGCTTATTCAATATTTGGTTACGTTGGCAGTGTCTGATGGTTTTAAACCACAAGATATTTTACCTGAAATTCAATCCACGTTCTCATTTAATTCAATTGACGATGATGAATGGAATTGGTGTTTAAACTTTATTACAAGTGGCGGTGAGAGCCTAAACGCTTATGATGAGTTTCATAAGGTAATTGTAGAAGAAGGCGTTTTTAAGGTGATAAATAGGAGAGTGGCCATGCGTCATAGATTATCTATAGGTACCATAGTTAGTGATGCTGAGTTGGCTGTTCGTTATCAGGACGGTAAGTTTATTGGCACTATTGAAGAGCGTTTTATTACAAGACTGCTGCCAGGCGATGTGTTTGTAATGGCGGGTTTAACACTTGAGTTTATTCGGGTAAAAGAAATGACTGTTCAGGTAAAACCGAGTAAAAAGAAAAAAGCCATTGTGCCGAGTTGGGGCGGTGGTAGAATGCCGCTCTCAGCCCAAATGTCAGAAGTATTGCGCAATCAACTTTTTGAATCTCAAACCAATCATAAAAAAGAAAAGGAAGTTGATTTTCTAAAACCACTTTTTGAGAGTCAAAAAGAAGAATCTATAGTACCCACTAAAGATCAGTTTTTGATTGAATGCTTTATAAGTAAAGAAGGCCATCATTTATTGGCTTATCCTTTTGAAGGGCGCTTTGTAAATGAAGGTTTGGCTTCACTTTTAGCGTACAGAATTTCGCTCTTAAGGCCAATTACATTCTCAATTGCCATGAACGATTATGGCTTTGAGTTACTTTCAGATTCTCCAATTGATATTGAAGAAATTTTGGATAATAACCTGTTGAGCGCAGAGCATTTAACTGAAGATATTATGAGCAGTGTGAATTCAGTTGAGATTGCCAGACATAAGTTCAGAGATATTGCTTCTATATCAGGTTTAGTATTTAAAGGTTTTCCGGGTAAGCAGCAAAAAGAAAAGCATATCCAGAGCTCTGCTCAATTGTTTTTTGATGTGTTTGCAGACCACGAACCAGACAATTTGCTATTGACTCAAGCATATGACGAAGTGATGACTTTTCAGCTTGAAGAACACAGAATGCGCAAAGCATTGGAGAGAATTGCCATTCAAGAAATTGTTGTAACTCGTCCAACACAGCCTACTCCTTTTGCTTTTCCGATAATGGTAGATAGGCTCAGAGGCAAAATAACTTCTGAAAAACTTGAAGATAGGATAGCTAAAATGGCTTTGTCTTTTGAGTAGCTTGTCACGTAGGAGCGTCACTTCAAATCTCATCACCACGCGGAAGCTTGGCGATAGTCATGTTTAACACTGTCGACGCGTTCCAACGGCGTGACTAAAATTCTCAAGACGCTCCCGCGTTGATTAATATGTTTGCAAACCCAAAATGAAAACTACTTTAAAAGGATGTGAAATTGAGCTTTTACCACAAAAAGCCATGTTTTTTACTCAGCAAAATGTTTTGGTAATTGCAGACCTTCACCTTGGAAAAGCAAGCCATTTTAGAAAATCTGGTATTGCAGTTCCAAATCAAGTTTACGATCAAAATATTGAGAATCTCATTAGACTACTTCAATGGATTAAACCAAAAGAAGTAATTTTTTTAGGTGATCTATTTCATTCGGTTCACAATAGGGAGTGGGATAATTTTACATCGGTAGTTAAGCAGTTTCCTTCTTTGTCATTTAAATTGATTGTTGGCAATCACGACATTTTGCACTCGAGTCATTACCAAAATTCAGGTATCACAATTATTGATGATTTTATGGATTTGGGAGAAATAAGGCTAAGTCATGAACCAATTGAAAACTGCAGCAAATACAACGTGTTCGGACATCTGCACCCTGGGGTTAGGATGATAGGTAAGGGAAAGCAGTCGTTGCGTTTGCCTTGTTTCTATTTTGCAGAAAATTTTGGAGTATTACCGGCTTTCGGAACCTTTACAGGTTTGGCTTTACAAAAACCAAAAGTAGGTGAGCGCGTTTATGTAGTTGCAAACAACAAAGTGCTATGCGTAAGCCAATAATTCTTCTTTCATTTTTATTCATTTTCATCTCAGCCCAAGATCTTTTTGCACAGTCAACAGGCCTTGAGTATCAAAAAACGGTTAAGACCGGAATGTACACACTACTTGGCTGGAGCGTACTTAATCTTGGAGTTGGTACTTATGGAAACCTGAGTTTTGATGGAAGAAAGAAATATTTCTATCAAATGAATGCCGGGTGGAATGTTGTAAACCTAGGGTTGGCCGCGAGCAGCTTTTATACAATGAGTAAAATGGGCTACGGAGATTTAAATAACCACGACTTAATGCTTGAGAGTAACAAAATGGGGAAGATTTTTCTGTTCAATGGCGGATTAGATATTGGCTATATGGCCTTTGGTGCATATTTGATAGAGCGTGGTAAAAGACTTAGCAACGAGAGACTGTTTGGATATGGTCAGTCTCTTATTCTTCAAGGTGCGTTTCTTTTTGTTTTCGACCTTGCT
This sequence comes from Bacteroidia bacterium, assembly GCA_049115495.1. Taxonomy (GTDB): domain Bacteria; phylum Bacteroidota; class Bacteroidia; order CAILMK01; family JACPUW01; genus JACPUW01. Next base: position 148,980 of record JAGDZV010000001.1, on the reverse strand, counting down.
ATGTATGGTTTGGTTAATGAGCATTTTAGGTCTTTCGTAGATTCAAAGTCTGCTTATTTGGCTCCATCAAGTGGCGGAGTTGGCATTGAGTTAAGGTTTTAATAATAATAAAGTGCCCTTGTGCATTTACATTTGAAATGCAAAAAGGGACTTATGCATTTTGAAGGCAATTTAAACTCTAAACTTCCTAATACTGGTACAACCATTTTTACGGTTATGAGCGCGTTGGCTAATAAGCACAATGCCATTAACTTATCCCAAGGTTTTCCTGATTTCTCATGTCATCCAAAGCTTGTTGAGCTAGTTACCAGGCAAATGAAATCAGGTGCAAATCAATATGCACCTATGGCGGGTGTAGCTCAGCTAAGAGAACAGATTGCTTTGAAAACTCAAAAGCTTTATGGTGCTTTATATGATGTTGACAATGAAATAACAGTAACAGCCGGCGCAACTCAAGCTTTACAAGTTGCCATGACCGCTTTTTTGAATGAAGACGATGAAGTAATTGTATTTGAGCCAGCTTATGATAGTTATCAGCCATGTATTCAGCTAAACAAAGCAAGAGCGGTCTATTACACCATGGAAGCTCCCAATTATGAAATAGATTGGAAAAGGGTTATGAAACTCATGAACCAGCGCACCAAAATGATTATAATAAATACTCCGCATAACCCCACAGGCACGGTTTTAAAACAAGAAGACCTTGAGCAATTAGAGCGAATTTTAAGGGGAACTGATATAATGGTTTTGAGTGACGAAGTTTACGAGCACATCGTTTTTGATAATGAAAAACACCAATCAGTTAGTAGATTTAAAGAGCTAAGGGAAAGAAGTATTATCGTTTCGTCTTTTGGTAAAACATTTCATACCACGGGTTGGAAAATTGGATATGTTTTGGCGCCTGAAAACTTGACTAAGGAATTTAGGAAGGTTTTTCAATTTGCACAGTTTAGCGTTTCTACACCAATGCAATTTGCTATAGCGGAATTTTTACAAGAAGAAGAGCATTATTTAGAGTTGTCAGACTTTTATCAGAAAAAGAGAGACTTGTTTGCGAGCTTTTTATCAGTCTCTAAATTCAAACCATTGCAATGCTCAGGTACTTATTTTCAATGTGTTGATTATTCTTCAATTTCTGATGAAGAAGATGTGAAATTTTCTGAAAGACTTACTAAAGAATTCGGCGTGGCATCAATTCCAGTTTCTCCATTTTATAAAAATGAGGTCAATCAAAACGTGATACGGTTTTGCTTTGCCAAAAATGAAGAAACACTCAAAAAAGCGGGAGAAATTTTATGCAAGATTTAAATGTAGCTGGAATTCAATTTGATATTGAATGGAAAAACAAAGCTTCAAACTTTGAATTCTTAGAAAAGGAAATTGAAAAGATTTCAGATGCTGATCTTATTGTTCTTCCAGAGATGTTTCAAACTGGATTTTGCTTTGACGTTGAAGAACTTGCTGAAGATTTATCAAATAGCGAAACCTTAAAATGGCTAAGAAACCAGGCCAAAAAATCAAATGCAGCGCTAATTGCCAGTTTTATGGCAAAAGAAAAAGGAAAGGTTTATAATAGGTTGGTATTCGTTGAGCCTTCAGGCGATTTATTGACTTATGATAAGCGCCATTTGTTTAGCATGTCACAAGAACCTGAGCATTTTTCAGCAGGAAGCCAAAAACTGATTTTTGAATATAAGGGCTGGAAAATTTGCCCTATGGTTTGCTATGATTTGAGATTCCCCGTTTGGATAAGAAATAAAGAGACTTATGACCTACTTGTATTTATTGCAAATTGGCCAGAAAGAAGAAGTATGCATTGGCAAAAGCTTTTACAAGCCCGCGCTATTGAAAACCAATGTTATGTAATAGGGGTTAACAGGGTAGGTGAGGATGGAACTGGAGTTTATCACGATGGAAGATCAGCAATAATTGATGCACTCGGTGAACCAATAGAGTCAGCAATTCACAAACCATCAATTATTAATGTGAGTTTACAAAAAAGGCACCTTTCCACAATTAGAGAGAAGATGCCTTTCTTAAAAGATGCCGATGATTTTGAGTTAAAAGACTAACCCAAAATCTGACTATGATGTTCTTTTGCTTTTACCTTATCAATAACATTTTCAATAACACCTTCTTCGTTAATTAAAAATGTTGTTCTAATGGTTCCCATATAAGTTTTACCATACATTTTCTTTTCGCCCCAAACACCATATGCTTCATGCATTAAATGAGCATCATCCACTAACAGGTCAAATGGAAGTTCATATTTATTTATGAAATTGCTGTGCTTTTTGGCTGAGTCAGGGCTAACTCCCAATATTTCGTAACCTGCTGCTTTTAAGTCTGAAAAGTTATCTCTTAAATTACAGGCTTCATTGGTGCAGGTGGGTGTATTGTCTTTTGGATAGAAATACAAAACCAATTTCTTTCCATAAAAATCTGACAACGAAATTTCTTGTTCGTTTTGGTTGATTGCCTTGAAGTCTGGTGCTTTATCTCCTGATTTTAATGTTGTACTCATCTTGTAAATTTTAATTCTTTCCTTGATTCGTTTCCTACCTTATCCTTGACAATTATTTTAAAAGAATGTTCACCGCCATCAGGTTTTTCTTCAAATCGATAACGTAAAAAACCACTTTTGTAGTCGTATGACATTACAACAAACTTGTTATCGATGTAGGTTTTGTAATTATCAATTCCCGCAAGATTGTCACCAATTTTAACCAACAAAGTTGAATATCTACTCATGTTTTTACCATTGTAAATGTTGTAAAGGCTAATTGCTGGTGGTATGGTGTCGGTTCTCAAATAAAATTTCCCAAAGTATTTAGATCTAGAGGTTATATATCCATCTTTATAATAACCGCCTTCTGATCTACCCCATCTGCAAACCAATGTTTTGTTGAAATACCTTGGTTTTAAGTTATGTGCTTTTATAGAAACTGAGAAGAACTTGTGAATTGGAGTATAGCCATTGTGAATATTGTGGGTATGCGAAAGACCATAACTGCTCATACCTTCATCTTTATATTGAAGCTCAAAATCTTCGTAAAAGCAATTCTTAGGAAAGTCAATCTTCACTTCTTCGGTTTCGAAACTACTTTTTTCGTTAAAAGAAATTCGTTTTTTACTTTCGGCACTCAACGTTGCTTGGCTAAAATTATAATCAGTTACCCCTCTAACTTTAAAAGATAATGTAGATTTATTGCCGGTTCTATCCTTTAAAACAAACTCAACTTCATGAACTGAAGTATCGTTTAATATTAAAAAGCCATCATTATTATTTACAGGGTATATAGAGAGCTTATTACCGGGGATAATATGGTTTCGATAATAATAACGGCCTTGCCTTTTTTTGGCTTCATAGTCAATTAGCGCATTTAGGTATCGTGTTTTTGAAAACGGAACTTCCACAATATCTTGAGTAAAATATGGTTTGCCGTCTACTCGCATTTCAATTATTGGAACCCCCAACTTGTTAAAAGAACCATTATGAAAGTCATACGAACTAATTGAAAAACCTATCTTACCTTGACCTTGAACTTCTTTAATAGGGTATAATTTGTATTGACCGTTACTTCCAGATACCCGAGCTATAATCGGAGTTGAGACCTTTGAAGTGCTTCTGCCGTTAGTATAAACCACCCTAGCCATACTTTTTTTACCATAAGGGTGTATTTGAACCCGGTAAATTCTTGGGTTAATATCATCTTCAATTTCATATCCACAAAGGAGAGGGTCAACCGGAATCTGGGTTTTTGAATCTCTAATTTCAAAATGTAAATGAGGAGCTCGAGAAGCTCCTGAGTTACCTGAAACGGCAACAAATTCACCCTGCCTTACCTTTAGCTCGTTTTTGCCTAGATAAACTTCAATAGCCCAGCTTTCCTTCTCTGTTTGAATTGCCTTTACAAATTTTTCAATTTGTTCATTAAATCCTTGTAAATGAGCATAAACTGATGTGTAGCCGTTAGGGTGATCTATATAAAGTACCGTTCCATAGCCATATGAAGATACTTTAATCCTAGAGACATACCCATCAGCAACAGACCTTAGTTTCATTCCTACTTGCCCTTTGGTTTTTAAATCGAGACCAGCATGAAAATGATTGCTTCTTAATTCACCAAAGGTGCCGGCAAGAATTAAAGGGGTGCCTTCTTCAAGCGGCGAAATGAAATCATTTTGCGGAAAACCATACTCATCATGCTGTGCCCCAGCAATTAGTATAGAAAGAAAAATAAATATCAGGTATCTATACAAAATGCTATTTCACTCTAGTTTTGAGTACTTCTTCATTTTCTAATTTACCAATAAATGTATCACCAATGGCAATTGGGCCAACTCCTGCTGGCGTACCGGTAAAAAGAAGATCCCCTTGTTTAAGGCTAAAATATCGGCTCACAAATGAAATGAGTTCCTGAATTGAAAAAAGCATCATTGATGTATTTCCAAGCTGAATTTGTTGTCCATTTTTTTCAAGGGAGAAGTTAATGTTTTTAATGTCTTCGTAATCCTTAAGTGATTTAAATTCACCAATTGCTGCAGAATCATCAAACGCTTTTGACAACTCCCATGGCAACCCTTTACTCTTGAGATAACTTTGAGTGTCGCGAGCAGTAAAATCAATACCCACGGTAATTTCATTTACATAATCAAGAGCGAATTGAGGTTTAATATGTTTTCCATTTTTGCTTACTCTTAAAACAATCTCAGCTTCGTAATGAATGTCTTGAGAATGTTCGGGGTAAAAAAATGGCTTTCCATTTTTAAGCCTTGAAGAATCTGGTTTTATAAAGATTACTGGTTTTTCAGGTCTTTCGTTATTTAATTCTTCAATATGTTTAGCGTAGTTCCTGCCTACACAAATTATTTTCATTGGTTAGTCTTTAAGTGAATGATATTCATCCACTAATTCAGAATATTCATTCCAAATAAAATCCAGCAACTCAGCTACGTATTCTTCACTAAAATCAAACTTAATTCCTGCGGTATTATAAATTTCGGGAATGGTTTTAGTGTAACCAAGGCTTAAAGCCGCTTTGTACTCGTCAAGGGCTTTGCCAGAATTCTTCTTATAATTTCTCCAAAGCGCAATGGCACCTAATTGTGCAATTCCGTATTCTATGTAATAAAAAGGAACTTCAAAAATGTGCAGTTGTTTTTGCCATTGATTTCTTCTGAAGTTTTCATAACCTGTATGGTCTACTATATTGCTACTAAATTTATTCAATATTTCAATCCATCCAGCGTCTCTCTCTTCACTTCCATTCGGTGTATTGGTATATATCCAATGCTGAAAATTATCAACAGTGGCTATCCAAGGAAGCACATCAAGAACTCCTTCTAGTTGTTCAATTTTAGCTCTTAAGAGGTCTTTCTCATTATCAAAGAAGACATTCCAGGCATCCATTGAAATCAGTTCCATGCTCATTGATGCCAGTTCGGCTACTTCAGATGGGCAATGTTTTAAAGCGTTTACTTTAAGATCTCTGGCCAAAACAGTATGTATGGCATGGCCGCCTTCATGAACCATTGTGGTTACATCGCGCATGCTTCCGCTTGCGTTCATAAATATAAAGGGCAATCCATGTTCGTCCAAAGGATAATTGTAGCCACCAGGTGCTTTTCCTTTTCTTGATTCAAGGTCTACAAAACCTTTCTCTTTCATTGCCCTTAGCACATCTCCAAAAAATGGATCAATCGTATCAAAACATTTTATTGACTTATCAAGAAGCTCTGATCCTGATTCAAATGGCTTAAGCGGTTTAGAATCGTAAATGTTTACTGCAAGGTCGTAAGGCCTTAAAGTTTCAAAACCTAGTGCGCTTTTTCGTTTTTGTAATAATTTTCCCAAATATGGAACAGCGACCCGTTCAATCGCATTCTGAAATTTCTTTGCGTCGTCAACCGTGTAATCGAATCTTCCAAGGGCTTTATGTTTAAAGTCCCGATAATTCTCAAAACCACAATTCTTGGCCTGTTGTTGCCTTAATTCAGTTAGTTTATCGAATAAACCGTCGAGTTTATCTTTGTTCTCAAGCCTTTTTTCATTGATTTTTTCAAAAACTTCTTTCCTTTCTTTCCGATTTTCTCCTTGAAGAAGTTTCGCTGCTTGTTGCATTGTTAACTCCTTACCATCCATATCAATTGACATGGCGCCAATTATTGAAGCATACTCTTGGCTTAAATTAGATTGCTCAACTTCAAGGGCTATATTTTCTTCTCTAAAAAGTTCAATTGAAAGATTCGCTTTTTTCTTGTAATTGAGTAGTTCATTATCAGGTAAAGAATCAAAATACTCTGAAGAAGTTTGTTTTTTATTTAATTGATTTTCTACTTTAACTAGCTCAGGTTGAATCTCTTTTATAAAAAACGAATAGGCGTTCGAAAGTGCTTCGTTATCAGTATGCCTTGTGTAGTTTATGTAACGCCAAGCTAAGTTTTCACTTAAGTAAGCATCGATTTCACTGTATTCATATATCCATTTTTCAAGCGTTTCTTTACTTTCAAAATTTTTAGAAAGTAAAGACTTGAGAAACGGCTCAATATCGCTATACTGCTTTAAATCAAATTCTTGAGGAAGAATATTCCTTTGGCTTTTCTCAAAGCTCATATTAAACTGCTTGTTTTTTTAAAAGTGTGTACCACTTAATAATTTTTTTAAGGTCACTAGCGTAAACTCTTCCTTCATCATGGTTAGGTGCAATTTCCTTAAAATATGACCTTAAATTAGCGGGGGCATCATTAGCACTTGGTAATTCCAATTCAGTATTTTCTATTTTTTCAAAAATGTCTTTTAAAAATAGATCATTTCCATCAAGAGTATAAATGGTGATTTTGTCAAGCAGAGCTACCTGAAAATTTGAACCAACGGGTATTTTTTTTCTTGAGTCTTCTAAAGACTGAACAATAATTTTTTTTGGCGTTTCAGCAATTACTTTATAAAGTCCTGGTTTTCCTGTAATTGAAACAATTTTCTTTAAATCCATACTTTTTTTGTCAAAATGCAAAGGTAGAATCTATTTTTATGTGATAAGTCAAATACGATATATTGTTGTTTAGAACAATATTCATCCAGTTCACACCATTATTTTTTCGGTTCGGCATTATAATGCGGTTTATTTTTACTTTTTCTTTAATCTTTGCCTAGTTGTTGCTTACTGCGGCAGCTAGAAGTAATTACGCATGAGGTTAACATTAACAGGTACATTAATAATTCTATCAATCGTTGCTAACGCACAGCTAAGGCCCAACCTTAATAATTGGTTTTTGGCAGGCAACGTTGGTACAACGTTTGGTCATACAGATGTAAGGCCAGCATTCGACTCATATTTTAACGATCCTGGAGAGCACTTTGGATGGTCTGTAGCACCAGAAGTTTCATACCATTTTACGCATGGATTCGGACTAATTGGAAGTTTAACTTGGGCCAATATAAGGTCAAATGAGTTCTCAAAGAATATTAACTGGAAGCCGAGGGAGTACAATACGAATTTATTTGAGTATAAATTTTTGGGGCATATCAATTTGGGTAGAGCCTTGAGTTTCAATAAAAGAAGAAACTTCGTAAGCCCTTATGTAAATATGGGAGTTGGTCAAACTTTTGGTACCTTCAATGCGCCACTAAGTAATTATGGTGGAACTGAGTATGTTCGTCAGGCTTTGGCGGCTGATGGCCATGATACAACAAGTTTTGAAACATGGAATAAAAACTTACAAGTTGGCTTTTATTTCTACATCAACAGATACATTGATTTTGACATTAGGTACAATTACACATTCTATAACGAAGATTATATAGATGGTTCTTGGCCTTTGATTATTGGAAACCGTGAGTGGGATAAATATTCTTCAATCAACATGGGAGTACGAATAAAGTTTGGTGCTAACAACAGGAGAACATACGAGCACACTTCTTGGGCTCGTGAACTCATGGAAGAAGATACATCACTCTTTAATACCTATGTCGAAATTGAAGAGTTTGATGATGGTACTGGTTCACCTGTATTTAAAGTTAGGACAAGACCTAATGTTGTTAATGAAGAAGAGTTGACCAAGATTGATACGGACAATAGTTCTGACGATGATATGTATAACGCAGTTTACAACACGTTAATGGAGAACCCAGAACTTAGAGATTCAATTCTTGCTGCGATTCAAAGAGATTTACAAAACAATCCTGTTTTCATAACTAAAATTAGCGAAGGAGTTTGCGATGATTGTATGGATAGGGAAAGAGTTGTTGTTAGAGATAGAGAAGTGATTAGAGACCGTGATGTTGTTAGAGAAAGAGATCCAAAAGATGGTGTTGGAAGTCTTGGAAAATCAAAAGACCCTAACAATCCATTAACGAAAATTGAGGAATTTGAACTTAGAGACATTTATTATGACCTTGATGAGGCATTTATAAGAAACGATGCGTCAAATTCTTTGGATGAACTTGCTAATCTTTTGAAAAAATATCCAAACTTGAAAATAGAATTGGGTTCTCATACTGACTGTAGAAATAGTAAAAACTATAATTTAGGTTTGTCTCAAAGAAGAGCTCTTGCAGCAGTTAATTATATCGAATGCCAAGGTATTGATAGATGTAGATTAGTTGCGAAAGCTTACGGAGAGTCTCAGTTGGTTAATAATTGCGACTGTGAAGGTGAAGATAAAGGTGAAGATTGCACAGAAGAAGAGCATCAAAGAAACAGAAGAACTACAGTTAAGATTTTAGATTACGACTACAAGCCAGGTAGTGGTGATTGTCAGCAAGGTGTTGATGTTGATGCAGCAGCTCAGAAAGATGCTTCTGAAAATTCAATTGATATTGACTATGGTAAGCCGAAAGATTTGAACATAACTGATTCGGATATTACTGGAGCAGGTATATCTTTAAAACCTGCAGCTGGATATTATATTGTGATTGGTACTTCATATCACCCTAAATACGCCGCTGCTCTTGCCACTTTGGCGAAGGATAAAGAAGATTTTAATGGTGCTGATGTACTTTATCTTAATAGTGAAAAATACTTCGTTTATGCCGACTCATCTGAATCTTATGAAGATGCATTGGCCAAACTTAAAGCCGTAAGATGTTGTACTCGTTTTCCTGATGCTTGGATTTACGGATATAACAAAGAGATTCCTTCAAAGTAGAGTTTTACTCAACTTAGGCAGTAACACATAATTAGTAGCGTTTTTGGCTATTTTTGCAAAGCCAAAAACGCTACTTTTTTTATGAATACTGTTGAAAGATATACCCCTAAGAATAAGATTAGAATAGTTACTGCAGCATCGTTATTTGATGGCCACGATGCGGCTATAAACGTAATGAGAAGAATTATTCAATCTACTGGGGTTGAGGTAATTCATCTAGGACATGATAGAAGCGTTGAAGAAGTAGTTAATTGCGCTATTCAAGAAGATGTGCAAGCTATAGCCATGACATCATATCAGGGTGGGCACATTGAATACTTTAAGTTTATGTATGACCTTCTTAAGGAAAAAGGTGCTGGTCATATTAAGATTTTTGGAGGTGGAGGTGGAGTAATCTTACCCGAAGAAATCAAAGAGCTAATGAATTACGGAATCTGTAGAATTTATTCTCCAGATGATGGTAGAGAATTGGGGCTACAAGGAATGATCAATGATATGGTGGAGCGTTGCGATTTCCCTACCGGCGCCAATTTGAATGGTGAGTTTAAAAGCCTTGAAACTAAAGATTCATTATCAATTGGAAGAGTAATATCAGGAGCTGAGAATTTCTTTGAAGGAAACAAGCTAGCTTTTGATGATATTGAAATAAAGGCCTCCAAAATTGATACACCAATTTTAGGAATAACAGGTACGGGTGGTGCCGGTAAGTCTTCTTTAGTTGATGAGCTAGTAAGAAGGTTTCTATTAGATTTAGAGGATAAGTCTATAGCAATTGTTTCAGTTGATCCTTCTAAAAGAAAAACAGGAGGAGCATTATTAGGAGATAGAATTAGAATGAATTCAATTAAGAATTCAAGGGTTTATATGCGCTCATTAGCTACTAGGCAGGCTAATTTGGCACTGTCTGCGCATATAAAACACTCAATTAATATTTTAAAAGCGGCTAAGTTCGACTTGATAATTTTAGAAACTTCTGGAATTGGGCAGTCAGATACTGAAATTGTAGATCATTCTGATGTGAGTTTATATGTAATGACTCCAGAGTACGGCGCAGCAACTCAGCTTGAAAAGATCGATATGCTTGATTTCGCTGATGTGATTTCAATAAATAAGTTTGATAAACGTGGGGCGTTAGATGCTATAAGAGATGTGAAAAAGCAGTTTAAGCGAAATCACCAACTTTGGGAAACTCCTGATGAAGAAATACCTGTTTTTGGAACAATAGCTAGTCAATTTAACGATCCGGGAACAAATAACCTGTACAGCAAATTAATGGATGTAATTGTTGAACGTTCTGGAGCAGATCTTACATCTAATTTCAAGTCAGATAGAGAAATGTCTGAGAAGATTTTTATTATTCCCCCAAAAAGAACACGTTACTTATCAGAAATTGCCGAAAACAATAGGTCTTATGATAATTGGGTAGATGAACAAGTAAAAGTTGCAGATGAACTTTACGGTATAAGTAAATCAATTGGTAGTCTTGAAAAAAGTGCTATTGAAGAAAAAGATAGATTGATTAAGGGGCTTAATGAACTGTATGCGCAGAAAGAGTTGGACCTTGACCCTAGGAATAAAAAGATGTTAGATGAATGGTCGGCAAAACGAGAATTATACAAACAAGAAGTATATAAATTTAAAGTAAGGGACCGGGAACTCAAAATTAAGACACATTCTGAATCACTCTCCCACACTATGATTCCGAAGGTGACTACACCAAAATATAGCGGTTGGGGAGATATTTTGAGGTGGATGCTGCAAGAGAATGTTCCTGGTGAGTTTCCTTACACCGCCGGATTATTTCCATTTAAAAGAGAAGGAGAAGATCCTACAAGAATGTTTGCCGGTGAAGGTGGGCCTGAACGAACAAATAAGCGTTTTCATTACGTAAGTTTAGGAATGCCAGCAAAAAGGTTATCTACAGCCTTTGATTCAGTTACACTATATGGTGCTGACCCTGATTATAGACCTGATATTTATGGAAAAATTGGAAACTCCGGAGTAAGTGTTTGTTGTCTTGATGATGCTAAAAAGCTGTATTCTGGATTTAATTTGGCTGATCCAAAAACTTCAGTTTCCATGACCATCAATGGGCCTGCACCAATGTTACTTGGATTCTTTATGAATGCAGCCATTGACCAACAATGTGAGCTTTACATAAAGGAGAATGGGCTAGAGCAAGAAGTTGAAGAAAAACTTGACAAGATCTTTAAAGCTAAAGGGCAAGAACAACCTAAATATAACGGTGATTTGCCTGAAGGTAACGATGGCCTTGGCTTAATGTTATTAGGAGTAACAGGAGATCAAGTGCTTAATTCGGATGTTTACAATGGAATAAAAGCCGATACCTTAACCAAGGTACGTGGAACAGTTCAGGCAGATATTCTCAAGGAAGATCAAGCACAAAACACCTGTATATTTAGTACTGAATTTGCGCTTCGTCTAATGGGTGATGTGCAGGAATACTTTATAGAAAAGGGCGTAAGAAATTTCTACTCTGTTTCAATAAGTGGATACCATATTGCTGAAGCGGGTGCTAACCCAATTACTCAACTCGCATTTACCTTGGCCAATGGTTTTACCTATGTGGAGTATTATTTGAGCAGGGGAATGGATATTAATAAGTTTGGTCCAAATCTTTCATTTTTCTTTTCAAATGGAATTGATCCAGAATACGCTGTAATAGGAAGGGTAGCACGTCGAATTTGGTCAAAGGCGCTTAAAATGAAATATGGTGCCGGACCTAGAGCTCAAATGCTTAAGTATCATATTCAAACATCAGGAAGGTCATTGCATGCGCAAGAAATCGATTTTAATGACATAAGAACCACTTTGCAGGCGTTATATGCAATTTATGACAATTGTAACTCGTTGCATACCAATGCTTATGATGAAGCCATTACCACACCTACTGAGGACTCGGTGCGTAGGGCTATGGCAATTCAATTGATTATAAACAGAGAGCTTGGGCTTGCCAAAAATGAAAATCCTTTACAAGGTTCGTTTATTATTGAGGAACTTACCGATTTGGTTGAAGAGGCTGTACTTGGTGAATTTGATAGAATAACAGAACGAGGTGGCGTTTTGGGTGCTATGGAAACCATGTATCAAAGAAGTAAGATACAAGAAGAAAGCCTTTATTATGAAACTCTAAAACACAATGGTGAAATGCCAATTATTGGTGTTAATACTTTTTTAAGTTCAAAAGGTTCACCAACGGTAACCCCAGGAGAAGTTATAAGAGCAACAACTGAAGAGAAGGAGTTTCAAATAAAAATGCTAAACGAACAACATGAGTTTTATTCAAAAGAAGTTGAAGAAAAACTTGGTGAATTACAAGAAACGGCGCTTAATGGTGAGAATTTATTTGAGACCCTTATGGAAGCCACAAAATTTTGTAGCCTTGGTCAAATAACTGCATCACTCTTTCAGGTTGGTGGACAATACCGAAGGAACATGTAGCGCAAAAAGCTATCTTTCTAATATGAAACACCTTCTTTTTCTTTTGTTAATAGTGCCAAACGCCTTAGTGGCTCAAAGCATCTATCATGTTACTGCACCAAAAGCCACAGTTTATGGCCTTCCTAATTCAAGTTCTACAGTAAATTCTCAACTAAAAAGGGGAGATGAGCTGCAATATTTGAAACTAATGGAGTCTGGAGCATGGGCTAAGGTTCAAGTAGATGGAAAAATCGGTTACATTGAAATTATTTCAATTGCTGAAGGAAAATTTGAGAAAAAGGTTAAAGCAGCTACAAGTAAAAAATATCACGTGTCAGTTTTCCAATCGGCGGTATACAAAAAGCAGAATTTTTCTTCAGGAAAAATAGAAACGTTATCGGAAAACAGCCTTGTTGAAGTAATAGGAGACGCAGGAGAGTGGGGGAAAGTAAGAACCAGTACAGGTATAGGATATGTGTATATGGCTCATCTTACCGAAGGTGCTCCTAAAAAAGCCAAAAAAACCAAAGAAATTAAAGTTGAGTATTACTCTGTAAAATTTGATTGTAAAATGCTCGATCAACCGTCAAATAATGGGAAAACTCTCCAAAGTCTTTCTAGAGGTGAAGGTGTAGAAGTAACGGGTATAATTGGTGGTGCTTGGGCAAAAGTTAAATTGCCCCGGGGTTTTGGATATATAAATACTTCCAATCTTGAAAAAGATAAAGGAGGTGGTAGTGCAGGTTCTGGTTCCGGTTCAAATGTTAAGATGAAAGACATTGGAAAGGCAAAAAATCCGAAGAAAGTTGGCGCAATATGCAGAGATGGATCAACAGATTATAAAGTTGGTCCAAATACTTGTTCAAAGGGAAATGGTGTGAAAATTTGGATATATCAAGCACCAAAATAGTCTCGTTAATATGCAGTTGCCTATTATTTGAAGACTGTAAGAAGCAATTTTGAATATCTTTGTTTAAAAGGTATAAAATGAGACTCTGGTTATCTGTCTTAGTGGTGGTTGTTTTGGGAAATTACAATACCGCCATAGCGCAAAGGAAAGTGAACAAAATGAATGGACTTTCTGAAGCGAGCGCTACAAAAAAGAAATACAATAAACAATGGATAAAAATGAGATCTGCTGGGATGCCTTCTTTTGCGGTAGGTGTGGGTTTCGCTGGCGGTCCAACCAATATTTCTCATGGTTTAAGTGACATTCAAGAGTTTGGGAGAACCATGCTTTTGGCCCCTGAACTAAACTTTTACATAAACCCTTCAAAGAACTTAGGTTTCAATTTTGGATTGTCATACAGAAATATAAGATATACTTATTTTACAGAGAATGCTTCATTTACCAATGATACTATCACGGGTATTGTAGATGGTGATTGGCAACAAAAATTCGGAAACATAGGTATTTCCTTAGGGTTTTCATACTACGGGAATATTGCGAAGAGTATTCTAAGCTGCAACGGATTTGGTATTGTAAACGCCTCTACTACTTACTTTTATTTCGAAAACGGAATCACATTTGCGCCTTCATTATTTAATGAAGTATATTTTAATGGTAGATATAATGAGTTTATTAATGGAGAACCAGGCAATAGCGAAGACTTAAATGATTGGACAATTATGTACAATAGCCAGCCAAGAAATGAAGCAATGCTTTTCTACTATGCAAAACTCGGTTTGCGTTTTTCAAGTACTGATGGTTTTGCTACTCGTATTGGCCCATTTTTTAATTTACAGTTGAACTCTAACAGAGGTTTGGTGAATGACTATACGGACCAAACATCGTCCATCATGGCATATGGAATTAATTTAGTGTTCGAATTTTATTAATTCAAATCAAAATCCTGTTCTATACGTTTAGTGTTTTGTGAACGATACTGCACTTAAATCTTATAGAAGACATACGCTTAGGGTAATGCTTATCATTTTTATGGTTGGCAGTGGAATTCTTTTCCTTTCAATAAGCGTGTTTTCAATCTTTTATGTAAAGCATGCTGCTTTTTCATTGGCAGTTTATCCTTTTCCTAAAGCCTTTGTGCTCAGTACCATAAGCATTCTTTTTTCAGGTTTGTTTTTTTATAAGGCACGTGAAAATTTTGAACACGGAATATTAATTTCACTTTATAGATACCTGATTTTGGCATTGATACTGAGTATGGTTTTCATTGCCTTTCAAATTGATGGTTGGGCTAGAATGCTTTCTTATACAAATGATATTGGTTCAAAAAATCTTGTGTCATTTGTATTGGCATTGTCTGGAATTCATGCCATTCACCTTTTAGGTGGACTGATTTTCTTAATCTGGATGATTTTTTCTGTGAAGATGGCCAGAAAAGATGATGTAAAGGGCTTAATGTTTACCACCGAACCTTATACCAAAGCAAGGCTTGCAACGCTCTCATTATATTGGCTTTACCTTGAAATAATTTGGGTGTTACAGTTTCTTCTTTTCTACTTAGTGTACTGGTAACACTAAGTATACTTATCTTTGCCATTCATTTATAAAAATGAGTCATTAAGTACTGTCTATTTTACTTTTGAAAACATAACAAGACTTATGCAATATTTCGAAAACGTACTGGACACAATAGGCAATACTCCTTTAATCAAACTGAATAAGATTTTAGGCAATGATTTTCCTTGTTTGGTTTTAGCAAAAGTAGAAACTACAAACCCTGGGAATTCTATAAAAGATAGAATGGCGCTCAAAATGATTGAAGATGCCGAAGCAGATGGAAAGTTAAAACCTGGGGGAACCATAATTGAAGGGACATCTGGAAATACAGGCATGGGTTTGGCTATAGCCGCTGCCGTACGTGGTTACAAGTGCATTTTTACAACTAATGATAAACAGAGTAAAGAGAAAGTAGACCTACTTAAAGCAGTGGGGGCTGATGTAATTGTTTGTCCAACAAATGTGGGCCCTGATGATCCAAAATCATATTATTCGGTTGCCAGAAAATTAAGCGAACAAATTCCAAATTCTGTATATCTCAATCAGTACGATAACCTTTCGAATAGAACTGCTCATTATGAGCAAACTGGACCAGAGATTTGGGAACAAACAAAAGGTAAGATTACTCATTTTGTAGTTGGGGTAGGTACTGGAGGTACCATTTCAGGAACAGGTAAATATCTTAAGGAGCAAAATTCAAATATTCAAGTTGTAGGAATAGATACCTACGGTTCGGTTTTTAAGAAGTATCATGAAACGGGTGAGTTTGACGAAAGCGAGATATACCCTTATGTAACAGAAGGAATTGGTGAAGATATTCTGCCAAAGAACGTAGACTTTGATGTAATTGATCATTTTGAAAAAGTTACAGATAAAGATGGGTTGGTTTATCAAAGAAGATTAGCGAAAGAAGAAGGCATGTTAGTTGGTAATAGCGCTGGCTCAGCAGTTGCCGGAATTCTTCAAATGAAAGACCAATTTAAACCCGAAGATGTGATTGTTGTGGTTTTTCATGATCATGGTAGTAGGTATGTAGGAAAAGCCTACAACGACGATTGGATGCGTGAAAGAGGGTTTTTAGACGAAAACCACCTAAATGTTCATGATATTTTAAATAAGAAAGGCAATTCTGAACTTATTACTATTGACAAAGAAGCAACAGTAGAAAAAGCCTTGCATTTGATTTCTTCATCAAGCTTTTCTCAAATACCAGTTATGTCAAACTCAGAGTTTATTGGTAGCGTAACCGAGAAAAAGCTTTTTAGGGAAGTATTAAACAATCCTGAACTAAAATTTCTTTCTGTAGAAAACGTGATGGAAGAGGCGCTGCCAGTTTTAAGTGAGAATGCTCCTTACAGTGATGTTGTAAGTCATCTTGACGGAAATAGAGATGCGGTTATGATTGAAATGGAAAACAAAAATTATCAGATTATTACTAAACACGATATAATAAACGCTTTAACTTATTAATTATGAGTAAATTAAAAGTAGCAATTAATGGTTTCGGTAGAATTGGCCGAATTGTATTGCGTCAGGCAATGAAAAACGAAAATGTAGAAGTAGTTGCAATTAATGACCTTACAAATGTTGACACTTTAGCCTATCTATTTAAGTATGATAGCATTCACAAAATGTACCCAGGCGAAGTTTCTGTAGTTGACGGAAACATGGTTGTAGATGGTGCAACAATTAAAGTTTACACAGAAAGAGATCCTGCACAATTGCCTTGGGGAGAGCTTGGAATTGATTTTGTAGTAGAGTCAACAGGTATATTCAGATCATTAGAAACTGCAAGTCTTCACATTAAGGCGGGTGCTAAAAAAGTAATGGTATCTGCTCCACCAAAAGGTGCTGGCATTAAAGCATATGTACTTGGTGTAAATGAAGATCAGCTTACAGCTGATGAAGATGTGATATCAAATGCATCTTGTACAACTAACTCTTGTGCTCATGTAGTTAAGCATATTGATGATAATTGGGGAATTGAAAAAGGTTTCATCACTACAATTCATGCTTTTACCAGTGATCAAAGATTACATGATGCTCCTCACAGTGACTTAAGAAGAGCAAGAGCAGCAACAAGATCAATGATTCCTACTTCAACTGGTGCGGCTGGTGCAGTAATTAAACTTTTCCCACACTTAGATGGTAAATTCAAAGGAAGCGCGATTCGTGTACCTACTGAAGATGGTTCGGTTACAGAAATGACTTTCTTGGTAAGAAAAGATACAACTGCAGATGAGATCAATGCTTCATTTAAAGAATTGACTTCGGGTAAACTAAACGGTATTCTTCAATACAATACTGATCCTATCGTTTCAGTTGATATCATTAGCAACCCACACTCTGGTATTTTTGACTCTACGTTAACATCAAGTATAGGCAACTTAATTAAAGTAAGCTCTTGGTATGACAATGAGTTTGGATACAGCACACGCTGCGTAGATTTACTTGACTACTACGCCAAAAAATTTATGTAGTATATGCAGTTAGTTGACCAAATTGGTCATCAACTCAATATAAAATCCGTGCCTAAGCGGATTATAAGTGTAGTGCCCTCACAAACTGAATTTTTGTTCTATTTAGGACTTAAAGATGAGATTGTGGGGCGCACTCGTTTTTGTATACACCCAAAATCAGAAATAAAAAGGGTGAAGAACATTGGGGGCACTAAACAATTAAAACTAGGAGAAATTGAGCAATTACAACCGGACCTAATAATTGCCAATAAAGAAGAAAACGACAAAGAGCAAATTCGGTTTCTTCAGAAAAAATATCCAGTTTATACTTCAGATATTCTAACCGTAGATTCTGCCTTTACCATGATTACAGATGTGGGAAGGCTTTGCGGGACAGAAGAAAAAGCAATTGAGCTTGTTTTTAATATTAAAAAAGGTATTAACGAATTACCAAAGATTAAAGCAAGCGTTGCATATTTGATATGGTACCAGCCTTACATGGCAGCTGCAAAAGAAACTTACATAGATGAATTATTGAAAATACTAGGTTTTCAAAACGTATTTGGTGATTTTACACGCTACCCTCAAATTGGCATAAAGCAACTAATAGAAACCAAACCAAGCCATATTTTTCTTTCGTCTGAACCATTTCCATTTAAGCAAAAACATATTGATGAGATTCAAGATGAACTTCCTAATTCAAAAATTGTTTTAGTAGATGGAGAAATGTTTTCATGGTACGGAAATAGAATGCTTTTAGCGGTTGATTACTTTCAAGAGTTATTAAATGGACTCGCTAAATGATGTTCTTAAGAACAATTCTTATTCTTTTAATCTCGATCTTTTTTCTTGGGTTAAAAAGTGATAATGTAAAAAAGGTAGAAAATTCTGCCCCAGAATACAGACCATTTAAAAGAGGAGAATTTCTAAGATATAATATTCATTACGGTATAGTAGATGCCGGAGAAGCCACTTTTAGTGTAATTGATACCATGCGTCAAATTAGAGGCAACTCGCACTATGCCGTAAAAGTTACCGGTAGGTCTTACAAAAGTTGGGACCTATTTTACATGGTAAGAGATTATTACTATTCATACATAGACTCAAGCAGTATGTTGCCTACAGTTTACAGCAGAAATGTATTGGAAGGTGACTATGTAGACAAAGAGAGCTACTTATTTGAGCATAAGACTAAACTAGCAAAGGGTAAAAATTCAAAAGGTAATTCAGAAGTTGAAATACCAACAGGTGTTCAAGATCTTGCATCAATGCTCTATTTTGCCAGAAGCATTAAGTTTTTTGAAAAAGAAGAAGGCTATGAGCTTCCGTTAAATGTATTTTTCGCTTCAGAATGGTTTAAGTGTAGTGCCATTTTTGATGGTTATGAAAATATAAAAACCAAACTTGGAACTTTTAGATGCATGCGAATTATTCCAAAACTAGTTGAAGGCAGAGTGTTTAAAGGGCAAGATGACATGGTAGTCTACGTTTCTGACGATAAGAACCAAGTGCCTATAAGAATTGAATCTGAGATTTTTGTGGGCAGTATAAAAGTAGATTTAGTAGAGTTTAGGAACCTTAGTTTTCCTCTTGATTGTAAAATTGACTAGCGGTTTTTACCTTAAATTCATGTGTGAAATATTTGTGATTGAGTGCATAATTAGCCTATTAAATGGTGGTAGCTTTGCACAAAATTTTACCTGCTATTTATGATTGAAGTTGAGAAAAAAGCAAGTGAGCTTTTAATTGAAAGAAGGAAGAAGGTTGTGCCAAATGGTATAAGTATGAACTTTGATTCAACTGCTGTTTCGGCTAAAGAAGGGGTGATTATTAATGCTGATGGAGAAGAAATCATTGACTTTGTAGGCGGCATAGGTGTAATAAACTCAGGACACTGTCCGCAACCGGTAATAGATGCTATTAACGAGCAATCTAAGCAACTAATTCACTCTTGTTTTCAGGTAGCGACTTACGAACCATATGTTGAGTTGGCCGAGAAGTTATCTGATATGTTTCCGCATGGAGACAATACCAAGGTTATGATTACGGGAAGTGGGGCCGAGTCTGTTGAGAATGCTATTAAAATAGCAAGGCAAGCCACAAAGAGAAGAGCAGTACTTTGTTTTACTGGTGCTTTTCATGGCAGAACCAATCTTACCATGGCCTTAACTTCAAAAATTGCTTATAAAAAAGGCTGTGGACCTTTTGCACCAGAAGTATACCGAATTCCGTATCCAAACTACTTTAGATATGGAGATGGTTTAACACCAGATCAGTTTGCTGATAGAGAAATTGCAAGATTAAGAGAAGCAATGCTCAACGTTGTAAATGAAGAGAATCTTGCGGCAATTATTATTGAGTTGGTACAAGGCGAAGGTGGATTTTACGTTGCTCCACAGCGATATGTTGAAGAGCTTAGAAAGCTTTGTGATGAAAAAGGCATTTGTTTAATATTTGACGAGGTACAAACAGGTTTTGCAAGAACTTCTAAATGGGCAGCATACCAGCATTATAATGTGATTCCAGATATTTCAACTTGGGCAAAATCAATGGGAGCGGGCATGCCAATTGGTTGTGTAATAGGTAAGGCTTCTGTAATGGATGCTGCAGCTCCAGGAACCGTAGGGGGAACTTATCCTGGAAATCCTGTAGCATGTGCTGCAGCCCTAGCCAATATTAAATACATGGAAGAAATTGACATTAATGCCAAGGCCACCCATGTAGCTGATATAACTTGGAACAGGTTCTATGATTTACAGAAAAAATGTGCTGCAGTTGGCGATGTTAGGGGATTAGGGGCAATGGTAGCATTTGAACTTATTGAGGATAATAATCCAAGAAAACCAGCAACCGAATTAACAGCAGCACTTGTAAAAGCATGCTATGATCGTGGTTTGTTAATTTTAAAAGCAGGTACCTACGGAAACATTATTAGAATACTGTCGCCACTTACCATTAGTGATGAGCATTTGCTTAAAGGCCTTGATATAATAGAAGAAGAGTTGCTGAGACTAACATCAGGAAAATAGATATTTTTAGATGAGACACTTTTCAATTGCTGGGGTGCAAATGCAGGTTTCTGCAGCACACAGTAACGTAGAAATGATGAAATTTAAACTTGATGTACTCATGAGTATTTACCCATGGGTACAGATGGTTGTTTTTAGCGAACTTTCTGTTCGTGGTCCACTAACTCAATTTGCTCAAGAATTTCCGAATAAGGATTTACTAGAGTTTGAGAAAATGGCAGCCAAGTATGGTATTTGGCTTTTGCCAGGCTCTATGTTTGAAAAAGAACATGGTAAAATCTATAATACTTCAGTAGTAATCAATCCACAAGGCCATGTAGTTGGTAAATACCGTAAAATGTTCCCTTTCTTTCCATACGAAGAAGGTGTAACCGCAGGTGATTCTTTTTTCACTTTTGACGTGCCTGAAGTTGGAAAATTTGGTGTAAGCATTTGTTATGATGCATGGTTTCCTGAGACATCGAGAACTTTGGCTACAATGGGAGCCGAGGTAATTCTTCATCCAACGCTTACCGGAACAATGGATCGTGATATTGAATTGTCAATTGCTAGGTCTACCGCTGCAATTAATCAATGTTACTTTTTTGATGTAAATGGCCTTGGGGCAGGTGGTAATGGCAAAAGCATTGTTTGTGGCCCTGATGGTAGAATTCTATACCAGGCAGGCCAAATTGAAGAGTTTTTTCCCGTAGAGCTTGACCTTGACAATGTAAAAAGAAGCCGTGAAAGAGGCGTATTGCGCCTTGGACAACCACTAAAAAGTTTTCGAGATCATATGCAAGATTTCAAAATCTATCAGGCCGGGGCTGAGCATCCATATCTTGATTCTTTGGGCCCTCTAATTAAACCAAGTAATATTAAGAAGCAGCAAGGTAATCTGGATGTAATTAGTCATCCACCTCAAAATCCGCATAGCGGAGATGAGACAAATGGGAAGTATTAGTTTATGGCCTTACTGGTAACACTTCGTCTACTTGCCTTTGCATGTCTGCAGTAATTTCTGAAACCTTAAATCTTAGGCTTTTGTCAATAGCCAACCATTTGTCTCTGCGGTTTTCTAATACAGCAGGCGTATGTTCTGCAATTGATTCATAATCTAACCCAAGAAAATCACAAATCTCGATTAAGGTCTCGCGCGGATGGTAACATAAGTTCTCGTAGCGAATACTAAGTGTTTGTTCATCTTTAAACCAATGCTTAAAATAGTATTCCATACTTCTAACCCAAAATTTCGCACGGGCAAAAAGCATTCTTTCAGGCTCGGCTACCCTTAGCCAATAATCTTTAGATGCCGTTTGCATGGCACCGTCTCTAATAATCACAATTTTTTTTATGTTCCAACCTGTAAAGTGGTTGCCAATAAAGTTGTACATAAACCATAGCCAAGGATTCTTTAGAAGCAAGGTTTTGTTTTGCCGTACTCCATATTTTCTATTGAAAATCTTAATAAATCGAGCCTTGTCGTTCTCATTAAAATTTGGTTCATAGTAGTTTTCAAAACCGTTGTTGTTTATTTCTTGGTAGTAGTCATCAAGATTAATAAAATCAGAATTAAACTTTCTAAGAATCTTAATAATGGTGCGGTCTTCTAAATTTGGTTTCCATCTTGCTCTTTTAAACCTAAGGGCAGGATGTTTTCTTAGCACATCTACCAAAAGTGTTGTGCCTGAATTCCAATATCCTACAATAAAAACCGCATTTCGCATGGCACAAAGGTAATTGGCAATTATTATGAGCGGTATAAACAGGTGCTACTTCAAAGTGCTTTAAATGTTAATTTGCAATCTAATGTTCTTTTTGAGAATTCACATACTCCGTTGGTACCGTTACATTAATGAGCTTGGTCCTATAAGGGCAATACTCATTTTATTCATACTATTTGCACTCATGCGTTATGCTTTTACTCAATTCTTGGCGGGAGAACATTATTGGGGCTACTTGCCTTTACTCTTGATTCAGGCAATTCAGTTTAGTAGAAAAGATTATAAACTCTTACAGCTTGCGCATTTAAGTCAATATGTTTTGTACTTGCTTGTTTATTCAATTATTGGCTCAATAAGTGTACTTGCGTTTTCTTTTTTAGGGCTTTATATAAACGCTCTCATTGTTTTGGGCTTTGTAGTTATTTCTCCTTTAATCAACTTTAACGGAGTAACTATGGATCGCTTTTTTTTGAACATTGGTGATTTTTTACCATATAAAAATTTTGAGTGGCGAACTGGATTACGTCAATATGGACTGGCTGTAATTGTACTGTTACTTTGTGGAATTGGACTTTCAAAGTTTCAAGGAGGAGTACCCGTAATCATTTTCTTTTTAACCCTTAATACTTCAGTTTTTTATCTTTTTGGGGAATCAAAAGAGCTTTTAGTAGCCAACTATGCATCTCCTCATCAACTCATTATCAATAAGCTAAAAAATCATTGTTTCATTTTTTATTTATTGATTTTGCCCATGTCAATTTTGTATGTGGCGTTCAATCCTGGTTTATGGTTTGTTTTGCTTTATGTATGGATAGTGGCCTTTTTAGCAACAATTAATGCGGTGCTATTTAAATACAGAAGTTATAGACCAGGCGCTCGTTTTGACAATAATAATGTGCTTCAGGGATTAATGCTAGTCTTTTTCCTTATTCCGTTTCTTTTCCCAATACCAATTGTTATGATGATAATAAACTACAAAAAGTCAGTTGAAAACTTAAAACCATATTTCTACAATGATCATTAATAGGCTTACGGTAGCATACAGGAAAAATACGGTGCTAAAAGATCTATCGGTAGAATTTAAACATAATGAAATAAACGGTTTGGTAGGTATGAATGGTGCTGGCAAAACCACTTTGCTCAGAACCATATTTGGTACGCTAAAGGCAAATTCAGGCTCTATTCAATTACAAGAAGATTCGGCCACAAAGCCTATTGCCTTTTTAGAAACTGAAAATTTCTTTTATCCCAAAATTAAAGGTGGTGAGTATCTTGAAATTTTTGCAAAAAAGAATCCAAGTTTTGATTCGGTTAAGTGGAATCAGCTTTTTGATCTGCCATTAAACAAACTGATTGATGATTACAGCACCGGGATGAAGAAAAAATTAGCTCTTTTAGGTGTTATAGCATTAGATAAGCCCATTATTATGCTCGATGAGCCTTTTAATGGAGTTGATTTAGAAAGTAACGAAAAGATTAAACTGGTATTGAAAAGGCTTCAAGAAAAAGGAAAAACAATTATTGTAACATCTCACATACTTGAAACACTAACCGACATTTGTGCCCAGATAACCGTGCTATTTGAAGGTAAAACAGATTATACCGCATTTAGGGGAGACTATCACAACCTAAAAGCTCAATTGAACCAAAGAATTACCGATAAGGCATCAACCATAATTGATAATATTTTTAATGACCAATAAACCAATAGACTTTTACAGAAGAAGACTCAAAGAGCTCGAAAAAGAACTTCAACAGCTAAGGCAAAGGAGTCAGCGTATTGTTACGGTAAGACTTATTACCGTTATTGTAGCCATTGCTGTTGGTGTTTTTAGTTATAATCAAGACTGGCTTGAGATTGGAGCAGTAGTAATTGCTGTAATTTTCGGAGCTTTTTTATGGCAAATAAAACGTCATAATGCGCTTAAATCGCTGGTTAAAAATATTGAGAACCTTCTTTTAATAAATACAAGTGAGCTAAAGGCTATTGAAGGAGATTTTTCAGATTTTGAAAATGGTTTACAGCTCATTGATTTTGACCATAGAAACCTTTACGATCTCGATCTATTTGGTAAAAAGTCTCTTTTTCAAAGATTAAATAGAACTACTACTACTGAAGGCAAAACGGCACTCTCAGAATTTATTAAAAAACAAGATGGAAATAACCTTAGCCAACTGAAGGAGTTGCATCAAGAATTGGCAGCAGAAGTATTGTGGCGGCAAGATTTTCAGTCGGTGGGCATGCTTGCTCCAAAAAATAAGGGCTATCAAGAGTTAAAGTCTTGGTTTGAAGAAAAACCAGTCTTGTTAGGAAATAGGGCTTTAAAGATAATTTCTCAATTTTCGCCCTTTGCCTTTGTAGCTATATTGATTTTGTATTTCGTTTCAATAATTCCGCAATGGGTGCCAGTCGTCTACTTTTTTGCCCATCTAGGTATTATTGGTATAAAAGTAAAAGACATAAATGCGCTGCACAGCCAACTTTCCAAAAAGCAAAACAACCTTGATGCGTATGCCGGATTACTTGATTCTTTGGCAAAAGCAAACTTTAAAAATGCTAAGTTAAACGACCTAAAAGCCCGGGCAACAGGTGGTTTCAGTTCAATTAACCAACTAAAAAGACTCATCAATCTGCTTGATTCGCGTTTAAACCTAATTATGGGCATTGTTTTAAATGGAGCTTTTCTTTGGGATTATAGATTGGTTTTTCAAATTGAAAAATGGAAAAAAGAACAAGCCAGCAAGCTTGAAGACTGGATCTCGATAATCGCCGCAACTGAAACACATTGCAGCTTAGGCAACTATGTTTTTAATCATCCTGATTTTGTTTGGCCAAAAGAAACACAAGAAGTTTTAGTAAAAGCTGAAGATTTGGCGCATCCATTTTTACAAACTAACGGCAGAGTAGCAAATGATTTTGAATTAGACCCTAAAGGGCAAGTAGTATTGTTATCAGGGGCCAATATGAGTGGGAAAAGTACATTTTTAAGAACCGTAGGACTCAACCTAATAATGGCAAAAGTGGGTTTGCCAGTTTGCGCCAAGAGTTTCATTTTCAAGTCTGTACCAGTTTATACGAGCATGCGAATTAATGATTCATTGCAAGAAAGCGAGTCTTACTTTTTTGCTGAATTAAAACGTTTAAAGTTTATTATGGACACCATTAAAAGGGGAGATGAGATATTTATTTTAATGGATGAAATTTTACGTGGAACCAATTCAAACGACAAACACAAAGGCTCTGCAGGTTTAATAAAACAGCTCATTGCTTTAAATACAAGTGGTATTGTAGCCAGTCATGATATAACCCTTTCGGCACTTGAAAATGAATATCCCAATAAACTACTTAATCGCTCATTTGAAGTTGAAAATGAAGATGGTGAACTTGTGTTTGATTACAAATTGAGAGAAGGGGTTTGCCAAAACTTAAATGCCAGTTACTTGATGGAAAAAATGGGCATAGTTTAGATTAAGCGTAATTGAATTAGTCAATTAAGTTTCAAAAATTACGAAGCAGCAATTATGAAAGAAGGAAACTTTAGAAGAAATATTAAAGTAGATATGCTGGTAAACATAGTAGAAAAGCATAACCAGAGAGGCGGCGAATTAACAGAAGGCGTAGTTGAACGAATCTTAACTAAATCTCCACAACATCCGCATGGAATAAAGGTAAAATTAGAAACAGGAGAAGTGGGTAGGGTAAAAGAGATAATTGATGAAGATATTGATTGAACCAATACCTTCATCAACCTTATAATTAACTACAGAGCGGCTAAAGCAGCATCATAATTTGGTTCATCTGCTATTTCACCCACTTGTTCGGTGTAAGCAATATGTCCTTCTTTGTTAATGATTACTATGCATCTAGAATGTAATCCTTGAAAAGGTCCATCAATAAGCTCAAGGCCGTAATTTTTCCCAAAATCACCTGTTTTAAAGTCAGATAGCATTACAACATCTTCAATACCTTCTGCTCCGCAAAATCTATTTTGTGCAAAGGGAAGATCTTTTGAAATGCAAAGCACTTTTGTATTCGCAAGGCTTGCCGCTTTTTCATTGAATTTTCTAACTGAAGTGGCGCAAACAGCCGTATCTACACTTGGAAAAATGTTTAGCACCAAATTTTCCCCTTCAAAATCTGCCAAAGTTTTATCGGCAAGTTTTACATCAGTAAGTTTAAAATCTTGAGCATTGGTACCAACTTCGGGTAAAGTCGCATTAGTATTGATTGGGTTTCCTCCAATTGTAATTTTTGTCATTCTATTGGTTTGATTTATTTGAGTATTAATAATTAAATCTTTAAAAAGTTCTCGTTTTATAGACCTTGCAAAGACTAATTAAATAATTCTTGAACTTCAACCGTATTTAGATTCCATATGCGCTGCCCACATTTTACCCAGTTCAATATTGCTTATGGGTTTAAGATTTAAAGTAGACGAAGCTTGTTTTAGTTGATTGATTGATGCTTCAATTTTTTTGTATCCAGGTCTTGTAAAGTTATAATCAAGGTTAATTTTTAATATCCCATCTGCAACAACTAAATCGTTAAAACCGCTTTTTTTTAATAAATCAACAACTCTTTTGTTGTCTTCTTCTTCGAACCCTGTAGGACTAAATAAAACCATAATTGAAATGGTTGGCTTAAACGAACCATCCCACAGTACTCCGTAGTGAAAGCCGTCAATTTGTATTTCGAGATGGGTCTCATTAATTAACTGAAAACCTCCGTCTAATAAATCTTTAAAAGGAGACTTTTTGTAAATGCCTTTTCTTCGCAATGGGGTGTAAACATTTGCAGCAAAATCAAGCATTCCTCCAATTAAAATTGAAGCTAAAAGCCAAATAAGTAGATAGGTGACAAAATACCTGCCTTCAAAATCTTTTTTGATTAGGTCTATTATGGCCATAAAAATAAAAAGTCCCCCCCAACCAATTATCGGCAGAAAATAGAATCTAAAAAAACGATCACTCCATGTCATTCTACTATTGGCATCATTTGTAGCAAAAAATCAGGGGTTCAGTAATAAGAAAAAAATTGAACCATCTTCGCAAGGTTATTGAATAATAATGAAAAGCATTAATTGTAAAAATGAAAGTTGAAACATATATACTCAAAGAGTGGGAAGAAAGCACAGCAGGTTTGCTACTGGCTGAAGATAAGGAATGGATCTTAGTTAAACATATACCTGTTGATTATGCAATTGATGGCTATCGCATTTACAAGAAAGAGTTTGTTGAAAAACGTGAAAGAACAGATGCTGAAAAACAAATTGAAAGGGTATTAGCCTTAAAAGGAATTAAAAGCAAAGCTCCAGTTGATTTTGAGTTTTCTAATACTGTGGGGCTTATAAAATGGGTTGAATCAAATTATGGTCTCTTTGAGTTTCAAGATGATGATGAATCAGAGATCTTTTATGGCCAAATAGATGCTGTTAATGGCAACGGACTTACAATTAAACTACTAGCAGCAGATGGTTCAATTGATACCAGTTTCAATTATGAATTTGACATTTCTCGCATTAGAGTTCTTGAGTTTGAAACAGATTATCATTTGTCTATGAAACTGCTTTTAGACGATAATAAACAACAAACGAAAAATGACGCTTAATTTCGGGTTGAACTCTTGTTTTAATCAAGTAAGAGTTTAAATTTAAAAGACATTAAAAATTACCCAAAAACTTTAAGTCTGTATTTCCTAGTAACTAATCACTCCAATTAATTATTTAACAATACCCAAACAATGAGCTTCTACAAAGAACTACTCAGTAAAATAAAGAAAGCAGATAACGTTTTTATTGCTCCAGGAGCCCAATTAGCTGGTGATATTCATTTACACGAAAACACCTCGGTTTGGTTTAATGCAGTGCTTAGAGCAGATTATTCTACAATTACGGTTGGTAAAGGAGCCAACATACAAGACGGCTGCATTATACATGTTGACCCAGGAAAGCCATGTAAAATTGGAGAAAACTGCGTGCTTGGGCATGCCGCCATTGCCCATGGTTGCACAATAGGTGATAATACACTAATAGGAATGCGCGCCACAATTATGAACAATGCAGTAATTGGTAAAAACTGTATTATAGGTTCTCATGCCTTAGTAACTGAAGGGAAAATTATTCCTGATAATAGTTTGGTTATGGGAGCACCAGGAAAAGTAGTAAGAGAGCTTACAAGAATAGAAATTGATAGAATTACAGATAATGCGCTACGATATAAAGAGTTGGCTCAAAAATACCTAGGTTAAGGCAACACACCACCCCACAAAAATTCCTTACGCTCGGCAATTAAAGGTATTTGGCAGTCGCTCGGTTTGTACTTTGGATTATTGTGGTAGCCATAAACTTTAAAATGACCCAGATGCTTTTCCAAGTTTTTATAAAAGGTGTGAGCAGTTGCTTCTTTAAAAAAATCCACTTCATGAAAAATGATATCATCTTTTTTTGGCTTCATCACATTTTTCACAAAAGTGGCATCGTTTAAATCACCCGAGTATAAATAACGTTGTCCATTAATATTAAACTCAAAACCATAGGTTTGATAATCTGCCACATGAAGCCCATATGTATCATAGGCCTTAATTTCTTTAAACCTAGATAACTCAATAAAGTCAACAAAGTCATCAATATGCGGAATAGAGTACCCTAAATATCCTCTCAAGCTTTCTTCAAATGTTTTTGAAGCGACTATGATTTTGAGTTTGCCCAGCTTATCAATCATTGTGTAGTGATAAATGTAAGTTGAAAGACTACCTACATGATCATTATGTAAATGAGTTATTAGCACAAAATCTATTTGTTTGGCAATGCCTAGTTGGCAAATCCTTCCATAAACGGTATATCCGCAATCAAGCAGAATATTTTGGCCGTTTAGGTTAACTATTGCCGAAGAATTACCAAGTTCTGGATTAAAGGCTCCACCTACTCCTAAAAACTTTATTAAAGATTGCATGTTGTTACGCCTAATTTTGTGAACGATTCAAAAATATGAAACTAGATATATTAGCCTTTGGAGCGCATCCTGACGATGTGGAGTTGAGTGCTGGTGGTACACTGGCCAAGCACGTAGAGATGGGCTATAAAGTGGGGATTATTGATCTTACGCCTTCTCAAATGAGCACTCGCGGTACGGTTGAAAATCGTGCGCTCGAAGCCGAAGAAGCGAGAAAAGCGCTTGGGGTTCATGTGAGAGAAAACTTAGGAATGCATGATGGATTTTTAAAGGTTGACGATGAGCATACCTTTAAGGTCATTAAAACTATAAGAAAATACCAGCCCGAAATAATTATTGCCAATGCAACAGAAGACCGCCATCCCGATCATGGTAAGGCTGGTCAGTTGGTAAAAGAAGCAAACTTTTTATCAGGTTTAAGAAAGATTGAAACTGAATTAGAAGGTTCAAAACAACAGGCCTGGAGAAGCAATACTTTTTTTCAATACATACAATTCAAGCATTTAGAGCCAGATGTTATTATTGACATTAGGGGAGTGGCTGAAAAGAAATTGGCATCATTAAAAGCCTACAAATCTCAGTTTTATGATCCAAACTCAAATGAGCCAGAGACTTTGATTTCTTCAAAAGGATTTTTTGATATGATTAGTGGGCGAAATGCCATTTTTGGAGGAATGTCGGCCATTTTTGAAGGAGAAGGGTTCATTAGCCAGCTAAAACCGGCGGTAACTGACCTATTTCATCTCAAAGGAAAACTCTAAGATTTAAGAATTTCGATTTAGGATATTAGATTTTTTTGATTAAAGATGGGTTAAGACGGTTGACAACTCGGGTCGTTCTGCAAGTTGTTTTCTTACGTCTTTTTGTAGTGCTTAAAGTCTAATGTCTAAAGTCCAATGTCGGTTAAACCTAGCCCATTGGCTTTTGCAATGGGATTATATTGTTTAAAGGGATTACAAGGTTTGACAACTCTGGTCGCCCTGCTGTTTGATATCGGATGTCTTTATTTAAAATCCAATATCTAATAACAAATAACCAATAACAAATACACTAATTAAGCTTCAGCTTTTTAATTGAATTCAAGAGGGGTATGGCTATAATAAAGAAAACCATTAATAGCAAAGGAGCGTATCTTAACTCTACTATTTCAGTAACGAGTCCAAAACCCAGTGTTCCAATCATAATACCGGTCTTTTCAGTAATTTCATAAAAGCTGAAATAAGAGGCATGATCATTTGTTTCAGGCAATAGTTTTGAATAAGTGCTTCTTGCTAAACTCTGAACACCTCCAAGCACAAGACCCACCAAAAAAGCTACAACGTAAAAAAGCCAAGCCGTTTCAACCGTAACCATAAAGGCCAAAAGGCATATAAAAACCCAAATTACGGTTTGTATTATCATAGATTTTATATTGCCAATTCGTTCGCTAAGTCTTGAAAATATAAAAGCTCCTCCGGCAGCAACAATTTGTATTAGCAGTATTATTACAATTAGCTGACCTGCTTCAAAACCTAATTCGGTTTTGGCATAAATACTAGCCATATATACAATGGTTTGTACGCCCATACTTATAAACCAAAATGCGGTTAAAAAACGTTTGGTATTTGGCAGTTCTTTCAATTCTACCCATACCTTTTTTAATTCGGTTAGTCCTTTTGTCAGCATTTCGCCCCAACCCTTGTCTTTTCGCCTTTTTTCGGGTACAATTCTTAGGGTTATTTGAGAAAAACCGAGCCACCATATGGCCACCAAAAGAAATGAAAACCGCATAGCACTTAGCTCATTTTCAAAACCAAAAGTGCTTGGCATCTGAATCATAGCAATTGAAATAATCAAAAGAAGAACACTGCCTAAATAGCCCATTGAAAAGCCTTTGGCGCTCAGTCTATCAAATTTTTCAGGTGGAGCAATTTCTGGTAGAAATGCATTATAAAACACCAAACTACCCGCGAAGCCAATACTCGCTAAAAAGGCGCCAAAAATTCCAATATTTAGAGAGTTTTCATCAAAGAAATAAAGGCTAGCA
Source organism: Bacteroidia bacterium (assembly GCA_049115495.1). Classification (GTDB taxonomy): domain Bacteria; phylum Bacteroidota; class Bacteroidia; order CAILMK01; family JACPUW01; genus JACPUW01. Next base: position 117,760 of record JAGDZV010000001.1, on the reverse strand, counting down.
CAGGCTAATGAGCCAATAATTACAAAACCTTGCATAAATGCCTTTTTTCGTCCGGAATAATCAGCTACACCACTCATAAATGGTAAAAGCACAACAATTACTAAAAATGAAGCAGAAATGGCATAAGACAAAAGTGAAGCATTATCAAATTGAAACCCCATAAAATCAACGAGTTTGCCTTTCTCGTCATTGGGGTTCATTACCAAAGTGTAGTAAATCGGAAAAATGGCCGTACTCACACAAAGCGAATAAACCGAGTTTGCCCAATCGTACATGGCCCAGGCATTACCTATGCGCTTGTTGTATGTTACTTGCATTTACCGTTATAAATTCTATCGCAATTAAAGCATTTGAATTTACTTGTATTCTAAGTTGAGTGGAATTACGCCCTAGAATGATCTAATCTACCTTCATGAGCCCATCAGTCAACCAATCAGCAACGGCTTGCCTATTACTCACAATGGTAAATCGGTCTTGATCTTTCTCATTTTGAATATTCCCAAGCTCTAGATAAACGGTCACAGGATGTGTTTCTCTTAGCATAAACAGATCTCTAGAGCTCACATTTCCATCATAGCCTCGCCATGGATTGTAGTAATTATACTTGGCTTCAATGGTTTTGTGAAGGGTTTCAGCATATTTTTTACCTGTGGTACTTTTTGCATGATGATAAAAGAACATATCAACCCTCTTATCAGTGCCCCTACTATCAATATGCAGGCAAATAGCCAACTGTTTTTTGCCTTGTTTCTTGTATTTAGCGTAAAGACTATTAATGGCGTTTGACCGTTGCCTTAATCTTTGGATTTGATTCAACGGAATTTCACTGTCAGGATAACAACGCTCGTCATTATCACATACCAATAGTTCTTCATCTCTTATGCCATCATTTGGGTCTCTCGTAATCATATAGGCAGTGGCGCCATGGGATATTAAATTTCTCGCAAGTCTTAATGAAATGTCATAAGCGTATTCGTCTTCACTCACTTCTTTTCCTTCAATAGTAGCCATTGCTCCAGGGTCAGGGCCACCATGGCCACCAACTACATAAAATACCCAATTGTTTAGTCTACTATCAACAGGATCAATGTTTGCATAATTGGGCCCAAATATTGGAAATTCACCTTCGGTAAGTTTTGGTTTAGATAAGCTCGGATAATCACATTCTAAGTAACTGTGTGGTACCCAAAGTTCCTTGTTTTCAGTGTAAGGCAAATTCTTTAGACCAATATCTACCATCCGCTTATTAAATTCTTGAATCTTGAGCGCAACATCCATATTGTCTTCTCCAATGGTGCTTCTTATACTTTTACCATCGTAGTGATGAATAACAATGGGAAGCTCATATACTTGATCTTTTACAAGCCCTTTATTATTATGTAGGTCATTAATTTTAAAAAAGTATTGAAGGTTACAGTTCGATTTTTCTAGACCGTATTTTCTTAATACTGCATAAATGCCGTCTCCAGTTTGCGCAATATATTTTGCATGATTTATTGGAGTTTGTGGTGCCCATGATATTAAAGCGACCAAGAATGGAATAAATAGTGTTTTACAGGCGGCATTTCTCACACAACAAAAGAACTTTAAAACACACCAAAAGAACTCATAATAGAATCCTAATTTTCCACATCATTAAGAGCGAATACGTATACTTATGTATTAAAAATCAATTCAAATAAAGCTTTAAATTTCGCCCTTTGAACTTCTTAATACTACCTTAGTGTAACTTTTACACTAAGCGCGAACAAAATATGCAGGCACAGAGTAGAGTAGTCATAGAAAATGTGCGACCAAACCTAGAAAATGGTCGTTATTATTCAAAAGGTGTATTTAACGACCCGTTTACCGTAACTGCCGATATATTCGCAGATGGGCACGATGTTTTAAATGCTCATTTGCTTTACAAACAGGCAACCAAAAGAAAATGGCATGAAGTACCATTTACTGAGCAAGGTAATGATGCCTGGGAAGCCACATTTATACTAGACGCTAGAGATTATTTTGACTATAAGGTTGAAGCTTGGGTAGATCATGCGCTTACTTGGCATTATGGTCTTACTAAAAAGGTAAAAGCCGATGTTGATGTAAAAGTTGAGTTAGGCGATGGTTTGCCACACTTAAGCTTTTTAATGAATCAAAAGCTTAGTAAAGACCAAAAAACTTATGTGAGCAACTGTATTGAGTTAATTAACTCAAAATCTTTTGATGAAGCTTCAAAAGCCTTGGTAGAAGGAGACATTGAAAAGATATTTCGTGAATTTCCTGAAAAACCATTTAAATCTGAATATGATGCCGGTCTGCAAGTGTATGCAGACAGAGAAAAGGCTGTTTTTAGTACATGGTATGAGTTTTTCCCACGTTCTTCTTCATCAACGCTTGACAAACAAGGTACATTCAAGGCGTGTGAAGCAATTTTGCCTTATGTACAAGAGCTTGGCTTTGATACACTCTATTTTCCACCTATACACCCCATTGGATTTTTAAATCGAAAAGGTAAAAATAATACAACAACAGCCTTACCGGGCGATGTAGGTTCGCCATGGGCTATTGGCGCTCCAGAAGGGGGGCACAAAGATATTTTACCTGATCTTGGGACACTCGAAGATTTTAAGTCACTAATTACAAAAGCTAAGGAGTTAGGCATTGATATGGCTATGGATTTTGCCTTGCAAGCAACACCAGAGCATCCATATATCAAAGAACATCCGAGTTGGTTTAAGTGGAGAAGTGATGGCACCATTCAATACGCTGAAAATCCACCCAAAAAATATCAGGATATTAACCCGATTTATTTTGAAACTGAAGACCACAAAGCCATGTGGGAAGAGTTTATTGGCATTGCCAAATACTGGGTTGATCAAGGAATAAAGGTGTTTAGAGTAGACAATCCGCACACCAAACCATTTCATTTTTGGAAAGAACTAATCTCTGAAGTTAAAAAATATGACAACGATGTAATATTTCTAGCCGAAGCTTTTTCAAGACCAAGAATAATGGAAGGCCTTGGCAAAGCTGGCTTTACTCAATCATATTCTTATTTTACTTGGAGAAATTCAAAACATGAGTTTATTGAGTACTTAACAGAGCTTACAAAAACTGAGCGAAAGAATTATATGCGACCTAATTTCTGGCCTAATACACCAGATATTAACCCATACCACCTACAAGGAGCAAGTGATACCAAACATCTTATTAGGTTATTCTTGGCGGCTACACTTAGTTCAAATTATGGTATATATGGTCCTGTTTTTGAGCAAATGATCTCAGATGCCCTACCGGGAAGAGAAGAATATTTATACTCCGAAAAGTTTGAACAAAAGGTTTACGACTGGAGCAAAAGAAATAGAGTTACGGCCCATATATCTTTAATTAATAGATTGAGAAAAGAAAATAAGGCGCTGCAACGCACAGACAATATTCAATTCTGCCATATTGAAAATGACAACATTTTAGCTTATTTAAAAGCAGACAAGCAAAGCGATAATTATTTGCTTTGTGTAGTAAGCCTTGATGAGCATAATACTCAAAGCGGTTGGGTACAATTACCACTACACGAAATTGGTATTGCACATGATGAGCAGTACAATGTACATGACCTAATATCTAATGATAGCTACATATGGAATGGCGAATGGAATTATGTACAGCTGCATTTACCGGCTATTCCTTATCATTTATTCAAGATTAAAAAAATTAAGTAAATGGCATTAACCAAATTGCAGATAGAAAACTGGAATGAGTTTGTAGAAACCGATGTATTTAAAGATCAATTTCTACAAAATGTGTTACCAGCGTACATGAAAACATGTCGTTGGTTTGGATCTAAAAGTTCAAAGGTTAGAAGACATAATGCCGAAGTAATTATACCAATTGTTTCTGGTAATAAAACCTATTACGTTCTTATAATCGAAGTAGTTTATGAGGCCGCCTATACAGAAAACTATCTTTTGATCATTGGTGAAACAACATCAATTGACTCAATTTCAGAGAAAGCTCAAATCGCCAAATTAGATAATGGAAAAAACACCGGTTATTTAATTGATGCACTATATGATCATGAGTTTAGAAAAGTTCTTTTTAATTATATTTTAGAAGAAGGAAAAGTTGATCAGCATGATGGACATCTGGGTTTTGAAAAAGGCAAAATCCTTGATGATCTAAGTACATCTGAAAGTTCAGTATCTCGCCTACTAAATGCCGAGCAAAGCAATACTACCATTGTTTATAATGATGCATATTACCTAAAAATCTATCGTAAGCTTTTTAGAGATGCTAATCCAGATTATGAGCTCACGCATTTCTTATCAGAGCGAACACCATTTGAGAACAGTCCGCCGTTTGCAGGAGCAATTACGTGGCATAGAAGCAATAGCTACGAAGTTACCCTTGGACTTATGCAAGGCAAAGTTGAAAATAAAGGTGATGCATGGACCTATATGCTTGGCGAAGTGCAAAAGTTTTATGAGTACGTAACTGAGAATCAGATTGACATAGAAAAGCTGGATTCCGTAGACTTGTATAAGCCCTTAAAACCATCTGATTTGAGTGAGCTTATGGTAAATTGTATTGGAGAAAATACAATTAAGGGCATACAGAAATTGGCTTTGCGAACCGCAGAAATGCATATTTCTTTATTTAAAGAGCGATACATTCGAAAATTCGTTCCAAAAGCGTTCAATACCGATTATAAAGCTTGGTTACTAAATAGATTAATCTATCAATTTGATAGAAGGTATCATTTAATTGACGATAATTTAGACAAGCTTAAAGGAGAATCGCTGGCATATGCAAAAGAGTTTCTTGACCTAAAGCATATCATTAAAGATAAGATCTTAAATTTTCATTCAAGCCAATTAAACTCCATGAGAATTAGAATTCATGGAGACTATCACTTAGGACAAGTGATAATGGATGATGATGATTTTTATATCCTAGATTTTGAAGGAGAACCAGAGTCAACTATTAGAGATAGAAAGGTAAAGCAACCACCTATTAAAGATGTTGCAGGATTATTTAGATCTTATCATTACGCGGTTTATGCCACTATTTTTAATGAAGATTTCGATATTTCATTAAAACAAAATGAACAGTTTGAAGCAGGTGAAAAATACTACGCTGCGCTGTGCGGATTATTTTTAAACACTTATTTAGAAACCGCATATGATAGGGGCCTAGATATTGGCTACCCAAAAGAAATTGATTTCTTATTACGATACCATATTTTAGAAAAAGGCATTTACGAATTAGGCTATGAAATGAATTCGAGACCTGATTGGTTGATTATTCCATTAAAAGGGGTTCTACAAATTATTAAAGACGAAATGAATGCAAAATAGAATTAAGGTTTACAGTTTATTTACTGAATTAGATATCCATCTTTTTAAAGAAGGGAAACACTTTAGACTTTACGAAAAAATGGGTTCTCACCCAATTGAAGTTGAAGGTGTAAAAGGAGTTTATTTTGCTGTTTGGGCACCAAATGCAAAGTCAGTTGGTGTAATTGGTGACTTTAATTATTGGAAAAAGGCTGGTGATTATGAGCTGTTTCCGAGGTGGGATGGATCAGGAATTTGGGAAGGATTTTTACCAGAAATTGAGGCGGGTGAAACCTACAAGTATGGCATTGAAACAAGAGAAGGTCATGTATTAGAAAAAGCAGATCTATACGCCTATGCTTGGGAAAAAGCGCCTAGCACCGGAACCAAGATACAGACTATTGAATATAAATGGAAGGATCAGAAATGGATGAAGTCGAGAGCAAAGAAAAATGCGCTTGATGCTCCTATTTCTGTTTACGAAGTACATTTAGGTTCTTGGTTACAAGGCGGTAATGGCCCCGAAGATTTTATCACTTATCGTGAAATGATTGATAAAATGGTACCGTATGTAAAAGAAATGGGCTATACCCATGTTGAGCTTTTACCTGTAATGGAACATCCATTTTATGGTTCTTGGGGATATCAAGTGCTAGGATATTTCGCGCCAACATCAAGGTATGGTACGCCACAAGATTTTATGGCCTTGGTTGAAGCTTTTCACAATGCAGGTATTGGTGTATTCTTAGATTGGGTGCCTAGCCATTTTCCAGGAGATGCGCACGGTATAAAAGATTATGATGGTACCGCTCTATATGAGCATGCAGACCCTAGGCAAGGCTATCATCCTGATTGGAGTAGTTATATTTTTAATTATGGAAGAAATGAAGTGCGCTCTTTCTTAATTAGCAATGCCATTTTTTGGCTTGATAAATACCATGTAGATGGTTTGAGGGTTGATGCCGTTGCCAGTATGCTTTATCTTGATTATTCAAGAAAAGAAGGAGAGTGGGTACCAAATCAGCATGGCGGAAGAGAGAACCTAGAGGCTATGGAGTTTTTGAAAAACATGAACGAAGCAGTTTACAAGGAGTTTCCAGATGTACAAACTATTGCTGAAGAATCTACTTCGTTTCCAATGATCTCTAGGCCTACTTTCTTAGGTGGTTTGGGTTTTGGAATGAAATGGATGATGGGCTGGATGAATGATACATTAGAGTATTTCAAAGAAGACCCAATAAATAGAAAATATCACCACAATAAAGTGTCGTTTAGCTTAACCTATGCTTTTACCGAGAACTTTATGTTGCCTTTAAGTCATGATGAAGTGGTGCATGGCAAAGGATCAATTCTTGACAGAATGCCCGGTGATAATTGGCAAAAAATGGCAAATGCACGTTTGCTTTATGCCTACATGTTTACCCACCCAGGTACTAAGTTAAACTTTATGGGTAATGAAATTGGGCAGTGGCAAGAATGGAAACACACTTATTCTCTAGATTGGCATTTGCTAGAAAACAAAGAGAATAAAGGCCTTCAAACTTTTGTTAAAGACTTAAACAAACTCTATAAAAAGGAAAAACCACTATTTGAAATTGCTTACCATGTAGATGGCTTTGAGTGGGTTGACTACAGCGACCATGCAAATTCTGTATTGGCTTATTTGAGAAAAGACAAGAGCGGCAATCAACTTCTTGTAATTTGCAACTTTACACCAGTAGCTCACGATAATTATAGGGTTGGCGTGCCTTTTGAGAAAGACTGCAAAGAGATTCTTAGTAGCGATGCTAAAAAATACGGAGGAAGCGGAATCTCAAATAAAGGTAAAATAGCCATAGAGGCAGTTGAGAGTCATGGAAAGGCTCAAAGTATAAACGTAAAATTACCACCGTTGGGTGTAGCAGTGTTTAAAGGGTAATTTTACAACTAAACCATTTGTTGAGCTAAGGATGTGATATAGGATATTAAATAAAAAACGAGAAGCTAATTGACTAATAAATATATATGTATACACGGGCATTTTTATCAGCCGCCAAGAGAAAATGCTTGGTTAGAGCAGATAGAAGTGCAAGAAAGTGCCGCTCCTTTTCACGATTGGAATGAGCGAATAAATGAAGAATGTTATGGCACCAATGCCCATGCACGCATACTAGATGGAAACGGAAAGATTGTAGATATTACCAATAACTACGAACGTATTTCATTTAATATGGGACCAACCCTTTTGAGTTGGATGGAGCTTAATAGACCCGAGACATATCAGCTTATTTTAGATGCCGATAAGAATAGCTTAAAGCGTTTTAATGGTCATGGCTCGGCCATTGCCCAGGTATATAATCATATGATTATGCCATTGGCTTCAAAAAGAGATAAGGAAACCCAAATCAAATGGGGCTTATATGATTTTGAAAAACGTTTTAATAGAAAATCTGAAGGTATTTGGTTGGCCGAAACCGCTTGTGATACTGAAACCCTGCAGAGTTTATATGATAATGGGGTTAAGTACACCATTTTAGCTCCAAATCAAGCAAAACGATTTAAGCTTGATGGCCAATGGCGAGACGGTATAAACCCAAACCAGCCCTACGTAGTAAACTTAGGAGAAAACCGCCAAATGGTGCTTTTCTTTTATAATGGAGAAGTTTCTCAAGGAGTGGCTTTTAAAGGCTTGCTTAATGACGGAAGGCGTTTTGCCGAAGATTTGTTGAGTAGCTTTAACGGTAGACCTAACGAATCAGAACTATTACATATTGCTACTGATGGCGAGAGCTACGGACACCATCACAGACTTGGGGAAATGGCTTTGGCATATTGCCTACATCATATTGAAAACCATAGCCATGCCGAGCTAATTAATTACGGAGCTTATATTGAGAAACATGAACCAGTATTAGAAGCAGAGATTCATGAAAACAGCTCGTGGAGTTGTGCTCATGGAGTTGAGCGCTGGCGAAATAACTGCGGATGCCACACCGGCGGTCAAGAAGGCTGGGACCAAAAATGGCGAAAGCCTTTAAGAGAATCGCTTGATTGGTTAAAAGATACGCTTGACAATGTGTATCATGAGCAAATGAAGCAATTTACCAATCACCCGTGGCTACTAAGAGATAGTTACATTGAGGTAATTTTTGCGCTAAATGATCGTAACCACGAGAGCTTTTTTAAAAAGCATTTAAAGGGGGTAAAGAAAGAAGATAGAATAAAGGTTGTAAGGCTGCTAGAGATGCAAAGAAATGGTATGCTTATGTATACCAGTTGCGGTTGGTTTTTTAATGATGCAAGCGGAATTGAAACTACCCAAATTTTGCAATATGCTAATAGGGCAATTCAACTCTTAGAGCAAGAGAGCGAGTTGTTTGTTGAAGGCCATTTCTTAGATATACTTGAAGAAGGATACAGCAACATTCCGGAGTTTGGCTCATTACGTTCTATTTATAAAAAGTATGTTTCACCAAAAAGAATGTCGCTTTCAAAAGTGGGTATGCATTATGCGGTACACGTTCTATTTGCTAAAGACGAAGAAACATCAAAACAAGTTTTTAACTATAATATTGATACTGTTGACTTTAAGAGGATTAAAGTAGGTCAGCATGTATTGTGTATGGGGCGGGCCATTGTAAATTCTAAGGTTACCTTATCTACAAAATATATGAGTTTTGCCGTAGTCTATCTTGGCAATCATCATATAATTGGTGGTACTTCTGATGATTTTGAACATGAACTTTTTGAAGCCAAGGCTGCTAGTTTAGAAGAAGACTTTAGGAGCAGTAACTTATCTTTAGTTATTCATGATTTAAATTGGGAGTTTGATCATACTCGTTTTTCGTTCTTTGACCTAATGCGCGATGAGCAAAAGAAAATTCTTGATGAAGTTATTGATAATAGTGTTAATGATGCAGTTAATTCAATATCAAGAATTTCAAATCAGAATTATGGGTTATTGAACTTAATGCGAGAACAAGAACTTGTATTGCCAGCTGTGCTATGGCAAAATTTACAAGTTAAGCTACTCTACGATTTTGATAGTGCTTTGAAATTACTTAAACATCAAGGTGTTTATAAGGGGGTTGTTACTGCCATTGAAGAACTAAAAAAGTGGAATTTAAAGCTAGAAACTAGGTTTGAATATAAGATGAAAAGAACCTTTGACTATTTAGTAGATAGAGATGAGGTTAAACCACAAGAAACCATTGAGCTCTTAAATGGACTTAAAGGTTTGGGGTTAGACATGAATCTTATAAGACTACAAAATCATGTTTTTCATAAACTGAAAAACGGTGATGCTGAAAGCTGGAAGCCTTTAGCTCAAAGAATTGATTTAGATGCATAAAAAAAACGTATCGTTTACAGCGATACGTTTTTTGCACTTCAAAATATGTGGTAATTGCTATACCTCTACCACTGAATTTTCTTCTGATGTCAAGTTATTAGGAACATACGAATCGGCTTTCCAATCGTTTTCCCAAACTTTACCGTCAATTAAATAACGGAATGCGTACTCCTTACCAGTTTCAAGGTCAACAGTTGTGCTAAACTTGCCTGCTTTGGTTTTTTTCATTGGGGTTGCTTCTTTGCTCCAATCATTAAAATCCCCAACTAAATTAATTTCACTTGCTCCTTCGTGCTCTTCAGGCAATACAGCAAAAGTTACTTTACAAACTGGTTTAGTTTTTAAATACTTTTTTGTGATCATGATTTGAATTTAAAAAAATTCTTACACAAATGTAAAATAAATTAGCTAAGTGTACAAAGTACACTTAGTGTCAAATTGTTGTTAATAAACCGTTTCTAAAATGTAACCTAACTTTGAATAATGTCAAGGAAGCTATTTTTAAATTTATTAATTCTGTGCCTTGCGCTTTGCAGGGGCCTTGTTTCAGCGCAAAATATAAATCCTGATAAGGACCTTGTATTTGACCCAAATTTGGTGGCAGAAATTAGAATAACTATGGATGAAGGGGAGAAGCAGTGGCTTCTTGACCAAGACAATGCCCAAAACAATGATTATTTAAAGTGCGACTTAAATTTTAGAAATGCCAACATAAACGAAACCAGATATGATGTTGGAATTAGAATTAGAGGTAACACATCAAGAAGTCATCCTAAGAAGTCATTTAAAATAAAGTTTACTGAATGGCAAGGCCAAAAATTCTTTAACCACAAAAAGTTTAATCTTAAGGCAACAAATAACGATCCTACTCTAATAAGAGAGCATATGTCTTTAGCTGTTTTTAGAAGATCTAATGTACCCGCCGCAAGAAGCCACCACTGTAGGCTCTATATTAACGATGAGTTTATGGGGGTTTATACCAATGTAGAGCAAATTGACGACGAGTTTTTGGATACAAGGTTTGGAACTGAAAATGGAAACTTATATAAATGCAATTGGGGCGCTAATCTTGATAACAGCAATGATCCCTATAATCAAAGTCTATTTGAGTTAGAAAACAATAGAGATGTTAATGACAGAGGTGTATTAGAAAATTTTATTGATGTTTTAAACAACACATCAGATGCCAACTTTAAAGCAGAAATTGAAAAGGTTTTAAACGTTGAAAATGCCCTAAGATTTCTCGCAGTAGAAGCGATTTTGGGCCACTGGGATGGCTACTCTTACAACAAAAACAATTTTTATATACATGAAAATCCCACTACAAAAAAAGTAAACTTTATAGCATATGACGTTGACAATACTTTTGGAATAAACTGGATTCCGAATGATTGGGCTAATAGAGACCTAAGAGCATGGGCAATTGAAAACGATAAAAGGCCGCTCTATAACAGGCTGCTTAACGTACCTGACTTTAATAAGCGCTATTTAGAAATATGTAAAGAAGTAATTGAAAAGTACTTTAATGAAGATGTACTGTTTTGGGAAATCGAAAATACCAGAGATCGGATTAAAAAATATGTAGCGCAAGACAGCTATTTCGGTTTAACGTTTGGTTTTTCGTATGATGACTTTTTAGATGCCTATACCGAAGAAGTAGTGCAACACTGTCCTTACGGAATTATGCCATATATAACTCAAAGAGTAGAAAGTGCCATTGAACAAATTCCTACTATAAGTTCAATTTCATCAGTTTATAACAATCTTTCAATTATATACCTTGGCGATGGCCTGTTTTATACAGGCAATAGCAAATACTATGAAACCTTAAGCGCCGTGAACATGAATGGACAGATGGTTGCTTTAACTTGGCTTGGTTTAAGCACCTTTTATCTTGAACCAAAACACAGAATTGTAATAATTAGCGGTGAGAAAGCATTTAAGAAAGTGCTAATGCACTAGTGTATCAGTGTAAGGGTATGCGGTTAAAATGAAAAAAGGAGCTGCATAAAAAGTAAAGAACATCATCCAAAAACTTGATTCAGGATTTTAAGCTAAGAAATCCTTCGGATTCTAAAACAAGTTTTGTGTGACGGAACACTTTTTATACAGCTCCTTTTCACTTTATTAAAAAGTTAGAACTACCCCTTGGCTGAATCTCTAACTTTTTGATCTTTTATAAAGGTGCGAATCGCATCTACCAACGCTTCTTCTTTATTACTTCTTTTAAGGCTTACCGTCTTATTTAAATATCCTTCTGCTTCGTTGTAATTTCCCAACCAAGAATGGGCTTCAGCTAAGCTAATTAATGTGTAAAGGGTTACATCATTATCTACCCTTGCTTTTCTATCATCTGGGTCTGATTCCTTCAAGGCGTTTTCCCAAATGCCAACTGATTTCTTAATTTTTTCAACGGCATCGGCATTTTCATCATAATACTGATTATAAGCGGCATATATTGTTTCGTAGGCTGATTGGTAATCGCTATAATCAACTTTTCTATCTTTTACATAGTATAAATCAATTGTTCGCTCTTTTACCGGATAAGCATAATTATCATTAATATAATTCTGAATGATTTTCATGTTCTTCTCCATAATCGCATTCTCACCTGCTTCAGAAAGTTCATCTTTATTTATATATGGTCGTCTTTCAGAGCTGCTCGATGTGTAGGTGGTCCATTCTGAAATTTCTGGTAAAATTTCGTCAATTAAAGTTTTACCATTCTTTGTTGTAACCTTAAGATTAATTGGGTGCCTGTACTTATGCACTATGCTATAATAGTTAACCTTAACCAAGTTATCATTTCTCGATACAGTTCTCTCTTCACTTTTTATAGTGGCATCTTGTTGTTCAAAACCAAACATGGTAACTTCAATCTTTAAATCGCCATTTTCATTTTGAGTAAATCCTTCAAGATTTAAGTAAGAGCTTGATAGCATTTCGGCATCAAATATTTTTTGCTGGCGACTTGGATTAAAAGTTCGGTTATACATAGATGGTTTTCCGGGAGGATAATATCCTGGTTTTCTTGGCTCAGTATCTTTTTCGAGCAATTGCTTTTCAACCACTTTAAGTCCAGCAGATTTTTCATCGTATTCTTTTTTAGCTGCTTCATAGGTCTTCATTTGCTCGGCGTACTTAGCTTCATATTCGGCCAAAACGGCTGGATATTCCGACATTAGTTGTTCAAACTTGGCTTTGTCTTCTGCAACTAGTCTTTCATGTTCGGCCTTTTCAGCTTCTTCAGCTTTTTTTACTTCTTCTTCATACTTTACCAGTACTGTAGAATTGAAAGTTTTAACATCAGCACCCTGATTTTGAAGAGGGTATTGAATGTACTTAAATGTAATAGGTTCTTTTTTTACGCTTTGAGCATAAATGCTAGTTGTAAAAGCCAAAAGAAGGCCTAATGGGAGTAAATTTTTCATTGTTCTGATTTTGTTGCTAAACTACATAATTGTTTATGGCCAGTAATAAAGTTTCTATACTAATTAGTACAGTTAATGGCAATACGGTGGCCTACCGTAAAGTCTTTACTTGTAATTATTAAAGTGTATAATCCACTGCTTAAAGATTCAACATTTAGTTGAGTTTTTGATTCAAGAATACTTTCTCTAAATACTTCTTTTCCACTTACATCTACGATTAAAACCATCGTTTTACCAGCGTAATCACCAAAGTCTAAATTAATTAGTTTATTGGCGGGGTTAGGGAATATTTGAATGCCATAAGCTGAAGGCTCTTGAATACTTACGTTTTCTTCGAAATGAGCGGTAATAAACCAGTTTTGATTTATAGTGAACTTAATATTTGGATCATCTGAAACAAATTGACCATTTTGTTGCCATTCAAGAAACTTCCATCCATTTGCAGGGTTTGCCGTAAGCGTTACTTCTGTACCACAAGGTGCTTTTGTTCTGCCCGATACGGTTCCTGTTCCTTGTGGATAGACACTTGAGTTTATATCAAATATCTTTTGTTCAAAATTGGCTTTTAGGCTTCTGTTTCCTTTGTTGGTAAAGGTGTAAGTGGCGTTTCTTGATACCTCAATACCATTTTCAGTCCAGTTTACAAACTTGTAGCATTTTTTAGATGTTGCTTCAACGGTTATCTCATTAACCAATCCACAATCAAGCCTGCCACCTCCGGTTACAGATCCCATGGTTTCATCAGCGGATTCAACACTAATTACAAAGTTTTTAGATGTAAAAGTTGCTTGAATAACGGTATCTGACGTTAGTGTAATTTTCATTCTTGAATTATCCGATAATATCCTTCTGCCTGATGTATAAGTTGAAAAAGAGAAACACTCGCTTGAATCGGCGTATAAAGTTATTGTGGTATCTCGAGTGTAATATCCACCTTGATTAAATGTATCGGCGTTGCTTGGGTTTACCACTAAATCTAAGAATATAAGATCAAAATCAGCTTCATAAGCACCTAAATCAGCTTCTTGGTATATGGGTCTTTCATTTCCATCAAGTCCTGTTTTATACCTCGTATTTAGTAAATTGCTATTTCCAGCTTCAAAGCAAAGTGACTGTTTTGTGAACCTGTAATTATAGTCTTCGTGATGAAAAGGTACGTCGCTTAGCGTAGCAGGATTTCTGAAAATTGGATCGGCTTTTAAATTATTTCGTCCTATGGTTATTCCATCTTCAAATAGGCAATTCTGCACATCAGGAACAAAAGTGGGGGATAGATTAAAAAGGTCTAATGTTGCTTGATTTCCGTAAAAAATGCAATTGTAAACCTTTGTGTCTTCATTACTTCTTACAGTATAGGTGCCACTAGCAGGTTTTGCTATGTTGTGAGCAAATGTGCAATTGATTATTTCATTAAACTGGGTATTGAAAACTGCGCTTGAGTAAATGGCCGGACAGTTATCATCTGCTACATTTCCAACAAAAAGGCTATTGTAAATTTTAAACTGAGAATCGCTACCATCATATATCGCAGCTCCATCTCTAATACGCGCTTCATTGCCTGAAAAAATACATCTATCAGCAGTAATACTTGCTTCATATAAAGCAATGGCGCCTCCACTTTGACTTGTGTTTAGGTTAAATTCACAATCTTGAAAAAAGAAATTGGCTGAATTAGCGAAAACCGCACCTCCCAAACTATTTCTATCAATTCCAGTTGAGTTGTTCTCGAAAAGGCAATGGCTAACACTTACTTGTTTACTTGAAGTTTGCTGATAAATAGCCCCACCTCGCATGTAGGCATAGTTGTTTAAAAACTCGCAATTAGCAATTTCAAGGTAAGCATCAATAATTCTTATGGCACCGCCGCCCATGGTAATACCGCCGGCAATAAAATAATTATAACCATCTTTTATGGTAAAACCGTCTATTCGTGTTCCCCTTTGTGTTTTGTCAGCAAGTATTAAAGTTCTCACATTATCGTTCGGGTAATTTTTATCATTTATGTCACCACTTATCGTAGTTCTATTTAGTATGATATTGCGCTGAGTAAGCCATTTCTCAGTTCCATTGAACCCTCCAATTAATACGCATCCACTTGGCAATCTGTATGATGTTGATACATTACTGTCTTTAGGAGAATATTGACCCTTTGCCACCCAAATTGAGTCATCTGTTTGCCAATTGCTTAATGCGTCGTCAATAAAAACAAATGCATTGGTCCAGCTAGTACCGTTATTGCTTCCTGTAGCATTTTGGTTTACAAAAATTGTTTTAGCACTTAGACTTTTAGGAGCTAATAGGGCCAAAACAGACCAAAGGAGTAAAGAAATTCTCATTCTCTATGAATTTGATACGAAGGTAAACTTATTGAAATGACACCGAAAAGTATTGTATTAACCGTTGGTTTTAACCCATTAATTGTTCATATGCCATTGCCTGTTTTGAAAGGAAATTTTGGTAATTATGTTGTATGAAGCTATTTGTGGCCTGCCTTATATCATTATTGTTTACAGCATTTGCTTTGGCTCAACATCCTAACACCATGCAAATAGTGGCTCATAGAGGCAATTCATCAAAAGCACCTGAGAATACCCTCGCAGCGTTTGAATTGGCCATAGTGGAAAAAGCAGATTATTTTGAATGTGACGTTCGTAAAAGTAAAGACGGAAAACTTGTAGTAATTCATGATGAAACTGTAGATAGAACTACAAATGGTTCAGGTTTGGTTGAAGAAATGCCGCTAAATGAACTACAAAAACTGAGCGCTGGTTTTAGTGAAGAATTTGGAAACCAATTTGTCAATGAAAAAATTCCAACACTCGAAGAAACTTTGAAATTAGCTAAGAATCGGATTAAAGTTGAAATTGAGATTAAATCTAAGGGGCTTGCGCAAGATGTGGTTTTTTTGGTAAAGACCTTAAAAATGAATGCGGAGGTAATTATTATATCATTTGATTATGACGAGTTGGTAAAGATAAAAGAGTTAGCTCCTGATATAGAAACAATGTTTTTGGTAGGGGCCTTATGGTCAAAAAAGGAACTAGAGAAGGTGGCAGCTTTAGGGGGAGAATATTTGGGTCCAAATGGCATTCCAACAAAAAGAAAAGTGAAAATGGCTCATATTATGGGCATTAAAATTTTGCCCTATACTATTAATGAAAAGAAGTTGATACAAAAAGCCTTAATGAATGGAGTAGATGGTATTGCAACAGATTGCCCCGCAAGGGCATATAAGTTGAGAAGTTGAAGGGGCCTGTTTATTGTCTAGTAAATGACAAAATTTAATACACTATTGCAATAGAAATGATGAAATAGAAGTATACCTTGCGCTCAATTTGTTAAGAAAAGAACGCCACTCCGAAAGTCATTTAGTAGAAAGCAGAGAATACTGGTGGAATCCAGATTATCTTAGTCTGCTAGCTGAAAGATTAGATTTAAAATCATGTAACAACATGGCCGATATAGGATGCGGACAAGGCATGATGTCATTTCAATTTGCTCAACATTTGCCTAAAAATGCCAAGGTTACAGGAATCGATAATGAGGAGCGCTACATAAAACGAGCAAAACAAAAGTCAAAGAAGGTTGCCGCTAAAACAGAAGTTTCAATGCACTTTGAGCAGGGCAAGGCAGAAACCATAAACTTAGCCAATGAAAGCCAAGATGTAGTTTTTTGCCAAACACTTTTAATTCATGTTCCTGACCCTGAAAAAGTGTTGCTCGAAATGAAAAGATGTACTAAAGAAGATGGTTATGTGGTAGCCATTGAACCAAATAATTTGGCATCAAACCTCATGTTCGACAAGTATTCTCAAACCGATTACGATGTTGAAGACATGTTAGATTTTCTTGAAATTAGGCTAAGATGTGAGAAAGGTAAAAAAGCCTTGGGCGAAGGTTTTAGCAGTTTAGGCGATTCACTACCCGATCTTTTTAGAAAAATAGGTCTTGAAGACATTCAGGTATTTATTTCTGATAAATGTTTGAATTTAATTCCGCCTTATGATACCCGAGAAAAGCGAGTAAGGGCCGCGCAACTTATAGATTGGATAGAGAACCAAACAGGTGGATTTGGGTATGACGAAAATTGGCGTTACTACCGCGCAGGCGGCGGAACTAAAAAAGCATTTGACACCTATTGGCTTAAGGTAAATCGTTATCAGCAACAATTGCTAAAAGAGCTCAAAAACCAAGAATGTTTGCTTAGCGGAGGCAATTTGATGTACATTGTGGTTGGTAGAAAAGGCTGATTAGCAAAACGCTAATCTACTTTCTCAAGTATTAAAACGGATTCATTTTCAATTAATTTCCAAGTACCTAGATTTAAGAGTTTATTGATTTTTTCATTAAACTCATTTTCTTTTAAAGGATAGGTGTTTGCGCCTTTGATATGCAAAATATATTGCGCGTTTTTATAATAAGGAAAACGGAAAGCATGATCACGGAAAGCAATTTGAGCTAACATATTTGAAGTAGCACAAATACTGACATTTTTTGGAATGGCATCAATTACATGATTGATTTCCGCTTTATTGAATTTGCAATTGTAATGAGCCAATGTAAAGAATTGTCCTTTCTCATTTTTAGGTCCCTTGGCCGAAATGGTTAAGGTGAAAGCAGTGATTAAAATAGTAGCGAACAATACAATTTGTGCAGGCCTAATTCTCCATTTCATGTTTTTTATTGGCTTTAAAAAGAGAATAACACCTAGTGAAATAATTGGCAGCGTTTCAATGGCATAATGGGCGTTAATTCCCCAGATTTGCGTTCGTACATTGAGCATTTTTTGTAAGAAAACAGGAATAAGCATGAGCAATAAAGCAGGTCTTCTTATGAGCAAAACCCCACCTGAAACCAAAAAGTAAATCCAAAATTCCCTTTTGTAAAGCGAAGGTCTGTCATACCCCGGCCTAGAGTCCATCCAAAGGAATTTTAGATATTCAAAAGGGCTTGAAATCATGTTTTTAATGGCATCGGAAGTTGAGTTTCCTAAAACTGAATAATCTTGTGCCAATTTGTTTTCTTGACCATTTAAGGGCATTATGTAATCGAGTATCAAATAGGAATAGGCAAGTGAAACTAGCGTGGCGGCCAATAAGTTTTTCCAGCGATTTTTACCATTAAGCAGAATTAACCCAAGGTTTACAAATGCCATTCAAAAGCCCATGTTCTCTTTTGATACTAGAACCAAAAAGAGAATAAGCCACATCATTTTTGATTTAGCCTTAAAGTGAAAAAGGAAATACCAAGGGAGCAACATGCTTGCAACTACATTGCTATGATAATCAAAAGAAAGGCTTGTGAAAACAGTGAAATGAGACAGATATGCCAATAAAACGATTAGAGATGATTGCTTACTTAACTCAAAATGTAGCGCGAGCCTATAAGCTCCAAAAGCTCCAAATAAAATGGCTAAAATCTGAATGATTAAAAGGGTATACGATTTAAAAAGCAGTGAAAGGGGAGAGAAAAGTGGAATGTATAAATCAAAATGAGTTCTCAGAAAATTTTGGCCTTTATCATCAAGACACTCATCGTAATTGAACTTACCATTCGCATAATCCCACATGGCATTATTACTTAAGCCAAGGTCAAGCGTTTCGGTTCTGAAGTTGTAATGATTGATTAAAGAAAGGCTCGAATAGATAATTAGAAAGAAGGCTAGAGTAGCCCAAATTGCTAGCTTATGCTTTGACTCTATTACTCGATTAATCTTTTTGAGCACTTAATGTGAAACTTTGAATTATTGCAAAAGTGCTTTTTATTATTCATTCAGACACAGCCTTTAAAACCATGCAAAGCCTTGATGATGAGTTTTTGTTTTTACAGCCTTTAATAAAAAGGCAGTTAAGTGAATTTATCAGTTTTCGTAACGTTTAAGTAGTTTTACTTGGTTGTTTCTAACGCTAAAGATCCACCCTATGCGTCTAATGCACCCTGATGGGCAATCGCCCCAACCATGACTAAAGTCTATTTCCATTTTGCCAGCTTTTATTTTTACTTCAATATCATCTCCATCGAAACAGCCTTCATTTCCAGAGCAGTACTCAACCCCTTCAACAGTTGCAAAGTCATCAATTGTTTTAATAGGATTCCATGCTTTTTTAAAGTATAAAGCGAGCCAATTTGATTTGGGATAAGACATCGATCTAACTACACTGTCAATTTCATATTCTAACAAATAATTATCAAGCACTCGGTCACTCGTATTTGAAGTGATTCCCTTCGCTAAATTTTTTATTGCATAATTACTTGTATCAACGTGCAATATAATTGTATTGAAGTTGCCACTACATGACTTGTGAATATTGTATACGCTAAAAATAGTATCCCTTTCAGGCAATTCAGAATCATAAACTAATTGTATTAATTTTAGTATATGGTCAATTTCCTTCTCATCAAATTCGGCTTCGTTGTAGTTTTTATGAAATTTATTAAATGAGAATTCATCATAGTAAATCTGACGAGCATCAGCGTAATATTCTGACCTAATGAAGTCGCTAATTTCAGTATTTCTGGTATGATATTTTTCGCATGAAAAAAGGGAGAGCGCAATTAACCCAAGAAAAAGAATTTGTTTCATTCTGATAGATTTCCAAGCAAGAGAACGATGCTAGCGGTAGGTTATTATAGTTTTTGTTTGTAAATGTGTTTTTTCTAGGAATACCCCATCTCAATATCACTTTTCCTAATTACTTTTTTGGCTTCTTTTCCTTTAAGTGCACCTTGTTTATCATCAAGCCAAACCATTGAACCCGTTGCACAGCGTTCAATAGGGGCTTTCTCATTTCTAAATAGTGCGTAATTAACCCTAGGTAGATTATTCTCCATTACAATCAAATCGCCGGGGGCATCCATCGCGCATTTTCCACAAGCCGTACAGCCTACTTCGCAATCTTCAAGAACAGCATCTCCGTGCTCTAAGTTTTTACATGCTACCCATAAGCGGTTGTTAATTGGTTCAAGAGAAAATAGGTCTTTTGGGCAAGCTTCTACACAATCGCCACATGCAGTGCATTTTACGGGGTCAACAATGGGCAAATGGTGCTCATTCATGCTAATAGCATCAAAATCGCAAGAAACTTTGCAATCTCCCATACCTAGGCAGCCCCAAAAGCAACCCTTGCCACCACCGCTAACCAAACTTGCTGCTTGGCAAGACTGGAGGCCTTTATAGTTAGCCCTATTCCTAGCCACATTACTACCGCCTGCGCAGGCTAACCGTGCCACTTTCTTTTCTTCAGCCCCTAATGAAACGCCCAAAAAATTGGCAATTTTAGCTCTATCATCATCGGAGCTTACTGTGCATTTTCCGGGTAACACTTCACCCTTAACTAAAGCTTCGGCAAAAGGTCGGCAGCCAGGCATTCCACAAGCACCACAATTTGCTTTCGGGAGCATATCGTCTACCTGATCTATTCGCGGATCTTCATACACATAAAGCTTCTTATTAGCGAAAACCAACATCAAAGCCAGTAATAGGGTAAGTCCGCCTAATGCTAATATGGCGCTAATAATGCTCATTTATAATTTCATTATCAATTCTAATAACCATTAACTAATAGATAATTTCCTGCCATTTATTGCCGGCAACGAGTTCGGCTTTTCTGGTTTTCCAGGCCTCATTAGAGCCCATAATATTCGAAAATGCTTTTTCTAGCTTTTCTTCAATAGCTTTATAACCCGCAACATATATTCTAGTATTAAGCTTGTTGAGCATTTCTAAAATTTCGGCAGCACGATCTTCAATGGCATGGTCAAGTGCAATGGGATCATTCATATGAGGTCTTGGACTGATAGCTTTAAAGGCCTTAAAAGTTGTTTCGTCGTAATATTGGGTTAAATCACCATCCTGATCATTAAGATAAAGCAGCTCTAATCCGCTTTTGGCACCGTAGAATAATCTAATTTTTCCTTGCCAGTTTTTTACCTCATTATAAATGGTTTTTACCAAAGCTTTAAAAGGTGCAATGCCAGTACCCATTCCAACAAGAATTAGGTCGGTACTTTTATCATTTGGTACTTCAAATGGTAACTCATGCGGGCCAGTAATATTGACTTGAGAACCAATAGAACTATCGCACAGGTAATTAGAAGCAATTCCAGGGTGCCTTTCACCGCTAAATTCGTCTACATCAAAACATCGTTTTACAAGTATGTTAAGCTGAACCTTGTCATTTAAATAATTTGGCATATCAGCAATCGTATATATTCTATGATGGTATGAATTGCCAAATTCACTTTCATGGTTAATTAATACGCCAATGCTTTGGTTAACTTTTGGCTGAAAACCACTTGCATTAAGCTCAAGGGTTATTTCCCTAATCTCATCGGTAGTGTTTGGAGTTAGCCTTATTGAGTTGACAATAATTGCCGTGTTAGTTTTTTTGTTTTCTAAATCTGATAAATGTGCCATTAGAGATTATTTAGAGGTTAGTTTATTATCTATTTTTTTTGAGCATTGTCCATTTGATGCGCATGAACCACAGCCACCGCGTGATGATAAGGCATCACAGCCTTCGTTTTCTGCGCTAAGAAAAACTTTGTTCCATAGCTGCTGAATTACATACCATAAAATGAACGGTATAACAATTCCTATAATCGCTATTATAAGTGACTTTAACATACTATTGACTTCCTAAGCCTGAGAATCCCATAAAAGCTAGGGACAGAATTCCGGCTACTATTAGTGTTAAAACTGTTCCTTTTACGGTTTTTGGCACATCAGCAAAATCTAGTTTTTCGCGAAGGCCAGCAATTAAAATAAGCGCTAGCGTAAAACCAACACCAGCACCCAAGGCGTATGTAATGCTTTGCATAAAGCCGTAGCCTTTACTTGTTTGAAATAAAGCCAAACCTAAAATGGCACAGTTGGTAGTAATAAGTGGTAGAAAAATTCCGAGTGCCTGAAATAGGGTAGGGCTCATTTTTTTTATAAACATTTCAACCAACTGCACGGTAGAAGCAATTACTACAATAAAACTAATAAGCTGAAGAAATGGGGCACCTATGTAATTGAGAAAAGCATTAATTCCGAAAGCACTTACTGAGCTAATGAGCATTACAAAAGTTACAGCGCCACCCATTTTGGTGGCTGTTTCCATTTTACCTGAAACGCCTAAAAACGGACATATACCTAAAAAATAGGCTAGTACGAAGTTGTTAATCAAACTCGCGTTCAAGAATATGTACCAAAGTGGATCTTCGTTCATGACGATGCTTCTTTTCTTGATTTTAAAACATTAAAAAACAGCAACCACAGAGCAAGCGTAAAAAAGCCACCAGCGGGCAAGATCATTACTACCCATTTTTCAAAACGAGCAGGGAAAATTGGTATGTTAAAGAAACTTCCGCTTCCTAGTATTTCTCTTACGCCACCCAGTAATAAAAGCGCGAATGCAAAACCAATACCCATTCCGAGAGCATCTAAAATTGAGTTGCTAATGGTGTTTTTTGAGGCAAAGGCTTCGGCACGGCTAAGAATTAAACAGTTTACAACTATAAGAGAAATAAAAGCGCCTAAGCTTTTGTGAAGGTCTACGCTTATGGCTTGTATAGCATTATCTGTTATTGTTACAAACGTGGCTATAATTAAGATGTAAGATGCTATTCTAACTTGTTTTGGAATAAAGTTTCGCAACAGCGAGACCAAAATATTAGACATTAAAAGCACAAAAGCCGTTGCCAAGCCCATGGCCAAGGCATTCTCTGCCGTATTGGTTACCGCTAACACAGGGCACATTCCCAATACCTGCACAAATACAGGATTATCGCGCCAAAGACCTTTGATAAAAACATCGGTGCCCTGATAATTGGCAAATGATGCAAAAAGGCCTTTATTTTCATTGGCTTTATTCATGACCTTTTGCTTTTAAAGTTTCCAAGTTTTTTTGAATAATCGGAGCCCATTCATTTGCACTTGAATTTAATATATTGCCAATAGCTCTTGATGAGATAGTAGCTCCTGTAATCCCATCAATTTGCCACGTTTCATTTTTCTCTCCATTTTTTACCGTTACTACATCATTTACTAATCCAATGAAATCGGCATCAAGTGAAACATCAAGTGCCTTAAAATTGGCCAAGAAATTTTCGTCCTTCTCAATTTTATCACCTAATCCTGGGGTTTCTTTTGTTTCTAATACATATATGCCCACAATGGTTTCTTCATTGGGATTATATCCATAAAGCACCTTTATTTTATCAGCGTATCCCTGCCCAACTGCAGAAATAGCTACTCCTTTTAAGTTGCCATTTTCATCATAGCCTGAGTAAACTATGTTTTCACTTTCAGTCTCTTTTTTTAACTGCCCATCAGTGTAATAAAATGCTTCAGTTGTTGAAATTCCGGGTATTACCTTAAAAATGGCGCGATCAAGCGCTTCAGCTTTTAATCTTTCTATTCTAGGTTTTGTGCCTTCATAGGCCAATACAATAAGTATTGCGCAAACAGTACCAATTAAGGTCATTGCAAAAAGCATTTTTTTACTGCTAGCTGTGCTTGACTCACTCATGCTTTTACCTTTTTAGTGGTTCCGTAAACTCTTGGTTTTACTAGATTATCTAAATGTGGAGCAACTGCATTAGCCAATAAAATGGCATACATTACACCTTCTGGTAATCCACCCCAAATTCTAATTACAACTACAAGAACACCTATTAGTACTCCAAATAAAACAACCGCTAATGGGGTCATTGGTGAGGTAACCATGTCGGTAGCCATAAATACGGCTCCAAGCATTAATCCACCAGAAAATAGCATAAACAAGGGGCTAGGGTAATTTTGAGGACTTGCCAAATGCAATATGCCGCTGAGTAAATATACTGTAAGCAATATAACCACTGGAATGCGCCAATTCAGCATTTTTCGAGCAGCCAAATAAATGCCACCCAAAACAATTAGCAATGCACAGGTTTCGCCTGTAGACCCACTTATCAGACCTAAACCTAGGTCATTAGTTGTGGCTACAATACCATCAAACTTAAAGGCCGAAAGGGGAGTTGCTCCGCTAACAGCATCAACAATAGGAGTTGCAAACGGAAAGACCAAAACTGATGATGAAATATGACTAAATCTATCAATTGACATTGCCGGCATCCAGGTAGTCATAGCCACCGGAAAAGCAGCTTGCAGTATAGCCCTGCCTACAAGAGCTGGGTTAAAAACATTATACCCCAAACCACCAAAAACATACTTACCAATGGCAATTGAAAAAGCACTGCCAATAAATACCATCCATATTGGCAAAATAGGTGGTACCGTAAGACCAAATAGTAAACCTGTAAGAATTGCCGACCAATCTGAAATTGTACTTTCTTTTTTAGAGGTTCGGTTCAAAAGCTGCTCAGTAATAATTGCTGCTACAATAGATGTAATTAATATGAGCAAAGCGTTAAGTCCAAAAGCATAAATAGCAAAAGCTGAAATTGGCAATAAGGCGTAAACTACATTGCGCATAATATCAGCCGTAGTGATGCCTTTTACCAAGTGTGGCGAGGTGCTAATATTTAAGATCTTACCTTGCATTAGCTTGCTTTTTTGTTTTGGGCTCTTTTTCTAACTATAGTTTTCGAAAGCCTGAAATATTGAACCAAAGGAATATTTGAAGGGCATACATAGGTGCATGAGCCGCATTCAAAACAATCCATTAGGTTGTATTTCTCAGCCATGGTGTCGTAGGCTTCAAATTTTGCCAAAACACCCAATTGCGAAGGGTTAAGGAATAATGGGCAGGCTTCTAAACATGCACCGCATTTAATGCAAGGGTTGACCTTGTCCATTTTGCGGACTTGTTTTTCAGTAAACACCACTATGCCTGATGTGCCTTTTACAACTGATATGTCAAGATTAGAAACGGCAACTCCCATCATGGGGCCGCCCATGTACACTTCGCTCAAGGTTCCATCTATGCCAACATAATCGAGTATAAATCGGAGAGGGGTTCCAATGGGAATAAGGTAATTCCCTTTTTTCTTAACTCCGGGCCCAGTAATGGTTACCACGCGCTCTTGAATGCCACGCCCATGTGGTAGCAGTCTACCAATTTCGGCACAAGTAGCCACATTTACTACCACCGCGCCTACATCAATTGGTAAACCACCTGAAGGTACTTCAAGACCTAATACTGATGTGATAAGCATTTTCTCTGATCCCTGTGGGTACTTTACTGGAACTACTTCGACGCTTACTGGTAAATCAGTTGGTATTCGAGATCGCAAAAGGTCTGCGGCATTCTGCTTATTGCCTTCGATACCTATAATGCAGCGCTTGGCATTTGTGGCTTTCATCAAATACCTAATACCAGTGAAAATATCATCACTTTGCTCAAGCATTACGCGGTGATCGGTGGTTAGGAATGGTTCGCACTCAATTCCGTTTAGAATTAGTACTTCACATTTTTTGCCTTCAGGTACTTTAAGCTTAACATGAGTAGGAAAAGCAGCTCCGCCCAAGCCCACAATTCCTGCTTTTTGAATTCCTACCAATATTTCATCAGCTGAAGCTGTTTCCCAATCAATTGGCTCACCTTCAACAACTTCTTGCCCTGAAGCGTGAAAAGGCTCTAAGTGAATGCCGGGCACCATTTTGCCACTAATTGTGGGTACGCTTTTTATCTTTTTTACAATACCAGAAATAGGAGAGTGTAAAGGCACAGAAACGTAACCACCTTCTTTGGCTAAAAGCTGACCACGCTCTACCTCTTGTCCCTCTCTAATTATTATTTCGCTGGGAGCACCCAGATGCTGAACCACTGGTAAAATAATCTCTTGAGCAAAAGGAAATTGCCTAATTGCTAAGCCTGCAGTTTCATCTTTATGCTCTGGTGGATGCACACCGTGCTTAAAAGTCTTGGTATTAAAAAATGAAAACATTTTCTAGTTGAACTTTTCAGCTCTTTTAATCCATTTTTCCACGTCTTTTTCAGAACTGTCGGATGGTAAACCAGGGTGAATTACTCCCGCAGTACATTTTTCAGCTGCTTTTACTAAATCTGAATATGGACCACCATCAAAGTTTTTAATTATGGCTTTTTTATCGCCATTGTATTCAAAAATCTTGTTGTTGATTTTAATACACTCATCACAGGCGGTGCACTCTTCAGACTCTATCCAAGGTTTTTGATTGGCTCCTTTTGTTGCTTCAGTAGGGGCTTCTTCCTTAACTTCAGAACCATTTGTTGAAGCTGTAGCCAAATCCATTAAACTATCGCCATTTGGATCACCTGCCATTTTCATTAAACCTTGTGCTATTTTACCAACAACTTCAGTTCTAATTCTGGCTTCAACATCTTCTTTACTTTCTGTCTCAAGTTCAGGTTGGTAGCCGGCAATATCGCGTAACATTATCCAGAAATCACGTCTCTCTTCGCAAGATTCAACAATTGTTTTGGCTACCATTACGCGGCTGAGTCTTTGTTTTCTGTCAACTGCCCATATATAAGGGTACTTACCTTCTCTTTTGGCTTCCTCTAGTTCAAGAAAATCAGAAAGTTGCACCATATTGTCATTCCAGGTGTCTTGAGGCGCTTTCCTAAAGTGTTTTCTAAATCTTGCTTCAGTAATGGCAAAATCAGCAAAAGTCATGGCAACTTCCATGGTTTTAAGTCTACCATTCTCCATATACTTGAGCGAATAAGTAGGCCAAATTTTATCCAAGTCAGGATTTCCGCTTAGGTCAAAAGCTTCTGCAGCTTTTACACTTACATCAGGATTGTACTTGAAAATTGGATAAGCTCTTGACTCTAACGCCAGCTTTGCCTGATGGGCACCCATATCGTCTCCCACGCCATGTTCTGGCTGGCACGTGGTGTATAAATTGAAAAGTGCTGGACGCTTTGCAGTAAGACCATCAATAAAACCTTCAATCATATGGCTAGTATTGGCCAATGTACTTTGCATTACATAGGTGTTTCTATGTGCCATACCAATTAAGCCAATCTCTTTTCTTGGTTCTGGTTTTCCTTTCCAAACCTTTCCATACTGTGCCATATCACTTACCTGTCCAATAAATCCTGAAGTACAAGCCTGACCACCGGTGTTTGAATAAACCTGAGTATCTACCACAATAGCTTTAATCGGTTTACCAGAAGCCATCATTCTTGATAGGTTTTGGAAACCTATATCATACATAGCACCATCTCCACCTAGGGCAACTACGGGTGGGCAAAGCAGCCATTCTTCATTGGTAAATTGATTCCAATTGAAGTAAGTAAAAAACTCCTTGTGTTCTATTGAACTGTATTTTCCATCAAGTTCTAGTTCAGCTTTTCTTACTGTTTTAAAACCTTCAGCCATTTTGGCCATGTGACCTTCAAAAATCCCCATGGCTAATGAAGGTGAATCTTGGAACAAATGGTTGGCCCACGGGAAAGGGTATGGGTTATAAGGGTAGGTACTTCCCCAAACTGAAGTACATCCGGTAGCATTGGTCATACCCATTGTGGTACGTCCTCGGCCGGTAGTTCCTTCTTCATATTTCCATTTTAGGTGCTTTAGTTTGGCAATGAGCTGGCTCATTTCTGAAAGCCATTCTTGGTCTATAGGATTTTTTCCTTTTTTGGCTTCCAATTCGCTTGTAATTTCTGAAATGGTTAAGTCAGAATTCTGATGATTTGAGACCAATTTTTCAATTACATTGGTATCAATCACATCCATATTACCCAAAACCTTAGCTTTAATATGAGCTTCTAATCTTTCAATTAAGTCTGTTAGATGTGCAACATGTTTTTTAATTCTTGGCTGCATTAGCGATTCCACTGTTGCAACAAATAAGTGAATCACTGTTTTTTCAGAGCAACCCAAGCAAGCGCCATCTCCGCTAGCAAAGCTTAGGTAGGCATCCTTATTCAAAAGAATGGTTTCTAGTGGGCCTATTTTTTCTTCTAGGTCATCAACTCTATTATACTTCTCGGGCGTGTTTGGTAAGGCAGACCAAAGATCCCAATCTTTTCTTAGGTTAAAAATTGATGCTTCGGTTTGTGTTACGGCTTTTAATGCATCATCATCGCAAACCGCTATACATTCCATACAACCTTTGCATGTAGTTGGGTTTACTGTTATGCTAAATAAGCCACCAGATCCTACTTCTTTTTTCTCGTTTAAATCGTAATAAGGCCTAGTTAAAGCAAATTGGAAATTGCCTAATTCTTCTCTAAACCATGTGAGTTCTTTCTGAGCAGTTTCGTTACCAGCTTCAATAAACTCATCAATTACATCTTGAATAAGACCATTTACAGTAGCTCCATTTTTAGTCTCAGGAAAAAGCGCTCTTATTTTTGGCTCCATTTGTTTTGACAGTTTTCCTAAAACTTCAACTTTTCCGTGGTTTTTCTTGACCTGTTTAACTACAGTGTCAATAATATCTGATAATTCACTTACTAAACCCGGAATTGCTGTGTCAGGGCAAACGGTGTAACAGTTACCACAAGCAGTGCAATTATTAGCGTCCCACTCGGGGTGTTCAAAACGGATACCAGTCATATCTCTAAATAGAGAAGTGGTAGCTGGCAATAAGCTTAAACCAATGAATGGATCAGTAATATTATCATTGCCCATGCCCTGGGCATAGAAATTTCCAGTTTGTTCCCAAAATCTATGAATATCACTCAGCTCAGATTTGCTCTTCGGAAGTGATTTCAACATACTTGGCAAAGGCAATGTAGCAGCTCCATTTTGAGCCTTTTTAGTTTCAGTTAAAGTTTTGGCCTTAATTTCTCTAACTTCATCAAATCCTCTTCGAACCACGCGCATGTTGTCATCAACCACCCGCTGGCCTTTGGAACCGAATTTTTTTACTACCTGATCTTCAATGGCTTTAAGAAGTTTTTCGTCTGTAAGACCAGCGCTTTCTTTTAAAGGAGAAGCGGCAAAGAATGCACCTTGAAAAGCGATACCTTGCATGCGCAATTGCAGCTCAGGGTCAGTAGCTTCTTCTCTAGCTATTTTAAAGCCATCGATATAAAACACTTTAATGTTTTTATCAATAATTACTTTTTGGTAATGCTTTGGAATATCAGCCCAAGCATCTTCAGGTTTATTTCTTTCGCTTTGAATAATGAATACACCCCCTTCGTTTAATCCTGAAATTGCATTTGTATGCTTAAACACATTAGGATCAGGGCTCAAAACCACATCAACAAAAAACAGTTCGCAGTTAACTCTAATTGGTTCTGGTGCCGCTACCAAATAATAAGTAGTTGGTTGGCCTTTTTTCTCAGAACCATATTTTGGGTTGGCCTTAATATCATAACCCAATAGGTCATAAAGGGTCATTGCCAAGTTTTTCCCTGTTGTAACAGCACCCCAGCCACCTACAGAATGAAACCTAACTGTAATTGAGCCTTTGGGCATTAAGTTGGGGTTTTCTGAGCCATGAATGGCTAAATCCTTTACATGAGGGTAGTCAGCAAGAATATTCTCTTGGTGAAGCCTTTGTTTTGGTGTGAATGGGTTTTTTCTCACAAAATCAATTGAGAGATAAAACATTTTTTTATGCTGGCCTTTGGGCAACATGTTTTCTATTGCCCCTATAATACCTTCAGGCTGTAAGTCTCGGCTACCCATGCCAAAAGAACCCGAATAAATAATTGGAGCCTCTTCAGATTTGAAAGATTCTAAATCTGAATACGGTTTGTCTGTTTTAAACCTGCCATTTTCAAGGCTTTTGTTTACAACGGCCCTGGTCTCTCTTGCAATTGGCAAATCAGTTGCTAATGGTTGATCAAGTCTTTCGAGTATGGTTACGCCTTTTTTGCCTTTAATTACTTTAGAAAGTAAATCGCCAGGAAACGGACGGAACATTACCAGGTTTACAACACCTACTTTGATCTTGAATTTTTCTCGCATATAGTCTACCACAGCTTCCGCACTTGGTATAATGCTTCCTTGTCCAAGAATTAGGTATTCAGCATCTTCAGCTCGGTAGGTCATAACACGTTGGTACTGTCTACCTGTTAAGCTATAATATTCTGCAAAAGCCTGATCAGTAAGTTCTTTGATATGATCAAAAAAGAATGGCCTTTGAGAAGCCACAGATTGCATGTAAGAATCTTGGTTTTGTACCAAACCTGCCATTACAGGGTTGTCAACATCCCAAATTTCGGGAATTCTTCTACGGTTTTCGCCATAAATCATTCTTTGCGCCGCAGTAGGTGTTTTTATAATATCGTCAGGCAAGCCAAGAAACTCTTTTATAAGAACACGTTCTGGTAAATTAAACGATTCAATTAAATGGGTAGTAAGAAAACCGTCCTGGGCAATAGCACCCGGAGTTAAGGCAAGCTCAGCTATTTTGTGGGCTAAAATGTTTAAATCAGCCACGTGCTGTGCATTTTTAGCAAATAATTGAAAAAAACCTGTATCGTCAATCGCGTGGTAATCATCATGTCCAGCATGTACATTGAGCGTAGATTTTGTCATGGCTCTTGCTCCAATGTTCAGTACATAAGTTAAGCGTTTGCCCACCGCGGCATAAAGTGATTCGTGCATGTAGGCAATGCCTTGCCCTGAAGAGAAGTTGGCCGAGCGCAAACCAGTCATTGATAAACCAGCAGTTACCGCTGCAGCGGCGTGTTCACCTTCGGGCTCAATAAAAATTAAGGGTTTATCAGATATATTTAAATGGCCTTTAGCGGCTTCTTCGGCCCAATATTCTCCCATTTGTGTAGACGGTGTAATTGGGTAGGCACCGGCAGCATCTGAAGATTCTCTTTCGCACATTATGGCCGCGGTGTTGCCGTCCATAGCAACCCGTATGCCCGGATATTTTGGAGTCATGATGTTTGGTGTTTAGATTAAAGTACTAGACTTCTTGTTTTTTCAGCCAAATCAATATAGTCTTCGGCACGCTCAACATTCATCCACTCGTGCTCAGATTCTTTTCTATGCTTTAGAATACCCCAATGAACTGAATTGAATTTATCATCAGCCCCTTTACATTTTGCAAGAAGTTCTAATGGACCGTCGTTTTCTGTAAAGGATACATTGTTTTTTTCAAGATATGCCTGAAAGTAAAGTTGAATTGCTTCATATGAATTTTGACAAATTTCATAAGGCACCACGTCTTCTTCAGGTTTGCAGCTCATTTCTTTTGCTGCGTCTAATAGTTCGTAAGCTTTAGCATACAGGTTTTCAATAGTTTCCATGACGAATTAATTTACCCTGCAATATGCTAGTGTAAAAAGTGCTATGCGATGAGCTAGGTCATGTTTAGAGAAAAATTTGAGACGTAATTAAATACAAGCTAGAGTTGAAATAGCCTTTGCTCAAAGTTGAATTGAAAAGTGTTTTTAACCGCTACTTTTTCAAAATTTTGATGCAATGGGTTTAGTAGAATATTGCTTTCAAATTTGTTTGTGCTGCTCGGAACTTTTATGCCAAGGCTTTGGTGAGATTGAAGCCAATTATCTCCGAATTTTGTTGTAGATAAAGCATGAGGATAGATATCCCAATCTTCAGGAAGGTCATTTATATTTGGTTCAATGATATTTTCAGGAATATCAATCTCAACCAGAACAAACGGAGCTTTTAGCTGAGTTCTTTGAGCGTTTACCAATATTTCGAGCATGCAAAGTGATATGTTCTCACTTGTATAAAGCATTGGGAGTCCTGGTGAATTCCACCTGCCGCCATATAACTTAGCGCCGGTGCCAGAGACATCGTTTGCCCATTTGGGAGAAGATATGCGGTAAACAATCATGAAAAAACACCGTGCGATAACCTACCTAACACTTGTTTTACTTGTTGCATGCCTATATAGGTGTCTAATAATAAAAGGGGAGGCTCTTGACCTAATGCCATAATTGGTGTGCGTAGCCAATTGGTAATGTCTTTTGGATTTGTGCCTAAAGATTCTGTGGCCAATTGGTAAATATCATTTAGGTGCATGAGCTTTTCTGAAATTGCAGGAGATAGCCTAGTTTGTGATTCGTGGCGCTGTAAAGTGCGCACCGATACCTGAAGTACATTTGCCAACTCTTGCTTTGTAAGCCCAGATTTATTTGTAAAACGAGCAATTGCGTTGAAATGCAGCCCTTTTCTAATTAATGAAATTCGACTAAGCCCATAGGTGGCTACCGGCTCGTTTATTAAGGTTAGAGATTCTTGTGGTTCTGTTTGATATGTCTCTTGCTTTTTCACAGATCAAAAATACGACATTATTCATTAATTATACGAATAATGTCGCAGTGCTGTTTTGGTGAATAGCAGCTATTTTTCTCAGGGTTCATTAATACCCCAAAATAGGCGCCAACCACTTTTCAACTTCTTCAACGCTCATTTCTTTTCTTTTAGCGTAGCTTTCTACTTGGTCTTTTTGAATTTTACCAATTGGGAAGTACTTACTCTCTGGGTGTGAAAAATATAATCCACTTACGCTTGCTGCCGGACTCATGGCCATTGACTCTGTGAGTGATACACCAATGTTTTCTTCAACATTTAAAAGATCAAATAAGGTGATTTTTTCGGTGTGATCAGGTTGTGCTGGATATCCTGGGGCAGGTCTAATGCCTACATAACTCTCTTTTATAAGCTGTTCGTTGCTTAATTTTTCACTTGAACCATAACCCCAGAACTCTTTTCTTACTTTTTCATGTAAATATTCGGCGGTTGCTTCAGCCAATCTATCCGCTACAGCTTTTAGCATAATCGAGCTATAGTCGTCATTGGCCTTATCAAAACGTTCAATATGCCTTTCAATACCAATACCGGCCGTTACCACAAAAGCACCCATGTAATCTTGAATCATACTTTCTTTTGGTGCTATATAATCGGCCAAGGCCAGGTTTGGAATATCCTTACCCTTCTTGCCTTGTTGTCTCAAGGTGTGGAATTTGGCCATTACATCTGCTCTACCTTCATCATCGTAAAGTTCAATATCATCTCCACTAGCATTTGCAGGCCATAAACCCATAACGGCATTTGCTACGAGCCATTTTTCCTTTACAATTTTGGTAAGCATTTCTTGTGCATCTTTATAAAGCTTTGTTGCCTCATCACCATATTTATCGCTTTCCAAAATGTCTGGAAACTTACCTTTCATTTCCCATGTTAAAAAGAATGGCGTCCAATCTATGTAGTTTCTTACAGTGTAAAGGTCAATGCCTTTAAACGTTTTTACACCAAAGCTTTCAGGCGTTTTAATATTTAAAGAATACCAATCTGTTACAAGTGCATTATCAGTTGCAGCCTCTAGTGAAATCAGATTTTTGGCCGCTTGTCTTTTGCTATGGCTTTCTCTTAATTGAAAGTATTCATTTCTGTATTCAACCGCGTAGTCATTGGCCTTTTCACTAAGCAGTCCACTTAAAACTGGAACCGATTTTGAAGCATCGAGCACATGAATTACAGGGCCAGAAGTATAAACAGGATCTATTTTTACTGCAGTATGGATTTTTGATGTGGTTGCACCACCAATCAATAGTGGAATATTAAAACCTTGGCGTTCCATTTCTTTGGCCAGGTGTACCATTTCATCAAGCGATGGCGTAATTAGCCCACTTAGGCCAATGGCATTCACATTATGTTTCTTGGCTTCGTCCAATATTTTCTCAGGCGGCACCATTACCCCTAAATCAATAATGTCATAATTATTACAGGCCATAACTACACCCACTATATTTTTTCCAATATCGTGAACGTCGCCTTTTACAGTTGCCATTAAGATTTTACCCTTGGCTCTGCTTGAAGCATCTTTTTCTGCTTCTAAATAGGGTAGAAGGTAAGCTACACCTTTTTTCATTACCCTAGCACTTTTTACTACTTGGGGCAAAAACATTTTTCCTGATCCAAAAAGATCGCCCACCACATTCATACCTTGCATCAACGGTCCTTCAATAACAGATAACGTTTTATCAAATTGATGCCTGGCTTCTTCTACATCTTCTTCAATAAATTCTTGAATGCCATGTACCAGAGAGTGTGTAAGCCTTTCTTGTATGGTTCCCTCTCTCCAAGTTAGGTCTTTTTCTCTTGATTTCGCTTCGCCTTTAACGGTTTCAGCAAATTCTAGTAATCTTTCAGTAGCGTCATCCCTTCGATTAAGTAATACGTCTTCTACATGCTCAAGCAAATCTTTTGGAATTTCATCGTAAACCTCAAGCATGGTAGGATTTACAATTCCCATATCCATGCCATGTTGAATGCCATGGTATAGGAAGGCCGAGTGCATGGCTTCACGTACAATATTGTTTCCTCTAAAAGAGAATGAAACATTGCTCACCCCACCACTAATCTTTGCGCCAGGCAGGTTTTCTTTAATCCACTTTGTAGCATTAAAAAAGTCAAGTGCATTGTTTTTATGCTCATCCATACCTGTGGCTACAGGGAAAATATTTGGGTCGAAAATGATATCGCCAGGGTAAAAACCAACTTCATTTAATAGAATATCATAGCTGCGTTGGCAAATTTCAATTCTTCGTTCATAGCTATCGGCCTGTCCATTTTCATCAAAGGCCATTACAATTACCGCAGCGCCATAAAGTTTTAACTTTTTGGCTTGTCGTTTAAACTCATGTTCACCACCTTTAAGACTAATTGAATTTACAACGCACTTACCCTGAACTACTTTAAGCCCAGCTTCAATGATTTCCCACTTACTTGAATCAATCATAATTGGCACACGCGAGATGTCAGGTTCTGCCATAACAAGATTTAGGAACGTTGTCATGGCATTAACGCCATCAATCATTCCCTCATCCATATTAATGTCAATAATCTGTGCACCTCCTTCAACTTGGTCTCTGGCTACTTCTAGTGCTTCGTCATATTTATCTTCTTTAATTAGCCTAAGAAACTTACGCGAGCCAGTTACATTGGTTCTTTCGCCTACGTTTATAAAGTTAGATTCTGGACTTACTATCAACGGCTCAAGGCCTGAGAGTTTTAGGGGGTAATTATTCACTTCGTTATAATTTTAAGTAATTAGTCCTGCGGACGTTATTTAGCCTTTAACTGTTATTTATTGTTGTTTAGATTCTTAATGTTGTTATTGAGCTTCATTCCTAAAGTTAACAGCCTTCTTTGAAAATCTTTTGTTTCTGCCTCAGAAATAAAGCTTCTATTGTGTGCTTTCATGAGCCATGTTTTGGTTTCGAAAAGTGAAGCCCTTCTACAAAATGAAAATTGCCTTTTCTCATCAAACTGATACCTACCATAACCTTCAGCAATATTTGCTGCAATCGTGTCTGAAGATCTTACAAGTTGATTACCAATAGTTTTCTTTTTGAAAATGTCCCAGGTAATTACAATGTTCCAAACATCTTCACCAATTTCCATGGCCATTTTATAAATCTCTAAATCTTCTAAGGGTATGTTTTTCATTTCAAAGGTTTCTATCTAACATAATAGTTATTATTAGTGACGACCGAAGCTCAAATTACGGCTTAGCTAACTAACAACTATGATTCTGCTTTTAATTCCCTTTTCCCGTACATTTTAGCCTTGTCAGCAATGGCTCTTATATGGTCAGGTGTTGTTCCACAACAGCCACCAATTATATTGATCAATCCAAGTTTTAAGTACTCTTCAATTTGATCAGCCATCATTTCAGGGGTTTCATCGTATTGGCCAAACTCATTAGGCAAACCGGCATTTGGGTGAGCGCTGACACCAAAGTTTGACTTACGATCTAAAACCTGTAAGTACGGCATAAGCTGGTTTGCACCTAAAGCACAGTTGAAACCGATGCTCAATAAATTCATATGGCTCATTGAAATAAGGAAAGCTTCAGCAGTTTGTCCAGAAAGTGTTCTACCACTGGCATCGGTAATTGTTCCTGATACCATTATTGGTAGGTCGGTTCCTTTTTCTTCCTGAACCTCATCTATAGCAAAAAGTGCTGCTTTTGCATTAAGGGTGTCAAAAACCGTTTCAACCAAAAGAATATCAACTCCGCCATCAATTAAAGCCCCCACTTGTTCGGCATAAGCCGTTCTTAATTCATCAAAAGATGTGGCTCTAAACCCAGGGTTGTTTACATCGGGGCTAATACTCGCCGTTCGGTTTGTAGGTCCAATTGATCCAGCAACGTATCTAGGTTTGTTAGGCTCTTTTTCTGTTACTTCATCAGCAGCTTCTCTAGCAAGCTTGGCCGATTCAAAATTTATATCGTAAACAGCTACTTCTAAACCATAATCTGCTTGTGCAATGGTAGTACCACTAAAAGTATTGGTTTCGGCAATATCGGCACCTGCTAAAAAATATTGCTTGTGTATTTCTTTAATAATATCGGGTCTTGTAATAGATAGAAGATCATTATTACCTTTTAATGGTTTAGAGTGACTTTTAAAACGTTCTCCTCTAAAATCTTCTTCTTCTAATTTATGTTTTTGAATCATAGTACCCATGGCACCATCAAGTACTAAAATCCTTTCTTTTAAAAGTGATCTTACATCGGTTTTTTTCATAGTGCAATTTTAATATCCTATGTGGGCAATTAATTTCCTTTTGAGCTATTTTCGACAAGTATTCTTGTAAAACTATAGGCAAACAGGTACTCAAATGGCAGAAAAAAAGAAACCTTACGAAAAATTGTTCTCTCGCTGGATTAAATCGCCCTGGCCTGTTATTCTAGCATTACTTTTTACTACAATCTATTTTACCTTAGGAGAAATCATTGAATTGGTTTTGCCTTATACCAAATACAAGAATGTACCGGGGTTTCTTGCCGAGCCAGCTGCAAATTATGTGAGGCCTGATATTTCTTATCCGATTTCAGATTGGTTTGATATGAAAGGTCTTGGTAAAATTTTGTTGATTCCTTACTATTTAGTTGTGGCTTACATTTTAACCCTTGCACATATATTATTGAAGCCATGGTATAAGCACATTTTTGCTGCAGCTATTATTGTGCTAGCATTTATTCGTGTTTTTCCTGGAACATTAATTCTTTTTGAAAACAATGAGCCAAGCATAAGCTATGGTAAAACAGGTAATGGAAGTATTGAAAATGCTAAACGTTTACCATACAAATCTGATGGATATGCTACCTATTCATTTTTAGGATATTTTGCAGGAAGAACACATGTTCATGAAAAACTAAAATCAACTATTGTTGAATCTTTTGAAATTTTGAACGAAAAGTATCCCAAAAGGACGTTTTATATAGGCGATGCCAGTTTATCTGATGGCGGGCCAATGTCTTTTGTAGGAAAAGAAAAACAAAATGGACTTGAAGTTGACTTTCTACTGCCACTAGTAAATACAGACGGCAGTCCTTATGATAAATCTAACCTACTAAACTACTGGAATTACGATTTAAACTTTGACCAAAGTGGTTCTTTAGATGGACTAGATGTTGACTATGCAGTTTTAGCCAACATGCTTGCTACATTACAAACTACGGGAATAAAACATGGTTTAAAGGTTGATAAGATTGAAATGCATCCAGATATTAAACGTGGGTTACTTGGCAAAAGCATGGCAACGTTACTCAAGAATATTCTTGGCGGTGGGGTAAGAAATGATGCCCGAAGTGCACCAGCTTTTTATAGCATAACCTTTGAGATTACTGACGGAAAAGGAAGAAATCTATTACAAAAGATTCTGAAAGGCAAGAAAAATAGTGAATAAGCTTAGGTACAATTACATATTACTAATTGCACTTGGCTTAATTGCCTTATTTGGTAGACTTAATGATGTTCATTTGGGGCACGAAGAGCCCCGTAGGGCTTTAATTGCCCAAGAAATATTACTGGGTAACAACATTTGGCAACCTACCTTAAAAGGAGAGAATTATTACAGAAAGCCGCCTTTATACAACTGGATTATTGCTCTTACTTACAAAATCACAGATTCCCAATCTGAGTTTGCTACGAGGCTTCCATCGGTGATTTCTTACTTACTGTTCATTTTATTTATTTATTACTTCTTTAAAAAACTTATTAGCGCAAAAGAAGCCCTAAAAGTGTCAGTTCTTGTTTTTATTGCTGGCGATATTCTTTTGTATTACAGCCGGATGGCCGAAATGGATTTATTCTATGCCTTAATCACATTTCCCGTATTGGTGTTGCCCTGGTGGTATCTAAGAAATAATAGGATTTGGCATTTTTTTTTAATTCCACCATTACTTGCGGGGCTCGGGTTTATGTCAAAAGGCATACCATCATTAGCCTTTATCGTTATTTCAAGCTTTGTGGCCGTATTAATAACTATGAAATACAAGTTGCTTTACAGCCCAATTATCATTTTAAGTCTGGTGTTTTTTCTTATACCTGTATTTCCTTATTTCTATAAACAATACAATGCTGGCACTTTTAATGACTCTTGGCAAACCTTAATTGGCGAATCGGCCAATAGAACAACAGGAGATATATCAATACTAAAGTATTTAAGCCATTTTTTGGTGTTTCCTCTTGAAGTGCTCATGGCTTTTTTGCCCAGTTCAATGCTTTTGATTTGGATAAAAAAATCACATTTTGTTTCTGATACAGCAAAAGCTCTACTCGTGATTTTTATTGCCAACTTTATTGTTTATTGGATTTCTCCTGGCGCAAGGGTTAGATACATATATATGTTTATGCCAATAATGGCCTATTTCGCTGTGCTTGCTTCAAAAGGCCTCAAAATCAAATTTTCTAAGGAACTAAGAATAATCTCCATTTTTCTTCTGGTAATTTTAACTACCGCCTTGTTGTTTGGTATGGTATACTTTAACAATTACCAGTTTATTTCAATATTGCTAGCCTTTTTACTAGCGATATCAATATTGCTTCAAGTAAGTGAAAAAAAGAGATTTTGGTTTGGAGTAATCATTATTATGTTGTCTTCAAGGGCTGTTTTTGATTTTTATAGTGTGCAACAAAAGTTTTTGATAAATGATAGAGCGTGGAACGAGAAGCAACAAGCCATAGAACTCCACAAGAAATTCCCAAATAAGAAACTTTATTTAAATGCATTTGCCGATAGATACTTTGCCTTTTGCTATGAATGGACCAAGCTAAGTAATCAATTGATTGAAGTAGACTTGGATTTTGCAGATGAGAATGCCATTTATTTGGTTAGGAAAAATGTGAATGATGAAAAAGTAATTTTTATTGAAGACTTTGAAATTGGAAATGATACAACTTTTAAAATAGTGCAATGCCGGTAAAGAATAGATTTAACAACATAGATTCAAAGGAGTGGTTGCCTTTTCAAAAGTCTTGGTTTGTTTTTGAGAATGATGAAAAATTATATCGCTCTAACATTAGATTTTTCACTCAAAAAAATGAAGAAACTCCATTGCCCAATGTTTTTTATAAAGGTGAAAAAGCAGAACTATTTAAGAGGCAATGTGAGCTTGAAGAAAGGTCTTTAAAACTAGAGTCAGACTCAAAGAACTTAATGTTCGCATTGGTTGATTTAAGGGGTAAATTCAAGGATTTAGATGCTTATTTGCAAAATAAGCAGGCCATTATTAATGAATGTTTAAACCTTTATCAAGGTCTTATGCACAGAAAATTCTTGTGCGTACTTATTGAGAATATCGAAGGTGATTCATATGCTCCAATTGCTTGGGATTTTGCGCAAAGCTTAAAGAGCTATTATAGTTTAAAAGACGAAAAAATTGGCGGTAATAAGCCCGGAGAAAAGCTAGAAGGAAATCATGCACTCTATGCTCTTTATTTTAGAAAAGATGAAAAAAGTCAAGAGATAAAGCCGCGGCTCAACTATAAATACAATGCGCAGCCTTCTGGGAACTTAAGAAAAAATTTAGGCGCTTGGCAAGTAATTCGTCCACCTCGCAGAAATAAAAATGAAATTTTACATCCGGCCAAATACCCCGAAACATTAATTGGCCAATTTGTAAGCCATTTTTCAAAAAAAGGTGATAATATTTTTGATCCAATGAGCGGAACGGGCTCTAGCCAATTAGCGGCCCTACAGATGGGTAGAAACGCTTACGGTACTGAGTTAAGCCCTTTCTTTCACAAAATAGCTGTTGAACGTTGTAGCGGAGATCTTTTTTTAACTGATTCAGTTTGTAGAATTGAGCTTGAAGATGCCAAAAATGTTGCGAGCCTCAATTTTCCTGAAATTGACTATTTAATTACCTCACCGCCTTATTGGGATATGCTTAATATGAAGGGCGCCGAATATCAAGCACGCAGAAAAGAAAAAGGATTGCAATTGAACTACTCAGATCACGAAAGTGATTTGGGAAATGTAGAAGATTATAATCAGTTCTTAGATGACCTTGTTGAAGTTTATAAGCAATGCAATAAGATCATGAAAAAAGGAGCCCATGCCACAATTATTGTAAAGAACATTAAAAAGAAGGGTAGTAACTATCCTTTTGCTTGGGATCTTAGTGAAAAATTA
Source organism: Bacteroidia bacterium (assembly GCA_049115495.1). Taxonomy (GTDB): domain Bacteria; phylum Bacteroidota; class Bacteroidia; order CAILMK01; family JACPUW01; genus JACPUW01. The sequence continues at coordinate 77,384 of JAGDZV010000001.1, read as the reverse complement.
TGTGAAATGGGATGGAAGCTTTTACCTGAATTTTTTTGGTGTCAAGATGATATTAACCTTGCCCCGTATGGTTACGGCAACACATGGGTGAGCAATACTTTTCATCAATACTGTTTAAATTTTAAGAAGGTATAATCATTGATAAACTTCTTAATTTACTTACTTCTACACACATATTGTCAATTCTTGTTCTAAAAAGCCCATTAGCAAAAGTTTGAGGTTTTCTTGGCTTAAAACTTGACCAATCCGCCGCATTGGCAATTGCCGTTAAATAAAGTGGACTGTTAAACCCTACCTCAAAACTATTGTGTAGCTCAGGTATGTCAAGTTCACTCCAAGTTTTCCAAAAATCATTTTCCAAAAAAGGTGATTGTTTAAATGATTTACCTCCATATTGCTCGTTGAGTTTATGTAGCCATATTTTCTGGTCTTTGTTTAGTTTTACATTTATAATATCGCTTTCTAAAGGTCCATTTATTAGCCTACCAATCATAAACGAAAAAAGAAAGGCAGCACCTTTGGGCGTTTTAAAATAAAGTTGGTTTCGCTTGTCCCATTGATCACCTTTCTTTCTGTTGGGTATAAGGCAAGGCAACTGCCCAATAGTTTTTGAATTTAGGTGTAGTTCTGAATGTGTAATAAAGTTGTTTTTCAAGTCCCACTCAAAGTCTCGCCATAAAAAATCTCTACGGTCAATTTTATGAAATGGAGTCTGACAGCTTTCAAAGTCAACTTTTACACGCAAGCTTTTAAAAAAGGCTTCAAGCATTTTTTCTGCAAGTTTTCCCTTAGTTATGTTTAAAATACGTTTGTCAAGGTCATCAATTCCCATTCTATTTATAGTAAAAGGACTTGAAATAATGGCATAGCGAAATGCTTCTTTGGCAATTATCTCAAATTGCGCTTTTTCAACCCTAAAACTCAAATAATTGCCAATCTTTTCAATCGCCCCCATTGGTTAACGTTATCTTAAAATTTATTTCAATGAATAAAATTATCTGTTTTGCGAATACTTTTGGCGCAGCATTAAAAATTTAACATGAAATACCTTTCAGCTACAGCTCTTTTTGTTTTCAGTCTTTTCTTAATGTCGGCGTCAAGCACCGAAGATTTAGGCAATTTACCAAGCTATAAACTTAAAAAGCTAAATGGCGAATTGGTTGATGTGGCCAGTTACGGTAAAAATGGTAAGCCCACTATTATTTCATTTTGGGCCACTTGGTGTAAGCCTTGTTTAAGTGAGTTAAATGCAATTGCCGACTATTACGAAGATTGGCAAGATGATTATGATGTGGAATTGATTGCCATATCATTAGATAATCAAAGAACAGCTCCTAAAGTAAAAGGGGTGGTTAATACCAATGGTTGGGAGTACGAAATTTTAAAAGATGTGAACGGAGAGTCTTATAGACAGTTCAATTTTGCAAACCCACCATATTTAGTGTTGGTTGATGCAGAAGGAAAAATAGTTTATAAACACAGCGGTTATTTACCCGGAAGCGAAGACGAAGTTGAAGAAAAGTTGATAGAAATTACCGAATAGGCAATTCGCTTTTGACGAATTAATTACTTTTGCGCCCTAAAATTTTTAGATAAGGAATGGCACACCATAAATCAGCCTTAAAGAGAATCAGACAAAATCAGAAGAAACGTTTGCACAACCGTTATTATGCGAAAACTACGCGTAATGCCATTAGAAAGTTGAGAGCAACTACTGAGAAAGCTGAAGCGGAAAAACTTTTTGTAGAAGTTTCTTCAATGATTGATAAATTAGCAAAGCGCAACATTATTCATAAGAATAAAGCGGCTAATCAAAAATCATCTCTGGCTAAGCACGTTAATAGCTTAGGATAATATCCTAAATAACATATGACAATAGCTGACGGGGACAAACGGTTGAGTATAAAATCGTGGTCTGAAGAAGATCGTCCCCGAGAAAAGCTATTATTAAAAGGTAAAGAAGCTCTCAGCAATGCAGAGCTTATTGCTATTCTATTAGGTTCGGGCACTAAAAAGCTAACAGCGCTTGACGTTGCTAAACAGCTTTTAGATGAAAATGGCAACAACCTCAATCAGCTAAGTCTACTTTCGGTAAAAGAGCTTTGCAAGCTACCTGGGATTGGTAATGCAAAGGCTGTAACCCTTTTGGCCGCCGCCGAATTGGGTAGAAGAAGAAAAGCCGACAAAATTTCTCAACAGCCACTAAATAGCAGTCAGCAGGTATTCGAGTACGTTTACCCGCACTTGGCTGACTTAGGTCATGAGAAGTTTTATATAGTAGTTACCAATCAGCGAATGGTTCCTTTGCGTACTATCAACATAAGCGCTGGTGGTACTTCTGCTACTGTTGTAGATGCCAAAATTATTTTCAAAAAGTTTTTTGAGGTAGAGACAGCTACATCAATGTTTTTGGCTCATAATCACCCTTCAGGCAATTTAAAGCCTAGCACCCAAGACAAAACACTTACTCAAAAATTGGTTAACGCCGCAAAAACAATGGATATTCAAATTCTTGATCACATAATTGTAGGCAGCTTAGCGTACTATAGTTTTGCCGATGAAGGAATTTTACCCAGATAAGCAACTTGGAAAGAATAAAGACTAGTGTTTTAATTATTGGAGCCGGACCAGCAGGATGCATGACGTCTTACGGGCTTAGTAATAATTCAATTGATCATATTTTAATTGATAAGGATGTATTTCCTCGCGATAAGATCTGCGGCGATGCGCTTAGTGGAAAGGTATTAGACGCCCTCGCAGAAACACGTCCTGAATTTCTAAATGAATTTATTGCAAGAAAAGATGTTTTTACACCAAGTCCGGGTATTTCTTTTTTTGGACCTAATGGTAAGCAACTAAATATTCCTTTTCCTAAGCGAAAGGATAAACTAGATGTGGGCTATGTTGCAACAAGAAAGAACTTTGATAACTTACTCCTTGAATATCTAGATGCTAATTTTTGCACATTTTATCAAGGGGTTAGTTTAAAGAAGCTTGAAGATAGATCGGCTTTGCTGCAAATTGGTGAAAAGCAAATTCAAGTTGATTTTGATCTAATTATTGGTGCCGATGGCGCTAGATCAAAAGTACATGAGCATTTTATTGGCCGAATAACTGATAAGTTTCATCATAGCGCAGCCATAAGGGCTTATTATAAGGGGGTTACAGGTTTTAATTCCGATTACATTGAACTTCATTTTATTAAAGATCTATTGCCAGGGTATTTCTGGATTTTTCCATTGCCCAATGGCGAAGCAAATGTTGGTTTAGGAATGCTTTCGGCAGAAATTTCAAAAAACAAGGTGAGCTTAAGAGCTAAACTTGATGAAATAGTTGCCAACCATCCGGTAATGAAAGAGCGGTTTAAAAATGCTGAATTGCTCGAAAATGTAAAAGGGTGGGGACTACCTTTAGGTTCAAAGAAGAGAACCATAGCTGGTAATCATTTTTTACTTACGGGTGATGCTGCTTGGCTTATTGATCCTTTTACAGGAGAAGGCATTGGCAATGCATTAGTTAGTGGCCAATTAGCTTCAAAATGGGCAACTAAAGCTTTAAATGAGAAGAATTTTTCAGCTGATTTGCTAAAAGGTTATCAAGAAGAAGTTTATCACAAACTTTGGACTGAGCTTAACTTGAGCCACAAACTTCAAAAACTCTCAGCCAAAAAATGGCTGTTCAATTTTTTAATTAATAAGGCTTTGAGCAATAAAAAACTTAGGGAAACTATGACCAGTATGTTTGCTAATATAGACCTAAGGTCAGAGCTTAAAAAGCCTTCATTTTACATCAAACTTCTTTTTGGCAACTAAAAAAAGTTGAAATGCACAGTTGTTAAGTTTTTATAAGTGCATCCAATACTTTTTGATTAGATACTTTCGAACCGCATTTATTAGAATATGAAGGTAAAAGGAGTAATTAAGGTTTTCTACTACTTAATGTTGGTAGTTCCTTTAACAGTTGTTGCACAAGATGGTGAAGAAAAGGGAACGTTAAGGGGAGATTTAATGGTGAATTCGGCGTTCTACATTGACGATCCTAGGCTGGGTCAGTTTGGAACCAACACCACTCAATACAAAAACCAAATGTCATCGGCTGAGGCTTGGATGTTTCTTAACTACAATGTAAAAGGCTATGACTTTAACTTAAGGTATGATCTTTTTCATAATTCTCCGCTCTTAAATCCCGTTGAAGCCTATACAGATCAAGGAATGCCCTTTTTCAACATGAGCAAAGAGATTGAAGACCTTAAGATAACCGTAGGGTCTTTTTATGATCAATTTGGTAGTGGTATTTTGTTTAGGGCTTATGAAGACAGAGTTATTGGTCTTGACTTTGCCATGACTGGTGTTAAACTAGAATACAACTTTAAAGATAAAATTACCCTAAAGGCCTTTACAGGAAAACAAAAAAACAGGTTTGCACTTAACCCTCAGGTGGTGCAAGGGTTAAATCTTGAAGGGGGGGTATTTGGAGAGAAAGCATCCTTTACCTATGGTTTTTCAGCCGTAAAAAGAACACTTGATTTTAATATTGATATAAGAGATAGGCTTGCTCCAGCAATCAATTCAATGAAACTTGATAACCGCTTTGTTCCAAGGAGTAATGTTTATGGCGGACAAGTTTATGGAGCTTTAGATATAGGGAATTTTGGCTTAACAGTTGATTTAGCAGCTAAAACACCAGAAGCCACTTTTGATTTTAATCAGAACTTGATTAATGAAATGGGTACATATGCTCAAGCAACCATGACTTATTCTACCAAGGGCTTAGGAATTACGTTGCAAGGTAGATATCTAGAGAACTTCTCAATGAGAACTGACCCATACACAGCCTTGAGTCCAGTATTTGTTGGTACTGTTGGTTTTTTAACTCCTGTAAACCGACAAAATACATACAGACTTCCCGCAAGATATAGCCCTAACGTGCAAGAAGTAGGTGAAATTGGAATACAAGGAGATATCAGCTACGCCATTAACAGAAGTAATGTTTTTAATGTAAACTACTCGTACATTCAGTCTCCGCAAATTATTGATGAAACGCTTTATAGAGAGTTGTTTGTTACATATCAGCGTAAGTTTAGCAAAAAGGTAAAAGGAACATTTGGTTTCCAAACTGTTTATTACAACCAAAAGGTGTATGAAGGCAAAGCACCAAGTACTCCAAATGTGCAAACCAATACGCCTTTTGTAGAGCTATTGGTTAAGTTGCCCAAAAGGAGAGCTATTAGGACTGAGCTACAATATTTGCAGACAGATGAAGACTTAGGAGATTTTGCATGGGCCTTGGTTGAATACACTATTGGGTCAAAATACTCTATTACGTTGTCTGATATGGTTAATACAGCACCAAGAGAAGACACAAGAAATCCAAATGTGGAGCCAGGTGAGCTAGTACACTATCCAACAGTTTTCCTAGCATATACTTACAAGCAAACAAGATTCACAGCAGGCTATATCAAGCAAGTAGAAGGAATTGTATGTAATGGCGGTGTGTGTAGATTGGAACCAGCCTTTAGTGGTGTGCGTTTTGGATTAACCACCAACTTTTAAAATTAGAGAACATGAAATTATATAAAGCTCTATTTTCTGGAATGATAGCCAGTTTAATCTTTACTTCTTGTATTGATACTGGTGCAGAAGAATTAATTGACTTTACTCCGTTTATTCCAACAAATGATACCACTTACGTTGATTTAGATACACTGAGCAAGGTTACCCCACAAGATAAGAATGTACTTATTGAAGATTTTACAGGCGTTAAATGTAGCAACTGTCCCGACGCAGCTAAAAAGATCAAGGATATAAAAGAAAAACACCCAGGTAGAGTTGTTTCATTGGGGATATACTCTGGGGCTGATGTTTTTACAGTACCTAAGAAAGATTACAGTAAATATGAATTCAGAACTCAAGATGGCAATAATATAGCGGCTTTATTGGGTGCTTCTGGAAACTTACCCGAAGGTTCAGTAGACAGGGTGTTTTTTCCTGGAGAACCTGCCATAACAACAAATAGATTCGTTTGGGGTGGGAATACAGATATTAGATTACAAGAATCAAGTCCATTAAATATTGATGTTTCAGTTCAAAGACATGATGAAGATTCCTTAATTTTTATTGCGAGAGTGATTTATCATACTGAAATTTCGGATGATGCCAACTTTATTAATGTGTATTTGGCAGAAGACGGTATTGTTGATTACCAGTATGATATAATTGAAGGTGACATAAAAGATTATAAACACGACCATGTATTTAGAGATAATCTTACTGCGACAGGTGGAGATTCTTTGGTGGTTTCAGGAAATTCAAATCCGTACGTAGCAGGTAGAGTTTTTCAAAGAAGATTTGTAGTGCCTGTAAAGAAAGACCAAACTGATGAAGAGTTTAAAACTGGTTGGAAATACGAAAAGCTAAGTGTAGTAGCATTCGTTACAAGAAGAAGAGCTGATGACTTTGAAGTAATACATGTAATTGAAAAGAAATTTGCCGAGTAGAGCTTTAATCTTCATTCTTATTGCGTTATTGTTTATTGTCTCTTGTACTCCTAAAGAAGTGACAGAGCATCAAACCAAAGTAACTACTGAACGCGCTACAAAGAACAATGAGTTTTTAATGGGTGGATCGCCTATTACTGAAGAAGATTTAAAGTCTTTTTCAGGGCTGAAATATTTCCCAATAAACTATGATTATAATTTGCAAGGAAACCTTATTCCTTTTCCAAACCCCCAAAAGGTAATTCTTGAACAAGGGGATACCGTTAAGGAAATGCTCAGATATGGTAAAGTGAGCTTTGAGTTTATGGGGAAAAGCCATGAACTTACAGTGTTTAAATACATAGTAGACGAACTTAGTGAAGAAGAAGGAGAGCTTTTTGTTCCCTTTTTTGATAATACTAATGGGATTAACACCTATGATGGAGGACGATATGTTTACCCTGTAAATCAGGGAGATGGAACCGTAGCGATTGACTTTAATTTAGCATCAAACCCTTACTGTGCCTATAATCATAAGTACAATTGTGTTGTGCCTCCTTTAGAGAATTCATTATCAATTGAAATAAAAGCCGGCGAGAAATCATATCACTAAGCTGAATTTTGCACCTTTGCGAGATTATCAATTTGTGTTATGAACATTTCATTCAATTGGCTCAAAGAGCACGTTGATCTACAAAATAAATCAGTACAAGAAGTATCAGAAATTCTTACCGATATTGGCCTTGAGGTTGAAGATCTGTTTGAGTACACAACTTTAAAAGGTAGCCTAAAAGGAGTTGTAGTTGGCCATGTGCTTGAAACTTGGCAACACCCAAATGCAGATAAGCTAAGACTTACTAAGGTTGATATTGGGCAAGATGAACCCTTGCAGATAGTTTGTGGGGCGCCTAATGTAGCTCAAGGCCAAAAAGTACCAGTAGCTACAGTTGGTACCGAACTTACTTTTTCTGATGGCAATACCATCAAAATCAAGAAAGGAAAGATCAGAGGTGAAGTTTCATTTGGCATGATATGCGCCGAAGATGAATTAGGTATAGGAGAGAGTCATGATGGTATAATGGTACTTGATAATTCACTAGTTCCAGGAACAAATTTTGAAAACGTAATTGATGCCTACCGAGACGATATAATAGAGATCGGTTTAACACCAAACAGGGTAGATGCAGCATGCCACCGTGGTACAGCTATTGACCTGGCAGCCAAGCTCAAAACAGAAATTATTCAAAGAGAGATAACAAGAGCTGTAAAAGGTGAAAGTCAAGTATCAATTTCAATCAAAGATGATGAAGCTTGTCCTCGCTACGCTGCAAGAATTGTAAGAGGTGTAAAAGTTGAACCTTCTCCACAATGGCTTCAAGATAAATTAAAAGCCATAGGACTCTCGCCAATCAATAACATTGTTGATATTACAAACTATGTAATGCATGATTTAGGTCAGCCATTACACGGTTTTGATTTGAACGAAATCAAAGGTGACCAAATAATTGTTAGAAGATCGGAAAAAGGTGAAAAGCTAATTACGCTTGACGAAATTGAAAGGGAACTTGACGGAACCGAGCTTTTGATTTGTGATTCAGAGCGAGCTTTGGCTTTTGCAGGTGTGCTTGGCGGTTTGCATTCGGGAATAAATGAGAATACAGCTGATGTATTAATAGAAAGCGCTTATTTCAATCCATCAGTTGTAAGAAGAACTGCTAAAAAACATCAAATTAGCACTGATTCTTCGTTTAGGTTTGAGCGTGGCGTTGATCATAACATAACTATAGATGCCTTGAACTTTGCCGCTCAATTAATGCAAGAAATAGGAGGTGGAAAAGCAGAAGATATATACGTAGATTCATATCCAAACCAAATAGCAAAGGCTAAAATTAGTTTAGACTTTGAATTCCTAAACAGAGTAATTGGAGTTGAAATTGAAAGAGACGAGGTTGTAGATATTTTGATTCGACTGGGATTTGAGGTAGATGTAAATGCAGATACCATAGAATTGATTGCTCCAAGCAACAAACCAGATGTAACCCGTCCGGTAGATGTTGTTGAAGAAGTGTTGAGAATTTACGGTTACAATACCGTGGGCTACGATCAAAGCATGAAAATCTCCATTCCGTCAAACAAAATGGGTACCGCAAAAGGCCTTTATTCAAAAATAGCTTCTGTTCTAAATGGAGAGGGATATTTTGAGATCAAGTCTTCACCATTCACTTCAGATTTAGATGAGAAAGGTCTTGCAATACTAAACCCACTTAGTGCTGAAATGACTCATTTAAGGAATAGTCAAATTGCATCTGGGTTGACATCAATTGCTCATAACATTAACCGTCAACAAAAAAATGTTCGATTCTTTGAAATAGCCAATCAATACAGTGTATCTGAGCAAGGTTATGAAGAAAATCAGTTTTTAACCATTTGGCTAACTGGTGATGAGCTAATTGAAGATAGCTGGAATATAAAGAACCGTACAAGTAGCTTTTACACGTTAAAGGCCATAGTATCTAAGTTGTTTAATGCCATAAATATTAAGCACGCTAGGTTACAACCAATTGAAAATGATAATGAGTGGTTTTATGGATTAAAAGATGAACAGTCATTATTGAAAATTGGAAAGTTAAGCTCAGCTCTTACCAGTAAGCATTCAATTGATCAAGGTGTATTTGTTGCCCAAATTCAATACAAGCAGTTATTAAGAAAATACGGCAAGTTAAAAATTAAATACAGCGAGCCAAGCAGGTTTCCGCAAATGGTTAGAGACCTGTCTTTTATTTTAACTGAATCCACAAAGTATACTGACATTTTGGGTGCCGTAAATTCAACTAAAACCAAGTTTTTAAAATCGGTAAGCTGTTTTGATCTTTATAAAGGTAAACCATTAGACCCTGGTTTTGCATCTTATGCTCTTAGATTTACCTTTGAAAATAAGGCCAAAACACTAAACGATAAGCAAGTGGAATTTGAAATGACTCAGATAACCAAATCGCTTGAGTCAATAGGCTGTCAAATTAGAAAGTAAATGGAAATTAAGGATAAACTTGCTAGTATTGAGCAAAGAATAAATAAGCTAGGAAGCGCCTATAATGCCCTAAAAACAGAGAATAATAGGCTAAAGGTTGAAGCCAATGTATTGCGCGGCCGTATAGAAGAACAAGAACAACTCATAAATGAGTTAGAGAACAAAAATGTACATTTGCATATAGCCAAGTCAGACGATGTAAAGGCTGACGAAAGCGATAATATTAAACGGAAAATAGACCAATACATTAAAGAAATAGATAAATGTATTGAGCTGTTAAATAGCTGATGGTATTGTAATGAGTAACGAAGTCTCTATAAAGGTAAAGATAGCTGATAGGGTTTTTCCCATAAAAGTCTCAACTTCAGAAGAGTTTTATGTAAGAAAAGCGGTTAAGCAGCTAGATCAACAAATTAAAGAGATGCGATCCAAGTATGGAATAAATGAGTATAAAGATGTTCTGGCCATGATATCCTTACAATTGGCAACAGAACAAGCCAAAATTGAATCCAAAAAGTGGATTGAAGATGATGGCGTTTCTGATCAAATAGATCGGATTGATCAAATGCTCGAGTCTTATACAAGCTAACGCGTTCATTACATATCATCTCAGATTTTTTTTTAAAACACTTTAAAACTCAAAAGCAGAGATGACAACAGGAATTGTAGCATTAGCTGGCATAGCAGGCCTTGTAGTAGGTTTTGTTATTGCTTTTCTAATGAACAAAAGCACAATTGCCAAGCTTAAAGAAGAAAACTCCGACAAAGCTGAAGAAGCAAAGAAAAAGGCGGATGAAATTATCAAAGAAGGTGAGGCACAAGCAGAAATTTTAAAGAAGAACAAACTCCTTGAGGCGAAGGAGAAGTTTTTACAACTTAAAGGCGAACATGATCAAAAAATTAGGGAGAGAAACTCAAAAATGGCCGAGGCCGAAAATAGGGTAAAACAAAAAGACCAAACTTTAAAGAAAAAGCTAAACGAAGTAGCGCAAGAAGAGAGCAAAGTTCAAGGCGTAATCAAGAGTTACAAAGACAAAATGGCCAATCTTGATGAGAAAAAGGCCGAGCTTGACGCGGTACACAGAAAACAAGTGGCTGAGCTTGAAAAAATAGCGGGTATGAGTGCTGAAGAAGCCAAAACACAAATGGTTGAAGCCCTTAAAGAAGAAGCCAGAACAGACGCAAAACAATATATTAAAGATATACTAGACGAAGCAAAAGTAGAAGCTGGTAAGCAATCAAAGAAAGTAGTTATTGAGAGCATTCAGCGCGTGGCTACAGAAACAACTATAGATAATGTTGTGTCAGTTTTCCACATTGAAAATGATGAGGTAAAAGGAAGAATCATTGGTAGGGAAGGACGAAACATTAGAGCACTTGAAGCTGCAACGGGAGTAGAGATCATTATTGATGATACACCTGAAGCCATTGTACTTTCTGCATTTGATCCAATGCGAAGAGAAATCGCAAGATTGGCACTTCATAGATTGGTTGCTGATGGTAGAATTCACCCAGCCAGAATTGAAGAAGTTGTAAAGAAAACTGAAAAGCAAATTGAAGAGGAGATTCAAGAAATTGGAGAAAAAACTTGTCTTGACTTAGGTATTCATGGCCTACATCCTGAGATTGTAAGATTGGTGGGTAAAATGAGATACCGTTCATCTTACGGTCAAAACCTGCTGCAGCACTCCAGAGAAGTAGCCAACCTTTGTGCTACAATGGCAGCAGAGCTTAAGCTTAATGTAAAAATGGCCAAAAGAGCGGGATTATTGCACGATATTGGTAAAGTAATGGAAGATGCCGAAACTCCGCATGCATTGCTGGGTATGAAAATGGCTGAGAAGCATAAAGAGCACGCTGTGGTTTGCAATGCTATTGGAGCTCACCATGATGAAATTGAAAAAATTAGCCCACTTTCAGTTATAATTCAGGTGTGTGATGGTATGTCAGGTGCAAGACCTGGTGCACGTAGAGAAGTATTTGAATCTTACATACAAAGGCTTAAGGACCTTGAGCGAATTGCATTAAGCTTTGATGGCGTACAGAAATGTTTTGCAATTCAAGCCGGTAGAGAATTAAGAGTAATTGTAGAAGCCGAGAAAGTTGATGATTTATTGGCAGATCAGTTGTCTTTCGATATTTCATCAAAGATTCAAACTGAAATGACATATCCTGGTCAAATCAAGATTACTGTAATTAGAGAAAAGCGAGCAATTGCGTACGCAAAATAAGTCGTAACTGAAAAGTTAAACTAAAAAAGGCATCCATTTTGGATGCCTTTTTTCTTTTATCAAAAACTGACTTTTCAGATTTACATGGCTAAATAATATATTCATTAAATGAAAGGAATAAACCCACAATACTTACTTATTTAGGCTCTTGAATTTAAAAGGTTAGATATTTATCTAAGCACTTTACCAGAGCCTTTACATCTATCGCATTTGTCTTTTTCGCCTCTTGTTGCTACCCAATAACCCTTTCCATCACATTTTTCGCAGGGTTTGTATTCAGATTTTCTACCACCACGCTCTACTGACCTTAATATGTAGAAAACAAGACCAGCTATGGCTGCAAAAAGAATTATTCTACCCACGGCTATTTTTATTCAAAATGAAAACTAATAAGGATCATTCTGTTTCTGAACTTAGAAAAAGAGTCAGAGTAAACCGTTTCGTGTGGGTCTAAAACATTATTAATTCCGTTTGCAATCCTTATTTCGGGAGAGAACTTAAAGTAAGGGAAATAAAAGTCGAAACCAAAGCCCCATGTATAGCTATAATTATGTCGCCTAAGTGCAATATTAGGATTGAAAAAATCCTTTTCAGCACCTTGATTACTTGCTATGTCATAAGAATATTCACCACCGCCAAGTACATAAAACCTCCAGTTTCCATGTCTTGTAGATTTATATTTTAAGTGTATTGGCAAGTTAGCGTAAACACTTTCAATAGTTTTAAAACGTTCAGAACCGTTAGAAAAATTAAAGTTTACATTTCTTTGGCTCAACAATAGTGAAGGAATTATTCTAAGGTCTAATCGCTCCTTAATATGAAAATTACAAATAGCACCAAGGGTTATTCCAGGTATTAATCCTATACTCACTGAGTTTAGAGAATCATTGGTGAAAAAATTCTCGCTCATGCTGTATTGAAGGTCGCTAAAATTAGTTCCCATACTAAAGCCAAAATGCACCTTCTTTTCAATATCGTAATAAGGGTGATGCTGTGTTTGCGCTATTGCACACACACTAAATAAAAGAACAAAAAATGGGGTAAGTATTTTCTTACTTCTTAATACCATGGTATATACTTGATATTCCAAATGTTAATGGTTTGGCACTTTCATTATCAAATCCAGCTTTGCTCAATACATTTAAAAACTCTTGGCCTTCAGGAAAAGCTTTTACACTCTCTGGCAAATAAGTATAAGCGGCGCTATCTTTAGATATCATTTTACCAAACCTAGGTAAAACGTGATTAAAGTAAAAATTGTATATCTGTTTAAAAGGAAATGCCTTGGGCTTAGAGAATTCGAGAACTACAATTTCTCCACCTGGTTTTAAAACCCTACACATATCAGTGAGTCCATCAAGCAAAACTTCATAATTTCTCACACCAAAAGCCACTATGGCAACATCAAACGTGTTGTCTTCAAATGGTATTTGAGCACTATCGGCTTGAATCATATCAATTTCTTCAAGCCCACGTTTTTTCATTTTCTCGCGCCCTACTTCAAGCATTCCATTTGAAATATCTATACCTGTAATTTTTGCATTCTTGAATTTCTTTTTTGCTTCAATGGCAAAATCACCTGTACCAGTGGCCACGTCAAGTATGCGTTGTGGGTTTGAGTTTTGAATTTTTTTAAGTGACTTTTTTCGCCACAAAACATCAATTCCAAGAGATAAGAAATGATTTAGAAAGTCATATTTATGAGAAATGTTGTCAAACATTTCTTCAACCTGTTGTCTTTTACTGCCTTTCTCTTGTCCGTAAGGTACTACGTTTTCGCTCATGTATATTAAAACACCCAAATCATGGGTTTGTTTTGGCCTGCAAATATACCTTTATTGCAAGAGCAATATGGTCTTGATTAGTAGGCCCATTACTTTTGCATTGTGAGTTCAAATAATCCCGTTCAACAGCTTTTCTCCGAATTTCTTAAAAGCAGTAGTAGACCAAGTGAGTGTCCGCCTTCAAATCTGCCAGAGTATGCCTTTATTGGCAGGTCTAATGTGGGTAAGTCTAGCCTTATAAATTTCTTAATGCAGAGAAAAGAATTGGCAATGACTTCGGGAAAACCAGGAAAAACCAAGTTAATTAATCACTTTCTTGTAAATAAGAAATGGTATTTGGTAGATTTACCTGGGTATGGTTATGCCCAAACCAGTAAAAAAGATAGGCAGAAGTATGATCAGATGATTAGAACTTATCTGATGAGGAGAGAAAACCTTGTGAACTCTTTTATTCTGATTGATGCACGAATTCCGCCTCAAAAAATAGATTTAGAATTCATAAACTGGATGGGTGTTAGCAGTATACCTTTCGAATTGGTTTTTACGAAGGCCGATAAATCTAAAAAGACCAATGTGTCTGATAATATTCAAGCTTTTTTAGATATGCTTGGTAATGATTGGGATGAGTTGCCTCCTCATCATATTACTTCAGCACAAGCTAAAGAAGGAAGAGATGATTTCTTAAAAAGAATATTTGAACTAAATGAACAATTTTCAGGCATAATTGCCGACCGATATAAATCAAAAACATAAGCTCAATGCAAGAAACAAAAACAAAAACTCAAGAATTAATTCAGCTAGAAAATAAACATGGTGCACATAATTATCATCCATTACCGGTTGTATTGAGCAAAGGCGAAGGTGTTTATTTATGGGATGTTGAAGGTAAACAGTATTACGACTTTTTATCAGCATATTCGGCTGTAAATCAGGGTCATTGCCATCCCAAAATAGTGGGTGCGTTAAAAGATCAGGCGGATACACTCACTCTTACAAGCCGGGCTTTTCATAACGACGTATTGGGCGAGTATGAGCAGTTTATAACCGAAATGTTTGGGTTTAACAAGGTGCTGCCCATGAATAGCGGTGCAGAAGCTGTGGAAACCGCTATGAAACTGGCCAGAAAATGGGCTTACGAGAAAAAAGGAATTGCCCACAACAAAGCCAAATTAATTGTATGCGAAAATAATTTTCATGGTAGAACAACAACTATAATCTCATTCTCAAATGATCCTGATGCGCATGAAAATTTTGGTCCTTACACTCCAGGGTTTATAAGAATACCATATGATGATCTTGACGCCTTAAGAGAAGCGCTTGAAGAAGACAATATTGCAGGTTTTATGGTTGAGCCAATTCAAGGTGAAGCTGGTGTGGTAACCCCTGATAATGATTTTATTAGCAAGGCAAAAAAGATGTGCCAAGAAAACAATGTGCTTTTTATTGCTGACGAAGTACAAACAGGTATTGCAAGAACGGGTAGTTTATTAGCAGTATGTGGCAATTGCACTTGCGAAAACAAATGTGAGCAGCAGCCTGACACTTATACCAAACCAGATATTTTAATCTTAGGAAAAGCACTGAGTGGTGGAGCATATCCTGTATCTGCGGTTTTAGCTGATGACGAGGTAATGCTTGTAATTAAGCCAGGCGAGCATGGTTCAACCTTTGGCGGAAATCCTATAGCGGCAAAAGTAGCCATGGCAGCCCTTGAAGTAGTTTATGATGAAAACCTAATGCAAAATGCAAGGAACCTTGGTGAAATCTTTAGATCTAGAATGACCGAATTAGCCGAGAAATCTGAATTAGTTAATAAAGTGCGTGGACGTGGATTATTGAATGCGGTTGTAATAAATGACACACAAACAAGCGGAACTGCTTGGCAAATCTGCTTAAAGCTTAGAGATAATGGCTTATTGGCCAAACCAACTCATGGTAACATTATAAGATTTGCACCACCATTGGTAATGACTGAGGAGCAATTGAATGATTGCTGCAACATTATTGAAAAAACCATCTTAGACTACGAAGCGGAGAATAATTAACCATTAGCTTTAAAATATTTGAAGCCCTGTTTTCAATTTTGAATTCAGGGCTTTTTTATTTCTTTGGGCCATGGAAATACAAAGGGCTGATCATTGCCTTTTATGTGAAAATCACTTTATAAGCATAGGTGTGAAGTGCAAACTAACAGGCAAGTTCCCTGTTTTTGGGCATTCATGTGAATACTTTAAAAATGGAAGTTCGCTCAACAATCGCATTTTAAAGAGTTACACAAAGCACTTAGGCTTGAAAAAGAAATATTGGTTAATTGTAGTTGAGTTCATATTGATCCTAAGCTTAGGTATATCGCTAGTTCGGTTCGGATTGTATAATTTAGGCTTTCTAAAAGACTATACACCAACGCCAACCAATGTGCAGGGCCCTTCATTAGTTTTTGTAGTTATAGGAGTTGGATTGATGGTAATCCTTGCATCGATAAAACTTATAACAGACTATTTGAAAAAATACAAACAGTCAAAAGAAGAATTTGAAAGAGATACATTTCTCGTTGAAAGCTATGTTGGTAGCTTCAATTTCATACAATCTCGGAAAAACCGCCATGGACTATTTGCCGAAGATTTTGAAATAGTTTTTGAAGAGGACAATGATATAAAATCAATAGCGGTGGGTTTAAAACCACCGCTATTGATTATCAGAAATAATTGAATTAACTCAATTGTAAAACTTAATTAAATATCAAACTTAATTCCTTGCGCTAATGGTAGGCTATCACCATAGTTAATGGTATTGGTTTGGCGGCGCATATAGGCTTTCCAAGCGTCTGAACCTGATTCTCTACCGCCGCCAGTTTCTTTCTCACCGCCAAAAGCACCGCCAATTTCAGCTCCTGAAGTACCAATGTTGGCGTTGGCAATTCCACAATCGCTTCCAGCCGGACTTAAAAATTGTTCAACTTCTTGCAAGCGGTCAGAGAAAATAGCTGATGACAACCCTTGCGGCACGTTGTTCTGTATCTCAATGGCTTCGTCAAGAGATTTGTATTTCATAATGTAAACCAAAGGAGCAAAAGTTTCGTGCTGTACAATGGCAAAATTTGGTTCTACTTCAGCAATGGCCGGGTTTACATAACATCCACTTTCGTAGCCTTCGCCTTCCATCACATTTCCACCGCAAAGAATATTTCCACCTTCTTTCTTCACTTCTTCTATGGCATTTGTAAATGAATTTACCGCATCAGTATCTATCAATGGACCTACAAGATTTCCATCAAGTGGGTGACCAATGCTCAATTGCTCGTAAACGCCCAGTACTTTGGCTTTAAAGCTGTCATAAACACTTTCGTGAATTATTACCCTTCTTGTACTTGTACATCTTTGACCAGCGGTGCCAACTGCACCAAAAACAACAGCTCTTAGCGCCATATCAAGATTAGCATGTTCTGAGATTATTATGGCATTATTGCCGCCTAGTTCAAATAATGATTTGCCTAAACGCGCACCAACGGCTTGGGCAACTATTTTGCCCATTCGTGTAGAACCAGTGGCAGAAATCAATGGAACTCGACCGTCAGTAGTCATCCATTCACCAACTTTATAATCGCCATTTATTAAGCAAAAAATACCTTCAGATAAATCGTTCTCTTTCAATACATCTGCAATAATATTTTGTGTAGCAATGGCTGATAATGGTGTTTTTTCACTCGGTTTCCAAACCACTACATCACCACAAACGGCTGCTACAAATGCATTCCAACTATAAACTGCCACAGGAAAGTTAAATGCTGATATAGTACCTACAATACCCATTGGGTGCCATTGTTCCATCATTCTATGATCAGGTCTTTCTGATTTTATGGTTAAGCCATACAACTGTCGAGACAATCCCACAGCGAAATCACAGATGTCAATCATCTCTTGTACTTCGCCCATGCCTTCTTCAAGCACTTTGCCCATTTCGTAAGAAACTAAAATGCCCAGGTCTCTCTTGCTTTCCCTAAGTCTGTTTCCAATTTGTCTAATTATTTCGCCACGTTGTGGAGCAGGTAATTTTCTCCAAGTTTTAAAAGCATCTTGTGCTGTATCAATAACCTTTTCGTATTCTTCTCTCGAAGTTGAGTAAGTCTTACCAATTAAAATGCCATCGGCAGGCGAATAAGACTCAATTATTGTTTCAGAATCAGTTTTAAAATGGTTTTGACCTGTTGATGTTCCAGGATTTAATTCATTAATATTTAGCCTATCCAAGGCTTCTTTTAGTTCAGTATTAACGCTCATTTTTAGTAGTAGATTTTGTTATTCAAATAGACCTTCGTCTCGCACCAAAAGTAATATGGCATTATGCGGAATAATGACATATTTTTCATTTTTAAATTCTATTTCATAGCTGCTTGCTTGTAGGTAAACAGCCAAGTCACCTTCTTTTGCTTGTAAAGGGAAATATTGCTTTTCGTCGTTTTCTTGTTTCCATGGCTCATCTATCTCAGTTGGGTTTGGCACCGGATAGCCCGGGCCAGTTTTTATAATCCAACCGCTGCGTACATTTTCTTTCTCTTTTACAGTAGGGGGTAAGTACAAGCCCGATTTAGTTTGCTCGTTTCCAGGTTTTGGCTTTATTAAAACTCTGTCGCCAACAACTATGAAATTTTTAAAATCAGGAGCTTCTATTAGCATTTCTTACTTTTTGCCGCAAATATGAAACAGCCAGCAGAAATTCAATTACAATTGTTTTCCTAATATCAATTAGCCGCAAAGGCAATAGGTAACGCTGTTTTTTTGGAAAAAACTGAGTTTTACGTTTTAACCTTCCACATTTTACCTTTTAACAAATCATTCAAAATGTAAAATCTAACATCCAAAATTTAGAAGGAACACTTATGGAGTAATTCGTACTGATATTTCACAAAAATGAACGGTTAAAAGATGTAAGAGCAATTGCAACTAGCATCTTAAAATTTACCTTTGATAATGTCGTTTTCATTCCAAAAGAATATTATGTACAAATTGCTAGCGTTTGTAGTTGGAATAAGTTTAATAGGTGCATGCTCAAGTGGTTCTGGCTCAGGGACTAAATCAAGAACATTGGCCAAGTCTATAGGCGGAGAGTATGAAATTGTAGTAATAGTAGACGATGAGCCAAAAGATGCGCCACATGTGCAGGCACTCACAAATGCTCTAATTAAAGCTTATCCCATGCTTAATCAACCTGAGCCTTGGTTTACACTGAGTTGGATAGATGTTGATGCGGCAAACCAATTAACACAGAAAAATAGGAACCTCATTTTTTTAGCAAATAGAGAATCTTTTGGAAAGGTGAGACAAATGGCACGCGAAGTTTTTGGAGATAATGCCATTGAAAAGATGGAAAATGACCCAGAGCAATATATGATTATGGGTAGCGATGCCTGGGTAAAACCGCAAAACGTAATGTATTTGGCGGCTGAAAATGCGAATGTTTTGGCCAATAAAATTGAACTTGATGCCGATAGGATTTTGAAGTATTTTGAAGAAAAGGAATTTACACGAATTCATAAAAACTTATTTGAATATAACTCTCGTAAAGACTTAACGGCACAACTCGAAAGTGAAATGGGGGTTAGCCTTAGAATTCCTGAAGTTTACGAACCTGCTGTTCTAGATATTGAAAATCCTTTTGAACTTAATCAAGAACTGGGTATTGGCGGCTTTAAATGGTTCTATTCAAATTCAAGAAATGCATTTCAGAATGTTGCCATTTGGACCATGAGTTACAAGGATACTTCTCAGTTAAGTGCTGAAGGAATTATTACGGCACGCGATAGCATTCTTAAATATTTTATTCCTTGTGAAGATGCGGGCTCTTATATGGGAACTGAAACACGTTGGAAAGATATTTACCCAAAAAGTGAAGTGGTGAAGCTTAATGGTAAGTATGCTGTGAGAACAACTGGATTTTGGACAGCTATAAACGGTTTTCAGGGCGGACCATTTGTAAATTACGTGGTTGTAGATGAAGAAAACGAAAGGCTGGTATATATTGATGGCTCTGTTGCCGCAAAGGGACAGCCTAAAAAGAAGTTCATAATTAGGCTAAAGGCCATTTTAAGTACGTTAACCATACTATGATTCAAAGATTAGCTTTAACCATACTTCTCTTTTCAGGTTTTAGTTCATTTGCTCAAACCATTGGTTGGATTGAAAAAACAGATGAAGAATTAGCAATACAATTTTATCAAGAAGGAGAATATGAAAAGGCAAGAGGGCTTTTTGAAGAGCTGATAGATGAAAAGGGAAATGGGCATTTAAATGATTATTATTTCAATTGTCTTTTAAAGCTTGAAGATTTCTCCGCGGCCGAGAGGTTTTTGAAAAAGCAGATAAAGGCATCAAATGATCCTGCAGTAATAATGGTAGATCTTGGCTATGTTTATCAAAAAGCTGATGATGATAAAAAAGCAAGTAAAACTTTTGATGCTGTGCTTGAAGAAATGCAAAGCGATGAAATATCAGTAAAAGCCATTGCCAGTGCATTTGAAAGACGAGGGCTTGATGATTATGCGATCAAAACTTATTTAAAGGGCAGAAAAAAATCAGGGATCAATTTTGTTTTTGCTAATAATTTGGCAGAGCTCTACGGAAACAATGGTGAGATAGAACAAATGGTTGATGAGTATTTGCTTTATGCAATAACTGATGCAAATGCAATAGATGAGGTAAAATCGGCCTTGGCAACTTTTATTGAAGAAGACTCAAAATGCGAACGTATTAAACAATCACTGATTAAAAGAACACAACAAAACCCTGATAACCCGTTGTATACCGATCTTTTGAGCTGGACTTTTGTTAGTAAAAAAGAGTTCTTTCCTGCGCTTGTGCAACTTAAAGGTTTAGATAAAAGACTACAAGAAGGAGGTAAGCGTGTATTTGATTTGGCAAAGGTTTGTGTTCAAAATAAGGAGTACATGGTAGCTGAGCAAGCCTATGAATATATTCTGGGTTATGGTAATAACAGCCCTTATTACTACCAGGCCAAGCTTGGCGCAATAAATATGAAATATGCAAGGGTAACTGAAACTGCCAACTATACACAAACCGAATTACGAATTATAGAAGAGGACTATAAGAAGTTTGTTAATGACCAATACATTCCTTTTGGTGAAAAATATAAAGGCTATCTGCGTCTTGCTGAGATACAAGCAATTTATTTGGGCGATCTAAATACAGCAATTGAAAACTTGACGCAATTGGTTGATAATCCAAGAATTCCGAATGTAGTAAGGGGCGAAATGAAGTTGAACCTGGGTGATTATTTACTTATGCGTGGTGATATTTGGGATGCAAAGCTCAAATATTGGCAAGTAGAGAAAGATTTTAAAGATAATCCTTTGGCGCATAGAGCCAAGTTTATGAAAGCTAAAATCAGCTTTTATCAAGGTGAATTTGAGTTAGCTCAATCTTTTTTGCAAGTATTAAAAGGTTCAACATCTGAGCTTATTGCAAATGATGCTTTACAGTTGTCTATGCTTATTCAAGATAATTTAGGGCTCGATACCATTACCAAGCCAATGGAATTATACGCACAGGCTGATAAATACTTGTTTATGAATAGGTATAATGACGCCTTGGCTACGCTTGATACCATTTCTAATATTTTCCCAAATCATTCTCTTGACGATGAGATTTTGATGTTAAAAGGCGATATATTCTCAAGCAAACGCGATTTTGATACTTCCCTTACCTTCTATGTAAAAGTGTATTCATCCTTTGCTCAAGATATTTTGGCCGATGACGCACTTTATAAGGCAGCTAACCTTTTAGAGTTTAATCTTAATGAAGCGCATAAAGCTTCTGTACTTTTAGAAAAGCTAATTCTAGACCATAGAGGAAGCGTTTACTCGGTTGATGCCAGTAATAGATACCGTGTATTAAGAGAGCGCTATGCCGACATTGAACTTAGTGAAGAAGAATTGCTTAAACTTGGAATTAAGCCAGATAAGAAAACGCCCTAAAAACTTCTATAATTTTATCGAAATGTGATTTTTTGATAAAAGGATAATCTAATTATTGTCAGTTTTACCATAAGTTTTTTAAAGTAGTTAGTTCTATTTTAAGAATTCCCTTATTTTACGGCCGTAAACAGGTTTAAAACTATATACACATGTCATTTCCTTGGTTATCGCAATACCCCGATAAAGTAAACCATACAGTAAATCCAGATGAGTATGATTCAGTAATGGATGTTATTGAAAAGTATATGAAAAAATGGGGTGACATGACGGCCTATATTAATATGGGCAAGGAACTTACCTTTAATGAAGTAGATGCTCTTTCCACCCAATTTGCGGCTTATTTGCAAAATGATTGTGGTGTTAAAAAAGGAGATAGGGTGGCCATACAAATGCCAAATTGCCTTCAGTACCCAATTATAATGTTTGGTGCAATTAAAGCAGGGGCTATTGTTGTAAATACTAATCCACTGTACACGCCAAGTGAGATGGAACATCAGTTCAAGGATTCTGGTGCTAAAGTGCTCATAATCATAGAGAACTTTGCTTCTAACCTTGAAAAAGTGGTAAACAATACCAAGATAGAGAAAGTAATAATTACCAAGCTTGGTGATATGTTGGGCTTTAAGGGGCATATTGTAAACCTTGTGGTTAAGCATGTTAAAAAAATGGTTCCTGCTTATAATATTCCAGGTACAATTGAATTTAAAAAGGCCCTAAATAAAGGAGCTTCTTTAAAATATACAAGGCCTCAAATAAAGCATGACGATATTGCCTTTTTACAATACACAGGTGGAACTACCGGAGTGAGCAAGGGTGCTATGTTGACCAATAAAAACATTATTGCCAACATGCAGCAAATCTTTGAATGGACTAAACCAGTAATTGAAGAAGGAATTGAAACGGTAATTACAGCATTGCCACTTTATCACATATTCGCGCTAACGGTTAACTGTTTGTGTATGATTAAGCTTGGAGCCAAAAACGTTTTGGTAACCAACCCAAGAGATATGAAAGCCTTTATTGGTGAAATGAAAAAGTATCCTTTTTCAATTCTTACCGGGGTAAACACACTTTTTAACGGATTGCTTAATCAAGATGACTTTAGAGCAATGAATTTCTCGGCGCTTAAAGTAACTGTAGGTGGTGGCATGGCGGTGCAAAGAGCAACTGCCGAGGCTTGGCATGAGTTAACGGGTTGTACACTTGTTGAAGGTTATGGTTTAACGGAATCTTCACCAGTATTAACCGTAAATCCAACTGACGGTACCTTGCAATTAGGAACTATCGGTATTCCAGTGCCTTCTACTGATATTTCTATTAGAGATGACGACGGAAATGAAGTTCCTGATGGTGAACCAGGTGAGATTTGGGGAAAAGGTCCTCAAGTAATGAAAGGCTACTGGGAACGACCTGAAGCAACGGCTGAGACATTGGAAGGTGAGTGGCTTAAAACGGGCGATGTAGGTTTAGTTACTGAAACAGGATTTTTCAAAATAGTGGACCGTAAGAAAGAAATGGTT
The DNA here is from genome assembly GCA_049115495.1 of Bacteroidia bacterium. Lineage (GTDB taxonomy): Bacteria > Bacteroidota > Bacteroidia > CAILMK01 > JACPUW01 > JACPUW01. The sequence goes on along the minus strand of JAGDZV010000001.1, from coordinate 54,359 downwards.
TGCGTTTCTGGATTCAACGTATATCCAAACGAAGTTGAAGATGCCATTGCCAAAAACCCTAAAGTATTAGAAGTGGGTGTGATTGGTATTCCTGATCCAAAATCTACAGAAGTGGTTAAGGCTTATGTGGTTAAAAAAGATCAAAGCCTAACTGAACAAGAAGTAATTGAGAACTGTAAGGAATTTTTAACTGGTTATAAAAGACCGAAGAAAGTTGAGTTTGTTCAAGAACTACCAAAATCTAACGTTGGTAAGATTCTTAGAAGGTTGCTCAAAGAAGCTGATCAGAGAAACCATCCAGATGTTTGGAAAACTGAAGATTAATAAATACACATTGTTTATTTCAAAAGCCGTTCTTGATGAAGAGCGGCTTTTTTTACGGCTGAATAAAAAGTCCTGAGCAAGAATCACTCTTAGCTCCTGTTGCTGAAGAGAGAATATTATTCACTCTATTTACGCGTAAATAACCTATAAATGCAAATATTAAAGCTTCTTTAAACTCAATAAGTTCTTTACCCGGAACATGAATATTGACTTCAGACTTGGATTTTAATGATTCAATAAAAAATGAATTATACGCCCCACCACCTGTAATTAAACAGTTTTTACCGCTTAAATGCTTTGCAATTTCATTGGTGTAATGTTCAACTAGGGTGGCTAAAACATTTTTTGGTTCTGAGTTTAAACTTCCAATTAGAACAAGGTACTGCTTGAGTAATGTCTCTTTGTCGAGCGACTTCGGATATGCCTTTTGATAATATTCAATAGAATTGAGTTGTGCTAAAAGTTCCAGATCAACAAAACCTTGCCGAGCCAAATTACCGCCTTTGTCAAACGCAACTCCAAGCTTATTAGCAAAATAATTGAGCAGTAGATTAAATGGGCAGATGTCGAAACCAATTCTTTTGCCATTTTCATTATAGCTGATGTTGGCAATACCACCAAGATTTAAGCAAGCATCATATTCATCAAATAAATATTGGTCGCCAATGGGCACTAATGGAGCGCCTTGACCACCAAGCGCCACATCAAGACTTCTAAAATTGTAGGCTGTGCTAATTCCAGTAATTGAGGCAATTTGGTTTCCATCTCCAATTTGGGTAGTAAACCCTTTTTTTGGTTCGTGAAAAATTGTATGTCCGTGGCTTGAAATTAAATCAGGCGTTATGCCAATTTCATTTATAAATTCAAGGCATGTTTCACCCAAAAGACTGCCGTAATCTGTATGAAGCAGCATTAAGTCCAAACCACTTAGATTGATTGATTTGGCCAATCGGCTTATCCATTCATCCGAATATCTAATAGTTTTTACCGCATGAATTTGCCACTTTATGGGTGAATCTTCCATTGGTAAACCTTTAAACTCTGCAATGGCCAAATCTAAACCATCAAGTGATGTGCCCGACATTAATCCTAAAACCTTCATTCAAAAATTGATTTGATAGTTTTTTGAATCCCATCCCTGTCAAGACCATATTTTGCATAAAGTTCTGATGGTTTTCCATGTTCAATAAACTCATCAGGAAAGCCTAACCGATTAACTTTAACATTTAAGCCTTCATCTGAAACTGCCTCTAAAATAGCTGAGCCCATTCCACCGGCCAATGCGCCGTCTTCTATAGTAATAAAGCGATTATGTGTTTTTGCAAGAGACTTAATCATTTCAATATCAAGTGGTTTTGCAAAACGCATATTTACTACAGTTGCATCAAGTCCCATTTCTTCAACAGCTTCAATTGATGGCCTCACTCTGTTCCCTAGAGCCAAAACCGCAATTTGATTTCCTTCTTTTATAATTTCACTCTTACCAATTTCTATGCTTTCCATTGGTAGCTGCCATTCCACAAGATTTCCTTTTCCTCTGGGATATCTAATTGCCATAGAATCTTCGGTGAATTGAGCCGTGAACATCATGTTTCTTAGTTCAACTTCATCTTTTGGACTTGCAATAATTAAATTAGGAATTGGTCGTAATTGGGCCAAATCAAAAACTCCATGATGCGTAGGCCCGTCTTCGCCCACAATTCCGGCTCTATCAATGCAAAACACCACTTTGAGTTTCTGAAGGCATACATCATGAATAATTTGATCGTAAGCCCTTTGTAAAAAAGTGCTGTAAATATTACAAAAGGGTAGTAGCCCTTTCGATGCCAATCCCGCTGAAAATGTGACCGCATGTTCTTCGGCAATTCCAACGTCAAAAGCCCTTTCAGGAAACTCCTTCATAAAAATATTCATAGAAGAGCCACTTGGCATAGCAGGGGTAATTCCAACAATTTTCTGATTAATTTTAGCTAATTCAACCAAAGTATTACCGAAAACTTCTTGATATTTTAAAGGCTCGGGATTTTTAATTTTTGGCTTAAAAATCTCACCTGTAAGCTTATCAAATTTTCCTGGCGAATGCCATGTAACTTGATTTTCTTCTGCTGCTTTATATCCTTTACCTTTTACAGTCTTAATATGCAGAATGCGAGGACCTTTTTGAGCTTTTAAATTTTTTAGTTCAAAAAGCAATTCATTAAGATTATTCCCGTCAATTGGTCCATGATAAGGTATGTTTAAGGATTCAAAGAACTCTTGAGGCGAAATATTAGTTGCCTTTATTCCTTTCTCCTTATAGTAACCTGCACTTCTTGGTCTTCTGGTTCTTCCATCAGATACCCCTCTTGATACTTTAAGCCTTGATGAATCATATTGTGCTTCAAAGTTTTGGCTCAGTGCACCCACAGCTGGGTCAATTGAAATAGAATTGTCGTTTAGGACAATAATTAGATTGGCACTGCTAACACCTGCATTATTTAATCCTTCAAAGGCAAGTCCGCCCGTTAGGGCGCCATCGCCAACCACAGCTATATGTTGGCTTAAGTAATTACCTTCAAGTTGACTGGCAGCTGCCATACCCAAAGCAGCACTTATGGCTGTACTTGCATGCCCAGTACCAAAATGATCGTATTTACTTTCCGAAATTTTTGGGAAACCACTAATTCCTTTGTGCTTTCTTATGTTGGGTAATTCAGGTTTTCGGCCTGTTAAAATTTTATGAACATATGCTTGATGTCCAACATCCCAAACTAATTTATCATTTGGTGAGTCAAATAAATAGTGAATTGCCACGGTGAGCTCAATTACACCTAAACCTGCGGCAAAATGTCCGCCCGTTTGAGAGATTACTTCCACATAATGCTCTCTAATTTCTTGGCATAACTGCTCTAGATTGTGTTCAGGGAGCTTTTTTAAGTCACTTGGCCAATTTATATCATCAAGTAAAGTTTTGTTTTTTGCCATTAATGAATCAAAACTACGATTTGAATAGGCAAAACAATTTCCAGCTAAAATGTTTCTATTTGCATTGAGAATGCAGCTAATTAATCTTTGCAATAATTCGATAGAAAACGAAAAATTGAAGGCTTTTATCAAAAAGCTTGAAGCCAGTGATAAAGTCTTTGATTTTCAGTCAAGTGGAAGTACCGGAGTACCCAAACAGTTTCAGTTCTCCTTTAAACAATTAAAAATTAGTGCCAGGCAAACGATTGATTTTTTTAAACTTAATTCTTATGACACACTGCTTTGCCCTTTTTCAATGGACTTTGTAGCGGCTAAGATGATGGTAGCCCGAGCTTTTTTTTTAAATGCTAAACTCGTTTTTACAGGTCCAATTTCAAATCCTTTTGCAATTGAAAAAATACCCAATGTGACCTTTGCTGCTTTTGTTCCAAAGCAGTTGCAAAACATTTTGCAAAACAGTAAATCAATTGAGAAGCTACATCAAGTAAATAATATACTTATTGGTGGTGCTTCTATTTCAAACCAACTGCAGATTGAAATTAAGCAAGTAGTAAAAACTAAGATTTTTCTCACCTATGGAATGACTGAAACATTAACTCATGTTGCCGTTAAAGATTTGCACAATCCCAACAGCTCTTATATAGGATTAAAAGGTGTAAAGTTTAAAGTTGATAATAGGGGATGCCTTCAAATAAAAAGCCCGGTAAATAGCCAATGGTTAACCACGAATGATTCAGTTAAATTAACTGCAACTGGTTTTGATTGGATAGGAAGATATGATTTGGTTATTAACAGTGCTGGTTATAAAATACAAATAGAATCTCTTGAGAAAAGGATTGTGGATAAAGTATCAGTAAATCAATTGTTTATATGCGGAATTTTCTCTGAAGCATATGGTGAAGAGTGTATAGTGGTTTCTAACCAAAATAAACCATCAGGTTTTGAGAAACTTTTTGATTCTGACGTATTTCATAGGTATGAAAAACCAAAAAAATGGGTGCGTCTTGATGAAATTCCTTTTGGAACTTCAGGAAAAATTCAAAGGGTAAAATTGACAGAATTAGCTAATCAGGCAATAATCAATGGCGAGTATCAAAACTTGATTTAGGTTATCCATTTTTTCTGGCCATTCATCAATTTTTATTTTTACGTGTCTTATTGATTTCAAGTTTTTCCCTTCCAAAAAAGGTGAAATTACAGGGTGTGTTTCTTCTAGCGAACGGCCTTGTACAAAACCAATATCAAGTGCAGATTGATCTGCTCTTAAATTCATATAGCAGATGTTCTTTTCTATTCCAAAAAATGGTGTTTTGTACTTATAGAATTCTTGCATTTGTTTATGTGAATGCAGAATAAAGTCTCTTACGTTGAATAGAATACCTTGCCAATGCTCTGGCTTACTTAAAAAATGCGCTTCAATTTTTTCAGAGTTTAAGTTAAAAGACTTGTTCAAGGTTTAGCTTTAAATTTATTCAAAGCTATTTTAATCCTGTAAATTATATTTTTGGCGACTTTAAAAAACAACTCTTGTTAAGAAAAACCGTTGCTGATAACTCTTGGTTTATTATTCCTTTTCTGTTGCTAATGGCCATTAGCCTTTACGTAGTGCCTTTTGGGAATAAAGAAGAACTATTTTTAAAACTTCAACCAGCTCATAATTCGGTATTAGATGCAATTTTTAAGCTGGCAAGTAACCTTGTAGAATGGTGGGGTTGGGTGGTAGCGGCGCTCTTAGCTCTTTTCAAAAGAGTTAGGTTTGGTATATATGCCGTTGTTGCTTTACTACATGCAGGCATGTGGACCCTCATTTTAAAACATGGTGTTTTTAAAGGAGAAATGAGACCATCATTTGAAATAGACCATGCCTTGTTGCAGTTTGTTGAAGGGGTTGATGTTCATACCCATAACAGTTTTCCGAGTGGACATACGATTGCAGCCTTTAGCATATTCATGGTGTTAACCTTAATTCTATCAAAGCGTTATAAGCCTTGGGGTTTAGTTTTCTTTTTTATCGCATTAGCGGCAGGCTATTCTCGTGTTTATCTAAATCAGCATTATCCAATTGATGTAGTTGCTGGTGCAGCTATTGGTGTTGTAAGTTGCTTCTTGGTATTTATTTTAAGCGAGTTCATTTTTGATAAGTTGGCAGTTAATTGGGCAGAGAAATCATTCTTAAGCCTCTTTACCTCTCTAGGATAGTAGAAGCTTTACCTTTGCGGCCAATTATTACGTTATGAGCGGTTTTTTGGCCATTGTTGGTCGTCCGAATGTTGGAAAATCTACACTTTTTAATAGGCTTATTGGTCAGAGAGAAGCCATTGTTGATAACCAAAGCGGAGTTACTCGTGATAGACATTACGGCCTTGGCGAATGGAATGGTGAAGAGTTTACCGTAATTGATACCGGTGGCTATGTAGAAAAGTCAGACGATATTTTTGAAAAGGAGATTAGAAAACAGGTGCATATTGCTCTTGAAGAAGCTGATGTTCTAATTTTTATGTGCGATGTTAAAACAGGTATTACAGGAGATGATGAGACTTTTGTTGAAGTGCTTAGAACTGTAAACAAACCAGTAATAATTGCAGCGAATAAATCAGATAACGCCAATTTAAGTTACCAATCTGCTGAGTTTTATTCTTTTGGATTTGATGAAGTTTTTCCGGTATCTTCAGTAAGTGGCAGTGGAACTGGTGAGTTGTTAGATAGAGCCGTTGAATTATTACAAGAATCAGGTAAAAGAGAAGCTTTTAAAGTTGACGAATCCTTAGCCAAATTTTGCATAATTGGTAAACCGAATGTAGGTAAGTCAACATTTGTAAATGCTCTTTTGGGTGAAGATAGAAATATTGTAGCTGACTTGCCTGGTACAACCAGAGATTCAAATCTTACGTTGTATAACAAGTTTGATAAAAAGTTTTACTTGATTGATACCGCCGGAATTAGGAAGAAAAAGAATGTAAATGAGGATATTGAGTTTTACTCAGTAATGCGTGCTATTAGGGCGCTTGAGTATAGTGATGTAGCCTATATAATGATTGATGCAGAAGAAGGGATTGGCGCTCAAGATTTAAGTATCATTCAACTTGCTCTTGATAGAAAAAAGGGAATCATAATATTAATAAACAAATGGGATAAGGTTGAAAAAGAAACCAATACCATGCGAGATTATGAGCGTTTGTTAAAAGAGCGCATGGCGCCTTTTACTGATGTACCTGTAATTTTTATATCGGCATTAGAGAAAAGTAGAATCCATAAAGCCCTTGATACAGGGTTGCAAGTATTCGAAAATATTAAGCGCAAGATTACTACCAGCGTTTTGAATGAATGGTTACAAGATGCCATGCAACGAAACACAATTCCAAGCTATGGTGGTAGGCATGTGAAAATTAAATACATGACCCAATTACCTACTAAAACGCCTGTTTTTGCCTTTTTCTGCAATATGCCCAATTATGTAAAAGACTCGTACCGAAGATATCTTGAGAATGAGTTGAGAAAGGCTCACGACTTTGAAGGTGTCCCAATAAAATTTGCTTTTAAGAAGAAATAAAAAATCGATATTTATCAATTTTTATGGTGGAATGAGGCTTTTTTCTATTTTTGCCCACGTTCAATCAATTTAATCATTGGGTACCATGAGGAAGGTTTTTACACTTTTTGCAATTGCAAGCATGTTTTTCTTTGTATCATGTGGCAATTCAGCCGAAAACAAAGAACAAGGAAATGAAGACGCTGTTGAAGCTTCTGACGAATTAATCGAAGAAGCAAATGAAGCTGCTGAAGAAGAGCCAGCTGTTGAAGAAGAAGCTATGCCAGCCGATTCTACAATGACTGATTCTACTGAAGCTGCACCCGCAGAAGAAGCTGCTCCTGCTGAAGGAGAAGAAGCTGAAGCTGCTGAGTAAGCATTCATTTTCTATGTAAAGAAGAAAAAGGAGCATTATGCTCCTTTTTTTTGTGATTGGATTTAGGCGAAATTTGGATATCTACTTCAGCTAAACGATCGCACTTCAATACTTTTGCGCACTTAAAACAAAACTACTCGTTGTATGATTTTTACTGGAAGCGAAGGCAAAAACCAAGAATTGGTACGTCTTGGCCTTAAGAGCGTTAAAAAAGCCTTTTGGAATCTAACTCCCGCAGAACTTGTTGAAAGAGCTGTAGAAACTGGCGAAGGCCAGCTTGCTGATAATGGTGCCCTAGCAGCTGATACAGGGAAATTTACCGGTCGTTCGCCTAAAGATAGGTTCATTGTGGCTGATGATATTACAAATGATCATGTTTGGTGGGGAGATATCAACAAAAAATTTGATGCTGAAAAATTTGATGCCTTATACGATAAAGTAATAAGTCATATTGAAGACAAGGAACTTTACATTAGGGATTCTTACGTATGTGCTAAGGATGAATATAGAATGACTTTGAGGGTAATAACCGAGTCAGCTTATCAAAATATTTTCGCAAACAACCTTTTTCTACGTCCTACAGCTCAAGAAAAAGAAAGTTGGGATCCTGAGTGGCACATTGTTGCTTCTCCGTCATTTCAGGCAAATCCTGAAGTTGACGGTACGCGTCAAGAGAACTTTGCCATACTCAATTTCACAAAAAAGATTTTGCTAATAGGGGGTACTGGTTATACTGGCGAACTTAAAAAAGGAATTTTTTCAGTTTTAAACTTCGTTTTACCGCACGATAAAAATGTGCTATCAATGCATTGTTCAGCAAACCTCGGAAATGATGGTGATACTGCCATTTTCTTTGGGTTGTCAGGAACAGGTAAAACTACCTTGAGTGCCGATCCACACAGAAAACTAATTGGCGATGATGAGCATGGCTGGATTGGTAACGATGTTTTCAACTTTGAAGGTGGTTGTTATGCTAAAGCCATTGATCTAACAGAAGAAAATGAGCCTGAGATTTATAGAGCTATAAAATTCGGTGCATTAATTGAGAATATTAGGTTTCATGAGGGCACTAGAACTCCTGATTACGAGAATACTTCAGTAACCGAAAATACGAGAGCAGCATATCCTATTGATCATATTGATGGTGCTGTTTTACCTTCTGTGGGTCAAAACCCAAAGAACATCTTTATGCTTACTGCTGATGCTTTCGGCGTATTACCTCCAATTTCTAAACTTACTCGCGGACAAGCCATGTTCCACTTTATTAGTGGTTATACTGCCAAGGTTGCCGGAACTGAAGAAGGTGTTACTGAACCACAACCAGCATTTTCTGCTTGTTTCGGAGCTCCATTCTTACCATTACATCCAACAAAATATGCTGAGATGTTAGGAAAAAAGATGGACGAAACCAATGTAAATGTTTGGCTTGTTAACACAGGTTGGACAGGTGGTCCTTACGGTATAGGTAACAGAATGAAACTGAAGTACACCCGTGCCATGATAAATGAAGCCCTAGAAGGACATTTAGAAACAGTTGACTACGAAACTGATTCAGTATTTGGGTTAGAGATGCCAAGGTCATGTCCAAATGTTCCTACAGAATTACTAAACCCAAGAAATACTTGGTCAGATAAGGAAGCTTATGATAAGCAGGCTAGTGATTTAGCTGGTAGATTTAATAGAAATTTTGAAAATTTCTCTGATGGCGCAAGCGACGAGATCAAGGCTGCTGCTCCAAAAGAAGTAGTTGCTAGTTGAACTCTAGTCATTAAGTTATAATTTAAAAGGCGGCCAAAAGGCCGCCTTTTTTTGTTTTTACATTTTTACCGTATAGGTGAAATTGCATTTATACTTTTGTCATGTGAAGAGTATAGCAACCTTTCTCTTGTTTTTGGCTATTACACAGGCCAATGCGCAAATTCTGCCTGCATTTGGTGGAAGCCGCTCAGGTACCACTGGAATGCAGTTTTTGAAAATTGGTCCTGATGCTAGGTCTAATGCACTTGCTGGCAGTGTGGTTGGTGAGATTAATGATGCTTCAGCAATATTTTGGAATCCAGCTGGGGCTGTTGAGTTAGACAGCCAAAAACTCCATGTACAAACCGGAAATGTTCAATACTTTGGTGGAATTGGCATTAACCATGGTTCAGTGGTTTTTCAACCCGAGCAATACAGAAGTTTTTCTTTCGGCATAATGAATTTTCGAAGTCCTGAGATGGATGTTACAACTGAGTTTATGCCACAAGGAACTGGGCAAACCTATGTATTGAACGATTTATTGATGGCCTTTAGCTTTTCACAGGTGCTTACAGATAATTTCAGGTTTGGCATCACTTTAAAGTATGCTAATGAGAATGTAATGGGTGTAGTTTCTCAGGCCGGTTTATTCGATTTTGGCTTTCAGTATGCAGTAGGAGTAAAAGATTTAATGTTTGGAGTAGCTATTTCAAACTTTGGATTTAATGTAAACCCACAGGGAGAGATTTCCCTAACCACTTTGAGTGGTTTTGCTAATGTAAATGAGTTTGAAGAGTTTGCTGTGCCCGCTTCTTTTAGAATGGGTTTTAGTGGTAGCCTTTACAATAAAGGCATGCACAAAATAAAAGGCATGCTTCAACTAAATCACCCAACTGATAATCAAGAGACAGTTTCAATGGGCGTAGAGTATATAAGAAATCAACTTCTATTTGTAAGAACAGGCTATCTTTTAGGTTTTGATGGAACTTACCCAACGTTTGGAGCCGGTGTAAACCTTCAGCGAAGGTTTGGTACGCTGCGATTTGATTATGCCTTTATCGCAAGGCAAGGCTTGGGTTATAATCAACAATTCACCCTTGGATTTTCAGTTATATGATAAAGCAAACACTTTTCATAGCGGCATTGGTTACCATTTTGTTTTCAATGGCTTGTCAAGAGATTTTTGGCACAAAAGAAGATGATACAGTAAAAGAGATATTTGAAGAAGGTGCCATTGATCCTACTTTAAACCCACAAAACATTGGTTATGTTCCAATACAACCTATTTGGAGCGGTTACAGCAATCCAATTGATGTTTATGCTGGTTATGATGAAATGATTTACGTTGTTGACGATGAAGGTGTTCATGTCTTAGATCAAACTGGTAAAAAACACAGAACGATTAAAATTAAGGGCGCCACTGATGTTGTTCAAGACAGAAGAATTCAAACTTATATTATTGGCCTAATTGATCTTGAAGTGAATGGCGAAATGAAAGAGCTTAGTGCCATTTTTCGACTGTCGAATACCGCCGGGTCAGGAGATATCGTTTATTTAGATACGATTATCCACCCGTTTGATGATGTTTCAAGAAACAATACATCATTTAGAAATGAAGATGAAGAAGTGCGCTTTACAGGGGTAGCCCCAATGGCAGATAATAGAATTTATGTATCTAGAACCGGACCAAGAAACGATCCCAACGCTACCTCTAGGCCTGATAATGTTGTTCTTGTTTATGACAAAGAAGGTAACAACACAACATTTGCCCGTGGTTTAAGTCCTGATATTTCAAGCTTAAAATCAACTATAGGAATTTCTGCAATTGCAAATGAAGTTGGGCCACCGCAAGAAGTTTTTGGAATTTCTACTTCATTAAACTTCGCCTATTGCCAACAAACAAGCTATGGTAAAGTGCCTGAATTTGGCGTTTTATATATCACGGTAACCTTCAATCCAGAGTCGGGTTATTCATATGAAGCTTCACCTGCGTTTACAGATTTTGATTTTGGTAAATCTTCTAGATTTTTATACGAGCCATTTAGGTTTGGTAAACCAGAAGATATTTGCTTTGCCCCTGACAGAAGACACATGTTTGTTGTAGACAGTGAAAAAGATAGTATTTATCAATTTACGATTTCGGGCGAAGAAGGTGTTACGCCACCTGCAAATTCTTTGGAGAAAAGAAATATCATTGTGTCTTTTGGTGGAAAAGGAGATGGCCCTTTTCAATTCAAAGACCCATCGGGCATTTGCTATCTAAGAAGAACCATTTTTGTTGCAGATAAAGGCAACGGACGTATTATGCGTTATAGACTTAATACCGACTTGGAATAAATGTTGTTTCACTTATTGATTATACATGACCATTAGCTTGGTTCAAAAAGCGTAAGACAAGAGAACTACTTTATTTCTTCAATCCATTGAATTACTTGATCTGTAAAGGCTTGTGGTTGATTAATCATTGGTGAGTGCGCTGACGTTTCAAAAATTACCATTCTCTTTTGTTTTGGTGGAGTACTTACCTTTTGATAAGCTTCAATGCCCAAAGCTGGTGGTACAACAAAATCATACTTACCCCAAAGAAATAGGCAAGGTATATTAATGTTGTGAAGCTCATCGGTGAAATTTGTATTGCTCACTTCATCAAACATTCCAAGCCCCGAAGCTGTGAAAAATAAGTTAACATTAGCGGTAATTGAATTGTGCTTGCTTCTATAGCTATAAGTCAATAGTTCATTAAAATTATCTTCACCAGTAATAAATCCATCATTGGCTAAATATTGTTCTGTACCATGTCCATATGAGTTCAGTTTTGTTATGTCAGCATCAGAAACTGTATCCAGATTATTTACGAAGTCTAAAACCTCTTGCCAATATTCTGTAGAAAAGCCATCATTGATCATTTCAGGTGCGTATTGCTTAAACATTTCTACAATTTCAGGTGTACCATCAAAATTATGTGCACCATCTACTTCAATCCAGCCATCAATATTATCTTGTAATCCAGGTGCAAGTAAATATGCCGTTCCTAGTGTTCCTCCCCAACTATGTCCCATTAAAAATACCTTATGATCATTACCATATTTAAACATAGTTGCTGCAATAACTCTATCAAGATCTAACACATGCTGGTTTATAGATAATTCTTCTCTTTTTCTATACTTTCCTGAGCTAATTCCTGAGCCTCTTTGGTCATAATACACCATGGCATATTTCTGTTCCATTTGGTCGCTAAATGTCTTTGTGGCTTCATTGTAAATTGTAGCATCGCCGCCAGGGCCTCCATGAAGTACAAAAACTAAAACTTTTGAGTTTAAGTTGCCTTGAATTTGCACTGGAAGGTTTGCTCCATCAGATTTTACATAAAAATGATCATTAACTTGACTTAAGTCATCGCTTTGGGGTTCGTAGCACCCGCTTAAAGCAAAAATTACTATTGAAGCAAATAGGCTTAATTTCTTCATCTTAGTTTAATTATTCTTAGTCCAAACTCATTTCTTACATATGCATTCAATACGTGGTTGTAAGGAAACAAAGTCCCAACATGTAATCGGTAATATATGGCTTGATGCTTCTTTCGACTAAATTCATATCCAAATTCAACCAACCCGCCAAGTTGATAATATCCAGTAGTAAGGATTGCTTGTTCTGAAGGATTGCCACGTTCATCAAATACAATGGCATCGTTATAAAATTGAAATGCTCGGCCTGCTTCAATTCCCGCTGATGCGTATAAACGATAAGGACTAATTAACCGATAATGGTAAGCGGCACCTAAGCCAAGGTTAGTATGATTGAATCTATGGTTAAACAACTGTATAAATGGCTCAATTGTAGTTTGCCTGTAAAACTTTCTTTTTCTTGGCATTCTTTCAAAACCAAAATACTTTAAAATCCACATTGGATTAAAGGGTTTATATGTGCGCTTAATGGGTAATTCAAGCCCCAAGTGCATACCTAAATGAAAAGCTGGAGCTGAATATCCAGTATTAAGCATGAGTTGGTTGTAACTTGAATCAACCGGCCACTTTCCTAAATCATCGGCCTTTAAATTGCCAAAAAAACTTAGCATAAGTGCAAGGGTAAAATACCTTAACAATTGCTTCATGAATTGTAATTAACGAAGTTTGCATCAAATTTCAGCATTATAAAATGAAGTTTGAAAGACTACCTGAAAATGAATTGAAGAAGCTTGAAAAAGAGTTTGTTCAATTCTTAGTTTCAAATACCGTAACGGCACAAGATTGGATTAAGTTAAAGACAAACCAACCAAACAAGGCCGAAGAGCTTATTGACATGTTTAGTGATATAGTTTATGAAAAGGTGATGTCTGAAGTTGAGTTCTTAGAGTTTAGAACTATGTATGATCTCAAAAGTTTTCGTTGCCAAAATGAAGAAATAATAATGATGGGTATAGAAGTTGACGCATCACTGGGCCTGGATTTAAGAAAGCAAGATGATTTCAAAAAAATGGCTCAATTAAGCAACGAACTTGTAGATAAAATAAAGGTATACGCTGCAAGAAAGCCTTATAAACCAAGTAGAAGCGAAGAGATTTTTAGAATGATGAAATCTGGAGCACAAAAAACTAATTCAACAATGTTTCTATTGCTCGAAAATCTTTACAAGAAGCTCAAAGAAAATTAAGCTCTAATTACTCTGTTAATATTTCTTTTGGTAGGTTTTTGAGCAATCATAATTAGCGCTGAGATTACGCTAACCATAAAAAAGTTGAGATTGCTGTAGTACAAGTAGCCCAAGTAGCCAGCTAATATTGGCAGCATTAAGCATATATATTTAAAAACATAAATACCTCTGTAGTTTCTTAAAATAACTTCAGATGACTTTTTCTTGTTGATTCTGCTAATTAGAAAATTGGCCACAAAAAACGAAATTAGAACAAGTGTGGCTGATACTACAACAAGAATTGTTAGTCCAAACTGATAACCATCGCTGCCTGTATTTCCGCTATTAATCACAAGCCAGAAAACAACAAAGCCAATTATGGCCAATACTCCAAGGGAGATTAAATGAACAAATCGCAATATTTTCAGCGATTCTTTTATTTTAAAATCTATGTAACTATTAAAACTCATTGGCTATAAACCAAAATATTGTCCGTCAAAACAAAATGTCATTCCTAATTCGGATGCGAATATGCGTTTTTCTGAATTAATGTCCATAACAGAGTTGGTATGGTTAAAATGAATAAAGTGAATTTTCTCTCGATCCTCGACATCAAGAGATTTGAAGATGTCTATTGACTCTACAATGAATGGATGTGGTATTTCACTCATGTCCCTGCCCAGAAGCTCTTGATTATCATAAAAAGTCCCATCAAGCAGGGCATAATCTACATTTATAACCAAATCACTAATACTTGATTCCCATTTATTCCATTTATCAATGTCTGGAATAAAAAGAAGCTGTTTTTTTACTCCTTTAAAGGTAAATCCCACAGTTTCAGAAAACTCATCTCTATGAGGTACTTGATTAGAAGTAACAGCAAGGTTGTTGGTTAACCTTGTTTCTATTCCATCGCTTAATTTATTGATAACGATATTTTCAAGTTTAACTAATTGACTCCATGGTCCATTTCTTTTGAGAAATTCGGCCATATTTGGCATTACATAAACTGGTAGGTTTTTAGCACCAAGCGCTTCTCTACCCATGTGCATAAGGCCTGTGTAGTGGCCAATATGCGCATGGGTAATTATAATTCCTGAAATTTCGCATTCAGGGCAAGCGCTTTTTAAAGTTTGCCATTGAGAAACAATATTTGGCGTGGCCTCAACTAAAAAACTCTTTTTGTTTTTGCGGTCTATTAATCCAAGGCTTACAACTCTTTCACTTTTTCTTTCTCCATCATAATAAGCCTGGCAGCAAGCTTTTTCACAATCAATTTGAGGGTATCCGGCGTCTTGTGCTATACCTAAAACAACTACTTCACATTCATTTTCAACATGTTCCTTCTGTTCTTCGCAGCCCCAAAGTATGAAAATAACTGAGAAAGGAATAGAGCAAAAAATCATCATTTTCAATGAGAAACCTAATTTTAATTGCTTTGAATAAGACATTTGTGTCATATTAATAGAAAATAGACGTTGAATTTAAAAAAACGAGCACAACTCTACCCCAAGAATTTACCCAATAAGCTAGGTTTTAATAAAATAAAAGAGGTTTTGGATGAAAAATGCCGAAGTACACTAGGTAAGGTTGAAGTTGAAAGAATGGCTATTTACAGCGATTATGATACGTTAAAAACGCTTCAGAGTCAAGTGGCCGAGTTTGTTGAGATTTTATCTGATGAAGATTACGATATTCCTGATACGACGTTTTCTCCTTTAAAAGCTCATATTGAAAAATTGAAAATAGATGGATCAGTCCTTCCAGAAGAAGAACTTCTTGAAATTCGATTATTCTTAAAGCAATATGCTGAGAATATAAAGGTTTATAAAAAATTTAGAGAACACATTCCATGTCTTTATGAGCTCTCGAATATTTACCCTTACGAAAAAGAAATTTTGGCTTCGATTGAAGCTGTTTTTGATGCAGAAGGCGAAATTAGACCTGAAGTTTCTACTGAGCTAAATAGAATACGCACCGAAATCAAAAAAACTATTGCGGTTCAAGACAAAAGATTTGCGGCGGTTTTACGTAAATGTAAAGAGCAAAATTGGCTTAGTGATGAAGAGCAAACAATAAGGAATGGTAGAAGAGTGTTGGCCTTGTTTTCTGAACATAAAAGAAAAATTAAGGGAATAATTCATGATGAATCGGCCACAGGTAAATCTACTTTTTTAGAACCACAAAGTTTAGTAGAATTTGGTAATGATCTTTTTGATTTAAGACAAAAAGAACGTAAAGAAATTCATAGAATCCTTTTGCAGTTATGTTATGAAATTAGACCTTTTGTTGATTATTTGAGTCAGTATCAGATATTGGCAGGAAAATTTGACTTTATAAAAGCTAAGGCTAAAATGGCTATTTCGTTAGATGCCGTTTTGCCCAAGATCAATAATAGGGGTAATGTTTACTTGCAAAATGCCGAACATCCACTTCTCAAAATTTCATTTAACGAACAAGGAAGATCAGTTGTACCGTTAAATATTGAAATGGATCAGAAACTAAAGGTTTTGGTAGTAAGTGGTCCAAATGCAGGTGGTAAGTCTATATGCCTAAAAACGGTAGGGTTGGTACAGCTAATGTTTCAATCAGGAATGGCAATTCCAGCTGGTGAGCACAGTACTTTACCTATTTTCAATAAGCTATTTTTGGATATGGGAGATGATCAGAGTTTAGAAAATGATCTTTCTACTTACAGCTCACATCTAAAGGCACTCAAGCATTTTGTAAATTTCTCAGACCAAAGAACCCTGTTTTTACTTGATGAATTTGGAACGGGTACAGATCCGCAATTTGGTGGAACCATTGCTGAAGGAGTACTTGAGCACTTGGTAAACAATCAATCTTATGGAGTGGCTACTACGCATTATAGCAACTTAAAACTGTATGCTGAAAAGAAGAAGGGCGTGAGCAATGCCAGTATGATGTTTGATCAAGAAAATATGAAGCCAACGTATGTTCTTGAAATTGGAAGGCCTGGCAGCAGTTATGCTTTTGAGATTGCCAAAAGAATTGGTTTGAATAACTCTGTAATTGAGTATGCCAATAAAAAGCTGGGTAACAAGGCTGATACATTTGAGATATTGATAAACAAGCTTGAAAAAGAAAAAATATCGCTTCAGAAAAAGCTTAAAACTGCAGCAGATAAAGAAAACAGATACAAGCAGTTGCTTGATGAGTACAAAACCATGAAGCAAGAGTTTAAGGAGAACAAACAAAAAATGGCACTTGATTATAAAACTCAACTTCAAAATGAACTTAAGAATGCCAATAAGAAGTTTGAAAAATCACTTGCTCAGCTTAAAACAAGCAAAAAGAGTCAAGCAGAAATCGCAAAAGAAATAAGAGCCAAAATAAAGAAAGACAGTGCAAGGGTTGAAGATGAAGTGAAGAACCTTAAAGAAAAAGTAGTTTACTCAAAAAAGAAAAAAGAAGATCTTTTAGAAGGTGATTCAGTTAAATTATTAGAAGGTACAGAAACGGGTGTTATTCAAAGTATTGAAGGTAAATATGCCATTGTAGCCTTTAATCATCTACGCACAAAAATCCCGTTAAAAGAACTTGAGAAAGCTGCCAAACAAAAAGAAAAACGCGTTTCGAAAGGAGTAAATGTTAGCGACTTTATTCTTGAATTTAAAAACAGCATAGATTTACGGGGCCTAAGAGCCGATGAAGCACTTAGAGAAGTTGAACAGCTCATTGATCAAGCAGTAATTTTAAATCAAAAAACAGTCACAATAGTACATGGAAGAGGTGATGGAATTTTAAAAATTAAAATTAAAGAGTTTCTGAAAACCAATCCAGATGTAACAAGTTTTGACCATGAACATGCCGATAGGGGCGGTGATGGTGTAACAATAGTAAAGCTGTAATTTATGTTGAGATTAGTATTAATATCTTTATTTATTGGTTTATGCTTTTTTTGTTGCAAAGAAAAAAGTAGCATCAAAAGCTCAGAAAATTTAAATGATTCTAGTACAACATGTAGTTTAGGAGAAGTTTGCGATGTTAACCCTCTTGATGGTTACTGGATTTCAGAGCGATACAAAAAAGGTCTAACAGATAATCTTTCGCCTTTTTTGTGCAGTAAGAAAATTGGAGATGTATCTGAGGTTTGGATCAATGAAAAAAGTGCTCATGTGGTTTACGGAAACGCTGAAGGCGATAGCTATGAATATGTAAAATCGAAAGAAGAAGAAAGTTTTGAGATTGAACTTTCAAATCAAATGAAAATAACATATCAAGGCGATAATAGAGCCCTAATAACCGGTAACAAAATAGACGAATACCTAAGTAAATGTGAAGAACCTTTTGAAGGTAGAAGCGCGCTTGAGCAGTTTGTAATAAGTCATTTGTTTGTGGGAAGCTACGAATCATTAGAAGGAAATGTAAGTCTAAATGAAGATGGTACTTTAATGGGACTGGCTAATTATTTAAGCTATAAAGTTTTTACGTCGTTTGAAGAGTTAAGCGATTTTGACCTAATTGAACTTAGAGATTTGAATGGCAAAGCCGATTACAAGGCATGGGAAATTCAAGGTGATATTCTTATACTTTTCAATATTGTTCCAGGCGATTCTTATGTATTTGCAAAAGGTAAAGAATGGAAAAGGCTAAAGCTAAAGGAAGCGATTTCGTAGCCTTTGGCTCATATGTTTTAAAATTGCAGCTTTAAAGAATTCGTTAAATGAGAAAATTACTCTTCACTTTTATTTTAAGTATTCCGTTTATAGCTTTTGCACAAAGCAAGGTAACGGTAAATAATTATGAATTTAGGGCGGTTAAAGATAACGACGCTTTTGCTGTTCAAGATCAACATATTACAGGCACTTGCTGGAGTTTTTCAACCTTGTCATTCATAGAATCTGAAGTTATGCGTATGAAAGATATGGACGTTAAACTTTCAGAAATGTGGATTGTAAGAAACACTTACATTGAAAAAGCCATTCGTTATGTTAGATTTCACGGAATGGTAAATTTTGATCAAGGTGGAGCGGCACATGATGTAACCGAAATGATTAAAAAGTACGGCATTGTACCACAAGATGTATACACAGGTCTAAATTATGGAACTGAAAAGCACTATCATTCGGAGTTAAGAAATGTATTGAGAGCTATGTGCGATGAAATTATTAAGAACCCAAATCGAAAACTAACTACAGCATGGAAAGACGCAATTGTAGGTGTAGTTGACGCATATTTGGGTAAGCCAATTGAAAAATTTGAATATGAAGGTGGTACTTATTCACCAATGGCTTTTGCTAGTTATTTAGGCATTGACCCTGATAATTATGTTGTAATATCTTCATTCACACATCAGCCTATGTATAAACCTTTTATTATTGAATTACCTGATAACTGGTTGCATAAAACGGCTTATAATGTTACACTTGATGAAATGATGGAAATTACCGATTATTCACTAGACAAGGGGTATACAATATCTTGGGCTGCCGATGTGAGTGAAACTGGCTTTTCTCACAGAAATGGAGTTGCCATTTGGCCAAAAGATGGTTTTGACGGAATGGATAGAACTGAAGTTTCTGAATTCATTAAATCTCCACAAGAGCAAAAAGTTGTAACAATTGAAGATAGGCAAGAAGGTTATGATAATTACACTACCACAGATGATCATGGTATGCATATAACGGGTATGTACCGCGAAAAAAATGGAGATATGTACTACAAGGTAAAAAACTCATGGGGTACTGATAGCAATGAACAAGATGGATATCTATTTGCTTCAGATGCATATTTGAGAGCAAAAACGATTGATATTATGATTCATAAAGATGCTATTCCAAAAAGTATAAAAAAGAAGTTAGGCTTGTAGAAATCCTAAACTATAAAAATAGAAAAGCGCCCAAAACGGCGCTTTTTTCGTTTATTTGAAACAGACTTTTAGGCATTAGTATTATGGATACCACAAATTGGACTCAAGAGCACTACAGAGCATTTGCACTTACATACGCTGCATATGTTGATGGTTCGTTTAACGAAGATGAAAGGGAAATGATTATTCAAGAAGTGGGGGGTGAAATAGCACAAGAAATTAACAAGCAGGGTAAAAAGCTTTCAGACTACGAGTGCCTTCAAATATTGCAAGGAGAAAGGGAAAAGTTTTATCAAGGTACCGAAGGTAAAGAAAAGCTCCTTGGAGAACTTTCTGAGTTATTTAATACCGATGGTGAATTCTCTCAGCTTGAAAAAGTAGTGCTTCGTAACTTAAAAAGGCTCCTTTAATCCTGGCTTCCTAATATACTGGTTAAAGTTGGTGAGGCACCATTTGTAAAACACAGGCTGGGAATAATTGCATTTTCAAATTCACACCAACGGAAGTATTTTCTAGATCCATGGGTTTCTTCAATTAGACTTTTTGTTTCTGCTATTTCAACACGTTCTAGCTCTATAATGTAATCTTGATCAATAGCCCTTGTTATTGAGGTGTCGTTTGATGTGAAAATGGTTTTGAAACCTTCTTTTATTGCTAATCCTTAAATTCAGTATTCAGCATTAGAAATTCAAAATTCATCAGGTTTCATCGTCAAGCTGTAGAAGCTTTTTAATCTTCATGAACTTTTGTCGGGCATCAGCAACATAAACTAATCGAATTACCCACCAAACCGAGCATAAAATGCCAAAATGAACAGCGCCAATGGCTAACACCTTCCAATCTTGCTTATCGTAGAGCCTTACAGCCGATAGTGTGAGTGAATAAAGGGTAATAATTACAAGTTGTATGGTTCTTACCATTATTGGTAAAATGGTTAGCTCTACAACATCGTTTTTTAGAATGCGTCCTTTTATTTTGGCAAAATGACCAAAAGGAAACATAATGTTGAAAAATGTGAGTTCGGTACAAAATGTTTTGTCACTCTTAGAACCTAAAAATTGTGACTGTTTAAAGGCCTTAGTCAATTCCTCATTATTCAGTTTAGACTCATAACGTCTCACCACTGGGCCTAAAAATAATGCTCCTATTCCAAAATTCTCTTTCTTACTCATACCTGCCGTAATGCAATTAAGCAAAATTCTTTCAATAATAGACGCAACCAATTGGCCATTCTTTTAATTTGATGGCAAATTCATTTGTATGCGCTACTTTGCATTTTTTCTTCTATTTGGTTTATTAGTGGTTTGTTCATCATGCAATAGATTAAGAGAATCTTGCAATACAAGGTCAATTTATCCTGATCTGGTGCTTCAAGAAATTAAATCAGATGGAAGTATTAAGCAAGAAGCTGTTTTTACCCTTACCGAACAATATGGTGATTTGCTAGCATATACATGGGTTGGCGGAGATACACTCGAAGAAAGCGCTTACAAAGAAATCTACAAAAGAACTTATACAATTGGTCATTACATTGATTCCCTTGCTGCTTTAGGAAGCATTTTTGAGTTAAACCTTGATCAAAACTATATTGCTGAAGATGCTAGTCAAGAACCATATATCCCTGAAACTATATCACATTGGTATTTTGTAGAATTTGAAGACTCTACGAGAAAAGCTAATGACCTTGTAGAAGCTATTATACCAATTGATTCTAAGACTGAAGCTTATATAGCAGCGGTAAGCTCAATTGAAGGGTATGATGCCTATTGGTACTACAACTCAGAAATAGCAGAATCAAGCATTACAGAAACCAATAATGGTTATTTATTGCATATTACCTACAATGAAACCTACTGCGACCCCCAAAAAATAGGGGAAATTGATATTTCGGTTTCAAGAGATGGAACTGTAGCTATAGAAAAAGATTATGGTATTACACAAGAGATTAAATGCTCATGTGATTAAGCGAGCTTTTCTAGAATTACCGCTTTAACTTTTTCAAGCGCTGCAGGAATACCTGCAGGATTTTTACCACCGGCCGATGCAAAGAATGGTTGTCCGCCACCACCACCTCTAATATCGGCGCTCATTACTTTTATTAATTCTTTGGCATCTAAGCCTTTTTGCTCAACCAAACTAGGTTCAATTATTACCCAAACATTAAGCTTATCACCAAATGCTGCCGCCAAAACCACTGCAGCTTGGGGTGCATTGTTCTTTATCATAAAGCTTAAATTTTTGCCTTCTCCGGCATCATTAAGCTCTACTTGTTTTACCAAAACACCAACACCATTTACTTCTTCAACAGATCTCATTAGATCATTGCGCATAGCAGTAGCTCTGGCGTTTTTGAATTGCTCAATTTGGTCTTCCAATTTCTTTTTATCGTCAACTAATTGTTGTACCGATTTCATTGGATCTTTGGCTTTGAGCATCTCTTTTATATCGGCAACAATTTTGGCTTCTTCTCTGGCTTTTTCTTCAGCGGCTTTTCCTGTAATTACTTCAATTCTTCTTACGCCTGCCGCAACAGCCCCTTCACTGGTAATTCGGCAAAGGCCTATTTCACCTGTGGCATTTACATGAGTACCTCCACAAAGCTCAATTGAATATTCAGGATCAAAAGTGATCATACGAACGCTCTCACCATACTTTTCGCCAAAAAGCATCATAGCGCCTGCTTTTTGCGCTTCTTCAATAGGAATGTTTCTAGCTTCGCCAAGTGCTACATTTTCTCTAATCTTATCATTTACAATTCGCTCTACTTCAACAATCTCTTCGTTGGTCATTTTAGAGAAATGAGAAAAGTCAAAACGCATATAATCAGGCCCTACCAAACTTCCTTTTTGAGCAACATGATCGCCTAGCACTTTTCTAAGAGCGCTATGAATGAGGTGTGTAACACTGTGGTTTTTCTCTGTGCTTCCCCGCTTAGTCTCATTTACTTTGGCAGTGAAGTCAGCAGTTAGACTCTTAGGAAGCTCTTTTGTAAAGTGCAGAATTAGGTCGTTCTCTTTTTTGGTGTCAATTACATAAACTTTTTCCGCGTTGTTGCTTAATTCGCCAGTATCACCAATTTGTCCACCACCTTCGGGATAAAAGGGTGTTTTATTCAATACCAATTGATATTGTGTTTTTCCTTTTGCGGTAATTGATCGGTACCTCAGAATTTTAGTTGCTGATTCAAGTGTATCATAACCAACAAATTCAACGTCAAGACCTTCATTTACAACCGTCCAATCGCCTTGCTCTCTATCAGCATCTGCTTTTGATCTTTTGCGTTGTTCGGCTAAGGCTTTTTTATATCCTTTCAAGTCAACACCAAAACCTTCTTCTTCAGCCATAAGTTGTGTTAAATCAATAGGGAAGCCATAAGTATCAAAAAGCTCAAAAGCAAAGTCGCCCGGAATTTCTTTAGACTTTGCTTCTGTAATAAACCCTTCAAATCGTTTTGTTCCCGTGCTCAAGGTGCGTAAAAAAGAGTTTTCTTCTTCTTTAATCACCTTGGCTAAAAAGTCTTTTTGCGCAAATACTTCCGGGAAAACATCTTTAAAGTTATCAGCTAACAAGCCGCTCATTTCAAATAAGAAAGGCTCATTGCAATTGAAATATCTAAACGCATAGCGCACTGCACGCCTTAATATTCTTCTAATTACATATCCCGCTCCAGTATTGCTCGGTAATTGGCCATCGGCAATTGTAAATGTAATTGCTCTTACATGGTCAACCAATACTCTTATTGCAATATCGGTTTGCTCATTAGTACCATATTTAACGCCAAATTTATTTTCAACGTAGTTTATTAAATACGAGAAAACGTCAGTATCGTAGTTAGATTTTTTTCCTTGAATAACCACAGCCAAGCGCTCTAAGCCCATTCCTGTATCTACATGTTTTGCAGGTAG
Organism: Bacteroidia bacterium; assembly: GCA_049115495.1. Lineage (GTDB taxonomy): Bacteria > Bacteroidota > Bacteroidia > CAILMK01 > JACPUW01 > JACPUW01. The sequence continues at coordinate 31,062 of JAGDZV010000001.1, read as the reverse complement.
ATTTTCGAGACTGCCATCTGCTTTTCTATTAAACTGTATAAATACGTTATTCCAAATTTCAATAACCTGTGGGTGGTCTTTGTTTACCATATCTCTCCCAGAAATCTTAGCAATTTCGCTATCATCTCTAAGATCAATATGTATCTCTGAGCAAGGTCCACATGGCCCTTGATCGCCCATTTCCCAAAAGTTATCTTTTTTATTGGCTAGTATAATCCGATCTTCTGGAACATATTTCTTCCAAATATCAATAGCTTCTTGGTCTACAGGTACATCCGCATCACCTTCAAAAACCGTAACGTAAAGGCGGCTTTTATCAAGTTTGTAAACCTCGGTTAAAAGCTCCCAGGCCCAACCTAGGGCTTCTTCTTTAAAATAGTCTCCAAAGCTCCAGTTACCCAACATTTCAAACATGGTGTGGTGGTAGGTGTCTTTACCAACATCTTCAAGATCGTTGTGTTTACCGCTAGCTCTTAAACATTTTTGCGTATCGGCCACTCGCTTTTCGCTGGCAAGTTTATTACCCAAAAAGTAATCTTTAAACTGATTCATACCCGCATTGGTAAACATAAGGGTAGGATCATTTTTAATTACGATAGGTGCTGACGGAACCACTTTGTGTCCTTTTGAAGCGAAAAAATCAAGAAATGCCTTACGAATTTCGTTAGCGGTCATTGGGCTTAAATTTTAAGGCTGCAAAAGTAGAACTGCTCGAGCAGTTTTAAATTTTTAGATATCAAATTCTACATTAAGAAATTAAAGAATAGAAATAGCCCAAGGCATCGTACTTAGCAGCGTTTTTTCTTATTCCAAGAAAAAATTTAACGAATTACGCTTTAACCAAATAAGCGTAATGTAAAAGAAAATAGAAAGCTTTAAATAAGGGCTAATTTTCAATCATTAACAATTACTCGACGTAAGAGCGACAAATTAACCAATGCAATTAGAATGTATTTAAGAGTGAAAGTAGCACTTAATAATAGGCCCATTTTCTCAACATTAAGAGAAGTATAAGTGCAATAATGCCGGTGGTTATTGAAAAAACAAAATTTGAAAGATCGGGCCAAAACTAAAAGTACCCGCAATGTATATACTTAATGTATCTATATACACAATATTAATGCGGGAACTTTTTTGTATTTGTAGAATTATAGCGAATTAACGCCTAATTACATAGATTCTATACGCTTAATAAGCTCTTCAGCTTCAGCTCTTAATTCATCGCTACGTTTTCTATCAGAAGTTGAATACTTATAAGATTGCTCCATAAGTTTTCTGTATTGATCTTGTAATTTTTCTTTTGGTGATTTGCTGCTAAATAATCCCATAATATTTGTTTTTATATGAAACCTAGTTAAGGCTAAATGGTTTAGTCTTGCAATAGTTTTATGCTTCCTTCACTTTTAGAAATGAGTAATGGGCAATGGATGTTGTCTTTGTCAGCCGCTTTTTTGATAGGGGTTTCAAAAGCAGGTATTAAGGGCATAGCAACAATTATTGTTAGCATAATGGCTTTGGCTTTTGGTTCAAAAGAGTCTACTGGCATAATGCTACCTATGCTTATTGTAGGAGATATTTATGCCGTGAGCATTTATAGAAGATTTGCTGAGCTCAAATACTTAAAAAAGCTTTTGCCTTGGATGATGATTGGGGTGGTGTTTGGTGCTTTTTTTGGTGATTATATCCCTGCTAAAGCATTTAAAATGGTAATGGGCATTATTATTTTGGTTAGCGTGCTCATGATGATAATTGTTGATAAGAAACTAAAGGATAAAACTCCGAACCATTGGGCTTTTGCTGGTTCAATGGGATTGTCAGCTGGTTTTACTACTATGCTGGGCAATTTAGCTGGAGCCTTTTCAAACCTTTTTTTCTTGGCCATGAGACTACCCAAAAACAGTTTCATCGCAACAGCAGCCGTTTTGTTTTTATGTATTAACATCTTCAAAGTTCCCTTTCATGTGCTTAGTTGGGAAACCATCAACATCAAAAGCATCTATATTAACTTAGCCATGCTACCAATAATGTTTATAGGCCTTTATGTAGGTACTTTAATAGTTCACAAAATAGATAATGCGAATTACCGAAAGTTTATAATTGTGGTTACTGCAATTGCCGGTTTAGCTATTTTATTTAAGTAAGCATCTTTTTCATCCACTTATCAGTTATTTACAAGGCACGAGTACGTTTTTTCATACCTTGCAACTTGCAACTTGCAATATGTTTACTTCCCAATTAGAAAAATATGAGACCATTGGTTTAGAACAGCTCAAAGAAGCTGAACTTCAAAGGCGTATTGATACCAAGTTTTTGCTAAGAAGAGAACAGGTACTTGAGTTACTTGATTTTGCAATTGAAGATTACAGAATACTTGAGGTTGAAGGGGTAATGGATTCGCGCTACGATTCAATTTATTTTGATACTTCAGATGAACAGTTTTATCATGATCATCACCGTAAAAAACTTACTAGGCATAAGGTGAGAAAAAGATGCTATGTAAATACAAACACTTCATTTTTTGAAATAAAGCATAAGAACAATAAAGGAATTACAAATAAACAAAGGTTGCAAACCTACAACTTTACAGCAGGTTTAAATGCCAATGAATTGGACTTTCTAAATGGCTATTTTGAAAAGGAAATGAACCTAAAACATACTTTAAGCAATAGTTTTAGCCGCATTACACTTGTAAGTAAAAAGTTAAATGAAAGGGTAACCATTGATCATGATCTTAGGTACAACGAAAACATTAGAATTGGAGAATATGGGCAAGAATTAATGATTGTAGAAACAAAAAAGTTGAATAATTATCAAGCTTCAGCAATTGAAACTAAAATGAGATATATAGGCATAAAACCTTATAAAATTAGCAAATACTGCATGGGCATGGCTCAGATTCATGACAACATCAAACAAAATAGATTTAAAACCAAGTTTAGAAAAATTTCTAAGCTCTATAAATAAATTATGGCTTACATCATAGCATTTTTAATTACTCTTTTGAGCCTTACTGTAGTAATAAGGTTTATATATTTTAAGCGCACAGGCAACAAAGATTATCTCTTTACATATTACATGATTGGTGTGGTGGTTTTCTTTATTTCATTAAGTCTAAAGAGTGTTAACCTTGGGCTTGGAATGGCCTTAGGGCTTTTTGCTGTTTTTGGAATTATTCGCTACAGAACCAATGTAATTCCAATAAAAGAAATGACGTATTTATTCATTGTAATTGGTATATCATTGATAAATGGCGTATCAATTCATGAAGAAAAAGCACAATTCATTGCCATTGGTGGTAATGTTTTTATACTCATAATTACTGCTATTCTTGAAAATGTTTGGCTAAAAGGTAAAGATGAATCTAAGCATGTTGTTTTTGAACATATTGAGCTTATTAAGCCTGAAAACAGAGAAGCTCTTATTGCCAATCTTCAAGAAAGAACAGGTCTTGAGATTACCCGAGTAAAAATTGGGAAAGTTGATTTTTTAAAAGACGTAGCTGATGTTACGATTTTCTATAAATCTGATGAGAATGACTAGGTGTTTTCTTTTTCTTGGGCTTGTTTTTATTTCTTTTTCAGTAAAGGCACAAGATTACCTTTTAAGAGATTTTGAAAGCTGGTGGAATGCAGGCGTAAACTATAAGCACAATAAGTTCATTAATGTGGCATTTGATCAAAACCTGAGGTTCAACGAAGGAAGCGGTGATCTGCAACAGTATTTTACAGAAATAAAATTGTCCTTAGAACCCATTAATAAACTTGATTTTGATACTGAGATTAGAATGGGTATTAAGAATGGTGAGATCTTAAATCATAATTTTTTTAGATATCGCTTTAATTTGAGTTATAAAATAGACTTTGGTAAACTTGAAATTACACCTCGCATTGGTTATCAAAACCGAACAATTTATCGATGGCCCTTTAGAAACAATGATTTAAATGTGGATATGCGATATAAAGTAGAAGCCTTATATAAGATTAAAAATTGGAAGGCTGATCCTTGTTTGTCATTTGAAATTTTTAGGCACCTAAACGCCAATAAAGGTCCAAGTTGGGATAGGTTTAGAATTAGATTGTCAACTGAAATTAAAACAAGTAAAAAGAGTGAAATTGACGTTTTTTGCGCTTATGAAAACGAAATGGGCGAGGACACTCCGTTAGAAGTATTTTTTGTTGGTACGGCATTTACATTTAAGGTTAAACGAAAAGTAAAAATGCCCAAAGAATAGGTAGCAATGAAAAAAGGGCTTAGTATTATACTTTTTGTTCTATTTTTTTGTGGAGTTTCCTTGGCTCAAATTGTAATAACTGGTAAGGTTTACAATGTTGCAACCAACCAAGGTGTCAAAGATGCACAGGTACAGCTAAAATTCGGTGCTTATTCTTCTGCATCAGACTTTTCTGGTTATTTCGCACTTAATTCAAATGATTTCGAAAAAGACTCTATTACCAAGTTTATAGGTAATATGCTTTATTGGGGTAAAGCAAAAAGAGCTGATCTTTACGATTTAAGTGGTAGGTTAATATACAGTTATGAGAAAGGTTCAGAGCTACATTTCACAATGCCTATTCAGCCTTCAGGTATTTATTTATTGGCGGTTTTTAATGGGAGTGAAAATGAAGTTTACAAGGCCTATTGTAATGGCGATAAGTTTTCAATTGCTGATGATAAGGCCAGATATGTTTCATCAAGCCAATCAATTTCAGATACACTTATTGTTTCAGCAAAAGGTTATAGAACGCGAAAAATAGCCATACAATCTCCGGTAAAGATTTTGGATATAGGACTGTTGCCTAAAAACCCTGACAGGCTAGATTACTTGTTGAAAATTGACGATTTTGAACAGTTTAATGCCATTAGTGCTAATCCATCTAGATCAAACTTAGGGCAGATTAAAGCCTTAAAGTTAGTTTATGATATTAGAAAAGACATACTGTATTATGTAAATACTCCAAAGCACGAATTACATTATTATTTCTGCGAAAGAGTTATAGGGTATGAGCAAGGGGTGTATCACTTCAATCAACATCAGTATACTCAAAGCCCTTTTAGGTATCTGTTTTTAGGTGACTTAAATTATTACGAATCACAAGACAAGTTTGTTTTGCAGTTTGTAGCATCAAATGATTTTACGTGTAGCCAAATCAAACAATTTATATCAAAGCTTAAAGAGACTTCTTACTTTGGTGAAAAGCTACATTTTTATCCAGTTAAGCAAGAGTGGCAAGAATGTGAGAATATAAACATCATAAGTACAGAGCAGCTTTATGACGGACAGAATTATCAGGGCTATAACTTAACTGAAACATATGGTTATTTAAGAAAGATTTTGCCAAATGAGCTTGAAACTGAATATATTGGTAAACGGGATTTGGTTTTATATAAGGGGATTCCAAACGACCTTCCAGTGGTGGCGGGTATTATTACAACTGAGTTTCAGACACCGCTGAGTCATATTAATATATTGAGTCATAACCGTGGTACGCCAAACATGACCTTAAAAAATGCTTGGGAAAATGAAGAGTTAGATGCCTTAATTGGTGAGTTGGTTTATTTAAAGGTTGCGGCAAACGGATTTAGCATCAGAAAAGCGTCTTACAATGAAGCAGATTCGTTTTGGAAACTAAAAGAACCACAAGACACTCAAAACCTTAAATATGAGTTTGAAACAACTAGCCTAGTAATGCTAGAAAATGCTGATATAAATTTTACGAATTCAATAGGAGCAAAGGCTGCAAATTTTTCTGAGCTGCTAAAAGTTAAATTTAAAAATAGTCCCATTAGAGTGCCTGAAGGTCATTTTGCAATACCATTTTACTTCTATAATCAGCATTTAACAAAACACGGAATTGATAAAAGAATAAATGCCTTTTTAAGCAATGAATTACTAAACGAAAAACCCAAAATAAGAAAAGATCGACTTAAGAATTTGAGAGATACCATAATGAACTGCAACCTTTCAGCTGAGTTTTTATCAGTTGTAATGAATGAAATAAATAAGTTTCCGGGATTTAACTCTTTTAGGTTTAGATCATCCACTAATGCTGAAGATATTAAAGGGTTTTCAGGAGCTGGTTTGTACGATTCTAAATCAGGTAAAAAAGACATGGGAAGGAAAAGTATTGAATCAGCCATAAAAACCGTTTGGGCAAGTCTGTGGAATTGGCGAGCTTATGAAGAAAGGAGCTATTATAAGATTAACCATTCTACATGTTTTATGGGAGTTTTGGTACACAGGTCGTTTCCAAATGAAGATGCCAACGGTGTGGTTTTAACTACCAATTTATACAATGCTAATCCTGGGTTTATTATAAATACGCAGTATGGCGAAAAAAGTATTGTTTTTCCTGAACCGGGCGTTATTCATGATCAAATAATGGTAAATACTTGGAGCATGAACCGTTGGTCAAGCTATACAATTGAATACTTGAGTTTTTCAAACGTACCTGAACTTAAAGGCAAAACGGTATTGCATAATAAGGAGATAGAACGCTTAATGGACTATTGTACTCGCATAAAGCAGCGCTATTATTACCAAATTAAACATGAATGCAACTGCACATATGAAGAGTTTGCGCTCGATATTGAGTTTAAAATAGATTCAGAAGTGAATTATCGAGATGTATACATTAAACAGGTCAGAATCTATAATAACTAGTTTAAATGGGATTTTGGATGTTAAATTTTAGATGTTGAATTGTTCTAATCCAACATCTAAAATTAATAATTCATTTTGTAGACTTCAAGTTATTCAAAACTCAAAATTCATCATTCAAAATTCTTTAGTGTTCCACTCCCCCAGGTCCGTGTACATGGCCATGGTCTAGCTCTTCTTTTGTGGCATTTCTCACATCCATTACTTCAACTTCAAAGTTTAAATTGATTCCGGCCAATGGGTGATTAAGGTCAAGGGTTACTTCTTCGCCCGATACCCGCTTTACAACGGCGATTTTTGGGCCATCATTGGTTTCTACACGCACTTGCATGCCTTCGGTTACTTCACCATCGCCTTTAAAGTTTGCTTTAGCCACTTTATTTACAAGTTTGTCGTCTCTTAACCCATATCCATCTTCTGGTTTTACGGTAGATACAAATTTGTCTCCAACCGCCTTTCCGTTAAGTTCAAGTTCAAGTCCAGGTATTAAATAGCCATAACCATGGATATAAGCCAATGGATCGCGGCCTTCTGAACTGTCTAAAATCTGCTTGTCGTCATTTCTAAGCTTGTAATGAATACTTACTACTTTATCTTTAGCTATGCTCATCAAAAAAAATTTCGCCGAAGGTCATGTAAATTAAATCCTTAGGCTAATTCAATTTAAAAAAGCGCTATTAATCATATTTTGCGACCTAAATCAGCCAAATGAAAATTTTCAATTATTCTTTAAATGCCTTTCTAATTATCTTTCTTGTTTCTTGTGGTGCATCTAAAAAAGAAGAAGCGAGTATATCTGAAGCAGAGACCAAAACAGTAATTCAAACTGAAAATGATTCAGAAGTAAAAGATGAATTCGCTTATGACGCAGATTTAGCAAATGCCTTGGGAGCCGATGATTATGGAATGAAAACATATATAATGGCCTTTTTAAAGGCCGGTCCCAATAGAGATCATGATTCAGTTGAAATTGCAGAAATGCAACGTGCACATCTTGATAATATTAACAGAATGGCAGAAGAAGGAAGCCTGGTACTTGCTGGCCCTTTTTTAGATGATACTGAAATGAGAGGAATTTACCTTTTTGATGTAGCAACTGTTGAAGAAGCAGAAGAGTTAACTAAAACTGACCCCATGATAGTAAATGAGCGCTTAATTTTTGAGTTTCATCCTTGGTATGGTGCGGCCGTGTTGCCATTGGTAAACGATTGGTACAAAAAGGTCACTAAGACAGAGATTTAGTAATTAGTTAATTGTCAATATAACTCCCAAGGGGTTCCAAACCCCTTGGGAGTTTATTCTGAGTAAAGAGTGAATTACATGAAAAACGAAAAACTAGAGCCAAGGAAATTCTATCACATTTTAACTCGTTCTGTTTCAGAAGTTGAAGTTTTTAAAGAAGAAGAAAACTATTTCTTCTTTTTAGAGAAATATAAAAAATACATTCACCCTGTAGCTGAAACATGGGCCCATGCATTAATAGGAAATCACTTTCATTTTGTACTTAGAATTAGAAGTGAAAAGGCAATTTGTGCGATTAAAACAGACTTTAGGGGATTAAATGAAAATGACTTCTCAAAAAAGATATCACAGCAGTTCTCAAATCTTTTGAACTCATATGCTCAAGCATACAATAAGCTTTATCAAAGACATGGAAGCCTTTTTCAAAATCCATTTAAGCGCCAAGAAATTAAAAGTAAAATGCATTTGCAAAATTGCATTACTTATGCAAACAGAAATCCGGTACATCACAGTTTTTGCAATAGAATTGAAGATTGGAGCTTCACAAGTTATGAAGCGATTCTATCAGATAAACCAACTTTACTAAATCGAAAAGGAGTTCTTCAGTTAAATAATAATGCTAGCTCATTTATTGATATTCATAAAAACGCTACGAGTAGTTGGCTACATAAAATGGAGGAAGAGTTTGAATCATCTAGCTAACTCCTTAGGGGTTTTAATCACCCTAAGGAGTTAAAATACAACGTTGTGTTCAATATTTTCAATTTCTTTTCCGTAGTTATGTGCTACTATAATTTCACACCATGAAAAACATTTTTGACTTTGTAAAGAAGCTAGGGAAAAACAATAACCGTGAATGGTTTGCTGAAAATAAGAGCGACTATGAGATGGTCAAAGAAGAGTTTAAAAGTTTTTCATTGAAACTTTCAGAATTAATGGTGAAGCATGATAATGTTGACCCTAAACCACATATTTTTAGAATACATAGAGACATTCGTTTTTCAAAAGATAAAACACCGTATAAAACACACATGTCAGGCAGTTTTAAGCGGTTAACGCCCATGTTGCGCGGCGGTTATTATTATCATATTGAGCCTGCCGGTAGCTTTTTAGGCGGTGGTTTTTGGGGGCCAAGCAAAGAAGACCTGCAACATTTAAGACTACAAATACAGCAAGATGCTGAACCATTAAGAGATGTAATTAGCTCAGGTGAATTTAAAAGCTACTTCGGAGAATTAAAAGGAGATAAGCTTAAAACAGCACCAAAAGGATTCGATAAAGAAGATCCTAATATTGACTTGCTAAGGCACAAGGGATTTATTGTTTCAAAGTCTTTTACCGATAAAGAAGTGATGGCGAGTGATTTTCACAATAAGCTGAATGAAGGCTTTAGAAATATGCGACCACTATTTGATGTAATGAGTGATTACCTTACCACAAATTTGAATGGCGAGAGCATTGTTTAGGCCTTTTGTTATTGGTTAGCAGTTATAAGAAAGGAAGTTTAAAGAAGGATGAAACTTCCGTGCTACAACAATTAGATAGAAGTGTGCGTCGCAATCTTATTGAATTCGAAAGTGGATCTTCTTAGTTGGGGGTTGAATTCTCAGGTAGGTTCAAAACTTGGCGGCTAAAAACATTTTATTACTTAGAATAAACCTTCCAACACTTTTAATTCCATACGCTTCAACGTTTTTACAAACTAGACTTAAAATTCAAAAGATTTAAGGCCATTCACATTCTTTGTTATCCCAATATTAAAGCTTGGCGCTGCAATTATATTTTTAAGCATTGGGGCAAAACCTGCTTCAAATAAAATACCCCAATTGTTCTTTAACTTATACAAAAAGCAAGGACTTACAGCCAGATACTCAAGGTTATTAGAGTAGATGCCGGGTATACCAGCCGGAAAATTAGAACCATTTCTAAAAGAGTTTAGCGAGTAAATTTTAAGAATCGAAACAAGCTTGTCACCGTTTCTTCCGATTTCTCCACCTGCATGAAATTCATCTGAAAATTCATTAGTTCTATTATTAAAACCAACAAAAACATTGTAAAATACATTAGATCCTAAACCCCCACTAGCATCAAATTTTATCATTTGGTTAAAATCTCCATCGCCGGTTAAAGCAAAGGTATTACCATATAAGCCAGGTTTGTGCCTACCTGTAGGAATACCAAATTGCAATGTCGCACTTAAAAAAATCCCATCATCATAAAAGTTATACTTAAGTGCAAGGTCCATATCTCCAAATCCAGCATTTTGGGTAGAATTACCATTTATAGGTAAAAAAGACGATGGAAATTCATCAGTATAGTATGATGCCACAATTGGCTGAAAATGTACTATGGCATCTATTTTATTTGTTAGGCCGTACTCACAATAAAGATGAGTAGAAAAAACTCCGGCAAGATCATCTCCAAGGTCAATTATATCTCCAGAATTGTTAGCATAAAAACTACCACCAATGTAGCGTTGACTTAACATAAAGAATCCGTTGCCGGTACCTTGTGGCCAAGCGCCACCGGCGTATATTTTAAAGGTGCTTGAAATTATAATTAGTAAAGCTATTGTTAATTTTTTCATTGGGGTTGTTTCGATAATCAATGTTTCTTGCTCAAAAAAAGTTTACAGAAGTCAATATTTTTTGGTTAAAAGTGTGGTAAACACCAATATGACTAAATATTAATTAATATTTGCCACTACAGAGCTACTACTTTCTTATGAGCAATACTGAACTTCCTTTTAAGTATCAGGAAATCAAGGCGAAAGATTACTTTAATGTAAATCAGTACAGGATTGACCTTTGGAATCAGATCAAGGAATTATCTTCAACTTACAGGTTAGATCTTTCCAAAAAACAGCTGCATAAAACTGTAGATTTGGTTTTAGATGTTTTCAATCAGCTTTGCATCATTGAAAAGTATTGGGCATATCCATCTACAAAAACTACAAACTTACTTAGGCAAAGCGTTGAAAGACATGATCTTGAATACGTTTACAACGCATCTTCAGAGATTGCCAAACTTATAAGTAGCGACAGATATAAGTATAGAAAATCAATAGCATCTGTACCTCACGATGATATTGCAGAAGACGAAGTTGATGAAATCATTGACAAAGAAAGAGGCAATAGCCATTATTTCGAAGTGCTTTTTGTTGACAATATTCAACCCCACGAAAAAGAAGAATTAAGAGAGAAATTTGCAAGAATAATGGATCCAAAAGACCATTATAAATATGAAATAACCTTTGCAAGCAGTTTTCAAGACGCACTAATAGCACTAAAGTTTAATTATAATATACAAAGTGTTGTAATTAGATATGGCGTAAAATTTAATTCTGAAAATAAAGTAAAGTCTTTAAAATCATTTTTATACGATGTGCTCAAATACGATTACAGCACCGAAAATGAAGACGAACTTGCCTTGATTTTGGGCAAAAAAATGAAGGAGTTTAGGCCCGAGCTTGACATTTATTATGTTACAGATCGCACGCTTGATCAAACAAATGAAGAAACGCTTAACCTATTTAGGAGAATATTCTACAGGCAAGAAGATGTTCAAGAAGCGCATTTGAGCATAAGAAGAGCAATTTCTGAGCGTTTTGAAGCGCCTTTTTTTAATGCACTTGTAGACTATAGCAAAAGACCAACAGGTGTTTTTCATGCCATGCCTATTTCTCGTGGCAATTCAGTTTTTAAAAGCAACTGGATTAAAGATATGGGTGATTTTTATGGCAGAAATATATTTTTAGCCGAAACATCAGCAACCACAGGTGGACTTGATTCATTGCTGCAGCCAACAGGAACCCTTAAAAAGGCCATGAATATGGCTTCAGAAGCCTTCGGTTCTCAATACACGTATTTTGCAACAAACGGTACATCAACGGCAAATAAGATTGTGTTGCAAGGTTTAATAAGGCCTGATGATATTGTGCTAATAGATAGAGATTGCCATAAGTCTCATCACTACGCAATGACACTTAGCGGTGCCTATCCGGTTTATTTAGATTCATATCCAATTCCTAATTATACCATGTATGGTGCAGTGCCTTTGGCTGAGATAAAGGAAAATCTATTAAAACTTAAAGAAGAAGGTAGGCTTGATAAGGTAAAAATGCTAATACTAACCAATTGCACTTTTGATGGCTTGGTTTACAACGTACAGCGAGTAATGGAAGAGGTGCTGGCCATAAAGCCAGATATGATCTTTTTGTGGGACGAAGCTTGGTTTGCCTTTGCCAGGTTTACCAAGGTTTTTAGGCGAAGAACCGCCATGTGGAGTGCCCAAAAGCTCTTTGAAAAATTTAATTCAAAAGCCTACAAAGAATCTTATGAAAATGCAAAAGATCAATCAAAAATGGTTGATCCTAGTAAAGTTAAGATTAGAGTTTATGCCACTCAATCAACGCATAAAACACTATCGTCGCTTCGCCAAGGTTCTATGATTCATATTTGGGACGAAGATTTTAGACGCAAATCAGAAGAAGCTTTTCAAGAAGCTTATATGACCCATACTTCCACATCAGCAAACTATCAAATACTAGCATCGCTTGATGTAGGAAGGAGACAGGCGGTGTTTGAGGGGTATGAGTTGGTTGAGAAGAGTGCCGAAATGAGCATGGCGCTTAGAGAAAAGATTATCAATAATCCAGAGCTTAATAAGTATTTTAAGGTATTGGTAATTGAAGATCTTATACCAGAAAATTATCGTGAATCGGGCCTAACAAAGTATTATGAGCCTAAAAAAGGTTGGAATGAGTTAGAAACTGCTTGGATTGAAGATGAGTTTGTACTTGACCCTACCAAAATCAATTTATTTATTGGAAATACAGGTGTTAATGGCGATGATTTTAAGAATAAATACCTAATGGATCAGTTCGGAATTCAAGTAAATAAAACTACTAGAAATTCTGTGCTATTTATGGCCAATATTGGTACTACAAGAAGTTCTGTAGCTTATTTAACAGGGGTGCTCTTAAAAATTGCGAGACAGCTAGATGAAGATCAGCGCTCATTAAGTAGAGATGAACTAAAACTTAAAGAGAAAAAGATATATTCACTTGTAGAGCAATGCCCACCTTTACCTGATTTTAGCGCTTTTCATCCATATTTTAAACCAAATGCTTCAACACCAGAAGGTGATATTAGAAAAGCATTTTTTATGGTTTATGATGAAGAGAATTGTTATCATTTAACCCTTGAAGAGTGTGCTCAAGAGCTTGAAATGGGTAATACGCCCGTTTCAGCAAGCTTTGTAATTCCCTATCCTCCAGGTTTTCCGGTGCTAGTACCTGGTCAAATAGTGAGTAAAGAAATTCTCACTTTTATGATAAAACTTGATGTAAAAGAAATTCATGGTTACAAGCCAGAGCTAGGCTTATTATTATTTAAACCAGAATTATTGCAATAATCAGATAAAATCAAAACAACTCATTATGGCAAACAAAAAAAACAAAACTCAAAACCCTGTAGAAAAGCTTTCTAAACTAAAAGGAGTATCTGATATTAGAAGATTTTTTTACAGAAACGAAACACCAATTTACTTTATTAGTGCAACTAATTTTAATCTTTTAGGAGCTGATGAATGGATTAAAGGATTCAAATTCATATGCTACATAGAGTGTTTTGATGGTTTACACCCAAACGTGTTTTCGCCAAGCGATATGCCGCATGATGAGTTTGAGAGTATTGAAGACATAAATAATTACTTGCTTGAACACAAAGAGGTAATTGATTATATAAAAGGCAGAGCTAAGGGCAAGGATAAAGGCAAGGCACTTTTCTTAATGTTTGATGAAAAAACTGAGAAATTGGCTAAGAAGCTTGGGCTTGAAGTAGCCTTTCCTTCAGCCAAGTTGAGAACATTTATGGACAATAAGGTAAATACAACCCGAGTAGGTAATGCAGCGGGTGTACCTTCTGTACCAAATGTTTTAGCAAAAGTTGACTCTTGGGCTTCGCTTCAAAAAGCATCAAAAGGTTTGGGTAAAGATTTGGTAATTCAAACACCTTTCGGAGATTCTGGCCATACAACATTCTTTATATCAAATAAAGAAGAGTATGAAAAGCACGCTCATGAAATTGCTGGCGAGGCTGAAGTGAAGATTATGAAACGAATCAATTGCCGTGGTGCAGCGATTGAAGCATGTGTAACAAGGCATGGTACCATTGTGGCTCCTTTAATGACAGAGTTGGTAGGTTTTAAAGAACTTACACCTTACAAAGGGGGCTGGTGCGGTAATGAAATATTTGCCGATGCATTTAATAAGAACATTAGAGATAAGGCCCGGCGATACACTAAGAAATTTGGCGATGCCTTGAGAAGTGAAGGGTATAAAGGTTATTTTGAACTAGACTTTTTGGTTGAAGAAGGTACTAACCGTCTTTATTTAGGAGAATTAAACCCTCGTGTTACTGGTGCTAGTTCAATTACCAATCATGCGGTTTTTGCGCTTTCCGATGCGCCACTATTTATGTTCCATGTTTTAGAGTGGATGGATCAAGATTACGAGCTAAGTGTAAATGGGCTTAATAATAGGTGGGGCAGACAAGAAAATGTTGATACGTGGAGCCAATTGGTTATTAAACATACCGATGATTCTGTAAATCAAATTACCAAAGCACCAAGAAGTGGTATTTACGTTATGCAAAAAGATGGCACGGTAAAATTTGACCGTATGGATACACATCGTAGAGCCGTTGAACTTGAAGAAGAAGCTTTCTTTTTAAGAATTAGTAAGGCTGGTGATTATGAATATGAAGGTGCAGATCTCGGAATTTTAGTAATGAGAGGCCGCTCAATGACCAAAGACTTTAAACTTAAAGGTAGAGCAAAAAAATGGTTGAAAGCCATTAGAGCACATTACGAAAGTGTGCCAATTGATACCACAAGCCCATCAGCTCCAGAGATTGGTGGCTTTAAAATGATGTAGCACATGTTTTTGGGAATGAACGCCTATGCCGAAGAGAAGCCAGGCAACAAATGGCGTGAAGTATTTGAAAAATACTGGCCCAATTATCAGAAATGGTATTTAAGCGAAGGTTATACCGCGCGCCCAGGATATCTTTCTTGTTTTGAAGCCTTGAGCGAGCACATGCCTGAACTTGTACCTACTTATGAGCTTTTATGCGAATTGGCGGGTGGACATGATTTGCCCGCTCGTTTTTTGAGCCTATACGGGCCGCCACCATACCTCAGTGGCTGTTCGCAATTGGCTTGGACAAAAGGCAGAAATGCGCTCATCAGAAATTACGATTATTCGGCAAAGCTTTTTGATGGCATCTTTATGAAAACCAATTGGCTAAAGCCAGTAATGGCTATGTGCGATTGTATGTGGGGTGTTTTAGATGGAATAAATGGAGACGGGCTTGCGGTTTCTTTAAGTTTTGGTGGAAGAAAAGTGTATGGCAGCGGTTTTGGTATTCCTATTTTGCTTAGGTACGTTCTAGAGACTTGCTCAACTGCTCAAGAAGGAGCTCAAGCCTTAGCAAGAATCCCAGTGCACATGCAATACAATGTAACTTTAATTGATGAAAAAGGCAATTATGCCACCGTATTTCTTGCTCCCGATAGGCCGTCAGAAATCTCCTTTGTTTCTTATGCTACAAACCATCAGCATGTAGTTGAATGGGACGATTACGCAAAAATGACAAGGACCATTGAGCGTTCTCAGTACATTGAGCATTGCCTTTTAAATCCCTATGAATCCTTTTTTAGTATGCTTAATAAATTTTTAAAGCCACCATTATATCACAACCAATTCTTAAAAGGTTTTGGTACACTTTATACTGCGGTTTATCATCCAAATGAAAAGCAAGTTGAGCTCATTTGGCCATATAAAAAGCATATTTACAGCTTCAATAGTTTTATTGAAAGTACGTTTACAATAAACTTAAGTGAAGGTATTAGAGGGAAAATGACAACTTAGAAATTTTAGAATTTAGATTTTGGATTGATGAATCTGTTTGGCCTTTGAATTGTAAAAACCCTAAATTCAACATTCAACATTCAACATTCAACATTCAACATTCAATATTCAGTGTTTTGAATTCGATATTCCTAAGCTTTCGGTTTCACCAGCAAATACCCAATCAACGCACCTGGTATGTAGGTGGCAAGATCTGCAATAGCAAACCAAGTTGGGCCAGGAATCATCATTATGTTCATAATGCCGAAAACCATGAATATGGCACCTGAAATGATAGCAAATACAAAATGTGATGACTTTGCAATTTTGGTGACCACAATACCTGAAGCTAATGCGCCAAGAAAATGTGCGAGAATAACCATAAGCATTGCTCCCGTTGGAGCCGTTTTAATGTACTCTTTAATTGCTTCATAATCTGTAGGATCCATTCCTTCAGGATACGGATATAAGGTGTGTCCAAGTTTTTCGACAAGCCAAACCACTAGGCTACCAAAGACTATTGCAGCTACTAAGGCTAAAACGTTTCTTCCCATGAGATTAGATTGTTTTGATTGTAAAACAAATTAAGCCAATTTGCCCAAGGAAATTAACAAGTGTATTTAAAAAGCTAGAACTTATAACTCAATCTTAACCCATTTACAAAAGGAGCAAAAGGAGGAGAGAAGGTTGGGATTTGTGAAGTGCCCCAGTTTATTGGCGGAATCGCTCGCATAAAAGAAAGTTTGAGCATATTTCTAAGTTTTGTTTTAGTGGCCATTCCAGAAACCTTTATTCGATTTTATGACTAGTCATAGAAAAACTCCTTAAAAATTTGGCCATCTTCTTTTAAAAGAACAGGATAGCCATCTTCATCATATTCGTATTCTATGCTTGAAGATTCATTTCTACCAAATCTTGCGTTCCCAATTATATTGTTTTTGTTGGTATTAATGAAGTTATCATAAGCTGGATTGTATAAAGCGAAATAGGGTTTACGGTCATATTCATACTCAACTTCGTAGATGCTGTTTCCACTTGGGTTCGCTGTTTCATGTTTAGCACTTTTTACATTGCAATCTAAGGTGAAAGTGTAATATTCGCTGCCTAAGTACCAAATTAAGTCATGATAATAGCGATTATACGTGGCTAATTCAAATACCTTACTTCCTTTCA
Source organism: Bacteroidia bacterium (assembly GCA_049115495.1). GTDB lineage: Bacteria > Bacteroidota > Bacteroidia > CAILMK01 > JACPUW01 > JACPUW01. The sequence goes on along the minus strand of JAGDZV010000001.1, from coordinate 14,077 downwards.
CTTTTATAACAGTATCAAACAAACCATATGCGCTAAGACCCTTATGAATATTGTAATAATGAAAGGTTCTTTTTATGAGCTCATCTTTTTGATTGTAATGATATTTCCAAACACCACCGCTATCTGCGGTATTCTCATGCCAATGTTCAAATACTTCATCAATTAAGCCATTTTCGAGATAAGAATAAGACTCTGGGTATTCATATTCACCGCTTTTTTCAAGCTTTGAAATTACTTGTCCATTTGCATTGAAAGCGTATTCTTCATAGTCGCCATTAGCATGTAGCACTTTGCTCAGCCTTTTTACAGGAAACCTTCTTTCTTCGTAATTGGTGCAAGAATTAATGATGAATGCAATAAAGAGAAATGGCACTAGAAATTTCATTTATCGAAAGTAGCAACGTTTTAAAATAAAATTTGTCACGAATTCAATTTTTCTGATTCTTCATGAATGATTGTTCACATGTAAAAAAATAGAATTCTCTTCCACTGAAGGTGAATTTACTTTAAAACATAACATGTTTAAGTAAAGTAAATCTTAGTGCAAGTTTTGAAAGATTTGCCTTGAACCAAGTGAAACATGTCATGTTTGAATGAAAAGAACGGCAATTCAAATTTTGGATCTGTGATATGAATCAAAAGAAAGATATCAAGTTGATCATACACGAGCTAAAAAAACAATTTAACCTTCTACCTTTTAACGTTTTAACATGTCAACGCGTAATTCTCAAACTCCTAAACAAACTATAAAGCATAAAAAGCATAGTGCCCATCACAAAGGTCATGCCCCAGCGGCGGCCATGATTTTGTGGTTCTTTAATGCTTGAAAATAGATCTTGAAAAAGGGGAGAAGGATTAGAAATTATATCCCAACTATTGAATCTTAAAAACCTTCCTAAATAAACGCCGAATGCGCAAAGAAGGCATATTACTAACGCAAAGACGAAGCCTGATGCTTTTCCGAGTCTATTTTCTACAAGATCGTGAATTTGTAATAGTGACATAATGCCTAAAACCAATCCGTTTAAGGCAAATGAAAGAATGAGCATGAGATCGTACCATTCGGGAATGTTCCCTTTGGGTTCTAAATGAAAAAGATCGGTAAGTATATAAGGAGCATTTGGCAAGAAAAGTAACCAAAGAACAAGCAATGGGATTTGTTTGATTTTTAAAAGCTTGTCTGCTGACCTGTTAAACATATAGCTTGAGATTACATAAGGTAATCCTGCTAAAAGCAAATTCCAAATAAGAAAAGAATAGGTTGTTACATCAGCCAAATAAACCCTGTAAGCGAGTATAATTAAACTGAAACTTATACTCCCTGCCAACCATAGGTTTACCCCATTAAGTAAAATTGGTACTGATTTTTGTTTTGCTTTAGCTATCATTTTGGTTGATTTAAATGTGGCTCATGAAACGCTGGAGTGTTAAATGAATTACTCCAATATTTTTTCTTTAACTCTTTTTGAATAAAGCAAATGCCACAACCTATTTTTGATTCACTGCGTATATCAAATATTAAAAAGAATAAAACATGTTAGAATTAGGAATAGGAGCAAGGGTGCAGCACCCGTCATTTGGTGAAGGGATAGTAGTTTCAATGGACACATCAATCTTGAAAGTATTTTTTAGAAGTATAGGAGACAAAGAAATATCAAGGCAGTTTGAAGGTTTAGAAGTAATTGAGCCTGCGAAAGAAGCATACCAAGGCCTTAGCCTAGAAGATGTAGAAAAATCACTAAAAAAGGTATTGGCCGAGCATGCTGATATGCAACATTTAGTTGACCTTGGTGATAAATGGAAAGGTGGTAAAATGTTGTTACAGCCTAATGATCATAACTTACAGATTAAAGAAATTCCTATTGAAACCTTCTTTCATAAGATTGTGATGCTACGTGATAGGCTTCGTGTGTTAGAACAAAACATCAACAGCCACAAAGTACTTACCGATGAAGAAAAAGTACACCTACAGCAATACATCTCTAGAGCCTATGGTAGCCTAACCACGTTTAATGTGCTTTTTAAAAACAAAGTAGACCATTTTAAAGGAGCGGGGAAGTAGGTTTTTTGATTTGATGAAGGAGCAATGATTAAAATATCTAATCAAAAAAATCAAATGACAGTCGCGGACTAACCTTCAGTTATAAAACCTAGGAAAATCGATATTAATTGAAACATAAAATTTCAATTGAGAAAAATTGATCAAGATTATATGATTTACAAATTGCGCATTATATGCAGTATACTGGCTTGTCTAGTAATTACCAAAACAAACGCTCAAATTCAAAAGGGCATGGACTTAGATGGCGAAGCCATAGATGACTTTTTTGGACATTCGGTTAGCATGCCCGATGCCAAAACAATGGCAGTAGGAGGGCCCAATAATGACGGAAACGGAAGCGGTTCAGGTCATGTTCGAGTTTACAGATGGAACGGCAGGTCTTGGGTTCAAAAAGGCATTGACATTGATGGAGAAGCAGCAGGCGATGCTTCAGGAATAGAGGTGAGCATGCCGGACAGTAGCACGGTGGCCATAGGAGCTTTTCTCAATCAAGGAAAGGGAAGCAGAGCTGGCCATGTGAGAGTATATAAATGGAACGGTAGTGCTTGGGTTCAAAAAGGCATTGACATTGATGCAGAAGCCGCAGGTGATGAGTCAGGCAGGGCCGTTAGTATGCCCGACAGCAATACAGTGGCCATTGGTGCTTTTGATAATGATGGAAACGGAAGTGATGCCGGCCATGTGAGAGTATATAAATGGAACGGTAGTGCTTGGATTCAAAAAGGTTCCGATATAGACGGGGAGGCGGCAAAAGACTTTTCAGGTTATTCGGTCAACATGCCCGACAGCAATACTGTTGCTATAGGAGCTATTGGCAATGACGGGAGCGGAACCAATGCTGGCCATGTGCGGGTTTATCGATGGAACGGAAGTTCGTGGGTTCAAAAAGGCAGTGACATAGACGGTGAGGCAGCTTATGACTTCTCCGGCTATTCAGTTAGCATGCCAGACACTAACACAGTGGCCATTGGAGCGGCGAATAATGATGGAAATGGGTACCGAGCCGGTCATGTACGGATTTATCGTTGGAATGGAAATGCTTGGGTTCAGAAAGGTAGTGATATAGATGGAGAAGCGGCAAGAGACCATTCGGGATGGTCCATTAGCATGCCTGATAGCAATACCTTGGCCATAGGTGCACCTTACAATGGCGGAAATGGTTTTAATTCTGGTCATGTGCGTGTTTACAAATGGAATGGCAGCGCATACCTTCAGAGAGGCCTTGACATAGATGGAGATACAGCAAGTAACTTAGGTCAGTCAGTTTGCATGCCAAACAGCAGTACCTTGGTTCTTGGAGCCCCTTACGACGATGGAAATGGTAGCCAATCTGGCAGTGTAAGGGTATATAATTTCTGCTCAAGTACCAGTGCATTTTCGGTTTCGGCTTGCGACAGCTACACCGTACCTAGCGCCGATGAAACCTACACAACTTCGCAAATGGTAAGGGATACAGTCAGCAACACTGCAGGATGCGATAGTGTGATGACCATAAATGTGATTATTAACAGAACCGACACGGCATTCTCAGTTTCGGCCTGTGATAGCTACACCGTACCTAGCGGAGATGAAACCTACACATCTTCGCAAATGGTTATGGATACCATTCCCAACGCGGCGGGCTGTGACAGCTTAATGACCATAAATGTTATTATTAACAGAACAGATACTACTTTTTCAGTTCAAGCCTGTGATAGCTACACCGTACCTAGCGGCGATGAGACTTACACATTCTCACAATCGGCAATGGATACTATTCCTAATTCTGCCGGATGCGATAGTGTGATGACTATAAATGTGATTATTGAAAATACCACAAGTGCGTTTTCGGTTTCGGCTTGCAATAGCTACACGGTTCCAAGCGGCGATGAAACTTATACAACTTCGCAAACAGTAATGGATACAATCCCCAACACTGCAGGATGCGATAGTGTGATGACTATAAATGTAATGATTGACAATACCAAAAGTACGTTTTCGGTTTCGGCTTGCTATAGCTACACAGTACCTAGCGGCGATGAAACTTATACAACTTCGCAAACAGTAATGGATACCATTACTAACAAGGCCGGATGCGATAGTGTGATGGCCATAAGTGTGAGTATCAACAGTACCACAAGTGCTTTTTCAGTTTCAGCTTGCGAAAGCTACACAGTACCTAGTGGCGATGAAACCTACACAACTTCGCAAATAGTAATGGATACCATTACCAACAACGCTGGATGCGATAGCGTGATGACCATAAGCCTTAGCATTGACACCGTTGACATATCTGTAACCAACAATTCACCAAGCCTTTTAGCAAATGCCATGGGATCTACTTACCAGTGGTTAGATTGTAGTAACAGCTTTGCCATAATTCCTGGTGAAACCAATCAGCAATTTACGGCCACGGCAAATGGCAATTATGCTGTAGAAGTACACCAAAACGGATGCACTGATACTTCTGCCTGTGAGCTTGTAAACAACGTAGGTATTTTAGAAAATTCTTTTGGAGCTGATTTGGTAGTGTTTCCTAACCCTACTAAAGGACAAGTAAAGGTTGAGTTAGGTGGCTCTTATATTAATGTGGTGGTTATTGTAAGGAATAGCCTTGGACAAGAGACTTTGAGAAAAAATACTGATGCAGCCAACGGTATTGACCTTTTTATAGAGGGTGAAAGCGGAGTTTATTTTCTAGAAATAAGAGCAGATGATAAAAAAGCGACGCTAAAAGTTTTAAAGGAATAAAAGGTGTCTCCTAAATTCAAAGGCCAAACTTCTTAGGGCATGAACTAAATGAACTTTAAAGAAGGGTATAGACAGAAGTCAATAGGAAGCACATGTCAAAAGCCTAAAAGTACTCAAAAAAGAGCTACTAAGTTCAATAGAAAAGCAAGTAGTTCATTAATCTTAATAATTTGAAAATGAGCTTAACTTAGTTTTAGGCACTGCCGGTTTTTACTCATCACTATTTTCTAATCACTATTAACCTAATAACCAATAACCAACTTACAAATTCTCCACCAAGTGATAAAGGCTTCTCATTGGTCTACCACTTCCGCCTTTACTTATATATTCATGGTCTTTCCTAAAAAAGCAAACACCTGCAATATCAATGTGCAGCCACGGAAGGTTTTCAGTAAAAGCTTCTACAAAAGCTGCTGCTGTAATAGTCCCGGCCAATCCATCGCGCCCAATATTTTTGATTTCGCCTATTTCAGATGAATTAAGGCTTCTATACTCATCATCAATAGGCAATTGCCAAAACCCTTCATCAGCCTTTTCTGAAGCACTATATGCCGCATTTACAAGGCTATTGTCAGTACTTACTATACCCGCTCTATGGTCGCCCAAGGCAACTTTTACTGCCCCAGTTAGGGTTGCAATATCAATTATGGTATTGGCATGTTCTTTCTGAATGGCATAGGTAATGGCATCAGCAAGCGTTAATCTACCTTCTGCATCTGTGTTGCCAATTTCAATGGTTTTACCATTCATACTTCTAATAACGTCGCCAGGCTTGTAGGCGTTTCCGGCAACAGCATTTTCAGCAGCAGCAACAACGCCAACCACATTCTTCTTACTGCCCAATCGCGCCAAAGCACACATGGTTGCAATTACATTGGCTGCACCCCCCATATCACTTTTCATATGGGCCATAGAGTTAGTAGGTTTTAATGATAAACCGCCAGTATCGTAGGTTACCCCTTTTCCGATTAATCCAATGGGTTCCATATTGCTGCCACCAATCCAGCGCATTACAATTAAATGCGGTTTTCTTGTTGAAGCTTGGCCCACAGCCATTAGCGCATGCATTCCCATGCCATGGCACTGATCAGCATTAAATATTTGAACATCAAAGCCATAACATTTTCCCAATTCAATCACCTTTTTAGCTAAAGTTTCAGGGTAAAGGTCTATGGCCGGTTCGTTTATTAAATCTCTTGCAATTGTAGTGCTATGACCAAGAACACTTCCTTTTTTTAATGCGGCCTGGGTATTTTCATTTACACGGTCGCATTGTATAGTTATTTCTTCTATTTCAAAAACTGACTTATTTGACAAATACTTATTGTATTCGTACAGAGAAAGGTAAATGGTCTCAGAAACCAATTGAACCCAATGAATTTCTAGAGACTCTAAAGACCAGTTTGGTTTTAGTACAGCAACCTGTGTTGCTTTATTAGCTCTACTGTTTTTAAGCCCTTTGCCTATGGCTCTTCTTAAATGGTCTTGCTTAAAGTTTTCTTCTTTGCCGCACCCACATAAAATTATTTGCCTGTTGTTTTTAGCCACAATTAAAACCGATTCGCCTACTGCCGAAGAAAAACCTGAATTGTTTAAATAAGATTCTACAAGGCCAGCATATTCTTCTGGCGCATTATGGTTTATTGATTCCTTGTTTTTTAGGGTAAATACAATAAGAGAACCCTTTTGCGCATCATTTTCGAATAGCGTTATTTTCATAGTTTAAAGTTTTTGAGTTTTTACACCTGCTTGTTTGCGTTTGCCGCTTGTACAAAATGAACAAAAAACGGATGAGGGTTTAGCACCGTGCTACTATACTCGGGGTGAAATTGAGAAGCAATAAAAAACGGATGATCTTCAAGCTCAACAATTTCAACCAAATCTTGCTCAGGGTTTAGTCCTACAGCTTTTAAACCCGCTTTTTCAAATTCTTTTCTATACTGATTGTTAAATTCAAAGCGATGTCTGTGTCGCTCCGAAATCATTTTACTTCCGTAAATATTCTGTGCTTTTGAACCCTTCGTAAGCTCGCATTTATAAGCACCAAGTCTCATAGTTCCACCTTTGTCGGTTACATCTTTTTGATCTTCCATTAAGTAAATAACCGGATGCTTAGTGTCAGGTAGCATCTCAGTAGAATGCGCATCTTCATGTCCTAAAACATTTCGTGCAAACTCAATTACTGCACATTGCATACCCAGGCATATACCCATAAAAGGAATCTTGTTTTCGCGAACGTACTTTATCGTTTCAATTTTACCCTCTATGCCGCGTTCGCCAAAACCTGGTGCAACAAGTACGGCGTCTAGCTCGCCAACTTTTTCGGCTACGTTTTTTTCAGTAATAAACTCAGAAGAAATCAGCTCAATATTAACCTTACACTCATTGTGTGCACCGGCGTGTTTAAGCGATTCAATTATTGACTTATAAGCATCGGGCAATTCAGTGTACTTACCTACAAGACCAATAGCAACTTCTGAAACAGGATTTTTAAGTCTTTGCAAAAAGGCTTTCCAATCGTTCATTTGCGGCTCGCTGTTGGTTGGCAATTTAAGTTTGGCCAATACCACCTTGTCTAAATTCTCTTTTAGCATTAAAAGAGGAACATCATATATAGATGAAGCATCAATGGCTTCAATTACGGCATTGATTTTAACATTGCAGAAAAGCGCAAGTTTTCTTCTTATAGATTTGCTTAGAGAATACTCAGTTCTACACACCAAAACATCAGGTTGAATACCCGATTCAAGCATTTGCTTTACTGAGTGTTGAGTTGGTTTTGTTTTTAGTTCTTCTGAAGTTTTAAGATATGGAACAAGGGTAAGATGAATTACCAAACAATCGTAGGTTCCTGTTTCCCATTTAAACTGTCTTATGGCTTCAACGTAAGGCAAAGACTCAATATCACCAACAGTTCCGCCTATTTCAGTAATAATTATATCGTAATCGCCGGTTTCTCCTAAAGCTGCAAATCGAGATTTGATCTCATCGGTGATGTGTGGAACAACCTGCACGGTTTTTCCTAAATAATCACCTCTACGTTCTTTAGAAATTACGCTTGAGTAAACCCTTCCTGTAGTTACATTATTGGCTTGAGAAGTTCTTACGTTTAAAAACCTTTCGTAATGTCCAAGGTCAAGATCGGTTTCAGCACCATCTTCAGTTACAAAACATTCTCCGTGCTCATAAGGGTTTAAGGTTCCAGGATCAACGTTTAAATAAGGGTCAAACTTTTGAATGGTAGTTCGGTATCCGCGCGATTGTAGGAGTTTAGCCAAAGATGCTGCCAAAATTCCTTTACCCAATGAAGATGTTACACCACCTGTAACAAAAATGTACTTGGTTTTAGAGTTACTTCTGTCCATAAAACGTTCAAAAAAAATTACCTAAATAATGCTCTCGCTTTGTTTAAATCTTCTTCAGTATCAATTGATAAGCATTCGTTGCCAGTCTCTACAAGCTTAATCTTATGTCCATTTTCTAACCAAGTGAGTTGTTCTAAAGATTCAGCCTGCTCGAGCGCTCCTTGCTTATAACGTGCAATTTTAAGCAGTACATTTTTTCTGAAAGCATAAACGCCAATATGCTTATAAAATCTATGTTGATTAATCCAATCGTTTTTGTCGAAATTTCTGATGAAGGGTATAGGAGAACGGCTAAAGTAAAGGGCATTGTTGTTTTGATCTTTTACCACTTTAACCGTTGCCGGATTGTCTAAATATGAAGTGTTTTTAAGTTCGTAACAAAGGGTCGCAATATCAGTTTGCTCCTCTTTAAAAGCGCCAATGAGTGCAGTAACTTGCTCTTTTAATAAAAAAGGCTCGTCACCCTGAATATTAATTATTACATCAGCTTCAATCTCATGCGCCAAATGCGCACATCTATATGTTCCGCTCGGAAGCTCAGCTGGCGTTAGCAAGGCTTTACCGCCTACTTTTTCTACGGCATTTGCAATTGCTTCATGATCAGTGGCTACAATTAAGCTGTCAAGGTTAAACTGTTGCGCATTTTCATAAACCCTTGCAATTAGTGGTTTACCTGCTAGGTCTTGCAAAGGTTTTGATGCCAATCGGCTGCTACCCAATCTTGCCGGAATTATACCTGCTACTTTCATTATTCTACAATCTTACCGTCGTTCATTCGCAAAGTTCTGTCGGTCATTTCTGCCAGCTCGTCGTTATGGGTTACAATCACAAAGCTTTGATTAAGCTCATCCCTTAGCCTAAAAAACAATCCATGAAGCTCTTCTGCGCTACTGCTATCAAGGTTACCACTAGGTTCATCTGCTAAAACTACCTTTGGTTGATTAACCAAGGCTCGAGCCACAGCTACCCTTTGTTGTTCACCACCCGATAGCTGATTAGGGTAATGGTTACTTCTATCTTTTAGGCCCATCATTTTTAAGAGTTCTTGGGCTCTTTTTTCTGCTTCAGCTTTATTTAGTTTGGCAATGTAGGCGGGTATGCAAATATTTTCAAGCGCTGTAAACTCAGGCAATAAATGATGGAATTGAAAAACAAAACCAATAGAGGTGTTTCTAAACATCGAAAGTTTCTTGCTATCATTAAAAGCAGGTTGCTTTCCATCAAATGTTATGGTGCCTTTGTCTGGTTGATCAAGTGTACCCATAATGTGTAGTAATGTAGACTTTCCGGCTCCAGATGGCCCAACTATTGAAACTACTTCTCCTTGCTTAATTTCGCAATTAACACCCTTAAGTACATGTAGTTGTCCGTAAGACTTGTGTATGTCGTTAGCTGTTATCAATTAAAAATTACTTGAAACTTTAGCCGAATGTAATTATAAAAATTCCCTTTAAAAGCTTAGTAGCCTATTGCTAGTCTTAATATTGTTGATTCTTAGCAAAAGCAAATGAATTTGAGTTTAAGTATGGTGCGATTTTATTCCGTTCTGTTGTTTTTTAGTTTAGCCTTTACCAAGGCCTTTTCTTTGGGCTTCGATTCCAAAAATCACAATTTTGGTAAAGTGAATGTTGGCGAACTTGACAGTGTTCAGCTATCAGTTAATCTTCACAACCAAACCGAGGTTGATGCTCAAATTAAAATCTACGGTAATGGTTTTATGATTAGGCAGAAGTCTAAAATGTTGAAACGAGGAGGAGATACAACCATATGGGTAGTATTTAAACCATCGCAAAATGTTACTTACAGAGGTTCTGTATTTATAGGTACAAATGATATTTGGCACAGTGGTACTGACCTTACCGGTAAAGGCAGCATTGCTAATAATTACTACAATTCAACATTTGACCTTTGGGACGATGCTCTTTTAGACGAGCTAAAAGCACTTACTTCTAAAAATCAAAGATCATTAGGATACAACAGCGCAAGAGACGAAATGTATGCCGATCTTGATAATGTGAATGGTAAGGTTACTTGTGTGTACACAGGACGTACGGCATCATTTAATAGCAGAGGCGGCGCCAATAGCAATAGCTTTAATTGTGAACACAGCTGGCCACAAAGTAAATTTTGTAGCAGCGAAAGCAGCATGCAAAAAGCCGATATTCATCATTTATTCTCTACTGATGCAAGTTCGAATTCAAGAAGAGGCAATTACCCATTCGGTAAAGTAACCGGAAGCCCGAGTTGGGAAGAAGGTGGATCTAAACTGGGTGGTGGCTTATTTGAGCCAAGAGACGAACAAAAAGGGGCAACTGCGAGAGCCATGCTTTATATGGTAATGAGATATGGTGATTGCGATGGATTTTTAGGTTCTCAAGAAAATACACTTAGAAACTGGCACAATACTTACATTCCCAAACAAGCCGAAAAGAAAAGAAATAATGGAATTTTTGATCTGCAAAGAAATAGGAACCCGTTTGTTGATGCCCCAGAGCTAATGGATAGAATAATTGCAATTGAGGGTGGCAAAAAGAGAACTTTAACGGCATCGGCAGCAATTGTAGACCAAACGGTTGAAACCTATTCAAAGGACGCTGATTCGGCTAGATACATTGCATGGATTATTAATACTGGTGATAAGGATATTGAAATTGCAGGTATAGATGGCGGAGATGTAATTCACTATTGGATACCAAAAAGCAAGTTACAGCCTGGTGAGAAGGTAGGTATTAGATTAGTTCTAAGCAATCCGGTAGGTGGTTTATACAATGCCTTTGTAAGGTTTACTGATAATTCAATTCAAGGTATTGAAGTATTATTTGAACCAACTCTAAGTGTTTTAAATGCAATAGATAAAGAAGTGTTTTTGAAATTGGATAATGGCTTTCTTATAGTACCAGAACAGTTTCAAAATGGCATTATTACATTATATGACCTTGCCGGAAAAGAGATTTTAGAAGCAAACCATATTCAAGCAATTGATTTAAATGCCCTTAGAAACAAAATTTTGATTGTGAATATGCGAAAAGAGAATTTAAACCATTCAACCAAGTTAATCTTACGTTAGTCATCAAAAAAACATATTCCTTACTCATTTTACACCCCTAATGTAAGACTAAACCCTTTTTGTGTAAAGTGAATTTACATTTGAACCATCAAAACAAAAATTATATAAATGAGACAGTTTTTTAAGTTCGTGTTTGCGAGTTTTTTCGGGACACTACTTGCTTTAACCATAGGAACCCTATTGCTTTTCGGCATATTTGGTGCCATAGCAGCGGCGTTTGGCGGCCAAGATGATGAAGTTGAGCCAATCTCATCTTCAACATTATTTGTTCCGGAGCTTTCAAAGCCCATTACCGAGAGAGACTTGAGTGAAGGATTAGGACAATTTCAATTTACTGCCAATTTCGACGACAATTCGGGAGTTGCCTTAACTGATATTGTTAAGACAATGAAAAATGCCAAAGATGATGAGAACATTAAAGGCATGTACCTAAACCTTACGGTTTTTCAAGGCGGAAGGGCAAGTGTGCAGGCCATAAGAAATGCTATTTTAGACTTTAAAACTTCAGGTAAACCAATTTATGCATATGCCGATGTTTATAGTGAGTCAACTTATTATCTAGCTTCATTAGCCGATAGCATTTTTATGAATCCAGTAGGTGGCATGGCAATGGATGGTACCATGATGGAGATGATGTTTTTTAGAGGTGCTTTTGATAAATTGGGAATTGAGCCACGCGTAATAAAGCATGGTAAATTTAAAAGTGCTGGTGAGCCATTTAGCGAGAAACAAATGAGCGACCCTAACCGCGAGCAAATGCGTGCTTTGTTGAAAGATATTTATACCCAATGGCTTGCCGAAGTAGGTGAGAATAGAGGTATGGATTCTGCTAAATTAAGAGCTATTGCAGCAGAGTTAAAGGTAAGAACACCACAAGATGCAGTTGAGCATGGATTAATTGATGGCTTGTATTACAGAGATCAAATGAGGGATTTCTTAGCCAACTTTATGGGTGAGGAAGATTATGATGACATAGAAACTGTAAGCATTAAGAAATACAGAAAAACAATTAACGACGAATACCAAAAAGAAAAAATAGCTGTGGTTTATGCGGTAGGAGGTATTGATATGGGCCAAGGCGATGATCTAAATATTGGCGCAGACCGAATTGCCGGAGCCATAAAAAAAGCAAGAGAAGATGATAAGGTTAAGGCCATTGTTTTAAGAGTAAATTCTCCAGGTGGAAGTGCCCTTGCATCTGATATCATTTTAAGAGAAATGGCTTTGGCCAAAGAAGCTGGTAAGCCGGTTATTGCATCAATGGGCGATGTTGCGGCCAGTGGTGGATATTACATTTCTTGTAAAGCCGATTGGATTCTTGCTGAACCAAGTACCCTCACTGGATCAATAGGAGTAATTGGAATCTTACCTGGAACAGAGAAGTTTTTCGAAGACAAACTTGGAATCACCTTTGATAGAATTAAAACGGGCCCATATGCTGATCTTGGAAATCCAAATAGAGCTATGAGCGATGAAGAAATGGCCATAATTCAGAATCAACTTGATATTATTTATGTAGACTTTATTACGCATGTTGCCGAAGGCCGTGGACTAGACACAGCTTATGTAAATGAGCATGGCCAAGGTAGAGTTTGGACCGGAACAAGAGCACTTGAAATTGGATTAGTAGATGAGTTAGGTGGACTTGATAGAGCAGTTGCCATTGCTGCCGAAAAAGCTGGTCTTGAAAATTACCAGATTAAAGAATACCCTAAGGTTAAAAATCCATTTGAAGATTTGATAAAGGAATTTGGCGGCCAAGTAAGCAGCGATATGATCAAAGAAGAAATTGGTGCCGAACAATATGAAATAATGCAGCAGATAAAGTGGGTTACTCAATTTGATGAGCCTATGATGCTAATGCCTTATTTCTTTAAATAAGTAGTCAACAACAGCTTTAAGAGGCTGCCTAGAAATCCGCCATTCCTAACTTGATTCGGAATGATTTAAGGAGTTTTAAGCAGCCTTTTATTTATTATCAACAAACAATTTTTTGGGTTAAAGCCCCAATGTAAATAGCTTTGCCACAAATAGTACAGCATTGGAAAGTATAGAAGCAAGAAAGCTCGTTAACAGAATCCAGAAGAGTATTTTGGAAGAAGGCGCTAATAGTGAGCCGGTAGTAGAAGGGTTGCAGGAGTTAAGACCTTATGCCATTCAAGAAAAGGATCCTATGGTAACTCGAATCATTAGAACTACTTGGGAGCACCTTGAAGAGTTTGAAGGTTTTCATATTGATATTCCAGATGATGAAGAAGACGAAGATGAATTTGAGCCATTAGTTGATGGTTTAGACAGAGCGTCTAACTCGCTTTATTACTTGTGCTCACTTTTGCAAAACACAAGCAACCCACGCAACCGCGAAGAATTGAAATACTACCGCGATGCACTTAAAGAATATTGGCTAGAAAATGCCTAAAAGAAAAAGGAGCTGAGAAGCTCCTTTTTTTATGTCAAAGATTTTAACTATCAAAGCTTGATTCCATTTTAGTTTGAAGTTTCAAAACTCTTCAGATCTCTAAATTGAATTCGCAGTCGTCCGAAAATGAAGTAAGCTTTTGATTTTAGCTTCATTCGCTAGCAGGCATAATTCTTATGTCAAAATGTTCAATGTATTCTCTTGTGAATCCTTTAGTTTTTGGCATCAACCAAATTGACTCAATGTTTTCACCTTGAAGAAATAAGTATCCATATCCTAAAACATTTTCACCTTCCATGTCTATTGAAAACATAGAGTAAATCTCTTCATCATCTGAATCAAAAACATCCATATCAAAAGTTTCAAGATCCACATTCATTTTGCTAAACATTCCTTCAAGAATATTGGAATGCGGGTATCGGCAATGTTACCAA
>JAGDZV010000049.1:0-324 GCA_049115495.1 Bacteroidia bacterium | reverse complement strand
GGTAATCTTCTAGCTCAACATTTGTGGCCGCATCTGGTCCTACATTCGTTATTTGAATAGTGAACGTTACTTCATCGCCTACGTTTGGTGTTGTGGTACTCACCGTTTTGCTTAGACTGAGGTCTGCTTCTTGTTGACTGATAGTCGCATTGGCCTCATCATCTTCGCTTTGGTCGCCATCATCATTGTCGGGCGTGCTGTCGCCGTCGTACTGGTCTACTTTGGTGACCTGCGTTGTATTCTTATACTCGTCTATTGCTCCTGTTGGGGCGTTTACTATTGCCGTGAATGTCAGCGTGCTGTCAGTTCCTGCTTGTAGCGTGT
>JAGDZV010000048.1:0-657 GCA_049115495.1 Bacteroidia bacterium | reverse complement strand
CAGTGCCGTGTTACCAGGAAGTACAAATAGTTACTTCTTCTTCAACAGAACATCCAGTTTCATTTCTTGTGACAGTAAGAATGTATGTTCCATCAATCACTCCATTGTTAGAGCCAGTGATCTGATTTTGATCAAGGACAGCACTATCATCAATTTCCGTACTAGGATCAGCAGATGTAGCCCACGAGTATGAGTAGGTGATGGTTGTACCATTATCAGCCGGAGTTACCCAGGTTGAAGCATCAACTTGCCCATCATATGTAGAAAGGGCACATCCAGTATTATCTGTTACATCCGTTATATCTTCTGCTACAGTATGGATATTGGTTGTAAAGTCATTAGCGATTGTGAACGGATGTTCAATAGGACATTCTGAATCATCATCAGTAATTGTCATCACATAGCTACCAGCAGGCAGTCCATTCACCGTAGTAGTGGTTGTAGCAGTAGCAGTATAAGTGATAAAGTTGTGAGGAGCAGCATTAGCAGTAGTTGCATTCCCTAATCCATCAAGAGCTGTTCCACCAGAAGTTTCCAGAGCAAACTTATAGTTCGTACCTCCACCAGTTGGCGTGAAAGTGATAGCTCCATTGTAATCATCTCCAGTTGCAGCAGCAGGATCACAAACAGAGTTGTTCGTCAGTGCCGTGTTACCAG
>JAGDZV010000047.1:0-906 GCA_049115495.1 Bacteroidia bacterium | reverse complement strand
GCTTTGCAGTTAGAAATGGCAAAAGATGTCATCTCAAAAAAGTGGTAAAGCCTTCAGCTCGAAAGCAAGTTGTTAGCCAATTAAAAACCAAATTCAAGGCAAGCTTGATAAGTTGTTGTCATGTAATGCGTATCAGTCGGTCAGTATATTATTACCAAAGCACTAAGGATGATACAGCGTTAATTAACGAACTAAGGAGACTAGCCAAAAAATTACCCAATCGCGGTTTTGACACCTACTACAACAGACTACGAAATGAAGGCTTCAAATGTTCACGCTCAAGGCTTTTAAGAGTTTACAGAGAAATGGGCTTAGTAAAACGCCCTAAAAAACGTAAGAAGCTACCTGATGCAGAAAGAAAGCCACTATACATAGCTCAAAAACCTAATGAAATATGGAGTATGGACTTTATGAGTTATAGTTTAACCGATAAGCGAGCTCTGAGAGTTTTGAATATTATCGATGACTATAATCGCGAGTGTTTGGTAAGTCATGGAAGTGTCAGCTATCCTTCAACACGAGTAATTGATAGGCTTGAAGAGCTTAAAAGTGAAAAAGGGTTACCTAAATACATCAGAACTGATAATGGCCCCGAGTTTAGATCAAGTGAGTATCTATCATGGTGTAAAAAACATGATGTTAGCCCAGTATATTCAAGCCCTGGTAAACCAATGGAAAATGGTTACATAGAAGGCTTTAACCGAACATTTAGGGAAGATGTGCTAGATGCAAATTACTTTAGTGATACAGGACAATTTAACCTAGTGGCTGAGCTCTGGATGGACGATTACAATCAAAGCCATCCCCATAAATCACTAGGATATCAAAGCCCAAAAGAGTACTTAAAACAAAATCAAAAACAAGAATTTTCTAATTTAGCATAGTCCGAATTTTAGTAAGGCTTCA
>JAGDZV010000046.1:0-1003 GCA_049115495.1 Bacteroidia bacterium | reverse complement strand
TGCGGGTATCGGGAATAAAGCCACTACGCATTATTTCTGCATAGCAAGCTAGTTTTTTTGAGTACTAAATCAAAGAAACATGCGAAATACAGATTTCTATTCAACCTTTTCAGACGAACAAGCTTGTAGAGACCATTTCAAATCAATGCGAGACAAGCAAGGAATTGTTTGCAAGAAATGTGGATCAGAAAAACACTATTGGCTTAAAAGTAAACAGATGTATCAATGCAAGTCGTGTTCCTTTAGGACAAGCCTGCGAAGCGGTACTCTTCTTGAATGTTCAAACCTCCCATTTAAAGCGTGGTACGAAGCATTTCAAATTGTTTCTATGTCAAAAAAGTCAATATCTGCGAGAACTTTGGAACGTCATTTGGGTGTGCATTATGAAACTGCCTGGTATCTTCTTCAGAAGGTTAGAGTGGCAATGGGAGCCAGCAACCGTGATCTTGTTTTAGAAGGCATGATTGAAGTTGATGAAGCTCAAATGAGTGTTATTGAGTTAAGCGAAGAAGAAAATCATGTTGGACTAAAAAAAAAGCGTGGAAGGGGAGCAAATCAGGCTAAAATCTTAGTTATGGCCAACTTCAGATATGAATTAAATAGAAAAGGAAAGGTTAGAAAACGATTGAATAAGGTAATTATGGAGCAAATTGAAGACTATAAATCCGATACGCTGGGCGAGACAATGACACGTTGGATAAAAAGAAGTAGCCGGATATTCACAGATGCATTCAGATCATACGGACCACTTAAAACTCAATTTAAACATCTATTGCAACAAATTGCTTCAGGTTCTGATTCGGTTAAGAAATTACCAGTTTCTCACGGTGTAATAAGCAATCTCAGAAAGAATATAGAAGGAATACATCATTGCGTATCACAACTACATTTGCAAAACTATTTAGATGAATACTGTTTTAGGTTTAATAATAGGTGTCAACCTATCGAAAGCATCCTATTACAATCAGTAAAATTTAATTGGTAACATTGCCGATACCCGCAT
>JAGDZV010000045.1:0-501 GCA_049115495.1 Bacteroidia bacterium | reverse complement strand
TGCTCTAATGGCAAGGGGAAAAGATTGGCCTGAGTTCTACTTTCTCCTATAAGATATTTCATGCCCAGAATATCTCATTTATTATACTTACCCTAAAACTAATTTCTCAACCAAATGTGGGGTTGTTAGACAGTCTGACGGTTTGCTTTTCAATTTTCAGAAGGCTTCATCAGCCTAATCAGCCATTCAGAAGCTCCAGCTTCTGCAGCGTAATCAGTTTAAGGTGCTCAAGCTCCAAAATACTGAGCTCGCTTCACACCCCCCTTTGCTCAAAGGGAATCAGATTAGATATTATCGTAATAGATAAAAAAAGCACTGGGGCACCTTTTTATTGTTTTAATTCCGAAGCTTGAGTGTAGACTTACGTGATTTTCGGACAATTTAAAAATGAACTAATTTTAAACTGTCATGAAGAGATCAAAATTTAGCGAGAGCCAAATAATAAAGGCTCTAAAAGAGAATGAAGGTGGTCATAGCGTTGAAGATATCACCAGGGAACTT
>JAGDZV010000044.1:0-919 GCA_049115495.1 Bacteroidia bacterium | reverse complement strand
TTTCTGATGACAATGGTTTAAGTTCAACAGATGAGATCACTAACGATCAAACATTATTTATATCAGGAACAGCAGAAGCCAATAGTTCGGTAGAAGTGTTTATTGGTGGCGTATCGATAGGAACAACTACTGCAAATGGTTCAGGTAACTGGACTTATGATTACACTGGAACTACTTTAGCAGAGAATATTTACAGCATAACAGCTGAAGCACAAGATGCGGCTGGCAATACATCAAGTACATCAAGTGCCCTTAGTATTAAGATCGATGTAACAGATCCAAATGCGCCAGTTGTAGCCAGTATTTCAACAGATAGTGGATCAAGTTCAACGGATGAACTTACCAATGATCAAGAACTTGAGTTTAGTGGAACAGCCGAAGCAGGTAGCCAAGTAGAAGTATTTATTGGCGGGGTGTCAATAGGTACAACTATGGCCAATGGTTCAGGTAACTGGACATACGATCATACAGGAACAACATTAGCAGGAGGTAATTATAGCATCACAGCTGAAGCTACTGATACTGCGGGTAATACATCAAACACATCAAGTGCGTTAAGCATTGAGATTGATGTTACAGCACCGAACGCACCAGTATTGTCAGGCATCTCCACAGATAGTGGTTCAAGCTCATCAGATGAGATCACAAGTGATCAAACTTTAGAGTTTATCGGAACAGCAGAAGCTAACAGCACTGTAGAAGTATTTATTGGTGGCGTATCCATAGGAACAACCACAGCGAATGGTTCAGGTAACTGGACTTTCGATCATAGTGGAACAACCTTATCAGAAGGAACCTACAGCATTACGGCTGAAGCAACAGATGGAGCAGGTAACACATCAAGCACATCAAGCAGTATGAGTGTTGTGGTTGATATCACCGCACCAAATGCACCAGTTGTGGCAAGTATTTCAGATGA
>JAGDZV010000043.1:0-1353 GCA_049115495.1 Bacteroidia bacterium | reverse complement strand
ATCTTTTCCCCTTGCCATTAGAGCAGCAGATAGCTTCAGATAATGAGATAAGGTTCGTCGATGCATTTGTTGATTCACTTGATCTAGGCAAACTTGGCTTTAGAACCCAGTTTCCTGAGAACGGTAGACCCGCATATCACCCCAAGCACCTGCTCAAGCTATACATCTACGGCTACCTAAACGGAATAAGATCATCAAGAAAGCTTGAGAAAGAATGTCATAGAAACATAGAAGTTTTATGGCTTATTGAAAGTTTAAAGCCTGACCACAACACCATCTCAAACTTTAGAAGAGACAACCCAAAAGCCATAAAGCGCGTGTTTAGGGAAACGGTAAGAACCGCTAAGAACTTTAATCTAATTGGTGGTCATTTAATAGCTGGCGACTCAACCAAGCTACGTGCCCAAAACAGTAAGAAGAATAACTACAACGCCAAGAAAATAGCACGGCATATTGCCTACATTGACAAAAGACTCGCCGAGCATGAAAACATACTCAAAGAGCTAGATGGTGATAAAAACTCAGCGCAAAAACAAGAAAGTAAAGACGACATTGATAAACATAAAGCTCAAAAAAAGCGATATCAAAAGCTAGAAAAGCAACTTAAGGAAAGCGGTCAAAACCAGATAAGCACATCTGACCCCGATAGCCGACACCTAATAGTGCGCAGCAACATAACCGAAGTAGCCTACAACGTACAAAGCACCGTTGATGCTGAGCACAAGATCCCTATCGACTACAAAGTGAGTCAGGTAAACGATAAGCGCGCCATGGGTAACATGGTTCGTAGAGCCAAAACCATATTACACACAGGAGAATTTACTGCGCTTTATGATAAAGGCTACCACACAGGCGAACAGTTTTACATTGCTCAAAACCTTGGAGTAGAAACCCACGTGGCCATTCCATCAAAATCAGCTTGGGCGCCAGACCCAAACTACAATGGAGATAAGTTCCGCTACAATATAGACAACAACACCTTCACTTGCCCGCAAGGCAATACAATGACCACCACAGGCACCTGGCATAAGAGCAAATACTCCAATTTTCAGCAGTTTAAGACCAATGCCCAGTGCTTACTCTTTGCACAAGTGCCAAAACAAAGCAGCGTATAATAGAACGCACTGAACACCAAGACAACATAGAAGCAAACCGGCAGAACATAGAAAATGATCCGAGTATCTACAAACAGCGGCAAGCCATTGTAGAGCATCCGTTTGGCACTATTAAACGCCAGTGGGGTTTTGATCATGTAATCACTAAAAGATACAAAGAGCGCGCATCAGCAGATATTGGCCTCATGTTCATTAGCTACAACCTGCGAAGGTTGCTGAGCATTATTGGCCTAAAACA
>JAGDZV010000042.1:0-6805 GCA_049115495.1 Bacteroidia bacterium | reverse complement strand
GGGATCTCTTATGGCCTGGTAGGTAAGAGCGCAATCTCCTGGCTGGAATTTTGGTGTATACCCTACCAATTCTCTTAAAGCTGCAAATGGAGAAAGCCCAATATCATCTTCATTTAACAGTGCAATCTCACCCGGCTTAAGTAGGTCTTGGACGGTATGTGAGTTGCTCGCTGTAAGCTCATTAAGCGCATCTTCTATATCTTGGGTTACCGTTTCATCATAACTACATGGCCTTGATGATTCCGTTAATTCACAGCAATTCAACAGATCATACACCTCAAACCATGTGTAATGAAATCCAAAATAGTTATTAAAATATCCTGTAAATACCTCTATGTCAGTCATCCTATTTGATACCGTAATGATCTCTTGCTCTGTTATGGTTTGTATATCAATGCCGGTCTCACACTCAAATTCAACTACCAATGGGCTTAACTGTGTACATGAAATACAGTTTTGGCAGGTAAGACCTCTCGGTACAGGGATCTCATAATCTTCTACTTCTTTATCTGATGCCAGATTTTCACACAGACAAAGCAGATCATTTAAATTATTCGTAATAATACCTGTTTCTTGAGTAAAATACTCCATAAAACTCTCTGGCTTTGAATCAACAGGTAAATTATCATAAGCATCTTTTGAACTGGTTATAATATCACAACCACATTTATCTAAATGAGGCCAATAGCCATTATTTAGTGCTCCTGATATCTCATCTCCATCTGGATAATTGATCTTTAAAGCTGTGCAATGCTTATCAAAGATTGGATCGCCATTTACATCTAAGCTACCTAAATAATGATCTAATACATCTTGAAAACTATTGAACTCATTACCATCATAGGTAATGGTTTTATTACCTGATAATTTGGTTACACCATAAGGGTTTCTAAACTCACTGCTATTGCCATTATTTAGCTGACCCTCTTTACAAATGGCAGTAAAAGCTGATGTAATATCTATATAAGTCTGATTTGTTGTAATCCATTTGCCTTCTGAATCAAAATAACTGGAATGGCTAACTACACAGCTCGATAACTGCTCCATCCAATATTCTACATTTTTTGAGCAGGGATCATCAACATTCTTGGTACTTGAGCGTAGCTCTTCTGCATTTGCTTCTAAAGCATCTATTAGCTCGCCTATATTACTATCATCTACATCTAAGCCTACGGCGCTATAAACATCATTGGTAAATCGCTTACTCTTTTGCGAAAAGCTTTTTAATCGCTCTGTCTCTAAATAACAGTTTTGATTTGGATCGTCTTGAAAATGATATGCTTGATTTGTTGAGTTCTCCTCTGGATCATAATTGGGAACATCTTTTCCAGCAAAAAAGGTTTTAACCTTATCTATTAATCTTGTTACCCTATTTTGTACGTATAAATTATCCTCAAACTCTCCTGCATCTACCCCTATACAACCATTATACTGAGTTCTCGTTAAGGCATACTCATCGGCTGCTTCTCTTAAAAACCTTTGCTTCTCTGAATAATATAAATACTTAAATGTGGCCCAGTATCGCTGCTTTACAGCATCTGCACAACCCGTGGTTGCTGTGGTGAGCAAATCATAATTGTTTTCCAACTCATCTTGCATCTGGGTATAGCTCCAATTATTATCGCCATCTACAAAATCATATCCCAATGCTGTTAACCATGCTATCTCCCATATGGATAAATACTCATCATTCTTTAAGCTATTTGGATCGCTACAGCCACTACAACTATAGTTTACTGTTATATCGCTTGGAAAAGAACGGTACTCTACTAGGCTTTTTATAAAATTGGCCTTATTTACACTTGACTGCGAAAAAGCCGGATCACCATTCACAAAATTTATTGGGCTACTGGGTAAACTTTGCATGTAGCCTGATAGCTCTTGAAGACCTGAAGCGTCTAGTGATACTGGGGCCTTTACTGGATAAAACAAGCCGCCATCAAAGGCCTCTTGATAGCCTACTGTTTCCATAAATAACTTGTCAAAGGCTAATGAATTGGCAGCCTTTAAATCATTATGAAATTCATAATAGGCATACTCTGGATGATACCTAACTAATGAAGCGGCCCAGCTTTCCTGAAAATTATCTACAAAATCTTTTACCGTAGGTAAATCTTGTGGCTCATAAAACACTCCATCTATTTCTACCGTGGCTACATTTCCTGAAGCATCTAAATACTTGTTTTTCTTACTACCATCAGTATGCGGTAGTATAGGCTTTCTCCATGATGGCCGGTCTATAGACCTATCGGTTCCATTGTCATCATATACTATGCCCGGTAGCTTATTTACCTCATTTAATAATGATAGGGGTAAATAAACTTTTTCACTTGAATTCTCCGATGAGTAAAATGGCGCATTCTTATGCTCTGTATAGGCATTATCATTATCATCATAAAACTCCACTTTTTGACTATAAGCTGCATATTGACCGCCCGGAGATACATCTTGCAACAAAAGCGCATAAATATTTCCTGATAGGTCTAAAACGCCTCCAAATTGCTCGTTGGTGCATAGCTCACTGCACATGGCGGCTACCTCATTATAAACCGCGGTACCCGTTGCCAATTGTGATAAGTACGCATTGCACTCTTTACAACTCTCAAACGTCTCACAGTTAACATCAACTCTTGCTAAAAAATCATCTAAAGTCTCATAGCAAGTAGCATCACTATTCGCCTTTACTGATTCAATATATTGTGCCGCATAGTAATCAATAGCATCTTCTCTTACGCTTAGCGTCTTATATACTTTATACACTCCTTTGTCTAAGAGCATATCAATTACATTGCCCGAATAAGCCAAAGGTGCTCCGCACGTATTGTCTAGCGTATTATTGTTATAATTACTTACCTTACCTAGTACTTCTACTATACGTACATCATTATTATTTATATCCTTTACCAATAAACCATTCTCATCATAAACCTCTATAGTAAGATCATAAACACAGTCTATACATAAATCTAGCTCGCCGCTACATGGCTCGTAATTCTTTGTGCCAAACTTATGCTCTACTTTTACTGCGCTATTATCACTTGTTACCAATAGATCATAGGCCAATACGCTTGAGTTACTTGTGCTGGTTAAGTTGATCTCATTTCCTACTTCTTCTACAATATCACGCTTATTTATTATGCTTGATACCGTGCCCAGGTCATCTACTTGATTGGGGCTCTCGCCAGTAAGCGCTGTTGCTATTACGTTTCCTGCTCTGTCTTGATAGCTTACTGAGTATTGACCATTGGGATCTACCGTTACTATCTTTAAATAATCTGATGCATAACCTACATTATTACCAAATAGCCTATCTAACTCATATTGGGTGGGTTTTATGTAATAGGTAAAGGTCTCATGACCGCTGCCCAATTTATGGGTTATGCCTACGCCACTTTGCCGGCGTATCCTGCCGGTTTCATCATCCATATACTCTATCTGAGAAAATGGATAACCATGTGCATCTGGTATCATATCATCATGATAACTGGTAGATGCACCTTGGTGATCTGAGTAATATTGTGAAGCGCCTGAGCCATCATTCATTACCGTAATGTCTGGAGTGTATTCTCCTATTTGAGGGTTGTGAAGCTCAAAGTCTCGCCATGTATAAATATCACCATTCGAGTTTAAATTAAAGCCATCGTAGAACTTGATCACCGAGTTATTGGTTGGCACCGGTAATACTTGTATTGCTGGGCGGCCCAAATGATCATAAACTGTTTCACCCACTACAGTCTCGTTATCAGTACTCATGCGAGTTACCATTTGACGTGAGCGGTTTAGTCCATCAGCATAGTTCACTACTACTTTATTTTTACCCCCTTCTGCAAAAGATACGTCTAGGGTCCAGTTCTTATCCTCCTCATGTATATTTAATCCACTTACATTATAACTAGATTTACCTGACGGATAAAGTGTTTTGGCATCTAAAAAACTAAAGGGAATCACCTTTAAGCCTGTCTCGTAACTCTTGTCTGACCACTCACCTGCACACACTATGTCATTATTTGAGCCAAACAATCCATAAGGCCGTACCCTAAAAAATAAATAGCCCTCTGAATATATATTGGGTATAGTATATGACCGTAGACTTGATGTACCATCTAAATATACTCGGGTGGCATTATTGTCGAAATCTACTTCATAATTATCTGATGTGGCTGCATCTATAAAGGTCCACTCTAGATCATAGGCTATCGCTTTGTCTATATGGGTCCATTCTATCTTAATATCATTACTCCCTGTTTGTAAGGTAGCCTGCATGCTACTTGCATCAATTACTAATCCCAACGGACTCGATAAACCACTGGTTTTGTAGGCTCGTGATATGCGCATGGATGTCTCTAAGACAAATAGACTACTTATGCTTGACCATGATGGCACGCTCACATCACTACTTATGCTGGTTTGTATGTCTGTTACTACTACTTTATATCCTCCTGTAAAGGTATGTAGCGCTTCATCTATTTCTAAACTACCTGAAGTGGGGTCTATATCTAAACTTAATACGACTGTATTGGTGCTGGGTGGACTCGATGGATTGATTCCTACATCTTCTCCATATGCACTGTAAGTTACCGTAAAATCTATAGTAAAGGGCCCCGATATCTTATTCCTGCTCTGCCTGTCTAAATAGATCCTTAATGAATTATCAACCCCTTTGTTTACAAAATCCCATGACGATACACTCCCACTGGTCATTGCATTGCTTCCATTAAGCAAATCACTTTGGCATACCAACTGGCTGCTGCCATTGCTCCAGGTATTCAATACCAAACTTTGTATCGGGTCGGGACTCTCATACGACTGACCATACGATGCCAAACCTATACTAACAAGCAGTAACAGTATTATATGTCTTTTCATAGTTTCTAGTTTTCTTTATAGACCAATTTGTAGCTATCCTTATAATCCTCTCTTAATCTTATTCCTAATCGCTCCTTTATCACATATCTTCCTATGTCATAAACATCCCCATCCCAACGTACTCGCTTTGTATAATCAAGGTACTCTAACTTGTTTGATATATATAATTCTTTCAT
The DNA here is from genome assembly GCA_049115495.1 of Bacteroidia bacterium. Taxonomy (GTDB): domain Bacteria; phylum Bacteroidota; class Bacteroidia; order CAILMK01; family JACPUW01; genus JACPUW01. Next base: position 1,763 of record JAGDZV010000042.1, on the reverse strand, counting down.
TTTCTATTTCATTAAGCTAATTCAACAACATCATATTAACCTAAACCGTGTCAGAGACACTAGTTGCTGATTAGCCAAGTTTTAAGAGCCCTTCTGAACTCTTAAAACAGCTGGGGGTCGATTTTGCCGCTTGTTACTAATTTAAAAAGTATCAGAATCACTCAGTTTTAGGTTAAGTTTCAAGAGTCCTTCGGAACCCTTAAAGAAGAAGCAATACAGTTGTTACCCACACATTCTAAAGATAGAGAATCCCCTTTTGTAAATAGAATTAAATGATATTGTTCATTGGAATTAATATTATCTCTTATGTATTGATTTTTCCTCACATAAAACAAAGTAGAATCTTTTTCACCTAAAATCTTTAAGTTTAATGCAGAAAGACCATCAATTATATGAGCCGAATTACGTCTTTGTATTGGTTTTTGTATTACTGAATAATATGTCAAAGAATTACTTTGATCATTGAATTCATAATAGTTATAAACATCATCAATTAAAATAGAGTCCCTACCTTCATTAATTAATGACATGACCAAGTAATCTCTATTTGAAAATAACTTGCAGTGCGTTGAGCACGAGTTCAAAATCATTCCTAAAAAAATTATTCTAAGTACCACCATGATCTTTACCATTTCTGAATATTGAACCTCCCTTATTCTTAATAGCTTTATTATGATGATTTACTTGTTCATTTTTTGGTCGGTCTGTACTTTTTCCATTTATATCTTCCTCTAAAACATGATCAAGTAATTCATGTAAGAAAATACAACTTGCACAAGGTTCCGTTTTGGCCTCTTGAACAGTTGTATTCGTATTGACTTCCTTTGGATCACTCCAATCTCCTCCATTTGCTGGCTCCCCATATTCATTCAAAACAACTTCATACGTAGTTACTTCTTGTTCACCTTCAAAAGTTCCAACTTCTGAATCCTCTACGGACTGAACAATATAAGGCCCACCTAAATCTGTCTGAGTATATGCTTCATCAGAAAATGACCCAAATTTCCGCCCTGGTCTACCAGTAGGCGTACCGTCAACTGTATATATTGGAACTTGCCTAAACATCGTATTTCCAGTGGTTTTATCAATGTAAGCTTCAGTTTTCGTGGGATTCCTATACCATATTAGTGACTTATCACCGCCATCTTGAAAAGCATAATATGTAACTGTCTTATTATTTCCCACCACTCTGTCAACCTTTCGAAGGAGTTCTCTCTTAACATCGTCATTATCTAAAGAATTCATTAATCTATTGTACTTAAACCGCCTTGTTTTAACTTCTCCATTGCGTTTAACCTTAAAAACACCATTGCCAAATTGATCATTTAAGTGTAATTGAAGTTGTTCTTTAGCCAATTGATTGCCTGCTATTATCCTCTCGCCATCTGGATCGACAAAATGAACTGGATTATTTGCCCCGAAGTTGTAAGGACTTAAATCACTGTATTTCGCTTCAAGAGGGTCCCGAGCCAACCATCTCCCCAACCTGGCATCATAAATCCTAGCGCCAAAGTCGTATGCATTTCCAGTGCCTTTCCATTCATCATCCCTTTCCATACCATTAAAGCCATAACGGTAAGCATTAGCAGCGTTTGCCGATATGTATGCAGCTAGCGGTGCATCGCTAAGCTCTACCAACCTTACACTGTTCACATAAAACGTTAGGTTTCCTTGGGCTGTGGCATCATTTCTATAAATTCTCAACCTTGTGCTGGTAGTGTTTGCTGTAAAGGTAATTACATGGGTGCCCAATGTGCCGCTTC
>JAGDZV010000041.1:0-6043 GCA_049115495.1 Bacteroidia bacterium | reverse complement strand
GCAATTTTTAAAATAAAGCCTAACGTTTTGCAAGCATGAAATGTAGGGCTTTTCGGAGAGCTTTCCGTTCCGCCGGGACAAAAAGAAGCTGCGAGAACTGAACTGCGGCTAACCACAGAACCGCCCTATATTTTATGCTTGCTGTTAGCGCGTCGTTATTTTTCACTTTTCAATTTTTTGATTCTATCGTCAATGAAAAATCGTGTCAACACAAAAAAGCCGATTTGAAATATAATCAAAATTGAAGCTGCTATGTGAATGGTCCAGTCGGGCTGAAAAAACTCTAATGAAAATATGCAGAAAGTTACCGAATAAACAATTATTCCATATTTGACAACTATTGACGAATAGTCATTAACGTCATGGTCGTCCTTGAATTCAATAAGTTCTTTTTCAAATTTCAACTTTGTTTGTGTCAAGCGTCGAAACTCTAATAATAAATAAAAGATCATTGAAACCCAAAAGTATTCTTTGGTTATCAAGAGTGCAGCTGCAAACGCTACAAAAATGCCCCATTCAAACAACAGAGATTCAATTTTTAGGTTTTTCAACTCTAAATTTCTTTTATGTCCTAACTCAGTTTGCTCTCTAAATGAAGCTATTTTGGTCATGTCAAAATTTGCATTGTCAAGCTCGTCAATGAGTCGTTTTGAGCTAGAATAGCGTCGATTGTGATGCAACCCATAACAGAGTTCATACTTCAAATTATTCAAGCTTTCACTAGGTTTTATATTTAAGTCCTTATTGTCGTAGGTTGATGAAAATAAATAAAAAACGTCCGCAAAACGCCCTTTTTTATTTAAAGACTTCGTGATTTTGTACAGAATGTCAATGTACTTGGATAAGTCGTTTTTATAATCCAAATTCTGGATTCTCGATTGATTTTTCTGCCAAAATGAAACCACTTGGTTGTCGTTATCCAAGCTCGTCACTTTATACCATATGTCAATTAGTTGATTCACGGATGTCCAATATGCGCGCTAACGGTTTGCGTACATGTTTAGTGCGGGTCTTCGAAGCGAGTCACTATCCGCCGTTGCCAAAAATAAGTTTGAAAAACAAAGCTTGGCGAGAGCAGTAAAACCCGCATGAAATATGTACGCTGTTGTATGCCGTTTTTTATTCATCATCTTCTTCGGTGTCATATGTGTTGAATATAATTGTATATCCAAATTCAGTTATTTCGTCAAAATACTGTTGATAATCATCTTGTAAGTCTTCCTTTTTTTCAAATGTGTAATACTGATCATCAAATTCTATTATTTCCCATCCGTTATCTTCCACGTAATATCTCGAAAGTTCCATTACACCTTGGTAGTGTTTATAGTCGATTAAAACAGATGCATATGCACCTATAACTTTTCCATAGAATTCTTGATTATCTTTTTGGGGTTTACAATGGATGATTATATGATACATCAATTTTCTATTTTATTGAATTTGTCAGTTCCAGGTAATCTTTCGAGTTCTGTTCCACGAGGCGAGTCTAAATACGGTACGATTGATGGGTCATAATTGGCAATTGTATTTAGATCATATATCTCGGTATTAGTTGAATCATCCACATAGTCTTGCGTTTCTGTCCCAGAGAAAATTCTCCATCCGCTATCTGCTTCAAAACCTGATTCTTCACGATACATATAGCCAACTTTTAGACCATCAACAGTAATCTTATCAGTCGCCAAACAGCCTCCCATTGCAGGAATGAGTTTTTTTATATCCCTTGCCCTTATCCTAAAATTCTTTTTCAATGCTTAATTTTTAAATGGCATACAACGTTTTGCAGCCATGAAATGTAGGGCTTTTCGGAGCGATTTTCTATCCGCCGGATAGATAAAGTGTTGAGAGAAGCGCACCGTGGCCAACCACAGAACCGCCCTATATTTTATGACTGCTGTTGTGCTCAGTTATTTTATACGTTATTCCAATTTGAGCAGAAATGTTCGACCCACGGCTATAAAGTTGTCCAAAAATTAATTTTGATTGACTATCCGCTATTATTTGATAATCAAGGAATGATATTTGAAAAAGCCCTTGATTTGCTATCAAGGTGCCACTAATTAAAATTCTATCTGTCAATGGATATTTAACATTTACTCCTGAACTTAGGTGGTAAAAAAAACGACTAGGTGATGAAAAGTATCGGTAAATCAACATTGAATCATTTGGTTCTGCCAGAAAAGACATCCCGCCTTTGTAAGAGTCAGTTGGTAATGTTCCTGTAGGAATAAAACGTGAATGATTGTATGCACAGTTGAGTCCAAGGAATGGAGTAAATGTCGTCCTTAACTTTTTCACATAAAATAGTCTACCAATTTGTGCTCGAATGTTTGATGACTTTTCATTAAAACTAAAGAGTGTGAAATCATTTTTGTCAATAGGGGTGGTCATCGTCAGGTCATATTTAAATCTTACGTATGAATAGGTCAGTCCGTATGACCAGCCTTTTTTACTATTATACTCAAACGGTATTGAAAATGATAATTCTCGGTTCTGTTCAATTCGAGTATCAAAATTTTCAATATTTAAACTTTGAAACTCAAAAGTCCTTGGAATTATTTCAAAACTTACATAAAGGTCTTGAGCTTGGATATTTGATATCAATACAACCGTTGTGAATAGTAATATTTTGAATTTTTTCAATGTCATTTCCTAATTTTCAGAATTGAGCACAACGGTTTTTTGGTATGAAATGTATGGCACTTCGGGGAGGGTCACTTTCCGCCGATGTAATAAGTAAATGCGAGAAAGAAACTTTGCTTAACCTACTGACTGCCATATATTTTATACCAAATGTTAGGGCCAGTAATTTATTTTTCCAAGAATTTCGAAATTTCCAGTTTCAAATTTGGTAGTTCTCTTTTCACGATTGCCCAAATTATTTCAACTGATATATTGTCGTAACTATGAATTATTCGATTTCTAGTGCCAATAATTCTTTTTGAATTCTCAATTTTTACGCTACTGTCGTGTTTTTCAATTCTATTAACAGCTTCTCCTATTATTTCGAGATTTCTTTCGACCGCCTTTCTTGTCTTCAAATCATTTGAAAAAGATTCGAAATCATCCGTTTCTTTGATAAATTGAAAGATTTCTTCAATTGCATTGTCTATGTCCAAAAGCCACGTTTTTTGCTTATTGTCCATAGATGCTAAGTTTTGTTTTATCCAGTTCGTCTTTAAAAAACTTATTGCGAATTGACCTAGATTCGATTAAGTCTATTTTTCGTCTGAAAATATTTTCTAGTTCGTTTTTTAGTTCAAAATACAAGTCTGCGTAATTAAATGGATCTGTTTCGTTAAAATCCACGGCCAGATCTATATCTGAGTCGTCGTTAAAATCGTCTCTTAAAACTGACCCAAAGGCTACAAGCGACTTCACCTTGCTCTTTTGGCAAAGTGCTTTTATTGATTCCAACTGTCGTCTCGTAATTTTCATTTTCCAAAGATAAAATGTGAATTTGATTATTGAGTTTCCCTTATTGGCCCTAACGGTTTGCACTCATGTTTAGTGCGGGTTTTCGAAGTGTTTCACTTTCCACCGGTGCCAAAAATAAGCTTGAAAAACTTGCCTTTGGTAAAGTAGCGAACCCCGCATTAAATATGAGTGCTGTTATAGCCAGTGATTTATTATTCAATTTTGTTATTTAGATAATTTCAGTTCAATTATCATCAATTTGCTAGTCGATCATGTCCGAAAAGTAGTTATAATATGTTTGTCGAATATAGTCGTCAAAACCCCATCCAATTTCTCCTGTCTTGTCAATCATATTTTTGACTTTGTCATGATATTTTTCCAGACTTCCTGTGTCGTAAAGTAGTCCTAAAGCAGAGTCAAAGGTTTTAGCTAAACTCGTATAAAAAGCATCGTCTATATCTCCGAAGTCGTTGGTGAAATCAACACCTGTTTCCACATAAAAAAGCATTAATTCGGCAACAAGTTCATCTGAAGGTCCAAGCTTTTTAAAGTCACTAATCGCTTTTTTTCCATTTTTCAAACTGTAATTAAATCCTCGTTTTGGATAAAACGAATAAAACACTTTGTCGCGATAGTCCTTGAATAATTTGTTTTCGTCTGGTTGAGCAAAAAAGTCAAAATATTCCTTGGCAGCCTTATTCTTTTTATACAGGTCGCTAATTATGTCAATTATCTCTTTTTTATCCAGTTTATCTAGTTCCTTTTTTACTTCTCGAAGTCCCATGTCATTAATAGTTACTTACGTCCTGCCATTGGCTATAACGTTCTGTGTATGGACAGTAGGGCAGATTCGAAGCACTTTACTTTCGGTTTGCCACTAAGCCAAAACAAACGTTTTTGCTTTTAATTTTCTTTTTTGTTAAACGACAAAACTTTGTTTTGGCGTTGCCTGCTCAAAGAACAGGACTTTCAATTTATCACTTAATGCTCTATTGGCTATACACCTTGTTGGTAGCTGTTTTTTATTCTTTTTCATCGTCAAATTTGAAGATCTCTTGTTCGTTGACAATCATGTAACTCAGACACTTTTCAAAGTCGCTTTTAATCGTATTGCTTAGAAACTGTTTCCATTGCGGTTCATCTTCATGTCTTATAAAAGCGAACAAAGCCAACGCATATGCCCATTCGTCAATTTTTAAATACCCTAAGTTACTGTGTCCCCAACGGTCGGTCTGATTATAAAACTGAAAAGCACAGTTTGCATTGAAAATTCCTAGTCCAAAAAAAACTGTTGTAAAGTCAGTTAGCATTTCATCGTTTTGCTCAAGCTTTTTTTCGCCAAGCAATTTTACATGAGATAGTTCATGTGCAATTGTTGCAATTAAGCTATCAGGTCTTTCTAGTAATGCTTCATCAAGTGAAATGCCGTATTTGCCATCAACTTTTTCGCGATGATATAGGCCTGCAGCTTCTGGATTGTCGGGGTCTGATTCCATGAAAATCACAGATGTTCCCATGTCAATTTCTTTTAGTCCATTGTCATAGAACTCAAGCTCTATTTCATTTGGGTCAAGTTGCATATTTCTACAAATAACTTTCAGAGCTTCAGTTGCATTTTCTTGACTGTTATTCCATTTCATTGGAAAGTCTGATGCAGTGGGTGTCAGAATTCTGCGGTCTTCAATTTTTGGTTCTGGAAATTCCTGCATTAACCATAGAAAGTTGTTCTCGAAGTACTTTCTCAGTTCTTTGTCGAGTGGCTCGTATTTTTTATTTGATTTCAGAAAGTTGAACATGGTCGTTTTTCAAATGGCTACCAACGGTTTTTTGGTATGAAATGTATGGCTCTTCGGAGCGAGTCACTTTCCACCTTTGCCAAAGGTAAGAGCGAACTGCAAACCTTACTTAACCTACTGACTGCCATATATTTTATACCAAATGTTGTGCTTAGTTATTTATTCTCATTGTTTTTATATATCAAACAATCAATCATCTTTTTTTGGTCAATGTCGATTTTTAGTTCATTGAAGATTGTCAAAATGTTTTGTTCAAAATTCTCCAAACTTTTACAGGCATTGTCGTAGGCTTTTTTCAAATCGTCCTTTGGTATTGATAGCTTGTCGAACGTCGGCGGGGCAAACTCTTCGATAGATTCATTGAATTCAAAATGAATTGTTGTGTTTTCGAATCTAGCCATTGGCTCTGGATGTCCGTGGTGGAAAGAAACTTGACCTTCGTATGCAAGTTTTCGCCAGTAAATTATATCGCTTAAGTCGCCACAGCACTGAGGAAAAAACACATTGTCATTTTTGACATTTAAAACGTATCCTCCATAAAAAGGTGTAATGTCGTCGGTATTAGCTCCGTCATAATTAGCAAACCAGTCCTGAATCAATTTTATCAAATTATTAGGGCTAATTTTCTCGGGCTCAAAAAAAGATGATCCTTTCTTAAATGATTCGAAGTCGTCTTTGAAACCCGCTCGTCTCAACCGTTTCTTTGAATATTCTTCCCAATCATCTTCATATTCCCAATACGGCCCATAAAGTGGAGGTTCAGTTTCGTTATAGTATGTTATTTCAATTACTGGTATTAGTTGTGTTTCCATCCTTAATTAAGCACAACG
>JAGDZV010000040.1:0-1652 GCA_049115495.1 Bacteroidia bacterium | reverse complement strand
TGTGGGGTTGTTAGACAGTCTGACGTTTTGCAGCCATGAAATGTAGGGCTTTTCGGAGCGATTTTCTATCCACCGGATAGAAAAAGTGCTGCGAGAAGCAAACTGTGGCGAACCACAGAACCGCCCTATGTTTTATGGCTGCTGTTAGGCAAAGTATTTTTTTCTTCAATATAACTTGAATACATCGTAAATCTCATCCGTGAGGTTCCAACTTGTCAAAACGCTATCGAATTGATTTTTATCCAAAAGGACTGTTTGTTTAAGGTTACCCTTTTGTCCATAGTCAACAAGTTGTATTGTTAATTCTTCATCCCTGTAAATATTAGGTTTTACATATAAAAGTTCTAGATTTTTTCTTTCTGTACTGTTTATAAAAATGTCTTTCGAGCTATAAATATCAAAAATGTCGTATTCAATCGTTTTTGAAAAATGTCGGACGCTTTTCTTGCTTATTGAAAGGAAATGTGTTTTACTCCTATTATGTCTTTCTATGTGCATCAAAGAGTCGATCTGCGGAAGTTTATATTCGGTGTTAAAATTTACGACATCCGTCAAAGAGTAGTTTTTATAAGTCAGTGCACTGAATGCAACTAAAAGAAAAATCACCTGAAATATGTGATTTATGGTTTTTGTCACTATCCAATTTGCGAATTTCGACTCACTGTTATACTTCAGAATTATAACACCTGAAATTATGAATATAACTATCCATATTGCCAGAAAAATTATAAAGATTATCGTTAATTTCAAGAATGTCTTTTTAGTCGTCCAATATTTTGCCTAACGGTTTTTTGGTATGAAATGTTTGGCATTTCGGAGCGAGTCACATTCCACCGATGCCAAAGATAATTGCGAGCTACAAACCTTGCTTAACCTACTGACTGCCATATATTTTATACCAAATGTTGGGCTTTCGTGTTTTATCAGTCGAACTTGATCGAGATGTTTAAATGTCCACCAAGTCCGTCGTTAATTATTCTCTGTAAGGTTGAAAAACGGATGTCTTTTAAGTTCCTTTCAAGTTTTGAGATATAAGATTTATTCGTTCCAGCTAGTTGAGCTAGTTGCTCTTGAGTCAGTCCACGTTCTTCTCTTGCTTGTTGAATGAGAACTCCAATTTTAAACGCTTCGTATTCATTTTCAAACTGTTCTCTTTCATCAGTTCCAATTGCACCAACTTTTTGGTTGATAAACTCGTCAAGACTTGTCAAGTTTTTATTCTTTGTCGTCATAATATTCCTTTTTAATTTGTTCAGCTCGTTCAATTTCACTTTTGGGAGTTTTTTGAGTCTTCTTTTGAAAACCATGTCCAACTACAACTAAATTGTCAATATCGAAAAAGCAAAAGATTCGAAAAATGTTGTTTCCAACTTGAACTCTTATTTCATAAATCCCTGATGAGTTTTTAATAAACTTAAAGTAAGTCTCAGGAATTTGGTCCAACTCTTCAATAACTCTAAAAGTCCATAAAATTTTCTTTTTGACTTTATCTTCTTGATCGTCGTAAAATGACTTAAAATAGTCTTTGAAGAAGTAGAGTTGTCGTTGTTTACTCATTTGGCAAAGTTACTAAAAGTAGCCCAATTGAACAACTGGTGTTTTCGCGTCCTTACATGAAGCCCAACGGCAGTCTGTCTAACAAGCCGCGATTT
>JAGDZV010000039.1:0-8546 GCA_049115495.1 Bacteroidia bacterium | reverse complement strand
TTTCCATCCTTAATTAAGCACAACGTTTCGCAGCCATGAAATGTAGGGCTTTTCGGAGCGATTTTCTTTCCACCGGAAAGAAAAAGTGCTGCGAGAAGCGCAACGCGGCAAACCACAGAACCGCCCTATATTTTATGGCTGCTGTTGTAGCCAGTTTTTTATTCGTTGTTATTACGATCGTCAAGAACTGATGAATTAAGAATAATTTCTAAGTCGCCTTTTTCTAGCAAATCTTCGATTGTTCTTTCAATACAATCTCTTGTCAATTCTTCAACAAAAAGGTCTGGCGGTTTTTGGTAAAGTCCATTTAAATTTTCTCCATTTTTTTTGTTCATTTCAATTGCTGTTTCTAAAAACTTGAAAGTCCAAATATTGAGTCCATAATGTCTACCATCAGGTAAGTCAACATGAATATTAGCAAAGTCGTTTTTTATATCCCAACTATTTGGGTCGACTTCTTCAAACTCTAACCAAACATTGAATTGCTGGTTTTTCATCATAAATCAGGTTCGTTAGATAAGAGTTTGAAGTCTATGTGCCAGTTTTTAATTTTCATTTTTCTCTTTTTGATCCATTAATTTATGCCTGTAGAAGTTAATTAGTCCCATTTTTCCAAGTCTGAAGAGTCTTTCTCTGTCAACATTATGGTCAAGCGCCCAATTTTTCCATTTGTCAAGTAATTTCCCCCAAGAGTACCAACCAATACCAACACCAATAATGATGGACAGATTCCAACCAAGTCCGAATTGTCCGAGAATAATTGCTGACCCCAATATTATTATCGTCACAGGTAGGTTAACTATCAACTCACCCATTACTATAATCTTTGCAGAAGATATTTGATATGAGTTCTTTTGTTTCATTTTCAAATTGGCTACAACGGTTTTTTGGTATGAAATGTATGGCATTACGGAGCGAGTGACTTTCCACCGTAACTGAAAGAAAGTGCAAGGTATTAAATATGCTTAACCTGTTGACCGCCATATATTTTATACCAAATGTTAGGTAGCGTTCATTTTTTGCAATTTCTCATTCCAAATTTCGTTTGCATGTTTCTTGAGTTCAGATGTCAAAGGCTCAATGTCGCCATTTATAAACTCTTTAAATGAAACTATTTTTGGTGCTCTAGAAAGGTTGGATTCTTGAAATTTTCTTTGTTCGTCGAACAAGTCTTTAAGCTCATTCCAATCTCCATAAGGAACGTAATCGCTTAATGATAAACTATCATCAAACTTTATATTGTCAATAATTTGAGTCTTTTTGATCTTTCGTTTCATATTCTTGGCTTCAAACTGAGCCCAGAAATATCCGCGATGGTATTCATTCCTTCCGCCTAGGTCTAAATAAAATATATTGGCGTCTTTTAATTGCGAAATGTTTATTTTCTCGTTTGAAATTAAGTCAAAAAAAACAATCCAATTAGAGCCGTATATTTCATCATCACTTTCATCAAAAACCAAGGCTCCAACGAATTCTCTGGTATCAAGTTCGATTGATAAAACATCACCTTTTTGGAAATAAGATGGATTTCGAACTAAACGCCTTCTTTTATTAGGTTTCTCTTTGGGTACTTGAATTTTGTCATAGAAGTTTTGAATACTTTTCAATCGATTCTTAAACTGTTTCTCATCGTCTTGCCAAAGTTCAAGTCCATATTCTTTATCAAGAATAGCTTTTAATTTATCCAAAACATAGGTTTCTAGTTCTCCATATGACCATTGTCCATGAGCTATTCCAGTCCAGAAGTCAGCATAAATGTCAGACGAAGAATCAATTTCATATTCTTTTTCAAGTTGTTTACGAATTTCTATGCCAGTACTACCTAAATTATAGAGTTGCTTGAACTCTGCCCAAACGTCGGCTGTCGTGTCATTTTGAAGTATTCCTGTTCCCCAGGCTCCCATAATTTATTTTTTTAATGCTACCTAACGGTCCTTGCTCATGTTTAGAGCGGGTTTTCGAAGTGTTTCACTATCCACCCGAGCCAAAAATAAGGTTGAAAAACCACGCTTGCAACTAGTAGCAAACCCCGCATTAAATATGAGCAATGTTATACAGCGTCCTTTTCCATTGTCATTTAAAGTAGAATCATCATTTCCACCAAGATTATAAAATGTGCTTCTAAAAAATTTAAACATCATCCAAGTTTTCTATCAAATTGAAAAACAGAAAGTCAACAAATAGCCCTAAGCGTTCAACGAAGCTATTTTCCCAACTTAACCAGTGTAACTACATCTCCTTATCAACTAAATCACTTCTTCCACCTAATTCCCCCACGAGTCACTAATATTTTCCTAAAACCAAACTAGGGCTATGGGGTAATACAGTCAAAAAGTGTCGTTTTAAACGTTTATCGTCGTTGTTTTGAATCATTATCTGTTTTTTCAATTATCGTTTTCTCAATCGTCGAGTTAACTTAAATGATAGTCGTCTATCTTTTAAATTTTTTAGCCGGTACAAAAATCAAGCAACGGAGTGGGACAGATAGCAAATCAATCGACGCGAAAGTTATTTCTAGACTCATCCTTCGAAGCACATTTAAACACAGTCGATAGATGCTGTATAACGGTTTGTATATGGTGCGTTGCGTCCCGCAGGGCGGCTATGCATTATATACTTTGTTGTGCATAGTTTTTTTCTTCTCCTTCTTCTAAATTGTCGAGTACAATAGTTGTTGCTTCTATTGACATGCCAATTAATTCTTTGTTACGGGTATATTGAGGTTCTGAAAGTTCCATTTTTCTACCATGAAAAAGATTATCTCGAATTTGTTTGACTATTGTCAAAAGAGCTGCAAATGAGCTCTTTGTCCATGATTGGCCAATTTCATTTTCATTTGATGGGTCAGGAAATCCTTCTTCTATTAAACCTGAGTGGTATCGCAGGTAGAATGTAGCTCTCTGGATTGACACTGTTGGCTCGAAGTTATTTTTAGAACTACCTACGGGAGGGTAAAATGAAAACTTACGTGCGATGGATTTAGTCTCTTCTTTATCCCAGAAGAATTGTCCAAATTCATTGTCAAATTGGTCGATATGATTATTCCCCTTGTAGCGATTTTGCCAATAAGCCTCGATCCATTCATAGTGCTCGTGAAGTGTTCTTCTGATTTGAAGATTTTCATTGTCTTGAGCGAGTTTATCTCTAAATAATCTTATTTCTGAAGCATTCATTTTGTATTTGTTTTACTCCATTAACCTAAACCAATCTTTAACTGTCAATTCCAATCTAACAATTTCATCTTCTGCCAGGGGACAGCAATGCGCTATGGGCCCTCTTAATTGATTTAAATTTGAAGTGATACGTTGAAATGATCTTTGCCCCTTTTTAAATATCTCTTCAAATACGTCCCAATTGGCAGTAACTATCTGGCTCAACTCTCCAAACGTGGTGTAGTCTATTTTCTCTTCAGATCTTATGGTAAAACCTGAATCTTCTTCACGCTTTATATTTGATTCCACATTGTTCCTAATAGCTTCTTTTACTTTTTCTTCCCACCAATTTTGACCGTATTTCTCTGCCATTAAATCAACAATCAATCTTCGAATTGATTTTTCTAGACAATAAAAGACTTCATAGTGTTCAGCCATTGATTTAGCTTCCTTTCTGAACTCTGACGCAAATTGTAAGTAGAAATCCTTTTCTTGAACTTCTTCTTTGGGGTTTCTCCCCAAATTGATATCAAGTTCAGATTCGACCTTATCAAGATGATGCTCGGCAAGTGAATTGGCCAAACTAAACAGCTTTATTCTATCTAGATTACTCATCAAGTAAATTCTCTTTTAATGATTTGAAAATAGCATCATAAATTGCAGGGTCATCAGTTTTGGGTAGTACCAGATTGATGGTGTAGTTCAAACCAAGCTTTAAACTTTTCCTAGGCTCAGTTATTTGATGCTCATTTGCTGGAGTTTTAGGTAACAACTTATCTTTTGGAGAAGTCTTCGATTTTTCTTTGGTAGAATCAGCTTTCGCTTCGAAATCTGCAAATTCCTTAGCATTGAAGAACGAACTTACAATTGCTTTAACAGTGCTATTGTCATGTGGTGAGCCTGTGATTTCAGAGATTAATTTGGTGAATGGTTTTCGTTCCAACTCATGGCAATATTCATTTCGTACGTATACCTCAGCATAACCATGCCTTAGAGCGTTAGCCATTGCTAAACCACGATAATCTGGGTTTCGAAAGTTTTTATAAATCTGAGTAGGAGTGCCGTCACTATTTAGCAAACCACATTTTTTTGCCCATGATATAAAAGCCCTTTGATTTCCACCTGGAAATCCAAGTTTGGTGCCCAGAAAGTCTGCATTAAAATTTTCAGGTACAGCGGCCGTGCAAATTTTGTTTAATATTTTCGGGAGAGTACCTGCCGAAATCATATAAGGTAATGATATTGTTCCTGCCATATTATTTTGGTTTAATTATGCACAACGGTCAGGGCTATGAGTAGTTGCGTGGGTTAGCGATTAACTTTGCAAGTACAAACCAAACTGAAAATTCGCGAGGATTTTCAGAAGGAGGCGAGAACAAGCAATTACTTATAGCCATTGTTGTAAGTAGTGTTTTTTATTTTAAATTCAGTTCCAAATAATTTTCCCCAATTTTCTGCATTGTCAAATTCTCTGGGAATAGTAATTGCAAAATCCTGTCGTTTTGGTACCATATTCATAAATTGAACTTCAACGATTGGGATTTCAGTTCCATCACTTGTTAGAAGTAAATCATTTACATTTATTTCTCCTTGTATTATATGTCCTGTTAGTATATTCCCAATTCCGTGTCCATTAGGAAATCCATTGGTAATTCTAACTCTTGTGTAAAATTCATCAGAATTTTTAAATAATTCCGCAAAGTCTTTTTGTCCGACTGTATTTCCGTAACAATAATTTTCTTGGAAAGTCAGATTTTGCGTTTTCGCTCCTTTGAACATAGTAGCTTCGACAGAACAATTTTTAATAGTTGCGTTAGTCAAATCCGAATCTCTAAAGTCGGCTGTTTTAATATTGCAACTCAAAAATTTAGCTCTATTCAATTTAGCTTCTCTAAAATCGAGAAAAAGGAAACAATTCTCAAAAAATATATCAGACAAGTCCTTTCCTTTTACAGAAAGGTCTTCATCAAAATCCCAATTCAAAAAATGTCTTTGCCCTTTTGAATAAGCATCAAATAATTCTTCTAGTGTTCTGTTTTCCGTTTCGTTCATCACATTACTTACAACGTTTTGCAAGCATGAAATGTAGGGCTTTTCGGAGTGATTTTCTTTCCACCGGAAAGAAAAGTAGCTGCGAGAAGCACACCGTGGCAAACCACAGAACCGCCCTATATTTTATGACTGCTGTTAGTGGCCGTTTTTTATCGGTATTCGAAGCTTTCAATTGATAACTTTAATTGCAAGTTAATTTCACGAATAAAGTCGTTGAATAGATCTTTATCAACCATCGGATTTGATTTCAAAATGGTATTTCTCAGTCTATCAACTGACTTAAATGGATTATCGTCAAAATAAAATTGAAAACTTATCTCACTTGCGAGTCTGTAAAAGATTTTCCCGTTATATGTTTCATTCTTGAAATAGTTGAAAAACTCGTCAGGATATTTTTTCAAATAACCAAGTGGATAAGCGCCAAAAATCTCGCCTAAAGCACCATCTGATTTTTCTGAAATTCCTATCATTAAATGAAAGTAGAAAGGTCTTAACTCGTCATTATCCGTCATTGCCAACTCTAAAGTTTCAAATGTTCGACGATCATCCATTGGTGGCAGTCCATTATAAATACCTAGAGCATTCGTGTCAAGTTCTGGGTGCGATAAATAAAATGAAATCGGTTGTGATTTTATGGAGTCCACATTAAGGCGATAATTTGAAACAGTATCATCAAATAATTTTAACGAATCATCTTTAGTTATAATTAGTAAGTCAAGCGAAGGTGTTTTTGGTGTATCGATGATGTTTTTCTTTTCATCAATAATTGTACTTTCCTTTTTTTCGATTTTTTGTTCAACCTTCTGAGTATCTTTTTTTAATTCATCCTTTGTTTGTCGAGATATTTTGTTGTTGGAATTAGAACAACCAAACAGTGATAGAGTCAAAATAAATGAGATTATTTGTTTCATAGTTTAATTTTCGTGAATGGCCACTAACGGTTTGGCTATGCGCAGTGCGGGATTGAAAAGCCGAAACTTTCCAACTTGCACAAACGGTAGCCAAAGCTGCGTTTTGTGTTTTTAATTTTATTCAACAAAAACGTCAAAGCGGAGCTTTGGCGGGCTAAAAGTACCGACCTTTCGTTTATTCCTTCAGCCCGCATTGCGTATAGGTTTTGTTGCCAAACGTTTTTATCCATAAATCATTAAGGCAGGACTTCCCAACGAAACGTCAAACACAGGCTTGTACCAATCTACATTCGTTTCCGTCACTATCTTTTTGTTTTCCTTTCTGTAGTCCAAAAAGTACTTGTTTTCTTGTTCTTGAGGTTTTCCGTAATAAAACCAAGTCAGCTTAATTCTGTCCGCACTTATAACTTTTAGAAAAGTCGAGGATTCTTGAATGTGAATCGGGTTGTAAATTTCGAGTTGTTCCCCTTCGTCAAAATGGAGTGTAAGGATTCTCGTATTGATATCGTAGTTTCCTGACTTAACCGAATGAACATTATCATACGGTTTCCCAAACCAATCATTATAAATTCTGAATGTCCCGCTCTTGAGTAAGTGTTGGTTTTCAGATATAAGCTTCACCAAATCTTCCGGTGTCCTTTCTTTTGTCGAACTGTCAGTGCTCAATTTAAGGTTGTCAAGTTCAGGAGAAGCATTTTTGGCTGTCATAAATTCTATCGGTCCAATTATTTGAACTTTTCTAAAAATCGAGTATCCAAGGTAAATTGACAGAGTTCCTAAAAGTCCGATTATTCCAATTCCAATAAAGTTTGGTTGAGCGTCATAAATAAACAGTCCGAAAAAAGCTGCTCCAAGAATAGGCGCAAGTCCGAATATAAGTCCTGATGTTATGTTAATGAATTGTCTCAGTGTTTCTTTTTTAATGTTTGGCAACGTTTTACAAGCATGAAATGTAGGGCTTTTCGGAGCGAGTTTCGTTCCACCGGAACGAAAAGAAGCTGCGAGAAGCGAACTGCGGCTAACCACAGAACCGCCCTATATTTTATGCTTGCTGTTGTAGGGTGTTAATTTCTCCATTTATAGTCGAAGTCCTTCTGTATCAATTTACCAAAGATTGTTTTTTCGTCTTTTAGTATTGCAAAGTCGTCGTAATTAGAAAGTTCACATTTTCTCAATAAGTCAAGAAGTTCGTCCTTTTTAATCACATTAATTTGTTCAGGGTAATTAAAGCCGTCCCTATGGAAGCAAAGTTTTGATAGGGTCAGTTTACTGTCAATCAAGAAAATTGGAATTCCGTCGTTTTGGCTATTTTCAAAAATGAAGTGATTCAATTGAATTTCGATGTCCCGAAAAGAATTGAACACTTGTATTTCTCCACCGTCATTATCAAAGGCTATTTTAATTAAAGGAAATTTTGGCTTGTATCCGATTCGGTTTTCATTCCAATACGTCTTTTCTAGGTATCCAATGTCGGAGTTCTTACTCTCGAATATTTTCCAAGTCATTCATTGATTTTTTCTTTTCGATTTACCGTCTTTTAATACCCTACAACGGTTTTTTGGTATGAAATGTATGGCATTACGGAGCGAGTCACGTTCCACCAATGCCAAAGAT
Organism: Bacteroidia bacterium; assembly: GCA_049115495.1. Lineage (GTDB taxonomy): Bacteria > Bacteroidota > Bacteroidia > CAILMK01 > JACPUW01 > JACPUW01. The sequence goes on along the minus strand of JAGDZV010000039.1, from coordinate 817 downwards.
AGGAGGGAGCTAGACACTTTGCGTAACGTGCAGATTGCCATATATTTTTATACCAAATGTTAGCATTAGTTATTTTCCTTCATGTTTAAAAGTGTCTTCATTTCTAAATACATTTCGCCTATTGAACCGTCGAGTTTGTATTTACTTTTATATTCTTTAAATAAGTCTAAGCAAAGACTGTCTTCATTTAAAGCGCATTCAAACAACTTTCCTAGGTACAATTCACTACGGTTTTTCAAAATGGCTATGCTGTCATGGGTTAACGCTGAATTATGCACAACGGTAATTTCTTTTCTGAAAGCTGAGTCATTTTTCTGAAATGTCAAATGATAAACAGGTTGTAATTTCCAATCATTTTTTTCATTCGTTAAGGTCGTTAAAACTTCTATTACTAATGGACTTGAATTCAATAACTTATATTCTGACGGTGGATATCCTTTGAAAATTGTTCTATTGTTACAGTCGCTTACTTCAAATTCATTGATTTCCTTGGTTTCATTGTCAAAAAACCAAGAACATATTTTTAAAGTGTCATCGTCGTAAACAAATAATTCATGATAAGCGCAATTCTCAAATTGTGATAAACATTGACAATTGTCGTTGTTTTCTGGTTGATTTTGGTCATTTGTTTCTTTTGGTGCTTGAACAAATCGTCCATCATTTTTAGTTTCAATTAAATCATCGCTAGGATTTTCGTTGATTGCTGGAGTGTCATTTTTGCAACTGGATAAAATAGAAAAAACGATTATCAGTCCTAGGAAAGTTTTCATTTTACGTCGTCCCAAATTAATGCTAACGGTTTTTTGGTATGAAATGT
>JAGDZV010000038.1:0-1499 GCA_049115495.1 Bacteroidia bacterium | reverse complement strand
GAGAGATTAGTCTTTTTTAAAGCCCAAGAAGATTTGATGACAGATTTATTAGCTTTATAGGGTGTGCAGCGTGATCGATTCGAGTATAGTGTTTTTACCTGTTGCTGAGTATGGTTCCAAAGAATTGAGACTTGAAGATTGGTACGTTTACCTTGGTAAATTGTCCGCTGGGTAGCTTGTCAAGTTAGATGCTTCTTTGGGCACACACCTATTTAAAAACAAATTGTGATGAAGAAGATTCATCAAAATGCAGCTGGTATTGATATTGGCTCAAAACAATTGTTTGTAGCACTAGAAGGTAAGGATGTAAAAGTCTTTGATAGTTTTACTGAAGATATTTTTTCTATTGGTCAATACCTCTTAGACAATGATGTAACCACCGTTGCCATGGAAGCCACAGGTAGTTATTGGTTTGTTTTATATGATGTTTTAGCTGAGCACTGCGAGCTAGATGTTTGGCTAGTAGATGGAAGGCAAACCAAACAACTTCCAGGAAGAAAAACCGATGTAAAAGACTGTCAATGGATACAACAACTCCATAGCTATGGTTTGCTTAATAAGTGCCATGTTGCATCAGGTTCATTAAAGGAGTTGCGCAGCTATCAAAGGTTAAGAGAAGACCATATTAGATCAGCAAGTATGCATGTAAATCATATGCAAAAAGCATTGGTTCAAATGAATATAAAGCTTACCGAAGTACTAAGTCAAGTACATGGAACGAGTGGTATGCGTATGATAAAAGCCATACTCGCTGGAGAAAGAGATAAAGATAAACTACTAGAGCTCTGTCAATCTATCATAAAGAAAACCAAAGGAGAGCAAGTACTAAAAGCCTTAGAAGGTCATTATACCGAAGATGGTTTATTTATGCTTAAACAAGCACATGATGCCTACTTCTTCTACCAAGATCAAATTGCGCAATGTGATAAAAAATTGAGTGACGTACTCAACAAAATCAACAAGGATAAAGGCGATAAAACCTATATCAACCCATTAGAAAAAGGCAAACGAAAAGTTATCAGACACAACAGGCCTGATATCGACAACTTGGGTGAACATTTATTGAAGATGTCTGGTGGAAGAGATGCTCAAACTTTACCCGGTATTACCGATTACACTTGGCTTAAACTCATTAGTGAAATAGGAATAAACCTACACAAATGGCCTACAGAAAAACACTTTACATCCTGGCTGGGCCTAGCACCTGGCCAACACCACTCAGGTAAGATGAAAAGGAATAAAAAAAAAGGGCGGCCAACGGCAGGCGAGTTATTTAAGATAGCAGCTCAAAGTGTTGTAGAGAGCAAAAAGTTAGCTCTAGGAGCTTTTGGTAGAAGACTCAGAGCCAAAAAGGGTCCAGCTAAAGCAATTAAAGCTGTAGCTCGAAAAATAGCAACACAATATTGGTTTTTAATGGTAAAAGGCAACGATTACGTAGAAAAAGGAGTAGAACACTACCAAGAACAAATGATGGCATCTAAAATAAAAGCTATCAATAG
>JAGDZV010000037.1:0-1403 GCA_049115495.1 Bacteroidia bacterium | reverse complement strand
TTCAACTTGAAGCCCGCGGTGGTGTAGCTTACAAATGGAGTCCGGTTGACAACTTAGACCGTCCTTTAACTGCCACACCTATAGCTACCGTAGTTGAAGACATAACCTACACGGTAACCGTAGCCAATGAGTTTGGTTGTACTAAAGACACCTTTGTAAACTTACGTCAAGAAGAAGATTACACCCTTGAACCTTCTAACATTATGACGCCTGATGGCAACGGCCAAAACGACAACTGGATTGTTGAAAAGGCACAATACTATAATGATGTGGAAGTAATCGTATTTGATAGATGGGGCCGTATTGTTTACCAAAACGCCAACTACGATAATACTTGGAACGGTATTTCTTCTGCCACCGGCGAAGCCTTACCTGATGGCGCTTACTACTACATTGTAAAAGTGCCGGCTGACCGTGAAGAGTACAAAGGATCGATAACCATATTTAGATAACCTTAAAGTGAATAAGTAAATGAGTGACTTAGTGAATGAGTGTATGAGTGACTTAGTTTATGAATTAGAAAGTCTAGATATGAGTAACGAGAAAGTAGTAAATAGTAATGAGTCTTTAGTTCAAAATATTATAAATATGAATTCAATGGATAATAATAAATCAGCGACCCTTTTGTCATCGCTTCGCTCGACACTTTCCCTCTACCAAGGAAAAGATTCAACCATCGCAGTTGGCGATGGTTACAACTCCCCTTCCTTCTCGAGGGAAGGGGCCGGGGGATGGGTCGGCGCCAAAGCAAAGAAATTTGCTGCTGCCCTAATAACCATTTTCCTAATAACCATTAACTGGAGCGGAGCGAAAGCACAGCAACTTCCGCTCTACAGCAGCTACGTTTACAATCCAATGCTAATGAGCCCAAGCTTTGCAGGTAATATGGACCAGCAAGGTCAATTGGCCAGGCTCATGATGGCCCACCGCTACCAGTATGCTGGTTTTGAAGGTGCTCCTACTACAAGTCTTTTGGCATTAGATGCGCCTTTTACAAACCAAAAAATGGGATTAGGTGGCGTGCTTTATACTGATGTTACTGGGCTTATTCGCCAAACAGGTTTATCTCTTAACTACTCTTATAAAGTGAACTTAGGAGACAAAGCAATATGGCATTTAGGATTGGCTGCCAACGCTGGTCAACAAGCATTAGACATGGCTGCCGTAAATGCGGTTGATATGGGTGAGAACATCCTTAACCTTGAGAGTGCCAACAAGGTATTCGTAAACGGAACCTTCGGAACTCACCTTGAAATGGGTAAGCTAAACTTTGGCTTTGCCGCTCAACAGCTCACACAAAACCAAATGGTGTTTCAGAACTATGTATCGAACGTGAACTTTGCCTACGACCAGCCTATGCATTTGGTGGGTTTTGCATCATACCGATTTGATATTAAAGGCGA
>JAGDZV010000036.1:0-781 GCA_049115495.1 Bacteroidia bacterium | reverse complement strand
CATACTGGTAGCGGTGGGCCATCATAAGCCTTGCTAGCTGACCTTGTTGGTCCATATTACCAGCAAAGCTTGGGCTCATTAGCATTGGATTGTAAACGTAGCTGCTGTAGAGGGGTAACTGCTGTGCTTTCGCTCCGCTCCAGTTAATGGTTATTAGGGAAATTGTTATTAGAAATAACCACCCTTTTTCCGTCAAGCGACGGAAAGGGGATTTTGATTTATTATTATCCATTGACTTCTTCTTTAAACTTTGAATTTTAAACTTTAAACTATTATCTAGATTCTTAAACTGATTCACTAAGTCACTCATTTGCTTATTCACTTTAAGATTATCTAAATATGGTTATCGATCCTTTGTATTCTTCTCTATCGGCAGGCACTTTTACAATGTAGTAGTAAGCACCATCAGGTAAGGCTTCGCCGGTTGCTGAAGAAATACCGTTCCAAGTGTTGTCGTAGTTGGCGTTTTGGTAAACAATACGTCCCCATCTATCAAATACGATTACTTCCACATCATTATAGTATTGTGCCTTTTCAACAATCCAGTTGTCGTTTTGGCCGTTGCCATCAGGCGTCATAATGTTAGAAGGCTCAAGGGTGTAGTCTTCTTCTTGTCTAAGATTTACAAAGGTGTCTTTGGTACATCCAAATTCATTGGCCACGGTAACGGTGTAAGTAACATCTTCGATTACAGTTGCAATAGGCGTAGCTGTTAAAGGACGATCAAGGTTATCAACCGGACTCCATTTGTAGGCCACACCACCGCGGGCTTCAAGTTGAA
>JAGDZV010000035.1:0-2215 GCA_049115495.1 Bacteroidia bacterium | reverse complement strand
CTGCTGTTGCTGTTGTATCTACAACGTAAGTTCCTGCTCCTAGTGGTGTACAAACATCAACATCAATTCTATCAACCAAATCTGGGTCAGTGCTCACTGAAGTTGTTATTCTAATAGATATTCTGAAATCTCCACTTCTTACTGGTATCCACTTTTTAGTAAAAGTGAAAGTTTGAACTGCTCCTGGAGCCATTGATGTAATGTTGAAGGTATCTTTTACCCAAGTGTTTCCACTATCTACTGAGTATTCAACATAAGCATCAAAGTTTTTGATGGTATCAGAACCAGCTGACTGGAAATTAGCAGCTATAGTATTACTTACCAAGTTGATTTGCATGGGTGAAGTCAACTCAACAATATCTAAATCGTAAGGTGGTAAGTAAAAGTCATTTGCTCCTATATCTACCTGAGTATCGTTGCTATTTGGTCTATCATCACCGTTAATGTCCTTGTCAATTCCTACATCATATCCTTTGTTGTTTAAACCAACAACAACCGTTTCGTAGTCATAAACATCAGAAAAATCAGGATCTACTGATACCGCATTAGCACCTTGTGACTTATAGTTTGTGTTGATGGCGTTGTAGGCCATTGCACGGTTACTAATATAAACATCAGGAGTAGTAGCTCCAGCCCGGTAATAATCATTATAATCTAATACTCTAAAGCTATCTTCAATTGTACCTCCTGTACCATTGTAGATGTAGAAATATAGCGGATAACTGTTCTTTGAAACGAAAATGTTGTTCATTGCTCTGATATCCTCACACAAATAATCCGAAGACCATGTGTATCCATAACTTCTGGCCAAAAATCCATAAGTAGCGCCTTCAAATACGTTATGATAAACTCTTACGTGCTTTGATGCATAAATGTAAATACCTGCGTATCCAGAGTTTTTAACAGCGTTATTCGTAATTACAGTTGAATCTCCACCACCACTTTGATCTCTGTTTACATAGATACCATAGTAACCATTAAATATCTTGTTGGCATTAATTACACCATCTTCTCCATCATAGCTATAAATACCATAGTTAAAAGTATTTGTGGCTGAATCTAAGTAGTTGTTTGAAACTTCATACTGAGAAGTTTGATAAAGATAGAAAGGGTAGTAATAGTATTTTTTTACAACATTATTGATGTATTCATTTCCTTCTCCACCTCTTTCATAAACACCGTAATAACCTGTACCATACATATTGGTATTGGTTAATAAGTTGTCATCTCCTGTGTTATAAAACATGTATTGAAATCTGTAACCTCCTGAATAGCCCAAAAGCTGCATGTTCCTAAAGATACAGTTGTCACCCGAAAGGTTCACTGCATATCTACCAACAGATGAGATATCAGCTGTAAGGTCTTCAAAAATGATATAATCACCATCTACATCAAGAACATTTCCGAATGAACTTGTAGTACGTAAAATCACTTTTGAACTGTCTCCGTTTTGACCTTTGAAAGTAATTGTATTTGTTGCTGAAGAACTCGTAGAACCTGGAATATCTACTTCGCCGGTGTAAGTTCCGTCTTCAATCTCAAATACAATGGGTCCGCTTATGGTCATACTACTGAGCGCATTTGCTGCCGCAACTACGGTAGCATAATCTGCACCAGTACTAGACCCTACGGTGTAGGTTGTTGTTGTTTGCGCAAGCGCACCAATGGATGAGACCATTGCAACAACGAGTACCATTAAAAACTTAGTAAACTGTTGTTTCATATAAATTAAATGTTTGGTTAAATGCATGTTTAAAAATCATCAATTGAAAGCTTTATTTAATGAAATTCAATAAGCTTTAGACGAATGATTTGTTTACCTTTTAAAGATTACCTCTACTCAAATTAAGAGCGCAGAAACGGAATATCAAAGCAATTTCATTTTATGTTATAATGCATAACTAAAATTAATGTGCTTGTATATTAAAAATCCTTATCTGTAGCATAAAACACCCGTTTTTGAATTTATCATTTTGTTCATTTATATTTTTTATGAATGCAGCCAAACACATTAAACACTTGGCTTGGAATTAACAAATTGAAATTTTTAAGGCCATTAATGAAATTTATAAACGCCTCTAAATCTTAAGTTTTTGGCAAGACACACTTTTGGGGACAGTATGGTATTACAATTTCAGCTACAGCAATTTACCGAGCTTCTGAATTCTGACGTTTTATGTGTAACGGTAAAAAGTAAAAAGCCACCCCTTTCGGG
>JAGDZV010000034.1:0-2061 GCA_049115495.1 Bacteroidia bacterium | reverse complement strand
CTGCTGTTGCTGTTGTATCTACAACATAAGTTCCTGCTCCTAGTGGTGTACAAACATCAACATCAATTCTATCAACCAAATCTGGATCAGTGCTCACTGAAGTTGTTATTCTGATAGATATTCTGAAGTTACCACTTCTTACTGGTATCCACTTTTTAGTAAAAGTGAATGTTTGAACTGCTCCTGGAGCCATTGATGTAATGTTGAAGGTATCTTTTACCCAAGTGTTTCCACTATCTACTGAGTATTCAACATAAGCATCAAAGTTTTTGATGGTATCAGAACCTGCTGACTGGAAATTAGCTGCTATAGTATTACTTACCAAGTTGATTTGCATGGGTGAAGTCAACTCAACAATATCTAAATCATAAGGCGGTAAGTAAAAGTCATTTGCTCCTATATCTACCTGAGTATCGTTGCTATTTGGTCTATCATTACCGTTAATGTCTTTGTCAATTCCTACATCATATCCTTTGTTATTTAGACCAACAACAAATGTTTCATAGTCATAAACATCAGAAAAACCAGGATCTACTGATACCGCATTAGCACCTTGTGACTTATAGTTGGTATTGATGGCGTTGTAAGCCATTGCACGATTACCAATGTAAACATCAGGGGTGGTAACTCCAGCCCGGTAATAATCATTATAGTCTAATACTCTAAAACTATCTTCAACGGTACCTCCCGAACCATTGTAAATGTAAAAATATACTGGATAGTTGTTTTTAGAAATGAATATGTTATTCATTGCTCTGATATCCTCACACAAATAACTTGCCCAAGAATAAGCCGCAGAATACGCATATAGTCCGTAAGTAGAACCTTCAAAAACATTGTGATAAAGTCTAATATTTTTAGCTGCATAAACATAGGCTCCTGTAAAACCAGAGTTTTTAACAACATTGTTAGAAATTACAGTTGAATCTCCACCACCATCTTGATCTCTATTTACATAGATACCATAATAACCGTTGTAAACATGGTTAGCATTGATAATACCATCTTCACCATCATAGCTATAAATACCATAGTTAAAAGTATTTGTGGCTGAATCACAAATATTGTTTGAAACCTCATATTGAACAGTTTGATAAAGATAGAATGGGTAGTAGTAGTATTTTTTAGCTATGTTGTTGCTATACTCATTTCCTTCTCCACCTCTTTCATAAACACCGTAATAACCTGTACCATACATGTTGGTATTGGTTAATAAGTTGTCATCTCCTGTGTTATAAAACATGTATTGGAATCTATACCCACCTGTATAGCCCAAAAGTTGCATGTTTCTAAAGATACAGTTGTCACCCGAAAGGTTCACTGCATATCTACCAACAGATGAGATATCAGCTGTAAGGTCTTCAAAAATGATGTAATCACCATCTACATCAAGAACATTTCCAAATGAACTTGTAGTACGTAAAATCACTTTTGAACTGTCTCCATTTTGACCTTTGAAAGTAATTGTATTTGTGGCTGAAGAGCTCGTAGAAGCTGGAATGTCTACTTCACCGGTGTAAGTTCCGTCTTCAATCTCAAATACAATGGGTCCGCTTATGGTCATACTACTGAGCGCATTAGCTGCCGCAACTACGGTAGCATAATCTGCACCAGTACTAGACCCTACGGTGTAGGTTGTTGTTGTTTGTGCAAGCGCACCAATGGATGAGACCATTGAAACAACGAGTACCATTAATAATTTGGTAATTTGGTTTCTCATATAAATTTAAGGTTAGGTTAAATACATTTTAATTGATACTATCCATAAAGGTCAATAATATTCTTGATTGACTTTACTAATGGAAGTATCATTCGAAATAAGCATCTCAATCCCAATCAAAGAAGATTTTTTTTTCCAGACGATGAAGTCATTTTTTTTTTTGACTTTTTTTTTATTTAAAATCTTTATTTAGAACATAAATGAGTCGTTTTTGATTCTTTACTCCTGTTCATTTAAAATCTTTATGCAACCCTGTACAAAACATATAACATACGCTTAAAACAAATTTTTGAGCCCTTTTTACATAAAATATCTTAACACATCATAAAGTAAAAAGCCAC
>JAGDZV010000033.1:0-1683 GCA_049115495.1 Bacteroidia bacterium | reverse complement strand
ACTCCAATAAAACTTATCCATATTTTGCTCGTTAACTTCATACCACTGCTCTTAGTTACTCAAAGAAAATGCTTATATTACTAAACCAACAAACCAGAACGCCAAATTTAGGTCACTGGTTTAATCATTAACAATTATTCACATGTTAGAGTACTTTAAAACTATTTTATCGAAAGTAAGCTTTGATAAGCGGTTGTTTGAAAAGGAATTGAAAAAGGCAATCAAGGCCTTGGTTCCAAGGGAAATAAATGTTTTGAAGGAATGGTGTTATAAACAGTTTGGACACCAGTATCAACCTATTTTACAAGCATGTTTTGTAGAATAAAAAAAGGGCTTTGATTTATCAAAGCCCTTTTTGTTTAGGTTGTCTCGTCCTGAAATAAGTTGACACAAATTCGACTTATATGAAAAATGGGAATCAAAATTCCAATGGAGGTAAAAAACGAACTCAACGCGATTATAACTTAGGCTTTAAACTAGCGGTTGTATCTCAAGTAGAAAAAGGCGAGATGACTTATAAGCAGGCCCAGATTTCTTATGGTATTCAAGGTAAGAGCACCGTTTTGGTTTGGTTGCGAAGACATGGTACTTTAGATTGGTACAATCCACAAACAGCAATGGGGCCAAAAGCAAAAGAGACACCTGCTCAAAAGATTAAGCGATTGGAAAAAGAATTATCCGATGAGCGCTTAAAAAATGAAATCCTCAACATGACGATTGATATGGCTGATAAACAGCATGGTCTTTCGATCAGAAAAAAGGTGTTGCCCAAACAATCTGGCGCATCCGACAAGAAAAGCAAGTGAGTTTATCACTTAGCTGTCGACTGTTTGGGATCAGTAGACAAGCGGTTTATCAAGCAAAGCAACGAGCAATCTATCGAGCTCAAGAGTTGGCTAAAATTAAACCTCTTGTCCAAGCTTTAAGGATGCAAATGCCCAAATTGGGCACACGAAAGTTATACTATCTATTGAAGAAGGAATTTGATCATCAAGGAATCAAAGTAGGTAGAGATGCTTTATTTGATTATTTAAGAGCAGAACACTTGCTTATTAGACCAAAGAAGAACTACACCAAAACGACTAATAGTAAGCATTGGCTGAGGAAACACCCTAATCTATTGAAGGATCGCAAAGCTATTCGCCCAGAAGAAGTATTTGTTAGTGACATTACTTACATCAAGAGTAGAGAGCGAACTCACTATCTATCCCTTGTCACAGATGCTTATAGTCGAAAGATCATGGGCTATCACCTTAGTGACGATATGAGTGCAGAACATGTGGTTAAAGCACTCAAAATGGCTACTAAAAAAAGGAAATGTACCGCTAAACTCATCCATCATTCTGATAGAGGTTTACAATATTGCTCTTCTGTTTATCAGACTGAGCTGAGTGAAAACCAAATCACACCTTCCATGACAGATGGATATGATTGCTATCAAAATGCGCTGGCAGAACGAGTGAATGGAATCCTTAAGGGAGAGTTTCTCATCCATAAATGTAATAACGGTAAAGAACTAGAGGTTCTCATCAAAGAATCAATCGATACATACAATAATCACAGACCTCATCTAAGCTTAAAATTTAAAACACCTAATTTTATACATGAAAAAACCTGTGAAGAATACTCCACAGGTTTTACTTAAATCATTTAAAAACCGTCAACCTATTTTAGGACGGGTCA
>JAGDZV010000032.1:591-1017 GCA_049115495.1 Bacteroidia bacterium | reverse complement strand
ATGGCATAAAAAAACCCCTTTAATCTAGTTTGATTAAAGGGGTTTTAAAAAAAGTGGCGATGACCTACTCTCCCACCTTTCGGCAGTACCATCGGCGCTGTTGGGCTTAACTTCTCTGTTCGGGATGGGAAGAGGTGATCCCCAACGCTAATATCACCAAAAGTCTTTATTGAGTTGGTTATTGGTTAGCTGCTAATTGTTACTAGTACTAGACTAATAACGGATAACAACTCACTAATAACTAAATTATTAATTTACATAAGATATTAAGTTATAAAAAAGCTCAGGAGCAATTAGTACTACTCGGCTTCATATGTTACCACACTTCCACCTATAGCCTATCAACGTTGTCATCTTCAACGGCTCCACAAGGTCTTATCTTGAGGCGAGCTTCGCGCTTAGATGCTTTCAGCGCTTATCTCTTCC
>JAGDZV010000032.1:0-466 GCA_049115495.1 Bacteroidia bacterium | reverse complement strand
ATCCTTTGAGCGACGGCCCTTCCATGCGGAACCGCCGGATCACTATGCTCTACTTTCGTACCTGGTCGACATGTATGTCTCTCAGTCAAGCTCCCTTATGCCATTATACTCTACGAACGATTACCAACCGTTCTGAGGGAACCTTTAGAAGCCTCCGATACTCTTTTGGAGGCGACCACCCCAGTCAAACTACCCACCACACACTGTCTCCCGATAAATCGGGATTAGTTACCAATTAAAAGAAGGGTGGTATTTCAAGGTTGGCTCCACAACACCTGGCGATGCCGCTTCGAAGCCTCCCACCTATCCTACACATCCTTTAACCAATAACAATGTGAAGCTATAGTAAAGGTTCACGGGGTCTTTTCGTCCCATTGCGGGTAACCGGCATCTTCACCGATACTACAATTTCACCGAGCTCGTGGTTGAGACAGTGCCCAAATCGTTACACCATTCGTGCAGGTCG
>JAGDZV010000031.1:0-343 GCA_049115495.1 Bacteroidia bacterium | reverse complement strand
CTGAATATGACTTTGCTTGGTACTCTGATGCTGCGTTGACTACCCTACTTCCGAACGCTAACATCACTTCTGGCACTAACAGTGCTGCAGGTGCTAATCAAGCGCAGGGACTACAAGATGGTACATACTATGTGGTGGCTACTAACAACACTTCGGTGGATGGTAATGATGGGTGTTTCAACTCTCCTGCTATTGAAGTAAACATCACGCAGTTCAACCCGACTTACTCCATTGGGTCTACCATTGATACAGACTTCAGCATCACGCATGTAGATGATTGTAATCCAGTAAATGGTGCATATGAAATACTACAAATCACTGAATCAACCAGATCAGGTGGGAC
>JAGDZV010000009.1:0-1853 GCA_049115495.1 Bacteroidia bacterium | reverse complement strand
ATTTTCTAATGTTTGCCAACGGTTTGCGTACATGTTTGGTGCGGGTCTTCGGAGCGAGTCACTTTCCGCCGTTGCCAAAAATAATTATGAAAAACTAAGTTTGGCATAAGCAGCAAAATCCGCATTAAATATGTGCGCTGTTACTGCCAGTGTTTTTCCACCGAGATTTTGATTTTTAGATTTTCTGTCCGCCAAGAAACGAGATTTTGAATAGACCAAAAATTCCATTTCAATCTTCATTTTTTGTTTTAATGTCTGTTGGATTGAAAATTGTCAATTTTTAGTGCCTAAAACCTAATTTTCCCAAAACCAACTAGGGCTATGGGGCTTAGTCGATCGTTTTTAGATTTCAAGTCATAGTTTAGCAGAACCTTCGTCAAATGCGTCTTTAAACCAGTCAAACTAATTTTTCTATAATAAATGATGATTTTTCAAAACTCTTAGGACTGAAGTCGTCATTTAAAAGATCTGTCAATTTGTAATCTTTATAATCCAAAACTAAAACATCATATTCGTCAATACTGAATTCATATTTTAACTGTCCCATGTTCAGTTTGTCAAAAAAATTCATCAACCATTCCAGATTTATATTTTGATTGTTCAAATCCAAATGAGAAAAGTTAATAGTCACATTTCCTGAGTCAAACTGGTTGTAATTTGGGTTTAGTTGTCCCATTATCAGGCCATTTTCATAAATGAAATATTCACTGGTAAATCCAAATACAGTTTTAATTGGCTTAATATCAAATTCTCGAAGAAAAGATAAATCAGTTGTTACTTCAAGAAGAATATCTTGGTTTTGCATCGTGTTAGAATTACTCACAATTTCTACTAAACACAGTTCGGCGCAATCCATTTACAGAGTGCAGATCATTGGCAGTAACGGTCCTTGCTCATGTTTAGAGCGGGTTTTCGGAGTGTTTCACTATCCAGCCGAGCCAAAAATAAGGTTGAAAAAATGAGCTTGCAACTAGCACCAGACCCCGCATTAAATATGAGCAATGTTGGGCTTAGTGTTTTATCACGCGTTCTCCTTTTTTTTCGTTTTAGGGAGTCGTCGTTTAGGTTTTGACTTTTTTATTTCACCTGTTTTTTTATAATGTGCGATTATTTCGCTAATCTCTTTCTTTTCGTCTTCGTTTAGTATCCTTGATTCAACAGTGAAGTCAATTCCTTCAGGCTCTCTTATTAGTCCCATATCTTAAAATTTAAAGTATTTTTTTATTAGTATCAATGCTTCCTTTGGGAAAATTATCATTTTATGTCCACCAACATGAACAGCTCCAAGAGTCTTTTCATAGTGATTTATCAATTGGGTTTTCGACAAAAATGACACAAATCCTTGATAGTCCTTATCCCAGGATTCTTTGCAAACAAATGCGAAGAGATTTCCAGCAACTCCTGCGTAAATTTTGTTTTTTCCTTTGTTAAAAGGCGCGCTTTCAATTAAATGCAGAAAGAGATGATCGTTTTCATCTGAAAAGCTTACAAGTCCTTGAACAATGTGTTCGTTTCCTTTGATTACCAGTTTAAAAACGCGTCTTTCCGACTGTGCGTTTTCGTATTTCCAGTCGAATTGCCAACCATTTCCTTTTTTGATTGGTTTCAATTCGTCTTTATCTAAAGGGAGTACCACAGTTTCAAAGCTGTCGCCTGAAAAGACATTCTCAATGCTGTTAGTGAGTTTGTCAATTTCGATATCAATACTTTGAAGCTTTTTGGTCATAGTCCAAATTTACTATTCAGTGTTTGGAATGTCATTGATTTTTCCGAGTCTTTACATTAAGCCCAACGTTTTGCAGCCATGAAATGTAGGGCTTTTCGGAGCGATTTTCTATCCACCGGATAGAAAA
>JAGDZV010000008.1:70668-234885 GCA_049115495.1 Bacteroidia bacterium | reverse complement strand
GGGCTTTAAAAAAGACTAATCTCTCAGCATGACTGAAAAATTACTTCCTTTCAATCCCAATCACATTCGGAATCTGCCAGTATTCCTTATTAGTGTCATCTTCCCAAAAATTGGTTTCATAACTTCCCATTCTAGCAACTTTCTTTTTGGGGTGGTTTAAGTAAAAGCTAGATTCAGGTCCACCTTCTAAATACATCATATTGTAAATGTTCAGCTCGCTATTAAGTAGAATTTTGATGTAATCATGCACTGTATAAGGTGATCTTGTAAAAATGAAAAGCAAATTTCCCGATTTGTCAATTGCCGTAACCACCATGCTCCATTTTCGGTTTTGCTTTGCCCAGCGGTTTTTCTGATTGCAATCTACCATTCTTATACTTTGGGTAAAAGAGTTATAGCATTTGCTCAGCGCGCTCCAATCTTGGCATTTTCTGTCAATGATCTGCACCATAGGTACAGTATCAGTTTTTCGGTTAAAAGCTAGAATGGCATTGTCAGCATTCATTTTTGGGTTGTTTACAAAGTCAAAGTCTTTCATAAAACCTGCATTGGTTCTGTGGTCACCTTGATACATGCCGGCATTAAATATGGCAATCTGTTTTTTGTCTTTTGCCCAATAATCCGCTGTCCTTACCAAATCGCCTTCCTTTGAGCTAAACATGTTTACATTAAAATGCCTTGGATTTATTCTAAGTACATTTATAATTTCATCGCTTGCTATTGACGTTAATGGTGATTTAAACTCTGCATAATCTAATCCTTCTTCTAGGTTTTGCCAAGTTATTGATGTTTTAGAAGGGGAGAAGGCTGTAAGTGCTAAAAGGGCTATGGCGAATGAAAGGAGTCGAATCATATTCCTTAATGCAGAAATGAGCTATAGGTAACCCTTCTTGGAAATTTTGAATGCTAAATTTTGAATTTTGAAATCATTTAAGCGGTTTGGAAGCTCTAGCTTACTAACGTGGTCAAATTAACGCTCCTGCGCCGTACAGTATCAATGGCACTCGATTGCCAACCCATTGCATTATTTTGAAGCCGCAGCTTCAAAACCGCACGAACAATAATTCAAAATCTACAATCCAAAATTTAAAATTACTTCTTTTGGTTTCTTTCGTGGTAAACTTTATGGATAACGCCTTTACCAAAAAAAGAGACTCCTGTATTGAAAACGACTAATGCTCCAGTTCCCCACCAAAACCAACTTCTAGTATCTGTTTCATCCAATTTAATTGCCAGTGCTTCACCAAAAAGTGATAAACCTGCACTGAGCAGAATTAAGCCTGAAATGCAGAAAATTAGCCAAAGTTTGTAATGATTCTTCATTAATATTCGAATACTAACACTTTGTGGTTTGCAGGTTCAATATTTTCGAAAAGAGTATCAAAATAGGTCTGGCCTAGTTTTAAATAACTAGGCAAAAATGTGTCAACGCGTTCTTGAAAACCCCCATTTGGAAAAATGGTATCAAAAACTTGATGAAGAACCAAAAAGTCAGCGTCGTTTTTAGCCTTTACAATTTTTCTTAGGTCGTGCCTTAGCTTTTTTAGTTCTTTGATTTTCTCGGCTGAAGTAATGCCTGTTTTGATCTTAAGGTCATTAAAAGCTGTTTCAGATTCCTGCTGAAATTCTTCCCAAAGCAATTCTATAGTTTCGCTCAACTGAAAAAAGCGACTACCTGAATGATGGTTCTCCGCATATTCTGCTATCAAATCTTCTTTTCGAGTAAATAGCTGAGGATATTCAAGTCCCATTTTTTCAAGTTTTTTACCCATTCTTCGGCTAAGCCAAATACCAGAGTTTCTTGAAATTACCTGGGGATAAAACACTCCATGAGCATCAAAAGCTGACCTGATTTGCAACCAGTAAGCTATTTCGCCTGCTCCACCAACATAGGCCAAGTTGGGCAAAATGGTTTCTTGATACATGGGGCGCATCAAGGCGTTTGGTGAGAATACTTCAGGACTATTCTCAATTAAATCTTCCATTTCGCTAAAGCTGAAAGATTTTTCAGATTCCACCGTGGCAAATTGGTCGTCAAGCTTTACAATGCGCTCCCTGCCATGATCTGTGATCATGAACATGTTAATAGGCCTTGCGTGAACTTGAATATGATATTCGTGCTGATTTAAATAGTTGTTTGTCTTCTCAACTTCTTTGCCGGTAGTTTCTTCAAATAGCTCTTTTCTTATGGTGTTTTTAAATAAACCTTTCAATGCTTGGTCGTCACCGTCAATAATTACAAGACCATATTTTTTGAAAAGCTCATGAGTCCAATATCTAGTAGCTTGGCTTAAGGTTGGTTTTGAATAAGCTTGAGTAAATAAATCTTTTAAAAACGTACCTGTAACAGGCTCAGATGCCCAAAAATCACTTAACTCATCAATTACATTGAGAACAGCTTTTGGATTGAAACGACCAACAGGGCCAGATTCTTGACTGCTCCACTCGTATATCTTGCCATCAATTTTGGCAAAGCTTATTTCTTCAAAATCATGATCGCCACTAGCCAGCCAAAAAACAGGAACGAAGTCATAGCTTGGATTCGCTTCTTTTAATTGTTGGGTGTATTTGATGACTTCAACAATCTTGTAAATGAAGTATTGAGTGCTCCCAAAAAGATTAAGTTGGTGCCCGGTTGTTATGGTAAAGCAATTATCATTGGCCAACTTTTTAATGTTGGTATCCACGGTTTTGTCACTAATACCACTTTCTTGATATTGCTTTTGAAGACTCTCAACTAAAACCGTTCTGTTTGGCTGAAACTGTTTTCTTACTTCAATTACCTTGGCAATTGCATCAAATTCAGGAGCAAACTGATAAAGTAGTTTAGTAGCTTCATTCTGATTGATATAATCACGCATTAATGGTCTAAGCAGATTGGTATCGTTGAAATGAAGCTTAGTGGTTTTCATTGGGTTTTGTTTGAGCTAACAAATGTAATTATGGAGAGAATTGTTCATTTTCTTATGAATGGATAAAAAACTTATTAATCCTATTTTGATGTTGAAGCTCTTTTAAACAACCTATTTGAGTTTTTATACATCAATGATTCACATACTAATTTTGAAACATGAGATACACGGGGTTATTTTATCTTTTCTGCCTTTCGATTTCGATGTTTTCTTGTGATCAACCAGATGATCCAATTGAAGAGAAATTTGACTGGAGAAAGGCATTAATTAGCTCTGAAAAACCGCTGAGTGAGGCGAACGAGCCTGATTGTTTTGGACCACCATTGGTTGATTTTGAAATGTCACAAGATCCTGAACTGCTTCGCCTGGCCCATTTTAATAATATCGGATTTATTGCTTCAGTCAGAGTTTCCCAAAAAAGACCTGAACTGGTTGCATATAGGTGTTATTACCCACTTTACACCGATGAAAATAGCTTTAATGGATTTGAAGTTATTAATTATTTAAAAAATTTAATTACAAATAATCGAATTGAAATTGGTAATTATTCTTGGCTATGCAATAATCAATTAGTTTTTCATGATACTAATGGTTTAAATATATTAAACTGTGATGATTTTTCAGTAAAAAGTTTAGGAGCTAATCTGGGATCAGAGAGTTTATCCCCAAGCGGAAAAATTTTATCTTATTATAATTATTCTACAAAAGAATGGTTAATTAAAAACCTTGAATCTGATAAATTAGACAAGCATTTTGAACCAATTCATTTTTGGCTATCAGACTCAAGTTACGTAACAACTCGGAGGGGGAACATCTATTTAAGCATTGATTTTTACAATAAGGATTCAACTCTATTGTCTAGAAATGGTTTTTTAGCTCGTACTGATATTTATGATTTGTCCCCTAATAAAAAACTTCTTTCAAATGGAAATCTTCTTTTGGACATTACTTCAGATCAGAATATTTATTTACCGTCAGAAAAGGAACACGAGCAATCTTGGTGCTGGAATAAAGGCTTGTGGAACTTCTCATTTTTACCCGACAATACCATTATAAGCGGCAAGTACTTGTATTACCCCAATTACAACACCATGGAAGCCAAGTTAACTTATCAAATGCGCTTAATATCAGGACCTGACTACCAAACCGAAACTTACATTGAGCTTAATCTTGAAACAGAACGGTTATAAACCGTCTAGAAATATGATTTTGAAAAGATTTTTTTTAGTCCCAATATTATTTTTTACGGCCTTTTCTTTTTATCAATGCGATCAACCAGATGACCCAATTGAAGACAAATTTGACTGGAGAAATTCATTAATTGGCTCTGAAAAACCATTGAGCGAAGCAAACGAACCAGAATGTGTTGGGCCACCATTAATTGATTTTGAAGCACCTTATGATCCTGAGTTATTACGCGCAGCCCATTTTGATAGCCTTGGCTTTATAGCTTCAGTGAGAATGTCAACCACAAGGCCCGAATTTGTAAAGTATAGATGTTATTACCCCACGTACAAAAGTGACGGCTCATTTCATGGATTTGAAGTTATTTCTTATTTGAAGAATTTAAAAACCAATAACAGAATAAAATTGCGTAATGAAAAAGGTGCTCATTATGGAGATTTTGGCGGTCAATATTTATACTTTGAAAGAAATGTAAATGAAGTAAGACATCTCTATTTACTAGATTGCGAAAGCTTAGATGAAATTGAAATTGCTTCAAATTCTGAAGCTCAAAGTATATCTCCCAATGGTATTTTATTATCATATTATAACTATGGACAGCGCCAAACTATTGTTTATAATACAATTACCAAAAAAAATGAAATCGCTGAAGAGCACATTTATGGTTGGTTTGACGACTCTACATTTTTAGGGTCTAAAAATGGAGTCTATTACCGCAAAAAATATTTTGGCGAAGACTCAACATTCTTAAGTTCAAAATCTTTTGGAAGTTCACCACTTTACATTTCACCCAACAATAAATACATTGCTAATAATAATAACTTATTTATACTTGATATAGACAAGGATATACATTTTTCATTGCCAGATGAAAAAATACGTGAAGAAACCTGGTGTTGGAATAAAGGCTTGTGGAACTTCTCATTTTTACCCGACAATACTATTATAAGTGGCAAGTACTTGTATTACCCCAATTACAACACCATGGAAGCCAAGTTAACTTATCAAATGCGCTTAATATCAGGACCTGATTACCAAACCGAAACTTACATTGAGCTTAATCTTGAAACAGAACGGTTATGATTACCAGAGCTAACTGAAAGAAAGGCTTCTATCAACCTTCAATTTACTAATCAACACATCAACAAATTAGCATATTATCTAATTAACAACTTCACCAAAAAGATCATATTCCATGGCGTCAACTATGTTTACATCATAGAAATCACCAATTCGTAGGTAATGATCTTCTGCGTTGATAAGTACTTCATTGTCAACTTCAGGGCTATCTGCTTCGGTTCTTCCTACAAAGTAGTTGCCTTCCATTCGGTCAATTAAAACCTTAAAGTTCTTGCCAACTTTTGCAGCATTCTTTTCAGTTGAAATATCCATCTGAGCCTCCATCAAAGCATCGCGTCTTTCTTCTTTTACATGCTCAGGAACATCATCTTCCATGGTATGAGAATGAGTATTCTCTTCATGCGAATAAGTGAAAACACCTAGTCTATCAAACTTGTACTCTTGTACGAAATCGTACAGCTCTTGAAAGTCTTTATCTGTTTCACCTGGGTGACCAACCAACATTGTGGTGCGCAAAGCAATATCAGGAACTTCTGATTTAATTCTATCGAGCACGTCCATGGTTCTGCGTTTGCTTATGCCGCGGCGCATCAATTTCAACTGATTGTCGCTTATGTGCTGCAAAGGCATATCTAAGTAGTTACAGATTGTATCACGCTCTTTAATCAAAGGCAAAATATCAAATGGAAACTTAGAAGGGTAGGCATATTGCATTCTAATCCAATCAATACCATCAACCATTGAAAGCTTATCTAATAATGGTGCTAGACTTCTATCCTTATAAATATCTAGTCCATAATACGTGAGATCTTGGGCAATAAGAATTAACTCCCTAGTGCCGTTGGCCGCAAGCTTTTTGGCGTTGTCAACAAGCTTTTCAATTGGTGTTGAAACGTGCTTTCCGCGCATAATTGGTATAGCGCAAAAGGAGCAAGGTCTATCACAACCTTCTGATATTTTGAAATATGCGTAGTGACTTGGCGTGGTCAATTGCCTTTCTCCAAGTAATTCGTATTTATAGTTTGCGCCAAGGTCTTCAACAATTTGAGGAATAGCATTTGAACCATAAAAGGCATCAACTTGCGGAATCTCAGATTGTAGCTCATCTCTGAATCGCTCAGAAAGACATCCCATCACCACTACTTTTTCTACTTCACCACGCGCTTTGGCTTCAACAAACTCAAGTATGGTATCAATAGACTCTTGTTTGGCATTGTCAATAAAACCACATGTATTTATTACAACGGTATCGCTGTTGGTAGTTTCTTGCTCATGCACCACATCCATTTTGTTGGCATGCAGTTGACCCATAAGTGTTTCAGAGTCAAATGTATTCTTAGAGCAACCAAGAGTATATAAATTGATTCTTGGTTTCTTGTTTGGATTTGCTTTCATCTAGGTAAAGAGTGATTTGATAAACTCTTCTTGTTTAAAGATTCTTAGATCTTCTTTTTGCTCACCAACCCCAATGTATTTGATTGGAATTTGGAATTGATCTACAATGCCAAGTACGACACCGCCCTTAGCTGTACCATCCAATTTGGTAAGGGCTATGGTGTTAATATCAGTAGCTTTTATGAATTGTTTGGCTTGCTCAATAGCATTTTGGCCTGTTGAGGCATCAAGTACTAATACAACTTCGTCAGGCCCGTCAGGAATTACTTTTTGAATAGAACGCTTGATTTTTGAAAGCTCGTTCATAAGGTGAACCTTATTGTGAAGCCTGCCAGCGGTATCTACAATTACAACATCAGACTTTTTAGCTTTGGCGCTTTCTACGGCATCGTATGCAACAGCAGCAGGGTCAGCATTCATGCCACGGCTTACAAAATCTGCATCGGTTCTTTCGGCCCAAATACCCAATTGATCTACGGCAGCAGCTCTAAAGGTATCAGCTGCACCAAGTGTAACCTTTTTGCCCATTTTACCATATTGGTTGGCGATTTTTCCAATTGAAGTGGTTTTACCCACACCATTTACCCCCACTACCATTATTACATAAGGTCTGCCTTCAGCAGTGTTGAATTCATTAAATTCTCTCTGCTTGTTTTCTGCAAGCATTTGCTGAATTTCTTCGTGCAGAATTAGGTTGAGTTCTTCGGTATTTAGGTACTTGTCCTTGGAAACTCGTTCTTCAAGTCTATCAATGATCTTTACCGTTGTTGCAAGCCCCACATCTGCACCTATTAGTGCTTCTTCAATATCGTCAAGTTCAAGAGCTGAGACTTTTGATTTGCCTACCAGCGCTTTACCTAATTTACCAAAAAAGCCTGTGCGGGTTTTATTAAGGCTTGAGTCAAGCTTATCAACCTTGGGTTGCTCAGCCTGTTTTTCTTCTTTTTTCTTTAGAAAATCAAAAAATCCCATCTAATGTTGATTTAAACAAAAAAAGCTTCTCAGTATTGAGAAGCTTCAAAAATATCTTAAAAAAGAAAGACAAATTAGTCTTTCAAGAAGTCGTTAACCTTGTCTTTGTTAACCATTTCTTCTCTAAAGGTGTAAGCACCCGATTTTGGAGACTTAACTGCTTTGATAACCTTTACTAGGTTTCTTTTTCCTTTATCT
Source organism: Bacteroidia bacterium (assembly GCA_049115495.1). Classification (GTDB taxonomy): domain Bacteria; phylum Bacteroidota; class Bacteroidia; order CAILMK01; family JACPUW01; genus JACPUW01. The sequence goes on along the minus strand of JAGDZV010000008.1, from coordinate 227,143 downwards.
TGTAGAGTTGCTACGGTTTTCTTTGCCATGGCTTACTTATTTAATTTCTTTGTGAACAGTATGTTTTCTTAAAATAGAGTTGTATTTCTTTAACTCCATTCTACCAGTAGTATTCTTTTTGTTCTTGGTAGTTATGTAACGGCTTGTGCCTGGCATGCCAGAATCTTTATGCTCGGTACATTCAAGTATTACTTGTACTCGGTTTCCTTTCTTAGCCATGACTATAAAATTTTAATACCTTGTTTCTTTTCAACTGATCTGATGTATTGGTAAGCGCCATTTTTATTGATTGTTCTAATGGCTGCTGCAGATACTTTAAGAGTAACCCACTTATCCAATTCAGGAATGTAGAACTTCTTAGTTTGTAAGTTAGGGTAGAAACGTCTCTTAGTCTTTATGTTAGAGTGCGATACGTTGTTACCAACTACTGCTTTTTTACCGGTTAATTCACAAACTCGTGACATTGCTTTCGTTTTTGGGTCTGCAAATATGCGACTTATTAAAATCTATTCAAAAAAATAATTCACATTTACCCACAGTCTTTGTTGATAGGCTTTAAATACTTAGCAATTATTGATTAAATGTGGAGTGGATGGTATTAAATTTTGAAAACTCGCTATTTAGTCGTTCTTGTTGTTCTTTTTACCAAGTGGTGCCAAATATGTTTTTGGATGGGCTTTTATATCTTTAGCCAATTCATCAAAACTTTCAACAGCACTATCAAGCTTTTCGTACAGCTCCTTGTCATTAACCAGCATTCCAAGGGTAGATTCATCTCCTTCAGCTGCTGTTAAAACTTTGTTCAACTTTTCAAGAGCCAATTTGGCTTCAACAACCACACTATTAATAGGTGCTTGCTTTAATGAATCTGTAAGCGTGTTTATGTTGTCAAGTGTTTCGTCAAGTTTTTGAGATGATGACTTAAGATTAGATCCCGCCTCCTTAAAATTCGCAGTAATGCTCTTAAACTCGCCATCACCTTTACGCATAATACTCTTTACACTTACCATGGCATCTTTTAAATTGCTAACAGATTCTTTAATGTCTTCTTGCGTGCCTTCGTCAAATGTTTTTTCAAGTTCACCAATAGTTTTGGACATTCCGCTTATTAATTCTTCAGCTTCAGCTTTTAAAGGAGTTAAGACAGCTTCCATTTGAGCAAAAATGTCAACTTTATTCTTGCCAATTAAAAACTCACCATCCTCAGCCAAAATAGATTGATTTTTAGCCGGGCTCAAGATAATAGCCATTGAACCCAATATGTCAGGTTTTCCGATAAAGGCAACCGAACCAGTTGGAATTTTAACTTCAGGATCTACAGTAAAGCCAACCGTAATTATTAATGTGTCATTCTCATCATAAGCAGTTTCAATTTCAACTACTTTACCTACTTGCAGTCCGTTTAAATATACAGGATTCGCTTTGGTTAAGCCATCGATTTTTCTGTACTTGGCATACAACATGTCATTGCTAGCAAATACATCTCTTCCCTTTAAGAAGTTAACCCCAAGAATTAAAATTACTATGGCAATTGTGGCAAAAACGCCAACTTTAAATTCATCAGATAATTTCACTCAAAAAATGATTTAGGTAACAAAAGTAAGTTATTGATATAGGCCAAACGACTGAATTTAGCTGTTTGGTATCTCTAATTTTTTTCCATTTCATCTTTATACTCAACCAATGCTCGGTAGATACCTGACGCCAAATATGTTTGACCATTGTCTGAAGCCAGATAAGCCCTTTCTGTTGAATTACTAAGATAGCCCGTCTCAACTAGAACTGAGGGCATGGTGGTTTTCCAGAGTACAACAAAGCCGGCCTGTTTTACACCGCGGTTTTTGCGTTTAACTCTAGTTTCAAATTGATTTTGAATTTTTTGAGCCAGCACTAAGCTTTGCTCCATATACTCGCTTTGAAACAACTCAAAAAGAATTTGACTTGAAGGGTCATTTGGGTCAAATCCATCATATTTATCTTCAAAACCTTCTTCTTCTAGAATAACTTCATTTTCTTTTTGAACTGTGTATTCAGAAACTTGCTGCTCTTCTTTTCGGGCATTTAGGTTTTTTGTAACTACATGCGTGCCCATGGCATAAGTTTCGGTTCCGTAAATAGAAGAGCTCGGATTTGCGTTTACATGAATTGAAACAAAAACATGAGCATTGTTTCTATTGGCAATACTTGCACGCTCCCACAACTCAACAAAACGATCATCTTTTCTAGTATAAACTACGTTTACACCTTCAAGGTTTTCTTCAATATATCTGCCCACTTTTAAGGCTATTTTTAGTGCAATATCCTTTTCTCTAAAACCGCCTGACGATGTTCCCGGATCTCGACCACCATGGCCGGCATCAATCACAACGGTGGTAATTTTAAACGGATTTTTGACTACGCTGTAAGACGGAACAAATAAAACTGCTAACAGAAGAAGCGTTAATACAACTAAGCGTGTCATATTTTTATTGATTTTTGCACGAAAATTGACCAAAAGCGACTATCGCTAATTTATTCACAGCAAATCTATTGAAACCAAATTCAATTATATTCAAGGTAACGTTAACACTTTGTGCGCTAATCATTTTGTGTAATGAAAACCTTTATGCTCAAGAAGATACGTTGTTAAACGATAGCTTGGTAATAGGAGATTCTGTAGCCATTGAGTCAGTTAAGAACGAAACCATTTTGTTTAGTAATGGAGCCCTTGAAGAGGCGGTTAAGTATTCTGCGCAAGACAGTATTGTGTATGATATAGTTAACAGAAAGGCCTATTTATATGGTGTGTCGGTTATTGATTACGAAGATTTACACCTAGAAGCACACAATGTTGTGATAGATTGGGGTAAAAATGAAATGCGAGCTTACTCTAGAATGGACAGCACCGGAAAAAAAATAAAAGAGCAAGTTTTAATGGCTGATAAAGGGAGAAATGGTGAGGCCGATAGTTTGGTTTATAATTTTAAATCGCAGAAAGGTAAAATCTATAATTTTAGAACCCAAGAAGGCAATGCCTATGTAATAATAGAAGATGCGAAAAAAAATGAGCGCAATCTTTTATATGCAAGTGACGCTAAGTTTACCACTTGCGATGCAAAACACCCACATTTTTGGCTAGAGCTTGACAGAGCTAAAATTATTCCCAATGATAAAGTAATTACTAGTTATGCTTACCCAGTAATAGAAGGTGTACCTGTTTATCCAGTCTTTATTCCATTTGCATTTATTCCTACCAATACGCAGGCCGCAAGCTCAGGAATACTTTTTCCTAAATATGGCTTTAGCCCAGGTAGAGGGTATTTTTTACAAGATGGAGGATATTATTTTGCCCTAAGTAATAAAATGGACCTAAGCTTAACTGCCGATGTGTTTAGCTACGGTTCTTGGGGTCTTGGGGCAAATACAAACTATAAGGTTAGATATAAGCATTCAGGTAGCGCAAACCTTAATTTTAATAGAAACTTTTACGACAATGGTAAAGGTGAGTTTGAACCCGAAAACGAGTTCTTGATTAATTGGAGTCACAGGCAAGACCCAAAGTCAATTCCTGGAATGACATTTTCTTCTTCAGTGAATATTGGTACAGCAGGTTTTAATAGAAACAACTCATTTGATAATGATGAAATCTTGAATAGTAGATTAAGGTCTTCAATAAATTTCTCAAAGAATTTTAGTAACACACCTTTTAGGCTTACGGTAGCATTGAGTCATGATCAAAACTTGCAAAACCGAACTATAAATTTAACGTTGCCCAATACCAACCTGTCAATGGACAGAATTGAGCCTTTTGAAAATGTTAGAAACAAAAACCTTTTGTTTTTGAGAAATTTGGGTTTTACGCATAATCTAAGTTTTCAAAACAGACTAAGCACATATGATAGTTTGTTATTTAACCCTGATACAGTACTTGATTGGAACAGGGGAGTTTCACACAGATTGCCTATTAACACTAGTTTTAAATTACTTAAATGGATTACGGTAACTCCATCATTTAATTACAGAGGTTATTACAACTTTTACAGGCAAGTAAGGGGTGTAGATTCTACTGGCAAAATAATTACTGGTAGAGAGAGCGGCTCTTTTTATGCTTTTGATTACAACATGAGTACTTCGGCCAACACAACACTTTACGGTACCTACAATTTTAAAAGAAGTAAAAGCCTTGTGGCCATGCGGCATGTAATGGTGCCATCGGTAAATTTTTCATTTACGCCTGATTTTACGCAAGATAGATGGGGCTATTATGACTCGCTACAAGTTGCAACTAATAATGGAGAAGATTCTACTTGGCAGCGTTATCACAAATTTCAGTTAAACCCATTGGGCCGCCCACAAGATGGTAAAGTAGGGTCTATAGGTTTTGGTGTTAACAACACGTTAGAGCTAAAACTTAGAGATAAAAAAGATACTACCGATACTGAATCAACAAAAAAAATAAAGCTTTTAGAGAGTTTAAGCGCAACAGGTAATTACAACTTTTTTGCTGATAGCATGCAGTTAAGCAACATTAGCTTACGTGCAAGAACATCTCTACTCGATCGAAAAATTACCATACAGTCTAACTTATCATTAAACCCATATGCGCTTGATGAGAATGGAAGAACCTATGACGAATATTTATGGAACACTAATAGGCAACTGGTAGCTGTTCAAAGCTTTAATGTAAACGTAGGTACAAGTTTAAGAAAGGCCATGTTAGAAACTTGGCTTAAAGAAAGGCGAGCTGCAAATGGTCTTGAACCCAAAAAAGAGGGCATAATAACACCATACTCTAAATATTATACCAAATACGAGTTTCCTTTTGATGTAAGAATGACCTACGATTATTCAATTAGAAGAAGTGGCCTAGATTATAACAACACTCAAACTTTAAATTTAACAGGAAGTTTTGAACCGACCAATAAATGGGCGGTGAGATATACTTTTAACTACGATTTACAAAATCAAGAAGTAAGCTATACAAGATTTACATTCAGAAGAGATTTGCATTGCTGGGAGTTTAGTTTTGATTGGACCCCAACAGGTAATAGAAAAGGCTTCTTTTTTACTTTAAGAGCTAAGGCTGCTGAACTACAGAGTTTAAAAATTGAGAAAAACTCACAATTTTGGGATAACTAAATGCGTAATATAATTAGTTAAATTTGATTTCATGAAAAAGCTCTTTTTCTTGATGTTTCTTTTTTTTGCATCATTTTGCATAGCGAAAGAGTTGCCTAGAAAATACAGGCAAGCTAGAGCCATTGGCTTATATGGTGGTTTTAATTCAGGAATGGCATCTGTAGGGGTAAAGAATAAAAGTATTCAATTAATTGACGGGTTTAATGCACCATCAAACTCAAGTAGTTTAAATTTTGGCGGGCAAATAGGACTACAGTATATAGGTAGGAACCCTGAAATAACTCTTTTTGGGATTCAAACAGGTTATCACGATTATGAGTTCTCAAGAAATTTTGAAAACGTGCCTTTAAGCAGCTCATTTTATTCTAAAGAGATTGAATACGATTGGCGTGAATCCTTTGTAGGTCTTAGGGTTATAAGATTGCTTGGCTACTATTATGAGAGAACAATTCCTATGTACCTTGATTTTAACTACTCAAGACTAAGTTTACGTGGGATGCGATTTACTAATGAGAGTAGAGATGACATTGACAATAGACAAATGTTTGATGGTTTAAATGAAATTTCAAATGGGTTTTCCACTGAAATTGGTTTTTATTTAAAGTATTTAAACATAGGGTTTTACTACTCCTTTTACCCCAACGTATATACTAATGGCAGTCATGAACTTAGCGATGGCTTATTTAATAATGCAAGTATTAACCCTGAATATTCAAGCTTTAATGCCAATGCGGCCACATCGCTTTCGTCATTTTGCATAAAAATAAGGTTCAATTTGTATGCTTTAACCTGGGGAAGATGTAGTGCTGGTCACGAAGGTTTTTCATGGGGGCATCGGTATGATTTTGATTATTTCTGGAAATCGTCATGGTAATAAGAAACGTTGAAAATGTAAAAAGGGCTACCGAGCAATGGATTGAGCAAGTGGTTGTAGGCCTAAATTTTTGTCCTTTTGCTAAAAAGCCTTTTATTGAAAAGGCCATTAAAATAGTTATTGACAATAGCACGAATGATACGTCGCGTATTAATGTTTTGGAGTCAGAACTGATTTTTCTTGACAAAAACCCATCAACCGCTACTACCTTGATTGTTTTTGAAAATGAGTTCAATGATTTTGAGCATTATCTAGACTGGGCCGCCTTTTGCGAAGATCAATTGGAAATTTGGGGATATGAAGGAGAGTATCAATTAGCAACTTTTCATCCAAAATATCTATTTGAAGGTATTGCTGAAACAGATCCATCAAATTACACCAATCGCTCCCCTTTTCCTATGTTACATTTGATTAGAGAAGATGACGTTGAATGGGCACAAGAAAAGCATCCTGACATTGAATCGGTGCCAAACTTAAATATTGAAAAAACAAGAATTTTGGGTATTGACAAAATGAAAGCGCTGCTTAAAGCTTGTTTAGTTCAATAGCAAATAATAACTCTTAAAATCATCATAAAAAATTAAAGGGTATTAGCTAAACCAAAGTGATTATTTTGGGTTGTGATTTAAGTGAATAGCTGTCTCAAACATATTGTACTTATCTTACTGGTCTTAGCAAATGGCAAATCATTGTTTGCAAAAGAAGTAATTCAACTCAATGAAACGGATAGCTTCTTAGGAGTTTACAAAATAGGAGTTGAGCCATTTACCTTAACAAGAAAGCCTTTTTATAAAAAACCGAGTCTATTTAGATATCAAGTTGAATTTTTGTTAAAGGGAGTAAATCAGAGCTTTTTGGTTGAAGAAAAAGCTGACCTTTTTAATGTGGTTGTTAATGACAACTTTGGGTATTTGATTTTTGAATCGGATTCTGAAAACTTCATTTTTAGAATTGAAGCTGATCAAAAACCAATGCGTTTTGATATTTCTTCAAAGCAGAATTTATTAAGGTCAAGAATAATAGATGCTCAGATCAATACTTTGGGTGATATTACGCTTGTTCGTGATATTGCTTTTGAAGAAGATTTTAGAACTGTAAATGCCTTTGAAATTGAAATATATAGCGCTGAAGGAAAAATGCTACTTTCTTCTTTGGATGAATATAAAAGTGATAGTGATAAGATTTATAAATCGCTTCATACTTCGCCCAATGGTGTACTTCTACTTTTTGATATTGGAGAAAATTCTAGGTACAGGTTTTACATATTAAAGCAATTAGTCTATGCATCAAAAGACATTTATACTTTTAACCTAGGCAGAACCATTAAAGTCGGAAATTTACTCGTTGAACCTTACCCCAAGGGGTGGATAGTTTGTTTCAGTAACTTGATAGGGCCAAGCTGGAATTTGTATTCTGAAGGACTTAGTCTGTACCACTTTGATCATAAGCTCAAGTTGGTTACAAAGAATATCATTAGCACACAGAAATTCAAAGATTCAATCAATCAATCAAGGGTAAGAAAACACCCATTAGGGAGGTCAATCAATAATTTTATTTACAATCAAGAACTTGACATCTTATTTACCAATTTAAAAGTTACTGAAAATGGTATTGAAATTTTAGGTGAATCTTTCAATTTTGGACCCGGTGTAACCTATACTGAGCTTTCAATGGGGATTAGAGATACACTAGAAACAGTGCTTAGCATTTACGAACAACTGGTTTTTGAGTATGATATAAATGGTGTATTTCTCGAAGGAAGGATATTGAAAGGAGAAATGATAAATATATTACTTGATAGAGTTGTTACACGTGCTCATCCACTTAAAGACTATGAGTTAGCCGAAGAATGTCTAGAATTGAATTTATTCAAAACAAAATTCATTGATGGCCAATGTATAATTTCTATTAAATATCAAAAGCTTGATCCTTATTTAGAGCAATATTATTTTGAAAGTGAGCAAAGCGTACTTTCAAAAAAAGTAGATTTTGGTTATCCATGTGAATCACCAACGTATATAGACACAATGCTTAAATCTGGTGATTTTCCATTTCTCAAAAAAGTTCATGATTTTACTTATGAAGTAGACTCAATTTATGAAAGGTTTTACGAGCAAAGTGAGCCAACCGCATACAAGATAACTGATTTAAATGCCATGTATCCACCAGATGAGCGTGAAGCCTTTAGTTATTTAGCCCTAAATAATTATCTCTTTTTAGTTTATCGACATGAATGGACTTGCAATCAGATTGAGTTTGACCTAATCAGGTTTAATTAAAAATATCATCTTCTTTATAGCTTTCGCTGTACATTCTGGCGCAAGAACAGCTGACTTGTACTAATTTATGAGGGTAAAGCTTTTTATATATAGCCACTCTTTCTTCTAATCCGATTATCAACGGATCGTTAAACCCATTGAGCCAAAAACCAGCCACCAAATAAGGGTCGTGTAATGGTGGCCTCCAACCATCATATTCATTAAAACGGGTATGGTATTTAAAGTGCATTCCAATAATGCGCTCTGTCATATAGTCTTCAGTATTAATTTGTATAAGCTCTTTGGTCTTATATGCTTTTTCAATGCTATTAAGCTTTTTGTTATAATTAAACCCCGCCGAAACCAAAAATCCATAGCTAAAAATCAAACCCATTATAAAGTACTTTCTCATTTGGCTATTCTCCTTTTTAAAAAAGGCCAACCCAAATAGCTGTAAAAGATACACATGAGGAATAAATACCAAAACTCCAATACCAGCAAGCAACAAAGGGATGCCAAGAATATTAAGCTGCCCTAAAAAAATGATGCAATAAATACAAATTGAAGCTGCCAGGCCAAAGAAGAAAAACATAATTGCTTTAATATTTTTGACCTTTGTGGCAATTAAGGGATAAAGTACAAAAGGTAAAAAGGTAGTTAATAAAACAACACTAGCCCAAAGTACTGGTACACAAAATACTTGGATAAAGGAGTTGCCAACTACAGCTGATATTCCTAAAGCTATATTAAAAAGTACCTTGTTTTTTGGCTTGGCAAACCACAGTCTGAATTTGTTATATAGCCTTCTAAACATTCAATTTATAAAGAAAAGATAGTGAAAATAAAGAAATACGGCTTGTTGAGCCTTTTTGTACGTGCGAATTGAAGTTAGTTGAACTAATATTTTTTCACTTTGTTTGAATAATATGCTAAAATGGAATGATATTATGGCCTTTGCTACTAAAGGCAATCCAAAACCAGATAGACGATTAGATTTAACTGAATCTGAATGGCGAGAAAGATTGAGTGAAGATGATTTTTACATTTTAAGACAGCATGGTACTGAGAGATCTTTTACAGGTGCCTATTGCGAGAGTCATGATCCAGGATTATATCAATGTAAAGGTTGTGATAACCTATTATTTGACTCGTCAATAAAGTTTGAATCGGGCACAGGTTGGCCAAGTTTTACACAGCCAATTAGCGAGAACTCAATTAAGTATATTAAGGATACTAGTTTTGGCATGGTTAGGGTAGAAATACAGTGCAATGTGTGCGATGGTCATTTGGGGCATGTGTTTCCTGATGGTCCTGCCCCAAGCAAGCTTCGATATTGTGTTAATTCGGCATCCATAAAGCTAAAGACTTCATAATAATTAGCTACTCTTGCAACTATTAACGTCAACAATCAATCATTGTGATTGTTAAGTTAGTACTACCTATTTGGTAAGAATGAGAGCGTCAAAAAAAGAGCTGCAACAAGAGTTGCTTAAAGTATTCCATTATTTCGATTTCTTTAACCACCCGTTGTTGGTTAATGAAGTATGGAAGTACGCTGGAGTAAAACTGACAATTGCCCAAGTTGAATTTACATTGAACACTTTGGTAGATCAAGGTAAACTTGTTTTACAAGATGGTTTTTATGCTTTATCAGATAATAGTTTTATAATTTCAGAAAGAATTAGCAATCTAAAACTTAATGCTAAAAGACACAGGCAGGCAAAGTTGATAAGCAAGGTTCTTAACCATTTACCATTTGTAAAGGGAGTTGGCATTTCTGGGTCCTTATCTAAAAACGGAGCTACACCAGGCAGCGACATTGATTTTTTTCTAATTACTGATATTCATAAAGTTTGGACGGTAAAAGCGCTAGCTATCATTTTAAAAAAGCTTTTATTTTTTGGGAGTCATAAATACTTGTGCGTTAATTATTTACTGGCTCAAGATAACCTATCTTTAAAGAAGAAAAACCAGTTTCAGGCTATTGAAGCCATAACCTTAATTCCGGTTTACGGTAACGCTGTATTTAAAAGCTTTTTTGAACAAAACGACTGGATCACTGAATACTATCCAAACAACTACCCACCTAACCATTTTGAAGTGTTAGACCGTACATCATGGTTTAAAAAAATGATGGAGTTTATTTTTGATGGACAATTTGGAGAAAATTTTGAACTTAAAGCGATGAATGCCTTTGAGAAGCATGGCGTTTCTAAATACGGAAAAAAAGAAGGGTCAAATGTTTCATATAAGCGAAATGAATCTGTTTACTTTCCAAACGATTTTGAGACAATTGTTTTAGAGAATTATGAGCAGCGCATTCGCGTGCTCTCAAGTCAAAGTATTTAGTTAAATATGGTATCAATTAAGAGTTGGCCAAATAGTAATTTGGGAATTGCAATAGTGGGTATATTATCAATGGTGTTGGTATATGTGGCCACTTCTCCAATGTTTTTTACGCCCAAGTTTAAGTCAGAAACTATTATTTACGTTCCCTTATTTGTGCCTGCTCGCCAAATGGAGAATCAGGGCATCGGTTTCGCATCAGACAAAGAAATTAATGGGCATATACAAATATTAATTTCGGGCAAAATGAAAGATACGCTCAATACAATTTTTAACTTGAGCGACAGGTACAATGTAAACACAGAAGAAGTAGGAGGTATGTCTCAATTATTTGCCTTAATTGATGGTAATGTAAATATTGAAAAAACCAGGTATAGTTCAGTAGCCATTAATGTAACTGATGCCGATGCCGAATTTGCAGCTAAAATGGCCAATAAAATTGTAGAGCTAGGAGACATTATAAAAGAGGATCTTCTAATGAGCAATCGCAAGAAGGCCATTGATTTTGCACAGAAGCTTGAAAAAGACCAACTCAGTCTTTTAGACTCAATAACTAAGATTCATGATACCCTTTGGGAAACCAAAGAAAGGGGAGAGTTTGTGAATATGAATCATTTAGATGGTTTAAGGCAGCAAATGGATAGGGAGTTTGATATACTAATTGAGAAGCGTTTAAATACCAGAAAAGAAAAAGAAAACCTTGAAACGCCATTGCCAAGTAGTTATGTAATTTCTGAAGCGGTTCCTAGTAATAGTCCAATTTGGCCAAACAGAAAAATGCTTGCTATTGCAGCCTTTGCCTTAGTAGCAGGTATACTTTGGCTTTATAAAATGTTACGAATTGCTGGCGAGAATAATTCATAAAGAAATATTACCAGCTTTAATTATTGCAGCTGCTCTATTGCTTGGCCTTTTAATTTGGCAAATTTGGCTTGTTTTGGCAATTGTAATTAGTGCTGCTGCAGGGTATTCAATTTATAGGCTAAAACTTTTTAACCAAGCTTATTTTTTATTGGCTTTTGCACTACCTTTAAGTGTGGAAATGCCTTTGTTTAAAGGTGTTAACATGCTTTTTCCTTCAGAGCCTTTGGCGGTTTCTATTCTTATTGCGCTTGGAATAAATGCATTACAAACCAATGCATTCAAAAAAACTACTAAGCTTCTAATTCCTTCTTTTGCTTTAATTAGTGCGCTGGCTTTCACTACATTACTTTCTACTAATGTTGGTGTGTCTGTAAAATACACCTTAATATATTCGCTTTACATTGTTTGTTTTTACTGGGGTATTTATGCTGTTTATAATAAATCAAAGCTGTGGCTAAATAGCATAATGAGTGGTTATACCTTTAGTTACCTTCTGGTAATTGCTTGGGCCGTATATAAGTGGTCTTGGTATGCATTTAATCCTGTTGTGGTTCCGGCCATTTTCGAGCCCTTTTATGCTGATCATACCATTTTTTCGGCAGCTGGTGTTTTTCTTAGTATTTATTGGTTGGGTTGTATGATCAAAGCCAAGGATTTTAAAAAGAGGTTGCTGAATTTAATGATTTTGATTGCCGTTTTGGTTGGTTTAAGAATAGCGAATAGCCGTGCCGCATTGCTCAGCCTTCCGGTAGGATTAATAGTTGGTTATTTTGTCTATAGGGGTTTTTCTAAGCGTCATTTGGCCATTGTTGCCTTTTCTACCATTTGTGTTTTACTTTATTCAAAAAATTCAATTTACGAATGGATTTCTTACAATCAATATGATTCTAGAGATGAGCATGCAAGTTTTGTTGAACGGACGGCATCGGTTGGCAATGTGCAAACTGATGTATCAAACCTTGAAAGAATTAATAGATGGGCAGCTGCGTTAAATATGGGGAGCAGGAAGCCACTTTATGGTTTTGGACCAGGTACTTTTCAATTTGAATATATTCCATTTCAAGATGAGAGATGGATGAATAGATTGAGTGTTGTGGATATTCATGACATTCCCCAAAACTCAGGTGGAACCGTGCATTCTGAGCCCTTACTCTTCTTAAGCGAATCAGGTATAGTTGGATTGCTTTCGTGGATATTGCTAATAATTACATGGTTGTGGTGGGTTTTAAGTGTGAAAAAAGGAAAAAGGAGCATTTATTTGGCTATTGCTACTGCAATGGTTTCTACATATCTGTTTCACGGATTTTTCAATAATTTTTTGAATACTGACAAGCTCGCATTTTTATTCTGGGGTGCAGCTGCAGTAATGATGATAGAAGTAAAAAATGAAAACCCAAACAAGTACATATTACAACTCGGTCGGTAATTATTACGATGAAGACGCTCCTGAGTTTGAGCAGCGGTATTGGAAAAACCCTGTACTGCAGAGAATAAGAGCTGATTTTAGAAATTATGTGCATTTTAGTGAATTTAATAGCGCTCTTGAAATAGGTTTCGGTAGTGGCTTAGATTTGGCTCATTTTGCCAGGTGTTATCCAGAAAAGAAGTTTAATGGTATTGATATTTCGCAAGGAATGGTTGATTTAGCAAATGCCAAAATAAGTAAGTATGAGCTTGAAAATTTAAAAGTGGCTAAAGGTTCGGTTGAAGATACTTCTGAAGCTTTTGGCAAAACTTACGATTTGATTTATGTTTATTTTGGAGCCCTTAATACTGTAGAGAACCTTGAAGAAATAGCAAGGGAGCTTAATAAGCTGCTTAAACCTAATGGTAAAATGGTACTAACTTTTGTGAATAAATGGTACCTGCAGGGAATGGTAATTGAGTTTTTAAAGTTGAGATGGGATGCAGCCTTTGGTAGACTAAAAAAGGTTTGGGGAGGTTATTCACCCACAAGACATTTAGCAAGTGTTTGCTACTCTCCAAGGCAGATTAAATCTATTTTTTCGGAATTTAATTTAACTGAAAAACAAGGTTATAGTATCACTCATCCTGCATGGTACTACATAAGGTTAAATATATGGCTAAGGCCAAAAGGGCGATGGCTACTATGGAAAGTTGACAAATTTTTGAATAAAACAGCCTTTTGGAAATTTGGAGAATATGCCCTTTATGTATTTAAAAAACCCGCTTAGTTTTTTTGTAACTCTACTAATACATCTTTTATCACCTCACTAAGGTTGGGGTTTATTGGTTTGTAGTTTTTAATGATTTTGTCGTTTAAGGTACCAATCGGAATTGATGTGGTTAAAGCTTCTGCTGTATGCCAATCGTATTGTCTTTTTACCTCATTGGTACTTACTTGTTCTATTGAAGTGTTTAGTGCTGATGCAATAGTTTGAGAAAATTGCATTTGAGATATAGGCTCATAAATAAAGATGTTTTGATCTTTGCCATGTTCCAAAAGGTTCGAAGCATGAATTATCAAACTTGCACAATCTTCAACTGATATTATTGACATCAGCTGTTCACCGCTGCCGTAATAAGGGATTTTATTGGTTTTTTTATAATAGTCCCAAAAGAAAATCTTAAACCAAGACGAAGGGCCTAAAATCCATCCGGGTCTGTGAAAGTGGATATTAAGGCCACTTTGCTGTTTCTCAATAAAAGGTGATTCTCCATCAATATATGGTCTTGCAAAGCCAACTGGGTTAAGTGGTGCGTTTTCATAGGCAATATCTTGTTGGGCGCCATACATTAAAGAACCACTCACATAGTTGATGGCAGGTTGTTTATCTAATTGCTCAATTTCACCTAACAGTCTTTTATTAGCCTTGGCTCCTTTATTAGCACTAAAAAGTCTAAATAATGGGTTTGTAGCCCCAAAGCGTGCTAGATGAAATATTTGACTAGGAGTGAAACGCTTAAAATCCGCTAAGCTCACGTCTTCTAACTCTCTTTGTAAGGTAATTACATTTTCAAAGTGTACGCTAGGTAAACTTTTATGTACCAATAGAATTACCCTGTTTTCAGGATTTTGTGCCAGTTGTTGGGTAATATGGCTTCCAATAAATCCGGTTCCTCCAAAAACCCAAATATTATTTCTCAAAAGGATTGTTTTTTAAACTTGATTGAGAATTGTGCACCGCCCTTTTTGGCATTAGTAACATCTAATTGAGCCTCATTTTGGTTTAGGAATTCGTTAGTAAGAAATAGGCCCATTCCAAATCCTTTTTCAGCGTTTGATCCATTATTGGTAAATGATTTTAATTCCTTTATTTTTAATATTTCCATTTTTGAAAGCCCCTTGCCATTGTCAATTACAGATAAGATAGGTATGCCCTGCTCAAAATTAAGGTCAATAATTACTTCGCCATTTTTTGGTGGTGAGAATTTAATAGCATTAGTGAGAAGATTTCTAATTGCAAGTGCAATCATGTCTTTGTCAGCAAATATTTTAGATGATTCGCCTTTTACCTGAAGCGCTACACCTTTTAGCTCGGCCTTTACCTTATTCTCTTCAACAACATTTATTACAATGTCTTTTAAATCAAACAGTACCTTATTTGTTTGAAGCCCTTCAAGTTGGCTTCTAATCCAAATTAAAACATCATCAAGAAGTTCTGCAGAACTTTTTACGTCTTTTGATAATGCGCCCATTAGTATGTCAGCTTCTTCTTTATCTAAATCGCCCTTATTTAGCAATTCTGTAACCTGTACCAAGTTGTGCAAAGGACCTCGTAAATCATGTGCCAAAACGGCTATTAATTTATTTTTTACTTGATTTAGGTTTTTAAATCGAATCTGTTGTTTTTGCAATAGCTTGCTAAAGTATCCTGTTGAGATTGTTAGACCAGTAAATGCAGATATTACATTAAATAATAATGAAGGTTTTGTAGACTCAGTAATTTGGATACCCTGGTGCTTGAAAACAATTGTTAATAGACAAAATAACAAGGCTGAGGCAGAGAATATGATAAGAAATAGTCTAAGACCAGGATTTTGAGAAGAAAGAAAAGAGACAATAACAGTAATTGTTAAAAGATATGTAACAACCCCTGTATTTGGAAAATACCAATTGTGTAAGGGGATTACTAACCCTGCAACGCTACAACCGGCAATTAAGGCCAAAGAGAATCGTCCTACTGTATTTAGATAAAAACCTAAAATACATAGCAAAACACCGGTTAGTATGGTAAGCGCACTAAACAGGTTGCCACCTGCAAACAATAAAATTGAATAAACGCCACCTGAAAGACACCCAATTAGGAATGCAACGTTTAAAATGAATAGGTTATTCTTTTCCCATTCATTGCTTGCATATTTTGTTCCTAGGTTAAGAAAATTAGGTGCCTCCATTTAAAGTTTATAACAACAGCCTTACATGTATTGTATTTGGCAACATTAATTTATTGCTTAATCAAGTTTCGGTAATCTACCAGGCGTATACGGTGCATTTACTTTGTCAAGCTCTTTCTCAATTTTTTCAATGGCAATGGTAATAGCTTCAAGTTCAGATAAAACTGGTTTTGTTAACTCATAAGCTAATGTATAATCATTTATAAACGTTTGAGTTGGTGCCGATGTAGTACTATAAAGATTCCATACCACAAAACCAACACGGCTTGAAATGCCCGGTAAGGTTTCAAATTCTCTAGATGATCTTGTGCCATCGCCATTAATGGCTTCGTTAACCTTAAATAAGCGCATTTCAAGGTCTTTTATTGTCTGAGTTGAACTTGCCTCAATTCCTGAATATTGCACAGCCGTTTTAACTGATGCTAATCTTTTGTTCAATTCATTTTTATAGAGATTGGCACCATTTACAACTCTGCTAAGCTCAGAAACTTTGGCAGCAAACTCATTAAGAGCTTTAATATCTTCTGCAGCAAGTGTATTATTATTTAATGCAATACAATTGAATTTTTGGTTTACTTCCAAGTCTTCAATTTTACCATTTACACTTCTTGATAGATTAACTGTATACTCACCAGGAAGCGCCCACATTCCAGAACCAATTTTGTCGCCTCTTACAGGTGATGTGCTTGAATACTTAAAGTCCCATACCACTCTATTTAATCCCTTACTAGCTGGTTTTGTAATCTTTCTAACCAAGTTGCCTTCTGCATCAGTTATGCTAAAGATCAAGTAGGTTTTTTCCTCAGTATCTTCTTTTTCAAGTTCATCAAAAGTGGGGTAGTAGTCGTCTACGGACTTTTTCTCTTTTTCCTTTCTAATATCTTTTAAGGTTTTATGCTCCTTACCGTACCAATAGGTAATCCAGGCGCCTACTTGTGGGTTTTCTGCTCGGTAAAGTCCATCACCTTGAAATCCTTTTTTACCACGGCCCAAATCATTTCTTTCAATGTACATTAATGCATCCTTCACTTCAAAGAAATGCGCCTCTTTAGCCATAGCATTTTTGTTTAAACTTCTAAGCGAAGAGTAGTCGTCAAGTACATAAAACCCTCTACCAAAGGTTCCAAGAACCAAATCACCTTCTCTTTTTTGAATGGCAATATCTCTTACGGCAATGGTTGGCAATCCGTTCTTTAGTTGAATCCAATTGGCTCCGCCATTATTGCTAAAGAAAACACCAAATTCGGTACCCACAAAAAGTAAATCTTCATTTATATGATCTTGAGCGATAGCATATGAAGATCCGCGCTCAGGCAAGTTTGCGGTAATATCTACCCATGATTTTCCTTTGTTTTCACTTTTGAATACATAAGGTTTAAAATCACCACGTTTGTGATTATTAAAAACAGCATATACAACATTTTCATTTGTAGGAGAAGCTAGTAACATATTAACGTATGTGGTTTCAGGAACACCTTTTATGCTTTCTACTTTTCTCCAAGATTCACCTCCGTTTTCGCTAATTTGTATTAGTCCATCATCTGTACCTACATAAAGCAGACCTTCTTTTAAAGGAGATTCGTCAAGAGCCACTATGTTACCGTAAATGGTGGTTGATTTGTTTTTCATAACTGCGTCAACACTCCAAACCTTACCCATAACTTTCTCTTTGTTACGATCAATTTGTTTGGTAAGGTCTGGGCTTATAGCTTCCCACTTGTCGCCTCTATTATTACTTTTAAAAAGTTTATTGGCAGCAAAATACAGTCTCTGTGGGTTGTGTGGTGATATTAGCAGCGGCGCATCCCAGTTCCATCTAAAGGCGGCTTCACCTTTTAATGGTTGCGGTTGTATAAAAACAGATTGACCAGAAACCCGGTCATATCTCACCAGCCATCCATATTGAGCCTGCGCATATACAATATTTGGGTTTGTTGGGTCAATTTGCGACTCAAAACCATCACCGCCGTTGGTTACATACCAATCTTCATTTAAAATCCCATTTTCGCTTAGAGTTCTTGATGGGCCACCAAGGCTAAAGTTATCCTGCGTACCGCCATAAATATTGTAAAACGGTTCTGCCTCGTCAACCGCAACTTTATAAAATTGAGTAATTGGTAAGTTGGCTTTAAAGTCCCAGTGTGCCGAGTGATCCCAAGTTTCATAAACTCCGCCATCGCAACCCATTATCCAATGGTTCGTATTTTTAGGGTCAATCCAAATGCAATGATCATCAACATGTTTATTGGTAATGGTCATGCGCTCAATGGTTTTTCCACCATCTTTTGAAAACCTACCGTAAGTGTCCATTATGTAAATCTTTTCAGCATCTAATGGGTCGCAGATTACTTCTTGATAATAGTTTCCGCTTGTAGAGAACTTATTCATTTTGCTCCAGCTTGCACCACGATCTGTTGATCTGAAAAGTCCACCTTTACCATATTGGGCTTCAACAATAGCATAAATAATATCTGGATTAACTGGTGAAATGTCCATTCCAATTCTACCTACATCTACACCAGAAGGAAGACCACCTTTTAGTTTATTGAAAGATTTACCACCATTTGTGGATTTATATATAGCCGACTCAGGACCACCACCAATGTAAGTAAAAACATGTCGCATTCTTTGATGTGCTGTAGCATAAATCGTATTATGATCTCGTGGGTCAAGATGCACTTCGCTTATACCCGTATAGTCACTAATTCCAAGAATTTTCTCCCAGTTATTGCCACCATCAACGGTCTTGTAAAGGCCGCGCTCGCCTCCTTCTTTCCAAAGCGGGCCATAGGCTGCTGCATAAACTACATTAGAATTTTCAGGATCTACCGATATCATTCCAATGTGTTCTGATGTTTTTAAACCTACATTTTTCCAAGTTTTACCTCCATCTTCACTTTTGTACACACCATCACCATAGGCTACTGACCTTTGATTATTGTTTTCACCTGAGCCAACCCAAATTACGTTTTCATTATTCGGATCAATGGTTACGCACCCAATTGAGTATGATGCTTGTCCGTCAAATATTGGCTTAAAGGTGTTTCCGGCATTTGTAGTTTTCCAAACACCACCAGATGCTGCAGCAACATACCATTCGCTTGAATTATTTGGGTTTACAGCAATATCAATAATTCTTCCTGATGTGAGCGCAGGCCCAACGTTTCTAAACTTTAGCCCTGATAACTGACTTGATTTTAATTCAGTTTCTTGTGCAAATAACAAATTGGCGAAAAACAGTGAAAATGCGAGGATTCTTATTTTCATTTGAGCAAGTTAAATTTTAAAAAGGGCGAATTTAACCAACTATCAATTAAGGCTTAAATCCTTTATTAAGTGACTTTAAGGCCTTTTTGCCCTGCGGAGTAAAATCGTTGGGAGCAATTCGATGTTGCTTTGGGGCTGGAAACCACTTCCAAATGAATATGCCCGCTAGCCAAGGTTGCTGCCAAACTTCTCTAAAGAATATATCATAACCCAATGCTTGTAGATCTTCGTTTTTATGCGAACCTGTTGTTTTCCAGGGTTCCTTTAGGGCATAATCAGCGCTTGGGTAACCAAATTCTGTAAAAATGATAGGCTTCTTGTTTAAAGAGCTAAATGATTCTAAGTCAGCACAAATATTTTTCCAACTGCGTTGAATTTCGGATTTGTCGCATTCAGATTCACACAGCGGAAAGTATGCATCTATACCAATAAAGTCGAGTTTATTCCAGAAGGGTACCTGTTTAAAATCATCCCAGTTTGAAGCGTAAATTAGTTGGCCTTTGTAAATTGATTTAACGGTGTCAATTAAGTAATTCCAATACTTTGGTCTAGCTTTTACTGAAGCTCCAAGCTCAGTGCCAATGCAAAACATTTCGGCATTTAAAGAGTCTGCAATGAGAGCAAATTTTATTATGTATTCAGCGTATTGTCTTTCCCATTCTACCCAGTCTTGTTCAGTTTCAAATTTTAATTGGCCCGTATACTCACCGCCCGAGCGCCATATTTGAGGTTTAATCATTGTTTTTAAACCAACTGAATCAGCAATTTTTTTACATCTAATTATTCCTTTTGGGGTTTCGCCCCACCATTGATAATTTGATTTTGTGATAACCTGAGCTTTACCTTTAGGAGAAAATGCATAAGGTATTAAACTAACGTAGTTTGCACCAATTAGCTTTATAGGATCAAATGATGACTTCGAAATGGCTTTTGGAGCACCAACAACGCTTATCCCTTTAATTTTTTCAAATGACGTTTCAACTTTTGTGGCGAATAAAGTATTAAAAATTAATATGGAAAAAGTTGTTCCTAAAAGAAGCAAGGCGCCAAAGCCAATTTGATTTTTAACATTAAATTTCGACAACTTGCTATCTTTTAATAATTATCTAACTGTTTCTTTGAGCATTAACCAATTCACTGCTAGTGCCAAAAGTAGTATTACTAATACTGATTTATTTGTTCTCTTGCTTTTTGACGTTTGCCCAAAGCAAAGAAGAAATTGATAGTGATGAGTTGATTGTACAAGGTTATAGCTACGAACAATTAAACTCAATAGGCATGTCGGCCTACTACAATGGCAACTATCCGCTGGCTTTGGCTTGTTTTAAGGAGTTGCTAAAGACATATGTTCAAAACCAGGATGAAGAAAACATTAGGAAAACAAGAATATTTCTAGCAGAAATTCTAAGAGGGGCAAGATCTTATGAAACGGCATTACTCATATTAAAAAAAGTAAAAGCAAGAATTGCAAATGAGACACCTGGCTTAATGCATGCCTACTTATATAACAGGCGAGCTGCGATTAATTTTGAAATAGGCGAAATTGATAAATCTTTAAGCGATGCAAGAAGAGCCTTATCTATAGAAAAAAGTATAGGGAGCACTAAATACAATTCAAATAGTGTAAATATTATAGGGGCCTGTTTTAGGTCAAAAGGTCAGCTCGATAGCGCTTATTTTTACCTAAATAGAGCTTATCAAATGGCTTGGAAAGATTCAACTCAAATTGATAATGTAATAATTAATGGTTTCAATAAGAGCAATTATTTTAAGACTTTAGATAAACTAGACAGTGCGCTTTTTTACTCAAAGTACATGGTTAGGCTTTGCTTACGACACGATCAAACTACCCAGCTTTATCATATTTATGATCAGATATCGTCTATATATGAAGATAAAAACGATTTTGAATCAGCGCTTAAGTATCAAAAGCTAAAAAGCCACATAAGAACTGAGCGGGCAAACAAAAGGTCAGAAGAAAATTTTGACAAAATGGTTCAAGCATTGGAAATAAATTACTCTGAGCAAGAGAAAAGAAAAGCCGATGAGAAAATGAAGAGAGAACGTATTTATATTGTTTCTCTTGTAATTTTATTATTGCTTTCTATTTCATTTACAATTCCTTTGGTAAAAACTATAAAGAAGAAAAGAGATCTAAATAATTCGTTGATTGAAAAAACAAAAAGCTTAGACAATAGGAATGAAGAGCTTAAAGAATCGAACAAAATAAATAGGAAGCTTTTCTCAGTATTAGCGCATGATTTAAGAGCTCCGGTTTCATCATTGTCTGGGTTATTAGATTTACTTGAAAAAGGGTATTTAGATGATGAAGAAAGACAAGAAGTAACTAAAAAATTAGGAACTCAACTCTTAAATACAGAGCAATTGCTTGGCAGTATTGTAACATGGTCTAAGTCTCAATTAAACAAAGGCGTACTTAATATTGAGAAAGTAAGTTTAAGTTCCATTATTGAAAAAGAGGTGACTTTACTTGCTCAGAATGCTTCAAATAAGAGTATTAATGTTTCAATAGTAAATAATTGCTTAGACCAAATTCAAACCGACAAGGATATGATGGGTGTGATCATTAGAAATCTATTGAATAATGCCATTAAATTTACCTTAAAAAATGGAAGTGTTGAAGTTGGTTGCAAACCCAAAGAAAATGGTTGGTTTAAGGTTTGGGTAAAAGACAATGGAATTGGTATGACTCAAAGCAGGGTAGACCAATTATTTTCTTCAGATACTAATTCTGGAATAGGAACAAATAAGGAACAAGGTTTTGGCCTTGGTTTAATGCTGTGCTATGATTTTTCGAAAATGCTTGGCGCCAATATTGAAGTTGAAAGTGAAGAAGGTTTAGGAAGCACCTTTACGGTTTGCTTTCCAGCGCTTTAGTATTTTTTCTCTTGCTTTTTTAACGTTGGCAATTCTTATGTTTCTAAGGCGCATTTTATTTATTAATGCAAATCTTGGAAAGGCTCTTTTAAACAAAAACAGATATCGAAACATGGCATGACAAGCCACTGCACCAAATAAATGCCATAAAAAATGTGTACCTACCGAGCCATAAAATGCTGGTGGGTGACTATCTATTACCCTATGATATAAGGCCAAACCAAATGCTGCAAATGCAATTAAAGGATAGTACCAATAAAGAAACTTAGTTTTTACAAGTGCCATTATGAGCGGAACAATTATAAATGCCGCTAATATTCCATAAGATGTTGATGTATTAATCTCAAAAGGAATGGTGTAGAAGTTAACCACTTGCAACACTACAGCAATAAAAAGAGCGGCCAATGCCCAAAATATACTTTTATAAATGCTGTAAATGAAATAGGCAGCTGCAGCAATACATAATATCAAAATAGGAAACCAGTCCATCCACATGGCCCATTCCCAAATTCTAAAACCATGATAAATAGTGCCACCCAAACCACCAACAGCAAGTATAATTGACGAAAGCTTTAAAAATCTAAAGCTTGTAACTTGCCTATTGGCCTTAACAAACCAATACAATGCAATGAGCATAAATATTGCCGCCGAAACCATGTTAAAAGGTTCTGGAAAAAGGTTATCCATATTGGTTTCCCAATAGGTAGGTCCACCATCTTTTTGTAACACATCATCGCCCTTAAGCGTGTCTACAGCGCTCTGTATTGATGCTAGAATTGGCGAAAATTTGGTTAAAAATTTAATTAAAGCTGCAGTCACTTGAATCTTTAGCTAATGAATTATTGATTAATGACATTTTGCGCTTTTTGTTCTAGCAAGTCCTTTAGTTTGGGCCTTACTCTGCCTTTTTTATAGTGGTGGGCCTGCGCTTTCATGCCTTTTCTTAGTTGCTTTTGCTCATCTAACGGCAGATTAATAAAATCGGTACATTCTTGAGAGCAACAGCCTTCATATTTGGTTTTGCATTCTTCGCACTGAATAAACAGTAAATGACAGGCGTCATTTGCGCAATTTGTATGTGTATCGCAAGGGTTTCCGCATTGATGGCATTCTGATATTATTTCGTCGCTAATTCGCTCACCAAGCCTTTCGTCAAAAACAAAGTTTTTACCAATAAACTTGTTTTTAAGCCCTTTTTCTTCGCACTGACGTGTATATTCTATAATTCCACCATTGAGTTGATATACATCTTCAAATCCTACATGTTTTAGGTAGGCCGATGCCTTCTCGCAACGAATACCACCGGTGCAATACATTACTACTGGTTTATCCTTTTTGTCTTTTAGCATATCAACTACCATTGGTAGCTCTTCTCTAAAAGTATCAGCATCAGGGCAAATGGCATCTTCCATATGACCTACTTCACTTTCATAATGGTTGCGCATGTCTACCACAATTGTATCGTCCCTTTCGGTAATGGCATTAAAGTCTTCTGCGCTAAGATGAACACCCTTATTGGTTACATCAAATGAATCATCATTTAGACCATCGGCAACAATTTTTTGCCTAACCTTTATTTTGAGTTTTAGGAAAGACATGTCTTCATGATGTACAGCAAAATTTAACCTGATTCCTTTTAAGAAATCAATTGAATACAATTCATTTCTAAAGTCTTCAACTTTGTGATTCGGAACACTTATTTGTCCGTTTATGCCTTCCTTGGCAACATATATTCTACCAAGAATGGCTAGGTTTTCAAATTTTTCATATAGTGCATCTCTAAAAGTTTCCGGATCTGCTATTTTGGCATACTGGTAAAAGGAAATAACCGTGCGATGATCATTTTCTTGTGCTAGTTTTTTTAGAAGATCTTCTTTGCCGTATTTGTTATGAAGTACTTTTTTAGCCATTAAATTCAATTATTTAAACAAAATCAGATTCGTTTAACTTGAGCCAGTCAAGGGTTGATTTTGAAAATATATTTTCTATGGTAGAACTGTCAAGATCACTTTCTTCAATAAACTTGCCAATTTCCAAATCGCCTAAGGGAAATGGGTAATCGCTGCCTAAACATACTTTTTCGCTGCCAACATGGTCAATTATAAACTTTAAAGTTGGTAGGTCATGGGTGATACAATCTACCCAAAATTTGCCCAAATATTCTCTTGGATTTATAGGGTTGTCAATAGCTACAAGATCTGGTCTACAATTATATCCGTGTTCAACCCTACCAATAGTCCCTAAAAAAGAACCACCGGCATGAGAAAAGTTTACCCTTAGTTTAGGATATCTTTCAAAAACACCACCAAATATCATTGAGCAAATGGCTCTTGACGTTTCAGCAGGCATGCCTACAAGCCATGGCAGCCAGTATTTTTTCATATGGCTCATGCCCATCATATTCCAAGGGTGTACCATAATGGCAAGATCTAGTTTTTCGCAGGCAGCCCAAATTGGGTCAAATTGCTCATCACTTAGATTATTGTCATTTATGTTTGACCCTATTTGAATTCCTTTTAAGCCAATAGACTTGATACGTTCAAGTTCTTGAACCGCCAATTCAGCATCTTGCATTGGAACGGTACCCAGGCCAATATAATTCTTCGGATACTGCTCTACCAGCTCAGCGATATGGTCGTTTAAAAACTGGCTAAGTTCTAGGGTGTCTTTGGGTTTTGCCCAATAAGAAAACATTACTGGTATGGTACATATAACTTGTGTTTGGGTACTGTAATCCTCATATTCTTTGATTCTTACTTGCGGATCCCAACAGTTTTCTTTGATTTCTCTAAAGAAAGTATCACCTTTCATCATTCTTGCCGATCCCTTCTTATGGTGGTCTAAATAAATGAAATCACCGTACCCAAACTTCTCGGCAAAACGAGGCAAACGTTCGGGTATTATGTGGGTGTGCATATCAATTTTTAACATGAGCAAGTAAGATTTTTGAGCAGTGCAAATATAGTTTGGCTAAATGCTTAATATAAAAAGACTATATGCAATAGTTTAGAATCATTCAGTTACTCAGTTATTCTTCTTTATAAACACCATAAAAAAGTGTTTGTAACGTCCGTCCATTTTTATCATTCATGGTCCAAATTTGAGTAACACTACCATCAATCTTTGGTGTCCAGCTTATTTGATGGTAAAATACTAGGCCATCTATTGTTTTTTGGATATCTCCCTTCAGTATCATGGAAGTGCCGTCAAATTCACCTTTAAGTTTTAATACATTACCTGCATTGTCAACCCAAAGCTGGTGCCAGCTTGAGTCGTTTTTGTCAAAATAGTTATAGCTTGTTCCTGTTGAGTTTTTTGATTTCCAGTTTTCTTGAATCAAACATCGGTCTTGCATGTGCACAACATTATTCTCACCTACCTTATTGTCTAAAGTATCGTAAACATTCCAATTGCCTACCCAAAATTCAAATTGACCATGTGTTTCAGTACAACAAGTACAATTATTTTGACTAAATATTTGATTGGAAAACAATAACGAAAAGGCAATTATAAAGGCAGCTTTCATTTATGCGGATCTTCGATGTTGTTTTTGATAAGCTCAATTTTCTCATGACCTAAGAGCACCAATGTATGGGGAATACCTATGGCAATAACTTCCATACATTGCCTAATTGACCTTGGCTTACCCGGCATGTTTATGATCAAGGTATTATTTCTAATGCCCGCCGTTTGACGAGACAAAAAGCCCGTTTTTACATATTGCATACTATGCGACCGCATTAGTTCTCCAAACCCTGGTAACATTTTTTGACAAACAGCCATTGTAGCCTCAGGTGTTACGTCTCTAGGTGCAGGCCCAGTGCCACCTGCAGTAATAATCATGGCACACTCTTCATGGTCGCTTAGCTCAATTAGGGCACTTTCAAGCTCAATTTGCTCATCTGGCACTACTTTGTGTATTGTTTCAAATTCTGAAAGAATGAATTCTTTGAGAACTTCCATTACACGTTCACCAGTTAAGTAGTCGTACTCACCTTTGCTGCCACGATCAGTTGCGGTTATTATTCCGATTTTTATTGACATGTACTTTGCCTAAAATAAATATGTGATACTAAACTAGTACAAATGTTTAACAGAGAAGGCTAGTTTCTTTTTGGAGGAACGGGGTCATAGCCATGCCCACCCCATGGATGACAAGATCCAATTCTTTTAATACCAAGCCAAAAACCGGTAAATGGTCCATGAATTTTAACAGCTTTAACCATATAGGCGCTGCAAGTAGGAGTGTACCTACAAGTAGCTGGAAATAAAGGTGATATTATATACTGATAAATTTTAACCAGAACTAGAATTAACCACTCAATGGGTTTAAGCAAGATTTTAAACCCTTGCAACTGATGGCTTTTTGTTTCTAGAAACAATTAGATTTAACGTGTGCAGCCCAACCAAACTACCAGCAGCCGTATAGTTTAACACTTCTCCAATAAAAGAGTGATGCATAAAAATGCTTGCTACCAAAACAATAAATGATACCCAAAAAGCAATTTTAATCCATGTGATCTTTACATGACCAACTGCATGCCTTACAGCCCAAAATCCGATGAGTACAAAAAATACCTGAAGCAGGTCCCACCACATATTATGATGTAGATCTATAGAGTTATTTGTGTAAGCCATTACCACCGGAACCGCCAAACAATGAACGATGCAAAGCAGTGAGCTCCATATACCTATCTTATCGTAGCTATGAGTAAAATTCATGTTCTAAATGCAACTGTGTTGCAAAAATAAAACTTTAGCTTTGAATCGTACAAAACACACAATGTTAAAAACACACGAGCTCACATTTTCTTATGACGGAAACAGACAATTTCTTTTTCCGGATATCAAAGTTGATAGTGGTGAGCATTTGCTTGTTTTAGGTCGTTCGGGAAAAGGAAAAACCACTCTACTTCATTTATTGGCTGGTTTTTTAAGTCAGCAGAGCGGCACTATTGAAATAAATGGGCAAAAGCTAGAGCAGTTATCTGGATTTAAGAAAGATCAGTTTAGAGCAAAACGCATTGGTGTTGTTTTTCAGGTTCCACATTTTATATCGTCGCTCACCGTAGAGCAAAATATTTTGTGGGCACAAAAATTAGCAAGACTAAAACCCGATATTGAAAAAGTCAGATCTTATCTTAAACGTTTGAACCTTGAACACAGGGCAAAAGCTCATGTTCAAAAATTGAGTCAAGGGGAGCTTCAAAGAGCATCAATAATTAGAGGTATTATTAATGATCCGGCGGTAGTTCTTGCAGATGAACCAACATCAAGTCTTGACGATGAGAATTGTACCGATGTAATAAAACTACTTGAAGAACAGACCGATGCGGTTGGTGCGGCACTTGTTGTGGTTACGCATGATCAAAGAATAAAAGATTTTTTCACCAATTCAATTCAACTATGAATCTCCTAAGGGTAAGTTGGCGAAATTTATGGCATAGGCCATTTTCTACTGCAGTATCGGTGCTTTTAATGCTTCTTGGGGTTTCAATGGTAAGTCTGGTCTTACATATTAGCTCACAGCTTCAAGGGCAATTTACGAAGAATATTGCCGGAATTGATATGGTGATAGGGGCCAAGGGAAGTCCAAAACAATTGATTTTAAGCAGTGTATATCATATTGATGCTCCAACTGGCAATATTTTAAAATCAGAAGTTGATGATATTCTGAAACACCCGATGATAAAAACAGCTATTCCTTTGGCATATGGTGATAGTTATAAAGGCTTTAAAATAGTAGGTACCACTAAGGATTATCTTTCTCATTTTAATGCCGAAATAGCAGAAGGAGAAGTATTTGAAGAGAGCCTTGAAGTTGTACTTGGGGCAAAGGTTGCCCAAAGGCTTGGACTAAAATTAGGCTCATATTTTCATGGAACTCATGGTATGGAAGAAGCTGATGACGAGCAAGTGCATGCCCATCATGATTATAAGGTTGTTGGTATCTTAAAACCAACGGGTTTGGCTTTAGACCAATTGTTAATTTGCAATGTAGCCTCTGTTTGGGATATACATTCAGAAGAACACGCTACCACACATGAGCAAGAAAGAGAATATACGGCGGTGTTAATAAAATTTAGTAACCCAATGGGCATGATGATGATACCCAGAACGGTTAATGAAAAAACCAATATGCAAGCTGCCATGCCATCTATTGAAATTAGTAGTTTAATTGATCAAATGGGGTTGGGGGTAGAAACGTTGAGACTTTTGGCACTGTTAATCATCATAATTTCAGGAATCTCAGTATTTCTCTCATTGCTGGCTGCGCTTAAAGAGCGTAAATATGAATTAGCAATAATGAGGAGTTTGGGTGCACATCCGCTTCAATTGGTTTTTCTTGTTATTTATGAGGCTTTACTCATTTCAGTTGTTTCTGCATTTTTAGGATTGTTGTTAAGCAGGTTTATGCTTATTTATCTCGGTACTTATTTAGATCAAAATTTTCATTACAATTTTGATTCTATTGGGATTTTGAATGAAGAATATTTACTTATTGGATTGGCTCTTTTAATTGGTTTTGTGGCCGCCCTAGTGCCATCATTTATGGCATTTAAGGTTAATATTTCAAAAACACTTTCTCAAGATTAAATGATGCATTTTAGCGTTTTGAAAATAAATGCGCTATAATTTTGTAAAAGAATTGTAAAACAACAATTTAAGATCACATGAGAGCAATACGAGTTGGGTTATTTAGTCTTCTTTTTTCAGTAGTTACTATTGCTTTTGCAGCTGATGATTATAAAACCGTAAGGTGGTGGATGCTACAAGATGTGACTTTTGAAGATGTTTATGATTCAATGAATGATCAGTACTTTTTAAAGCCAATTTTTGGGGATAAGGTTTTAGCACTTAATAATCAATTGGTTCAGATCTCGGGTTATATTATTCCAGTTGATATCTCTTCAGGTATGTATGTTTTGTCTGCTTACCCGTTTAGTGCTTGCTATTTCTGCGGCGGAGCAGGACCTGAGTCAGTAATGCAACTTAAGTTTAAAGAGCTTCCTAAAGAAAAACTCAAAACAGATGATTACATCACTTTTAAAGGAAGACTTAAGTTAAATAGCACAAACTATGAAGACCTTAATTACATCTTGCTTAATGCCGAGAAAGTAGATGTTGAAGAATCTAACTAATTGTTTCTATAGGCTTTAAACTGGTAATATTTTGGGGCATCGTCAATTCTTAAATGAAGCCAAGGCACGCCCAAACCTGAAGTGTTTATGTAAATATCATCGTTACCAAGGTTAGCTGCTGCAATCTCTCCTAATGCTGTAAGTAAATCGTTGATTTGTTCTTTATTAGCATTTTCAATAAATGCCTTCAAATGACCAAAATTTAAAGATTGGGCTGATGGCCTAGGGCTGATAAGAACAGCATCTCCACTTAAATTTTCAAAAATAGCAGTAAGCTCTTCATCATTGAAGTGCTCTTTAAAGGCACTGGCGTCTGGTGTTTTAGTTAATAGTTCTTGGCAAGGAACAATAACTATTTCAAAAGCCTGATTAACGTTTTCGATATTAACTGGTTTGCACTCAATATTATAGGCTGAAAATTCAATAGAGCTCAAAAAGTCGACAAGCTGTTTTTTAAAATCCGAGTTGTTCTCTAAAAGCCCGAATACTTCATCAAAACTTACCCAAATATTACTCTCTCTAATGTTAACCTTTAGAAAACTATCGTTAATGGTTGTGGTAATAAACTCAAATTGCATCATCTAATTTTTTTTACAGTTTTCGCAAATGCCTTTGGCTACCACATTCATTTCTGAAACGCTGTATTTGTTGGGTAAAACAAGCTCAGGTAGTTCAAAATCAAGGCAGTAGGTCTTGTTACAATTGTTGCATAAGAAATGGATGTGATTGTCATGATGATCATTATCACTACACTTGTGCGTGCACAGGGCATACTTAATTGTGCTTTCTCCATCAAAAACTCTGTGAATTAAACCACTTTCTTCAAAACCCGACATAATTCTATAGAGTGTTACCCTATCATATTTATTGCCAAGTGAAGTTTCTATATCCTTATGGCTCAGGGCAAATTGCGTGTTTTTAAACTCTTGTAAAATGTCAATTCGGCCAGGCGTTTTTCTCAAATTATGACTGCGTAAAAGGTCAATGACTTCTTGCATGTTGCAAAGTTAAAATGCGATTACCGAAAAAAAATTTCAAAAAAGTTTTGACACCTATTGCAGGGTTTGAAAGTAGATATATATTTGCACCCACAATTCGAGAGCAGCTCGAAAAAACACAAATTAATGGTCCGTTCGTCTAGGGGTTAGGACGCCAGGTTTTCATCCTGGAAACAGGGGTTCGATTCCCCTACGGACTACTTGGGAAACTTGAAAAGCCTGTAAGTGAGCAACTTACAGGCTTTTTCTTTTTAGGGCTAATCCATTTGTATAATACTGTTCATCGATAATTAAATAAATTAAACATAACAATGCTTTGGATTTGACTTTTGATTAATGACTTTGCGCTTTATAAATCAAGAGATTATTTGAAAAAAGCGAGATCTTTAGAAAGCGACTATTTTGAAAGCGTACAAAAAGGTAGTTATCAAAGGTTGTTTGAACTTATGCCAACCGGCTACTATTTGAGTACCCCAAAAGGTTATTTCGAAAATGCAAACCCTGCTTTTGTACAAATGTTGGGCTATGATAGTCTTGATGAGTTAAAACAGGTTCATATTCCATCTCAGCTTTATGTTCGAGAGTCTGAAAGGAGAATTGATAATTACAAAACCGATTTTAAGGAAGGTATTGAAGTTTATAGGCTCAAAAAGAAAAATGGCAATATTATTTGGCTTGAGGATAGAAGCAGATATATTAAAGATGAGCATGAAAATGTGTTGTTTCATGAAGGATTTTGCCTAGATATAACCGATAGAGTGCAAGCCGAGCATTCAATTAAAAGATCAGAAAGAGTTATAAATTTTTTGATGCAGTTGGCAAAGGATTTTATTAATCTTCCGCCAGAGCAAGCAGATTATGAGTTGAATAACGCCTTATCAGAAATGGGTAAGCTTGTAAACGCTGATAGAGCCTATATTTTTGATTACAACTTTACTTCAGGTATTGCAAGAAATACTCATGAGTGGTGTGCCCCAGGAGTATCAAAAGAAATAGACAACCTTCAGAATGTAGATCTAAATACGATTGCAGATTGGGTTAAAAAACATACGAAACATGAAGCGGTTAGGGTTGAAGCAATTAATGACCTTGAAGGAAACCAAAGTTTGTTCAAAATTTTAGAGTCTCAAGGAATTAAAAGCCTGCTCACATTACCACTTTTTATTGATAACGAACTTATTGGATTTGTGGGCTTTGATTCGGTGAAACAAACAAGGAAGTTTAGTAGGAGTGAAGAGGATATTCTTTATTTCTTTGGTCAGATCATTTCAAACCTTAAGAAAAAAGTAATCTCATTAAATGATCTAAGAATTGCAAAAGCTCAATCAGAAAATGCCAACAAGGCTAAATCTGAATTTTTGGCTAACATGAGCCATGAAATAAGAACTCCAATGAACGCCATTATTGGGTTTACAGAAGTATTGCTTAATTCAAAGTTGAATAGCATGCAAAGAGAGTATCTTCAAACCGTTAATGATAGCGGCAAAGGGCTGCTCAATTTGGTGAATGATATTCTTGATTTCTCAAAAATTGAAGCCGGACATATGGTGCTCGAAAATGTAGAGTATGACCTAAGCAGGTTGTTTGAGCAAACCATTGATTTGGTAATACCAATGGCTGGCAAAAAACGATTGCCTGTAAAGCTGGAGTATGATAAAGATATTCCATTAAACGCTTGGATTGACCCTTTGAGGCTAAAGCAGGTTTTACTTAATCTATTAAGCAATGGCATAAAGTTCACAGAACAAGGAGAAGTTAAGCTTAAAGTCACCTTTACAAAGAAATCAAAAGATATAGGACAATTCAACTTTGCAGTAATTGATACTGGAATTGGAATTTCAAAAAGCCAAAAAGCCAAATTGTTTAAGGCTTTTTCTCAAGCAGATACATCTACTACAAGAAGGTTTGGAGGCACAGGTTTAGGCCTCGTAATTTCTCAGCAATTGGTTTCAAAAATGGGCGGAGAGCTTAAAATAAAAAGCAAAATTGGCGTAGGCTCAGAGTTTTCATTTGATCTTGTTTTAAAGTGCAGAAAAATTGAGAATTCAGAATTGGATGATGCCGTCAGCTCAAACGAATTGGTTGAAGAAATTCAGGAGGCCTTTAACATATTAGTAGCGGAAGATATGCCAGAAAATAGAATGCTGGCCAATGTGTTGCTAAAGAAGTTTATCCCAAATGCTATAGTATTTGAGGCCGTAGATGGGGCGAAGGCATTTGAGATTATAAAAAAGGAAGCAATAGACCTTGTATTAATGGATGTTCAAATGCCAGTATTAGATGGAAATAGAGCCACAGAATTAATTCGCAATTATGAAAAGCAAAACGAGTTAAAGCCGACAAAAATTATAGGTCTATCAGCTGGCGTTTTAAGCCACGAAAGAGCAAAATGTATTTCTTCTGGAATGGATGCATTTTTACCTAAACCTATTGAATTGAAAAAACTCTTTGAGACTTTAAAAATTCATTTGCAAAAAGATGAGTTTGAAAAAATAGAATCAGTTGATCAGGTAGAAGTTAAAAATGAAAGTACAGAGAATATAAAACGTTTTGATTACGATGAGCTTTTAGACATGTTGGGCGGCGAAGTAAGTTTGGTTTTGCAACTGGTTGAACAACTCAAAAGTTCAGTAGCTAAAAGAATTGATCAAATTGAACTTGATATAAGGGATAAAGATTTTGATAAAGCATCAAAATCAGCGCATGCTTTAAAAGGAGCCACTTTGAATGCGCGCTGCTACAAAATTGGAAATATTGCGGCAAGTTTAGAAACGTTTTATAAAAATCATGAAATTGCAGCGGCTAAAATGGCCAAGTTAGCTCTAGATGAGGAATGGATTTTACTTGAAAAAGAGTTGGATGCCTTGCTTGTAACCATCTGATGGTTTGTTTGTAAACTCACCGTTAGGGCTAAATCTGGAAAAATGACTAGCGTTCAATTTCATTATTGAATAAACTAAATGTTGAATTTACCACATTAGGAGTGCACTGTGTAAAAAGTAAACTTTGATGAATTAATCTGATTAAGATGTCTTTTTAATTGAATGCAATTAGGCTTATTTGGGGCGATTATAAATTCTTTGGAGTCTAGCTCTGCTTTTTCGTTGAAGAATTACTGGATAAAGATTACCAATTACATTTAAGGTAAATAGAATTACACAAGCAACATATAAGTTAAGCGCCAACAGAAAAATGGTGTCAATACATAATAATACAAATGGTAGCAAATGTCCAAATTCGGCCTGCTTGGTTTGATAATCAAAGTTTTTAAAACCATTTCTTGTTCCATTAAAAAAATGGTTTCTATTTTTTTCTTTTCCCCAATAAGCTAGCATTAAGAATTTTCTAAAGTATTTAATGCCAAGAGCATTATAAACTTTAGTAAGTCTTTTTTCATTTTTAACTTCAAAGTATTTTGGCCAAATTAACTTGTGCGTAGGAAAACAAAATCCTGGAAAAGCGAATACACCGGTAATGCAAAGGGCCAGAAAACCAGCTATAAAAAATTCACTTATTAATGAAAAACCTGTATCATTTGACCATACCTTTAACAAGGCTAAATGCGTATTAATGGTTTGGTAAATCAAAAAAACTGATAAAGCTGTAAATATTATTTTTCTAATTAATTCCTTCAAAGCATTTATGATTGATAATTAATATACTTTTATCTAAATCAACATATTAGGTCATATTTGTCATTTATATAAAGCCAAATTTATGCTTAACAATGTCAAGTTTTATGCAAGCTGTATTTTTTTAATAATTTGTTTTTTTTCAAATGCCAACGAAGTTAAAGTTGACAGTTTTCAAGAATTAATTTCAAATGCGGCAAATGATTCAAGCAAGGCTACTCACTATCTTAATTTATCAGAAGCGCTTTTAAACAGTGATTTGGCCAAGACATTTTCTGCTGCACAAAAGGCATTAGAATACGCTGTAAAGGCAAGCAACAAGCATTTGGAATTAAAGTCGCTAAATATCTTGGGAAATGTTTACCAACGAAGGTCAAATAACGATTCAGCATTTTTAATGTATAATGAGGCATTAGCCATAGCACAAGAAAATAATGATACCAAAGGGTTTGCAGTGGTTTATAACAACATTGCGATTATACATACCTATCAAGGTAATTATAAAGAGGCTATTGATTTATACTTAAAGGCTCTTAAAGCCGAAGAAGACATTGGTAACCTGCAAGGCGTTGCACAGGCTTATAACAATATAGCGGTTGTGTATTACCAAACCAGAAATTTTGATAAAACCGTTGAATATTTAAACAGAGCTTCAGAAATTCTTACCGAGTTGGGAGATGACATGAATTTGAAGAAGACTTATAATAATCTTGGAGCTATTCAATCATATAATGGCAAAATTTCTGATGCCTTGATTTATTACGAAAAAGCCTTTAAAATCTCTGAAAAGCTAAACGATAGGCACGAGATGAGTATTGTGCTTAGCAATATGGCCGATTGTTATGTTGATTTAAAATTGTTTGAAAAGGCTGAAGAAGCGCTCGGGCGCGCTTTGCAGATTAAAGTAGAAGAAAATAATTACCGAGGTATTTGTTATGAGTATGAGAACTATGCCCAGCTATATGATAAAAAAGGAGATCGAAAGCTTGCCGACGAATATTATAATAAATCAATTGATCTTGCTAAAAAATACCGGTATTTATCAGAATTAAGGGGTATTTACAATTCTTACTCACAGTTTTTAAGTAAGCATGAGCAAAACGAAAAAGCATATGAGATGCTAAAGTTTAGCTATTTGTACAACGACTCATTGGTAAATAAAGAAACAAGCGAAAAAATGGCTGAGCTTGAAACCAAATTTGAAACGGCTAAAAAAGAACAGGTAATAATTGAGCAAGAAAGAGATTTAGCCGAGCAAGAATTAGTAATCTCAAAAAGAAACCGCTTGATTTTGGCATTGTCATCAACAGCATTAATTGTTATTCTATTTGGGTTGTTTATTGTGCAACGAAATAAGCGCAAAGCGCAAGCTGAAAAAGATGCGGCTGTAATTAAAGAAAGAGAAGAGGGGATTAAAGCAATTTTTGCAGCTACTGAAAATGAAAGAAAACGAATTGCAGAAGATTTACATGATGGAATTGGGCAGCAGTTAAGTGGTTTGAAATTAGCTTTTTCTCGAGTATCAGAAGATGTAAAAAACAAACTGCCAGAAGAACATGAGAAGATTAATAAACTAACTCAAGTATTGGATGATACTTGTACTGAAGTAAGAAGCATAAGTCATGAAATGATGCCAAAATCACTTAGTGAAAATGGCCTTATATCGGCTATAGATGATATGCTCACAAAATCACTTAATCTTACAGAGATTGAACACGAATTTGAACACCATGGAATTAATACCAGATTTAGCGAAAATATTGAGCTAAGTATTTATCGAATTTGTCAAGAATTGATCAATAATGTGGTGAAGCATAGTGGTGCTAGTTATGTGGCCGTGCAGTTGTATAAGGCTGGCAGTAGGTTAATTCTGCTCGTAGAAGATAATGGTAAGGGAATGGATGAAAAATCAAAAAAGAGCGACGGAATTGGTCTTAAAAATATGAATAGTCGAATTAATTCGGTGAACGGCGATATCAATTTTGAGCCAAGTCCTGATTCTGGAACTTTAGCTACAGTAAGGGTTCCTATTTCTTAATGGTTACCTTTTGGAATGTTTCGTATTAATACAAAAAAGCACTTATGAAACACCAAAAATTATTAGTAGCATTTTTGGCCATTCCTTTTTTATCGTCGGCACAAGATGAAGTAACAACTGAGTTTGATCCAGAAACAGGCGTTCTATACGAAACAAGGACACTTTTTTTTGAAGGTGAAGGAGAGGCTGAGAGTGATGAAACGTATTTTACTTATCAAAAACTAACATCAAGCCAAAGAAAACCAGTTAGGTTGGTACCAATTAGAGAAGCAGATGTAATGTTCGCAACTCGCATTGAAAGACTCATGGATGTTAAAGAAAAACAAAATGCCCTATGTCAATGGGTAAGAAATCCTTTGGCCGAAGTGATATTTAATGCCGCTGAAAACGGAGAAATTATGGCCTATAGAAATGATAGCTTTAACTCAACATACCGTGCAGATACAGTATTAGACATGTTTGGAACAATAGAATACATTAAAGTACCAGATAGAGATTTCCCTGGTGAGTTTAAAGATTCTGCTATTTATACAGCCTATAATTTAGAAGATGTAGTGAAATGGAGAATTATTGAAGATTGGATTTTTGATAAGCAAAGGGGAGAAATGGTGGTGAGAATTGTTGGAATAGCTCCCATTATGAACCTTGAAGCCGAAGGTGTTAAACTGGGGGAGTATGAAGGCTTTTATATAAAATGGAGTGAGGCCAGAAAACTGTTAGTTAATGAGCCCGCTTTTAACAGACATAATGATGGCGGGAGCTTTACCTATTACGACTTTTTTGAACGAAGACAATTCTTTAGCTACATTACCAAAGAGCCCAATGTGCAAGACTTATCTTTTGCCGATTATGATGAACTAAAAGATAATCCATTAGCACAATTACTTGAATCAGAGCGTGTGAAAAATGAGCTTATGAATAAAGAAAGTGATATGTGGCAATACTAGTAAATGGCTAAAAACATTTAATTATTTATTCAGTAATATGAGATTGCGTATAGTCGTAGTTTTGAATTAGAAGCGTAAATAAGTAAATACAATTGGAGAGTGAAGTTGTAGACCTTAAAGTTGTAGACGGCATTTTATATGGAACGTACAAGGTAACTGAAATTGACCTAAATACGGCTATAAAGGCTGTAGAAACAAGGTTGAAATTTCAGAATGGGAAAATACATAAATGCATAGTTGATGCATCTAGATTAAAAAATGTTACTTCTGATGCGAGAAAGTTTTTAAGTTCAAAAAAGGCTTATGAAGGATTTGAAGCAGTAGCATTTATAATCAATTCTCCTTTAGGAGTTGTTCTTATTAATTTTTACTTAAAGTTCGGCTCTTTTCCTGTGCCAACTAAATTGTTTAGAAATTTAGAACAGGCCGAAAGATGGGTTAAAAATGTGGTTGTTTGAGCGATTCTGAAGAGTATTTTTATCCAGTAGGTGAATTTCTTGATTCAAAGTGGAAAGTAATTCAAGAGTACATTCTTAAACTTTCAAAGGGGCAATTTGACATTGAAATTCCTGAAAACTTAAATAAAGATCACATTGATGCGGTTTTGCTCGGTTTAAAATATTTGAGCGAAAGCTTAGACGAGCAAAAGAAGCTCTACAAAGCCCAAGGAGTTCTAGAAAGCTTGGACAAGGCTCTTTTTGAACTTGATGAAAACTATAATATTAAGGCATTAAATACAAACGCGAAACTGCTCTTTGGTAACACGGATTTCATTGCCAAATCAATCTTCACCATAGAACCATTTAATAGGATTAAAGAAAGCTTTGTTTATAATCAAACAAGCACTGAGTTAATAAGACAATTTCAAATACATATTGATAATAAAGTTTTTGATGTAGAGTTAATGAATTTCGGAAATTCACTATATGGTTCTACAAAGGGGTATCTGCTTAAAGTAGGTTGATTATTCTGTTTAGTTTAGCAAGGATTTACGACCTTATTGCCATTTTGAATAAGTAGATTTGGGATAAATATTAATTGAGTTAATTGAAAGTTCTAGACAATGATATTTTGTATATGTACTTAGAAGATGGCATTCTGAAGGGCTATTACAAAGTTGATGTACTAGACAAAGAAATTGCTGAAATGGCCATTAAGAGCAGGCTTGAATTTCAAAACGGAGTAAGCTATAAATCAATTTTTGACGCCACAAACCTAACCACTATAACACCAGAAGCTAGAAAAATACTTAGTGGACCAAAGTCTCATTTAGGATTTAAAGCTGTTGCTTTCATAAGAAAGTCGGCCTTTACTAATGCGCTCGGAAATTTTTATCTTATGTACGCAAATGTACCCGTGCCTACAAAACTATTTAGAGATGAAAAGCAGGCTAGAAAATGGCTAGATTCAATAGATGTGTAATCTAAAACAGCTAAATATTTTTATGGCTCCCGTCACAAAACCCTGGTGTATTGGTTTGTTTACAATTACAAAGCCAAGCCGTTTTAGTTTCAGGAATAGAAATAACCTTTGGTGTGTGGTCTGTGCCTTTGTGGCTGCCATCGCACCAAGGCTGGTTTGCTGATTTTCCGCAAGCGCACCAGTAATAGTTTTTACCACCTTGAAGCTCTATTCCAACTGGGGTTTTACCTGCAACTTCACCTTTAGACATTTACTTTTCTTTTGATTTATGTCAGGTTAACACCAACCACGAGTGTATTGTTTTCAATTATTTCCAATTCTTTACAGTTTGATGATAATGAAATACCGGTGTTGTCATTGAATTTTTGTGAGTTCATTTTTGCCGAACCCTGATAACACATGAGCATTGTGTTTGATGTGAATTCAGCTTTGAACCTACCTTTTGATTGAAAGTTGGATAAAGTTACATCAAGTCCATCAACAATAAATGACTTGCTCTCATTATCACCAATTGAAATTTTGTGTTCTCCTTCTTCTGATAAAAAGTGGGCTTGTTGCCCATCATAGGTCATTTGAATACTTTCTATTGAATTACTCACCTTTCTCAGAAGGCTTAATAATTTTAGATCCGTTTCGTCACTATTTTGGTTTAAACCTTCTTTAAATTCATTGATTTGGAAAACGATAGGCCACTTATTAAACAACGAAAAGTCTAATTGATGAAGTAAACCATGCCTAATATGGCTACTCGAAGCAATATTTAGAGTTGAACCTGAATTTATGGAAAGGCCTTGGGCATAAGGTGCAGCACTAACGGCTAAAATGGCAAAAGTTCCTTGTTTTAAAAATTGTCGCCTGTCCATACTTAAAACTCCTCTATTAAAACGCCCATTTTGCCCATTTGATAATCTCTAATAGCTTCCATTATTTCAGTTTGAGATGTCATTACAAAAGGTCCATAGCTAACTACTGGTTCGTCTAATGGTTTACCTGAAAGTAGCATAAGCCTTGTGTCCGCATTTGCTTTAAGTTTTATTCCTTCGCCATCATTTTTAAACCAAGTTAGATTCTTGGCAGCTGTTTTGGTATTATCATTTACTATCAATTCACCATCTAGTTGATAGATAAAGGCATTGTATCCATTAGGGATGTTTACATCAATTTCGCCGTCGGTCTTCATTTCAAACCTTAGATTAAGCATTGGGTTTGGCGCTTCAATGTCGCCTTTAATTCCCTTGAATAAACCATTAACCACTGCCACTTTTACTTTGCCATTTTTTGACTTGTAGGTTGGTGTATCTTTCTTTTGTAGCGCTTTGTAGTAAGCAGGGTACATTTTTTTCTCTTGTGGGGTATTTACCCACCACTGAATCAATTCAAAATCGCCGCCTTTTTTAGCCATTTGAGTACTTGGCCTTTCGCTGTGCACTATGCCACGCCCGCTACTAATCCATTGCGTACCACCTTCTGTTACTATTTCGCTATTGTTTAATGAATCACGATGATGAATGTCTCCTTTAAAAATGAAAGTAACAGGGGAGAAGCCGCGGTGTGGATGAGGACCAACACCAAGATTTTTTTCGCTTTCGTTGCCTGGCATTTTATCTGCCCAGTGATGAACCAATAGAAATGGATCAATTTGATCTATACCGCCATAGGGAAGGGGTTGGTCTAACATAATACCACCCATATTTACCTTTTTGGCAGGAATCACCTTGCGAACGCTTCTTAGTTTCATGACTTTGTAATTGCTAATGTATGTACAAACATATAATATTAAAAATGGTTCCTCTATCGGTATGATAAACAGCCGTCAGTCGCTTGTTCGAGTTTGACTTGATAGCATTGCAAGCAATGAAGAAAACTGCTATGTACAAATAGTGGAAAACGGTCTAGCGGATTAAGCTAGGCTTGAAACAGGAGTGTCATCAGAATTGTGGGTTCCGAAGCTGAAGCGTCTAAACAGTGTTCTATATTTTAGTCATCCTGAACTTCTGGAAGTGCCGATCCAATTGGTAGATTCAGGATCTGTTCGATGGGTTGAAAATGATCAATTTATAGAACAGATTCCGGGTCAAGCCCGGAATGACGTTTAGTCATATATTTACTCAGGCAAAATAACTTCTGCCTTTCCGCCGCCCATTTTGTAGTATTTCTTAAATCGCTCGGGGTCTTTGTTTTTGAATATGTATTCAACCTTACCATCAGGGTGAATAACCTTAATGCCTTCGCGGTATTCCCACATGGTGTTGTCAAATTCACTTCTTTCTTCATCAATATCAAAATTGTATCCTGCATTTGGTCTAACCGTACTAATCGCGCAGCAAGGATAAACGATGTTGTGGATTTTGATTCTGAAATTGCGCTCATGAGCCAATTTTCTTCTTCTAACCATTTCGGCATAAAAGGCTTGCTGCTGTTCCATATCATGCCAAATGCTATGTTTTCGGCTTCTGCCGCTTAATCTGCTTAAGGTTTTCTTTAATTCAAAAACAGGTTCATTATTCAAGGTCATATCAACCGTACTTGATTCTTCTGTTGAATAATCCATTGAATTGAAATAGATTTCCTTGCCTTTAAAACCAATTCCCACAAGCTTGATCTTTTCGGTATTATATCGTGGAAGGTTTATGATTCTATGTTCATTCATTATGAATTGTCCACCTCCATTTCTATTGAGCTTGCCAATTACGCCTAAGTCAGTTACGGCGAAATAGGTGTGGTAATGGTCATATTGCTCATAATTCTCAATTTGTACGTACAATGGCTCAGGCACTATGGACGGAACTGTTTTTATCTCTGCAATGGCTTTCCAGCCTAAGGTACTTACTTTAAAACCATAGGCCTTCATTCTT
Source organism: Bacteroidia bacterium (assembly GCA_049115495.1). Lineage (GTDB taxonomy): Bacteria > Bacteroidota > Bacteroidia > CAILMK01 > JACPUW01 > JACPUW01. The sequence goes on along the minus strand of JAGDZV010000008.1, from coordinate 186,125 downwards.
GATTTTACTCGTTTTGTTACCAGCTTTTCATATTTCTCAACTCGCTTGGTGTGAGCTGCTCTTGCCTTTGCATCTTCTTTTATTTCTTTCTTGTATTCTTTTTCAATGCGCTTTTGCTCTTTGGCAAGAGCTGTTACATCTTTCTCGTATTCTTTGGCAATCATGGCCGCATAAATGTGCGAATTGGGCACGTTGGTCTGTTTTAGCTTGGCGAATTCACTGAAGTATTGAGAAAATCCAAAGGATTCATCTTGAAAGGCTTCATCTTCTGCAGAATCATTGGCAGTTTCATCACCCTCTGATTCTTCAAAGCTTTGCGCTAATAATTTTCCATCAGAAAAGAGAGCACTAAAACCAGCTTTTTCTACATAATACGCTTCGCCACCTGGCCCGCTATCTGCACTTTTTCCATTTTCCTTTTTGTACAAATACGCATAAGCCATTTCATCAATTTCCCAAAGCTGTTTGTCGGTGTTGTTGATGTAAATATTGAGCAGCTCCTTATCGCAAGTTTGGTAAATGATATTAAGCCTGTCCATAAACTCCCTTGTGGCTAACAAACTGCGCTCGTATTTTTCATTTACAAAGGCTTTGATATATGCTGGGCAAATACCACAATCGTTGGTAGAGCAATCTCTAACACTTGCGTTTGCGTTTACACCATAAGATTTTTCTAAGAGTGGTGTGTTGAAAAACAAAGAATCCAAAAGTTTTCTATTCGCTACTTCTCTTCCTTTATAAGGTAAATTGCTATTCACCATAGCTTTAAAGCTATCAGGGTAGTAATCCAAAAACTTGTATTTGTAAGGAACCAAATAGTTTTCTGGTAATTTCGGTTTATCCCATTTTGTGCTGCCATCTTTTGCTTTTGTCCCGCTATACACTTTCTTATCTGGAGAAGTAACCATTGTGGGAATCTCCATGTAAGGCGGAGTTTCTTTGTCAGGAACCAATTGTTGAGCGCCCAATTTTGCGTTTACAAACGCAGCGTCTTCTACTAATAAATCATCATCACTTACCAAGTTGCCCAGCATGCTTTCGCCTGCGTTATCGGCATCAGCAATTTCTATGGTAATTGGCCCCGTGGGAGTAGAGCCATCAGGCAGTTTTAATGAGCCTTTTGGTAAGTAGAGTTTAACACCGTCAGTTGATGTTATTGTGGTGTCTTTATTATTGTCGATAGTAAAGAACTCGCTTTCAGGCAAGTAGTCTTTATAAGGATCTTCTTCGTAAGCCTTTATTACTTCGGCCGGCTGATTATTCTTAGTTAATAGCTTTCCAATAAAGGATTCTTCTCGTTTTTCTTCGGGTAATACAATGAGCACTACGGCTACAACCATTATTAAAAAGCTTCCGCCGCCAAACAAAAACTTTCTAATATTAGCACTTTTTCTAGCCTTTTTTACATAACGATACTGCGCTTTTTTAATGTCGAGTTTTAGCGCCTGTCTTGATATACCATCTTGTAGGTTTTTAAAGAACTCGGTATCTTTTTTCAATTGCGGATTCTGTTGCATTTCGTTTTCGAATTCTAAGCGTTCCGCATCATCCATTTCGCCTTCAAGGTATCGCTCTATACGTTCTATTTCGTGTAAGTCTTCTCTCATTTTCAATCATTTACGTTTTCCATAAAACCAGAAGCCATCTTTTTTGCTCTTTCTAAGCATTTGTACTTCTGTGTTTTAGCTGTATTTACATTGTTATAACCCAATGATTCAGCTATTATGGTCATGCTTTCTCTCTGATGATAAAATCGCCTTAATATATCGACGCACTTTTCGCCCAAATTGGCCAAAACTTGATCAATTACATCAAACTTTCTCTCTATTTCATGCATAAAACCAGCATCTTCATGGCCGTCATTATCATCGTTTTCGGGTAAGGTATCAGTATAACTAATGGCCTTGTGCTTTCGGTTTTTATCGTATAACTTGTACTTGCATACAGAGTATAAATATGTTTTTAAAGACGCCGATAATTCAAAAGACCCTGAATTTATTTTCTCAATCAATACCATAAGCGCATCTTGAAAAATATCGTACGCTTCTTCATGGTCACCTCCATGGGCTTTAATCATGTTTTGAATAGATGGAAAGTGCTTATAAAGTAGATCTAGTGGTTTAGAAGTATTCCCGTTTTTGATTTCGAGAACTATTTCCTGATCGGTCATAGGCGGCTGCTTTACCCTAAATGGATTTTTGCATCTAAGGTAACCCAGAGAAATGAACTAATTAAAAATGAAAGTATTTGTTTTTTATTTTCTTCGGCCTAAAAAAGTGTGTATTTGAGCTTTAATTAGCTATTAATGAAGAGGCGATATGTCTTAAAAAAAGAATGATGAATTGAAAAAGAAATTCAATTCATCATTCGAGAAAAGTTATTTGCAGATTTATTTAAAGTTTATTTATCCGTTTAATATATAGACCATTTTCAGTCTCAATTTTTAGTAAATAAGTGCCTGAGTGGACGTTGGTTAAGTTTATTGTTTTTTGATTTAAATGTCTTGACACCTCTTTACCTGTTAAATCATAAATAACAATGTTTTTTACTTTTTCATCAGAATCAATGGTAAAAGATTGGTTTACCGGGTTTGGAAAAACATTAATTGCGCTCTCTTGATAATCAAAGCCAACACTAAAAACAACTGTAATGGCATTGGTTTGAGATATTGTATCGGTGCATCCATTGTTTTTAAATGTTGCTACAAGCCCTAAGTCAAAGGTTCCTAATGAGTCTAGTTCTTCTTCAAAGTGAAAGCTTTTGGCTTTCTCAAAAACTGGATTTCCAAGAAGCCATTCGTAGCTAGCCGTGTTACCGTCAACAGACATATTAATAACTTTTGAATTTGTTCCGGAAAAAACTGTATCGTCCATCACTTTAAATGATGGAGAGGGTAATTCATTGATTATGAGAATAGAAGTATCAATGCTTATACATTCGTTGCTGTCTTCAAATGTGTAAGTAATAACGTTTTGGCCTGCGTTAAAATCTGATGGTTTTAAGCTTACAGGGTTTGAAAAGCTTGAAAAGCCACGTCCTTTCCACTGTCCGCCAGAAGCTGAAGCTAAAAAGTCAACATTATCGCCATTAATACATTCAGCAATTGTATCGCTAACAGTGACAATTGGTGTGTAATCAAATACCTTTATTTTCATTGAATCTGAGTTGTAACAACCCAAAGAGTCTGTAAACTCATATGATATTACATATTCTCCTTGTCCCATACTATTTGGGTCAAATTCTCCTTTTTTGTTTACCCCATTTCCAAACCAATTACCACCAAGCGGCAAAGCCGTTAGTACCTTTTTATCAGCATCAATACATGTATTAATATCGCTATTTATTGCAATAATAGGATTGGGTGCAATGGTAATTAATGCGGTATCTATAATGCAAATTAGATCAGCTACACTTTTAAAGGCAATTGGATAACTGCCAGGTGCTAACCCTTTAAGAGACATTACATTATTTGAAACATTTTGACCAATCCAGTCACCCCCCGAACCTGAAGTGTCTAAAATAAGTGAATCCACAGATTCGTAACAAATAACTTTGCTGTTGTAAATGTTTCGTAAGCTTATTTTTTTAGATAAAAAACTAATTGTATCCCTTAATGAACAACCATCTGCATCAATAACTTCAAAGCTAATTATGTCTTTTATGGTATTTGTAAATTGAGCAAGTGGAAGCACTAAAAAACTTGTGTCGGTTTTTCCTGAAAAATTTAAGTTGTTACCTACTTGCCATGTATAGTTAGTTTTACCGTTGTTTCCTGTTATACCAGCGTTAAGAATAAATGTATCGGTTTGGCAAATCTCTGTATCTCTTAATGTTGATTTAATTTGATTTATTTTCTTAATCTCAACGGAATCTTCAAGAATAATTGAATCACAATCGTTAACCAGTGCCTTAATTTTATTCCAACCGGTAGTAGTAAATGTATGATAAATGCTATCACCTTCTCCTACTTTTATGGTGTCTTGTATAAACCACTGAATACTGTATGGTTTTAGTCCATTTTTCTCAATTACTTTAAAAGAGTATTCACCACAGTTGTTTAAAGCCGTTTTTGTTAATGATACATTTACTTTTTGAGGTTCGGCAACCCTTATTTGGTAAACAACCATTTGCGTGGCATAGGTAGGGCAACTGTTGTCCTTTGCTAGCAAAACTAATTTATGTGGAATGTCTGATGTATTTGAAGAATCGGGTGTCCAGCAGAATTCGCCTTGCTGTAATTGCGCGGTTTTGTCTTTTATAGAAAAACTTGAACCATTTGGTAGCCTAACTGCAGATAGTTTTACTGAGTCTTTATTGTCAGGGTCTGAAGTTTCAAAATCGATACAAATCTTTTCGTTTGTACAAATCGTTTTAAAAAGAGAAGCACTTTTTAATGAAACACCATTAAACCCAGTAAGTACTGGTGGACTGTTCTTTGGGCATTTTATTACTACCAGTTGCATATCTCTTGATGTGCTCTGAATCAAATTACTGTTTCTATAAACCTTAGCTTCAATGGCAAAAACAGTTATTTCAGATTTCATTGGTCTAAATTGCAGTTCGCCTGTAATAGGATCTAAATGGAAACCCTGAGGTAGGTTTAAACCAGTTCTCGGAAATCCTAAATAGTTTATTGGTTTATCATATTCATACTTTCCTGTATAGGTAACTGAGCCTGCTGCAGCAATTTTTGGGGCAATTAGTTTATATACAACTGAGTCATTTTTATTATCAGTTGTAATTCCAAAATCAAACCTTTGGTCTCTTCCTAGGCATAAAATAGTAGCTCCTGGAGCATTCCAAGCAACTGAAGATCCTTTGCAGGTATTCATGCTAGCTTCAATATAAAAGTTTTGATTTGCTGCTCCGGTAGTAATGCTTCCGTTTCTACAGCATTGTTGCCAAACTAAGTTAAAGTCGCAGCAACTAAACGTATCTACAAAGGTTGCTGCCAGTTCATATCGTTCAACCCCATAGCCATAAGTACTAGCACTATTGGCACAGCGTGTTGTGGTGGTTTTACAAACTGGTGTAACATCAGAAGTATTTACCCTAGTTGGGCTTAAAACAATTGTTCCACATGTTGACGTAACCGTAATGTTACCATTATTTAAAGCAATACCGTTACAGTCTCTGTAAATAACTGCCGTAATTTTAAAAGTATCTTTCCCAATTTTTTCCCATTCAAATTCACCGCCCATTACATGCGTGGCGTTTGTACTCAAAAATGAAAAAATAAAAATTGTAAAAGCAAAAAGAATCGAGTAGTTTTTCATTGTTCTTGGTGTGGTTTATGGCAAAGTATGAAGTAAACTTCAACAAACTATCCCAACAAGTTCAATTACTCAATAAGTGTGTTCTTTTAAGTATTAAGTGTTACAATTTTTTTTTTCTCGTTACATATAATATACACTAGTCAATAAGATTTAAAACTACCGGATAAATCTTCTCAACCCAATTTCTATATTGATTACCACTAGGATGTAGATTATCTGGAGCCAATGCGCCATAATTATTACCCATTTGCCTTGAAATTTCTGTAATATCTACGAAAGGAATATTTTGCGTTTCACACACCTTTTTGGCATATTCATTATAGTCATCAAGTTCTTCTGCTATTTTTTCTGCATTGCTTTGTCCAAAAGGGGTAACACCATAGTCTGGGATTGAAACCACAAAAACCATTTCTGAATTTCCGGCAATTTCAATTGCTATGTTTAATAATGAATCAAATTCTTGCTCGTAAACCCCAAAATCTTGACCACGGTATTGATTATTTACACCAATTAGTAATGATACAAGATCATAATCAGTTGGTGCTTCATTTTCAATGGCACTAAGAAGGTTATTGGTGGTCCATCCTGTTTTGGCAATTATTTTGGTTTCTGAAATAATAGTATCGCTCTCATTTAATTTGGCGGTTAAGATATTTGGCCAACGTTCTAGTTCGCTTACCCCTTGGCCAATTGTGTAAGAATCACCAAGTGCTAAATATTTGAGTTTGGTTTTAGACTCCAATTGTTCAATGGGTTCATCTAAATTGCTTCCTGAGCAAGCGAATAAGGCACAAATAATAAAAGGAAACAACCTAAGCATAAACGTATTTTAGATTAAAAACATAGAACCTAAGTTTATGTTTAAAATGGCCATTTTTCGACTAAATAATCAATCTAATTCCACCAAATTCTTCAATTCGATAATTGAATTTATCAGTTGGCGAGCCCATGAACATAAAATTTACCGGAATGCCCCATTGTGATGATAACTGCTTGGTGAGTTGAGGTGTGAAAGTGCCCATTACCTTTACAAACTCCACATTTATTTCAGGATATTCTCTGTCAAGAAAGTCAACTTCTTCTTCTAGCTTATCAGGAATTTCTTGCTCATTCTTGTATACAATTACAATCTTTATTTTTTTAGTGTGTTCATTGTTTAGAATGTATAGCATTACTCTATTTAGGTTGGCAATATCATCGCCCCGGGTAAAGAAAACAAATTCTTGAGAGTTGATTCTGTCAATTGTTTTTATAATTTTTTTATCGAGCCTTAATACAAATTTTCTAATCGGATCAAAAATTGAATCAATTACTTTGATAAGTAATTTTAAAATTAATGTTCTATTGAGCATTACAATAATAAATAGTATTGTAGGCACAAAGTAGAATAGAAAAACCATAAAGTTGCTTTGAGCACCGGCTTCTTTTGGTGGCATAGAAATATTACCAATAAGCGCTACAATTACAGCAATTAGAGCAAATAGTACAGAGAACCATGTGGCTTTTTCTGGACGTGGAAGTTTATTTCGCTTTACTTTTAAAAGAATATTTCCAACAGCAAAAAGAGCCATTACAGAAAGAAAAGAAATGGTATAAACTCCTGCCAAGAGCCCTACATTACCTTCGGTTATTATCAATACCGAAACACATAGAACAAAAAACATAATTATAATTCTATGAGAACTACCGCGCTTGTTTTTCTTCAAGAAATATGGCGGTAAAACCCTATCAAGTGTCATTCTTTCAAGGAGGCCCGAAACCCCAACAAAACTTGTTAAAACCGCTCCGCTGAGCACCAAAAATGCATCTATAGCAATTATGGCGGCTAGCCAGCTACCGCCAACTTTATCGCCCATTTGTATAAGTAAAGTGTTTTGATAATCAGCACTTTGCAATAAAGGCATGGCAAATAAAGAAAGCGCAAAAACTGCCATAAGCGGATTAATTACGCTCACAATAATCCACATGTTTTTTAATGTTTTAGGAAAAACTCCCTTGGCTTGTTCTTCAACAAAGTTTGCTGAACTCTCAAAACCAGATACGCCTAGCATAGAAGCAGCGAATCCCAAAAATATGGCATTAGTAATAGAACCATTATTCTTTAACGGGATGCTCCAATTTTCAGCGAAAACCTGAAACCCGTTACCTACTAAATAATAACCAATAGCCACTGCCAATAGAAGAAGAGAAACCAAATGAAAAATGAATATTCCGATGGCCACATTAGCTGATTCTCTAATTCCTATAAGTACTAAAAATGCAAAAATGCCAAGCAGAATTATAGTAAATCCAATAATTGGCATTGAAGGAAGTAGATGATGTAAGTAATGAATGGCCTCGTTGCCTGATATTACAGCTGTAGCCATGTAAGAAAGTAAGGTAAGCGTAGCGGCAAAAGATGCTGTTGTTTTACTGGTTGTATTTAACAAAGCATTGTATGCGCCGCCATTTAGTGGCAAGGCCCCAACCACTTCTCCATAAATCTTTCTATAATTAAAGAGTACTAATGATACAATCAAAAGTGTAATCCAAGCATACTGACCTGCAAATGCAATGGCCAACGCAGAAACATAAAGAACCGAAGAGCTTATATCATTACCGCAAATTGCAGTAGCTGACAATTCATTTAGCTTTTTAAACTTAGCTTTCATTTTTCAGTACCGGTTCAATTTTCAAATTACCGCTGAAAACAAGTTTTAAAAGCTAACCTAAGTCATCATTGTGTAATGCAATTGTACTAAGCCACTGCTGTAACTCTTACTTTCAAGTAATTTAAGGTCGTTTTCAGGAATTTCTTCATTAAATAATTTGGTTCCCGCACCTACAATTACCGGTATTACAGAAATAATCATTTCATCAATTAGCCCTTTTTGGTAAAGTAGGTTTACAATTTCGGCACCGCCATCGCAATAGATATGCTTACCCGATTTTGATTTTAGTTCATTTACCAAGGTGGTTAGGTCTCCATTAAAATAGTGAATATTATCATGGCCCTTTTTTTCTTGCCGTGTAATTACATAAACATCTTTGTCGGTATGGGGGTATTCATATCCCTGATCAATTACCCATTGGTAGGTTTTTCTACCAATAATTATGGTGTCAACACTGCTGTTGAACTTAGAGTAACCATAATCCTCGCCTTCAACTTGCATTTTATCTAAAAAGCTAAGGTCATTTTCAGGTTTTGAAATATAGCCATCAAGCGTGCATGAAATATAGACAATTACTTTTCGCATTTAACAAAAGTAATAAGTCACTTTACTCAATTACTTCATCGGCCCAAAACATGACTTGTTTAGTAAGGGCTTGAAAGCGGAAATAGCTGGATAAATAAAAAAGACAAGCATTTAAAACATACAAGAAACCACCAATAAGAGGCAAAACAATTAAATAAGACCAAGAACTGTTTTCAAAATTTAGAAGCGTAGCTATAATTCCCACAAAGATTGATGTAAATATGATAAATGCATTTTGAGCCTTGGCAAATGGGTTTGAGAGTGAAGTTTTAACCAAAGTAAATTCATTGTTTTCTAGAATGGTATAACTTCCATAATATCCGCTACTCGGCGCCAAATGAAACGTTGGTTCAATTTCAAACTCAATATAATTATCCTTGTGTCTAACATCGTCATATCTACTTTTAAGGTAGTTGTAAAGGAATATTAGTAAATCTTCCTTATTTCTCTTAGAACGAATTTTAATTTCTTTTTCCCTTTTCAAACGCCAAAACGACATAGATTAATTTCTCTGAAATGTTTGCAGAGTTAAACTTATTATTTCACCTGCACATATTTAACCTTTTTAGAATTAACCAATAACTAAACCGCTTGCTACTTTTGCGCACTTAAATTGAAAAATATGGCCAACATAGCAGAATACAACTTTAGCGAAGAGATTGCCATGGTACGTGTAGATTTTAACGTGCCTTTAAATGATAAGTTTGAAATAACTGATGATACCAGAATGCGCGCAGCAATGCCCACCATTACCAAAATTACGGAAGATGGTGGTGTAGCCGTTTTAATGTCGCACTTGGGAAGACCAAAGGAGCGCGAAGAGAAATTCTCTTTAAAGCATGTGGTGGCTCATTTAGAAAAGCTTAGCGGAAGAAATGTGCATTTTGCTGAAGACTGTATAGGAGAGTCAGCCAAGAATGCAATTGAAAAGGCAGAATATGGAGATATAGTTTTACTAAACAATACGCGTTACCATAAAGAAGAAAAGAAAGGGGATGAAGCTTTTGCAAAAGAGCTTGCTTCGCTAGGTGATGTATATGTAAATGATGCTTTTGGTACAGCCCACAGAGCGCATGCTTCAACTACCGTGATGGCCCAGCATTTTGAAAACAAAATGTTTGGCTTCTTGCTTCAAGCGGAGATAAACAGCCTTGAAAAAGCACTAAGTAGTAAAGACAAGCCTTTTACTGCAATAATTGGTGGAGCCAAGGTTTCAGATAAAGTGCAGGTAATTGAAAACATGCTTGCAAAGGCTGATAACATAATTGTTGGTGGTGCCATGGCTTATACATTTAAAGCGGCCATGGGCGGCAATGTGGGTAAAAGCTTGGTAGAAGAAGATAAGTTTGAGCTTGCAAGAGATTTGGTAAAGAGAGCAGAAGCACAAGGCGTTAACTTGGTATTACCGATTGACTCAAAAGTGGCTAAAGACTTTGCTAATGATGCTGAAGCCGCTTTTGCAGATAGCGACAAAATAGAAGAAGGCTGGATGGGACTTGATATTGGAGCTAAGGCCATTGAAGACTTCAAAAACGTGATTTTAAACAGCAAGATTGTTATTTGGAACGGCCCAATGGGAGTTTTTGAATTTGAGAATTTCTCTGCTGGTACTAAAACTATTGCCGAATCATGTGCTGAAGCTACTCAAAATAATGGTGCATTCACATTAATTGGCGGAGGTGACTCAGTAGCTGCGATTAATAAATTTGAGTTGGCCAACAAGGTTAGTTATGTATCTACAGGCGGTGGCGCTATGTTAGAGTATCTTGAAGGCAAAACGCTTCCGGGTGTAGCAGCTATTTTAGATTAAAAATTACATTAATGATTTTAAAGCCCCAATTCAAACGTTGAGTTGGGGTTTTCTATTTTAGACACCAAAATTAAATTATGGCAACTGACCCATATCTACTTGATAGAATTAGAAATGCACTAAAAGGTCGCTCGGTAGAATGGACCGAGAAAAGAATGTTTGGAGGAGATTGCTTTCTAGTAGAAGATAAAATGCTGATGGGAACCTATAAAGGTCGAATTATGGCAAGGGTAAATCCAGAGCAAGTTGAAGAATTGAGCAAAAACAAGTTTGCCGAAGAAATGATACATGGCGGACGAAAAATGACAGGCTTTATGATGATTGCACCTGAAGGCTATGATATGGAAGATGACCTAGAGTTTTGGGTAGAAAAGTGCTTGGATTATAATCCCTTGGCAAAAAGCAGTAAGAAGAAAAAGTAAGGCAGAACCACCCCATTTGGCGCTCGGCAATTGCCCATAGGTGTTCGGAAGACTTGAACCCCAATTTTTGGATTCACCATGATGCGATGATTTCGGAGGTTTTCTATAGCCAGAAAATTGAAATTATTGTTTTCCAAACAGTTATAGGCACGGCCGATTGCTAGATGGGGTGTCTTGCAAATTTCGGCCAGAGAGTTCTTTTGGTTTGTGAAATGAACCTAATCATAATAACTAAGTGAGCACTGGGTAAGTTACACAGTGCCTTTTTTATTTTTGCCAAAATATCAATTACTATGAAAATCACAACTCAAATTTCCCTTTTAGCGCTACTTGCATTAACAGCATGCAGCAGCCCAACATTTGAAGAACCCATTACCAAAAACCAACGTATTTTAAGCTTGGAAACCAATGATGTTGATGATCCAAATAACAAATCCTACCAAGATTTTGAATATAGAGAAGATGGCAGGTTGAGCAAAACAATAAGACGTGTGGGCGACCCTGTTTTAAATAGCGAAAATGTATATGTTTATGATGGCGATCTTTTAACGGAAACCTACCGATACAGCGAAGCGCTAAACTCTAAAAGTGGCTATAAATATTACAAATACACCAACGGCCAAGTGTCAGAGATAAGTTACACCAGCGTAATAGATGGAGAGGAGCATTACTATACCTACAATAACTTTGAGTGGTCAGGCGGTAAGATTACAAAATATGACTATAGGCTTGTTAGACAGCTCGGTACCACATACTTAAGAACAGGTGAATATACTTACAGCGGCGGCAACGTAAGTGAGTTTAATTTATATAGCACCGATAATGGAGAAAAGGAACTGCTAACATCCATTACCTATGAGTATGACAACAAGAAAAACCCGTTGCAGTATTCTTATGTAAATGATTTTTTACAAGCTGCAGTATTTTATTCAAAAAACAACCTAACCAAAACCACTCAAACATCGTTATCGAGCAACACAGAAACCCTTTACGAGCAAGAATATACTTACGATGGCAAATGGCCAATTACAGCTACCAACTATTACAATGGCCGCGCTAGTTACCAAACCACCTACGTTTATGAGTAATGTAGGGGCTTGCATTATATAGTTTTATAAGTAACATAAATATAAATAGGGTTCCTAAAGGTTTTGCTCTTCTAAGTAGGTTTGCACACCAGAGTACCAACTTTTATATTCGCATTGGTTAAAAAGTGAAATAACGCTATGCGAAAATTAGTTGTGCTACTAGCTTTAGCTTTTGTTGGAATTTCTTTGAGTTCGAAGGCTACTCATTATCATGGTGCTGATATGCAATGGGAGCAATATGATAAGGATTCTCTCAAGTTTGTTGTTACATTCTATCGTGATTGTGGTGGGTTTACTAATTACACGATGAAATTTTGGGGAGTAACTAATACATTAGGGAAATTATATCCTCATAGAGCTGTAAGCGTTCAAGAGATCACTCCTTTATGTAAGAGTACATGTTCTGATTGCAGTGGCTCAGGTTGTTCCTTTAAATATGGATTTGAAAAAGTGAGTTTGACTTATTACGTACCTTTAGATTATTGGAAAAACGGTAATGCGGATACAGTAACCTTCATGTGCTTTCAAAATGGCGGCAGGGTAAGTAATGGAACAAACTACAGTAATACGCCAGGTATTTATGTATACGTGGAATTAGATATTTCAAGTAAAACGCTAGCTCCTTCACCTAATTGGCTAGAACAACCAAATATGTTGACTTGCAATGGTTCTGATATTAAGAAAAACTTATCGGGTCTAATATCTAATTCTGGATACAAGACTACTTATCATCTAATGACTCCAAAAGTTCAAGTTCCACTTTTTTATCCCAATAGTAGCGAGCTTCAGTATACTGGCAGGTTCGATTATGACAAACCATTGACATTTTTTGGGTTTCCAAATAATAATTTGGCACTGCCAAAGGGTTTTCATTTAGATACAGCAACAGGTGTATTACAATTTAGACCCATACGCAATGAGATTGCTTCAATTGCTGTTTTGGTCAAGATATGGGATGACAAGAATAATTTGGTTGCTACAACTATTAGAGATTTTCAGGCCATTGTAATTAAATGCGCTAATAATGACCCACCAGTAGTTTCAGGTAAAGCGTGTAGAACACCAAGTTTAGACAATCTTGAACTCTTAGCTTGCGCTGGTGAAAAGCTTTGCTTTGATTTATGCATAGAGGATCAAAACAAAAAAGATACACTAACTCTTGAGAGGGTAGGCGACACCACTTTCGGTACATTTACACCCTACAGCTCAAAAAGCAGGTTAGATTCAGCAAAATTCTGCTTTACACCCAATGCTAGTGATACGGGTAAAACCTTAAATCTCACTTTAAAAGCAAGTGACAATGTGTGTCCGCTACCTGCAAGCTATATAGAAACTTACCGCATCACCGTATTGCCTTATGATTCTGTAGATCTTGATATTGACGTAAGAAGAGTTGACAGTTGCGGCACTTTTGAGTTTATCGCTACTGAAAATAATAATAAACCCATTTATGACATAGAGTGGTTCTTAAACGATAGCATTTATTTAGGCTACGGCGAAAAAGTTGAAGACACCATTACCACGAACGGAGATTATACTATTAGCGCAGTGCATAATGGCTGTGAAAAACAAGTTTTTAAAAAACAGTTTAAGGTAAAAGGAATCAATCCTATTAGACTTAGGTCGATTGCTGATACCAACCTTTGTCATATTCAAAACTTCGATATTGGTATGAAAGCTTATGGTGGTAAAGGTCACCTTATTTATAAATGGATTCTTTCAAATGATATTAGCTTTAACCAAGGAAACGCAGATTCTCAACAAGTACAATTAGGTCTTTCTCCTATTTCGCGATCAACTAATTATACAATCGCCTATAGGGTTAGCGATTCTGTAGGATGTAAGGTGAGAAAGGAGTTTAACTTAACCGTAAAAGCAGTAACACAAAGCGACATACAATCTGATTTAAGGTTTTGCTTAAGTACTGATACAGTAATTGCCCTTAACTTAAACAACGATCAAAGCGGTTGGCAAGGCACAGGTGTAGTAAGCGATACTTTTTATTCAAAAGACGCCCAACTAGGAGCAAACACTCTGGTTTATTTAGACCAACTGGGTACAACATGTTTGTTAGATAGTGCAGTTATTATATCAAACAAAAATCCAAAAATCACTTTTGGCAGAACATTTAGCATTTGTAAAGAAGGTAATGATACGCTTTTAATAGCTTCACCAGCGAAAGGTAAATGGAGTGGCCAAGGCATTGATTCAGTTGGTAACTTTAGCCCAGCCAATGCCGTAAAAGGAAATAATAATCTAACCTATTCCGTAACCGATACCAATGGCTGTAGCAGCACTGAAAACTATCAAATTGAAGTACTTGATTATAAACCAGCGTTATCAGTAACCGATACTGCAGAAACCTGCTTAAATGGAGCAGATATCGAAATGCAGGCAAGTCCATCAGGTGGGCAGTGGAACGGCCCTGGTTTAAGCAGCTCAAGTGATAAAATTACTTTGGAGCCGAAACAATTCGGTGAAGGAACCTTTGAAATAATTTACAGTCTCCGAGACTCAAACCAATGCTCAAATGCTGATACAGCCATTGCTATAATTAATGGTCTACCAAAACCTGATTTTGATGTTGATTCAATAGTATTCCAAAACGACACATTAGAACTCAGTAACCAAACCACAGAGATCAACAACACCAATTATACTTGGATAATCACTGGTCCACAAAACAAGTCTGAAACAGGCTTTGAACCACAAATTATAATGGACAGCCTAGGCATGCACGGCATTACGCTTATCGCCACCGATGCCAAAACGGGCTGCACCGACACCTTGGCTTCAAGCGATTCTGTAAAAGTTGTGTTAAACACAGGTTTACAATTAGGTCAAATAGAAGGCTTAAAAGTTTATCCAAATCCATATAGCCAAGAGCTGAACTTTACGAATACAACTGGTCAAAACTTACAATATCAAATCATTTCTCAAGATGGCAAAGTAGTATTTGAGCAAAACAGCAACCAAGCCACAACCAACATCAACCTTAGCCATTTGGCCAAAGGTGTTTACACACTCAAGATCACTGGCGATGGTATTGTAGAAGTACAGCAGGTGGTAAAGGAGTAATAGAATAGAAAAACAAATCCCACACGCATCCGCTCGTGTTTAAATCGGGCGGGTGTAATCACTATTTTTTGCTATATGTAGCTTCTAAGAGCTAAAATTCTAGCTAAATCTTCCTGAAACTGTTTCGACATTAGCACAATAGGGTCAACAAACCCTCACCAAACGGTGGGGTTTTTTAATTTTATAGAATAAGTGATTTTCTAGGGACAGGCTTTAGAAGAGAAGTCAGAAAGGAAAAGTTTAAAAATGTTTGAAAACAGATAATGCAGAAAGCAAAAGAGAATGGGCGCTGAGACTTTTTAAGAACTACCCCAAAAATTTAAAAATGAATAAGGATTATGCGGTATGGCGTGAATCAAATAGACCTATTGTTCTTGATAATCCAGAGATATACGAAAGGTGTATAGATTACATGTATCTTAACCCAGTTAAAGTAGGTCTTGTGTTAGCGCCCAATCATTGGCTTTATAGTAGTGCGTGAAATGAAAATCCTATAAACGAAATATTGAGAAGACAGGATGGAGAAGGAGCGTAATTTACACTCGGCACAGCCGAGCGCTAGAAGGAATGCAGACAAAACCTATTTATCTCAGTCTGGTTAACAAAAACTCAATCGGGTTATAAAAGTATTTATTCAGTTCTTCTTTGGTTTTACAAGTTAAAGAATGTGTTAAGTAAAGACGCCTCGGAGTACTTTTATTAGGCTTTAATTTAAGTGGTTTTACTTTCAGTACTTCAAAATGTAAATGGTCAAATTGCCAACCGTATTTGTCAAGTTCAGCTTTGTTCATAAAGCGCGCTATTGGTTTGTCGGGATTTACGTCATCAAAAAGACCCACTTCAATTCCAGAAACATGTTCGTAAACCGTCCAAAATTTTTCATTGCCATCATGTTCCACTATAATTTGCGCAAAAGGGCCATCATCTCTAATGCTAATTACCACACCACTGCAAATGGGATATACTTTTTCGGTTAGATAATTTTTTGATGGTCGTTTAATATCTATTCCTGCGTGAAAATGTGCTGCTACTTCGGGTCTCGCTTTTCTTTCAATGCCAAATTCGCCTATTTCAGTTAGTTTTATTGATTCAATTGCCTTGCGGTCGTAAGTGTTAACAGGTAGTTTAAACTCATTTTGTGGTAAAGCTGAAAACAGAACAAATACAATGAGAAAGCGGCCGAGCATGATTTAAAAATATTCAATTGGATTAAGAAAGAACATTTTTTGCCAACCGAGTCTATCATCATCCCAACGCCAAGGGTAGGGGATTAAGGTAGAAATTGAATAATGCAAATGTGGTGGTTTACCAGCGGCATTACCTGTTGCTCCCACTGTGCCAATGGCTGTGTTTTTATTCACTGGCTGTAACCAGTGGCAGCTGATGCTTTGCAAATGCGCATAATAATGAAATCGCCATTTGGGTCCAATGGTAAGCACCGCATTTCCACCAATGCCCAATTCGCCCTTAAAAAGTACCAAGCCAATGGTGGCTGAGTTTACTTGAGTTCCTTCTTTGGCAAAAACATCAACTCCATGATGTACAATTGATTTGCCCCATGGGTAATACCAAAATGATTCAGGATTATAATCATTGCTGCCTGCTCCAGCTACTGGCATTTCAAGTTGCTGAGGAATTAGATAGCCAATAATAAGAATAGCTAGAAAGGCTTTTCTTTTGATTTTTCTTTTGCTTGTAAAAGGTATTTTCATGATTTAGTGTAAAAATATGAGCTTTAAGCATTTTTCAACTATTCTGTTTCGACCCTATCTGTCCCGAAGCAAGTTCGGGACATCTTTCCCTCTTCCAGGGAAAGAAAAATATTGCCCCCTTCTCTGGAAGAGGGAAGGGTTGGGGGTGGGGCGAAATCGAATTATTAAAAACGCTTATAAACATGCGGATTCTCAATAAAATTACCTTAAAAGCATAAACTGACCGCTTGTTGTCTTTGGAGCCATTTTGTAAGGCTTGTAATAAATCACGTACATATACATTTCACTTGGACAAGCTTCGTTTCTATACTGACCATCCCAGCCTTCATTTAAATCTTCAGATACATGTAGCAATTGACCCCATCTATTATAAATGCGCATTTTGTAATCTGTAATATTTGCTGCCTTAGGTTTAAAATATGGGTTAACATCATCAACTTGTCCAGGAGAAAAAGCATTTGGTACAAATAGATCTACAAAACAATCTTTATCAAGACCAACATAAATAGTGTCTTTCAAGATGCAATTCTCATTTTGCGCTTCAACCGAGTATAGCCCCGTATCAATGGCAATAATTTGCAGCGAATCATTTCCAGTATTCCAAATGGCGGTTTGTGCTCCAAATACTTCAAGTTTGTAGGCTATAGGGAAACAAAGTTGTGTATCAGATCCAAGTGCCGAAACTGGTGTTTTAATTGATGTAAAAGTGAAAGTATCGCCTTTTACGCAATGAGAATCTTTGGTAAATACCATATAAGTTCCAGGACTTGCAATAGCCATTGGATTTGGAATTTCTAGATTTTGAGCATCATAAAACCTGTATTTGTTTGGTAGGTCAATTAGAACGCTTGTGCTGTCACACAAACTTGTGTCACTTATGCTAAAGTTGTCCAGTTTGCTGAATTCAATTTTAGCTTCATCAGCAAAAAGGCAATCTTCAATACTTATTTGCACTTTGTATATGCCATTTTCGCTAACTGTTCGAGTTTTTTGAGTGCTGCCATCGTCCCATTTATATTGGGCGTTCTCAACTTTTGCATCAAGCTCAATACTGTTTTCACAAACAAAAGCGTCAATCATACTTGGCGAAAAGAAAGAAGTATCGATTATGTTTTTGCTGTAGTTTTCACTGCATCCTTCACGAGTAATGATTTCAGCGGCATAAGTACCAGGTAACAACACCATTTGGCTGAGTGAAGTGTCGTTATTGTTCCAAACTACTTTAAAATCACTAAGGCCCACAGGTTTGAATATAATTGATTGGCCAATACACATAATGCTGTCTTCAACTGTGTATTTGGGTTTTTCATGCATTTCTATTTCATACACATAAGTCGTTGCGCATTCTGGTCCTTCACCAAAAAGAAACTCGTATTTACCTGCACTAGCAATCGTTCTTTTCATATTGGTGTTTTCATCTCCCCATTTAAAAAAAGCAGCATTTACATTAGGATTTAGTTCAAGTGTTTCTCCTTCACAAAATGTCAAACGAAAAGTACTGTCTTCTAATGCTGTGCCTGTTATTTTAATAGAATCGGTGATTGTACAACTTTCGTATTGAGCAGTTGCTGTTAATGTGAATTTTTCAATTCCATTAGGTGTTATTTCGGTAATTAAAGCATAAGGATCAGCAACTAAATTACTTGGTGACCAAACTATCTGTTGTGGTCTTAAGGTGCTGGTTGGATTAGTTTCTAGAGTTTTACCGCATTCAACGCTTAGATTCGTTCCGGCGTCAAAATCAAACTCTCTTATCTTGTAAACAAACTTTTCAATAGAATCTGAAACATCTTTACCCGTATTGGTTACTACAAGTTTCACTAAAAACGAGTCCTGGCCTGAGTTAGCAGCATCAAAGAAATATTTTGGTGATTTCAATTTAGAAATATCACTTCCGTTGAAATACCATTTGTAATCTACACTATCACCTTGAGTACTCAAGTTGGCAAATTCGAAACTATCTAATGCACTACAACTCTGTTTCGACTTAAAATTTGCATCTACGGGGCCTGGCATTATGGGTTTACAAAAGCTGTTTTTACTTACTTCAGACTCAGTACTTACTCTAAAAGTTCCGAGAGCATCTAATGGGGCACTTAACTGTATGTAATATTCTTGTTTTTCAAGGCACTCAAGTTTGTAGCCACCTACAACTTCAACAACACAAGGGCCCGGTGTAAGTGCAGCACAACTCCCCGTAAATACACGGTACTTCATATCTTGTGGTACGGCAGTAGTGTTTTCACTTAGGGTTAATGTTATATCGTTTTTGCTGTTGCCAAGAAAATTCACCTTAATCCAACTGGTTTTAAGGTCGTCCTTGTTGCCTAAACAGCCCATATTACTACCATCTTCACCATAGCCTTCATCAGCTGTGTGGCAGGTAAGGTTTATTCGTTGACTTGATGTGTCATTATCATATAGTTTAATTTCAAGTGCATTTTTACAGAAATCACTTTCATTGCCCCTATGATTTACCGGGGTGAATTCTAAATTGAGTTTAAAGTTAATGTTGGGAAACTGCGCTTGATTTGTGTAAGGATAAACATCAGGGAAGGCGAAGGTGAGCAACACGTAGTATCTTGTTTTGCTACATTTTCCTTTATTAAACTCTAGTACTTCTTTTTCTTCATTGTATTTCCAAGCTACAGGCCTTAAACCCATTTCTTCGGTAGTGTCAATCTTACCAGTACTAACCAATTTTCTAAAATCAATTTCTTGACCTTCAGGCGCTTCATAAACTACCGTAGGGAATAGATTTTTGAATTTAAGCCGTTGAACATAGTTTAAAATTTCACCGCTAACGTTAACAACTCCAGGGTCTTCAATTGTAAATGTCATCCACACATTGCTTTTTTCGCCAAATGTTTTAATGCTTCCGGGTTTAATTGGGTAATCAAATCCGCTTGCACCTATTTCTGATCTTTTATCAATTGGATAATCGGTATTATTAATCGATGTACCACAGCCAACTGTTAAAGTTTTGCTTGTGTTTAGACCAGGATTAATACTTCCCATATCTAAAGCGGTGCTTGCAAAATCATAATCATCAATGTATTTATCAAAAATTAGTATTGGAGATACCCATTCCCGTCTTCGGCCATTGAACACTATGGTGTATATACCTGGCTTTACTCTGCAAAAAGTATTATACCAATCCGAACCATGACAAGGTGAATAAGAGTTAGAAATATCCTTAAACTTTGCCGAATCGGTTCTTATGTCATAGGGAAATAAGTA
Source organism: Bacteroidia bacterium (assembly GCA_049115495.1). Lineage (GTDB taxonomy): Bacteria > Bacteroidota > Bacteroidia > CAILMK01 > JACPUW01 > JACPUW01. Next base: position 166,263 of record JAGDZV010000008.1, on the reverse strand, counting down.
CATGCTGCTTTTTACATCCGTTGCAATATTTTCTATTCTTAAAAATGAAGTTTCTCTCACCTTAAAAACATAATAGGCTTGATTAAAATTACTTATGCCGCAATCGGAAGGTAAATGCCGCGGAATGTCCATTTCGCAATCGTAATAACCAGTTGGTAGGTTATAAACTGATGTGTAATTTGGATTTTCGGAACTTCCTTTATTGGTTTTTGAAGGCCCAATAGGGGTTAGGCTTTCAACTTCATGAGCTCGGCTTGCGAAATTGAAATTTGACTTTGGAATTTCAATAGCGGCAATTCTTATGGTGTTGAAATGCACTCGGTCTTTTAAGCCGCATTCAAATTCAAGAACAGAAACCACAGTATACCAACCAGAATCTAAAGGAACGCATTTGGTCTCAAAATCCTTGCGCACGGTAAATGGATTTGGTTCTCCATAAACCGAGTCAAGAACCGTTAGCTTTCTATTTTGTGCTTTGCCTCGGTATAAATAATTCTTGATTTTATGGCTTCCAGATGTTCCTATGTTTACGTTCACGGTATCGGTAACATAAAATGTTCTAAATATAAATCTGCCCTGTAAACCTGTACTGTCAATTACAAAAAAGGTGTCGGCACTTGCAAAATAATCAGAGTCAGATATTACGGGTATAGTACCACCAAAGCTTGTGTCATTCACAAACAGTGTGTCCATTATTTCAGCAATTTGAGGCCTTTTATGGATTGCCTTTTTTTGCCTTACTAATTCTCTTAAATGAATATTGGTGCTAACAATTGAGCCTAGAATATTATACCACTTATAGTTTTCACTATACCTTAACTGCAAAGTATACTTACCTGCTGGTAAGCAGTTGTTGAATGCTAGGTTTCTATCAAATTCTAATTTACAAGTATCAGATACATCGCCCTTAAATAGCCTTGCGCCCCATGAATATTCTCTTAGATCAACAGTGTTATCAATTACTAAAGGCGTATCAAGATAAATAGTAGGCCTAAGCTTTAAAATCATTGAATCCTTGATTTCAAAGGTGATTAATGAATGCATCGTTTCTATACCGTTACTGCCCATTTCGTTTGTGCATGCGTAGTTATTCATTCTAGAATCACAACTTAGATATTCATAGAAATGAAGACTTAAATTTGAATCTACTACACCCAGTTTTACGCTATCATACAAGTTCTGTGGATCGGCTGTTCTAGTAATTCCAAAGCCTCTTTTTTTCATCCTCATTTTAACCCTTGCATTGTAATCATAAGGCCATTTTAAGTAAAGTGTGTAGGTTGTAAGTGGTTCTAAACCACAACTTAGGTCAAGGCTATCGGTACACTCAATTACAGGCTTTAGGTTAGCTACATCATTGATGCAATTGCCCCTGTAAAGACTAATTAAACTTGCTCTTATGCTTTTTTTTGTAACAACATCTATCAGTTTGTAATTGATAAATTCAGGAAAAGAATCGGTAGTAAAAATAAACCAGTTGCTTTGAGTGTATAATGTGTCACTATTACAACTAAAATCTTCATTGTCAATACTTAAACATCCAACTTCAAACTCTTTTTCAACCGCTCTGCTTAAAACACCAAAATCGTGTGCTTCAGTAGGCTCATCAAACTCTGCTTGAGTTGATTTACCAAATGAAAATTCTAAGTAGACACTGTCGGTTAGATTTTTATGTCCGAGTACTTGCACATAATAAGTGCCAGGTTTAGCACAGGAGTTTATGCTTGCGCCAAACTTTGGAATTGAAGGAAAAACCCTATTCAGGTTATCTTTTTGCGGAATACCGTGGGATATGTTGTAGACCGTGAGCCCAGCATAATGCGGTGGTACTCTAAATCCTTTGTGCTTTAGATCAATTCTAACATTACGAGCTGTAGGAATTGTAAAAGTATACCAAACAGAACTTGAAGTTAGTGAAGCTGACTTGGGTATTGAATCGAAGAACTCACCGGTTTCAGTTGACGCACTTGAAAGCAATACTGTTTTGGAAAGAATAGTGTCAAAAGCATAGCCCTTTTCTCCAATCTTTATCTCTTTGGCATTTTTGAAATTATCATTTGTGATTTGAGCTTGAGTACTAATCGCAAAAAGTAACAATGCAAACAATGGTGCTAAAATTCTCATACATCCTAAATTTTTATGTGAGCCTAAAATAGTAAGATCTGTAATTTATTGTGTTTAGAAACTCATATCTGTTACGCTTAAATCTGCAATTGGGTTGTTAGAGTTTGTTTTATTTAATGTGACTGAAGTCATCATTCTGCATTTTTCAATAACATAATTTCGGCGGCGGTTAAATCTTTTTATTATGAAAGCTCTGTCACTTTTTGCGCTTACTTTACTTTTTGCTTTACCTACAGAAGATGTTGAATATTCACCTTATTACTTTTTAGGACAAAAAGACGGGAATATCAGTGCTGTTTCTACTCAAATTAAAACTGCCGCTAATGCATCTGGTTTTCAGCTAATAGGATCTTATGCGCCCGGTAATCAAAAGGATTTATATGTTCTTGTATTTACAAATACGAATACTAAATCAATTACTTCAAAAGCCAAAAAACAAGGGGTAGTAGCAGCTACTTACAGAGTTGGACTAGAGCTAAAGGATTCAAAAGTTGATATTACTGCAGTAAATCCAGTTTACCAGTGGATTGCTTATCTTGGTGAAGACTATGCTGATGTTGAAAAAGAGTTATCTGTTGAAAGTGGAAAGTTCAATGCATTTTGCAAAAAGATAGGTAATGGTAAAATGACTCCATTTGGAGGGGTTGAAGAAGAAGAAGACTTAATTGAATATCAATACATGTTTGGGATGCCGTATTATGAAGATCAAGTTGAGCTCAATGAGTTTGCTAGCCATGCAGAAGGCCAAAAAATTATTGAAGGAAATTTGAAAAACACAGAAAGTTTAAAACTTGTATATAAAATAAATGACGCAAAGCGAGATGTTACCGTTTATGGTGTTGGTTTGGTTGATAGTAAAAAAGGTGAGCGTCACTTTTTATCCATTATTGGTCAAAAACATGTGGCTGCCATGCCATATGAACTAATACTTGATGGTAAGGAAGCAAAGATGTTGCATGGTAGATTTAGGTTTGCTTTATACTGGCCTGAGCTTACTATGGGCACATTTACTCAAATAATGTCAACCCCAGGTGATTGTGAAGTTATGCTTGAAAAACTTACCACAGAGTAGTAATAGACAGGGTTAGGTCTTATTTCCTATTGACTAACAAACTCGAATTTATCACCATCAAAAAGGCCTTTGTCGCTCAATTTAAGTTTAGGAATTACAAGAAGTGCTAAGAAACTTAAGGTCATGTACGGTGAGGTGAGAGAACAACCTAATTCAGATTTTACCCAACGGTCTAGCTGTTCATATTCCTTGGCAATGGTAAAGCCATCGTTGTGGGTCATTAAACCTGCCACGGGAAGGCCTACAACCTTGTTTTCGCCATTAAGTGATGCTGAAACTCCACCTTGCTCAATAATAATAGTATTTACAGCGTTTGCCATTGCTTTATCATTTGTACCAAGAGCAATAATATTATGACTATCGTGAGCCACGGAGCTAGCAATGGCGCCCAATTTTAATGTGCTATTATGCACTATTGCCTTTGCTATAGGGGCATTGGTATAACGGTTTACAACTACTATTTTAAGCAAGTCATTTTCTAGGTCGGCTTCAAAATTTCCACCATTATGCTCATAGGCATATTCATCGGTTACTATTTGCTGATCAAGAATTGAAATACAACGTTGTGCTCCAGCGTTCAATTTCATGGTTAAGCTCGCTTCATCAATTAGATCACAATTGAAATTGTTGATAGGCTTTTCAGAAACTCTATCAATTAAACTTGTACCATTTTCAGCCACTATTTGTCCGCTAACAAAAGTTTTCTCTACGATAAAACTTTCCAAGTCGTTTACAACAATCATATCAGCATTATCACCTTCTTGTAATAGGCCATTGTTTAATTTATAATGCTTTACCGGGTTTAGTGTACAAGCCCTGAGCACATCCATTTTGTTTTTCCCTTTCGCAAATGCCCTTAAAATGAGTTGGTTAATATGGCCTTTTATTAAATCATCAGGATGTTTATCATCACTACAAAACATTAAGTTTTTGGCATAATCATCAAAAAGGTCTATGAGCGCTTCAAAGTTCTTAGCTGCACTGCCTTCTCTTATTATGATTTTCATGCCGTATTTAAGCTTGTCTAAAGCTTCTTCTAAGGTAAAGCACTCGTGATCTGTTGTAATACCCTCTTCTATATATTGCTTTGCTTTTTCTCCCCTTAATCCAGGCGCGTGTCCATCAATAGGTTTACCAATTTCTTTTGCAAAAGCTAGCTTTTGCATTACTTCTTCATCTTTGAAAAGCACTCCAGGATAGTTCATCATCTCAGCCAAGTAATAAATATCTGGTCTTTGTAGTAGAGTTTTTACGTCTTCAGAATTAATGGTAGCTCCAGCAGTTTCAAATGAAGTAGCCGGTACACAGCTTGGTGCACCAAAATGAAAATGGAAAGGTACTTTTTTACCATTTTTAATCATGTAGTTTACACCTTCAACCCCCATTACGTTGGCTATCTCATGCGGATCACTAACTGTGGCAACAGTGCCGTGCACCACAGCCATGCGGGCAAATTCGCTCGGAATTAACATTGAGCTTTCAATATGCACATGGGCATCTACCAAGCCTGGTAGTATGTACTTTTCACTTGTGGTATCGTGTTGGTTTATGGCTGTTATTTTTTCATTGTGCCAAACTACAGAACCTTTATAAATTCTACCTTTAACTACGTCAACTATGTTACCTTCAAGCTTTTGTTCCATCTCTCATTTCAATTAGCGAAGCATTCATTTTTTCTTTGGCAAGAGATTTAAGCTCTTCCAATTCATGTTCTTTATAGTCACTTGTATTAATGCTCTCAATCCACTTATATCTCACTATGCCAGGTTTAAGATTAAACCCAGTGGTAGGACAAAGTTCATTTGCATTTTCAATTACCAAAATGCCTAAAGGTTTTTTACTTGCAATGGCCAACTTAAAGGCCCCATCAAAAAAACGTGTAGTGGGTTCCTTGCTACGGTTTCTAGTTCCTTCAGGGTATATAAAAAGTGAGCTGCCTTCAATTAATGCGGCTTTCATTCGCTCCATACTTTTAATTCTAGCTTTATTACTGCCGCGGTCAACGGTTAAATAAATGTTCTTAATGATCCAACCCAAAACGGGTATTTTCCCTAATTCAGCCTTAGATAAAAACCTAAATGGTAAGGCACTTGCAATGGCACACAAAGGAATATCAAGGGCTGATTGATGATTTGATATCAAAACATGAGACTGCTTTTTGTTGGGCTTGTAATTCCCAACATTTTTTGGAATTATTCCTATAAAAAAGAAAATAGAGCGTGCCCATAACCTTGAAACCCAATGCACTTTTTGAATGGCTTTCCCTTTCCAAATTATAATGGCAACAATGTAAATGGGGAGGGCCGGAAACATAAACAGTATAAATACTAAGATACCCCAAGCGGCCCAAATATTCTGAAGCAGTTTCATTACAAATGAAGCTTTCGTTCTTTTTTGTTAATTAAGTAAACAGCAGTTAAAACCACAGCTAATCCCAAAAAGTGTAACCAGCCAATATTTTCACCATCATTAATTCCCCAAGCCATGGCCACTACAGGAATTAAATAGGTAACTGAGCTAGCAAAAACAGCACTCGACAATTGAATTAACCTATTAAAAATGATCATTGCTGCGCCGGTACCAATTAATGCCAAAATAACTACCGCCGCAAAACTTCTTGTTTGTTCGGTTGTAAATGAGCTAAAATCAACAGGCTCAAAAATGGGCATGTATATTAAAGCGGGAATCATAACAAGGGCAATTGGTATGGCGGCAGTGGCCAAAGGATTAAATCGGGTTAATCTTGCTTTTAAGGTGTTTACGCTAATGGCATAACATATGGTTGCAATAATTACGAGTACACCATAGCTATATTGACCTTGAGTATCGTTTTGGGTAGCGAGTATTAAAACTATAGCACCTAAAAGCCCAAGTAAAACGCCATAAAGTTTGGTGCGCTTAAGCTCATTTTTAAATATAAAAACACTAATTAGTAAGGTAAAAAGTGGCACTAGAGAATTAAGCATTCCGGTAACACCACTACTAAGTTTGGTTTGTGCAAATGGAAATAAAAAGTAAGGAATGCCATTACCAAAAAAAGCCACAATTGCCAAAGGCAACCAATCTCTGGTTTTCACATCTTTTAGAAACTTAAATGTAAAAGGTAGCAAAGCCAAACCAGAAATAATTAGTCTAAAGCTAGCTACTTGAGTAGGTGTAAACGCCTTTAGCCCTTCTTTAATCAAAATAAAAGAAGAACCCCAAATAAATGCAAGTAATGCCAATAAAACGAATCGTATAGGACTCTGCAAATTCTTCGCTTAACTAATTAAGGTGCGAAGTACGGCAATTAGAAGGATTGAGCCATTTAATTTGTAGAATGCATCCTATAGTTTCAGAACTTAAATCAATATTTCAGGCAAATAGCAACTCAGAAAAAGCCGTCTGGATGAAAGGTTATTTGCGTAATCAATTTGAGTTTTACGGTATTAAAGCTCCCGAAAGAAAATCATTGACTAAACAAGTAATAAAAGATGTTGGGATTCCTAAGTATATCGATTTGCATGAAGTAATACAAGAGCTTTGGGAAGCACCTGAACGAGAATTGCAATATGCAGCAATGGAGTTGTGCGATAAATATAAAAAGCAATACGATGAAAGCTTTGAAGAATTACTTGAGTTTATGATTAGTAATAAAAGCTGGTGGGATACGGTTGATTATATTGGAGCAACACTAACCGGAAACTATTTAAAGAAGTACCCAAAGCGTATAATGCCAATTTTTAAAGAATGGAGCTTTTCTGATGACTATTGGTTGGTACGGGTTACAATTATTTTTCAGCTTAAATACAAGGCTGAAGTAGACCTAGATCTTTTGGCTGATGTAATAAAGCGGCATGCAAATTCGAGTGAATTTTTTATTCAAAAAGCTATTGGATGGATGCTGAGGCAATACAGCCGAACTAATCCCACTTGGGTTTTAGAATTTGTGAGTAATCAAAAGCTTAAACCTTTGAGCAAAAGAGAAGCTATTAGACTCATAAAATGATTCTTTAGCATAGAATTGAAGTGGTTACAAATTGTTTAGTTGAGATGTTTTAGATATTCATGAGACTGCTACTTTTGCACCACATTTTTTAAAACTCTATTTGATATGATAATTGGTGTACCAAAGGAGATTAAAAACAACGAAAATCGTGTTGGTTTAACTCCGGCTTCTGCGCAAGAATATGTAAAAAGAGGCCACACTGTTTATGTTCAAGCTACTGCAGGAAATGGTTCAGGTTTTGCTGATCAAATGTATGTAGATGCTGGTGCAAAGATTCTTCCTACAATTGAAGATGTTTATGGCATTGCAGAAATGATTATTAAGGTAAAAGAGCCTATTGAACCTGAATATGGTTTAATAAAAGAAAATCAGCTTTTATTTACTTATTTCCACTTTGCGGCAAGCGAAGAATTGACCAATGCAATGATCAAATCAAAATCTGTTTGTTTGGCTTACGAAACCGTAGAAAAAGCAGATAGATCTCTTCCATTGCTTATACCTATGAGCGAAGTTGCAGGTAGAATGGCAACTCAACAAGGTGCAAAGTTTCAAGAAAAACCAATGGGAGGTAGAGGTGTGCTTTTAGGCGGAGTACCAGGTGTACTTCCGGGTAAAGTGCTTATACTAGGTGGTGGTGTTGTTGGTACTCAAGCGGCCCACATGGCTGCGGGGCTAGGCGCCGATGTAACAATAATGGATATATCTCTTGATAGACTTAGATATTTAGATGATGTAATGCCAAAAAACGTTACTACCATGATGAGTAACGAGTATAACATTAGACAAATGCTACCTACAGTAGATTTAATTGTTGGAGCAGTACTTATACCAGGTGCAAAAGCGCCACATCTTATTACTAAAGACATGCTTAAAGACATGCGTCCGGGCACAGTTGTAGTTGATGTTGCGGTAGATCAAGGCGGATGTATTGAAACTTGTCATCCAACAACACATGCAGATCCAACTTATGTAGTTGATAATGTTTTGCATTATTGTGTAGCTAATATGCCGGGTGCTGTACCTTATACTTCAACCATTGCCCTTAATAATGCTACACTACCTTACGGCTTACAGTTAGCTCAAAAAGGTTGGGTAAAAGCTTGTCAAGACAGCAAAGAGTTGGCTTTGGGCTTAAATGTAATTAAAGGCGATGTTGTTTACGAAGCGGTGAGCGAAGCCTTTGGAATGCCTTATGTTGATGTTGAGAAACATTTGGCATAAAAAAAAAACTGAATGAATTTTAAAAAGGGCAGGCCATTTGGCTTGCCCTTTTTTATTTTCGTCGAAACATGACTTTGGTCATCGTTGACCTAACAACCTAAAACAAACTTTGTATTCTTAAATCTTACGACCATGAAAAACATTCTAGTACCAACCGACTTTTCTGCTGAAGCACAAAATGCTTTAAAGGTTGCCGTTGATATGGCAAAAACTTTTGACGGCAATGTAACTTTATTAAATGTTGTAGACGCACCAGGTGGCGGAGATTTCAATTCTCAAGGCGGCTCAATTGGTGGAAATACAATGGACGGCATTTTCACTTTCAAGTTGATTGAAAGAATGAAAAACGATTTGGCCGAAATGGTTGAGCCATATGATGAGAACGATCCAATAACCACGGAAATGGCCCTTGGTGATTTAATTGAGATGGTAAACGAGCGCATTGCTACAGATAAAATCGACCTTGTTGTAATGGGAACCCAAGGTGCTGATGGTATGCAGGAGGTAATGATCGGGTCTAATGCAGAAAAAGTAGTGAGAACTGCTCATTGTCCGGTACTTACTATTAAATCTACTTCAGTTGATGCTCATCCAAACAACATAGTTTTTGCATCTGACTTTACTGAAAATTATGATAAAGTAGCACCAAAACTAATCGCTTTTCAAAAAGCTTACAATGCTACTGTACACCTCCTTTTTGTAAATACGCCAAATAGATTTGAGTTAAGTAGTGAATCTAACCGTAGAATGGCCGCTTTTGCTAGTAAATATGGATTAGAGAATTTCACTATGAATGTTTACAATCATAGAGATGAAGAAGACGGAATTCTTGAGTTTACAGAAGCAAATAAATTTGATTTGATCTCAGTTGCCACTCATAGTCGTAGAGGTATTGCACATCTTCTTTCAGGAAGCATTGCCGAAGGCGTTGTAAATCATTCAAACAAACCTGTATTAACATTTAGCCTTAAGCATATCAAATAGGCTGAATAAACATATTCAAAATCAGAAACCGCTTAATTTTAAAGTTAGGCGGTTTTTTTGTGCTCTACAAAATACTCTTTGAGCTAATGATACCCGCTGTGCCAAGCAGCATGTCAAAATCTGAAGCTGAAGAAACTAGGTTTGTAACATCTACAAATCTCAAAACCAATTCTGTTGATGATTTAGCAACTTTATATTTGTTTCTAGAAGCATAAAGAATTCTTCCATCAAATGTAAATGCGAAGAAATCGTATGGCCTATTGGGGTTTAAGCAAAGTTTAGGATCATAAAAATGATAAGCCGCGTTTAAACCTTGTTCAACTGCAACAATCTTATAAACACGTTTTAAATATTCATTTTTTACATTCAAAGGCCTAATTATTGGTCTAATAGCATCCTGATTTTTTTGAAGCTTTCCGTAATTATAATAGCCTAATCTTTTTACAGTAATTGATTGAGCTTCGTGCTCTGTTTTTGTAGTTAAATTATCATTAGAAATTTGTCCTTCTACGGCGTTCGATTCCGAAAGAACCAATTTTTTATCTTCAGTAAATACACGTTTAAAAGAAGCTGAATCTTGGCCGTATACAGTTCCCTTCGTAATGAACTCTAGCAACCTACCCCAAAAGCCATACCTATAGGCATTTCCGTTGTTATCAAACTTTGGCTTAGCCCAATTGGGTTTGTTTTCTTCATCATCTCCAAATCCAGTTTCTCCTGCCTTTTGTCTGAATTCTTCAAAAGCATTAAACTGATTTGAGTCAATGGGCATTTTAGGCAATACTATTTGTTGTACAAATTGCCATCTTGAGTTTGTATCAGATAAATAAAATAAGTTCAGCGAATCCGTTAATTGAATTGGAGTAAATGTTACTCTGATGGGTTTTGTTAGGGTAACACTGCCACTATCAGTAGTTGCCAAAATAGAAAACATTCCTTCAGAATGAAATCTAAAAGGAATTGAATCTTTACCAAACCAGTGCATAGGTATGGCGCTTGTAGCCATATCGCCTATGCTTCTGTATTCCTTGTAAATAATTCTGACATTTTCAGTTACCAATGGTCTATTTCTGAATTTATATCTAAAAGCATTTGGAGGAATTACAATTTTTGAGTTTGAAATGGTGTCTATAATTGTGTTGCTAATGGTTGGGTCAATTATATATCCCGTTGGTGGCTTAAATCTAATTTGCTGGACAATTGAATCTGACTCCTTGTTTACTACAGGCACTTTTACCTTGTTTTTTATAGAATCTACTTTCAGATTTTCTCCGAGCTTTTCCATTACTTTATCATTACTGTAATTGTCAAGTGTTTGGGTTACATAGTTGTGATAATGCCAATAACCGTTGCTACTTAATTGTGCTATTGTGGCATGTTTTTTAGTTTTAAATTGGTTCTCGGTATTCTTAATTACAATAGATGACTTTTTATTAGTTACAAAATAAATAGCCACTGATAACCCTATAACTCCGAGCGTAGCCACTATTATGGAGTTTAGATTATTGAGGATTTGAAGCTTAAGTCCGCTGCTTGTAGTTTTAATGCCTTTTGTAGCCCCAGTGCCACCACCAGAAATTAAGCTTAGGTGCTCATTTTCTAAAGCAACCAGCATTGCGCTTCTCTTAAGTCTTTTAATAAACTGCTTTTGAAATTCTACTTTTTGTTGAAGCTCTTTGTCTACGGCAAGTTTTTGCTCAAAAGCCTGTTTATCTTTTGAATTGAGCTTATTGTTTAAATAGAGCTCAATTTTCTTAATTTGTTCAAGCTCTGTTCTCATGATTGCGCATGTTTATTTTCTAAGGCAAGCATTGGCACCATTTTTCTTGCCTTTTCTATACACTTGTACTTTTGAGTTTTGGCTGAGTTAATTCCTGAAAAACCCATTATTTCAGCGATTTCATCCATTTTTTTTCCTTCTATATAAAATAGATTAAGAAGGTTTTTACATTTTTCACCCACCTTTTTAAGCACCATGTCAAGAACCCCAAATTGGGTTTCTTCGGTTTCAAAATCTTTTATGTCGGTTACTACATCTTGCTGAAAAGTCTCGGTAATTGTCGTTTTTCTGTGGCTTAATTTATTTACTTTATTATTCCATTGATATTTACAAATGGTTGTAATGTAAGTTTTAATAGTACAGTTAATTTGTTCCTTTTCTTCAACAACTTTTCTAATGAAAACCAATACGGCTTCTTGAAAAAGATCTTTAACATCTTCGGGTTGTGCACCTTTGGGGCGCATTACCCCACAAACTGAGTCAAAAAACGCATAGAGCTCTCTGGCAGCGGCATTAATATGGCCATCTTCAAGAAGCTGTACTATTTCTCTATCAGTTTTCAATGGTGTTTAGGTATAAAGTATAAGAATACAGAATAGGTAACCTATTTTAATAGAAATTATTTTTTCACAAATGGGAAATCCATTAATACAATCACAAAAATGATTTCGACGAATTATTTAAACTTATACAAGATAGCTTAATTTTTATATTAACATTCGTAAAGTTTAGTTGGGGGAAATGATGAGCAGTAAAAAAGATTACGGAAATATTGATCATGAGATTAATAGAGGGCTTTTTCAAAATTCACCTAATGGGATTTCTGTAGTTGATATTGACTCAAATACTTCAGTTAGAGTAAATAATGCTAAGCTAAAACTTTTAGGGTACACCAAAGAAGAGTATTTGGGTTTAAGCCCTGGGTTAACACTTGCCGAAGTACAGTTTGATAATGTATCAAGGGAAGTTTATGCAGAAAGTACAACCAAAGAAATTCTAGAAAAGGGGAGTTTCGAAGGCAAAATAATTCTGAAGGCTAAGAACGGTAAACGCGTTTATGCAGAGATCTCGTCTTTTTTGCATAAAACTCATGCAGGAGAAAAATTTATTTATTCAATTGTTAAAGACGTTTCAGAAACCATTCTTCAGAATGAAATACTGAATGAGCAAAATGACCTGTTAAACTCAATTTTTGAAAAATCTGAAGTCGGTATAATACTTTACGATAATAAACAAAGAAAAATAGTACGGCTAAACAAAAAATATACTGATATAACAGGCTATGAAAAAGGCGATATTTTGCACCTAGATGGTCAGTTAAATACATTTCCGAAATTTCAAATTGGTGGCGAAAGAACTCAAGATAAGCTTAAAAAGCTAAGAGAAGATTTGCAAAAAAGTGGAAAGGTTGCCCACAAAACTTGGCACCTTAAAAAAGATGGTAGTCAGTTTTTGGGAAAGTTTGTAACTATTAGGCTGCCCGGGGCTCAAGATCATTTAAACCTTACTTTATTTGAAGATATTACTGAAGAGTATAGGAGAGAAAGAGAAGTTGAAGAAAGTGAAGAACGTTTTAGACGTTTCGCTGAAAACTCTCCAAATGTTATTTTTAAACTTGAACTTGGTGAAAGCCCAAGGTTGGCATATGTAAGCCCTGTAGTTGAGCGGGTTTTTGGTTATTCAACATCATCATTAATTGATCATTACCTAAATCTTCAAGATTTTTTAGTTGACCCGAACGTAATTGATCAGTTTAGGCATCAGTTAAGTAGCGGAGCGAAATTTTCAAACTTTATCTGCCAAATTAAAAAATCAAATGGTAGGCCACTTTGGTGCGATGTAAAGGTAGTTCCGCTTTATTTTAATGGAAAAGTAAAATCATTAGAAGGCGTAATTACAAATATTGATAAGCTGAAAAAGAGTGAGCAGTATTTGATTGAAAAAAGTGCTGAGTTAGAAACAAAAAATAAAGAGTTAGAACAATTTACCTATATAGCATCTCATGATTTGAGAGCCCCGGTGGTAAATATGACTACCCTTTTAGAAATGCTTGAAAAGGAAAGTGTTGGTTCATTTAATAATGAAATAATTGACCGAATCGAAACTACGGCCTCAAAGATGTATAGCACCTTGCATGATCTTATAGATGTTATTGCTTTAGATAAAAGAACTACATCAGCTTACGAAAAACTTGATATAGCGGAACTATGCAACGATATACGATCCCAGCTTAGTGAAGAGATTTATAATTCAAAGGCCATTATTGAAGCCAATTATAAAGTGAGTAAGTTTAAATACGTAAGGGTACATCTTAAAAGTATTCTTCAAAACTTGATTACAAATTCAATTAAATATCGCTCCGAAGAAAGAACTTTAAGAATTAATTTAACAACAGAAAAACACAAGAACTATTTGCTAATTACTTATACTGACAATGGGAGAGGTATTGATTTGAAAAAGTTTGGAGATAGGATTTTCGGTATGTTCCAAGTGTTTCATGAAGATAAGAATGGCAAAGGACTTGGATTGTACATTGTAAAAAGGCAAATTGAATCCTTAGGCGGAAAAATAGAGGTAGCAAGTACTCTTGGACTTGGAACTACTTTTAAATTATATCTTAAGGTTAAGTAGATTGGTCTACCCATTTTTGCAAATAGCTATACTTATCAGTTAGTTTTCCGTTATGGCAAATACTCGCGCTTTTTAGTAAAGTACTATTATCATAATCAAACAACTCATAAACCACCTTATTCATGAGCGTATTCCCAAAATCTGTGCTAGCATCTCTTGGAAGCTCATTTGGTAAATTGCCCACAGCCATTACGTCAATGGTGTTATCTCCAAAAGCATCTACTTCATTTGTGGTATGTTTATCAATTCCTATGTATGGATCAGCAATTGGGGTTTGCCTTAGAGTTATGGGTATTGAGCCTTCAACATCGCAAGTAATATCTGAGATTAAGTGCGTTTTAAAACGTTCACTTTTAATATCTTGTTTGCTAAACAAAGCTGGTGCCCTGTAATCCCAATAAATTCCATGTATCAATACATCGGCAACTCTGGTGTAAGGCATAAAGGCATTTACAGAATTTGTAGGGTCCTTATAAAAGGAGCTTAGGTCAATATTTGATCCATCTTCATTTTTATAAAGTTCGTTAACTCCTAGTACAGCAAAAACACATTCATCAAAATATTGATTTATAATTTCATCTGGGCTTACTTGTCTAATACCGGCGTGTTTTAGTACTTCAAGTGCCCCTTTTCCTACTCTGCCATCACCAGTAAGTACAATTTTTTGTTTGGGCCAATTAATTGCTTCGTATTGTGAAAGCATTTCTTTCATATCGGCACATTCGTTGGCCGGTTTCAATGAAAAATCACCTGATTTCTTTCCCATCATTAGTAAAGCGTAATGGGCACCAACAATTCCAGCCCATCTACCAAATCCTATTATCCTTGCTCCATTTTCTTCAACCAGTGTTTCATGATCTATCATGGTAATATTCCTATTGAGCAATGTACGCATAAGCTCAAGGTTATAGTCTTGCTCCTTAATGGTATGGGAAAAAAAGAAATATGTTTTGTTTGGAATTAGTTTGTCTTTAGGTACTTCTTTTACACCAATGAGCACATCACAATCCCTTAAATCATTTTGTAAAGCTACACCTGCTTTTTGGTATTCGCTATCAGAAAAACAACGCTTGGCATAAGGCTCTACAACTATTTCTAAGTTGCTAAGATTTTCCATTAACTGTTTGCACTGGCTGGGTGTAAGGGCTACTCTAATGTCTTCTGGTTCCTTGTACTCTCTTAAAATACCTATTTTCATTTTATAAAAATACAGTTAATCTTATCAAAAAAAGAACTTGTAAGGCTTATAAAGACATTACCTTCGTAAGCCTTTTTTACATTAAAAGGAATTAATAAGATCTTTAAATTATTGGGGCCGACCGGAATTGACGGGATGAGCAACTTCGAATGTGCATGCAGGCGCGTAGGATGAGCGACTTAATCAATATTCCTAAAACATTAGTTGGCAATTCTTATGCCATGGCAGCCTAATCCCCAAGTTTAGTAAGGATTACACATCTCGACGAAGCGTCGAGACTGTCACACTGCTCCGACCTTTTGTCTTGTAAGGTTGGGCCAAGCGGTGTCGAAATTCAAGACTGGCTGTGCTAAGGCTACGAAAGCACCGCGAGATTAAGTAGATAAGAATAAGTTAGGGTGTTTTACTCCAGGCTTATTTCGAAAACTTAAGTAAAACTAAGCATGTAGTACATCCGATAGTTTCCATTGCCGGACCAGGGTTCGATTCCCTGCGGCTCCACATAGTTTATCTAATATTTTGGCTTTTGTATCTATAGTTTTACGAATTTAATCGTGAAATAAATCAACTTAATGATACGTATCATTTTATAATAATTGGTTATCATTTACTTTCGAAATGTCTTAGAACAATTAACGAGAGTGCCTATGACAATAAAAGCGAAACCAATTTGCTAGTTTCTTTTTAGATAATTAAGATAGCTCAGTTTAACTAAAACTTCTGTACCGGCTTAAATAAGCCAAATGCAAATAATTGAGACAGCAAAGACACTATTTATTTCCCTTTTTAGATTATATTTTTTCAAACCCCCAAAAGTTAATTTTATTCAGAGATTGACGAGAAAAATATCAAATAGCAAATAATCATTCACTTTTATGTGAGTATAAGTTTTTAATAAAACTAATAAAACAAACGCCGATTTATTTAAGAAGTCGGCGTTTATTATTTTATGGTGTGAAATGCTTTTGAAACTATTTTCCAATCAGCACCAAACTTATAAAGTGTAATGTAATCTGTGTATGTATGCTCTTGGCCTTCAATATATTTTACCTTGGCTACTGCAGCATCTTTTGTAACATCAATAAAAATAAATTCCAGGCTAACTTTTTTTTCTTGAGGCCTTGGCAAAAAGCCTTTTTCTCTGGCCTCAATAGCTCTAGCTTTCCAATCACCTATTGGGTAAAGAATCAAATCGTCATTTTCTCCGCGTCTAATCATTTGAAACTGATGGTGAAAACCGGCGTCAATTTTAGTGGAATCACCTTCGTTTTGAAGCCCTTCTACATACGCACTTTGAATAACCGACGCAATGGCAATACTATCGCTGTTTTGACCGAAAAGAGAAAAGCCAACCCCTAGTAGAAAAAAGGTGAAAAGTTCTTTCATTTGTTATTCTATATTGCTAAAAACAGCTTGAACATCATCATCATCTTCGAGCTTGTCCAATAGTTTCTCTACTTCTTCCATTTGTTCATCGGTAAAACTTACTGGCGAAACTGGGAAACGCTTTAAAGTTGAGCTTTTGCACTCTATACTAAGGTCTTCAAAGGCTTTTTGCATGTTGCCAAAGGCTGTCCAGTCGGCATAAGCATAATAAGTTCCCTCATTTTCTTCTAAATCTTCAAGCCCTCCATCAATCAATTCCATTTCAAGCTCTTCAGGGTCTTTACCTTCTGGCATTTCAAATTCAAAAACAGCCTGTCTGTTAAACATGAATTCTAAAGATCCATTAGGTACCACACCGCCGCCACTTTTGTTGAAATATGACTTTACATTGGCAACAGTTCTGGTGGTATTATCAGTAGCACATTCTACAAATACTAATACGCCATGGGGGCCTTTTCCTTCATAGGTAATTTCAGAATAATCAGCCGCATCATTGCCTGTAGCTCGTTTTATTGCATTTTCAATATTGTCTTTAGGCATGTTTTGCGCCTTTGCATTTTGTATTGCAGTACGCAGTTTTGAGTTCATTTCGGGGTCTATTCCACCTTCTTTAGCGGCTACAGTAATTGCTTTAGCAAGTTTTGGAAACACCCTTGACATTTGTCCCCATCGTTTTTCTTTGGCTGCTCGTCTATATTCAAATGCTCTTCCCATTCTAAGTAGAATTTATGTTTGGCAAATTTAAACGAGCTTTTTATTTAAAAAGTGGAATTTGAACTTGTATTAAAACACTTTTGTATTGTACTCAGTTTTTACATTAAGTTTACCCAATGATCAAAAAAGTATTCAAATGGCTTAAGAGAATTGTATTGTCAATTCTGGTGCTTGTGGTTTTGGTATTTGGCTTTGGATTATATGCTATGAATGCAATGGGCCAAACGGGCGAAAAAGCACTAGATGAGCTTTATGAATCTGGCGCCAACCCAACCGTATTTTTACTTGAACATAATGAAGCTGAGATCAATACAGTTTCTGTTGGTAATCCAACAAATCAGAAAATACTCTTTATTCATGGTTCACCAGGAGACTGGAGTGCCTGGAACGATTTTTTGCAAGACTCTAGTTTAAGGGATAGTTTTTTTATGGTTTCATATGATAGATGCGGTTATGGAAATACAACGCACGGCGCACAAGCTGAACTTGAGAATCATGGTGAGTCTGCCAAAGCGATAATTGACCAATTTGGTAAAGATGAAAAATGGATAATTGTAGGGCACTCTTACGGAGGAGCAGTTGTAGCTTATTTATTGGCAAAATACCCTGAGCGTATCAAAAGGGCTGTTTTGGCTGCTGGTGCTGTTGCACCTGATTTTCAAGAACCGCGCTGGTACAACAAAATTGCAAGAATGAAACTAATCAATAAACTTATAGGAAATGATATGCGATCAAGCAATGTTGAAATGATTGGATTAGCTCCTTCTTTAAGAGATATAGAAGAATTCTATTCAGATAACAAAGTGCATCAGGTTTTTATTCAAGGGAGAAGAGACGTGCTGGTTAGCTACAGATCAACCGATTACTGGAAAAGCTTTGAAATGGAGAATGTAAGCTACGTGCTAAGGGAAAATATGAATCACTTTATTCCTTGGAGCAATCCTGAGCTAATATTTGACGCCATTTGGGGCAGAGAAAGCGAATAGCTTTATTTAATCTTTGCTTTCTTAAGTACATCAACCACTGCCTTAGCCATTTTGTTTTCAGTATCAAGCAATGGGTTTATTTCAGTTATTTCAAGTATTTTACACTTCTGATGATGATAAAAGGCATTTAGTAATTTAGAAGCTTCTTCTTTACTCAATCCATTAGGTACGGGTGTGCCAGTTCCTTCAGAAATAGAAGGATCCATGCTATCTACATCAAAAGTTATATAAAGTACATCTACATTTTCTAAGTGTTCAAGCGTTTGAGAAATAACACTTTCAATACCCAACTCTTCAATATGGTTGGGTTCAAAATGCTTTATATTGTGTTTCTTAATTAATCTCCATTCAGGCTCTTCAAGGTCTCTTATGCCAATAAATACCAAGTTTTCTGGAGCAATTTTTGGGCTTATTTCGTTGCCGCCAATAGATTTTAATTCTTTCCAAAATTTTACTTGATCATCAACAGGTTCAGCATCGCCAATTTTCTTGTTGTCAAAACAACAAAGTGCGGCCAATGGCATACCGTGTATGTTAAATGATGGCGTAGAATACGGACTATGCAGGTCAGCGTGTGCATCAATCCAAATTACACCAATATTGGCCGATGGATTAGATTTTTTAAGCCCTGAAATACTGCCAACTGCATTTGAATGATCGCCAGCCAAAACTATAAGTTTCTCACAATCTTCACTGCCCAACATCTCTGCCGATCTATTACAAATTAGCTCATTAAAGTCTAAGATTTGCTGCAAGTATGGGTAATTGTATTTGTTTGAAGAAGTATATAGCCTATGGTCATTTTCTTCAATTACTAGTTTTTTATCCTTAAAGAATGTTGAATCCGAGTTTTCGCAAGCAATTCTTAATGCAAATGGCCCCAGCTCTGCACCTTTTTTTCCAGCACCTAAACCAGATGCACTAACTAGTAGTTGTGTTTTCATATACTTTTGCTAAAGTTTTGAAAGTAGAGTTTATATAAGCAAGTAAAGTAGGCAGCAAACTTAGTAAATGAAAAACCGATATATAGACTTAATTGAGCAAACGTTTGATTGGCCAGTTTTTGATTTAGAACTTGAAAATGATGAATTAAAAGTTCATGGTATAAATGTTTCTGAAGTAGCGCGGCAATATGGATCTCCTCTAAAGGTCTTTTACTTGCCAAAAATTAGAGAGCAAATAGAAATTGCTAGAGACCTATTTAGAGGCGCTATGAAAAAGCTGAATTACGATGCCGATTATACCTTTTGCTATTGCACCAAAAGCTCTCATTTTTCATTTGTTTTAGATCAGGTACTTGAAAGAAAGGCGCATTTAGAGACTTCATCGGCCTTTGATATGTATTTGATTGATTCTTTGTTTAAAAAGAACAAAATTCCAAAGGATAGATTTATTCTATGTAATGGCTACAAGGTTGAAGAGTATAAGCGAAAAATCGCTGAGTTTTTAAATTCAGGGTTTAATAACGTGGTACCTATTTTAGACAATCTTGATGAAATAGACTACTACAACGCACACATAAACGAACCATTTACCCTAGGGCTTAGAATAGCTGCAGAAGAAGATCCAAACTTTAGCTTTTATACGAGTAGACTTGGTATAAGGTATAAAGATCTTAAGAGCTTTTATCTTCAAAAAATAAGGCCAAATAAGAAGGCAAACCTTAAAATGTTGCACTTCTTTATAAATACAGGTATACGAGATACAGCCTATTATTGGAATGAGTTAAATAAGTGTATTCAAGTGTACTGCGATCTTTGGGAAGTATGCGAATCTTTAGACTCTCTTGATATTGGAGGAGGTTTTCCCGTGGCGAACTCTTTAAATTTTGAGTTTGACTACGAATACATGGTTTCTGAAATTTTAAACGTGATAAAAGCGCGTTGCGATGAAAGGGGAGTACCGGTTCCAAATATTTTTACTGAGTTTGGAAGCTATACTGTTGCAGAGTCGGCCTTTAATATATTTAGCGTTTTGGGCGAAAAAGATCAAAATGATGCTGAAAGGTGGTACATGGTTAACGGCTCGTTTATTAATTCAATGCCAGATGTATGGGCCATTGATCAGCGCTATATATTGCTTGCAGCAAATGGCTGGTCAACCGAATATCAAAGAGTAAATCTTGGCGGACTTACCTGCGATTCAATGGACTACTATAATTCTGAAGCCCACTTAAACCAGGTGTTTTTACCAAAAAAGAAAAAAGACAAGGATTTACATCTTGTGTTTTTGAATACCGGTGCATATCAAGAAAGCTTAAGTGGATATGGTGGAATAAAACACTGTTTAATTCCTGCACCAAGCATTTTGTTAATTGATGAAGTTGATGGAAAAAAGACTTATAAGATCTTTAAAGAAGAACAAAGACCAGAAGGAATGCTAGAAGTGTTGGGTTATTAACATTAATGCTCATATTATTTTGGTTTGAATAAATGATAACTATACTTTTGCACCCTTAAATTTTCACTCATGGCCAAGAAAGCAACAAAAAGAGAATTAAAGAGAAAATATAGAGCCCAAGAAAGAGACGTATTGCTAAGCAAGTCTAAAAAGAAGAGCTACATTAGGCCAGAGGCTTATAAGCTTTCAGAAACAAACGAAGCTTCAGATAGCGAATAGATAAATATTGCATTTGAATAAGGTAAACCGTCTAGCATTTGTTAGACGGTTTTTTCATTTAGGGGTTTAGGTCTGATTTCGGTGAATTGTTTATTTATACCGATGAAAGTGTTCAAATTTGAAGCAAACAATCGGTTATGCGAGTTAGACAAAAGCCACAACTTAAAATGCGGCAAAGTTGGACAAAGGTTGGTGCCGCCACCATATCGGTTTTGCTAATTGTGCTTATTGCAGTTAATTCAAGCATTTTTAAAGATAGCACGGCCAGTACGCTAATAGAAAACCGGTGGATAGGGGAGAAAAACAACGATTTTAATAATGATAAGAACTGGTCTCTAGGCCACGTGCCCAACTATAAAGAGAAAGCATTCTTCGATTCACTGTCAGGGTCAAAAATTGTAATTGGCAATAGAGATGAACTTGAGATAGGGGAGTTAGAGCTTTGCGCAGGTGTTTCATTACAGGTAAAAGGCAACTTAAACGTAAAGCAACAGGTATTGCTTCATTCGCATGGCAGCGAACTTGCCATTACAGGTAGCTTAAGTATTGCAGATGCTCTTTATTCATTAAACAGAAGTAAGGTTACCTTAGAGAAAGGAGGTAATTTGTCGGTAGTTAATGGAGCTATTATTGAAAATTCTACAATTGAAATTAATGCAGGGAGCCTTTCTGTACACAATGTGCAACTAAGAAGAAAAAATGCTCTATTAATTGTAAACGCAGGAAATGTAAACATTGAAAAAGACCTTCAAATATTCGCGTCTACTTCACAAGAAAATAAGCTGATATTAAATGGAGGCGAGTCTAGAATTAATGGTTTTGTTCGTTTTTTAAAACAGACAAAAAATCAAAATATTAACGGTAGGCTTATTGTAAATAATGGGCTTCTTGTTTTCAAGGAGCTTGCCAGAGCGCCAAATTCCTTTTATTACAATGATGACTACAATATTTCATTGAACGGTGGATCTATTGAAGTGCTATATGATTTAGTTTTTGATACTTTAGAAAATGACGACCTTATTGCGAAATATGGTGATAATGCTTTAAAATGGAAAACAGATAAAATTTATGAGCGACAGAAGGTTGATGAAGTAGTGAAAGTTGTTCATGGAGAAAAGGAATATTGGTTAAGTCAAAACAAATGGAAAAGCGAAAATGAAGAGCCAGGAGTTTCTTTAAACTGGTTGTATAAGGGTGATGTAGGAAATGCCGATGAATCTTGTAATTGCACAGCTGTAAAGGATTGGAATAAGAATACCAAATATGTAAGACAAGATAAAGACGAAGAAATTTTTGTGCGCTATAAAGATGTGATTTATAGGATGAATAAGGAAAGCACAATAACTAAGGGAAATGAACCGTATGAGAACGATTGGGCATGGACCAAATGGTTTGAATGCAACAGCGATATTGAACTTTACAGAGATAACATAGAGTCAAAAGGAGGGGAGCTTGTGGTGTTTGGTCACATTTTAACTAGAGATGGCTTAAACTTAAAGCAATCAATGTTAAAAATAGGTTCAGGTAGCATTTTTGAAAGCAATAAAAAGATTGAAGTAAAAGACCTATTTATTTCACAAAGCGCTCAGATCAACTTGTCAAATGAATTGGTTGTTTTTGGTGACCTAACTAATAATAGTAAAAAAACGATTTCAGGAACAGGTAAAATTGTTTTTGGAGGAAACGATTTTCAATTCATAAAAGGAATTGAAAAGCTGGCCTTAGAAAATCTTACAGTTGATAAAGATTCCGGGCAAGTAACATCATATGTTGGTTTAGAAATTTATAAAAGTTTAAATTGGCTTACAGCTACTCCTATAAACCTTTCGAGTACAACGGCATCTAAGAATACTACAACCAAATCGCTTAGCACCAGATTTATGATTGGGGCTGTGCATCAAGGCAAAGGATGGATTAACGGTCCTGTTGAAGTCACAACTGATAAGGAGTTTGTTTTTCCTACAGGCAACGGCTCTTTTGCAGCCAAATTAGAGCTTAGCTATCCGGGTGATACTTCAACCTATTCGGTTGAATACGTAAATGGTTTTCCGCCCTTCTACAATACGGTTTCAAATGCCCTAAACAATATTTCGAAACTTGAGTATTGGATTGTAAAAGCAAAAAGTGGCAATAGCAAGATTGTGCCAACGGCGCATTGGCAGAGTTCAAGCTGGAGCGACATTAAAATTCCTAAAGACCTTGTATTGGTAGGTTTAGACAATAACAAATGGGTATCCTTAGGCAACAGGTTTTTTAATGAATCAAATGGAAGCGGAAATATTACTGCACAAAAATACCTTAACGGTATTGAGCTTATAACTTTTGGAAGCCTTGCTGGTTTAAATGGCCTTAAAAATGAAAATACTCCTTTTGCGAGTGAAAACGGCGATAATGGGATTAAGCTTGATTTAAGTCTAAATGACGATGCTATTGTTGACGTGATTCTCGTTAAAGAAAGTGAATCGAGTAGGGCTGAAAGAGTTTCTTTAACCCATAAGGTTAATGACAATATTTGGGAGTTACCATATGGTCAAAGTCTTGCAGAAGGAGACCTGATTGAAGTTGTTACCAAAAAGAAAAAGGTGTTTAGATCTTCAATAATCAACAATGCCATTGAAGACTTTTCTGTAACGGCTTTTCCAAATCCATTTAGCAATCAATTTACGGCAAAATTGAGTATGCCAGTAAATGACAATGTAAGGCTGGAATTAGTAGGAGTTGATGGTAAAACTGTAATTGACAGAACTTTGCTTCCCGATGCATTAGGCAATGTAATTGTCAATAATCTAGATAATTTGAAACCCGGGAATTATGTGTTAAAGATCTCAAATGCCGAAAGAATAACCACAACTACCCTTATAAAGCAGTAACAAAGTGCATAACTGTTTTGAAAAATCCGTGCCTTTTAGGTGCGGATTTTTTTTGATTTCAATTGCTTCCAAAACACTTAAAAGAATTCAACCTGTATCTGATAACTAAAAGTAGCTAATCTGAACAGCGGCAGATACTTATAAGGTACAAGTTTTGTGTTATTGATTGCAGTTGGCATTAATGCCCTTTAACCATTATTCAAAAGCTAAATGTTTTGCAAAAGAGACCAAAGTGCCTAGAGCATTTCTAAAATGTTAGTTACTAGCACCGCTAGAAAAAGGAGCTTAGTCTTAAGCAGCTACATATCCATATCAGAGAATATTAAATCTTCTGGATCGATTCTTTCGTTATCTGACATAATAATTGCACGCTCCACAACAGATTTTAGCTCTCTTACATTGCCAGGCCAATTATGTTCCATTAGCATTCTGGCGGCTTCACCTGTAAGACTTAGTTCTTTCATTCTATTTGCACTTGCATACTCTCTTTTAAAATAGTTAGCAAGTATTATAATGTCATTTTCCCTTTCTCTAAGAGGAGGCATTCTAAGTAAGAAGCCTTGTAATCGGTAATAAAGATCTTCTCTAAATTTACCTTCTTTTACATACTCAGCTAGGTTTCTGTTGGTAGCTGCAATAATTCTTATATCTAAGTCTATGGTTCTGCTTCCGCCTACGCGTTGAATTGATTTTTCTTGAAGAACCCTAAGTAATTTAGCTTGTAAAGACATATCCATTTCCCCAATTTCATCTAAGAAAATGGTGCCCTTATGAGCTTCTTCAAACCGACCGATTCGTTTTGAAGATGCTCCTGTAAATGAGCCACGTTCATGTCCAAAAAGTTCACTTTCAACAAGGTCAACAGGAATTGCACCCATATTTACAGCTACAAAAGGTTTGCGCCTGCGGTTTGAGTTGTAGTGAATGGCATTAGCTATTACTTCTTTGCCGGTGCCACTTTCGCCTGTAATTAAAATGGTCATGTTAGTATCAGCTACTTTTTCAACCATTCTAATTACCCTTTGTAAAGATGCGCTATCGCCCACAATAGAAGAGTATTTGCCACGATCTATAGCAGCATTTCTTAATTCTTCTACTTCTTGTTTAAGCTTTATATGTTCAGTAATGTTTTCTAAAGATTTTTGAAGAAGTAGAACAGCATTCTCTTCTTTCATTATGTAGTCCCTAGCACCCAACTTGTAGGCTTGTACCACAACAGATATTTCATCTTGCCCAGACATATATATAGGAACAATGCTATCATTTTGCTTTTTTACTTTTTCAAGTAGGTCAAGTCCTGAATAATCAGGTAGGTTATGATCAATGGTGATCACATGAGGCTTCTGATATAGATTGTCTATGGCTTCTTGCCCTGTATTAAAAACATGAATGTCATAGTGGTCAAGTTTTTCTAAAGAGTTCTTGATCAGTTTAGAATAAAATATGTCGTCTTCAACAATAAATACCTTTACTGTGGTGTCGTTCATCCTCAATGCGATTTTTAAGCATAACAAAGATAGCTCATAGGTCTTTTCATTAATAGTGTTTTGGCGCTAATTGCAAGTTTTTAGATTTTCTGATCATGCCATCTGGTGTTAGTGTTAGATGAAATAGTAGATATAATCGATTAAAGACTTTAAAAAGTAGATAAAAGGGGTTTGTAGCTGATGTTATAGATGAATTTAAAAGTTTAACGAAACAGTAAGATTTTAATCTTGTAAAAAGCACTGTTCATCGTAATAATATAGATATTCGTCTATGAAAACAATACGATAAACGAACTAAAACTAACCGTCATGAAAGCTTCAAATCTTCTTCCGATTCTAATTTGGGTTTTTGGCGCATCTCTCGTAGCAAATGCTCAATCTGACAACAAACCTGGTTGCTCATCTCTTAAAAGAACACTATACGTAGACAATAAGGCCTGTACTAACGATTCGGTACAATTTGATGCCGGTAGTTTTAAGGATGCAGAGTATTCTTGGGATTTTAATGGCGATGGCGTTTTTGAAGTAGTAAAAACAGACAACCCAACTCCAAAATACAATTATGTAAGTGCTGGTAACTATAACCCATATGTAGTTATTTATACAGATGAATGTACAGAAGGTGTGCGAAACTTTGCTAATAGTGGAATAGAAGTAAAAAATGTTGTTAAGCCAGTAATAAAAGTAAATAGTCAAGATTGCGAAAATGTAAAAC
Organism: Bacteroidia bacterium; assembly: GCA_049115495.1. Classification (GTDB taxonomy): domain Bacteria; phylum Bacteroidota; class Bacteroidia; order CAILMK01; family JACPUW01; genus JACPUW01. The sequence continues at coordinate 140,488 of JAGDZV010000008.1, read as the reverse complement.
TTGAAATGGTAAGCAATGGTATACTTACTCCAGATAGTATTGTTTGGAAACTATATGACACATTTGTTTACGGAGAAAAAATAAATCATCAGTTTAATGTTGAAAATGGTATTTACGAAATAGCCGTTCAAACCTTTTATAACGGATGTGTTGCAGAAGCAACTGAGCAGATTACCATTGAGAAAATAAATGCAACTCCGGTTTTTACATCTACCAGTAAATGTGCACCGGCGGTGGTTAACTTTTCAAATAAAGAAACTTACAAACACGCAACCTATAATTGGTACGTAAATGGTGAATTAAAAAGTGATCTAAACAGTTTTGATATTCCTGTTGAGAATAAACAAAAATTTGATGTTGAACTAGCGGTTAAAAACCAATTTGGTTGTTATGATTCAATTCATGTTGCCAATGCCATTGAAATTAAAGAGCAAGTAAAAGCCAACGCCTATTTTGAAACTAATCAAATTTGTAGTGGTGATGAAATTAAACTTGTAGAAGGACACAAGGGCGCAACAAGAAGAGAAGTAATTTGGGGTGACGGTGATGTAGATACTACAAACGGAACCGTAAAACACAAATACAACGAAAGTGGAGTTTACAATGTAACTGTCATTGCATTTAGCGAGCAAGATGCATGTGCCGATTCTTTAACAATTGAGAATGCTGTAACCGTTTATGATAATCCAACTGCTGATTTCAATTTTGACCTAGAAGGCGCTTGTGTACCTCAAATACTTGAGATCAAAAACGCCTCAATGGGTAAGTATGATAATGCTACTATTTTATTCAACAACTATGATACTTTGAACTTTAATGATTTTGAATTAATTAAAGAACCAGGGCTACACGAAATAAGATTACAAGTAGAAAATTCAGAAGCAGGTTGTAAATCTGAAATGGTTAAGACTTTTAAACTTAACAATAGATATAATGAAAACCTTAGACTTGAAATTTTAGACGCCAAGTTAGAGGGAGATGATTTTGAATTAAGTTGGAACGGAACCAAGAATGTTTCGCACTACGAGATATACAAAATGGAAGAAGATGGAATGCTAGTTAGCAGTACAACCGATACGCAATTTACAGTTAAGGATTATGCATTTGACTCAACTTTTGCCAACTACGCAATTAAAGCCGTAGATCAGTGTGGCGCTTCAAGTGCATTAAGTTCAGCTGCAGCAGCAATTAAATTAGACGGACACTACAAAACTGATAGTTTTCCAACAGTACAATGGAAACCATTTACTGCATGGGATCAAGAACTTGACCATTATATGATTGAAAGAAAAGATGCTGAAAATGATAATTGGGAGATTGTTGCCGAAACCAACTTGCCTCATTACATTGACAGAACATTTAATAACAATACAACATTAACTGCAGAATACAGAGTTACGGCTGTTCATAGCAATGCTATACAGCAAAGTATAAGTACAAATTATAAATTCAACTTTGAACCTAACATATTTATCCCTACCGCTTTTTCTCCTAACTATGATAACCTAAACGACGAGTATGTTGTAAAAGGACACGGAATGGAAAGAGTTGACATTCAAATTTTCAACGAATGGGGACAAAGAGTATTTGGAAGCGAAGGTGAAAACATTGCATGGGATGGCAAGCACAAAGGTCAGCTTGTTGAACCGGGTACTTACATCTGCGTAATTGAAATGGAAACTCCAGAAGGTTATACTTATAACTTCCAAAACACTATTACCGTATTTCGCTAATAAACCTTGTTTATATAAGAATTTGTTTAGTTTTAGTTTTCGATTGTTTGGAAAAAGCTCCGCAAGAAGTGTGGAGCTTTTTTCCATTTTATATGCCGTGTTCTGAAATTAAATAAATTAAGGCTGTCATGGCGGCGGCGCTCATGTGTAATTCGCGCTCATTTACAGCTTCTAGTACATCAGATGCCGCATGGTGATAATCAAAGTACCTTTGGCTTTCGGGCACCAACCCAATTAACAACGGCCCTTGCTCTTTAAGCGGGCTTATGTCTGCTCCGCTACCACCTTGTTTAAAATCATAAATTCCATAGTCAAAAAGTAAGTCAAGCCAACTTCTCAATTTCACCATTTGAGAATCAAGCTTTTCTTCATTAGCATTTTCAACAGAAAAGTATCTTGGTGCAAATCCGCCACGGTCTGTTTCAATGGCTGCAATATGTTGTTCTCCATTCAGCTTGGCCAACTCAGCATATTTTTTACCCCCTCTAAGGCCATTCTCTTCGTTCATAAACATTACCGCTCTTATGGTCCGTTTTGGTTTTACACCCATTTCATTTAAAATACGAAGAACTTCTAAAGACTGCACGCAACCGGCACCATCATCATGGGCACCTTCACCCAAATCCCATGAATCAAGGTGACCACCTACAATTATGATTTCGTTTGGAAACTCACTTCCTTTAATCTCACCCACCACGTTGTAAGAAGGTTTCTCTGTTAAGGTTTTACAGCTCTGTTTCATGTAAAACTCAACCTTGGGTTCTTTTTTAAGAAGTTTAGCTAGTTCAACAGCACCATTTGTGCTTATAGACATAGCCGGAATTTTAGGCACATCGTCATTATAACCCATGCTTCCTGTATGAGGGTAATCATCTAGAGAAAGTGTCATAGACCTAACCAAAACGGCAACAGCGCCATATTTAGCGGCTTCCATGGCGCCACCCCAGCGTTGATCTACACAACTTCCGTAAGCGTAAAAGGTATTTATGAATCTAGGATCCATTCTACGGTTGAAGAAAACAATCTTACCTTCTACAGCTTCTCTTCCTAGCTCTTCAAGTTCTTTAAAGTTGTTTACATAAACAAGTTCTGCTGTTATACCATCTACAGGCGTTGCAATAGATCCGCCTAATGCACATACATCAAGTTCAAAAGTTCCTTTGGTTTTAGAGTTTAGCACTTTTCCAACTTCCTTTTCTCCACGAACCCAATGTGGGACCATTAATCCTTGCTTCCAAACTCGCTCAATACCCATGGTATCCATTACCATATGGGTAAAATTAACTGCTTCTTCAGCATTTTGGCTGCCACTTAATCGTGGGCCAATTTCTTTAGTTAGATGTCTTAACCAGCTGTAGGCTTTTCCATTTACAAGGGCTTCATCAAAAATTGATTTTACCGTTTCTTCATCACTAAACTCACTACCTTCTTTAAACTCAATAAACTCGTGCTCTATTACATCAATATCTTCCGTACCAATGGGTTCTCTTTTTATTGGTATGTTGTTTACATCGATGGTATCATCGCTTAACTCTGATTGTTTTTTATTTGTTTCTGTGCCAGAATTACAACCCACTAAAACAATAGATGATAGAATGAATGCGAAAGTTCTTTTCATTAAAATGAAGATTTAGAAAAGTGCAAATAAAGTAAAAAAGAAAAGCCCAACTTCAAATTGAAATTGGGCTTACCATATTCTAAATTTTTTTATTTATCCAATAATTGAATTCAAAGTTTGGCTAGGACGCATAGACTTTGCAGCAAGTTCTTCGTTTGGCATATAGTATCCACCAATATCCAAGGCCTTGCCTTGTGCGTTATTTAGCTCTTCAACAATTTTGGTCTCATTATCTGTTAGTGCCGTTGCAATAGCTTTAAATTCATTAGCTATTTCTGTACTATCAGTTTGTTTAGCTAAGGCTTGGGCCCAATACATGGCCAGGTAAAAATGGCTTCCTCTGTTGTCAAGTTCATTCACCTTTCGGCTTGGCGACTTATTCTCAATCAAATAACTGCTTGTAGCTTGATCGAGCGTATTGGCCAAAACTAAGGCGTCATTATTATTATTTTTCTTGGCATAATGCTCTAAAGAAACCGCTAAGGCCAAAAATTCACCTAATGAATCCCACCTGAGGTGATTTTCTTTTTCAAATTGCTGAACGTGTTTAGGGGCAGAACCTCCAGCACCAGTTTCAAATAAACCACCTCCATTCATTAAAGGCACAATACTCAACATTTTAGCACTTGTTCCAACTTCAAGAATTGGGAAAAGGTCGGTCAGATAGTCTCTAAGTACATTTCCTGTAACCGAAATGGTATCCAATCCCTTTCTAATTCTAGTCAATGAAAAATTGCAGGCTTCTACTGGCGCCATTATATGAATATCGAGACCAGTTGTGTCATGATCAGCTAAATAGGTTTTTACCTTATTTATTAGTTCAGAATCATGCGCTCTGTTTTCATCAAGCCAAAAAACAGCAGGAGCTCCTGTTTCACTTGCCCTGCTTACAGCAAGTTTAACCCAATCTTTAATTGGTTCATCTTTTGCCTGGCAAGCCCTGAATATATCGCCTTCTTCAACTTTATGCTCCATAATTGATTCGCCATTGCAAACAATTTTTATGGTGCCTTTTGATGCCATTTCAAAAGTTTTGTCATGGCTTCCATATTCTTCGGCTTTTTGAGCCATTAATCCCACATTGCTTACACTGCCCATAGTTGCTGGGTCTAATGCGCCATTTGCTTTACAGTCTTCAATAACGGCCTGGTAAACCCCTGCATAGCTTCGGTCAGGAATAATTGCTTTTGCATCTTGTGGGTTGCCATCTTTATTCCACATTTGGCCACTTGTTCTTATCATAGCAGGCATAGATGCATCAATGATTACATCACTTGGCACATGCAAATTGGTTATCCCTTTGTCAGAATCAACCATAGCCATATCTGGTCCTTCATTTAAGGCCTTTGTAAAGGCAGCCTCAATTTCGGCCCTTTTATCATCACTTAGATTATTAAGTGATTTAAGAACATTTCCTAGGCCATTATTTGGGTTTGCACCGGCTTCATTTAGCTCTTTTGAGTATTTAGAAAAAATACTGCTGAAATAAGCTTTAACTGCATGGCCAAATAAAATGGGATCGCTCACCTTCATCATGGTTGCCTTGAGGTGAACTGAGAATAGAATCCCCTTGCTTTTGGCATCAGCGACTTGGTCAGTTAAAAACTGTGTGAGTGCCTTTTTGCTCATAACGGCAGAATCAACTACTTCGCCTTTCTGCAGAGTTATTGCGCTTTTTAAGGTGGTTTCATTTCCGCCATCATCAACAAATACAATGTCAGCATCGGCTGCAGCTTGTAAAGTCACCGACTTTTCAGTTTCGTAAAAATCACCGTAACTCATATGCGCTACATGGCTTTTTGAAGTAGAAACCCATTTGCCCATGCGGTGAGGGTTCTTTTTGGCAAACTCTTTTACTGCTTTTGGCGCTCTTCGGTCTGAGTTTCCTTCGCGTAAAACAGGATTTACGGCACTGCCTTTTATTTTGTCGTATTTGGCTTTTGCTTCTTTCTCTTGATCGTTCTTAGGATCGTCAATATAATTAGGAACGGCAAAACCTTGCTCTTGAAGCTCTTTTATAGCTGCTTTAAGTTGGGGCATAGAAGCGCTAATGTTTGGGAGCTTAATTATGTTTGCTTGTGGTGTTTTTGCCATTTCGCCCAACAGTGTCAAAGCATCTTCTATTCTTTGCTCTTCTTTTAGATACTCAGGAAAATTTGCAAGAATTCTACCTGCCAAAGAAATGTCTTTTGTTTCTACATTAATGTTGGCTTTTGATAAAAATGCCTTTACAATTGGCAAAAAAGAATAGGTTGCGAGAGCAGGTGCTTCGTCAGTTTTTGTGTAAATAATTGATGACCTTGACATTGGCTATTATAAACAAAATTTATGAATCAAATAAACGCACAAAGTTAAGACTACGAGAAGATTTTTTTGTGGTCAAAGTCACTATAAGTGCGCTAAAAATCTATAGTTAGTTGCACCGTTTCCGAATCTTCGGGTCTTAACAAATTAGAGATTCCAATGCCCAATAATCTTACTGGTTTTTTTAGGTTCTCAAATTCATTTAATAGCTCAAATGCCATGTTTTCGATATTCTCGGCATCTTGTGTATAGTTGGTTATTGATTTATTTCTGCTTATGGTTTCAAAGTCGTTATAACGTAGCTTAAGCACCACAGTTTTAAAGGCAAAACCTTTGTTCTTAATTCTTTTTTCTAAACTATCAATAAGCGCTCTTAAGGCGGCTTTTAAATCATTTAAATTTTCAAGGTCATTTGAGTATGTATTTTCTACACTAACAGATTTGGCTTTTCTATCAGGTTTTACTTCTCTATTATCAATAGCTCTACAAATATTAAAGTAGTAGTTACCAGCTTTGCCAAAAGACTTAATTAGGTTTTGCAAAGATATTTGCCTTAAATCTCTTCCTTTTTCAATATCCATTTTGCGCATTTTGGCTGCTGTTGCCTTTCCAATGCCAAAAAATCTTTCAATTGGTAATTCATCTACAAAGGCTTCAGCTTTTAAAGGATGAATTAAAAACATACCGTTGGGCTTATTCACATCAGAAGCTGTTTTGGCAAGAAATTTATTGTAAGAAATTCCGGCAGATGCCGTTAACCCTGTTTGATCAAGGATTTTATTTCTTATTTCTTGAGCAATTTCTGTGGCCAGCGCAATTCCTTTTTTGTTTTCTGTTACATCTAGGTAGGCTTCATCAAGTGATAAAGGTTCAACTAGGTTTGAATATTCAAAGAAGATTTCTCGAATTTGGTTTGAGATCTCTTTGTAACGTGCAAATCTTGGCTTCACAAAAATGAGATGCCTGCACTTTTGGGTAGCAATTTTTGATGGCATTGCCGATTTAACGCCAAAGGCTCTCGCTTCGTAACTGGCTGCAGCAATAACGCCACGCGATTGATTTCCACCAACAGCCACAGGCTTGCCTTTTAACTCAGGATTATCATGCTGCTCTACTGAGGCATAAAAGGCGTCCATATCTATATGAATAATCTTGCGCAAAAGGGATATTATTGCTGTATCACTAATTAGCAAATATTGCGGTGCATTCTTATTGGGAACAAAAGTTTTGGAATAAAAAATTTGATTTTGCTATTGTAGGAGCTGGATTTACTGGTTTAAATGTTGCTTTAAATATCAAGAAGAAATATACCAAAGCCAAGGTTTTGGTGATTGATAAAGACCTTAGGTTTTCGGTGGCCAGCACAAAAAATGCAGGTTTTGCATGCTTTGGCAGCCCATCCGAGTTTTTATCAGATATAGAGAAAATGGGTGAAGAAAAAGCGACCCAATTTTTAAAGAAAAGGCAGCAAGGCATCGAATTAATCGCAAAAGAGTATTCAGCGCGCTGTGATCATACTTCTTGTATTTCTCATGAGTGGTTTCTTGATGAAGAGCTTTTTGAGAAATGCTTAAGGCATCTAGACGCTCTAAACGATTTGACAAAATCAAAAGATGCTGCAAGTACCACTTACAGGGTAGGAAGAGAAAATATTTTGCCCAAGGGGGTTAGAAACGAAATACTTATTGAAGGAGAGGGCCAATTAAACCCTTATAAATTACATGAAGCATTACTTACTAGTTGCAGAGATGTAAATATTGAGCTTTTAAGTGCTGAGATAAGCACTTATGATGAAAAAACGCTCTTTACATCATCAGGGTTAAGGCTAGAATCTGAAATTATAATTAACTGTAGTAATGCGTTAAGTAAAAAGTTATTTGATCAAGTAGATGTAAGACCCGCAAGGGCTCAAGTTTTAATTACAAAGGAGATTGAAAACTTGCCCTATAATGGTAATTACCATATGGACGAAGGCTTTTACTATTTTAGAAATGTTGGAAAGCGGTTGTTGCTAGGAGGGGCTAGAAATGAAGATTTTGAGGCTGAATCCACAGATATACTTGGTCTAAATTCTAAGATTTCTCAAAAATTAGAAGAAACCTTACAAGTACTTTTAGGCAATAAAGATTTTGAGGTTGAGCAGCGCTGGAGCGGAATAATGGGGTTTACAGAAAATAAACAACCTAATTTATCAAAGCAAAATGGTGTTCACCACCTAGTGGGAATGAGCGGCATGGGAGTGGCTTTAGCCTTTAGTATTTCAAGAGATTTGGTAAACCAATTAGATTAGGCTCCGTGGTTATTCTTGAATCGTAACATATATGAAACTAATTTGTGCTGAATTTCAAAGACTTTTCTTTTCCAATGGCCACCCAACTTGGGTTTTTAGATAGATATGATCTAGAAAAGCTGAATACCATCGTTTCAACAATAAATACACCTACTGTTCTAAACATAAGGTCAGTATCAGCCAAAAAATAGCCTTTAATATAGGTTATTGGTATGGTACTAACAGCCACGCACGAACCTATGGTTAGTGGGTACATAATTGCCGCAATAGCTCCTTTTCTTTTTGGGTTTTTTATTTCTGATATTTCAGTGAAATGATAGGTTTGGTCTTCAAATACAAGAGTGTCAGTTTTTAACGCTACAAGCTTATCGCTTACTAATAATCCGCTTGATGCGAGTTTAAAAGAGTATTCTTTTCCTGCTTTTAGGGTAAATGTTTTAACGCTATCATATTTTACTAAATAGTTCTGAGAGAAAGAATTACTAGTAAATCCAATTAATAAAAGTATTAATACTGCAAATATTCTCATGCTATTATAATAGTTTAATTGATGCTCTTAAACAAAGCGTAGGATAACGAAATTGGGCATAACCCAAGTAGAAGGTAGAAATTTGAGAATCAATTAATAAACCACCCGAGTAATAAAAGGTATTGTCAATTTGTTCAGATTGTGAATATGTATCGCCAATGCTAAATTCCTGACCTTCAAATTCAATATTGTAATCTTCTTTTAATTGCTCCGCATCTACTTCAACATCTATGTTATAATCAAAATTAAAACTGTATGTGTGGGTATAATAGCCTGCCTGCGCTAGTAAAATAATGTTCTTTTTAGGCATTACGGGAATTGCTAAAGTTCCTCTGAATTGATTGGTTCTAATACTTGTGCCAAGCTCAAACTGTGTGAGGTCAAGATTGAAAAATTCAGTGGGTTCAAGATCTAACGCATCTTGCAGTTCAGAAAAAGAGGCGTTCACACCGCTCATAGATGCATCAAATCTTAACCAAGAAAGTACTGGTATATCAGTAAATTCTCTTAGGGTTAAGCCAGCACCAATTGAATACATGTTTACCGATGTTTTAAAATTATCTTCTTCAAACTCTCTTAAAAACCAGCTCACCGGCAAATAACTTCCTGCTATGCTAATTCCTTTCCAAATTTTCAATTCAATACTCGGTAGAACATATGGGATAGTTGTAAGACCTCTACCTAATCCACCTGCCATTTCAATATCCGTACTAAGGTATTCTCCGGTTAGTGGGTTAACAATTTTATTGCCGTTATTATCTAATAAATAATGCCTAATAAAGCTGGCTTCTTCTGAGCCAAAAGCATCAGAAAGATTACCAAGATAACTGATGTTTGGTGACTGATATAGTTCTGTAAACTCGATACCACCAGTACCCCAAGTGTCATTATTCAAAAATTGCCCTGAGAAAGACAAACCATACTTAATCTTCCAATCTTTTTTCCAATGTTGAATTTGGTTGCCCATAATAATGGGTTGACCAACGTTGCTGAAAATGTTTTTGGTATATGCATAATAATAACTGGGAATGGCTTTTCCAATTTCGCCCATTTGAGTTTCTAAATCGAATTGTGCATAAGATTTTGAGAAGCCGCAAAAAACGAGTAAAATAAATACAATTCTTTTCATGTCGATTAATTGGCGTTATTAAAATCTTCCCATCTAACTTCTTCCTTTACTTTTATAGTTAAGGTTACTTCATCATCTTGCTCACCTGAGGCAACATCATAATAATCAGATTCTTTTAATTTAATCTTAAACTCAGTATAGTTAGGTTCACCTAAAACTTTAACTGTTTGATTTTTAAATTGATCTGCACCATCTTGTGCCGTAGGATTGTTTGGAAATGCAAATTCAACTACATAATCGCCTTCTTCAACTGAAAGGTCTTTATATGTACCATAAATGTAGTTTACATTATCATCAACATAGTCTTTCTCTTTAGTAGCCCTATTGCTGCCCAATTTGTACCTAAACCTATTACCTTTCATAAAGGTGTATTCGTTATCAAGGGTAAACTTCCATTTGTCCCAATCTGCATGTCCTTCAGTAATTTCGGTACCGTTTTCATCTTCAATTTTTACCGATGTCCAAGTTTTTGCACCGCCAGGGTCATTAGCGTCCATAAAAGGAAGGTATTCTGCCATGGGTTGATAAGTGGGCGAAGTATAGCTGTATTGTACTAAGTAGCCATCGAATTTTGCATCAATTATTGATAACATTTCAGTTGCTTCTGGAATTGTAATTGTTGGGAATGACTCATACCAAGGGGTTAATCTAAAATCGGCAAAATCACAATCCGGGCCATTGCATTGGGGGAAATAATTTATACTAAAACCAAATTGTTCGCCCCCAAAAGCTCTTGATGGTATAAAGTCATAATCCAATAATACAATTCTACTTTGAAAATGAAGTAGTGAATTGTTTGACTTATAGTTTTTATAGCGCTCAAACTCTTTTGTTGCTTCATTATTTGTTAAATCTAGCCAGCCTTCAATAGATAAGTGTTTATAGAATTGTCCATTATAATAAGCCCAATCGGGGTTGTAATATTGATGTAGACGAATGTTTTCTCTATATTTTTTTTCTTTAAAACTTCCCACGTCTATAATGTAAGGTTTTTCAAGGGTGGCCTTGTTTAAGTTATTGTAAAGATTTTTTGGGTCTCTAATTTCAAGATACGCACTTGAAAAATCTAAGGCGGAAATCTTTGACTTTTCTTGTCCATTATCAATGGTCACTTCTCCTTTTTCAAAATTTTTGTATGATGTCGAATTCCCATTGTTCAAATACCATTTACCTTCTTTGAAAATGGACAAGCTAACGTTTTTAGGCAGGTCTTGATAAATTTTTGAAACATCAATATTTTGAAAATAGGGCAGATAATTAACGTTTTCTTTAGCAAGATTTGTAATGGCTTCTGCATTTCGTAAAAAATCGCTTTCGGATTTTATCTTAACTTCAACGAACTTTCCGACATCTTCATTTGCATAAACACCAAATTGATCTGTTCTAGAGTTCAACTTTATAGCTGCAATATGAGAATTAGTAGAGTTATTGTTTTCAATTAATTCAATCAAAACAACATTATTTCTTTCACCTGGGTCTGTTGGGTTGCAGCTTTCAAAGTAAATGACTGCTGCAAGCAGAATTATAGGTAGGCAAAATCTCACTTTTTTCATATTTATAGATGTAATAAAAACACAAGATTAAATAAAAAGTGTAAAAATATTGGGATGCAATTCTTAAATTATTTTCTTAGAAAGAATATACATTAGTATTGAATCAATAGAGTTTCGATTCGAATTGATGTATTCTTTAATTGTATTTTTTGCTTTAAGCTGAACGTCTGAGCGCATTAATTCTTTTATGCATGTTTTAAATTCATATTCAGTACTTACTGTAAAGGCTCCTTTTTTGTTTACAAACTCAACGGCTTCAGGGAATTTAGAAAAATTGGGTCCAAACAAAAGTGGAATGCCAAATGCCGCCGGTTCAAGCGTATTATGTACAGTTTTACCAAATCCACCACCCACAAAGGCCACATCAGCCACAGCATAAAGATATTTAAGCAAGCCTATTTGATCAATAATTAAGACTTGTGTGTGAGACGCTAAATCATTGGTTTTTGATAAAAACGACGCTGTTGAGCCAAAACTAATTTCAAGTTCCTTTAAGTGCTTTTTGTTTAAGTTGTGTGGGGCAATTAGCACTTTCCAACCTATTAAACAGGTATCTAAATTCTTAAGAACAATCTGTTCTTCGGCTTTATAGCTACTTCCAACCACTAAGCATTTATGCCCTTTAGCAAAGTCCTTAACAATCTGTGGGAGTTTATCTAAGGCTGCAGGTACGTTTTCTAAAACTGAATCAACTCTTGTATCACCATTTACACTGATTTTTGTAATACCAATGCCGGCGAGTAATTCTTTACTACTTTGATTTTGCAAAAAAATGTGATCAAATGTTCTAAGGCCTTTTCTAAAGATGTTACCCCACGGTTTAAAGAAAATTTGATTCGGCCTAAAAAGTCCTGAAATTACAATTGATTTTATGTTTTCTTTTTCCAATTGAAACAAATGGTTGAGCCAAAAATCATATTTTACTAAAATAAAATAATCGGGCTTAATATGATCTATGTTTTGCCTTGCCATTTGGGCCGTGTCTTTGCCCAAGTAAAAAACATTTTGGGTAAACTCTCTTACAGATTTATGTTCAAAGCCACTTGGTGAAAAGAAGGTAATTACAATGTCAAATTTTTTATAAAGCCTTTTAATAACAGGTTTGGCTTGCTCATACTCTCCGAGTGAACTTATATGAAACCATATTATTTTTTTATTGCCTGATTTTGGTAAAACCGGCGCAACTTTATTCTTATTACCATAATACCACTTTCTAATCTTATCGTTTCTAAACTTTAGAAAGAAACCAAATAAGAAATATAATCTGATGCCAAAAGAATACAATAACAACATTATCTTGAACTAACTCCGTAAAAGGGCAGAATCACATTCATTCTAAGTCCGTAATAAAAGTCGAGCCTTAGCTCATTGGCAGGTCCAAATAGGTCATAATTCCATGACCGTCTATTCCTAGTTAATCCTTGATTTAACTCTAAACCCAATTCATAATTAAAACTGTTTTTGTTTGAGTACCTGCGCCAACCTATGAACTGATTAATTAAAGTGCCATTTGTTAATCTATCGTATCCAAAAATGTATGGTTCTTCTAATTGAAGTACACCTTGACCCAAATAGTCAAATTTAATTCGGTGCTGCAAAAAGCCAATTCCTGCAGCAACATACAGGCCTGAGTTTAAATTGTGATCAGATACCTTAATGAGCTTGCCTAATTCAAAACCAAATGAAAATCCCTGAAATCTAATGGCCATCTCTTGTAAAATACCATCTGCACTAATGGGTAATCCCAGTTCAGAGAAAACCATATTTGGTGTGTTTCGTTCAAGCGAATTATGCCCTACAATTAATCCAACTGAACCCTTGAAGTACCAGTTTGAACCATTTTTATATGATAGAGAAGGGCTAAAAACATGCAAGAAGTCACTTTTTTTGCCCATATCAAAAGCAGTAAGGCACGGAGTGTAGCCAAACTGAAATGAAGTAATGCTAATTACAGAGTCTCTCAAATATGATTGACCAAAGGAGTTTATTGAAAATATGATTGCAACTATTAAGGGCGCAACTTTTTTAAACATCGGTTAATTTTAGATTAAGAACAAAGGCATTAAACGAAGGTAAAATTAAGTTCGTAACGGATTTTAAAATAAGCGTAATCTATGGTCTGTAACATTAGTTCCATATCTGGATTTGCGCATTTTGTAATTTGAATCAGAGTAATTTTAAACTAAAGACAAAACAATGAAAGTAACGGTTGTAGGTACAGGGTATGTAGGTTTAGTTTCAGGTACATGCTTTGCAGAAATGGGTAATGAAGTAATATGCGTTGATAATAACCCCGATAAAGTAAAAAAGCTGCGAAACGGCGAAATGGTGATTTACGAACCTGGTTTAGATGTAGTTTTTGAGAGAAATATTCAGCAAGAAAGGCTTTCTTTTACAGGTAGTTTAGATGATGGAATCAAAGATGCAGATATCATTTTCTTAGCTTTGCCAACACCTCCAGGCGAAGATGGATCGGCTGATTTAAAGTATGTTTTAGGTGTTGCTGATGAGCTAGGTAAAATTCTTGATAAATATACGGTTGTAGTAGATAAAAGTACAGTGCCTGTAGGAACAGCAGATAAAGTTCATGCTGCAATTGCAAAGCATGCCAAAGTTGAGTTTGATGTTGTTTCAAACCCAGAATTTTTGCGAGAAGGCGTAGCGGTTGATGATTTCTTAAAACCTGAAAGGGTAGTAATAGGTACTTCATCAGAAAGAGCCAGAGGCGTAATGGAAAAGCTTTACAGACCATTTGTTCGCCAAGGAAATCCAATTATTTTTATGGACGAACGTTCTGCAGAATTAACCAAATACGCCGCAAACTCATTTTTAGCTACCAAAATTACTTTTATGAATGAGATTGCCAATTTGTGCGAAATTGTTGGCGCCGATGTTGATAGTGTGAGGCGTGGAATTGGAACTGATTCGCGAATTGGTAAACGATTTTTATTTGCTGGAACGGGTTATGGTGGTAGCTGTTTCCCTAAAGATGTTCAAGCCTTGGCTAAAACATCAGAAGAGAACAATTTTGACTTTAGGATTTTGAAATCTGTAATGGAAGTAAATCACGACCAAAAAACGGTTCTACTTCCTAAAATTGAGAATCATTTTAAAGGAGATTTGAAAGGAAAAACTTTCGCAGTATGGGGGCTAGCTTTTAAACCAAATACAGATGACATAAGAGAAGCACCTGCTATTTATTTAATGGAAGAGCTTTTGCAAAAGGGAGCAGCCGTAAAAGCATTTGACCCAGAAGCCATTGATAATATGAAAGATATTTTTGGAGATAGGGTGGAATTTGGTGAAAATCAATATGATATTCTTGAAGGAGCAGATGCATTAATCATTATGACCGAGTGGACTGTATTTAGAGTGCCTCAATTTGGTAAAGTAGCTAAAGCGCTTAACAATAAGGTGATTTTTGATGGCAGAAATCTGTATGATTTGGAAGAAATGGAAGCACTTGGATTTACATACCATTCAATAGGTAGAAAAGTCATAGTCTAAAATTCATTATAACTTAAAGGGGCTTCGGCCCCTTTATTTCTCCCTTATTTTTCAATATTTGCCAACACTTAAACACTAAAGCTTGCCTAAGATACTTGTAACAGGAGGAAATGGATTTATAGGCTCTCACACCACAGTAGAGCTGCTGAATAAAGGATTTGATGTAGTAATAGTTGATAACCTTTGCAATTCAAAAGCTTATGTACAAGAGCGAATTTTTGAGTTAACGGGTAAAAAACCAGCTTTTTACAATTTTGACCTTTGCAGTCTTGAAGCGGTAAAAGACCTTAAAGCCAAAGAAGGAAAGTTTGATGGAATTATTCACTTTGCGGCTCACTTATTTGTTGATGAATCGGTTTCTAACCCTTTGAAATACTACCAAAATAACTTTACAAGTTTGATGAACCTGCTTGAAGTTTTTGGTAATGAACCTGATCAACGATTTGTTTTTTCATCTTCTTGCACGGTTTATGGAAACCCAGATGCATTACCTATACGAGAAAACGAAGCTGTAAAGGCAGCTGTAAGTCCGTACGGTAATACCAAAAAAGTTGCCGAAGAAATATTGAGAGATTTTGCCACATCAAGAAATAATTTCAATGTAATATCACTTAGATATTTCAATCCGATTGGGGCTCATGATTCTGGCAAAATAGGAGAAGACCCTCTTGGACACCACGTACATCTGGTGCCAATTATTTCTGAAGTGGCCACGGGAAAACGAAAAGCTTTAAAAGTTTTTGGCAATGATTATAATACTAAGGATGGTACTTGTGTGCGTGATTATTTACATGTAGTTGATTTGGCTCATGCGCACATTAATGCATTGGAGTATTTGCTTGCAAGTAAAAATGAAAATCAATTTGAAGTATACAATGCGGGGAGCGGAAGTGGTTTTACAGTATTAGAAATTGTAAAGTCATTTGAGAAAGCAAGCGGAATTAATATAAACCATGAGATTGCACCACGCCGAGATGGTGATGCTGAGGCTATTTTTGCCGATGTATCTTTAATAAAAGAAAAGCTTGGTTGGGAGCCAAAGCACACTTTGGATCAAATGCTGCTGTCAACTTACAATTGGGAAAAGAATTTAACAGAATGAAAAATATACTAATTACCGGTGGAGCTGGTTTTATTGGGTCTCACTTAGTAAAATGGATGCTTGATAAATATGATTATAAAATCATTAATCTAGATTTACTTACATATGCTGGTAACCTACAAAATTTAACTGAAATAGAAAATCATCCTAACTACACCTTCGTAAAAGGTGATATTAGAGATGAAGGTTTGATTGATGATATTTTCGAAAATTTTAGTATTACGGATGTTATTCATTTAGCAGCAGAATCTCATGTTGATAGATCAATAGAGAATCCACTTGAATTTATAAATACAAATGTGCTTGGAACCGTTGCACTTCTAAATGTTTGTAGAAAATATTGGGCAGACAATTACAATGAACATTTATTCTATCATGTATCAACTGATGAAGTTTATGGCTCGTTAGATGAAGGTGGTTTTTTCCAAGAAACTACAGCATATGATCCCCGATCGCCTTATTCAGCTTCAAAAGCAAGCAGCGATCATTTTGTAAGAGCATACCATCACACCTACGGAATTCCTATTAAAATCTCGAATTGTTCTAATAATTATGGCTCATTTCAGTTTCCTGAAAAATTGATTCCATTAATGATTAACAACATAAAGAATAAAAAGCCACTACCTGTTTATGGCAAAGGTGAAAATATAAGAGATTGGCTTTGGGTAGTTGATCACTGTTCGGCCATTGATGTTATTTTCCATGAAGCTGCCGTTGGCGAAACTTATAACATTGGCGGAATTAATGAATGGAAGAATATTGATCTTGTAAATAAACTTTGCGCTATAATGGATGATAAACTTGGTAGAGAGCCCGGTGAAAGCGCACAACTAATTACTTACGTAACCGATAGAGCAGGACATGATATGCGTTATGCTATTGATCCTACAAAAGTTGAAGGTGATTTAAACTGGAAACCATCTATAACCTTCGAAGAAGGCTTGGAAAAAACAGTTGAATGGTATTTAGAAAATGAAGAATGGATGACAAATATTACATCCGGTAACTATATGGAGTATTATAATAAAATGTATAAAGACAGATAAGATGAAAGGAATAGTACTAGCTGGTGGAAGCGGCACTAGATTATACCCAATTACAAAGGGTATAAGCAAGCAGTTAATGCCAATTTATGACAAGCCGATGATTTATTATCCTTTGTCAACCCTTATGCTAGCTGGTATTAAGGATATTCTAATAATTAGTACACCACATGATTTGCCTTTATTCCAAAAGCTTTTAGGTGATGGTAGCGACTGGGGAATTAATTTAGAATTTGCAGAACAACCTAATCCTGAAGGCTTAGCTCAAGCATTTATTATTGGAGAAGAGTTTATTGGAAATGAAGGGGCAGCACTTGTTTTGGGTGATAATATATTTTACGGGAGTAATTTTTATTCAGCTGTTGAAGCTAGTAGCGATCCAAAAGGTGGCGTGGTTTTCGCATACCCTGTGAGCGATCCTGAACGTTACGGTGTAGTTGAATTTGATAATGATTTTAATGCACTTAGTATTGAAGAAAAGCCAGAGAAACCAAAATCAAGATATGCGGTTCCAGGCCTGTACTTTTATGATAATCAGGTGGTTGATTTTGCTAGGAATTTAAAGCCATCTCACCGTGGTGAGCTTGAGATTACTGACATTAATAAAATTTACCTTGAAAGTGGAGAGCTTAAAGTACAAGTGCTTGAGAAGGGGACTGCGTGGCTTGATACAGGAACTTTTAAATCAATGATGCAAGCCAGTCAGTACGTTGAAGTAATTGAAGAGCGCCAAGGTTTAAAGGTGGGATGTCCTGAAGAAGTTGCTTATCAGCAGGGATTTATAAGTGCAGAACAGCTTGAGAATATAGCACAACCTTTGGTAAAGAGTGGGTATGGTAAATATTTGCTTGATCTGCTAAAAGAATGAGCCAGCCTAAAATCTTAATTATTAATGGCCCAAACCTAAACCTTTTAGGAAAAAGGGAGCCGTCGGTTTACGGTTCAAAAAGCTTTGATGATTATTTCAAAGAGTTGATTTTAGAGTTTCCTGAAATTGATTTAGAATATTATCAATCTAACCACTGCGGTGAAATAATAGATAAGCTACATTCATTGTCAAAAGAGTATAGAGGAGTTGTATTAAATGCAGGTGGTTACAGTCACAATTCAATTGCATTGGCAGATGCAGTAAAAGCAATTCATAACCCGGTGATTGAAGTGCATATTTCTAATATTTACGCAAGAGAAAACTTCAGAAAAACATCCTTGCTATCTCAGAATTGTAAGGCGGGGATTTCGGGATTAGGTTTGCTTGGTTATAAAGTTGCAATTGAGTATTTGATTGATTAAATTTTCACATTACCAAATTGACTCATCTTCAAATTTTCAATTTAAGATTTAACCTTAATTGAAGCTTCAATTTCCATCTCAGCCACTTTCACCTTTTCGCCATTTTCATAACAAAAGGCATCTACTTTTACCATTTCATTTATACGCTCACCATTTTTTTGCGCTTGTTCAACAGCGTTTAATATGAT
This sequence comes from Bacteroidia bacterium, assembly GCA_049115495.1. Lineage (GTDB taxonomy): Bacteria > Bacteroidota > Bacteroidia > CAILMK01 > JACPUW01 > JACPUW01. Next base: position 122,202 of record JAGDZV010000008.1, on the reverse strand, counting down.
GTTTCCTGCATGGCATTCAAAATAGACATCATACATAGCACGTCGTAAAAATTCTGATTTAAAGCTTTTGAAAGCAAAAGATGCTTTCAATTTTCTTTCTTGAAAAAGCCAAAATGCCAAGAACCCCGCCGCTAAATCCGCACCAATAGCAAAGGCACCGAAATACATTGATTTTAAATGGTTTTTGTTTCTTCTTCTTAAAGGAATTTTTATGATGATATGCTCTGAAGTAAACTCAATAATTCTAGGCCTTACAAATCTTATGAGTGGAATTTTTGCTACGCCAAATAAAAACAAAAGCCTATTGGCTTTGCTTAGATTATAATCATTCATACTCCAAACCATTTACAAGGTCTGAAACAATTTCTTTTATAGGCTTAATTGCGGTCGTATTTTCAATAGTTGGTCCGGCACACCAAACTGTTTTGTAAGTGGCTGAAAAGGCCGCTTTTTCCAATGATTTCATGCCCTTATAGAAAGTCAACATTTTAGCCCATTTTTTAAGCTGCTTATTTTTATTTAGAATTCCTTCTAAAAAACCTTGTTTTGTTCCAATTTCTTCAACATACGGTGTTTTAATAACAGTGCAAGGTGTGCCCGAAAGTTTGGTAGTCATTACAATATCGTCGGCGCCGTAGCTAACACAAGCTTGTTTATAGTCAACCGAAACAGGACTTTCTGTACTAGCAATAAAAATGCTTCCAATTGAGCATCCTGAAACACCCAAATCCAGAGTTTCTCTAAGTTGTTTCCCGTTTCCAACTCCACCCGCTGAAATTATTGGTAGATTAATTTCACTTTTCAAAAGAGAAATCAAATCATTTTTTGGAATGGTGCCAGCATGACCACCAGCATTACTGTTAACGGCAATTACGGCGTCAGCTCCCAACTCTTGTACTTTTTGAGCATATTTTAGATCAGTAACATCACAAAATACTTTTACGCCGTTTTGGTGAGCCACTGCAATTGTTTCTTTTGGGTTGCCTAATGATGTGATTATATAATCAACCCCAAGATCGCAAATGGCTTTGAGTTGGTCTTTATATTTTACATTAGACTTATTTACAATTAGATTAATGCCAAATGGTGCATTTGATTGTTCCTTAATTTTTTTAATGCCAGCTGTGAGTTGCTCAATTGTTCGCCAATTAAGCGCAGGAATAGCTCCTGTTATACCTGCCTTACCTGCTGCAATAATCATTTCTTCATTGCTCACCAAAAACATTGGAGCCATTATTATCGGATACTTTACACCTAAAAGTTTTGTGAGCATAACATTAGTTTAGAAAATCCATTCATAAAGCTCATAGAATAACTTTACGAAAACCACGAGGAATATGATTGGGATTAAAATAAGTATAAATACTATAGCTAAAATGTAGGGTAGGGCCGAACCTTCGTGCTTACCTTCATTTAAGTATTCTTTATAAAGCTTTAGGTTGCGCTCATTTGCTTTGTAAAAAAAGTCTCCGATTTGGCCAACCATTGGTACACCTCCAATTAAAAGGTCTATTAATAAATTGACTAAAATTTTCATTACAACTTTACCACTAGCGCCATTTTTAATCATATAAAACACAAGTAGAGCACTCATTATATATGATATAATATCACCTAAAATGGGTATGAAAAATCCTATTATTGGGTCAATACCAACTCTTACATCCGTTCCGGGTATTCTAAATTGCGAATCAAGAAAGTGTGTTACTTTCTCAATATACTTCAGGTCTTTTTTATTTTCCTCGGCCACCTAATATTGTTATTGCTGTGTATAGAAAAATCTTAAAATCCATGCTCAAACTCATATTCTCAATGTAAAGTAAGTCATACTTCATACGTTCAATCATTTGATCAACGTTTTGCGCATACCCATATTTTACCATTCCCCAAGATGTTATTCCCGGTTTTACTTTTAACAGGTGCTTATACTGCGGAGCCTTTTGAGTAATTTGATCAATAAAAAACTGTCTTTCAGGCCTTGGGCCTACCAGGCTCATTTCACCTATTAGAACGTTGTAAAACTGCGGGAGTTCATCAAATCTATATTTTCTTAATATTCTTCCTGCAGGTGTTATTCTTGGATCATTTTTTCTGCTTAGTTGTGGTTTTTCTTTTTCAGCGTTAATTATCATAGTTCTAAACTTGATAATGAAAAATGGCTTACCCTTTATGCCAATACGCTCTTGCTTAAAGAAAATTGGCCCTTTTGATGTTAGCTTAACCCATAACGCCAAGAATCCGTAAAAAGGTAGCAAAAGAATCAATAGTAGGCTAGAGATGGCGACATCTAAAATACGTTTGAAATTTGCCTGAATAGAAGGCATTATTTCAGGAAAAATCTCAATAAGCGCAGCGCCAAATACATTCTTCATTTTTACCCGGCCTGATACTATATCGTACATATCAGGTATCATTTTTACCATTACATTCTTTCCGTCAAGTTCATCAAGTATTCTCCCAATCATTCCATTTTCTTGATCAAGAGCCACTATCACCTCTTCAATTTTTTTCTCTTCAATTGCTAATTCAAGGGCATTTAAATTTCCTAAACGCTCAAGCTTGTTGTCAAGAAATTTTTGCGATTTAGCTTCTACTTCAATAAAACCTTTAAAAAAGTAGCCTTGAGAATACCTTTCATTTTCTAATTCTTCAAAAAGGTCAAGGGCTTTTTTGTTGTTGCCAATCAGCAGTGTGTTAAATCCAATTTTTCTATTTACAATTTGATTTTTGATATATGAAAGCACAAAAAATCGAATGAAATAGCGTAGTGTTATCGTAGAACTAAATAACACCAAAAATGCATTTCTAAATAGTTTAGGCTCTTTTACAAAATCATCGAGAACCAAAACAAAGAAAATTGCTACTGAGCCAATGAATGTGATTATAAAAGTATTTACAAGGTCAGACAAACGAGACCTTCTATAAGTGCGGGTGTAACTGCCAATTAAAAAATACAAAATCACCCAAAAAATTGGGATAGCTACTATTCCTAAGAAGTATTTTTCAGTAAACTCTAAAGGTATATTCCCAAATACTTGCGGTTCTAGATATTTCTTTCGGTAAATGTAAAAAACTGACCACGCAGCACCTGTTGTAATAAAATCAAGTAGGGCAAAAATCCAACCGAATCGGTTCTTATTCAAAGGTTAAGAGTTTTATATTATCGAGCAATATTTCCGCTTCAGATTTATCTGTAGGAATAATTGCTGCAAAGTAAACCCTTATTCCGGCTTCATCATTAAGTAAGGCCACTAAGTCGGTCATATTAATGTATACCTTTTTCCACTCGCTTGATTCTCTTAAATAAAGATGTGGTTGGTCGTATTGTACAACCCCTTCAGGAGATTTATAGGCAAAACCAACCTGCATATTTATGTCGTTTTTGTAGTGCATTTCTAAAAATGTTGGGCTTCCTATATTAAACTCACTACCACTAAAATAATTAAAGCCTTGAACCGACATAATAGTATCTGTTTGGGTGAGTTTAATCTGAAATGATGCTTCTCCTTCAAAAACATTATTTGGACTTTTAGTCCTTGAAAATGGTGCAGAGTCTTGATTAATCTCTTGTATACTAACAGTTTCGCTTTCAAAGTCTTCAAGCCACAAGAATTTTACATTGTCTTTATATTTAAAAACAATGTCGTCTTGGTTAAAATCATAAATGGCGCCATCATTATTAAACCCAATTTCTACATCAACTGCATCAAAAAATGGATATATACTTCTGTTGGTGCTAGTTCCACTTTCTTTAATTCCTGGTAAAATGCTTACAATGTTTCCCTTGTCTTGTAAAACAGGTACCGTGCAAGGAATGGGAACCGTTGCTACCACCAATCCGTTGTGTACCACCCAAGCATCAAAAATATTATGCTTAGCAGTGCCCTGCGTAGTAATATCTGTAGTAACATTAACAGAATCTATTTTTACATAAGAAGGAATTTGTTCGTCAGGATTAATGAGCTCACAAGAGCTTAAAAAACAAAACGAGATTAGAAGTAGTGCTGTAGCGTATTTAAAATTTGGCATGGGTCATCTCAATTTTGTCAAGAATTTGGTGTGCCACTTCAAGAGAATGAAAACCATCTTCAAGACTTACTGCAGGCGAAGTTTGGTTAATTATACTCTTTGCAAAAAGCTCCAATTCATATTTAATGGCATTCACTTCAGGAACGGCAGGAGACTCGTAGCTCAAAATCTTTTTGTTACCGTTGTTTAGCGGGTCAATTTCAAAACTAAATGGACTATTGGATACATCTCCGTCACTTATTCTAAAGGCTTCTACTTTTTTATCTAAAAAGTCTATAGATATATAACCGTCGCGCTGAAAAAACCGAGCTTTTCGCATTTTTTTCAAGGATACTCTGCTGGCTGTAAGGTTGGCTACAGCTCCATTATCAAACTCTATTCTTGCATTTGCAATATCTGGTGTTTCACTTATTACTGGAACTCCGCTTGCATTTATACTTCTTACCCTTGCTTTTACCAGACTAAGCACAATATCAATATCATGAATCATTAAATCCAGTACAACAGGTACGTCGGTACCGCGAGGGTTAAATTCTGATAATCGGTGTACTTCAATAAATTTTGGATCAAGATCATAATTCGAAGCCGCCAAAAATGCAGGGTTAAAGCGTTCAACATGCCCCACCTGACCAATTATGTTTGCTTCTGATGCCAGAGTTAAAAGCTTTTTACCTTCTTCAACTGTATTTGTAAGCGGTTTTTCAACAAAAATGTGTTTGGAGCTTTTAATAGCTGCAACTGCGCAATCGTAGTGAGAAAGGGTAGGAGTTACTATGTCAACGGCATCAACAACATCAATCAACTCTTCAATTGTTCCAAAGGAGTTTATTCCAAATTCTTTGGCAGCTTTACCCGCTTGTTGTGGATTTGGATCAAAAAATCCTACCAAGTCAAAATCTGGAATCTGCTTTAAGAGCTTAAGATGGATTGAGCCTAAATGTCCGGCACCAAGAACTCCAATCTTTACCATAGTTAAAATTTATCTAAAGCGAATTTAACCCGCTTTAAGTCCTTTTTTTTGGAAGGAACTTAACAACATGTTTATTGCTGATTCTCAAATGCTCCAATATCTGGAGAATTGGCGTCTCTTAATTTCAAAAAGTAATCGGTATTAACATTACCAATTGGTGTGGCTTTACCTATGGCCGGTGATAAGGAATCAAGTTCATAATTAAGTCTAGACGGGTTTTGAAATAAAGGATCTTGATTAATGATGTTATTGTTTACATCATAGTCGCTAATTTGAGTGCGAATAAGAGAATGACCAACGGTAGCCGTTACATCACCCTTTCCACCAAAATTAAAACCTAACTCTTCTTCTTGAGATCCATAAATTATGCAGTTTACAATGTCATATTGTAAAGGGTTTACAAATTCCACTTCATTAAGATCAACATAGTCTGCATTACTTAGGTAAACTGATGGAGTGCTTCTTACGCAACCCAACTGAAAATTTCCGAATGTACAATAGGCGAAGTTGTATTTGCCGCCGAGTTCGCCCACCATTAGGTATTCGCAAGAATTTAAAAACTCGCAATTTACAGCCTGAATACTTGCCGTATAGCCTAAAAGGCAAACCAAATTCATATTTGTGATGGTGGTGTTTTGAAGAATCATATTGGGTTCTCTAGAAACGGGCATAGAATCAACTTGCACGCCTCTAAATCCATTTTTAATTATTGCATGCTGAATCAAACTTTGACTGGCTCCGGGTAAAAGTCTAATACCAATCCACTGACCAGGTTCTTCGGCATAGCGTTCTTCTTTTCTATGTCCCTGAAATATTACAGGGCAATCTACTGTACCAAGCACTCTAAGGGCGCTGTTTCTGGCTATATTGAGCCTAGAGAAGCTGTAACCATAAATCTGTGTGCATTCATTTATGGTTAAAGTAGCTCCTGCACCTACAATTACTTCACCAAAAAGCACATGGGGTTTGTCACTTTCCCATGTTGTATTGGTTAAAATAGTGTCTCCATAATGAAAATACGCATTTTGGCCCCAAGAAATAAGTTTTACGTCTTTTTGAACTTTATCACTTTTAAAGATGATTGAATCTTTAACTACAAAAGGAGTAGTTACGTTGTTTGGATCAATAAGTACTTCTACGAATGCAAAAAGACTATCACCGGGTAGAATGCTAATTTCTTTAAAGTTATGACCAGATACACCATCAATGTTTAATGCATAAGGTGAAAACTGGCCACCTGCTAAAAAGATCTCTTCCACTAAAAGGTTTTCGTCGCCTTCATTGTAAAAAACAAAAACTTCTGTGGCAGAGCCAACCGTAGTAAATACGGTGTCAAAAATTACTGAATCAGTTTCAAAAGTTAGATTATTAATATCGTTAGTAGTGCGGTCTGAAACGCCACAAGACCATGTAAAAACAAGAATACTAACTGTAACAAACAGTAATTGGTTTTTGAACTTTTGCATTGTTTGCTCAAACGATTGAGAGCTGCAAATATTGCTTTTTCATTCAGCTATGGCCAAAGTGGCTACATTTATTTTACAGCTTGGGTTTGCAGTTTTTATGGCAGCAATGGCACTTTCAAAAGTGGCGCCAGTGGTGGTAACATCATCAACCAATAACACATTCTGATATTTAAACTGCTTGCACTTAAATGCTCCTTTTACATTTTCTTGGCGCGAAAAGCGGTCTTTTTTTGTTTGTGTTTCTGTAAACCGCACCCTTTGTAAGGCTTTTAATTCATGTTTAATCTTTAATCCTTTAGCAATTCCATAAGAAAGTAGGGCGCTTTGATTATAGCCTCTTGTTTTAAGTTTTCGATAATGTAATGGAATAGGAATTACCGCTTCAATATCAGTGACCCATGAAGCTTTTTTTAGGTCACTTGCAAAATAAAGCCCCAAAACAACTCCGAGCTCTTTTTGGCTATTGTATTTAAGGTTATGTAAAAAGCTTTGCACTATAGAGTTTTTCCTAAAATGAAGAAAACTTGTGGCTCTGTTTACTTCAACCCTTCCATAAAAAACTTTTTCGAGCGGATTGGCCATACGGTTTTGCCAATTTGTTTTTGGTAAACTTGTTTGACAATAGCTGCAGATGCAGCGTTCGTTCTGATTTAAGGCATTGCCACAACCATAGCAAATGGGTGGAAAAAAAAGATCAAATAGAGCATTTGAAATTGATTTAGACCGTTTTTTCATTTCAATTAGCACCTTTGTTAAAACTAAAGTAGCATTTTGTTGAGTAATTTCAGGTTTACACTAAAAGAATTAGAAAGGGTAGAGTCTACCAATAATTATTTGCGTGAACTTGATTTTAAATCGCTTAATTCAGGCTTTTGCATTTTGGCAGAATATCAAACTCAAGGAAAAGGACAACGAGGAAAAACATGGAATGCAGCACCTGGAGAAAACCTTACTTTTTCTTTTTTTTTAGAACTTGGTCAGCTGCCACCTAGTCATCAGTTTAAACTGTTGCAGCTAGTTAGTCTATCAGTTTTAAATACTGTAAATAAACTCACAGGCTTAAAATCAAATATTAAATGGCCTAATGACATTATGGTTAATCGCTGTAAGGTTGCCGGAATTCTCATTGAAAACTTTATTCAACAAGGAAAGCTAAAATCAATTATAGGCATTGGCATAAACGTAAATCAAATTGAATTTGACAATTATTTGCCAAAAGCAACTAGTTTACGATTGCTAACCAACGAGATTTATAATACAAAGCTCGTTCTATCTCTTTTTGAGCATGAATTTTCAAAATGCTACAATAAACTTATGCCAGGGCACGGAGAACTTGAACAAGCCTACAGGAACGAACTTTATGCCATGGGAGAGATGCATGATTTTGAAACATCTGACGGACAATACATGGTTGCGGAAGTATTAGGGGTAGATAGGTTTGGCCGTTTGATCTTAAATGTAGACGGACACCCTAAAGCTTTTTTGAATGGGGAAATTAGGTGGTTGTTTTAGTTTTTTCCTTATGGTTTTTTTGATTGACAGTATATAAATACTCTTTGTTTCCATTTGGGCGTCAATCGTGGCAGGATATATGGCCTTTTAAATTGATTCACTAAAAAGGACTTACAAAATCCTTGAATAAAGGAGCTTCTTTGTCTTTGGCAGAAACCAAAGGGTTTTCAATTCCCCAATCAATACTTAAATTTTCGTCGTTCCAAAAAATTGCGCCTTCACTTTCTTTATTGTAGTAGTCTCCACATTTGTATTGAAAAACGGTGTTTTCTTCAAGTGTAACAAAACCATGTGCAAACCCTTCTGGTATATACAGCTGGTGCATATTTTCTGTGCTAAGAACTTGCTTTACATGTTTACCATAAGTAGGCGAATTTGATCTAATATCAACGGCTACATCAAGAACAGCTCCGGCAACAACTTTAACAAGTTTTGCCTGTGCAAAAGGCGGTGCCTGAAAATGTAAACCACGCAGAATCCCTTTTCCTGATAAAGATTGATTGTCTTGTACAAAGTTTGACTTTATACCAGCTTCTCTAAAGCTACTTTCTCTGTAAGACTCCATGAAGTATCCTCTCTCATCTCTAAAAACTGAAGGCATTACTAATTTAACGTCAGGAATTTCGGTTTCTACTATTTTCATGGTTTAAATATGCTTTGATTTCTCAAATGTACCGTCAGAAAATTGAGTGACTAAAAAAACCAAAAAAAACTCTGTGGATAGTACTATTGCCGCTTATTGATTAATATTGAATGTTAATAAACTATAAAGCAATTTACATGAGAAAATCTTTACTACTGAGCTTTATGCTTCCAGTAGCAGCTTTTGCCCAAAACCTTGTAAACGGAAATGGCGAAACCGCTACCATGAGCGGAACTACTTATGGCGAACAATCTATAAAGTCGCCAGTAAATGTTGTTGAAAATGAAAAGCCACGAGGTCCTGTTACATCAAAAGCAGAATGGCTATATGATGCCGTGCAAATTGGTGAAACCCAATATGATCTTCAAGTTAACGGTGCTCTAGCTAATAGAATTCAATTATATGGAGATGGAAGTGTTTCTGCTGTTTTTACAATGGCTTCAGATGCAAGTCCTTTCTTAACTAGAGGTACAGGTTATGCTCACTTTGATGGTTCAAATTGGAGCGATATGCCATTATCTAGACTTGAGGATGATAGAGCTGGTTGGTGTAATGTAGGTGTAGTTGAAAAAAATGGCACTCAAGTTGAGTTTGTTGTTTCTCACCACGCAACATCAGATGCTAATGCGCAATCTGGTGGATTATATTTAATAATGAATGATGGAATTGGTTCTGACAATTGGTCAATTGTTGAAAAGCTAGAAGTAGGCCAAAATGGGCCATTTTGGCCAAGAGCAGTTGGTAGTGGTTCTTACATTCATATTTGGACAGCTGCTAATACTAGCATACAAACACCTTATGAAGGTATAAGAAGACCTAATACTTATTACCGATATGATGTAGATGCAAGTGATTGGTTAGATGAGAAAGTATTAATGGACGGATACAATGATTCAACAATTGCATTTGGTTGGTCTGACGCTTACCAAATGGATGTAGATGGTGATAACATTGCAATTGTTTCTGGTGGGTCAGGACAGAATTTATTCTTGTTTAAGTCAAACGACAATGGTGAAAACTGGACTACAACTGTAGTTGACGAATTTGGTATTCAAGGTTTTGATGGAAACCAATCAACAGAAGGTGATACACTTGAAACTAACAGTGGTAGCGTCTCAGTGATTTTAGATGAGAGTGGAAATGCACACGTTTGGTGGAATTACAACAGAATTCTTGATGATACAGAGGGTGATTCAAGTTGGAGCTTTTTCCCAGCTACCAATGGTTTAGTTTACTGGAACGAAGTTTCTCAAACGCCAAGAATCATTGCTCAATCTCTTGATATTAATGGCAATGGTCAACTTGACCTTTTCCAAGACCAATGGGCTACTAATCCTGGTGCTCGTTATTCAAATAATACTTTGGCTTGTTTCCCAGATGCTGGTATTGACGCTGATGGTAATATTTACTGTGTTTACAGTGCGCCTAATGAGGATGCATTGTCTCCTGAAGGTCCGGTTTACAGAGATGTATACGTTCTTTACTCAGAAGATGATGGAGCTACTTGGAGTACACCGCAACCAATTGTTGAAGGGTATGAGACAGAAGATGTATTTTGTCATATAGCCAGAGATGTTGATGATAACCTGCATTTAATGTGGCAGAGAGACGACTATGCTGGTACTTCTGTAATCAATGGTCATGTAGGTACATTAAGTAAGATTATGTACGCAGCTGTTCCTAAATCATCTGTATTAAATGATGAGTTTGTGATCAATAGAACTTCAATTGACGAGAACAACAGCACTTTCAACATTTCTAAAGCATATCCAAACCCAACTACAGGAAATGCATTTGTAAACGTTGAATTAGAAAAAGAAAACAAGGTTAGATTGCAAATTACAAATCTTGTTGGTCAAGAAGTTTATGCTGAAAACTTAGGTGCACTAAGTGGCAACAATAGAATTGACCTTAATACTCAAAACCTTTCAAATGGTGTATACATCTACAACATAACTGTAGGTGAATCAACTTTAAGCGGAAGAGTAATTGTAGAGTAAGAAATACTCAGAAAATATTATTTAAGAAAGCCCTGGCATGTTGTCAGGGCTTTTTTTGTGTTTTATAAAACTTATATGGATTTGATATACGATAAAATATCAATTGCAAAAGCAATACATGTTGTCATAGTTTAAAACTAGAAATAAAAACTGCGTTTTGCCTTTGCTTAATCGGGAAATATTTTTCCTGGATTCAGTATTTTGTTGGGATCAAAAACATCTTTAATACCTTTCATTAGCTCTATTTGAGTTTTATTGAAAACAATATCTAAATATTCTCGCTGAACCAAACCAATGCCATGTTCACCTGAAATAGTACCACCTAAATTGTGACAAATGCCAAAAATCTCTCTTATGCCGTCTTTTACAGTTATGCTCCATTGCTCATCAGAAAGATTACCTTTTAGAATGTTTACATGTAGGTTGCCGTCTCCGGCATGACCGTAGCAAACACTTTCAAATCCGTATTTTGAGCCTATTTCTTTTATTGAGTTTAGCAATTCAGGCAAATGGAATCTAGGAACCACGGTGTCTTCTTCTTTATAAACTGAATGTGCATGCACGGCTTCCCCGCAAATTCTTCGCACTTTCCAAAGTCTTTCTTTTTCAAGCGCCGAATCAGCAAAAAGCACGTTTGAACATCCATTTTGCTCAAGAATTTCATTGATTTTTTCGCAGTCGGTATAAAGGCTTTCTAAGTTGTTTCCGTCAACTTCAATAATTAAAATAGCAGCAGTATCATCGCTAATTTCCAAAGTAATATCAGCATATTTCATGCTCCATTCTACGGCATTTTGTTCCATAAATTCTAGCCCTGATGGTGTTATGCCCGAATTTAGAATTGCACTAACAGCTACACATGGAGAATTAATATCATTGAAAGTGGCCAACATTAAAAGGTTTTCGTTTGGTTTAGATAAAAGTCTCACTACAATTTTGGTAATGATTCCCAGCGTGCCCTCGCTGCCGCAAACCAATTGGGTTAAATTATAACCTGTGGAGTTTTTAAGCACATTGGCACCGGTCCAAATAATTTCTCCATTGGGCAATACCACTTCAAGGTTTAAAACATAGTCTTTAGTAGTTCCGTATTTAACTGCCTTTGGCCCACCTGAGTTTTCGGCAAGGTTTCCACCCATAAAGCAAGAGCCTTTGCTAGCAGGGTCGGGTGGGTAAAACAAGCCTTTTGCTTCTACTGCATTGCTAAAAACTTCATTAATAACGCCAGGCTCTACTGTTGCCATGTAGTTATTCGTATCAATTTCAATAATGCTATTTAGCTTTTCAGTTGAGAGCACAACTCCGCCGTGGGTAGGTAAGGCTCCACCGCTTAGTCCAGTTCCAGCGCCACGGGCAGTTACAGGAATGCGTTGCTCGTTGCAGTATTTTAAAATCTTACTTATTTCAATTGTGCTTTTAGGTATTAGTACAACTTCAGGCACAAAAAGAAAATCCTCTGTGTAGTCTTTGCCGTAAGGTTCTTTATCATTTTGATTGGTAATTACCCGGTCAGCGTCAAGAGTTGAAATAAATAGATCTACATCAATTTGACCTATCTTTTTATATTGGCTCATATGCGCAAATTACATGAAGGGCTAGCAATTTTTTTAAGGGATATGCATTAAAAACGTGGATTATCTATGTTTGCAAGGCAATAAACAGATTATGAGACTTTTACTTCTTTCTTTCCTAATTTCATTGAGTTCAGTTGTACATGCCCAAAACGAAGGGTTAACAATAAAAGACATAACCACTACTGGAAAAACATATGCTAATGGTGTAAATGGCATTAGACATATGCTAGACGGTAACCATTATTCAGTAATGGAAAGTGGTAAAGTGGTAAAATACAGCTATGCTGATGCCGACTTTAGTGAATTACTTTTTGATCAAAATGCGGCTAAGGCAAAAGGTATGAACTACAACATGGACAACTACCAAATTTCAAAATCTGGTAAAAAGCTTTTAATTCAATCCAATACAAGGCCTGTTTACAGGCATAGTAAAAAGAGTACATATTATTTGTGGGATTTTGCAAGTGAAACGCTAACTCAAATTTTTGATGGTAAGCAGGTGTTTTATGCAACACTTTCGCCAAATGAAGATAAAGTAGCTTTCGTTTTTGAAAATAACATGTTTGTTCAAAATTTAAGTGATGGAAAAGTTACTCAGATCACTTCTGATGGTGCGCAAAATCAAGTGCTTAATGGAATGACTGACTGGGTATACGAAGAAGAATTTGCTTTTATAAGAGCTTTTGAATGGAGCCCAAATGGTAAATACTTGGCTTTTGTTCGATTTGACGAAAGTGAAGTTAAGCAATACGAAATTCCGGTGTATGTGGGTAGAAGTTATCCTTACATGTATGAATATAAGTACCCTAAAGCGGGTGAAGACAACTCAGAAGTAGCTGTGAGAATCTACGAAATTGAGAAAGGCAAAACAGTTAATGCAGATCTTGGCACAGAAAAGGACATTTATATTCCTAGAATTAATTGGATAAATGACGATGAGCTTTGCATAACTAGGTTAAACAGACTTCAAAATCATTTGGAGTTATTAAAAGCTGATTCAAAAGGAAAAACAAAGGTGTTTTATGAAGAAAAGAGCATGACCTACATTGATATTACTGATGATCTAACCTTTTTAGATGCAGGTAAAAGCTTTATAATAAGTTCAGAACAAGACGGTTACAACAATTTATACCATTACTCAATGAAAGGTAAATTGATAAATATTGTAGCTAAGGGAAAATACGATGTAACTGAATTTTTGGGTTATGATAATGTTAATAGTGTATTGTATTACCAAAGTGCAGAAGCTTCTTCACTTGAAAGACATTTGTATAAAGTAAATCTTGATGGTACTGGAAAGCAAATTTTAGTGCAAGGTGATGGAACACATGATGCATCATTTTCAAAGAACTTCAAATACTATGTTCACACCTATAGCAACATAAATACTCCACCTGTAATATCGGTGAGAGATAATAACAATGAAGTTGTTAGAGAACTTGAAAATAACGAAGACTTTGCAAAGAGTTGGAATGAGTTTGCCGGTTTACCTTTTGAGTTTTTTACCGTAAAAGCTGCAGATGGCGAAACTGATCTTAATGCTTGGAAAATAGAACCAAAAGGTTTTGATCAAGCTAAAAAATACCCACTTCTAATGTTTGTTTACGGTGGCCCTGGTAGTCAAATGGTTAAAAATACATGGTACACTTCAAACAAAGCTTGGTTTCAATACTTGGCGCAACAAGGCTATTATGTAATATGCGTTGATAACCGTGGAACAGGAGCAAGGGGTGCCGACTTTAAAAAGTGTACTTACAAAAACCTAGGTCAGATAGAAGTTGAAGATCAAATTGCGGCTGCCGAGCAATTCGCCAAACTTAGTTATATAGATGCCGATAGGATAGGCATGTTTGGCTGGAGCTATGGTGGATTTATGACCTCGCATTGCCTGGCACGTGGAAAAGTGTTTAAAACAGGAGTTGCGGTAGCCCCAGTTACAAGCTGGGAATACTACGATAACATCTACACCGAACGCTATATGCAACGACCACAAGATAATGAAGCCGGTTACGATAATACTCGAGTAATGAAGTTTGCCGAAGGTTTAAAAGACAAAGACTACTTGTTGGTTCATGGAAGCTTTGATGACAATGTGCATCCGCAAAATGCTTTTGAGTTGATGAACACTTTGGTTCAAATGAATATACCTTTTGATTCAGAGATATATGTAAACAAAAATCACGGTATTTATGGTGGCCTTACTCGTTTACACCTTTACACCAAAATGACCGAGTTTCTAGAAGAGAATTTGAAAGGGAAGTAGGTGGTTTTGAATGTTGAATTCAAAATCCAAAATCCAACATTTCTTTAATCGCAAAGCCTAAAATAGCCAGCAAAGCTTCTAAAGCATAAGAATGCAACAAGCGGGAGAAAAGCATTGTTGATGCTCTGAGGAAACCAGATCCAATTAAGCAACATAATAGCTAATAGTAAGCCGTAAAATAAGTAATATTTACGCTTAAAATCTTGTGGTAAGGCAATGAGCAAAAGGTTCATAGGCATGGCCCAAAGCAAGTTCAGGTTATTGGCTGCATCGGTGTGATTGGTGCCAAACCAAATGAATAGGAGAAAAGCACCAATAAAACCGGTAATCCCAAGAAAAACCGCTTCAATTGTCTTATTTGTCTTCTCGCTCGTTTTAGTCATTAAAGCCATTAAGGCTATGATAAAAATCCAAAATATGAGAATAGGATGGGTAAACCAACTACTTGATTCTCTCGGCTCTCCATGGTGAATTTCAAGTTCTTCTTTTACTAATGGCTTGCCATCAAACTCAGCGCTTTTTATTGTTTCGAACAAATAATCTGGTAAAAAATCATATTCACGATCTTCTAGAACTTCGTCAAGACTCATGCCTAGGCATAGATCAATTCCCAACTGAGACCATCTGTTGTTATGTGCGTATTTGTGAATTAATTGTCGGTAGGTTAAGCCTTCATTTTCTTTAAACTTGGTGTTGTAGCTAACCTTCAGGCCTACTTCATCTTCAATCACAACTCTAACCTTGGTGGCGCAGTTGTCATCAAAATAATTATACATGTAGTAGCGGTTCTCAGGCTTTTCATTCCAAACTAGGTAGTCAAAAAACTGCTGTTTCTTTTCTTGGTTAAGGTTTAAAACCTGCTCAGTAATAGTCCTATTATCTCTAGTGTAAACTCCCGTAAAACCATCAAATCGTTGCACTCCCAATTTGTATTCCATAAAACCCTTTGCAAAGTTCAGCTCAAAATTGGGTTTATTGAATTCGAAAATTCCATAGTTAAAAACAAAGTCAAAGCCTTTTTGATCTGGGTCTTGTACACGAATGGCGGTATGTCCAAAGCATTCGTAAATTAAGTTGCCAGGAGCACAAGTAATTACACTAATAGTAGCCGATTCACTTAGTTTTTGTTGAGCATTTGCTATTGAAAAATAAAATAAAAATGATATTAGAACGATTTTGTAGCGATTCATCTATTCTTCAATTCGTTTGCGAAGGTTTACCGGTTTAGACTTTTTTCTCATTCTTATGTTCAATACTTCAACCATTAGCGAGAAAAACACAGCAAAGTATATGTAACCTTTTGGAACGTGTTGATGAAAGCCTTCTATTACCAAAGTAAAACCAATTAGTATTAAAAAAGATAAAGCCAATAACTGCAGAGACGGATGCTTGTTTATAAAATCTGCAATCTTACCAGCAAAAATCATCATTACTCCCATTGAAATAATTACGGCAACAATCATTAATTGAACATGCTCCGTTAAACCAACTGCTGTTAGAATCGAGTCAATTGAGAAAATGATATCTAAGAATACAATTTGAGTAATTACGCTTGATAAAACTGCTTTCCCTTTGCTCGTTTTTTCGTCATTAGGTGTGTCACCTTCAAGCTTATGATGAATTTCGGTAGTACTCTTACCTATTAAGAATAGGCCGCCAAATAGCAGAATAAGGTCTTTACCGCTAAAATCTATCGTTAACAATTCGCCAATTTCATATGGGCCAATAAGTGTAGTTTTTAAACCTATAATCCAAGAAATACCCAATAAAAGCCCAATGCGCATAATTAGAGCTAGAGAAAGTCCAATTCTCCTTGCTTTTTCCTGTTGATTGGCCGGAAGCTTATTTGATACAATTGAAATGAAAATGATGTTATCTACGCCAAGAACGATTTCCAAAAAAGTGAGGGTAACTAATGCAATTATGCCGTCTAACGATAAAAAAACTTCCATATCTAGAATTTGCGTTCAATACCAAAACTTGCGGCAAGGTTTATCAAACCAACATTATATGGTGAAAAAAAGAAGCTAATGTCGCCTTTGGCAACTGATATAACAGAAGTGGAATGTCTTATAAAAATGTTGAGATTATCGTTGATAACATATGCAGCACCTAGTTGAAAAGCGTATTCCCAAGTTCTCAAGATCTTGTCAGATTCAACGCCCGTAAATTGTCCAAACTTCAGCGATTCGCTCATTAATCGAGCAATGGATAGACCGCCTAATAAAATAAAGTCTTTGTCAAATAGGCTTATTCGGTAATTTATCAAAATGGGTATTTCAACATAATTCGCTCTCATTAAATGCCACGAGCCACCTTGCCTGTTTCCATATCGATCATAAGTAGCTCTGCTTCCTTTTTGTGAAAAAGAGAGAGACATACTTACATCAAAGTTTTTGTGAAAAGGGTATGCCACGGTAAGCCCTAGGTTTGCTCCAGGTTTGTTGTATCCTACCATATAATCACCCCGCATGTGGCTAAATGTGGCTCCGGCATAGGCACTACCTTTAAAGTTTTGCGCCATACCAATTGAGCTAATAAAAGCAAAAAGCAAGGTGAGTTTTAGCCATTTCATTTGTCAAAAATAGTTGAATTGCTTTTTTGCTCAAGATTAATATTTAAGTGGATAATTGCTCGTTTCAGCGGCATATTTAAACTTTACTTTTGAAAATAATTTGATGAACAAGTCGTTTTAATCGCCACTATGCAGCACTTAAAATCAATTGGTATAATTGCTTTCTTATTGCTTTCTGTTTCGGCAATGGCTCTAACAGACTCTACTGGGCTAAAGATTATGAGCAACAACAAGGTATTTATTGTACACCAAGTTGAAAAAGGGCAGGGGCTTTACTCTATTTCAAAAAGATATAAAGTCTCGGTTCCTGATATTGAGGTTTATAATCCCGATGTTAAAACGGCCGGAATAAAAGTTGACCAATACATTTTTATTCCTACCAATATAGCCAAGGCAGATGCCGAAAAGTTGATAGCCGATGCTGACAAAAAAAAGAAAGCAAAAGAAAATGGAACCATTGGTCCTAAAAATAAGGATGATAATGTAGTTTGGTACACCGTTAAAGCAGGCGAAACTCTATTTAGCATAAGCAGATTAGATCAATGTAAATTCACCATTGATGAAATAAAGCGCTGGAATAGCCTTAAAACAAATTCATTATCTGAAGGGCAAAAAATTATTATAGCATTTAGAGATAAAGTTAAGGTTAAAGATGACCCTGTTACTGTTGATGAAATAAAAGATGTTGTTGCTGGTGGTGAAGGCGAAGAAAGAAAAGGTGATACCACTCAAGTAATTTGGAGCGATGTAACAACTACGGGATTGGCTACATATATACCTGATCCGCCTAGTGGTGAAGGAAAGTCTTTGGCGCTTTACAATAATGTAGAAATTGGAAGTATAGTTCGAATAGAAAACCTGGCAAACAACAAGGCTACTTACGCAAAAGTTATTGGTCCTTTAGCAGGTAATGAAAAGAAAGATGTTGTTATTGTACTAACAGAATCGGCGAGCAAGCGATTAGATGTTAGTGATAAGATTTTTAGAGTAGAAATTGTATATAGCAACGATCAGCTCTAGGTTTTGAGTTTTCTCAAAAAGCATATAACACTTATTGGACTTATATTTTTAGTAGCAGCATTTGTAGGTTTATTTTTTAGCAGAGCCATTTTATCAGTTTCTACAGTTGGTATGATTGTGCTTTTTGCATTCAACAAGTCATTCCTTAATAAAAGTTTAGAATTACAGAATTCACATAAAATTCTGATTTTATTGCTTGTATGGTTGGCTTTGTCAATTTTCTATACATCCAATCAAAACCAACCTGCCTTCTTTAACGAAATGGCCTTTAAGCTTTCATTTGTTGGGCTATTTTTATTTGCCAGTACCATAAGTATAAGTTTAAAACAGTTGCAACTTATTTTGCTTGTAATGGCTTATGCCGCAATGCTTATTGCCATTGGAACCTTTGCAAATTACCTTGGCAATTATCAAGAAATCAATGAGCTTATAAGCAAATCAAAACCTATTCCCATAATTAACGGATACTTTCATATTTCTTTTAGTTTTATGTTAGGTACATCGGTTTTGATAATGGCCTATTTTCTTTTTTTTGGGAAACCAGCCTTTCGAAAATGGCTTTTTTTGGTTCCGTTATTGGTAAACTTTGTACTAATGCATGTGGTTGTTGCACGCACAGGTTTGGTTGCAATGTATGCAGGGTTGCTAGCGCTTATATTTTTCTATTTTTCAATCGAAAAAGGAAAATGGATATATTCAACATCAATTACCTTGGGTTTGATGGTGATCGGAATTTTGGCAATTTCATTTATAACGCCTCTCAATAATCGTTTCAATAATTCAATGCACGATCTCAACATTTACCTAAATGGTGAAAATGCCAATTGGTGGAGTGGTGCTATGCGCTTACATGCATTGGAGAATAGTTGGCATATATTTAAAGAAAACCCATTGCTTGGGGTGGGAATGGCAGACCTTACGCAAGAAGTTCAAGAAATGTTTTCAAAAAGGGGAACTTTATTACTTCCTGAAAATCGAATAAATCCGCATAACCAATTTGCCAATTTTATGGTAGTAGGCGGTTTGCCCGCGTTGCTTTTATTCTTGTTATTTTTTGGGCTTATGATTTGGCATTCAATTCAATATAGAAATTGGTTGTTATTGGCTTTTGTAGTAATGGCCTTTATTGGACTTAATTTGGAGTCTTTTCTCGAACGACAATTTGGCTCTTGTTTTTTTGGGTTGATATTTGGTATTCTTACAAAAGGTGATTTTTCTCGAAAATAAATTTGCTTAAAATGTAGGAAGCAATACTTTTGCGACCGCTTTTGAAGGAAGCGATCATGTATTGCGAAAGTAGCTCAGCTGGTAGAGCACGACCTTGCCAAGGTCGGGGTCGCGAGTTCGAATCTCGTCTTTCGCTCAGGTATTGAAGAATATAAAATTAATGCTGCCCAGGTGGTGGAATTGGTAGACACGCAAGACTTAAAATCTTGTGACCTTTGCGGTCGTGCGGGTTCAAGTCCCGCCCTGGGTACTTAATTTTATAATTGCGAAAGTAGCTCAGCTGGTAGAGCACGACCTTGCCAAGGTCGGGGTCGCGAGTTCGAATCTCGTCTTTCGCTCAATTGGTCAAAGCCCCTTTTTAGGGGCTTTTTTTGTTGTAATGCAAATGGTATTAATGAGACAAATCTCACAGAGCATTTACTTTTGGCGGCCAACCTTTGCATTAATGATATCGAGACAGGACAGTAATAAGAGAATTGGAACAGGGCTTTTAGGCTCGCTTACTTTAGGCTTAGCTCCTTTTGCACCAGAGCCCCATATTGTAGGCAAAATTAGGTGGGTAGCAGGCGGTGCTGTAGGTATGCAAGGTATGGATTGGTTTGATCTTTTGCTACATGGCGCACCTTGGTTGTTTTTGATTTTTACTTTGGGTCAAAGAGTATTTTTAGAATATTCAATTCAATCAAAGTAGCAAGGCTTATTGATTCGAACTTTTGGAAACCATAAGTTTAAGTTGACCTAAACAATTTTAAGTGTCTTATCATTTTTTGTATTGGCATTTGTATTACTTATGCTTATTCAAATTGAAAGCAAATGGAGTTGTTTACAGTAATCACGCTTCTCACAGTATTTTCTGCAGTTTTTGGCTATCTAAATTCTCGATTCATAAAACTTCCAGATACCATTGGTATCATGTTAATTTCAATCATTTTTTCAATAGGTGTACTAATTATAGGAAGTTTTAATGAGTCTTTATTATCGCAAGTACAGCAAGCGCTTAGAAGTATTGATTTTAAAACAACAGTTTTAGAAATAATGCTAAGTTTTCTGCTTTTTGCCGGTGCTTTACATACCAATTTTCAACAACTTAAAGTTCAAAAATGGCCAATTGCTTCATTTGCAACCATTGGAGTTGTTACCTCTACGTTTTTAATTGGTGGCCTATCTTATTTCATTTTTGATATTGTTGGTTTACAAGTAAGCTTTTTACACTGTTTGCTTTTTGGTGCATTAATATCACCTACTGATCCTATTGCTGTATTAGGTATTCTTAAAAAGGCAGGAGCTCCAAAAAAGTTAGAAACCAAAATTGTAGGAGAGTCTCTATTTAACGATGGTATTGGGGTAGTTGTTTTTTTGTCTTTGTTTAACTTGGCAAACCAAGCTAATGCCGATATTGATATTACAGAAATAGGTTTTCTGTTTTTGGAAGAAGTAGGAGGTGGTATTATACTAGGTCTAATTCTTGGTCAAATAACCTTTAGATTACTAAAATCTATTGATGATTATAGTATTGAGGTTCTTATTACTTTGGCAATGGTTATGGGAGGCTACTTGTTAGCAATGAAACTTCATTTCTCTGGGCCATTGGCCATGGTTGTGGCAGGTCTCTTATTAGGTAGAGATACTACTAAAGATGCGGCCATGTCAGAAATCACCGAGCGCTATGTAGATAAATTTTGGGAACTTGTTGATGTGCTATTAAATGCGGCACTTTTTGTGTTGATTGGAATGGAAATTCTCATTGTAAACTTTGAAACTGAATATATCATTGCAGGCTTTTTGTTAATCCCACTTTCGCTCATCGCAAGATATTTGGCACTTTCGGGGCCTATTGTAGTTTTTAGAAACAAGTTAAATTTTGTGCCAAAAACAGGTTTGTTAATGACTTGGGGCGGCTTACGTGGTGGAATTTCAATTGCATTAGCATTATCTCTAACCGAAGAAATGAATAGAGAATTGATTTTGGCGGTAACTTATATTGTAGTGGTGTTTAGTATCGCTGTTCAAGGACTAACCGTTGAGCCTTTACTCAAAAAATTTAGACCTTCTGAACTGAAGAAAATGGCCGATTAAGCGAACTGAATTCTTACAGTTGAACCTGATTTTGTAGATGCAGCCACTTTAATCTCTGCATTAATATTTTCAGCAAGTTCCTTGCAAAGAAATAAACCAATTCCAATGCCTTTTTCGCCAAGAGTACCCTTGCTTGAGCTATAATAAAACTTTTCTTTAGTGTTTAAAGTTTTTAAAACACTCTCTGGAAAACCACTGCCACTATCTGAAATGTCAACAAGCGTTAGTCCGTTTAGTTTTTTAACCTGAATTTTTATGGTTGAATTATTATAACTGTATTTTATGGCGTTCGATATTAGATTTCGAATAATGATGGTGAATATACTTTGGTTGACTTCCAAAACATCAATTGATAACTCCGTAGTGATGATTAATCCTTTGTTATTCAATTGATCTGAGAAGTACTCTTTTAGTTGCTCCAAAAGAGGTAATAGGTTTACACTGTCTTTTTCTACTTTTTCTTCTAAATGATATTTGGCCCATATTAGAATCCCCTCAACCATTTCAAGACTTAGTTTTGACTTTTTGAGCAGCTTTTCTTGTATTTCTCTTATTCGAGCCGGATCTTCATCATAATCAAGCAATGCCTGCTCAAGACCCACAATTTGTGCTAATGGCGATCGCAAATCATGACTTAAAATACTTATAATCTGATCTTTCGATTTACTAAGTTTTCCTAGTTCTACAGACTGTGCTTCTATTACATTGCTCTTTTTAAATTGAAAAATGAAAAGTACAATAAGCAAGCCCACTATAAAAATGGCACCTATTATAATTGTATTTTGCTTATCAAGCTTTTCTTCTGATAAAAGCTTTTCTTTTTCAAGCAGTTCGTTCTCTTTATCAATTAGAATCTTTTCGTGTTCATAAAGCATACCAGCCTTATAGATCCCTTTTTTTAAAGATATAAGTTTGTTTAATGTTCTTAGCTTTTGGTTCATTGATGAGAAGTAGCTTATAGAATCCCCATTTTTTTTGTAAAAAATAGCAAGGCTTTTGTAACCATTAACAACAAAATTTAATTGCTTGTTTTTTCTGCTCAGTTCAATTCCAGTAATTATATTTTTAACCCCTTTGTCATATTCATGTGTGTGAATTTGTGCTGATCCCAAGTTAATTAAGTCTGGTGCCAAATATTGATCTAAACCTTTTGACTTAAAGAATCGAGCGCTTGATTTGTAGGTTTTGATGATTTTTTCATAGTCGTTTAATGTTGCCCAATAATTGGCCAGATTGCTTTTTGATATATGCAACTGTACCGAATCGCCGCTTTTAAGGGACAGCTCATAGGCCTGCTTTAGAAAATTCTCAGCCCTAGACGAGTCTAATGCCATCCAAGAAATGCCGATGTTTGTAAGAGCATCGTATTGAATGAATTCATTATTACATTTAACAGCATAATCATGAGCTAAACCTGCAAAGTGAAGGGCTTTTCCAAATTCGTTTAATGGATAAAACATTCGTGAAATCTCCATATTGCAAAATGCTATCAAATAATCATTTTCAATTTCTGTTGCCTTAAGAATGGCCGAATTAAAGCTTGTAATGGCATCATTTAGCTTGTTTAAATTAGCTTGAACTATTGCTAA
Organism: Bacteroidia bacterium; assembly: GCA_049115495.1. Taxonomy (GTDB): domain Bacteria; phylum Bacteroidota; class Bacteroidia; order CAILMK01; family JACPUW01; genus JACPUW01. Next base: position 99,258 of record JAGDZV010000008.1, on the reverse strand, counting down.
AGACACTGTGGCTTTACTACAGCTTTCAGCATCAATATTGCATAAAGCTTTTTGAGCTTTTAGTAGGCTCTCTTCTGCAGCGCCATAATCCCTTAAAATTTGGTAAGCAATGCCCTTTGTTCGGTAAAGGTGGCCATTTAAAAAGGGTAATCCACTTGACTTAGTCAATCCTTCATTGCAAATAATAATTGCTGAATCTGGATTTGTAACGAGTAGTTTATAAGCTAAATCGTATTGTTTTTCTACAAAAACTGAATCAGATTGCCCAATAGAATCATATGTACTCCCAACGATTAAAAGGAGAATTATTAATAGGTTTCGCAAGTAATAGTCCTTTTTCACGAATAACTCCTTTCGTTTTCAAAGAGCTATGAAGTTAGTCGAAACTTTATCGGAATAATTATTTACTAATTTTTTAGTGCAGTTGTAAAAGTGTGTTTCATATAGCCATTGAAAACTGAAAAAGATGAGGGAAATTGAGATTAGGCTATTTAAGCGTGGGTTTTTTGTTGATCATGTTCGATCTTCGGTACTTGGTTTAATCTCAGAATCTCAATATTAATTTGGTTAGTTAAACCCTATTCCATGGCTTTAACTATTGACTTGTATAAACGAACAAATTTTGATTTAATGTAAAACCTAATGGGTTTCATCTGAACATAAATCCAAAATTGAACATATACTTCCATTTGTATTATTTATAGAAACATTAGACCATCCATTTTATGGTTGTTAAAAGAAGTCGAGCTAAACTAAAGCAAATGAAATGCCTAATTATTGAAGCCGAATATTTTGAGAATAGAATTTAAATACAAAGACATACTAGTAGTTTAAATTTCCATTTTAAGCGTTTGAATTGATGATAAGTACTTTTCAAACACAATGTTGCGCTCTTTTTCAGACGAACCGCTTAGAAGTGTGGCTTTTTTAAGAAGTCTCTTTACTGATGCTTCTGATTCATCATAAAAGGCCTCATTATGGGTGAGGATTCTTCTTAACCCATTGTTTGAGAGATATGAAAATTTTAATAAATCACTTTCGGCCAAAATTGAGGTGTCTGAATATATTACTTCGTTAAAATATAGTTTATAGTCTCCTGTTTGTTTTGGATTTTTTTTGTGGAATTTGTATCCTTCAGAAGCTTGATCTCTAATGCCTTCGACCAATTCACAAAGCTTATCGCATAAGTGCAGGGCAACTTCTTTTGAAGCAAAAAAGCCCGCATAATGATAATACCTTATCTGCTTTAAAGTGGTACCAATTGTGTCAGGACTATAAATCTCGGTAGACGGAATTGAAATATAAATATCTCTGATTTCTCTAGAAATGTTGTTGACCTCAAGATGGCCTTTTGAAAAATCAAATTTTGATTTAGAAAGACGCTGAAAATTTAGAATTGTTTTTTCCCAAAAAAACAATTTGAATGCGGCAACTTCAGGAACAAATAAAAGCTGAGGTAGCGGAATATCTTCAGCGAAATAAATTATATTGGGGTTAATGGAGTTTTTGATTGTTTTAAGGTCACTTAGTATTGATTTTAAATACTCAATAAAGTCGTAATTGGTTTCACTTATCGATCTGTATGAAAATGATGCCATTTTTTCAGAGCTTCGAACATATTTATCAAGTGAAATATTAAAATGACCAGCCAATTTTGCCACTTCTTCAAATGTTAATTGGGTTTTATTTCTAAGTCTTCGATACGTACTATCAGTGCTAAGGTTTAATATATCTGCTACTTCTTCAACTATTGAAGTGTTAACATTCAATCGGTTTTTGATCTCACTAAAAAACGATTGCTGTATATTTTTTTCTATTCCCACAAAATCGAAGATAATCTTTTTTGGAATTTGCATTTTGTACAAAAGAAATGTTTGTGAATTGCGAAATTTAATTGGTGTCTGCTCTAGTACTTAACCACCTTTGAATTCACAAATTAACTAGCTGTAATGCAATATCTTATTACAATTTTCATACTGTTTATTTCAAATTATATTAGCGCTCAACATTTGGTAAGTATAGACGATCGAATCAATTTTATTGACTCGAATAATTCAGTTTTATTGAATCAAAAGCTTAATGATTTTGACATACTTTACACAAAAGAAGTGAATTTCAAAAACAAGTGTTTATATAAGTTTATGAAGATTTACAAAGAAGGAGATTCACTAGTTGCAACTATGCAAAATTGTAATAATGAGCTACTTGCTTTAAATGTTTTGGACTTTGATTGGAAAAGTTTGAAAAATGAGGAAGTTGTGTTTTTGATAAGTAGATTCATAAAGCATAACATTGATAATGAAGTGCCAATAGATGAGATTCAACAATTCAATAATGTAAAGCCCTACAGTAGAGTTTATCCCGTTGATGCGTCGTTAAAAAACCATCATAGCACAAGATATTTTTTTGGTCCGTCTTCTTTTGGAATGAAAAAAGGTGAATTTTATTATCAGACCACTTGGGGCGTGTTACATGATTTACAATACGGAATCACCGATCACTTCTCAATAGGATTTGGTGCCCCTATATTGCCTTTGGTTGGGTATGTCACGCCAAAATTTTCTTGGTCATTAAGAGATAAACTTTCGTTTGCCATTGGTTCAATTAATGGTCTTTCCATAGTTGGGGGTGTGGGTAGTGTTTACTACAGCACTATAACGTTTGGAAATGAAGAAAACAACTTGACCCTTGGTGCTGGTTTTGCAACTTCTTTTGGAAACGGAACGCCTCTGATAAACATATCAGGAATTAAAATGCTTAGCCCCAACATATATGCTTTTACTGAGAATTATATTACACCACAATACACAGAAGTATTCGGATTTAGTGGTTTAAGAGCCGTTTTAAGAAGAAACGACGTTAATTGTATTAATGCCGGAATAGCTTATTTTCCAACGGCTTTTGATTGGGCAGATCTTGGTTTTGTGCCTTTATTACCCATGCTTAGCTATGCTCATAAATTTGGTGCCAGAATTTAGACTATGTTATAAAACTATTAAAAATGCAGGAAATTTGGAAAAATTGATTTTTTTTCGCTGTTATTTTTAATGGAAAAAGCCCAACTTTTTATTTAGGCTTTTCTTAGAAGCGGGGACTGGACTTCCCAATATCCGTTACACTTCATCGAGGTAGACTTCTCCTCTATTCCTCTTAAACGAAAAAAGCCAACTTTTCTATAGGCTTTTCTTAGTAGCCCAAGCTTTATCTAACTCCAAACAAATTTGGGACGAGTTTGTAGAAATGGTGTTTACTTATGAGGTCAAAGTTAATTGAGTGTGATCATGTCTAAATCAACTACTATTTTTTAGAATGAGATAGCATTAAAAGTAATTTTTATAGTGTGAAAAATGCTTTGTTGATATCGAAAATTGATCAATAAAGTATTATGAAAAAACACGAGGTTAGCTTAATAATACGAACTCTGTTACAATAAAATCGTAGATGAGTGATTATCCTTTTTAAAGACCTGTTAAAACAAGAAATATTTGAAGTAACTCTGAAACATATTTGGCCAATTGAATTTATTGTAATTTGAGTAACTTTATAGTTTCACTCATTTTTAAATATGTTAAGGTTAATTGCTTCAATATTGCTGCTTCTAGCTTTTTATAAGAGTTCTGCGCAAGAAGAGCCAAAGGATACGCTTTTTTGGGAGGATATAATTGCTAATTATGATGGAGTTGATGAAGAAACTATTTTTGAGAACTGCTTTGTAATTTCAAAAACTTGTAAGCCAGTAGGAATGGAAACTGAGGGTGTACAGCTAAAACTTAGTTTCGTTGATTGTATAATCAAATGCTTTCCTTATTTCAAGAAATGCAATTTGAGCTTATCCTTTTATAAGTCCGAAACAAAAAACATCCTTCTTTGTCAAGATTGCACATTTCCTAAGTTTGACTTAGAAGACACTAAAATTGATCGAGTTATAATATTAACATCTATAATTTCCGAACTATCAATTTTCAATGTAAGGCTAGTAGATGAGTTTGTAGCAAGTAATATTGGTTTTGATTTTTGTACAATTGATAGATTTTACACAGATAAAGTTGAAGGGAAAGGAGTTGATTTTAAATATTGTACATTTAATAACGGTTTAGAAATTGAAAATTGGAAATTAGAAAATTTAGAAATTGAAAATTGCAATATAGATACAGTAACAATTAAAGAATCTTTAGTAGAGAACATGAGTCTCTACGGAGATAGTTTTTTGCATTTAGCTCATGTACAAAGCAGTTTTCCAAATTCATATTATTTATATTCAACTCACATTAGAAACAATTTTGTTTTAAATAGTACGGATTTTCCCTATGAAAATACTTTCATATCATGGGGTGTAATATCGGGGAATAAACTAGGATTGTACTCAAAGAGTTATAGCCCTTTAAATGATTCCTGTATTGATCAAATTGACTCTTTAGCTTTTTCAAGTAATTACTATTACTCTGAATTGACAATGCTTTACAATCGCTTTACAAACATTTACAAAAACAGAGGCAATAGGCACGATTTGAATGCCTGTTATGTTGAAATGAAAGAATTAGAGTCTAAGAGATTAGAGTATTTATATAATGAAAACTCAACCATAGATAATTGGTTTGATTGGAAACTAAATGTATTTCTAAGAGTTTTTGCAGACTATGGCACCAAACCATTAAAAGCATTATACATTTCGTTTTATGTAATACTTACATTTTCTTTTTTCTATTTTTTCTTCTATAGCGCATGGGATCAGATTAACAGGGGCTTTTTGGTTAAACAATATCGAAGGTTTTTGTTTTACCTGTCATCTGAACAGAATCTTGAAGAGTTGTATTCAGATAGACATAAAGCACATTTTCAATCCTTTCAGGCTTTTAAAGAAGAATGGACTAACAAGCGTTCTCAATTGCCCCAAATGTTTTATCAGTTGGGTAAACCCTTATATCACATCTCGGTAGGGGCAAATAGAATTACTCAATGGTTTTACAGAAGAACAGAAATACTGAGTGGTAAATGGGTTGACTTACCTAAAGGTCGCAAACTGACACTTTCCATATTAATGACTTTTGGAATGCTAGTGTATGGCGTTTATCTGGTCTTTATTAAATTGCTAAACTCTTTCGTTTTAAGTGTAAATGCTTTTTCAACCCTTGGTTTTGGTGAGATACCTGTAAAAGGAATATCACGTTACTTGGCAATTATAGAAGGTTTTATTGGTTGGTTTTTGCTCAGCATTTTTAGTGTGTCGCTCATTAGTCAGATTCTGCAGTAGATTTAATATTTTTTGAAGGACAAAATGCAAGCGCATCTTCTAAACATAAAAAAGCCCGACCAAATGGTCAGGCTTTTTCTTAGTAGCGGGGCTCCCGAAATTTGATCGGGACTTCACAATGTTCAGCTTTACTCGAACTAGTGTCCGCCAGCTGGCGGATATGAGCCTGACGAGCTACTTTAAGTCTCCTATAATTTTCCAAATGAATTCTCTTCCCTTGGCTGATTTCAGTTGTTTTTCACGTTTCATAGCTTCTGCTTTGGTTTCAAATCCTTCAGTATATAAAACTTTCCAAGGTCTAAACTTAATTGTCCAACCCTTCTTCCCAAGTTCATTGTGTGATAGGAGTCTTTGCTCCAAGTTTGAAGTATAACCAATGTAAATTTTGTTGAATTTTGGAGAATGAAGGACATAAACCGTGAACATATGTCTAGTTCTTAATTAGTTCAAAACGAAAAAAGCCAACTATTCAGTTGGCTTTTTCTTAGTAGCGGGGCTCCCGAAATTTGATCGGGACTTCACAATGTTCAGCTGGACTCGAACCAGTGTCCGCCAGCTGGCGGATATGANNCGGGTTATGAGCCCGACGAGCTACCTGCTGCTCTACCCCGCAATATATTTTTAGTCTTTCGACGATATTGCATTGTTAACATTGCGTTTCGAACCAGTGTCCGCCAATTGGCGGCTATGTGCCCGATGTCCCAAGTAATTGGGGGCTACCCTGCAATGTATTTTTCAGTCTTTAAAACTTTCGCTTTCTCCTAAAGCGGGTGCAAATATAAATTCACGATCTTTGCATTGCCAAATAAAAGTGCAACTAAATTTTAAGTTTATGGCGCATAAAGCGGGATTTGTAAATATAATTGGAAAGCCAAACGTAGGTAAGAGTACCTTAATCAATGAGTTAGTTGGAGAGAAAGTTGCCATTGCAACACCAAAAGCTCAAACCACTAGACACAGAATTTTAGGACTAGTAAATGATGAAAATTACCAAATAGTACTTTCAGATACACCCGGAATCATTGATGATCCTAAATATCCGATGCAAAATGCCATGATGGACTTTGTAAAAGAAGCTTGGGAAGATGCTGATATCTTACTTTATATGGTTGAGATGGGACAAAAAATAGAATCAATTCAACCATATTTAGATAGGTTAAAGCAAATCAATATTCCATATTTTGTTATACTCAATAAGATTGATAAAACCACCCAAGAGTGGCTAATGAAATACATGGGTGAACTATCTCAACAAATCCCATCAGATAAGATTTTCCCTATTTCTGCAAAAAATAAGTTTAATACCAAATACTTGCTTGATAAGATTTTAGAGCTTATTCCAGAACACCCTGCTTATTACGATAAAGAATCTTTTACCGATAAAACCGAGCGTTTTATGGTAGCCGAAATAATTAGAGAGAAAATATTTACCCATTTCAAACAAGAGATTCCATACAGTGTTGAAGTGGTTGTTGTTTCATTTAAAGATGAAGATGACCGACTTAAAATAAGTGCGGAGATCTATGTAAATAGAAAAACGCAAAAGGCCATAATTATTGGAAAAGAAGGCAAGGCTTTAAATAGAATAGGAACCGAAGCAAGAAAAGACCTACTTGAGTATTACGGTAAGCGCGTACATCTTGATTTGTATGTGAAAATAAAAGAAGGTTGGAGAGAAAACGAAAGAGATCTTAGCAGGTTTGGTTATAAGGGGTAGCGGTCGTTTAAAGTTTAAAACTCAAAATTTAAAGGTTGCTTAATTATACAACCAACAACCATTTTTCAAATAACCAATAACTAAACTAAAAATGGAAATAAAGGAAGCACAAGAGAAAGTTGACCATTGGATTAAGACAGTAGGCGTACGATATTTTAGTGAGCTTACCAATATGACCATTCTAACTGAAGAAGTAGGAGAGTTGGCGCGTATTATGGCTAGAACCTATGGCGACCAATCATTCAAAAAATCTGATCTTGATAAAAATCTTGCTGATGAAATGGCAGATGTGCTTTGGGTTCTGATTTGTTTGGCTAATCAAACTGGGGTTGATTTAACCGAAGCACTTGAAAAGAACTTTGAGAAAAAGAACATTAGGGACGCTAATAGGCACAAGAATAATGAGAAGTTGAAAGGTTGATAACCCCAACTTGCCCATTAAACTTTGAATCTTGACCTTTGCGCTTTGAAGTTCAAGAAATGACCGAATCTAAATATGCTCAGCGCGGTGTTAGCGCAGGTAAAGAAGATGTACATGCTGCCATTAAAGACCTTGACAAAGGTCTTTTTCCCAATGCTTTCTGTAAGATATTACCTGATCTAGCTGCCGGAGACCCTAATTATGTGAACATTATGCACGCCGATACCGCTGGTACTAAAACTTCTTTGGCTTACTTGTATTGGAAAGAAACAGGTGATGTGAGCGTGTGGGAAGGTATTGTGCAAGATAGCATGGTGATGAACCTTGACGATATGGCTGCTGCCGGTATGATGAACGATTTCATTCTTTCTTCAACCATTGGCAGAAACAAAAACTTGGTTGACGGTTCGGTAGTTTCTGCGCTCATTGGGGCTCAAAAAAAGCTTGCAGATAAAATGGCTTCTTTTGGGGTTAATCTACATTTAGCAGGCGGCGAAACTGCCGATGTTGGTGATATTGTAAGAACTGCTGATGTTGGATTTACTGCATTTGGACGTTTCCCTAAAGAAGATGTTATTGATATTGATATTCAAGATGGTGATGTAATCATAGGTTTGGCGAGCTATGGCCAAGCAAGCTACGAAGATGAATACAATAGTGGCATCGGTAGTAATGGTCTAACTTTTGCCCGCCACGAAACACTAATGAAGGCGTATGCTGATAAATATCCTGAAACTTATGATCCTTCGTTGAGTGACGATGTTGTTTATACAGGAAAGTCATTCTTGACAGATACGTTTGAAGATGCACCATTGAACGTAGGTAAACTACTTTTATCGCCAACTAGAACCTATGTTCCTGTTATAAAAGTATTGCTTGAAAAGCTTAGGTCGCAAATCAATGGCATTATTCACTGCACGGGCGGTGGTTTAACCAAAGTGCTTCATTTCTCTGAAGGCATGACCATTTACAAGGGAAATCCATTGCCGATTCCTTATGTGTTTAGAATGATACAGCAGCAAACCAATACGCCTTGGAAAGAGATGTATCAGGTATTTAATATGGGGCAGCGCCTTGAAGTGTATTTGCCAAAAGAGCACGCACAAGAAGTTATTGATATCGCTAAAAGTTTCAATATAGATGCTCAATTAATGGGTGTTTGTAAAAAAGGTAAGAAGCAAGTGGTAGTGAGCTCTCCACATGGGGAATTTATTTATGAGTAGTGTTAAAAAGTCGAAGGTTAAAACGTTAAAATGTTTTTGTTTGGCCATTGATGTCGTACGTTTCTAAAACGTCCGACATCTCAAACCCTTCACCCAGGCTTTGGAGGACATTGAACATTAAAACGTTTGCTTTTCTTTACTAAGATGTCAGAAACTTCCAAAGTGTTAGACATCTAACTATACCTTGTTCAAAGCATCTATCACCCTCTCAAAATCTAAATCGGGATAAATGGGCAAACGCAAAAGTCCTTTAGTGAACTTATCAGCATTCGGTGTTTCAAATTCACCAAACTGTTTCCCAAATTTGGTTCTATTTAAAGAATGGTAATGTGTGTAGGCTGCTATTCCTTTTGCTTTTAATATTCCCTCAGCTTTAAGCCTTTCAGATTCTGACCCAAAGCAAATGGGGTAAATGTGGGCGTTGTGTTGAACCATATTAACGTCACCCTGAACTTGATTCAGGGTCTGCTGATTTAAACCAAAAGATTCCGGATCAAGTCCGGAATGACCTTGAATTTGGGAGTGCGCAATCTCATCAGCAATAATATTCCAATCTTTTCCTTCAAAAGCCTTTTGGTAAGTATTCCAAATTTTCAATCGCTTTTGATTTACTTCAGGCAAAAGGTCTATTTGCTGAGCTAGAAAGGCGTTGGCCATCACATTCATTTCGCATGAATTACCATTACCAGTCCATTCATAATACGGAACATCACCTCGTTTAAAATCAGCTCTATTAGTGCCTTTATAGAAATATTCAGTGGCTTTTGTGAGAAAACGTTGATCGTTTACTGCAAGTAATCCACCCGTAAAACAATGTATGTTCTTGGTTTCGTGAAAGCTAAGTGCCGATAAATGACCAAAAGTGCCTAAATATTTTTCACCGTGTTTAGCCCCAATTCCATGAGCATTGTCTTCGATTAATATCAGATTATGGGCGTCGCATAACTTTCTTAATTCTGCTATTTCATTTGAATAGCCACCGTAATGAATGGCTACTACGGCCTTTGTATTAGAATTAATTAGGCTTTCAACCGATTCTATCGAAATGTTGGGATGGTTTTCTTGTGAATCTGCGAAAATCAATTTAGCACCAACTTTGGCAAAAACATTAGCTGTGCTCACATATCCATAAGCGGGTACAATTACTTCATCATGTCGCTCTAGCTTAAGGCAATATACGCCTATTTCAAGCGCTCTAGTACATGAGTCAACCAAAAAGTGGTTTTGGTAACCCATGGCCTCAAAATATTGCCTCAATTTACTATGGTAAAAGCTAGTTTCAAGCTGTTCAGGATCAATTGAGCCAAAGCTTTCTTTCGTTTTGTAAGGTATATGAAATGGAATTTGATTCACATAGGCGAATCTAAGGCAAGAGTTTGTTTTTGCATTTTGCGATTGATTAAAAATCAATCGTTCCTGAATTAAAATGACAACTACATTTCATGTATTGGCGAAAAGTTTTTCTTTGAAAGCTGAATTCGACTTAGGGATTTTCCTTTTTTTAAGGAAAGTACTGCTATATGAATGAATAAGTAGCTTTTTGGTAAATCCCGCTCGAGCCGCTCGGGCTCCTCATTTTGGCATTGCCACAAAACGAAGCAAAAACTCAAGAACTCAGTAAACTTACTGCCTTCGGTCGCTTCAAACATCGTCTGAGATCTATGTGTTTCTACTTAAATCCTTCTATATGTTCCATTTGCGACTAAGCTCATAAGTAATTCAAAATTGAGCTCCGGTTTGAAAGGGAAAATGCGGACTTAGAGAAGCAAAAGCGTTGAACTATCCAAACCAAATCTCCTTAGCCAATCTGTAAGTATTGCAATGCGCTTCAACAATGTGGTTGATATCAGGCGAATAGCCGCCACCCATTACGGCAGTTAATGGAATGTCATTATCAAAAGCCGCTTTTAAAACCATTTTGTCTCTCATTTTACAGCCTTCCATACTCACACTCATTTTACCCAGTTTATCCGTTTCTAAAATGTCAACACCACTTTGATAAAAAATAAAGTCGGGCCTAAACATGGGTATTAGTCTATCAAGCGCTTGTTCTAGCAGGCTTAAGTATTCATCGTCACTTGTAAAATTGGGCAACCCAATATCTAAGTCGCTTTCTTCTTTTTTAAATGGATAATTTTTAGCGCCATGCATTGAGAACGTAAATACTCGGTCATCATTTTGGAAGATGCTTGCCGTCCCGTTTCCCTGATGCACGTCAAGGTCAATCACCAATACTTTTTCAACGTTCGATTTTTCAAGTAAAAAGTGACTGGCTACAGCGATGTCATTAAAAATACAGAAACCTTCTCCTCGGTCCTTATAAGCATGATGCGTACCACCTGCTATATTGAAACTAACTCCATTATCAAGCGCCTTTGATGCTGCTTGCACGGTGCCATTCATAATGTTAATCTCTCTTTCTAGTAAACGAACAGAGTAGGGGAAGCCAATTCTACGTTCTTCTTGTCTTTCTAGTTTTCCTGATTTTAGTTTAGCAATATAGTCTGATGAATGTGTGCGTTCAATATACTCAAGACTTGCTTTTTCTGGCTCAAATAAACTCTCTTTTGATATGGTGCCTTCTCTTAAAAGTTGCTGAACAATAAAAGGGTACTTGCTCATTGGGAATCTATGTCCTAAGGGCAATACATGATGATAGTATTCTGAATAGGCAATTTGAAGCATTTCAGCAGAGAAACATTCGACGCACAATTAAGTTTCTACTCTGTGAATTTAACAGAGAATTTATCACTATCAATTTTATTTGTAACTCTATGGAAAACTAAATGAGCTACTCCTTGCAGCCCTTTTCTTACTATGATTCCACCAACATAAAATCCTGCAGAATAGGCGAAGGCGTATAAGAAGTAGTTATTGTTCTCATTAAACACGCTCAATGGGTATCCTACAATAAATGCAATAGGAATACTAATTGAAACAATTTGACAAGTTCTATCGATTTTGGTATATGATGTGAAAATTGGTCGTGTATGCACTACTCGGTGCAGATTGGCAACTTGCACTGTATCTACATCAATTACAATCTGAGAATCGTTTAAGAAATGGGCAAGATCACCCGATCGAATCCCCCTTTTGTTTTTTAGTTTGTAGGTTATCATATCCCCCTCAGTAAAGCTTTTTACAACTTCGCCGTCTGACTTTTGCAGCACTAATTTGGTTTCTTGCCCAAATAAGGTAAAAGGGAGCCAACCCACAATGAATAAAAATAAATACTTCATTAATACCTAAATAAACCGTTTACGAAAGTATGTTTTCATAAGCTCGAGTTTCTTTTTCTTTAATAAGTAGATGTTAATAACACCTTTTAAACCACCACACTTTTAATCAGTTGATTGCCCTTTCCAAAAGAATACATCCAGTAGGCCAATGAAGGCATGGGTAGGGTTATGATCAAATTGGCTCGTTTACCACGTGTAATACTTCCCAACTCATCTTCAAGCTCAATTGCTGCTGCGGCGTTTAGCGTACTTGCATTAATTACTTCTTCAGGGGTCATTTTCTGTTTAATACAAGCCAAACTCAATACAAATGGAATGTTACCACTTGGTGTGGAGCCTGGATTATAATCTGTGGCTAAAGCAACTGGTAAGTCGGCATCAATGAGCTTTCTTGCGGGAGCATAATCAATGCTAAGGAAGAAACTGCACGAGGGCAAAATGGTTGGAATGGTGCTTGAGCCTTTAAGTGATTCAATATCATCATCGTTCATCACTTCTAAATGGTCAATACTGAGCGCATTATTGGCAACGGCCATTTGCACACCACCAAAAGTAGAGAATTGATTGATATGAATTTTAGGTTTTAAACCATGTTCAATTCCCGCTTTCATTATTCGATCTGTTTCTTCAACATTATAATAGCCACGCTCGCAAAAAGCATCAATGTAATCTGCTAGGCCTTCTTTCGCAATTACCGGAAGCATTTCGTTTATGATCAAATCAATGTAGCCTTTGTGATTTTCTTTATACTCAGCAGGAAATGCATGTGCCCCCAAAAACGTAGCTTTAATGGGGATGGGTGATGTAGCTTTTAACGCTTTAATTACCTTGAGCATTTTAAGTTCAGCTTCAACACTCAAACCGTAACCGCTTTTAATTTCAATAGCGCCAGTACCTGTTTTCATTACCTCAACCAAACGAGCCATTGCTGCATTATATAGCTCAGATTCACTCATATTGGTCAACTTTTTTGCGCTATTAAGAATTCCACCACCAGCAGCAGCAATTTCTTCGTAACCAGCACCTTTTATGCGCATTTCAAATTCTTCTTCTCTGGTTTTGGCAAAAACCAAATGCGTATGCGGATCAACAAAAGAAGGTAGGACAAAACAGCCATCGCAATTGGTTGGCTCAATTCCTGTTTCAGGTATATTATCCATTGAGCCATAGTCCTTAATTCTCCCATTTTCAACCCAGAGCCAAGCATTTTCAATGTTTGGCAGCACATTCATTTTAAGCCCATTAATCCGTTTTTCACCGTTTTCTCTTACTTGGAGTAATGACTTAATGTTTGTATAAAGGGCCGACTTCATATTACGCTTTTGCGCAAATAAAGGTCATTTTACTTAGAACAAATAGTGTTTCTTAAATAAGTCCTGCCCCTAAGGCAATTGAAATTATGATCAGCGCTATTGCTACAAATGTTTGTATAAATACAAGAGTAATTTTCTTAAGAATTTTGTTACCAATAAATGCACCGGCAATAGCTGCAATTGTAGCTGTTATTACAATAGGTAAATTATCAATTAGATCACTTGATTTAAACCTAATTGCGTAAACACTTAATCGTGTAAAGTCTATAAAAGAACCAATTACAACTCCTGTTCCTATAAAGGCTTCTTTATTTAAGCCCGCTTTGATTAAGAAGGCAGAACGTAATGCACCTTGATGCCCAGAAAGACCGCCAAAAAAACCACTTAAGGCCCCACCAATTGGTAACCATTTTGAATTGATTTTTAGCTTCTTCAATACCGGAATTAAGTCCATTAATGAAAACGATATTAAAAGTAGCACAATAACTAGTTTTACTGGTGAAATTACTTTTTCTTGATCTCCAATTTTGTAAATATACCAGGGTGGTAAATCGCTGATTAACAGTAATATGTTTGCGCCAATAAAAGCGAATATTACTGCGGTAATACCAAATCTTAATATTGTTTTTAAATCAGCGCTTTTACCTACCAAAAAGAGCTTGAAAATGTTATTTGCAAAGTGTACTACACCCGTAAGTGCAATGGCTTGGTCAATAGGGAAGAAGATGGCAAAAACCGGTGTAAGAATAGTTCCTAATCCAAAGCCTGAGAAGAATGTGAGAATGGCAGTAGCAAAGGCAACTATTGAAATAATTACAAACTCCATATTGCGAACTTATAGTTAGAACATTTCTTAAGTGTTAACTGTGTTGGTTCTTGTAAAAAAAGAAATACAAGAATACACCAAACAGCAATCCACTAAATCCACCTGATAATAAACCAGCTAGTAAATCCATTTGCAAGCCAAAGAAAAGGCCCATACAAATACCGAACAACAGACCAAGTAATATTGCTCTTTTGGTTCCTTTATTCATTAATCTTCAATCTTTAATGGTTGGTAGCTCTTGAAAATTTCGTTGTCCGTTTTGTTTACCAATTCTTGATATGCTGTCCATTCATTTTCAAAAAAGCTATTAATCTTTTTAATTAATTTTTCGGTTTCTGATTTGCTTTTTTCTACAGCGACTTTGGCCATTTGACTTGGTGCCCCTTCTGAATTAAGAATATATCCAGTGGTATTTCTTAAGTGATCATTAAGTCTTACCGTAACATGATCATAACCAACAAAATCTTTAGGTGTCATATAAAGCGCCATAAGTGATTTAATACTATCGTTCAAAGCCTTACCTTCTTTGGCAATATCAGCTTTTGCGCTGTCTTCAGCATTAATCATCATGCTATTTACAAGGTTAATAACACCTTGTGCATCTCTAAGTCTATTAAAACCTGCTTTAGCGGTATTAATGGTTTTGTAATGTTCTTTTAATAATGACTGGCATGCTGCATAATTATCTTCATTAAAATCTGGTAGCCTTGGGTCTTGTAAAACTTCAATTGTGGTGCTTGAAGTAAACTCTTCGTAAACAACAGTTAAGGTATACTTTCCGGGTGAAACACGCATTCCACCGGGCTTGTTATCATCTTTTTTCTTTGGTTGGTATGAAGGGTATCTTACCCCATTGGTTTCATATCTCCAATACATTCTATTTATTCCAGTATCAAGCACTGTTTTGTAATCCCTAACTGTGTCGCCCAGTTCATTAAGAATGATAAAATGAGCCTTTTTCTTTTTATCAGGTGCTTTGGTAAAAACGTCAAAATGGGCTCCATTTCTTTTGTTTTCTCCTCTAAAATGAGCGTCACCTACAAAACGAACACCATCAACTGATTTTGTACTGAACATGTAAGCCTTTGGTGCTGCAAATACTCTTAGCTCATCATTTAAAATATCTTGATCCTTCGCGTAAGCACGTAGAGCACTAATATCATCAATAATGAAGATGGAACGACCAAATGTTCCGAGAATTAAATCATTGGTAACAGGATGAACTTTCATATCCATAGTTGAAACAGAAGGAAAGCCATTTTTAAACTGTTCCCATGTTTCACCCGCGTCAATACTAATCCAAAGGCCATTCTCTGTTCCCAAAAAAAACAGTTCTGGAACTACTGGGTCTTGCACAAACGATAAGGCATAACCTTTCACTTCACCATTATGCGCTAATCTATTCCATTTTTTACCGAAATCATTGGTGTGATAAACATAAGTACCCCAATCGTTTTTACGGTAATTGTTTATTACTACAAAAGCTTCACCAGCGTTGTGTTTTGAAACATGAGTTTGTGGAATCCAGCCACCTTGCGGAGCACCTTTTAGTCTGGAATAGACATTACTCCATGTTTTACCGCCGTCTTTGGTTAACTGCAGGTTGCCATCATCAGTTCCTACCCAAATCGTTTGTTTTTCAATTGGGCTTGGGGCAATGCATAATATGTTGGTGTAATTCTCGGCCTGGGTGGCATCTATAGTTAGACCGCCGCTGGTAGCTTGTTTTTGCTTTTCAGGATCATTAGTGGTTAAATCAGGAGAAATGATTTTCCAAGAGTTACCCATATCATTACTATAGTGCACAAACTGACTTCCGAAGTACACTGACTTTGAATCAAAAGGATCAATGGCAATAGCGGCATTCCAATTAAACCTAAGCTTTATTCCATCTGGATGAACAGGCTTGATATTTACATTTTTTCCCGTTAATCTGTCATACTTAACCACATTGCCTCCTTGACTCATGGCATATCCATAGCGGCTGTTATCTGTTATAGGTACTACATCAAATCCATCACCAAAATAGAGTTCAGAAAAGTCATTATTTCTTATTCCACCAGCTTTTAATACCCGAGATGGACCTATCCAAGAGCCATTGTCTTGCATACCTCCATAAACGTTGTATGGCACGTCCAAATCGTGGTTTACATGATAAAATTGACCAACAGGAAGGTTCTCTACAAATCGCCAATTATTTCCTCTATCTCTTGAAATATTTAAGCCACCATCATTACCTTCAATTAAGTAATTGGGGTTATTAGGATGTACCCAAAAAGAATGATGATCTGGATGAATTCCTTTACCATAATCTAAAATGGTTTTAAATGTTTTGCCACCATCTTCACTCAAAGAAACATAACTCCATAAGTTGTAAATGCGATTTTCATTTATTGGATCAACATAAATGTCTGCATAATAAAAAGGCCTGTTACCTACATTTTTATCTGATTGAAGTTTCCAAGAAAAGCCGCCATCATCAGATCGGTACAAACCAAGTTTTTTAGACTCAACAAGCGCGTAAACTACATTGGGTTTAGAATGACAAAGCGTTAACCCAATTCTGCCGTATTCACCTTTGGGCAAACCATGGTTTTCGTTTCTTTTTTTCCATGTTTCACCACCGTCAAAGCTTACATAAAGCCCAGAGCCAGGTCCACCGCTAGTAAAAAACCAGGGTTCTCTTCGGTATTCCCACATACTTGCAAAAAGCTTGTTGGGATTACTAGGGTCTACAATTAAATCAGCACAACCAGTTCTTTGGTCAACATAAAGTACTTTTCGCCATGTTTTACCACCATCTTTAGTTTTAAACACGCCGCGCTCTGTATTATCGCCCCAAGCCGAACCCGTTGCGCCAACCCAAACAATATTAGGATTATCTCTGTGAACAATAATTCTGTGAATAGTGATAGTGTTTTCAAGCCCCATGAGCTTCCACGTTTTACCACCATTAATCGATTTGTATAAACCACCACCGCTTGATTGCGAATTCCTCGGGTTTCCTTCACCAGTACCTGCCCAAATAACATCGGGGTTGCTTTGTTGGATTTTAACAGCACCAATGTTTTGAGTTGCTTGTTTATCAAATATCGGACTCCACTGTACACCTCCATCTTTTGATTGCCAAACGCCACCAGATGCTGTTCCCACAACAATGTTTTGGGGCTGTTTTTCAACAACGTCAATTGAAGTAACACGCCCACTCATTCCAGCTGGACCAATACTTCTTGCTTTTAGATTTTTAAATTGATCTAAATAGTTGTCTTGAGCAAATGAAAATAGGGAGGTACTAAGTGCAAAAAGAGTGAGAATAAATCGAAGCTTCATATTTTAGATTTTGCCAGTGCAAAGTAATAAATATAGAAGGCTTGATTTTGTTTTGAAAGTTTACTTAAAGCTTTCTTTAAATGCAATCATATTTATGCTATTGATTGCTATTGTTAATTGTAAACAACAAAATGTTGAAACGTTGTTAGGAAACAACAATAATGCATTGTGTTTACTGTAGATGACAAAATGAAAAGTTGTTGTTTGTGAAAAATAAAAATTGAAGGTGTTGTATAGGAAATACAGAAAGTTAATATTGCTGTTTAAAAATAGCAAAAGAATATATTGTTTAATACAAACAACAAAATGAAAAAACGTTGTTTGAAAAAAACAAAAGTTAGCGTATTTTGTAATTTAAATTATTGATTATGAATGACAATATTAAAAGTCATCTAGATAGGATTCATGTTGTAAACGAAAGGATATACAGGAATACATCGTTAGATTTTGTTAGATATTTAAAAGATTTTATTGATTGGGGTGATAGGTTAATTGGTGTAACAGGCGGTAGAGGAGTTGGAAAAACTACAATGATTTTGCAACACATGATTTCTACTTTTCCTGAAGGAAAACCTGCACTTTATGTTTCACTTGATGAGTATTTGTTTGAAGAAATAAAGCTACTTGATCTTGTAGAAGTTTTGTTTACCGAAGGATACACTAACTTCTATTTTGATGAAGTTCACAGGTATCCGCGTTGGTCTAAAGACCTGAAACTAATCTATGATAGCAACCCTGAGGTAAATGTCGTTTTTTCAGGTTCTTCAATTCTTGATATTTACAAAGGAGAGAGTGACCTAAGCCGACGCGCGGTGCTGTATAATTTGCCCGAACTATCATTTAGAGAGTATCTTGCTTTTGAGCACAAGCAAGGTTTTAAGGCATACGCATTAGAAGAAATACTTGATGCTCATAAAGAAATTTCGCTTGAAATCTCAGACGGAATTGATGTGCTTAAGGAGTTTAAGAAGTATGAAAAACAAGGCGCTTATCCCTTCTATAAAGGGGTCAAGAGAAAGTACCACGCTCAACTCTTATCCATAATAAATATGGTAATTGAAAATGACTTGCCAAATACTGTGAAAATGGATTACAAGTCGGTGCACAAGCTAAGAAGGCTCATGCACTTTATCTCGGGCTCAGGACCGTTTACCCCCAATATTACCAAGCTTAGCAGTCAGATCGAAGCGAGCAGAAATGTGTTGCTTGAATTTATTGACTACCTAGACCGGGCTCAAATTATCCATGCCTTAAAATCACCGAATAAAAGTGATAGCCACCTGACAAAGCCTGACAAAATATTTTTACATAATCCAAATATTATGCATGCGCTGTCTTATGGCGAAATTAGCAAAGGCGCTAGCAGAGAAGCATTTTTTGCAAGCCAAATAAGTGCAGCACATTCAATCAATATTCCTAAGATTACAGATTTTGTGGTTGATAATACCTACTTTTTTGAAATAGGAGGTCCTAACAAAGGCTTTAATCAAGTAGCAGGTGTGCCTAATTCATATGTGGTAATAGATGAGGTAAAATACTCTTCGGGGAATAGAATTCCACTTTGGCTCTTTGGATTCTTGTACTAAATGTTGGCTAAAAATGATAGGCCAATTGACTCAGGACACGATCAGTATTGGAAATTTTCTAGTGAATTTTTGATAAATTTATAGAAGACCATAATCTTCTATAGTTGATTTTGGTGAAATAATACGTTTTTATCCTTTGTTTAGGGTTTTAAAAACTCCAATACTCAACCAGTGTATGGTAATATCTGAAGCACTTTCTGAAATAAGATAAGCAGGTAGATTGTATCCCAGTTGAAAAGTGGTTGTTTCAAAACTTAGCTGTGTCATTGCATTAATCATCAAAGCAGTAAACTCATTTGAATAAGCGTTATAGTAATATTCATCTTCATAAATATCACCACCAAAATTTAAGAATTGCATTCCTAAAGAAAAATTCATTTTTATGGCAGGTAGTTCTATCTTTTTAATTCCACTTATTGCAAGAGTGAATTGATTTCCAAACTTGTAATAATTTTGATTAAAGCTGTTTAATTGATATTCAGCTGAAAACGCTAAAGCTTTTTTATCATTTCTAATGATTCCTTGAATATTTATTGGGAAATCCCAGCTTCCACTACCTATAGAAAAAGACTTTAAATGAATGTTATTGCTGCTTTTACCAGTAGGAGTTTCAACACCTGCACCTAAAGCGATATAGGATTTTAGATTGCCTTCACCGTTGTTTATTATCGGAAACTCGAACATAAACCTTGAATCTCCTAAGCCTGATTGAGTGAGCAAATCGCCTTCAGTATCAATAATACTGTAGTTATAAACCGTGTTGAACTTAATCGCCATCCAGTTGGTTAAAAACAAGCGACCACCAAGATTTACATTGTGAGTATTATATTTCTCAGTAATTTTTTGTCCCCATATATTTTGAGATGAAAAACTATTGAAAACAAGGCCATAATTAACTCCGAAATAGTTTAATCGTCCTATTTGTCCAAGCCCGGCATTGATTTGAGCGCTCCCACAACCATCAATTCCATGAGCTAAAGAAGCCAGCCCGCTTAGTATAGCAATGAGAAATACAGTAGCTTTTTTCACGAAGCAAAGGTTTTTGTAAAAAAGACCAATATTGCTGACTCAAGTCACTTTGTAGAATATTAAACAAAAAAAATCCCTGCCATTGCTGACAGGGATTTTCTATGGGTTTAACCTTTTGTTCTATTTACCGTATTTGGTATAGAACTCGGTTTTTTCTTTTTCAATATTGGCTACAACTTCATCAACTTCAATTTCATTTTCATTGTTGATTTCAATGGAACCATGGCCTTCTCCATGGGTATGGCCACCTTGCTGACCTAGAATAGGAGCAATTACCAACCCTACAAGGCAAGTAAGTTTGATTAAGATATTCATTGATGGGCCTGATGTATCTTTAAATGGATCACCAACAGTATCGCCGGTTACAGCTGCTTTGTGAGCATCAGAACCTTTGTATTCCATCTTACCATCAATCTCAACACCGGCTTCAAATGATTTCTTAGCATTATCCCAAGCACCACCTGCGTTGTTTTGGAAAATAGCCCACATTACACCTGAAACGGTAACACCTGCCATATAACCACCTAATACTTCAGCAGCTAAAATGGCATCGCCAGTAAGTATTGAAGTTGCAAATGCAATTATAATTGGGGTTAGAATTGTTAATAATCCAGGAACCATCATCTCTTTTAAAGAAGCTTCAGTAGAAATCTCAACACATTTGTCATATTCAGGCTCGGCTTTACTTTCCATTATTCCAGGAATTTCTTTGAACTGTCTTCTAACTTCTTTTACCATAGCCATGGCCGCTTTACCAACAGCGCTCATTGCCAATGCTGAGAATACTACAGGAATCATAGCACCAACAAAAAGTGCAGCCAATACTGGTGCTTTAAAAATGTTGATACCGTCAATACCAGTAAATGTTACATAAGCAGCGAAAAGCGCAAGCGCAGTAAGTGCAGCTGAAGCAATCGCAAATCCTTTTCCTGTAGCAGCAGTTGTGTTACCAACTGTATCTAAAATATCAGTTTTAGTTCTTACTTCACTTGGCAGTTCACTCATTTCAGCAATGCCACCTGCATTGTCAGCTATAGGTCCAAAAGCATCAATGGCTAATTGCATAGCAGTTGTTGCCATCATTGCAGAAGCAGCAATTGCAACACCATAAAAACCAGCAAAAGCATAAGCAGCCCATATAGCAGCGGCAAATAGAATTACTGGTAAGAAAGTTGACATCATTCCTTGAGCCAAACCTGCAATAATGTTGGTAGCCGCACCAGTTGATGAGTTTTGAACAATTGTATTTACAGGCTTTTTACCAATGGCAGTATAGTATTCAGTAAGGTAGCTAATTAAACCACCTACAGCCAAACCTACCAATACTGCGAAGAATACATTCATTGAAGAAACATCTCTGTTGGCTTCGCCAAAAAATGTCATGTTTAATGTTTCTGGCAACATCCATTGAATTACAAAGAAGGTGGCAATACCTGTAAGTATAATTGAACCCCAGTTACCTATGTTAAATGCACCTTGTACTTCTTTTTCTTTAGCACTTTCATCTTTTATACGAACCACCATAGTACCTATAATAGAGAATATAATACCCAAACCTGCGATTAGTACTGGCAATAAGATTGGACCAATTCCTCCGAACTCATCAGCCATACCAGCGCCTGTTGAATGATCATTAACTACGTAGTTTCCTAAAACCATAGCGGCAAGCATTGTTGCAACATATGAACCAAAAAGGTCGGCTCCCATACCGGCAACGTCACCTACATTATCACCTACATTATCAGCAATTGTTGCTGGGTTACGAGGATCATCTTCAGGAATACCTGCTTCTACTTTACCTACAAGGTCAGCGCCAACATCGGCAGCTTTTGTATATATACCACCACCTACACGAGCAAATAATGCTATTGATTCTGCTCCTAATGAGAAACCAGCCAATGCTTCAAGAATCATAGTCATATCACCATAATCATATCCATCAGTCATCCACATGGTAGTAAGGGCAGCGAAAATTACACTCAATCCAAATACAGCCAAGCCTGCAACGCCAAGGCCCATAACAGTACCTGCAGTAAAAGATACTTTTAGTGCTTGTTTTAAGCTTGATCTAGCAGCTTGTGTAGTTCTTACGTTCGCATCTGTTGCAATTCGCATTCCTATGTTTCCGGCAACTGCTGAAAAAACAGCACCTATAACAAAAGCAATAACTATAAACCAATGGGTGGTTTCTACAACCATTGAAACTACACCTAGCAGAACACCAGCAATTACTACGAATAATGCAAGCATTTTATATTCTGCTTTCAAAAAAGCCAAAGCACCTTCTTTAATATAGCCGGCTAGCTTCGTCATTTTTTCATTTCCGGCATCTTGTTTTTTTACCCATTGCGCCTTCACAAACATTACCAAAAGGCCTACAAGGCCTAGAATTGGAACCAAATAGATTAAATTAGACATTTCTATAAGTCATTTTTTAAAATAGCGTGCAAATATAGCCTTATGCATTAATAGGAGAATGTTTGCCATATCAAGAAATGACAAAGTTTTTAACCTTTCTTATTGTACGCGTAAATCTAAATTTGCCGAATGCAAATTATTGAGGTAAATGATGAAAAGCTTGCTAAAGAATTTATCAAGCTTCCTTATAAAATATACAAGAACGATAAGAACTGGATTGCACCGCTAGAACATGATGTTGAAGCCGTTTTTGATAAGAAGAAGAATAAATTTTTTAGGCACGGTAAATTAAAGCGTTGGTTGTTAAAAGATGGAAATGAAACCATTGGAAGGGTAAGCGCTTTTATAAATGATAGAACTGCTAAAAGCAATGATCAACCCACTGGTGCCATGGGTTTTTTTGAATGTATTGATGATCAGAACGCAGCCAACCTTTTGTTAGACACATGCCAAGCTTACTTAGCAGAGCATGGAATGGAAGCCATGGATGGTCCAATTAACTTTGGTGAACGCGATAAGTTTTGGGGTTTACTAATTGAACCTTTCGACCCGCCAACTTATAACATGAACTATAATCCACCTTATTATCAAAAGCTTTTTGAGAATTATGGATTTCAAGTTTACTTTAAGCAATTTACTTACATAAGAGATGTTGCAACTCCATTAATTGAAAGCTATCAAGTTAAGGCAGATCGAATTGCAAAAGATCCAAAGTATTCATTTAGACATATTGAAAAAAAGAAACTTCCTGAGTATGCCGAATACTTTAGAGAAGTGTACAATTTAGCTTGGGGTGGCGCCCATAAAGGATTCAAAGGCATGCGAAAGGAGCAGGCCATGGCGATTATGAAAACCATGAAACAAGTTATGATTGATGAATTGATCTGGTTTGGTTTTCATGGCGACAAACCGGTAAGCTTTTTTATAATGCTGCCTGAGTTGAATACAATATTTAGGCACGTAAACGGAAAACTAAACTGGTGGGGTAAAATAAAGTTTGCTTATCATTTTTACTTAAGACCAATACGGAAGGTTTACGGTGTTGTATTTGGCGTTGTGCCTGAGCATCAAAAGAAAGGTGTAGAAGGTGCAATGGTAATGGCTACGGCCAAATTGCTGCAGCCAAAGAATAAATACGATACGCTTGAAATGAATTGGATTGGTGATTTTAATCCAAAAATGATAAGAATTGTAGAACAAGTGGGTGGTAAAAAGTATAGAACTTACCACACATACAGATATCTATTTGACAGAACAAAAGAATTTAAGAGATATCCCATGGTGGGTGTAAAAGATAGTGATCAGGATTAACCCAACCACTTATCTAAACCCATTCCCGCAATTTCAGGATACTTATCGTTAATTCTTTCTTTAATTAATGCTTTGGCTTTGTCAGCCGCTGCCTTTAATGCTCTTTGGGTAGCTTCTAAAACAGCAGCGTCAACTTCTTCTTTCTTTTCAGGAAAAAGTACAGAGTCATCAATACTAATGCTTCTAATATTTTTATCAGCTGTAGCAACTATTTGAACCCATTCTTTTGAATCAGTTTCGTGTATCTCTATGTCTTTTAATTCTTCTTTTACTTTTTCAGCTTCAGCTTTTACTTCATTGATTTTGCCGAGCATTTTAAACATATCAAACATGGTGTAATTTCATTTTTTTGGGCTGCAAATATATCTTTAGTGAATTGGCCAAATACATAAGCTCTTATTGAGAATAGTTAAAAGGTTAAAAACTACACTAAAAGCGCTTTTGAGAAAAAGAGCATATTTAAATTCATAAAAGGATGCTAAAATTGCGCCGTCGGATTTATGGAAATAACTTTTGATCAAATAAGTACCCTTTCAATTATTCTAATTTTAATTGTTGGGCTATACAAAGAAACTGCAAGGCCAATAGTGCTTTTTGGTTTGGCGGCTTCTGCATTATTGATATTAGGGGTTATTGATTCAAGTGATATGCTTTCTGGCTTTTCAAATGAGCAAGTGGCAGTTATCATTTTGCTGTTAATCATAAGTTCTATCATTCAAAAGGCTAAGTTGCTTGAGCTTTGGTTAGATAAACTTTTTGCCAATGCCGATAGCTATGGTAAATTCATAAGAAAACTACTTCCGTTTAGTGCTTTAGTTTCTGGCTTTTTAAATAATACGCCCATTGTGGCGGCTTTTATACCTTACGTATTTAGTTGGGGAAAACGAAATGGGGTTGCACCTTCAAGGGTTCTTCTTCCCTTATCTTTTGCAGCAATTTTGGGAGGAACAATGACACTCATTGGTACATCTACTAATTTGATTGTTAATGGCTTGGCTCAAGAATATGGTTTTGTAGGTTTTAATGTATTCGATTTTGTGTGGGTTGGAATTCCAGTGGTAATTATTGGAATTGTTTATATGTCAACTATTGGGTTTAAAATATTGCCATCAAATACAGATGCAATTGATTCATTAAAAACTAGCACAAAAGATTATCTAGTAGAAACTAAAGTAAAACCGGGTTCAAGATTAATTGATAAAACGGTAGAAGAAGCTGATTTAAGATCGCTTAATGGGCTTTATTTGGTTGAGATTGTTAGGGGTAATAGGCTAATTGGCCCGGTAAAACCTACTCAAAATATAAGAGAAGGCGATGCTTTAATCTTTGCCGGAAACACCGATAGCATTCCTGATCTTCTAAATTCCGATTTTGGACTTACACTTCCTGTTTTAAAGGATATTCCACAACAAGAGCTAATAAACATGGTAGAAGCCGTGGTATCCTACAATTCTAGATTGGTAGGTAAAAAGGTGCGCGAAACTGATTTTAGAGGTCGGTTTGATGCAGCCATAGTAGGGGTTCAACGCCATGGCGAAAGGCTCTCTGGCAAAATTGGTGAAATGGTGCTTCAAACAGGAGATTTACTGGTGCTAATGACCGGAAAAGACTTTGGAAAACGAATTAACAGAAGAGAGTTTAATGTTCTATCAAGGATAAAGCAAATAGATAATATAGACTCCAAAAAAGCTTGGATGATTACCTTGGGTGCTGTGCTGGCAATACTATTGGCGGTTTTTGAAGTAATGAGTCTTTTTAAACTACTGTTGCTCTATGTAGCTTTTGCATTAATTCTAAAGTGGGTACGTCCAGGTGAGTTACAGCGTAGTTTAGATCTTAATTTAGCCTTTATTGCAGCCCTTTCTTTGGCTATTGGTTTGGCTATGGAAAAAAGTGGTTCTGCACTCTTAATTGCTAATGGACTTTCTACAGTTATGGGCGGATTTGGACCAGTTGGTGTACTAATTGGGATTTATTTACTTACTAATTTGCTCACTGAGTTTATCACAAATGTTGCGGCAGCCACACTGGCACTCCCTATTGCCTTGAGCTTAAGCAACGCCATGGGCTTACAGGCCGAACCTTTCATTTTTACGGTGGCCTACGCTGCAAGCTTTAGCTTTTTAAGTCCTATTGGTTATCAAACCAATTTAATGGTTTACGGGCCAGGAGGCTATAAATTCAGCGATTATTTAAAGTTTGGGTTTCCATTAACCCTTATATGTTTTGTTTTAACCATAGTTATTTTGGCTTATAAATATGATCTATGGTTGTAGGAGATGAGCTTTTTTATACCATGGCCTTAACACAGGTAAAGGGGGTAGGTGCAGAAGGTGCGAGAACATTAATTTCAGCTGTAGGTTGCGCTCAAGAAGTATTTAAGGCACCAAAAAAAGAATTGCTCTCTTTACAAGGTTTAGGACCCAAAACTGTTGAGAATATTGCAAATTTCAAAAAATTCAATCGCATAGAAGAAGAACTTAATTTTATTGAGAATCATAAAATTGAAGTTTTAACTTTTGCTGAAGAAGGTTATCCTGCTAGGTTGAAACAATTAGGAAATGCTCCAGCGGTAATTTTTTATAAAGGAACTGTTTCACTGAACCATCCGCGGGTTGTTGGTATTGTGGGTACAAGAAAAGCCACTGACTATGGTAAACAAATGGTTGAAACTCTACTTAATGATCTAAAACACTACAATATAATTACAGTAAGCGGTTTGGCTTATGGTGTTGATATACAGTGCCATAAAAAATCACTTAGCAACGAAATTCCTACTATTGGTGTAATGGCCAGCGGGCTTGATGCTGTATATCCAAGTGCACATACAAATACAGCAAGAGAGATGGTGAGTAGTGGAGGGCTTATGACAGAGCAATTGAGTAAAACCCCAATGCTTAAAGAGTTTTTTCCTAGACGAAACCGTTTGGTGGCAGGTCTTATTGATGCATTGGTAGTGGTAGAGTCGGCAGCCAAAGGCGGATCATTAATTACTGCCGAAATAGCGCATTCATATAGTAGGGATGTTTATGCTTTTCCTGGAAAAACATCTGATGAGCGCTCACTTGGATGCAATATGCTTATAAAACGACAAAAAGCACAACTAATTGAATGTGCCGCCGATCTTGCTTGGCATATGGGTTGGCCTACTCCTGGAACTCAAAATAATCAAAATCAAAAAGCCAATCAACTAAAAGGTGTTGAGAAACGTATTTACTTGTATTTGAGAGACAAACCTTCTCAAAAAATGAATCTAGACAAAATGTGTCATGATTTAGATATGAATCAAACTGACTTAGCGTTACTCTTGCTAAGCATGGAGTTTAATGGCTTTGTTAAATCACTTCCTGGTAATAATTATAAGGCGGTTTAAAAATGTTATGATGAAAAGAATTCTTCTTGTTACAGTTGTTTTTTGCGGTGTTTTACTTAGTTATAACGCTCTGGCTCCCAAGGATAAAGAGAAAGTTGAAAAGCCTGAAAATGTCATTATAATGATTGGAGATGGTATGGGGCTATCTCAAATATCAGCAGCTAAATATGCAAATGGTGGAACCTTAAATCTTGATAGATTTGGCAAAATCGGGATGATTACTACACACAGCGCCAATAATTTAATAACTGATAGCGGTGCTGGTGCTACTGCATTTGCTTGTGGTATAAAAACAAATAATGGGTATATAGGTGTAGACGCCGAAGGAAATTCTGTAAAAAATATTTTTGAAATTGCACAAGATAAAGGCATGAAAACAGGTGTTGTTGCAACTTCGAGCGTGTCTCATGCAACGCCTGCAGCTTTTGTTGCTCATATCAAAGACAGAAAAAACGAGTTTAATATAGCTGAACAGATTACCTACTCAAATATTGACTTATTTATTGGTGGTGGTAGTGAATTCTTTTTCAATAGAAATGACGATTTAGACTTGAAGCTTGCGCTACGAAAAAGTGGTTTTAAAACTTATAGCAAGCTAAAGAGCAAACCAGAGCGAATGAGAGGAGATAAAATTGCAGTTTTGGCAGCTAAAAACGGAATGCCACCGGCCAGCCAGAGAGAAGACTTTTTAATGAACGCCTGGAAAACTGTTGAAAGCAACTTTCCGTTACGCGGATTGGGCGGCTACATGTTAATGATTGAAGGTTCGCAAATAGACTGGGCAGGGCATGAGCAAGATCAAGAATATATGATTAGTGAATTATTAGACTTTGATAAGGTAGTTGGTAGTGTTTTGGATTATGCGCAAATGAGTCAGAAAACCTTAGTTATTGTTTTGGCTGATCATGAAACGGGAGGTCATACCATTACTGCAGGTGATGCAGATGGTACTGGTATGGCAATAGAGTGGACAACCAAAGATCATACGGCATCAATGGTTCCTGTTTATTCTTATGGTCCGGGATCTGAATTATTTGTAGGCACTTATGACAATACTGACATTTTTCATAAGCTCAAAAAGCTTATTGAATGATTAGAAGACAACTTTTTGGCCCTGATGGATCATGGTATAGAGTACTATTGATCATTTTAGCATTGGCAGGCTTTTCATTTTATATTGTAAAAAATGAAAATTATATGTTGCTGTTACCCTTGGCTTTAGGGGCTTTAGCTTTTGGAAAGTACTTGTTTGATGTTTATTCAGGTGAATAAATGCTGAAAATATGTTTTGTTGTAATTACCCTAATTTTATATTTGCACCCCGAAAAACAAATGAGTTTTTCAATTATTTAATGGCGAGGTAGCTCAGTTGGTTAGAGCGCAGGATTCATAACCCTGAGGTCACGGGTTCAACTCCCGTCTTCGCTACAAGTTAAACCCTGTTCAAATCGAACGGGGTTTTTTATGTCCATTTTTTGATTTTGACGATAAGAGTGCAGGATTAATATCCGCCAGCTGGCGGACACGTGTTCAACTCCCGTCTTCGCTACAAG
>JAGDZV010000008.1:0-70636 GCA_049115495.1 Bacteroidia bacterium | reverse complement strand
ACAAGTTAAACCCTGTTCAAATCGAGCGGGGTTTTTTATGTTCATTTTTTGATTTTGACGATAAGAGCGCAGGATTAATATCCGCCAGCTGGCGGACACGTGTTCAACTCCCGTCTTCGCTACAAGTTAAACCTTGTTCAAATCGAACGGGGTTTTTTATGTCCATTTTTTGATTTTTACGATAAGAGTGCAGGATTAATATCCGCCTGCTGGCGGACACGTGTTCAACTCCCGTCTTCGCTACAAGTTAAACCCTGTTCAACTCGAACGGTTTTTTTTTATGTCCATTTTTTGATTTTTACGATAAGAGTGCAGGATTAATATCCGCCTGCTGGCGTACAAGGATTCAACTCCTGACGTCAATAGAAATCAAACCCACTCAAATCGAGTGGGTTTTTTTAATGTTTTTTTTGGAAAAAGCTTTAGAAAAAAACAGTGACCATAAGTCTTTAAACTTATTTTTTCAATATATCCTTGCTTTTAAGAATTACTACTTCACCATATAGTTCTAGGCTTTCTAGATCAATTTCTCGCGGGTCTCCGCAAATGGCTATGGCCAAAGTGTTATTTTGAATAAACTCACCGTAGAATTCAGTAATGTCTGAAAAAGTGAGGCCTTGGTATTGCATAAGTAATTCTTGTCTAGGGTCTTCATAAATTTCCATTGCCTTCCAAGAATCAACAGTTTTACTAAGGCTTCTAAACGAAGGCTGATCATTCTGCAATTTGTTGATCAAGTAGTCTTGCACCATGTCTAAACGCTCAGCTTTGTTTGGCATGTTTTTAATCAAATCGTAGTAAACATCAATTGCTTCATTTGTTTTATCAGCTTGTGTTCCCACAAAGCCCACAAATCCACTAGGCCTGTGCATTTGATTTGGTGTATAGCAGTAAGCACCTGCTGAATATGCCAAAGAGCGATATTCTCTAATTTCTTGTAAAACTAAACCAGAAAAATCTCCACCAAAGTATAGATTAAAGGCATTTAGTGAAGGCTTTATTTCCTTTTGATACGGAAACTCATTCATGGTGATAAAAACTTTGCTTTGTCTAGCGTTTTTCTTTGAAACAAAATAAATGGTGTTCTTATCAAAACTACTGGCAGTTTTAAAAGCTTCAGAGTCCGATATTTTTGGAACTTCATTTAATGGAATAAACTCAAGGGCAAGTTCTTGTATATATTGTGGGTCAGGAGTACCCACAAAGTGTATTGTAGCTTCGTAATCAAGTACTTTTTTATAGGCACTTATTAAGGTTTGTGGCTCAAGCTTTTTTAGTTCTTTCATGCTTAGCCTGGTTAAATAAGAGCTTTCATTGCCGTATCTCATATATTCAAAAAGTGCATCGGCTAAAGCATCGGCCTCGGTTTTTTCTAAGCGCCTTGTGGTTTTTTCAGCTTGAATTATGGTTTTAAGATCTTTGCTTTCTAAAGCGGGCTTTGTAAGCAGCTCGTTTAAAACGGGCATCAATTCTCTAAGATTTCGCTCCAATCCGGTTAATGAAATCCAGCACTTATTTTCACTTACGCCAAAACTATAGCTACAATTAAAGTAGTTAAACGTATCTCTCAGTCTACTTGAACTCATACTTTCTGTACCCGCAAGGTCCATAACCATTCCTGCGTATTCTAACATTGGAAAAGTTTCGCTACCAACGCCGTACTCAATGCGCATGCTAAAAATATCGTTTTTAGGGTTTTGGGTGCAATACAACTTATTTGATCCTGTGAGCGCTATCATTTTCAGGTCTTCTTCAAAATTTACTAAGTCTATTATGGCTGAATCACTATTTATTTTCTTAAACGAATTAGCATAATCACTTACTGCATCGCCATTGGGAACAACAGGCTCAAAATTGGGTTTGCTTACTTTCTCTTTGCCAGGGCTCAAATTCTGTTTCGAGTAAAAAGCCAAGTAGTCTTTACCGTAGTACTTTTTGGCAGTTTCAACTACTTCTTCTTTTGATAATGCCATAATGCGTTCTGATGCATTGAAAACTTCAAAAAGATTAAGACCCAGCATCTCAGCATTAATTAGATCTAAGGCAATTTGAGTCTTACTTTCAAGCTTCATTTGCTCTTCCATATAAATGCTATTTTTTGCAGACTCAAGCATCCAGTCTTCAAATTGACCATTATGTACTTTCTTGATCTGTTCCAAAACCAATTGCTCGGCTTCTTCAAGCTTTTGACCTACAATTTTTGGAACAAATAGCATAAAAGTAGCGCCTTCGTCGTGCAATGGTAAGTTTTGCACTTGTGCAGCAAGTAATTCGTTATTGAGCATTAATTCATCTAGCATTCCGCTTCCTGATGAATTGTTTAATAAGTTATTTACGATTTTTAATTTGTATTCGTCTTCATGGCCTTGCGGTACGGTTCTAAAACCCATAGCACCAATTTTAATTGGGCTTAGCTTTTTCTCAATTTTAACTCGGCCAACAAATGGCTTTTCTTTTGGTGGATTAAATTCTGGCACACCCCCAGTTTTAAGTCTTCCAAATTTATTTTCAATTAGTTTTTTTGAGTTTTCTACGTTGAAGTTTCCACTTAAAACCAAGATCATATTATTGGCAACATAGTAAGTTTCAAAAAACTCATACATTTTGGTTAATGATGGGTTTTTAAGATGCTCAACAGTGCCTATAGTTGTTTTGCTACCATATGGGTGCTCCTTAAAAAAGTTTTTTTGAAACTCTTGAAAAAGATTGAAAGCGAAATTATCGGCATTCATATTGTACTCTTCGTAAACAACTTCAAGCTCACTTTGAAAACCCCTAAAAACTGGATCAATAAATCTGTGTGAGTAAAGTTCGAGCCACTTTTCCATTTGGTTGGCCGGAAAAGAATTGTGATACACCGTCATGTCGGGCGATGTAAAGGCGTTTAAGGCTGTGCCGCCAATGGTTTTGATCAAATTGCTAAACTCATTAGGTACTGCATATTCATTTGCTTTTACCGATAGTCTATTTATAGTTTTTTGAATCCTTGTTCTTTCAACTTCGTCTTTTGTATTTCCTAGTTCATCATACATTAAAAAAATAGAGTCGATATATATTTTTTCAGATGTGTGATCAATGGTTCCGAGTTGGCTTGTTCCTTTAAAAAGCATGTGCTCTTGATAATGCGCCATTCCTGTGGCGTCGTCAGGATCATTTTTTGAACCAACTTTTACACCAACGGCTCCAAATACACCATTCTGGTGTTCATCGTAATTTAAAATTACTGTAAGCCCATTGTCTAATGTGTATCTTTCAATTTGCGGATTAAATTGAGCCCAAGATTGGTTCGAAAACCATAAAAAAGTTATTGAAGCAAATAAAACTGTTCTTCTCATTTTGTGCCGGTTAATTACAAATGCAATGCTAATTAATAAATCAATAGGCAAGGTACTTTTTACATCTATGGTTGTTATGTGTAGATTAATTGGTTTAAAACGGTTTTAGAACACTCGCATCAATTTGTTGTTAATAGCTACATTGCAGCGATTTTAATTTTTAGAATGAATAGGTTATTAATACTTGCGTTTGCGGCACTGCTTATTTTAGGAGGAGCTTGTACAACCACAAGGGTTGTAAAACCACTTGAAGAGAAAGAAATACAAATTGGACTTGATGTTGGTGGTCCACAAGTTAACTCTCAAATTTTACCATTAACCAGCATACATTTTGCATATGGGTTTAGAGAAAACCTAAGCATGTTTGGTGGTATTCATACTACTACTTTGGGGTTTCAAACCATACAACTTGATTTTGGATGGACTTACGGTGTACTAGAACAAAAAGGTATAGTTCCAGGTATTGCACTAAATACGGTTATGAATCCAATGATTTCATTACGAAATGCAGATTTTAGATATTACCATGAGCTTACGCCAAACTTTTATTGGGAGCTAGGTAATAATAATAAACAACTTTTTCACCTTGGTTTCAACAATTGGTTCGATTTTGCACCTGGAACGGTTGAGATTGGTGAAGGAAGCATTTGGCATCCTTCATTACAAGCGGGCTATAGATACCAAATGAAAAGATTTGTATTGGCTGCCGAGTACCGAATGCTTAATATCAATAAAGAAATAGTGGTGCCACAAGCTGCAGTACCAAACCTGCTAGGTTCTGGTGGTCATGGATTTTATTTTACTATCAATTACAGGTTTAATCACCAAAAAGAAGATTAAAATGAGAAATGTAGTTTACTTTATAATAGGTTTATTTTTAGTGAGTTGCGATGTTGATAGCGCATTGCTTTGGGGAAATGATGGCGGAGATTATGATTTTTCAAATGCAGCATTACCCACTGATTATAATTACGAAATAGACGAGAACCTTGTTGATGTGTTTACATTAGAAAGCGACGATAATGGAGACAAGGCCGATATCTATTGTGTTTATGTAGGTGATAAGTCTAAAATAGCTACCGATACTGTAATTCTATATTGTCATGGCAATGGTCCTTATCTTGACCTTTTTTGGCCTAAAGCAGTGCAATTAGCCAACTTAGGTGGAAAACACAGATATGGAGTTCTTTTATATGATTACCGTGGTTTTGGTAAAAGTGAAGGTGTATCAACTGGAATGGGAACTATGATGGCTGATGTTAATGCCTGCCTAGATTGGCTAAAAGCTAATGGGCTAAGCGGTGATAGAATGGTGCTTTTAGGTGAAAGCTTAGGTTCTATTCCGGGAACTTATGTAGCCGGAAGCTCAGAAATACTCGTTCCTGAAAAATACATATATGAGGTTCCGCAATCTTCAGCCGATGCCATTGCGCAAGGGGCTTCAGGCTTAAGTATGCCATCAAGTTTTTTAACCGATTTCAATTTTGATCTATTGTCTGAGATGAAGAAATATCCCAATCAACTTTTTTGGATGCACGGAACTGAAGATAAAACAGCTCCAGTTGAAAATGCAAGACAAGTATATGAAGCCCACACAGGTAGTTACAAACGTGCCTTGGTGGTTGAAGATGCACCTCACGGTCTAAGAAGTTTTATGGGAATTGAAGAATGGGGAAAAGAAGTTTTAGATTTTATCTTGCATGAGTGAGTTCTATTAAAGTTGTTGAGAGGGTAGGCGAAGCGCTTGATGTAGACTTTGCCTTTAAATCAATGGAATCAATTGCCGTTGAAAATGGCGGTAAACCAGACGATCCTCATAGACATAATTTTTTCACTGTAATATTCGCAATTGAGGCTTCAGGAAAGCATACAATTGATTTTCATGAATATGATTTTAGCACGCCCTGTGTCTTTTTTGTGAGCCCTGGTCAGGTACATTGTGTAGCTACAAATGGCATTCCACATGGCTATGTATTTTTATTTACCCAAGATTTTTTGCTTAAACACGATATAAACCCATCATTTATTTCTGACCTTAATTTATTTAGAAATTATGGAGAAAGCCCTGCGTTAAAAATTAATGAGCAGAAACTGAGAAAACTTGAAACACACTGCACTTTAATTTGTGAAGAGTTTGAAGGAGAATCGGGCTATAAATTCGAAAAAATTGCGTCTTCTCTAAAACTTTTTTTAATTGAGTGTGCCGAGAGCTGCAATTTGCCTTCAGTTGGTTTACAACACAGCCAAGGTGCCGATGGACTTTTAAAAAGGTTTAAGGCCCTGGTAGATTCAAAATTTAGAGAAGAACATTCAGTAACATTTTTTGCCAACGAGTTACATATTACCACTGGGCATTTAAACAAAACAATTAAATCACTTACTGGGGTAAGTGCAAAAGAATTTATTCAAAAAAGAATAACAACCGAAGCCAAACGATTGGCTATATATTCTAACCTATCTTCAAAAGAAATTGGCTTTGAACTGGGTTTTGAAGATCCAGCACACTTTAGCACTTTTTTCAAGAAATGTACCGGTATGAGTTTTTCGAGCTACCGAAAAAGTAATTGACCTCTTAGTATTTGGTTTCGAATATAAAGCTTGGTGTAACCCTCGTTTTTTACAATTCTTTGCTCGATTCGCTAAACAATTGAGTGGTGGGTGCATTAGACCTTTGAATTATCAAATTAAAACTTAAAGTTATGGATAGAAGGAAATTCATTAAACGCGGAGCGTTAGGAGCCGCAGCGGTTGCGGCCACAGGAAGTGTAAACGCAAAAAGTGAAAGTAATACAGTTAAAAATGAAAAATTGGGATTCAACCATATTCCTTCTGCCAAACCTGAAACCATTAAAAACAATATGATGAAAGCGATAATTCACAGAGCTAACACCAGAGGACATGCCAATCACGGATGGTTAGATACCCACCATACCTTCAGTTTTGCCAGCTATTATAACCCTGAGAGAATGCATTTTGGGGCACTTAGAGTTCTTAACGATGACAGAGTAAATGGTGGAATGGGCTTTGGGCGACATCCACATGACAATATGGAAATCATATCAATTCCGCTAGAAGGAGCACTTGAGCATAAGGACAGCATGGGCAATACTCACACCATAAAAAAGAATGATGTGCAAGTAATGAGTGCTGGAACTGGAATTTTTCATAGCGAAAAGAACAAAAGCGATAACGACGAAGTAAGGTTTCTTCAGATTTGGGTTTATCCGAATAAAAAGAATGTAACGCCACGCTACGATCAAATTGCTTTTGACCCAAATGATCGGTTAAACAAATTGCAGCAAGTAGCAAGTCCAAACGCCGAAGATGCAGGGGTATGGATGCATCAAGATGCTTGGTTCTATTTGAGTGATCTTGAAGCCGGAAAAAGTGTGATCCACAACATTAATAAAAGCGAAAATGGTGTTTACCTTTTTGTTTTAGAAGGAGACGTAAAAGTTGGAGAACATACACTTGGTAAAAGGGATGGAATGGGCATTACCCAAGCTACACAAATAAACATTGAAACTACAAAAGGTGCCGAAGTGTTGCTTATGGAAGTACCAATGAGCATTTAGTTAATAGATTTTTGAAACCAAGCCAGCAGACCATTCATAATTTATGATAATACACTGTTATTGAATAAAATGTGTCTTAAGGCTAATAACAGAAAAAATAAAATGAACGATTTATTAAAAACAAGATTTAGCCCCTACGAATTTGACCCGTCATATGAGTTAGATGAAAACCAAATTAAGGAGCTATTTGAAGCGGCACGCTGGGCCCCCAGCAGTTATAATGAGCAACCATGGCAATTTTTTTATGCTACTCGCCAAAATAATAATGGGTTTAAGAAATTGTACGATTTAATTCTCGATGGCAATAAACCGTGGAGTGGAGAAGTTTCAATGCTTGTAATAGGGGTTGCCAATAATACCTTTACTAGAAATGGGAAACCAAACAAACATGCAAGCTATGATTTGGGCCAAGCTGTTATGAGTTTAACAATTCAAGCTACAGAAATGGGCTTAAATGTTCACCAAATGGGTGGTTTTGATGCTCAGAAAGCTAAAGATGTTTTTAATCTAGCCAATAATCAAGATGCAATTGTTGCTGTTGCCATTGGTAAAAGCTTTGTTGATGGTAATTCAAAAAGAACAAGAAAGAGTATTGAAGAAATATTTATTGAAGCATAAAATTTAAAAGTTTTAAATATCTGAAAGCCAAGGTGAAAGCCTTGGTTTTTTTGTTTTCAGTAAAAAAAGATGAAATAATTTAAAATATCCATTGGGCTCATTCGTCTTCAGAAATAGATGGATATTGCAGCCAACATAAATGAAGTTCCAATAGCACAGCAAAAACAAATTGCAGAGAACGTAAATCTTGAGCGCGGCCGCCTTTTGAATTACATAAAAAAGCAAGTTAATAGTATTGACGATGCCGAAGATATACTGCAAGATGTTTTGTACGAATACACGGAGAATTCGTTGCTATTAAAACCAATTGAACAAGCAACATCTTGGTTGTATGCGGTTGCCCGAAATAAAATCATTGACCTCTTTAGAAAAAAGAAACCAGTTTATGAAAGCGAATTCGATAAGCCTGACGTTGAAGAAGAGTTTTCAAGTTTTCTTGCAGAAATAGTGTCAGAATCAGACAATCCTGAAGAAGATTATACAAGGCAAGTGATTTTAGATGAAATTGAGATGGCCTTAAACGAGCTCCCTGATGAGCAAAGAGACGTCTTTGTAAAGCACGAACTTGAAGGTGTTTCTTTCAATCAATTGGCCGCTGAGTATAAGGTAACTGTAAACACCCTAATTAGCCGAAAGCGCTATGCTGTGCTTCATTTAAGAAATAGGTTGCAATCCATTTATCAAGAATTTATAAACGATTAAAAATCAATAAAATGAATAAGAAATTTTGGATAATTAAAGGATTAAAATTTGGCTTAGGTGCCATTCTAATGATCATACTCTTCACCTATGTAACCATGTCGTTATGGAATTGGCTAATGCCTATGATTTTCGGATTAATGGTACTCAACTTTTGGCAAACCCTAGGGCTATTGCTACTAAGCAAGATATTGTTTGGCGGTTTTCCTGGAAGAAGAGGAGGTGGCCACAGAAGGCACAATTGGAAACACCGAATGAAAGCAAAATGGGAAAATATGAGTCCTGATGAAAAAGAAGCATTTAAAAGCCGAATGAAAAATAGGTTTGGCGATAAGAAATGCAACCCAATGGATGAAATGAATGATATTAAGGATGCAGATAAAGAAAAAGAAGTAGAATAAGATTTATATATTTTCCATAGGTTGTTTTTGTGAGAAGGAGTTGTCATTTGGCAGCTCCTTCTTTTTTTATGGTACTTGTTATTAACTTCACCAAATGAAAAAAGGAAAGATAACAGGAATAGGAGGTATATTTTTTAAGTGTGACGACCCAGATAAAATGAGAGAATGGTATGGCGCCACATTTGGTTTTGAAACTGATGAATACGGGGCCATGTTCAAGTCAAAAGATTTTGAAAAGCCTGAAAAGACAAACTATTTGCAATGGAGCACAATGAGTAGGAATTCAAAATATTTTGCTCCTTCAAAAAGTCAGTTTATGGTCAACTATAGAGTTGAGAATATTGAAGCCCTAGTTGAGCAATTAAAATCTGATGGGGTAGAAGTGGTTGATGAGATTGAAGAATTTGATTACGGAAAGTTTGTACACGTATTAGATCCTGAAGGAAACAAAGTAGAACTTTGGGAGCCTATTGATGAAGCTTTTGATTAGAATTTAAAAACTTCTTCTAGCTTAATCTCCATATCTGGAAATAGCTTACCGCAAAACTTTGCATCTTTTTCATAAATGCCAATTTCAGTATATGTACCATTTTCAAGGGTAAAAACGTGAATGGTTTTGGCTTCAGGACTTACAATTCAATATTCTTTTACTCCAAATTCTTGATATAGATTGAATTTATCGTTCCAGTCTTTTTTTAATGTACTTGGCGAAAGTATCTCAATAATTAAATCTGGTGCACCAACGCAACCTAGTTCATGCAACTTGGATTCATCACAGATAATGCATAAGTCAGGTTGAACCACAGTTTTTCCTTTCCTGAAATCTTCACCCTTGCTTAAATAAACATCAAACGGTGAAGTGTAAACTTTATATTTCTTGTTTAAAAGATGATTTCTTAATGAAAGATACAAATTGCCATTAATGTCTTGATGCACTCTTTTTGGCGCAGGGCTCATTTTCCAAACCTTGCCTTTTATAATTTCAACCATAGCATCAAAACTCCAGCTGAGATAATCCTTGGCCGTGTAATTATCTCCGTATAGCGCAATTGGTTCTCTAGCTTCTTGCATGGAATAAATTTATGAAAGATCCTTAAAAAATGGCTGATTATACAATCTCTTGCCTGTGGCTTTGGCAATTGCATTAGCAACAGCGGCGGCTGCAGGAGGTAAGCCTGGTTCTCCTAATCCAGTAGGGGCTTCATTACTATCAACAAAATGAACATATACTTGTGGTGCGTCTTTCATTCTTGCTAATCTGTACTGCACAAAGTTTTGTTCTTTGGGTGTTCCATTTTCAAAATTTAACTCACCAAACATGGCGTGTCCTAAACCATCAATTACACCACCTTCCACTTGATTTTTTGCATTGGTTGGATTAACCACAATTCCGCAATCTACTGCGGCCGTAACTTTAACCACTTTTGGGTTGCCATTTTCCATTACAACGTCTGCAACTTCAGCAACATGGGTGTTATGAGAATAATAAACTGAGAGGCCTTGATAAACGCCATCTTGTTTTTTACCATAACCAGATTTTTCAACGGCTAATTTAATAACACCTTGGACTCCTTGCGGGGAATACTGAATTTTATCATCTAAATTGAGTTTTGCTCTTTCAAGCATTTGCATTCGAGTTTCAACCGGGTCGAGATTTAGCTTTTCAAAAAGCTCATCAAAAAAGGCTTGCTCAGCAAATCCTAAAAAATTTGTGTAAGGAGCTCGCCATGGTGCGGTTGAGATTTTGCTATTATATTTTGCAGTTTCAATTTTCAAGTTTTCGATTGCACCAGCCGGGAAAAAGTTGGGAATCAAAGAATACATATTGCTATTCATGGCCGCTTCTTTAAGATGATAACCAGTAATCTTACCATCCTTTATTGAAGCAGCAATTCTGTACTTTATGGCGGGTCTAAATTGTCCTGCCAAAACATCATCTTCTCTTGAATAAACTAGCTTAACTGGTTTCTTTATTGCATGAGAAATTTCAGCAGCTTCCATGCTAAAATCACCAATAAGTCTTCTGCCAAAACCGCCTCCC
Source organism: Bacteroidia bacterium (assembly GCA_049115495.1). Lineage (GTDB taxonomy): Bacteria > Bacteroidota > Bacteroidia > CAILMK01 > JACPUW01 > JACPUW01. The sequence continues at coordinate 59,967 of JAGDZV010000008.1, read as the reverse complement.
ATTCTGGTAAGCATTACGCTAACATTTTGAATAGGAATATTTAGTTTTTGTGAAACATTTCTTTGTGTACCTGCAGGGGTTTGAATGGGGCCTACCAACTCTGCTTTATCTTCAGTTACATTGGCAAAGAAATTCATTGGTTCCATGCAACTATGAGGTAAAAACGGTGAGCTGTATGTACGTTCAAAAACTTCATCAGCCACTTTAAAAGCTTTTAGTACATCTCCATCTTCTCTTTGAACATCAAACTCGTTACCATCTAATAAATCATCAAAAATTTTGTTATGTTGTTCTGTGCTTTCACCATTTACATTATCCCATACCGCGCTTAGTGCTTTTTTACCTTTCATCGCTGTCCAGGTGTTATTTGCAATTACAACTACACGGTTTTCAAGTTCAAGCACATCAATTACACCCTCAATTTTTCTCGTTTCGGTATCATCAAAACTATTTAGTGTAGCTCCAAATGCTGGTGGTCTTAAAGTATTGGCGTAAACCATTCCGTCAACCGAGTAGTCTAAACCAAATAGCGGTTCACCTTTTGTGATTTTTGCTAGGTCTACATTTATAGCATCGTTTCCTATGATTTTGAAATCTTTCTTTTCTTTTAGCGTAACCTTTTCGGGAACTTTTAAACTTGCCGCTTCATTTACGAGCGCTCCGTAAGTTAATTCGTCCCCATTTTTATTCTTAATAACCCCTTCATTTGCTTCACATTCATGTTCGGCAATACCCCATTTTTTGGCAGCAGCCATAATTAACATAGTTTTGGCCGTTGCTCCAGCTTCGCGCAAAGTGTTCCAATTCATTTTAATGGCATTGCTCCCACCGGCAAATTGTCCTTGATATTTACTTGTATCTAAGCCTGCTTGTTCTACCATAACATCTTCCCAAGCTACATCTAGCTCTTCGGCAACAACCATTGGCATTGAAGTTTTTACACCTTGCCCAATTTCAGGGTTAGGCGCATAGATTGTTACTTTACCATTTGTTCCAATCTTTACAAAGGCATTAAAATCCTTAAAGTCAATTTCTTCTTCAGTTTGAGGAATTGGAGTTTTGCTATTACATGCACTTAGGGCACCAATACCTAAAATAAATCCACCACCTGAAAAAGCACTGGCTTTTAAGAATGTGCGTCTATCTATCTTTTTATTAATCATTTCAAATGGATTTAAAGGTTATTGGCGGCTTTTTCAACAGCTTTTTCAATTCTATTGTAGGTAGCGCATCTACAAATGTTGCCATGCATAGCATTTTTTATCTCGCTTTTATTTGGCTTGGGGTTGTCATTAAGAAAAGATGCTGCTGTCATTATTTGACCAGCTTGACAATAACCACATTGAGCAACATCTTCTTCTTGCCATGCTTTTTGCACAGGGTGGTCGTTGTTTTCAGATAACCCTTCAATAGTAACTACCGAAACGTTTTTAAGATTACCAATAGGCATTAAGCAACTACGCATTGCTTTTCCATCAATGTGAACTGTACAGGCGCCGCATTGTCCTACACCACAACTAAACTTTGTACCTGTTAAACCTATTTCATCTCTCAAAACCCAAAGTAGCGGAGTATCGGGCAAGGTTGTAACCTTGTAATCTTGTCCGTTAATGTTTAAAGTATACGTTTCCATGTGAATTTGTTAGGGGAATCTTTGACTCAAATTAAAGCCCAAATTAGTGAATTTAGAGTTGGGCTTTCTAATTAACATTTTATTTATAGTCTTTTTTACCATAATTGAAACAAACCAAGGGCAATTGGCGTTTTAACAACATAGAATGGAACAGTATTTGAGTTTTACAATAGAAGTGTAAAAACCGAGTATTTTTCATTAGGTTGTTTTGATTTTGAAAGAGTCACCTGCGCAGGTGGCTCTTTCTTTTTTTTAGCCAAAGCGATTTTGAATAAAACTTCAATTTTGAATATTAACCTTCATTAAGTCAAACCAATTTTAGAGTTGTCAGTTATAATTTGTAGTCTTGAATTATGCTCGGATATAGATTTACACAATATGAAGCTGATAAGGAAGGAGATCCATTTAAGCGCCTTCTCAATATTTTTTTAGAGCTATTAAATTATACATCAGGCGATGCCTACGAAGCCATAAATTGGATGAATGAGCTTGATAAGGAGCACAACCTTACCAATGATGATTATACAATGGCTGATTTTTTAGAAGATCTAAGAAAAGAAGGTTATATAAAAGAAGATGAGCCCGGTTCGGGGCAGTTTGTAATTACTGCCAAAAGTGAACAAACGATTAGAGAAAGGGCATTAGAAGAGATTTTTGGAAAGCTGAAGAAAGGTGGATCTGGAAATCATAGAACCCCTTTTTCTGGCAAAGGAGATGAAACAACTGCTGATTTAAAGCCATTTGAATATGGCGATAGTATGGATACCATTGCTATGACTGAGTCTATGCGAAATGCCCAGATTAATAATGGCGTTGACGATTTTAGACTAACTGAACGTGATCTTGAAGTGAGAGAGCAAGAGTTTAAAACTCAAACTTCAACTGTGGTAATGATTGATATAAGTCACTCAATGATTTTGTATGGTGAGGATAGAATTACTCCTGCCAAGAAAGTAGCCATGGGTTTGGCTGAATTAATTAAAAGAAAGTATCCAAAAGATACTCTAGATTTTATAGTGTTTGGAAATGATGCTTGGGAAATAGAGCTCAAAGATTTGCCATACTTAAAGGTGGGGCCATACCATACCAATACTGTGGCAGGACTTGAGCTTGCCATGGATTTATTGCGTCGAAAGAAAAATGCCAATAAGCAAATTTTCATGATCACTGATGGTAAACCCACTTGCTTAAAAGAAGGAGTTCGCTACTACAAAAATTCATGGGGGCTTGATAAAAAGATAATTAACAAAACTATGAACCTTGCCCACCAGTGCAGAAGGTTAAATATTCCTGTAACTACATTTATGGTGGCTAAAGATTCTTGGTTGGTAAAGTTTGTACAAGATTTTACAGAGGCAAATAGTGGCAAGGCTTACTTTACTGGTCTTGGAAAACTTGGCGAATTTGTATTTGAAGATTACGAGAAAAATAGAAGAAAAACAATTAGATAAACACCATCATTTTGAAAACAATAACTACACTAGGTCAACTAAAAGAATCGGGCTACAAAAGCAAGAGTATAAAACAAGAGCTAAGAGATAACTTGGTGGCTCATTTAAGAAGTAATAAGAATGTATTTGATGGCATTTTAGGCTACGAAGACACTGTAATTCCTGATGTTGAACGTGCCCTGCTTTCGCAGCATAACATGTTACTGCTTGGTTTAAGAGGCCAAGCAAAAACCAGAATGGCAAGGCAAATGACAGCTTTGCTTGATGAATGGGTACCTTTCATTAAAGGTTCTGAGATTCATGATGATCCACTGAACCCTATAAGCAACTTTGGCAAAAGCGAAATTCTTTTAAATGGAGATGATACCCCAATTGAATGGTTACATAGAGATAGTAGGTATGTAGAGAAGTTAGCAACGCCAGATGTTTCTGTTGCAGATTTGGTAGGCGATGTTGACCCAATAAAAGCGGCTAGCCTTAAGTTGGCTTATTCTGATGAAAGGGTAATTCACTTTGGCTTAGTACCCAGGTCTCACCGCTGCATTTTTGTAATTAATGAACTCCCTGATTTACAAGCACGTATTCAAGTAGCCTTATTTAACATGTTACAAGAAAAGGATATTCAAATACGTGGGTTTAAAATGCGCTTACCGCTTGATATTCAATTCGTATTTACAGCCAATCCAGAAGATTATACCAATCGAGGTTCTATTGTAACGCCATTAAAGGATAGAATAGAAAGTCAAATTCTTACACACTATCCAAAGTCAATTGAAATCTCAAAACAAATTACTCAACAAGAAGCAAGAATCTCAACTGAGCAAATTAATGTAGTAACAGTGCACCCTTTGGTTCATGATATTCTTGAGCAAGTAAGTTTTGAAGCTCGAAAATCTGAATATGTAGATTCTAAAAGTGGGGTTTCAGCCCGTTTAACTATTTCGGCCTACGAAAATCTGGTGAGCAATTGCGAAAGAAGAGCAATTGTAAATGGAGAAGAGAATACCAATGCACGGGTGTTAGATATCAATGGAATTATTCCGGCCATTACTGGTAAAATTGAGCTGGTATATGAAGGCGAACAAGAAGGGCCTGCAAATGTTGCCAAAATACTCATTGGCAAAGCTATTAGAAGTTTATATCCAGCTTATTTCCCTAATCCTGATAGCTACAAAAAGAAGAAAGAAGCCAATCCTTACAAAGAAATGATTGATTGGTTTACTTCAGGCAAGTATGTAGAAATGATACTCAATCAAACGGATAAAGCCTATGCATCTACGCTAATGGAAGTACCAGGTTTATATGAATTTGCGAAAAAGCATCAACGCGGAGCTGATAGCAAAGAGCTATTACTTTACATGGAGTTTGTATTATTTGCCTTAGCTGAGTTTTCTCAAATTTCAAAAAACGAACTTGAAGGAGGTACTTTACAATTTAAAGACCTAATGAGTAGTATGTTTTCATTTGATGACAACGAAGGCGAAGAAGGTGGTTATTATGAGTAGGCCTTAATCTTATATAGTGCCTTTTTCTTTGCTTTAAGTTTCAGTATAAAATTTAAAAGCTAAAAAAATCATAAGCTTGCACAAATGTGCTACGATGCTAAATACCTTACTAAGAGGGTTGAAAAATATGCCGATAGGTATGGTATCCCAACTGAGGATATTGATCCTGTAATTATGAATGTAGGCAGGGTGCATCATACAAGTGGCTTTGCACATCAAAAGATTCCAGTAATTACAGGTGAAGATACCAAGCACTTTCAGTTTTTCAGTTGGGGCTTGGTTCCTTCTTGGGCAAAGTCTTGGAACGATGTTTTAAAAATCAGAAATAAGACACTAAATGCTAGAAGCGAAACTGTTTTTGATTTGCCATCATTTAAAGTTTCTGTTAGAAGAAATAGATGCCTTGTGGTTTTTGATGCGTTTTATGAACATCATCATCTAGGTAAATCAACTTATCCATTCCATATTGAACTAAAAAATGAAGAGCCGATGTCATTAGCAGGGGTTTATTCTGTTTGGAAAGGAGAGAATGAAAAAGGAGAGTTTATTGAATTACCATCAGTTTCAGTTTTAACTACAAAAGCCAACGATCTTATGGCACAAATCCACAATAATCCAAAGCTTAAAGAACCAAGAATGCCTGTAATTATACCAAATGAGCTAGAAAATGAGTGGATTAAACCTAGAGATGAAAATGAAGTTGATCTCATAAAAGACTTGCTAAAACCATATCCATCAGAGCTACTTAAGGTGAGAACCGTAAGACCACTTAGAGGTAAAAATGCCTTAGGAAACATTTCAAAAACTGAAGAAGAATTTCAATATCCAGTAATTGGTTTACCGCCATATTAGTTTTTTGGATTGCTTATTGAAGCAAATGAATTGAATCAAAATTAATTTCAATGAAAAAGGCATTAAAGATCACTGTATTTTTAGCATTGGCTCTGGTTTTTGTGGCCTTTGCTATACCCGGAAAAGTTGAAAACAAGTCGTTTAAAGCAGGTGAAAGCCTAATTTACAAGGTTAAATATGACTTATACATCAATGTTCCAGTAGCAGAAATTGAGTTTAAGGTAAATGATAAATTAAGAGAGTTCAATGGACAGGAGTGTTTACACTTTAGTGCAATTGGCAAAACGTATAAATTTTACGATAATTTTTTCCCCGTTCGTGATTATTTCAATGCCTTAATAGATCCACAAACATTGCAGCCAAGAGTTTTTACAAGAAATATTAATGAAGGTGATTATGCAAAAAAAGATTACACCATTTTTTATCCAGAAAAAGGAAAAGTAAAAACTAAAAAAGGCAAGGAATATGAAATACCACATGATACTTGGGATATTCTTTCAGTATTGTATTTGGCAAGAAACTTTGATTACGATAAAATGCAAATAGGTGACTCAATAAACATGCATACGTTTATTGATAATGAAACTTATCCCATTGGGCTGCAATATGCGGGGCAAGAGGTGGTTAAAACAGAAGTAGGAGAAGTTGAGTGTTATAAAATAAAACCACTATTAATTGCAGGAGAAATTTTTAAGAGCGAAAGCGACATGACATTATGGGTTAGTGCTGATGAGAATAAGATTCCAATCATCATAGAGTCAGGTATTTCGGTGGGTAGGGTAAGGGCCGAACTTGAAACATATTCGGGGTTAAGACATAAGTTTGATTCTTTAATAGAAGAGTAGCCAATGGTTGCTCAAATAAGTCCTTTTTATATATTCGTCAAAATTTAAACAACCTAAACGTGAGTACAGAAGTAAAAACAGGTCAGCCGAGAGGTCTGATGACACTCTTTTTCTCAGAAATGTGGGAAAGGTTTTGTTACTATGGTATGAGGGTATTACTTACCCTTTATCTAGTAAAGTCTCTTTTAAATGGTGATGCCGAAGCATCTTTAATTTATGGTGCCTACACTGGTTTAGTGTACGCAGCTCCAATTTTAGGAGGTAAGTTGGCCGATAACTTCTTAGGATATAGATACGCCGTTATTCTCGGTGGTATTTTAATGGCAATTGGCGAATTCTTCATATTAGGAGGTACCCAAGAGTTTTTGCTTATTGGAATGGGAGCCTTAATTGTTGGTAATGGATATTTTAAGGCAAATATTTCAACCATTGTAGGAAAACTCTATGAGGACAACGACCCAAGAAGAGACTCTGGTTTTACAATATTCTACATTGGTATTAATGTAGGTGCATTATTGGCTACAACGCTTGTTGCTTATGTTGGAGAAACATACGGTTTTGAAAAAGGCTTTATGCTAGCCGGTATTGGTATGCTCTTAGGAATCTTTATTTTCTATTCGTTTAGAAATACTTATGAAGCTGCACAAGGCCTTGGTTTTACAGAGAAAGGAAAACAAAAGGTATTTGGACCTTTTAACTATGTTCAAGTAATCACTGTAGGATCATTATCTCTTATCCCTTTGTGTTATGTGCTTATTCTTAACAATGGAATTCTTAATTGGATTTTCTTAGGGTTATTCCTTTACATAGCCTTTACCATGATTAAAGCGGGAAGCGATGAAGATAAGAGAACAGGAGAAAAGATTTGGGCTGACCGAATGAAGGCCCTTATCATTTTCATGGTGATTAACATTGCTTTCTGGGCATGTTTTGAACAAGCTGGTACTTCACTTACCTTGTTTGCTGATAGAAGTGTAAATAGAGAAATTTTTGGTTGGGTTATGCCAGCTACAATGACACAGTTCTTTAACCCTGCATTCATAATCATATTCGGTTCTTTATTTTCCGTAATGTGGGTTAAGCTATCTGCAATTGGTAAAAACCCTAGTATTCCAATGAAGTTTGCTTTTGGTATTTTACAACTAGCAGCAGGTTTTCTATTAACCTATGTAGGTTATATGATGTCTGAGAACAATTTGGTTCCTTTATTAATACTAGTATTTCTTTACTTGTTACATACCACTGGTGAATTATTCTTATCACCAATTGGTTTGTCAATGGTTACCAAATTGGCACCAAAGAAAATGGCGGCAACGGCCATGGGTGCTTGGTTTTTAAGCTTTGCAATTGCCAACCTTGTTGGTGGACAAATTGCTGCGCTAACCGGTGGTGGCCACGGTGGCGGTGGCGAAGAAGTAGAAGGTTTTAATGCCAAAACCACTGTAATGGAAGCAGCAGAAGAAACCAGCGTAAACTTTGAAGACTGGGTTACACTTGGTGATTTACCTAAAAACATATCGTACGAGAAGTATCAAGATATTGAAGACTGGATTGAGATTAGAGAAGGTTTAAATAAGGATATTTCTTTTGACGATTGGAAATCAAACCGTGCAATGAACGATCCTTTAGAAAGTTCAAGCGAATGGCTAAATAAAGACGCCTGGGGCGCCCTAAATACAAGGTACCTTGCCATTGTTGAAAAAGATGAAGATAAATCATCTGAGCCAGGAATGAGTATTGACGATTGGATGTACTATAGAGGTGGTTTTGATGAAGGTGAATTTGAAGGCCAATCGGTAATGGCGGCCTTAGATGTGCAAAAAGACACTGTACAAAAAACAAGACTTGACAAATACGTTTCTGTATTTACAACAATTGGTTTGGTATTGGTTGCAATTGCTTTAATTGTGGCTGTGCTAAATAACCCAATAAAAAAGCTAATGCATGGTGTTGAATAGTTGAATTCTTTCATTATACAATACAAAGCCACCGCACTGTCGGTGGCTTTTTTGTTTCTTTTTCTAACTAAAGCCGTTCTAAAACTATTTTTGAAGGCAAGAAAACCTACTTAATCAATGTCATACTACGAAAAACACAAGTCAATTATAGATAGAGCCGTACAGGCAAATAAAGAGCGCGTATTTTTTGCTCAATATCCAGAGCATCCAAAAGCTTACGGAGAAAGTGCTGGGCCTGATGGTGAGAAAGCCTACAATACACAATTGGGTAATAAGTTTGAAGAACTAAGTCAAACTTCAAATAATTGGGGCGGAGAAGAAAATTCCCCATACACAAGAGAAAATCTTGGAGTTCAATACCCTTTATTCGACTCAGAAACGCTTGTGGCAAATGCCAAGTCTTCAAGAAAGGCTTGGTCAAAAACAAGCCCTGCCGAACGCGCTGGAATTTTAGTTGAAAGCTTAGAAAGAGTAAAGGATAGATTTTTTGAAATTGGGCATGCCACAATGCATACAACAGGTCAATCGTTTATCATGTCTTTTCAGGCTTCTGGGCCACATGCTGCTGATAGAGCGCTTGAAGCCGTTGCCATGGCATTTGAAGAGCAATCACGTTTTCCTGAAGATATTACCTGGGTAAAACCAATGGGCAAGTTTGATATTACCTTAAAAAAGGAATATAAAGCGGTACCAAAAGGAGTGGCCTTGGTAATTGGTTGTTCAACTTTCCCTACTTGGAATACGGTTCCAGGTCTTTATGCAAGTTTGGCAACCGGTAACCCTACTATTGTTAAGCCGCACCCGGGCTCTGTTTTACCTATTGCAATTGTGGTTGCTGAAATTCAAAATGTGCTTAAGGAAGCAGGACTTGATCCAAATATTTGTCAGTTGGGTGCTGATGTTTCTGGTCACCTTATTACAAAAGAATTGGCTGAGCATAGCGATGTAAAACTAATTGACTATACGGGTGGTAGTGCCTTTGGAAATTATGTAGAAGGAATTTCAGGAAAAACGGTATTTACTGAAAAAGCGGGTGTTAACTCATGTATTATTGATTCTGCTGCAGACTTAAAGGCAGTAATGCAAAATATTGGTTTCTCTATTTCGCTTTATAGTGGTCAAATGTGTACCGCGCCACAAAACTTTTTTGTGCCCGAAACAGGAATTAATACACCAGAGGGGAACGTTAGCTTCGATGATTTTGTAGGTCATTTAAAAAAGGCACTTTCTGGGGTAGCAAGTCATCCAAAAATGGGTGTTGGTGTTCTTGGAGCCATTCAAAATGATGTAACACTAGATAGATTAAACAATACAAATAAATACGAAGCAGAAGTTGCATTGGAAACTACAAACGTAGATAGCCCTCAATTTGAAAATGCAAGGGTAGGAAGTGCGTCTGTGTTAGTAGTTGATGGCGATAAAGTAGAGACTTATGAGCAGGAGCTTTTTGGACCAATAGTATTTGTAATCAAAACAAAAAGTACTGAAGATTCGGTAGCAAAGGCCAAGAAAATGGGCGAGGAGCACGGAGCAATTACCTGTTTGGCTTACTCAACTAATGAAACCACTAAGCAGCATATTAAAGAGGAGATGGAAGAAGTTTTTATCCCAGTTTCTTTCAATTTGGTAGGTGGCATATTTGTAAATCAGCATGCTGCTTTCTCTGATTTTCATGTAACTGGTGGTAATCCGGCCGGAAACGCTTCATTTACCAATCCAGAATACGTAAATAAAAGATTTGTTTGGGTTGGACATAGAGAAGTCTAACATCTTAAGATATAAGTTTGATAAAAGGCCCTGATTGATTTCAGGGCCTTTTTTATTTGATTTTATCAACTGTATTCAAGTCCATTTCAAATGTGAGCTTATTCCTAAGGTCTTTGATTTTGATCCATTCTCTTCTTACCATTAGCAGGCTCCCTTCATTTTTGATGGAATTCAAGTTTTTGTTAATTGGATCGAGGTCAGGTTGTTCAAGTTCAACTTCATAGTATATACCAATTACTTGCTGCTTGGGGTTAAATCTATTTTGAACATACACTTCAGATACATGCAAAAGACTTACTCTAGGATTTTTAACTGATAATTCTTCAAATAACTCACGTTTTAAACAGTCTACTGGGGTTTCTCCAAATTCTAAGCCACCACCAGGAAACTTTGCAAACTCCATGTCCTTATATTTTTCGATGCTTACTAAAATTCTACCTTCTTTTTTAATGATTCCGTAAACTCTAACTTTTAATTCATTTGGACTTTGTTTTTCCTCAGACATATACTCAAGTAATTTTGCAGAATGAATTTTTGGGAAAATAAACCAAATCGCGACGAAGTATTAGATAAGATCTATGATTTCTTAAAACTACTTTCTGAAAAGAAGCCTGATGAGGCCGAGAAACTGGTGAGGGTTGGTAGTATGGCTAAATTTAGAGATGCCCTGCACTACCATCTGTCTGATTATTCAATAATGATATTCGAGGATAAAGAATACCTTGAATTGCCCGATGATTTTTCGATTGGTATATCAAATCCATACGAAATGGATGAAAACGATATTGAACCCAGGTTCTCAGGCAACAGTATAGTGTTAGAAGACAGAGAAACCGTAAAACTTAGGGTAGGTTTATTTAATGAGATTACTCCTATAAATTTAACCTTCATGTTAAACGAGCTTGAAAATAGATACTTCCTTAATTTAATGAAGGTTGAACGCGAATAAGGATAAAATAACAAAGGTTTAAAAAACCAATAAGTAGTTTTGTTAGTTAATAGCACGTACCTAAGAATATAAATGCCAAAAACGCACAAAAATTTTACTCTTCAAGAGCTTAAAGATGCAATCATAGAAGGGGCACAAGAAAAAAAGGCAAAAGACATTGTGGCACTCAACTTAATTGAAATAGAGAATTCTACGAGTGATTATTATGTCGTATGTCACGGACAATCTGACAGACAAGCCAAGTCTATTGCCAAATCAATAGAAGAAACAGTTTTTAACAAATTGGGGGTTTGGCCTTCACATTCAGAAGGTTATGAAAATAGCGAGTGGATTTTGTTAGACTACTTTGATATGGTGGCACACATTTTCGTTGAAAAGCATCGTGAATTTTTCGCAATTGAAGAATTGTGGGCAGATGCACCAATTGAAGAGTTTGAAACAATTAATTAACCAATATTTTAATGACACAAGAACCGAATAAAAACGCCAAAGGCGGAAACAATAAAAAAAGTCCTTTTCCTGGCGGTGGCCAAGGTAAAGGCAGATTCAATTATTATTGGATCTACTTTGTATTAGCGGCTGTCTTATTACTCATTAATATGGTTCCGGGTGATTTTGCTCAAGACAAAACCTGGGAAGAAGCTAAGGAAATGATGAAAAACCGAGAGGTTGAATCATTCTTGGTTATAAATGATAGACTGGTATACATCACGGTTTCTCAAGAAGCTTATGATGAGTATTACAAAGACGATTTAGAGTCGCCATTTTACCCAACCAAAGAAGGCCCACATTTTAAATTTGAAATTGGTCAAAACGACAACCTAAGAGATATGGTCTCTGGTTATGCTGAAGAGATAGGTATGGAATCGCCCCCTGTTCAGTCTAAAACAAGGGAAAATTACTTTGAAAAATGGTTTTGGTTAATAATGCCAATTTTAATAATCATTTTCTTTTGGGTATTTATAATGAGAAGGCTCGGAGGCGGGGGCGGACCCGGTGGTCAAATTTTTAATATTGGTAAAAGCCGTGCCCAAGTTTTTGATAAGGATACAAAGGTTAATGTTACTTTTAAAGATGTAGCAGGTCTTGAAGAAGCGAAAACCGAAGTAATGGAAGTGGTGGATTTTCTTAAGAATCCAAAAAAATATACTGAGTTAGGAGGTAAAATTCCAAAAGGTGTGCTACTTGTAGGCCCTCCTGGTACAGGTAAAACCCTAATGGCCAAAGCCGTTGCTGGAGAAGCTGACGTACCTTTCTTTTCACTTTCAGGTTCTGATTTTGTTGAAATGTTTGTTGGTGTTGGTGCTTCAAGGGTTAGAGACCTATTTAAGCAAGCAAAAGAAAAAGCACCCTGCATAATCTTTATTGATGAAATTGATGCCGTTGGTAGAGCTAGGGGAAGAAATTCATTTACAGGAGGTAACGACGAAAGAGAGAATACTCTTAACCAGCTTTTGACTGAAATGGATGGTTTTGGAACAAATAGTGGTGTAATATTAATGGCTGCCACAAACCGTCCTGATGTACTTGATAGCGCATTGCTAAGACCAGGAAGATTTGATCGTCAAATTGGTATAGATAAACCCGATATTGTTGGTAGAGAAGCAATTTTTAAGGTTCATTTAAAGCCTATAAAAAGTGGCAAGGATGTTGACGCTAGAAAATTAGCTGCTCAAACACCAGGTTTTGCAGGGGCTGAGATTGCGAATGTTTGCAACGAAGCTGCACTAATTGCAGCCAGAAGAAGTAGTAAGTCAGTTGAGTTTCATGATTTCCAAGATGCCATTGATAGGGTAATTGGGGGTCTTGAGAAAAAGAATAAAATCATTTCACCTGAAGAAAAGAATATAGTAGCGTACCATGAAGCAGGACATGCTGTGGTAGGTTGGTTTTCTGAACACTGCGATCCTTTGGTAAAAGTATCTATAGTTCCAAGAGGTATGGCAGCATTAGGATATGCTCAATATTTGCCCAAAGAGCAATATTTGTATACAACAGAGCAAATCAACGATTCAATTTGCATGGCATTGGGTGGTAGAGTAGCTGAAGATATCATTTTTGGAAGAGTTTCAACCGGTGCTCAAAATGATCTTGAAAGAATTACCAAGATGGCATATGATTTAGTAGCGGTTTACGGTATGAATCCAAATGTGGGTAATATATCTTTTGTAGATAGAGGTGAATCTTTCCATAAGCCATATTCTGACAAAACAGCCGAGCTTATTGACGCCGAAGTAAGAAATTATATTGCAAAGGCATACGATAGAACAAAGCAAATGTTAATTGAAAGAAAAGATGACCTAGAAAGAGTTGCAAAAGAACTTCTTGAAAAAGAGATCATATTTAAAACAGATCTTGTAGCTCTTTTAGGCCCAAGGCCATTTGACAAGCTTGATGTTTATGATGAATATATGGCAAGTGGTGATGCTGCAGATAAGAAGGAAGAAAAAGCCGCTGAAGCTATGCCAAATACTGAAGTTGTAGATGAAACAGAGAAGCCTGAAACAGAAACACCTGAAGAAAAGGCCAATTAGAACAAGAAGTAATATTGAATATTAATCTTAGTCCTAGAGAAAGGATTCTTAAAGAAGTTAGAAGCAGTTTGGTTAGTGTTAGAGATAGAAACTCTGCCACTAGTCAAACTGCTTTTGCAGTTAAAAGCATTGATGAAGATAAGGTTATTGACGAGCTAAAAAAGAGTATAGGAGAGCATTCAAAACTTTTTTCTTGTTATAATAAATACCATTTCTTAGATCAGTTCATACTCTTTACAGAACGAAGTAATATCAAAAACTTTGTTTGTAATAGTAAAAAGCTAATCAACTATTTCAACTCTTGTGGTTTAACTTACATTGATAATTCAGACTACATAGATTCAAATACGGTGGCTGTTTTTATGGCTGATTACTTTGAACCCAATGGTCTTTTTGCTTCTTTCAATTACAATGGTTTTATAGCTGAGGCATTGATTAAAACCCAAAACTTAGTTATTGTTTGCTATAAAGATTCGCTCGTAAAAAATTCTAAACTTCTTTTCGAAAGAATAAGAAACAGAATCGGAGATAGTGATTTGCTTTCAATTCAGCTTTTAAACATAGTTGAAAGTGAATCATTAAATGAGCAGGCCCAGAAGGTTAGTTTCATTTTAAATAGTAGATAAATGAACAATGCAAAAAGTATATTTTTCGCATCTGATTTTCATTTAGGCACCCCAACAAAAAGTAAAAGTGAAAATAGAGAGAAGTTAATTCTTGAGTGGTTTGAGCAAATTAGGGATAGGGCTTCTCATATTTATTTGGTTGGAGATATTTTTGATTTTTGGCATGATTACAAACACGTTGTGCCAAAAGGTTTTGTTCGTTTTCAAGCCAAAATAAAAGAACTTGTTGATTCAGGTATTGAAATTCATTTCTTTACCGGTAATCATGATTTGTGGATGTTCGGATATTTTGAAGAAGAGCTCGGAGTAAAACTCCATAAAAAACCCATTCAAATCTCTCATCAAAATAAAAAGTTATACGTTGGGCATGGCGATGGTTTGGGCCCCGGAGACCATGGATATAAATTTATTAAGAAGATTTTTACCAATAAAATTTGCCAATTTTTATTTAGATGGTTTCACCCCGATTTGGGAGTACCATTGGCTACCTACCTTAGTAGAAGTAGTAGGGAGTCAGAAAGTGAAGAAGAACTGATGTATTTGGGCGAGGAAAAGGAATGGTTGGTAATTTACTCAAAAGAGATATTAAAAAATAAGCACTACGATTACTTTGTATTTGGGCATAGACATGTTCCTATAAAGCTTCAGTTAAATAATTCGGTTTACATTAACCTTGGCGACTGGATTTCAAACTTTACTTTTGGTGAACTTACCAATGGAGTTTTTGAGCTTAAAAAATATCAGAAAGGCGGTATTGCTACAAGCCTTGATTTTGTGGTTTAGTGCCAACGTGTTAAAGGCACAGCACTTAGTTTTACAAGATTCCATACCTGTTTCAAAGGCAAAAAAAGTAAGAGTTGATGATCTAGGAAACATATTCTTACTACATAGGGACAACTCTGTTGAAGTTTATACCGCAAGAGGGCAACATTTTACTCATAATGAAAAATCTCTTGGGAAAATTATAAATATTGATGTTTCGAATCCCATGCGCATTTTATTGCACTATGCTGATGCAAACATGGTAATGTTCGTGGATAATACGTTAACTGAAATGGGACGAGTACAGCTTCAAAATTTTGGCATTTATGGTCAAAATATTTTGGTGGCTAATTCAAAGCTCGGTGGGTTTTGGATATATGATCCTATACAGCAGGCTATAAATAGGTTTGACATTTCTGGTAAAAAATTCGCTGGAAATCAGCTCAACGTCATTGAAAAAGATTTGCAACCAAGTTTTCTGTATGAAAAAAATGCCCAGGTTTATATGGCTTTGAGTAATGGGCAACTCATTGTTTTAGATATAAATGGAACGTTGTCAGCCAGGTATGGTAAGTCACTAAAAATTGCGAGTGAATTTCAAGTTGAAGATGAATCAATATTTTGGGTTAATAATGATAGCTTATGCACCTTTAATACGGTTTCGCATTCTCAAAAGAACCTACCTTTGCCTAACACAGTGCTTAATAATGCAGCAAAACCAAAAATATTTGTTGTTGATGAAAAGGCCTATATTTTGGTGAAGTTGAAATTATTTGTGTATTTGATTAAATAGTATGGAGCTCTTAGATAAACTTGAAGAAATAAAACTTCGCTACGAAGAAGTTGGCAAAGAACTAATGAACCCTGAAGTAGCAAGTGATGTTAAGCGTTTTGCATCTCTAAATAGGGAATATACCCAGTTAAAAAGCATAGTTGATGCGCAAACTGAGTATAAAAACTTATTGAGTAACATGGAGACAAACAAAGAGATTCTTAAAACTGAAAAGGATCCAGAGTTTGTTGAAATGGCAAAGATGGAGCTTGATGAAATTGAAGAGCAGTTGCCATTAAAGGAAGATGCCATTAAAATGATGCTGGTACCTGAAGACCCTGAAGACAATAAAAGTGCTATTGTTGAAGTAAGGGCAGGTACAGGTGGAGACGAGGCTTCAATTTTTGCAGGAGACCTTTATCGTATGTATCAGCGATACTCAGAAAAAAGGGGCTGGAAGTTTGATCTTGTTAGTTTTAACGAGGGTACTTCAGGTGGATTTAAGGAGATTTCATTTAGTCTATCAGGAGATGGGGTTTACGGTACCATGAAATATGAATCTGGTGTGCATAGGGTGCAAAGGGTACCACAAACAGAATCGCAGGGTAGGGTTCATACTTCGGCATCGTCAGTAGCCGTATTACCTGAAGCTGAAGCTGTAGATGTTGAGTTAAACATGTCTGATGTTAAAAAAGATACTTACAGGGCTTCAGGTGCTGGTGGTCAGCATGTTAACAAAACAGAGTCAGCGGTAAGGTTAACACATATTCCAACAGGAATTGTAGTAGAGTGCCAAGATGGTAGATCTCAACATAAGAACTACGATAAGGCTTTAACCGTTTTAAGAACAAGGCTTTACGAAAAAGAGCTTCAAAAACACATGGATGCTGTTGCATCAAAGCGAAAAACAATGGTGAGCACGGGTGACCGTTCTGCTAAGATTAGAACATATAATTATCCTCAAGGACGAATTACTGACCACCGAATAGGGTTTACTAGTTATAATCTTCAGGCTTTTATGGATGGAGAAATTGATGATGTATTAGAAGCCCTTAAAGTAGCTGAGAACGCTGAAAAACTTAAGGCAGGAGAATTGATCGGTGGATAACAGCATAGATGAATATTTTGTTCAAATTATTTTAACTTTGGGACATACGAACAATTGATATGGGTAATTTAAAGTTTGAGCCAATAAGCTGTGCTGAATGTAAGTCGCGTTCGCTCAGTATATTTCATGTGTGCAGTATTGCCGAAACCAAGGGCATCGATACTACCAAAACATGTCAGATTTTTAAAAAAGGACAAGAAATCTTTCTTGAAGGGCATAGACCTTCAGGTGTTTTCTGTATAAATTCCGGAAAAATCAAGCTGGTAAAACTTGGTAATGAAGGAAAAGAGAAAATTGTAAGATTATCAGGCCCCGGTGACTTAATAGGCTATAAAGCTATAGTTTCAAACAATACTTACTCGGCAAGTGCAGTGGCTTTGTCTGATGTAAAAATCTGTTTTATACCTAAAACAGACTTCTTAGGGATGCTTAGCACTAATGGAGAGCTGAGTTTTGAATTTACCCAATTGCTTTGTCGAAATATTTCTGAAGTAGAATCAGAAGTTGTAGATATAGCTTATAAATCAGTTAGAGAGCGATTGGCTGAAGCATTATTGCTGTTGCAAGAGAAATTTAGACATGAAAATGATAACCCTGAGATAATCAGTGTTACTAGAGAAGACTTGGCTACTTTAATTGGAACTGCTAAAGAAACTGTAATTCGATTACTTTCTGACTTTAAGGAAGAAGGTATTGTTGAATCAATGGGGAGAAAAATCGTTCTCAAAGATCAAGATGCCTTGGTAAAACTGTGCAGTATCTACGATTAATAAACTGGCTCGCAGTTTATTGTTGAATCATTTACCCCTTCAATCATTACTGGGCTTAAATACGGTATA
Organism: Bacteroidia bacterium; assembly: GCA_049115495.1. Taxonomy (GTDB): domain Bacteria; phylum Bacteroidota; class Bacteroidia; order CAILMK01; family JACPUW01; genus JACPUW01. Next base: position 42,366 of record JAGDZV010000008.1, on the reverse strand, counting down.
TTTAGTTCAAGTCCCCGCGTAATAAAGTATAAACCCAATATTGTAATAAAAAAGGGGGTGAGCTTATTAGCGGCAAGCTTAAGCTTATTACCTGCTAAATGCGCTCCGCCTATAGCTGCAATTATTACAGGAAGCGTTCCCACTCCAAAGGCACTCATGTATTGTATACTTTCAATGGCACTTGGTTGTACCACAGATGCAAAAGCCGCTACGTAAACCAGGCCACAGGGTAATAGCCCATTAAGCATACCAGAGCTGAAGCTTCCAACTGGTCCTTTTATATTTACAATTGGAGCAAATATTTTTTTTAGCCAAGTAAAAAGCTTTAGCAAAATGGTGTTTAGACTATTGATTTGAAAAAAAGTGAGCAGTACCCAAATGAGCAAAATGCTTCCTATGGTAATACTCAGTCCTTTTTGAAAGTTTGCAAGTGCAAAGCTTCTTCCTAAATAGTAGAACAATAAGCCTATTAGTATATAGGTGCTAATTCTTCCAATTTGGTAAATGGCCTTGTTTTGTAATATTTTTAGGCTGGTAATGCCTTTCCATTTTATGCTTAGCATAATTGGAGCACACATAACAACACAATGTGCGCTACCCAAAAATCCTAGTAGAAAGGCAGACCAAATCATTTATTTTAGAGAGATTTCGGTTTCTTTAAAATAACTTACTGTATCAATACTAAACATAAACTTAACCTTCCAAACACCAGATTTTTTGTCTTTTAAAGGAAAAGCGATTGAACTTGCAGCAGGCTTCTTAAATGCCGTAGTAAAGTCATAAACGGCGTTATCAGGTTTTAGAAAATCAATTCTTCCTGAGTCAATTTTGCTCCAGTAATCGTTTGGAAACTTAATCGAAAGTTGATTTTGATCGTTAAGGTGTAGCTCTGGCTTTTGAGCAAGAGACTCATAGGCCTTTTTCATTTTAATAATATCATTATAGGCTACACTTTCTAAATAATACTCTTTGCTTTCTAAGTCAACATTTTTATTTGAGATGTAAACTGCCACAGAAACAATAAATATTGCGAATACAAGCAAGGCACCTATTATTCCAAAGGGCCATAAACTTCTTTTGTTTTTGGTCATGCATTCAAAAGTATTACGGCCGTAAGAACTTAATCTTTACTTCATCAATTAATTTGTCACCACTCCAAACTTCAACCGGAATTTTAGTTGACTTAGTAATCAGTTTTTCTTTTGGTATTTCTAATGTGAAAATTCCATTTGATATGTCTTCTGGGGCAACAACTATATCATTTCCAATTACTGTTAAATCGCCATTCCATTCATTTGCTAGTTTAAGATCAACGTCAAACTCTTCATATGTTTTATTGAGAACAGTAACATTAAACACGTTTTGAATTATGTTTCCTTCTTTTACTGAATAGGTGCTTCCTCTCGATTTTAAAATGGTAACTTCTACATCAGGTCTAGTAGTTAAAAGAATTGAAAGTATTCCTATAATTACAGTAAGCACACCAATGTAGCCAATGGCTCTAGCATTAAATTTAGTTTCCTTTTTATGTTCAATATCGTATTCTGATGCAAATCTTACCAAACCTTTTGGTTTGCCAATTTTATCCATAATGCTATCACAAGCATCAATACAAGCAGTGCAGTTTACACATTCGAGTTGAGTTCCATTTCTTATATCTATACCAGTTGGGCATACATCTACACATGCATAGCAATCAATACAGTCACCAGCATTTTCACTTCTTTGTTTTTTTGGTAATTCCCTTGGTTCTCCTCTTTTGTGGTCATAGGCTACAACTACAGATTTTTGATCGAGTAAAACACCTTGAATTCTACCATAAGGACAAACAACCGTACAGGTTTGCTCCCTAAAATATGCAAAGTTGAAAAAGGTAATTCCAGTAAAAGCACTCACGAGTAAAAATCCAGTCCAATTTTCAAAAGGAGAGTTTGTTATAATTTCAAAGGTTCTATCAATTCCGACTATGTAAGACATTAATAGGTTTCCTATTATAAAAGCAATTGCAATAAAAATGGAGTGCTTAAGAATTCTTTTTCTGGCTTTTACACCTTTAAAGGGCTGCTTAGCCATCTTTTTTTGTTGCACAGCATTGCCGTCAATCCAATACTCAATTTTCCTAAATACCATTTCCATAAAAACGGTTTGTGGGCAAGCCCAACCACAGAATAGCCTTCCGAACACCACGGTAAAAAGAATAATGAAAATGATTAGTGAAATTATAGAGAGTAAAAAAATGATGAAATCTTGAGGCCAAAAAACGGTGCCAAAAATTATAAATTTTCTTTCAAGAACGTTCAACATTAAAAAAGGGCGTCCCTTATAACTTATAAATGGCATTACAAATAAAATTGCCAATAGTACCCAACTAAAATAGGTTCGATATTTATACCACTTACCTTTTATAAGTTTCGGAAATATAAAAATGCGTTTTCCGGCATCGTCAACTGTAGAAACCCTGTTTCTGAAGTTGTCTTGAGACTTAACACTGCGTTCGGTTGACATAAGTTCGTAAGATTTGAACAAAGGTTATTTGTAGATTTTTTTCACAACGATGACATGAGTCACTTTAAAAGGTGACCTTGGTCATCGTTTGCACATTTAGCGAAGTGAACTTTTGAACCTGTTTTACGAACAATGGCAAATAATCAGGTTGAAATAGGAAATTGTTATCACTGTGGTGAGCCTTTAAATAGGCATAAACTTCAGTTTGATAGTCATACTTTTTGCTGCGCTGGTTGCAAAGGGGCTTATCAAATATTAAATGATAATGATCTCTGCGACTATTATGCTATTGATAAAAACCCAGGAAATAACCTTGTAAATGAGATTGGCGTTGATGAGTATTCTTTTCTTGATGAACCGGATATAAAGAAAAAGCTGATTGATTTTAGTGATGGACAGATAAGTAAAACAACACTTAAGCTTCCGCAAGTACATTGTAGTAGCTGCATTTGGCTTCTAGAAAACCTACAATCAATTGATAGTGGAATACTTAATTCAAGGGTAAATTTCTCTAAGAAAACAATTCACGTAACTTTTAATGAAACAAAAACCACAATTAGAAAAGTGGTTGAATTATTGGCTGGATTTGGTTATGTACCAGAACTAAATCTTGAATCGGCCAATAAAGACAAGAAGTCAGTAAATAATAAGAAGCTGTACTACCAGTTAGGGGTGGCAGGCTTTGCATTTGGCAATATTATGCTAATGAGTTTCCCTGAGTATATTGGAATTTCAGGAGACTTTACCGATCAGTTTCAGGTGCTATTTAGATGGGCTAATGCACTTTTAGCTTTACCAGTACTTTTTTACTCGGCAAGTGAGTACTTGCAAAATGCTTTAAATGCTGTTAAAACAAAAATTATAAATCTTGATGTACCAATTGTAATTGGCATGTTGGCATTATTGGGAAGAAGTTTTTACGAAATTTTTACTGGAATTGGGGCTGGTTACTTTGATTCTTTTGTAGGGTTTGTATTCTTTTTATTACTAGGAAAGTATTTTCAGGCCAAAACTTATAACCATCTATCGTTCGAAAGAGATTTTAAGTCTTTTTTCCCTTTGGCCATTTTAAAGAAAACAAATAAAGGTTTTAAGCCTACTGAAATTACAAAGCTTGAAGTAGCTGATATAATTCAGGTTAAAAGCGGACAAATTGTACCATGCGACTCAATTTTACTTACCGATAAGGCCAGAATTGATTACAGTTTTGTTACGGGAGAAGCAAAACCTATAACCAAAAACATGGGTAATCTAGTTTACGCAGGGGGTAAGCAAGTAGGTGGCTCTATTGATCTTTTGGTTGAAAAGAAAGTAGAAGAAAGTTATCTTACCGAGTTATGGCAAAACGAAAAAGAACATGGTATAGGCAATGTAACGCAGATTGCTGATTCAGTAGGTAAGTATTTTACCTACGCAATTTTAGCTATTGCCTTATTTACACTTAGTTATTGGATGTTTTTTGATGTAGAAACTGCATTTTTAGCTTTTACATCAGTATTAATAGTTGCTTGCCCTTGCGCATTAGCATTGTCAATTCCTTTTACACAGGGTACCGCAATGCGATGGTTGGCAAAACATGGATTCTTTGTTAAAAAGAGCGGATTACTAGAGAGATTGAGTCAATTAACACATTTGGTTTTTGACAAAACAGGTACACTTACCCATAGTAAGAATTCAAAAGTTGCGTATCAAGGGCAGAGCATCACTGCTGTAAAAAACGAAGTGTTTAGTTTGGTGCATCAATCTTCGCATCCACTTTCAAGAAAAATTGCTGAGTTTTTAGAAAAAAATGATGTGCAACTAGAAAATGTTGAGTCTTTTACTGAATTAGAAGGAAAAGGCATAACAGGCCAAGTAAATGGCAAACAAATAAAAATGGGAAGTGCCTTGTTTTTAACCGGACAAAGCACTTATCAAGAAGGATCTCATGTAATGTTAGAGATTGAAGGTGAGCTATATGGAGAATTTCATTTTGAGCTTGCCTATAGAGATGGTTTTGAAAATGTTTTTGAGAATCTAAAAAGTGATTACAATCTTCATCTAATTTCAGGTGATAATAACAGGGAGCTTGAAACCTTAAAGCCATTTTTCAACAGCAATAGTCATTTGCGATTTAATATGAAACCGCATGATAAGCAAGACTTTGTTTGCGAAATGAAAGGCAAGGGCGCTAAAGTTGCTATGATAGGAGATGGGTTAAATGATGCGGGAGCCCTAATGGCATCAGATATTGGAATTAGTATTACAGATGATGTAAACAACTTTACACCTGCAAGCGATGTAATTGCTAAGGGGGACATATTAAAAGACTTTCCAAAAATATTGAGATTCGCAAAATCAACCCAGCAAATAATATATGCTGCATTTGCTATCTCTTTTGCCTACAATATTATAGGCTTATCATTTGCTGTACAGGGGGTATTAAGCCCAGTGGTTTCGGCAATTTTAATGCCTTTAAGCTCAATTACCGTAGTAGTGTTTACTACTGTAGTTACATCATTAACAGCTAAAAAGTTACAACTGGCATGAGTGTATTATTTATGACTATAGCCTTCAGCTTCATTATTGCCCTTGTGTTTTTATTTGGGTTTTTCTGGAGTGTAAAAAGTGGACAATTTGAAGATACTGACGGTCCGGCCGTTCGTATGCTTTTCGATGATAAAAAAACAACGCACGCAACTAATAATAATAAATCATGAGCGAACAAATGGAACGTTTTGCCTACGACAACCGCATAGTGCGGCTTTTCTTAGGAGCAACAATGCTTTGGGGGGTAGTTGGTCTCCTAGTAGGAGTCATCATTGCCTTTCAAATGGCTTTCCCCAACTTTTTTAATGAGTATTTAAACTTTAGCTTTTTGGCATTTGGTAGGTTAAGACCAATTCACACCAATGCTATCATTTTTGCCTTTGTGGGTAATGCTATTTACGCTGGGGTTTATTATTCAGTACAAAGATTGGTTAAGGCCAGAATGTTTAATGACCTACTTGGTAGAGTACATTTTTGGGGATGGCAGTTGATCATCGTTTGTGCGGCTGCAACACTTTTTATGGGTATTTCAACCGGTAAAGAGTATGCGGAGTTAGAATGGTGGATTGATATAATGATTGCTCTTGTTTGGGTAATTTTTGGTGTCAATATGATAGGAACATTGATAAAAAGAAGAGAAAGACATCTCTATGTTGCTATCTGGTTCTACATTGCCACATTTGTAACTGTTGCAGTATTACATATTGTTAACAGCTTTGAACTTCCTGTTTCTCTTTTCAAATCATATTCTTGGTACGCAGGTGCTCAAGATGCAATGGTTCAATGGTGGTATGGTCACAATGCGGTGGCTTTCTTTTTAACCACACCTTTCTTGGGGCTTATGTACTATTTTGTACCTAAGGCCGCTAATAGACCGGTATATTCTTACAGACTTTCAATCGTTCACTTTTGGGCATTGATTTTTATATACATATGGGCCGGTCCTCACCACTTGTTGTATTCTGCAACTCCTGATTGGGCGCAAACTTTAGGTACCATATTTTCAATAATGCTTATTGCTCCTTCATGGGGTGGTATGATCAATGGGCTTTTAACACTTCGTGGAGCTTGGGATAAGGTGAGAGAAAACCCTATTCTCAAATTCTTTGTAGTTGCACTTACATCGTACGGTATGGCAACATTTGAAGGTCCAATGCACTCATTAAAAACAGTAAACTGGTTTACTCACTTTACTGATTGGATTCCTGCTCACGTACACATTGGTACATTAGGTTGGAATGGTATGATGATATTTGGTATGGCCTATTGGATGGCACCAAGATTAAACAAGAACAGTAAGTTGTTCTCAATGAAGTTGGCTAATACGCATTTTTGGATTGCTACTCTTGGTATGATTCTATGGTCAGTTTCAATGTACTGGGCTGGTACTACACAAGGTTTAATGTGGCAATTGTTTAATGAAGAAGGTAAGCTTACACACCAATTCCTAGCAACTGTAACTGCCATTGTACCTATGTACTTTGTTAGGGCATTAGGAGGTACTATATATCTTATTGGATTCTTTCTTTTTGTTTATAACATTATAAAAACGTTGGTTTCTTCTCCAGCATTAGATAATGAAGAAGTTGAAGCACCTGCTTTATCTAAAGGTTATAAAGAATCTCATTCGCTAACAGGTTACTTACGCCATAGAGTAATTGAGCGTAAACCTTTAATGCTAACCTTAGGAGCAGCTATAGCAATCTTAATTGGAACAGCAATTGAAATTATACCAACATTCTTAATCCAAAGCAATGTGCCAACAATTGCTAGCGTGCAACCATATACACCTTTAGAACTTGAAGGAAGAGATATTTATGTAAGAGAAGGTTGTAATTCTTGCCACTCTCAATTGGTAAGGCCTATTAGACACGAAACGGTTCGTTACGGTGAGTACTCAAAACCAGGTGAGTTTGTTTATGATCACCCTTTCTTATGGGGTTCAAAACGTACTGGTCCTGATTTGGCAAGAGAAGGTGTTGGCTTATTAAAGAAAAGTAATGTTTGGCACTATGAGCATATGTATAGCCCTCAAAGTATTGAGAGTAATTCAATTATGCCTGCATACACCTGGTTATTTGATACAGATTTAGATACAGACCTTACCAAAAAGAAAATAAGTGCCATGAGAACTCTTGGTGTGCCTTACGGAAAGGATTACGAAGATCAAGCTATTGATGACTTGAACACGCAAGCAGAAGAAATTGCTGCTGACTTAAAAGCAAACGGAATTGATGCGGATCCTAACAAAGAGATTATCGCAATGATTGCTTATTTGCAAAGACTTGGTACTGATTTGAACCGTGACGTAGCTAATAACTAGTAAAATGATAGCAAAAGAAATAATGAGAAATATTGAAGGAGTAGGCATATTTCCAATTATCTCCCTCATTCTCTTCTTTGTAATGTTCACTTTGATATTGGTTCACACTTTCACAATAAAGAAAGAAGAAGCTGATGCCTTGGGTTCAATTCCTTTTACAAATCAAAATGAAAACGAAAATGAATAAGCTAATTAAAGCCTTTGCAATAGCAGCCTTTTTTGCAATGGCATTTTCAATAAACGTAAACGAGGCTAAGGCAGTAAACCTACCTTTAGAGCAATTCGAAATTGGCATTAGTATACCAATGCTTGCCGATTATTTAAACCCTTATTCAAGTGAAGGCGCCAGAGCATTAGCACCCAAAATGGGTGATAGCTGGAGCTGGTTCTTGGTTACATTAGTTGCGCTTTTAATCGTAATTATATCGCTTCTTATAATGATTCAATTAAGATTAAATCAGTTTAGCGAAAAACAAAGAGCCAAAGAAGCAAAAGCTCAAAACGCAGAGTTTGTTGAGAAATCTACATGGTGGGAGATTTTTGTTAAGGCAGAGAAAACAAGGCCACTTGACGCCCCTATTGAAGGTCATAATTACGATGGTATTGTAGAGCTTGACAATAACCCGCCAGCATGGTTCAACTGGTTATTCTTTTTACCAATTGCTTGGGGTTTTGTATACATCATGTACTATCATGTATTTGATATAGGAAACTTGCAAGAAGAAGAATATGTTGCTGCAATGGCAGAAGCAGCTGAAAATGCACCTGAAATTGTTATTGATTATGCAACACTTGAGCCTATGAGCGAGGCTACTGATCTTGCAGCAGGTGAAACATTGTATAAAGCAAATTGCTCGGCTTGTCACCTCGAAAATGGTGCTGGTAGTGTTGGACCTAACTTAACAGATAAGTTTTGGTTGCACGGCGGCGACTTTGGAAGCGTTTATAAGACCATTTACGAAGGTGTAGATGGAAAAGGAATGGCTGCGTGGGGCGAAATTCTTGTGAGCGAAGATGTTCATAAGGTAGCGTCTTATGTTGAGACGCTAAGAAATACCAATGCTGAAGGCGGTAAAGGCCCTGAAGGTGTTGAGTATCAACCTTAAATAAGATAAACAGCCCAAATATTTGTTCGTAAGATGGCCTGAGTTGGTACAATACCAGCTTGGGCCTCTTATTTTTTAGGCGTGTAGGTAAAATATGGATTTGTGTTTGCAATACTATTGGCAGAACCTTCAAACCCACTGCCATGAAAACACATTTTTACTTTCAACTTTCTTTATTTATTGCTCTTTTGAGCCCTTTAGGAGCTAAGGCTTCCTGTTATGGCAATGGTTACCTATCAAAATTCAATGCACTTACTCATCAAATTACTGTTCAATATTCTGAACATAATAGGCAACAACTCGCCAATCAATTTTTCTCACAAAACTGTTTTACGCATGTGCAGTTAAACCAGGTTTTAAACTTGATGAGAACTGATGCCGCCAAATACGCTATTGCAACCAAAGCTTATAGAAACATGGATGATACCAGTGGTTTTTACACCGCTCAGTATTTGTTTGCAAGTAATAATTACAAAAGTCAGTTTAGATCCTTTTTAAGGGCGCAAAAAAGAAAAAGCATTCATAGAGATCATTACCATCCTTACCGCAATCTTCATTTTCCCAATTACCAATACCCAGTAGCTAGAATTTTTCCAAGAGAAGCTGCAAGTGCAAGAATTTTTAATGAAGGCGCATTTCTTCACTTTGCATCAAGGATAAATAGAATAGGGTCTGATTTTGCGAAAAAGCAACAAATTTCAAACGAGTTTAGCAAGAGATCCTTCACAACCGAGCAGTTTATGAAACTGTTAAGTTTAATCAGAAGTTATCAAATCAGATTCGAATTGGCCACGCGACTATACGGTCTGTTATTTGATTTAGAAAATGCTGAATATCTTGAAGAGGTATTTGATAGAACGCACTTTAGAATTGAGTTTAGTACATTCTTACAACAAAACAGTTTGCCAGGCTACTTGTACACCGAAACACCCTATGACAATTATTCAAATAGAATACCATTGATTAGTGCTAAGGAGATGAGTTTGATTCTCTCGAGTCTTAGAAATGAATCATTTAGTTCAAGAAAAGTAGAGTTGGCTAAAACAATTATCTCAAGTAAACTTGGATTTACTAGCCAACAAATGGCCTTAATTGTGGGTGAGATGAGTTTTGACAGTCACAAACTTGATGTAGCAAAATTTGGCTATCAATATGTAACAGATAGAGACAACTACTTTGTAGTAGCCAATCAATTAACTTTTGGCAGCAATAAGTCTGCATTACTCAGGTTTATCAGAAATAATCCTTAAAAGTGTAAATAGTTTTTCAATAAAAAAGGCGATCAGTTACTTGGTCGCCTTTTTACTTTATAGTGCATATTTGCCTTTGTATGTCAGTTAAAACTTTTGCAGCAAAACTTTTTGCCAAAAACATTGCTAGAAAGCTCAAAAACGATGCGGCCAATGCGGTAAAACTTCAACAAGAAACGCTAAGTTATCTAATCTCAAAAGCTAAAGAAACCAAGTTTGGTCAAGATCACAGCTTTTCAAAAGTTAAAGACTACACCGATTTTTCAAAACAGGTAAATATTAACGACTATGAAGGTTTAAAAACCTATTTTGATAAAGTTGTTGAAGGAAATTCTGATATACTTTGGCCAGGTAAACCAACCTATTTTGCCAAAACTTCAGGTACTACTTCGGGCACTAAGTTTATTCCAATTACAAAAGATTCTATCCCTAACCATATAAACTCTGCGAGAAACATGCTTTTGAGTTATATAGCTCAAAAAAATGAGGCAAATTTCTTAGACGGTAAGTTAATATTCTTACAAGGAAGCCCAGAATTGACGCAAACTGAAGGTGTAAATACAGGAAGACTATCTGGTATTGTTGCGCATCATGTGCCAGGCTATTTGCAAAAAAATAGACTCCCAAGCTGGAAAGTTAATTGCATTGAAGATTGGGAAACCAAAGTTGATGCGGTTGTAAATGAAACCATAAAGCACGATATGCGCTTGATCAGTGGAATTCCGCCATGGGTTCAAATGTATTTTGATAAACTCCAAGAAAAGTCGGGAAAAAAGGTTGGAACCTTGTTTCCTAACTTTAGCCTTTTGGTTCATGGCGGTGTTAATTTCTCACCCTATAAAGCAAAGCTCATTGAGTCTATTGGTAGAGAAATTGATATTCTAGAAACTTATCCTGCATCTGAAGGTTTTATTGCATTTCAAGATAATTATCAAGAAGATGGGCTTTACCTAAACGTGAACTCCGGTATTTTCTTTGAATTTGTGCCTTTAAGCGAATATCATAGTGAAACTCCTATTAGGTTAAGTATAAAGGATGTTGAGATTGGGGTAAATTATGCCGTAATTATTAACAGCAATGCTGGCTTGTGGGGTTATAGCATAGGCGATACTATTCAATTTGTTTCAAAAGACCCATATCGTATAATTGTTACAGGCAGAATAAAGCATTTTATCTCAGCATTTGGAGAGCATGTAATAGCTTCTGAAGTTTCTGATGCCTTGGCCGAAACAGCACCAAAATTCAATCTAAACGTTTTAGAATTTACAGTTGCACCACAAGTAAATCCCAAAAGCGGTTTACCGTACCATGAGTGGTTTATTGAATTTGACAAGAAAGTAGATCAAAGAATTATAATAGAATTTTCGAAAGCTCTTGATTTAAGTTTATGCCAGAAGAATTCATATTACAATGACCTGATTGCTGGTAGCATTTTAAAACCATTGGTAGTTAGTCAGTTAGCAGCAAAAGGATTTAAAAAGTATATGCAATCTATTGGCAAACTTGGAGGACAAAACAAGGTTCCAAAATTGAGTAATGATAGAAAAATTGCCGATTCTCTTAGCAAGCACGTAGCTGAGCATTAATACTCTTTAACACCGCAAACATTCTTTATCAACCAATTCTGTAAACCTAGGTGCATGTGGCGCTGTTAAAGGTATATTTTTGCGCCACTTTAATAGTATTTGATGGGAAATATAATAATGATAAGCCAACTGATTTTTGCCTTGGCTATCTTAATAACCTTTCATGAATGGGGACATTTTCAAACCGCACGTTGGTTTGGAATTAAAGTAGAAAAATTCTACCTGTTTTTTGATGCATGGGGAAAAAAGCTCTTTAAGTTTAAAAAAGGTGATACTGAATATGGTATTGGTTGGTTGCCTTTAGGCGGATATGTGAAAATTTCGGGAATGATTGACGAATCTATGGATAAGGAATTCCTGAACAAGGATCCTGAACCATGGGAGTTTAGATCAAAACCGGCTTGGCAACGTCTTATTGTTATGATTGGTGGGGTTACAGTAAATGTGATTTTAGGAATTGCCTTGTTTACAATAATTGCACTTACCTGGGGTGTTTCTTATTTACCAATTGAGAACTTAAAAAACGGAATTGTAACATATGAGTACGGAGAAGAGTGCGGTTTTCAAAACGGTGATCATATTGTAGCTGTTAATGGTCAAGAAGTAGCGAGATGGAGCGATGTAATTAATACCGACCTTATTCTTGGTGATGAAATAGTTTATACCGTTGAACGAGAAGGTGTATCTTTAGATCTTACCATGCCTGAAGATTTTGCAAACCGTTTGGTTGAAAAAAGGGGAGAAGGAATTAAGAATTTTATAAGCTTTAGATCTAGAGCCATAATTGGCGATAATTCCAAAGCAGAAGAAATAGAAGATTTTGAAAGCAAAGCGGCTGAAATTGGTGTTGAAAATGGCGATGAAATTTTAAAAGTAGCCGGTAAGGAAGCCAAATACTATGACCAATTTGTAGGCCTGTTAAAAGAAAACAGCGGAAATGATATTGAACTTGTTGTAAATAGAAATGGAGCTGAAGTTGCTCTAAATGCAGCAGTAAGCGAAAAAGGAAAAATTGGAGTAATAATGGCTCCCGATCCTTTTTTAAAGTGGGAAAGAGAATTTTTCTCGTTTGGAGGAAGTTTTAGCTATGGTGTTGAAACTGCCTTTGGTTCTGTTACCGAAACAATTAAAGCTTTTGGAAAGATCTTTAGCGGAAAGCTAGATCCTACTGAATCACTTTCTGGGCCCTTTCAAATAGCTACAATATTTGGTACAACATGGATTTGGGAACAGTTCTGGACCTTAACTGCTAGACTTTCTATGATCCTTGCCTTTATGAATATTTTACCAATACCAGCTCTTGATGGTGGTCATGTTTTTTTCTTATTAATTGAGATGGTTCGTGGTAAGCCTTTAAGCGATAAAGCTTTAGAAAGAGCACAATTGGTAGGTTTCGTGATTCTTGTCGTATTGATGGTTTTCATTTTCGGAAACGATATATATCAATTGTTTATTAGATAGCATTTTGTTGATTGATTATTAGATCAACTTAATACATTTGCACACCGCAAGCCGAAGTGGCGGAATTGGTAGACGCGCTGGATTCAAAATCCAGTTATGGCAACATAGTGTGGGTTCGAGTCCCACCTTCGGTACAGAATCCCAGCACAATGCTGGGATTTTTATTTTATAACGGATGCTGTATTACGTTTACATATTGTATTCTGAAGCTCACGACCGCTATTACATTGGCCAGACCAATAACTTGGAATCTAGGTTGGAGCGACATAATAAAGGTTATGTTAAGTCTACAAAAGCTTATAAACCGTGGGAGTTGGTTTTCTCTGAGGAGTTTGATACTCGTCAGCAAGCCATGCAACGGGAATCTGAGCTTAAAAGGCTTAAGTCGAAGGTTAAAATATCGGAATTGGTAGCCACGTCCCGATAAATCGGGGTTAAGGCTACATAGTGTGGGTTCTATGGTAAAGCATTGAACATTCCGTTTTCGGAAGTCCCACCTTCTGTACTGAATTACAAGCATTTATGCTGGGAATTTTACATTAGAGCCATGAATTTCTATGTTTATATCCTCTATTCTAGAGGTTTTGATCGCTACTATATTGGTCAAAACAATCTAGGTTCTAGATTGGAGCGACATAATAAGGGTTACGTTAAGTCTACAAAAGCTTATAAACCGTGGGAGTTGGTTTTCTCTGAGGAGTTTGATACTCGTCAGCAAGCCATGCAACGGGAATCTGAGCTTAAAAGGCTTAAGTCGAAGGTTAAAATATCGGAATTGGTAACCGCGTCCCGATAAATCGGGGTTATGGCAACATAGTGTGGGATCTATGGTAAAGCATTGAACATTCCTTTTACGGAAATCACACCTTCTAAACAGAAAACCCAACATCTATGCTGGGTTTTCTATTAAGAGCTTTATTGTGCTATGTTTATATTCCTTATAGGTTCTTTAAGGTTATTTGATTTTACTAAAAGAACCAAGGTATAACATCAAACTATTCTATTTCGATTTTACAATCTGTTGGTGATATACCATATTATCAATCACCAGTTTTACCATATAAATTCCAGATTGGTCATGGGTGTTAAATTGAACTTGGTGTTTTCCTTTAATTTGCTTTTGATTTACTAAAGTTTCAATTAGCTGTCCATTTAGGTTATACACTTGAGCTATAACAAGGCTTTCTTTTTCAATTTCATAAGTTATATTCAATCCTTGAGTAAAGGGATTAGGGAATACATTAAATCGATTTTCAACAGATTTATCATTTATTCCTGTACTTACAGAAACATTAGAAGTATTTTCTGAAACGCAAGAATTATTGTCAGTTGTTTTGAGTGTTACATCATAATCACCTTCAGCATCATATTCATGGTAAGGTGCTAAATCAGTTGATGTATTTCCATCTCCAAAATTCCATTCGTATGAAACCAAGTTGGCATCGTCAGGGGCAAAGTCATATTGGCCCCATCCTTTATGTTCAAAGCTAAATTCAGCGTTTGGCAATGGGAATATCTCAATATTTTCAGTTTTGCTATCAGAGCAATTATTTTCTGTTGTTACAGTCAACTCTATACTATATGTACCTTCAGTAGTAAAAGTGTGAGCTGGCGAAAGGTCAGTAGATGAGTTTCCATCTCCAAAACTCCACGAATGTGTTAAAGAGCCAGATCCAGTAGAACTTTGGTTGTTAAAAATTACTTCAGAACCTTCACAAGCGTTTTTAAGGGTAAATGCAGCGTTCGGCTTTTCAAAAACTTCAACATTTTTAGAAACGGTATCTGTACATCCACCTTCAGCTGTAATTATTAGTTGTACAGATAAATTGCCTTCTTCAGAGTACAGAACCTTTGGATTTTCTTTGGATGATCTATTGCCTTGACGCAAAAACCAATTGTATTCAGTTATGGTGCCTGAACAGTTGTTGGTAAATATTGTAGTGTCTCCCAAGCATGCATTTGCAACACTAAAATCAGCTGTAGGAACAGCATATATTTCAATAGAACCATTACTAGAATCAGTACATCCGTTGCTGCTTGTAACAATCATTTTCACCAAATATGTGCCTGCAGTTCCATACTGATACATTGGGTTTTCAATGTTCGATGTATTTCCATTACCAAAATCCCATTCATATGAAAGCGCATCGCTGCCTTTATAAATTGAATTATTTTTAAAACTTATAGTATCTGGTTCGCAACCATTTGTAAGCGCAATGGCCGCATCTGGCGCTGGATATACGGTTACATCCTGGGTTAATTTATCAGTACAACCGAAATCAGAAGTTACCGAGAGTTTAACAGTGTAAGTTCCAACTTGATCATATAAATGAGAAGGGTTTTGAACATTTGAAGTATCACCATCCCCAAATTCCCAGAAGTATTTAGCGATGCTTCCATTGACAATGCTTGACGAGTCCAAGAAGTCAATTGATGAACTATCACAGGCATCTCCAACCAAAAATTTTGGAATTGGAATATCGTATACATTAATATCTTGACTTGTAGTAGCTCTACAACCACTTGGAGCCGTTGCTCTGAGTGTAACTGAGAATTTTCCGGTAGTGGTATAACGTTTTGATGTTCCAATAAATCTAGCTGTAGTATTATCTCCAAAATTCCATAGGTACTTGTTGGCGCCGCCGGCTTTAGATGTGTTTACAAATCTGGTAAGTTTGCCCAAGCAAGCATCGTTTGCTGTAAATTCCACATGCGGCTGTTCGTTAACGTAAAAATATCGTTCCAATGTGGTGTCGCAACCATTACCAAGAGAAACCGTAATTCCAAGTTTAAAAGTATCTTTTGCTTCACTTGTATCAGCTACATATTGCACTCTAAAGCTTGATGTACCGTTTGACTTAAAAGACTGTGAGTCTAATGGAGCTGTTCCATTGCTTTGAAAACTTACTTTTCTAATAAACCAATCTGTTCCCAAATCTGAATAACTTAAGCCAGCCGGAGGGTTTACAATATAGTTTATGGTATCTCCTGTACAAACCGTGTCAGGCCAAGCCTCAGTACCTCTGCCTTTTTTACCTTGAAAAAATGACCCGTAATCAATGTCGCCACCTTTTACTTCGGCATAAAGTCTTATTTCTAGTGTATCGTCAAGGTTAATGGTATCTGCTACTCCGTTAGGGTCAGAAGTCCAAACCTTTAATAAGTGATTGCCCCTGCCTAAATTATATGTGCTATCAAGCGTAACTTCTAAGGTGCTTGCACTTGTTGTATTAAATGAGTCAATCTTGTTTTTTATTGTAACCGGCGTTTGTAATACACCGTTTAAAGACCAGTTTACTTTTACGCTATCAATAGCATTTATTCCATTATTTGAGATTTTTACTTTAAAATCATTTTTACCGCAAAGGGGCTTAAGTGGAGAAATTAGTTCTTCTACACCTGCATTGTCAGGCAAAGGCGGTGCATAATTAAATGCAACATCATCAACCCAAAAAGAGGAGTTTGCATCAATTGGAAATAGATCTAAGTGTGATGCTTTGTTTATGCTATTCCTAAATTTTCCTTTGTACTCATTATCTATTATTACATGCCATTCATTTTTCGAAATATTGGCATATATCTTAACTTCAAACCATTTGTCTTGTGGATAGGTGGTAGTAAACATAGAACCATTGTTGTTTGAAAAACCTAATGATCCGGTTGTTTGAAAAGTAACTTCAACTGCCCAAGTAGAGCCAACTGAACTCGCTCCTTGAAAATTGAAATAAGCACTTTTTCCTTTTGGAATATGCCACATTGATGTATAAATCAATTGACCGTCATCATGCACACCTCCAAATGGAAGCACCACATCTTCATCACCAGGTCCTGGTGAAAAGTAAATAGATTTGGTACCGCTATAGGAATCGCTATTGGTTACCCTTACATCGTCACCACCTGTGGTTGGGTTTCCACTCCAGGTGGTCCAAGTTGATGATGTTCTTGCCAACCATGTGTTATTGCTGTAAGATTCAAAATCATCGCTAAATGATTTCTTTTTTTGGGCATTTGCCGTGATAGTGAAAATAAATAATGCCAATGCCAAAGTAATAATGCTTCTCATATTGTCCTTTATTCTGATTTTTAGAAGAATTGAAACCGTTTGTTGACGGTGAATATAGGAGTAGTTTTTTAGTTTTTACAATTTTTAACGTTGAATTTATCTAAGCCAATTAAAAGAAAAATTCAGAGCAAACTGTAATCATGAAAGTAGTGGTGATTTCATAAAAATCAAATTCGTCGATAATAAGAGTAATATAAGCTTTTAAATATGTTTGTTAATCGAAGTTTGAATAGGTTTGAATTGTATAAAAGGTATTGCCATGACACGAATTTTTACCGCCGCAATTTGTTCTATTTTGATAATGTCTTTTTCAGCCTGTAAACCTGATTGGGACGATTTAGACGTTGATTACAACAATTTTAATGTAGCTGATTTGCCAGTGCCAGATAACTTCAGTTTTGCTACTGACAAAAAGATCACAGTTTCTATTAACGATGATGCAGACCCTAAAACTGCCAAGTATTTAATTTACTCTGTAGATGGAAAAGAAGAAACACTTGTTGCAACAAGACTCTCAAATGGCAAACCCAGCAGTATTAATCTATCAATCCCTGATTTCGTCGAAACAATAAAAATTGTAAAACAGACTGGCGAAGGCCAAACAGAAGAATATTTGAAGGTTAATGGCCCAACTGCCGAAGGAAGTTTTAACAATGGAGTTGGTGGTAGCTCTGGGTGTAATGAACACTTGTATGCTGTAAACGGTAAAGGTGGATTTTATAAAATTGATGTTGAAGGTGGGAACTACACAGAAGATGTTTTATCAAATCTTACCGGTGGCGGTTCGGTAGCATGTGCTGTAAATAAAGACAGTGGTGTTGTTTACTACAATACAGGAACTACGTTAAGATATTACGACTACAATACTGAGACTTTTCATGTATTAAGTACAGGGAACCCTTTTAACGGCTCATACCCAAGAATGGAATATGAGCATGGCTCAGGTCTGTTATACATTGGTAACAACACCAAGATGTATACGATAAGACCTTACACAAACCAAGTTGTTCAGAACTACGATGTAATTGGTTTAGAGTCTCCTACAGGGGGTGGCGATTTGGCCATAAGCAAAGATGGAACTATTTATTTGGCATGTTTTAGCGGATTATATAGGCTCAGACTTTCTAACGACACGGCTTATGCAACTAGAATTAGTGCTGAAAATTTACCATTTAAACCAACATCAATGGCAATTGACAGAAACGATAGATTGTATTTGTCTACAACGGAAAATAATGCAAGGCTTATTGAAATGGACAAGTTTGATGGCTCTTGGACAACAGTAACTACTTACAACCATACAATCAACGATTTAGGTAGCTATAAATGTGATCTTAATCAATTATCAAATATTGATACTGATGGTGACGGTGTTATTGATCAACTGGATGACTTTCCTGAAGACTCTGCAGCAGCAAGTGCGGTTTATACCCCGAGTGAGCTTGGTTGGGGAACATTAGCTTTTGAAGATTTATGGCCTTCAAAAGGCGACTACGATTTTAATGATATGGTAGTAAAGTATAGGTTCACTCAAGTAGAAAATGCACAGAATAAAGTGGTTAGAGTTGAAGCTAAGTTTCAGATTAAAGCGATTGGTGCTTCTTTTCATAATGGTTTAGGCTTTAAAATGGAAGTTGATCCTAATCTAATTTCAAGCGTTACTGGATCAAGCATTACCGATAACATTGTTACCCTAAACGCTAAAGGATTAGAAGATGGTCATAATGATGGTTCGGTAATTATAGTATTTGACGATGCATTTGATAATTTAGGTGGAAACCCAGGGGGAACATATGTAAATACATTAGCAAGTGCCAATGAAATTATTGCTCCTGAAATGCTAATAACCATAAACTTTACCGATCCAATTAGTACATCATTAGTTGGCGATGCGCCATTTAATCCCTTCATATTTATTAATGCCGATCGTGGTAGAGAGTTACACTTGGTAGATTATGAACCAACTGACCTTGTTAATACTCAATACTTTGGTTCGGCTCACGATGCAACTGTACCAAGCCTGGATAGATACTACAAAACCACAAATAACCTCGCGTGGGGTATTAATATAGTTCATGAGTTTAGGCAGCCTTTAGAAAAGCAACCCATAAATACTGCCTATAATCACTTTAATACTTGGGCCATTTCTGGTGGTTCAAATTTTAAAGACTGGTATAAAGACAATGCTGGCTATAGAAACACCAATAGATTATTTATAAAATAGAATTAACCTGAAAATTTTCATCATGCTACGAATTTTAACTTCATTGCTCATTGCCGTAATCGTTTTATCATTTTCATCTTGTAAGCCCGATTGGGAAGACCTAGATGTTGACTACAACAATTTTAATGTTGCTGACCTACCTGTACCTGATGATTTTGATTTTG
Organism: Bacteroidia bacterium; assembly: GCA_049115495.1. Lineage (GTDB taxonomy): Bacteria > Bacteroidota > Bacteroidia > CAILMK01 > JACPUW01 > JACPUW01. The sequence goes on along the minus strand of JAGDZV010000008.1, from coordinate 23,155 downwards.
CTACTGATAAGAAAATAACAGTAACAATTAATGATGATGCCGACCCAAAAACAGCCAAGTACTTAGTTTATTCAGTTGATGGACAAGAAGAAACGTTAGTAGCTACATCAATAGCAAATGGCAAATCAATGAATATTGATCTTTCTATTCCTGATTTTATTGAGACAGTTAAAATAGTTAAACAAACTGGCGAAGGTGAAACAGAAGAGTATTTGAAAGTAGATGGCCCCACTGCAGAAGGGAGTTTTAACAATGGAGTTGGCGGCAGCTCAGGTTGTCATGAACATTTGTATGCTGTAAATGGAGATGGACAATTCTATAAAATTGATGTTGAAGATAATTCATACACGGCAAACAAATTGCCCGATTTAATTGGCGGTACATCATATGCCTGCGCAGTAAATAAAGATTTAGGTATCGTTTACTATAATACTCATAAAACCTTAAGGTATTATGACTACAACAGTGAAACCTTTCATATTTTAGGTACAGGCAACCCTTTTAATGGTCATTATGCTCGTATGGAATACAATCATGATAATGGATTACTTTACATAGGAGAACGAGATAAAATGTATACGATTGACCCAACTAATAATCAAGTGCAAAGTAGTTTTACCGTAGTTGGGCTAGAAAGTCCAAATCAAGGAGGCGACTTAGCAATTAGTAAAGATGGTACAATATTCCTATCGTGTTTTAGTGGTTTGTATAGATTAAGAGTATCTTCAGATACAGCTTATGCTACAAGAATAAGTGCCGAAAATTTACCTTTCAGCCCAACATCAATGGCAATTGATAGAAATGATAGACTTTACTTGGCCACTAGTGAGGGCAAATCAAGACTAATTGAAATGGACAAAGTTGATGGTGCTTGGTCAGTGGTTAAAACATATAACCATAGGGTTAATGATTTAGGCAGCTATAAATGCGATGTGAGTCAGCTATCGAATATAGATTCTGATGGTGACGGCGTAATTGATCAACTTGATGATTTCCCTGAAGATTCTGCAGCAGCAAGCGCGGTTTATACTCCGAGTGAGCTAGGTTGGGGAACCTTAGCTTTTGAAGATTTATGGCCTTCAAAAGGTGACTACGATTTTAATGATATGGTGGTTAAATATAGATTTACTCAGGTAGAGAATGCTCAAGGAGAAGTGGTGAGAATTGAATCACGTTTTCAGGTAAAAGCCATTGGTGCATCTTTTCATAACGGTTTAGGCTTTAAAATGGATGTTGACCCTGATTTAATATCAAGTGTTACAGGTTCTAGCATTACTGACAATCTAGTGACTTTAAATGCTAAAGGATTAGAAGAAGGACACAACGATGGATCTGTAGTAATTGTATTTGACGATGCTTTTGACAACTTAGGAGGAAACCCCGGAGGAACTTTCGTAAACACATTAGCCAGCTCAAATGAAATTATAGCTCCAGAGCTGCTAATCACTATAAATTTCACAAATCCAATTAATCCAGCTTTGGTAGGAGACGCACCTTTTAATCCATTCATATTTATTAATGCTGATAGGGGTAGGGAATTGCACCTAGCCGACCATGAATCAACTGACCTTGTCAATACTCAATATTTTGGTACATCTCATGATGCAACTGTTCCTAGTTTAGATCGCTTCTACCGAACCACTAATAATCTTACTTGGGGTATTAACATAGTACATGAATTTAGGCAGCCCTTAGAAAAGCAACCCATTAATACTGCTTATAATTACTTTAATACTTGGGCCATTTCTGGTGGTTCAAATTTTAAAGACTGGTATAAAGACAACGCTGGTTATAGAAATAGAAATAAGCTATTCATTAAATAGTATTTGCTAAAGAGAATATGCATGGATACATAGGTAATTTTTCGAATTTTTTAAAGCCTAAATATAGCACATGGTTTGTTGACTTTTTTTGATGAAAAAAATGGCCCATTATTTCGTTGAAATTGCATGTGGAAAATAGAAAATGTATGTAGATAACAATTTGGTAATATAGTGTTGTGGATAAACATAAGTCTGAAAATCAGAGTGTTTTGATATTTTTAGGTGAGCTCTTCAACAATTAATCAACGAAAATTATATTGTTGTTGAAAACAAATTTGACTTTGTATTTCACTTTAAAAATCTCTAAGCTTGTGCAGGCATTTACAGGTAAACGCCGCTACTTTTTAAAGACTTAATTTTTAATGGCAAACGACACTCCTGAATCATTTCAAGATGCGCTGCAGCGTGCGCTCAAAAAAACAAGAAAAGTTGGTGCAAATTCAAGTGCAACTGTAAGAAATGAGTTGGGAAAAATTCCGCCGCAAGCCTTAGATCTTGAAGAGGCAGTACTTGGCGCCGTAATGTTAGAAAGAGATGCTCTTTATGAGATCATGGATATTCTCTCTCCAGATTCTTTTTATAAAGATGAGCATAAAGAGATATACCGCGGAGCCATTCAATTATTCGAAAAGTCGCAGCCAATTGATATTCTTACCCTTACTGAACATTTGCGTCAAAATGGTAAACTAGATTTTGTTGGTGGACCTTATGCATTAACTGAATTGACCAATAGAGTAGGTTCGGCTGCCAATATTCAGTACCATGCCAGAATAATTCAGGAAAAGTATATTCTAAGGGAGCTAATCAGAATATCAGGCCAAATTCAAACCAAGGCATTTGAACCACAAACCGATGTTTTTGAATTACTTGATGAAGCTGAAAACGATTTATTCAGTATTTCAGAGGGTAATTTCAAAAACCAAGATAAGGGAATGAGTACTTTAATATCTGAAGCAATTCAGCAGATTGAAGAATTAAAAAACAAAACGGACGGTCTAACTGGTATTGGTTCTGGGTTTACTGAGCTTGATAGAATTACTTCAGGTTGGCAGCGTAGTGACCTAATTATATTGGCAGCAAGACCAGCAATGGGTAAAACGGCATTTGTTTTGGGATTAGCAAGAAATGCAGCCATTGATTTTGATGTTCCTGTGGCAGTATTCTCACTTGAGATGAGCAACTTACAGTTGGTTAATCGTTTGATTTCTTCAGAAGCTCAAATTAAGGGTGATAAGTTGAGAAACGGAAACCTTGAAGATTATGAGCTTCAGCAATTACACACCAAAATAGATAAATTAAGCACCGCAAAAATATTTATTGACGATACACCTGCTTTGAATGTTTTTGACCTTAGAGCAAAGGCGAGAAGGTTAAAAGATAGGCATGGCATTGGTATGATCATTATTGACTACTTGCAGCTAATGAGCGGCGGTAGTGAAGGAAAAGGCCAAGGTGGCAACCGTGAACAAGAGATATCTAAAATTTCTAGGTCATTAAAGGGTTTGGCTAAGGACTTAAATGTACCAGTAATTGCACTTTCGCAGTTAAGTCGTGCTGTTGAAACACGTGGTGGAACAAAAAGACCTATGTTGAGTGACCTTAGGGAATCAGGGTCAATTGAGCAAGATGCGGATCAGGTTATGTTTCTTTATCGTGGCGAATATTATGGCTTTGAACAAGATGAAGATGGTAATCCATGCCAAGGAGTTGGAGAAGTAATAATTGCAAAAAATCGTCACGGAAGCACTGCTAATGTTCGTTTAAGATTTATTGGTGAATATGCCAAGTTTTCTAACCTTGATGAGTTTAGCTATTCAGATGATGCGGCTGCATTACCTGCTGCAGTTGACGAAGGTGGTTATATAAAGCGTGGTTCGGCAATGAATGATGAAGAAGACGATCCTTTAGATACACCCTTCTAAGGCGTTTTTTGCCAAAACCAGAAAGAGTTCTTGCTTCTAAACCGTTCAGGATTTTTTACTAGTACAACATCATATTCCCATTCTTCTTTGACTTTTGGTTTCTGAAGTCGGTTTATGCCACGATAAACGGCCAAACCATTTATCATTGTGATTGACCCCATCAAAAGTGTATTCGGATGCGTTTCCCAAAAAGGCATGTCACAATCATCATCGCACAAGGCTGCTCCGTATGATTCTAAAAAGAAAATTACTCCAGTAAAACTACCTTCAATCAAGGTGGTAAAAGTAGCTCCGCCCAAAGCCAATAAATTCACAAATGGATTCTTTCTTATTAGAATGAAATTATGAAAATCAACAGTATCTTGTTGAAGTATAAGCACTGAATCATTTGTAATACGTACCAGTTTGTCAGTTTTTATTTTATCTGGTGATTTCAGATTAATGTACGAGAAATTGGTTCCTTGTTTTATTGCGATTGATCTAAGGCCTTTGGCAACATTGAGTTGTCTTTGTCCATTTGCTTGCATATTCTGAAGCAACAAAACCAATACTGTATAAATCACCATTCTACTCCAAGTCATTCTCTAGAATTAATTCATAAGTCCATTGGTTGCGCAATTTAGCATTAGCATTACGATTTCTTAGGTAAAAATAAGTGCAAACTGCCAACGTACTTGAAACATAAATCAAGGTATTATTGTAATCAGATAATAACTCATTAAAGTTTCTTACATAGTAACTTAATCTTTTGCCAAAATGCATATTTTCAATACCATAAGCAAAAGAAGATGAAATTAGCCCAGCGCCAATTAAGCCCATTGCAATAGGCTTTTTATAGATTTCTGCAGCAAACAATTTATGCCTGTATGCAAACACAAAGTCGTTAAACATTAGTGTGTCCCCTTCAATAATTAGGGTTGAATCATTCATTAAGGCATTTAATCTACCCTTTTTTATACTCTCTTTATCTTCTTGTAAATCAAGGTAGTTTATTTTTTGGCCTTCGTATAAAAAAATTGTTCTACCGTTTTTTTCAAGTCTTATATGAGATTGAGCTTTTGAATTATTGCTGATAAAAAGAGAAATAAGAATCATTAAAAAGAACCCAATTTCAATATTTATATTCACTTTTCTTATCATATTCCCTTAACGACTTAAGGTTATTTTCTAGACTATTTTCTATTCTTAGACCCAACAACGGAAAAAGGTGATCTACAGCTGCATTTACATTAATATTTTCAGCGTGAACATCGCGCATATAATGCAGATACTTCATCAATTGAAATGCATTAAATTCTCTAAAAAGGCGTTTTCTAAAACTTGATAAATCAGAAGTAAAGTTCTTTACTTGATTTATTTTTTGAATCCAATTATTTTCAATTAAGAAAGCATTTAATTCAAAATCAAGCTCATTTAGTATAGTCTCAATGTCATTTTGTTCTGTTTGGTGCAAAAGGGGTATAAGTCCAAAAAACTCCTTTAACAGATAGAATGATTTTGGATTGTAAAAGCCATAGGGCGTATCGCTTTCAATAATATCGCTCACAGCTTTTCCTGTACCAAAGGGAACCCTGTCACTTTTGCGAGCCGATGCATAAACAGTGGCCGAATTAAGTTCACTGAAGTTTCCAAGTTCAATAATCTTTTGTAAAAAATAGAAGTCTTCTCCAGCTTTTCGTTTGTTCATTCCACCTTGTTTTTGGTAAACACTGCTTTTTACCGCCATAGCCGAACCAATGGTTTGAAAAGCCCAAGGAAAACCAATAATCCTTTGCATGTTTACGTAATAGCGTAAATACAACTCATATTGAATTATGGCATCATTGATTTCTTGATCTTCATTATCAAGCGGGTGCTCAAAGTAAATACCGCAGCCATCAGTTTTTTGAGATTGAAAATGTTTTTCAATTTCCACCAAATAATTTTCTGAAACGGTACAATCGGCGTCTATATTCACAATTAGTCCGTCAATGCCAATTTGTTCAAAACGCCTTACGGCTTCATCCATTCCAATTTTTCTTGCTAAGCCTACGCCGGCGTGTTTTTTGGGCAAGTTGTTAAACTCACAAGTGAAAAAACTGATTACTTCGTTTGATTCTAAATTCGAAATCTCTTTATCTAGCTCCTCCTTGGCAATTTCATTTATTGATATATTTAAATCGCTTTCAATTTCTGAAGCATTAAAAACAAATAAAACTTCTACCTTACAAGTTGGTCTTGACTGAATTTGAAGACTCTTAAAAATAGGCAAAATGCTTTTTTCCTTATAAACAGGAACAACAATGAAAATACCAAGATCTTCATTGGCTGGATCTGAAATTATTGAATCTGTAAAAGCATGTTTGCTCAAATAGCTTTTCATAAAGGCAAAAATAGGAGAGTGCCTTTCTTAATTTTGTGGTTATGAAGCTTAACCTTGAAATTGCCGTTCCGAGCTCACAAGAGTGGATAGATTGTGTACTCAACAATTTTGATGAATTTTTAATTGACCATGCAGATTGCGAAAGAAAAGCAAGTAGCATGGCCATGAGTTTTGTAGCAAAGTATCCTGATAGGCTAGAAATTATTCCAGAGTTGATTGATACTGGAATTGAAGAGCTGGAGCATTTTAAGGATGTATATACCATTATGGAAAAACGGGGAGTTTCATTGCCTGATCGAATGGGTGAAGACAAATATGTTAAAGACTTAATCAAATTGTGCCGTCATACAAGAGAAGAACGGTTTATAGATAGAATGTGTGTGGCCAGCGTTGTTGAAACTCGCGGCGCTGAGCGCTTTAAAATGGTGGCTGACAATATTAAAGATGAAGAGCTAAAAGCTTTTTACAAGCGACTTTGGACTTCTGAAGCCAAACACGGACACATTTTTGTGAAAATGCTTTTGAATTATTTTACTGAAGAACAGGTGTATCCAAGACTGGAATATTTAACTGAAAAAGAAGGAGAAATTATTAGTGCATTACCCATTAGGCCAGCTTTGCATTAGTGATTAATGACTCTTGTTTCGTTTCAGTAAACTTTGAGTACTTACGTTTGTTTTAATAATAGCATGCTTCACTACACAAAATACCTTCATGATACATCAGACCAATGGGTGACATTTGTACATGGGGCCGGTGGTAGCAGTGCTATTTGGTATAAACAAATTAGGGATTTTAAGAAGCACTTTAATGTGCTTTTTATAGATTTAAGAGGGCACGGGAAATCAAAAGAAAAAATAGCAGACAAGCTTAAAAAGTATTCTTTTGACGTAATTGGTGATGAAGTAATTGAAGTGCTTGATTATCTCATAATTGAAAAATCTCATTTTGTCGGAATTTCTCTGGGTACCATAATAATTAGAGAGTTATCTGAAAGATATCCTGAACGTATTAGTAGCATGATAATGGGCGGCGCCGTGATGAAGTTGAATATACGCGGACAGATTTTAATGAGAACTGGAGCTCTTTTAAAGTCGGTAGTACCGTATTTATTACTCTATAGACTGTTTGCATGGGTTATAATGCCAAAAGATAATCACAAAGAGAGCCGTAGTCTTTTTGTAAACGAAGCCAAAAAGCTTTACCAAAAGGAATTTAAACGTTGGTTTACCTTGGTAAGTGAAGTTAACCCACTTCTAAAATTCTTTAGATTTAAAGATCCTGGTATTCCAACATTATATGTGATGGGAGCAGAAGACCATATGTTTTTACCATCAGTTAGAGCAATTGTAAAAGACCATGCTTCAGCACAGTTGCAAGTAGTTGATGATTGTGGGCACGTGGTAAATGTTGAGCAACCTGAAGAGTTTAACCGAATGGTTATTGATTATTTAAAGAGTACGTAGTTTATTCCAAAGTTTAAGTAATCAAAAAATGTTTCTCTCTGATTGGGGATAATAAGTGAATTAAATACTCCTACTTGGGCAAATGCTTTTAAATTCTTGAGGTTATAAAGTTCTACACCCATGGTCATATATGGGTCATATATCCAGTTGTTACTTTTCTCAAGAAATAACACTTGGGCCCCAACAAAAAGATTAAAATAGTACTGAGCGCCTTGACCTATTGTAACCGATGTCCAACGAAAAGTTGGTCTTACATATTTTTGGTGTTTTCTATAGAATTTTAACCTCAAGTTATACTTAAAAAAAGGCTGCTCATTAAAACTGTGATTTAGAGATAGTTTATTCTCTATGAGTTTACCTTTAAGATTAAGTCCAAGGCCTAAATAGTAATCTGATAAAACTTCATTATTAATAGTGCCAAATTCTGAAAAAATAGTCCAATCTGTTTTCGTTTTAACCCTTGGGCCACCGCATTGAATAAAAGTGTATGGTTTACACTCGTTAGATTCAAAACATCTTGTTTTATAGCGAGATATATTTGGTAGATAATTGTTTTTTGCTTGCACATCTGTGTAGCTAAAAAGTTTCTCATTATTTGCACCACCTGTCTTTTTTTCCCAATTTAAAGTGTCAGTAACATCGCAACTTTTAAAATAAACAGTTTGCGATTCGATAAACTCGCTTGGCACTCGGTATTCAACCTTTTTACCTTTCCAAGGTAGTTTTCTATATTGTAAGTATTTATTAATAAAAGGGTCAAGTACAAGAGATGAGTCTCTTTGAATTTTTGATTCTGTTTTAAAACTTAAGCTACACTTATTGCATGGTTCGTTTTCTACCGTAAAAACCCCGAATAGTTTAAAACTTTTCATAGGTACGTAAGCAACAAATCGCCTTTTTCGCCACCAAAGTTTACCGGTTTTTACATATTGAAATTTTAACCGCTTCCTTTGAAATATCCCTTCCTTGTTGAACATCCCGTAGTAATAAATTGGATCAAAGCCACCAACTCCAGAGTTGAACTTTTCAGTTGTAATTTTCACTTTTTGGTTTTTGCCATTTCCAAAATAGCTTATTAATGACCTATCAAGAAGTTCATCAGCTGGATAGTAGCATAAGCTTTCACCCGTTGATTTAAGACTATCAGTAAAATCCAGCGGCTCTTGAAAAAAGATTATGACATCAACTCTCCTTGCATTTTCGTTACTTTTTGCACTAATTTCACCAATTGCAAACACGCGTGTTGGAATAGCATTATGAGTTGATTTCTTGAAATAATTTTCAACTCTCGTAGCTCTTTTAAGTGCTAGGCGCTCATTAAATGATGAGCTTCCTCTTGAATCGGTAAACCCTATTAACCAAACACTATCAATATCAACTACATGGTAAATATGGTGGATACCTTTTAAGGTAAGTTCTGATTCATCATTTATTGAAGACTTTGCATAGTCAAAAAATACGCTTAAAGTGTCTTGTGCTTTTAGCATTGAAAACGAAAAGACAAATGCAATAATTGATAGTACAAATTTTCCCTTAAACATCAATTAATCTTCAGGATCAACGTATTCAGTCCCAAAGTCAGGGGCATCTTGTGGTTCAAAATCAGTTCTAATGATTTGGAATGAGGTCCTTCGGTTTTCTTGGTGTTGGGCTTCGCTACAGTCTAAACCTTTGCCTTCTTCGCCTTCGCAAGCACAATCATTTAGCAGTTTTGTTTCTCCATAACCTTTGGCAACCATACGGTCTCGGCTAATTCCTTTGCTTATTAGGTAGTTTACGCAACTCTCAGCACGGCGCTGACTTAGCTCTTGGTTGTATTCTTGTGAGCCACGGCAATCTGTATGACTACTCAATTCCACGACTAAATAATAATGTATTTTAAGGCTGCTGGACAAAGAGTCAAGTATCTCTTTACTTTCAGTTCTTAAATCGGCTTTGTCAACATCGTAGAGAATGCCTTCAATTTCAATTTCGTCAACCGTCCATTTTTCTAAATAGAAGTCTTGACTGTAGTTTTCTTGAAAATTTAGCCCTCGAGTGCTAATTCTTGGTTTATCGCTGTTGTTGGCATAATACATTTTGTATGCGTCCATTTTGTAATCTTTTTCATACAAAAGCTTCATACAATATTTTCCTTTTTCATCTGTATCAACATAAACTGTTTCGCTATTTCCTAAATCAGTAAGCATTACCCTTGAATTGGCCAATGGCTTTTTTGTTTTCTTATCGTAAACCGTTCCACAAACAGTGCTAAGGGGAGGTGTTACAATTTCAAAAGAGAATATATCGTCGCCTTTTGAGTTTCTGTTTGAACTCAAAAAACCTTGAGTAAGTGCAGGATTGTCTTTTCTAAAGGTTAAGCCAAAATCATCTCCACCAGAATTTACAGGGGGTAAAAGGTTTGTAGGGTTTCTCCATTGTTCTTTTTTAAGGTACGAAACAAAAATGTCAAGTGCTCCAAAACCAGGGTGCCCATTTGATGAGAAATAAAGCGTTTTATCATCAAGTAAATAAGGAAACATTTCGTCTCCAGAGCTATTAACTCTTGCACCAAGGTTTTGAGGCCTGCCCCATGCACCATTTTTTAGTTCTGTTTTATAAAGATCGTGCCCGCCATAACCTCCCGGTATGTTGCTAACAAAAATTATCGTTTTGCCGTCTTCAGAAACGGCAGGTTGGCCAAACATGTAATCTCCTTTTATGCCAAAATCAATCACTTCAGGTTTGCTCCAGTTGCCGCGTTCTTTTTTAGAGATTAGCAACACGCAACTTGAGTCATAACCTTGTCCACTGCATTGCGTTAATACCATTACACTGCCTCCTTTGTTAAAACTAGTAGCACCTTCGTTTAAGTTTGAGTTTATTGAACTACCCATTGGTTTGGGCTTATCAAATTCACCATCATTTTCTGCAGAAACAAAAACATCACTATAATAAGTACCAAGTCTAGGGTATTTGAGTCCGCCAGTAGTACCTTCTCTATCGCTGGTAAAATATATTGCCCCTTTAACATATACAGGAGCATATTCATTGTATTGTGTGTTGAGTTCTGATACAGCACTTATGTTAAACCTCGATCCTTCAATATTTAGTTTAAGAGCCTGCTCACACATGTTAATTTTTCTTCCAGCCCTTTTATCACCTGGCACTTCTTTCTCATAGCGTTTTAGAATATCTAAAGCCTTTGCGTAATCATTTGCGCTCATTAAAAGGTCGGCGTATAAGTACAAATATTCAGGCTTATCTGGGTTTTGAGCTATTACTTTTTCATACCAAAGAGAAGCCATATCATACCTGTTCATTTGCCTGTAACTGTCGGCAAGTTTTATGGTTTGCTCACGTTTCTTTACATCATCTTTTTGCTTCTTAATAAGCTTTGTGTACATCTCTGCCGCTTCGTAATAGTGGTGTTTGTAGTACAGCATATCTGCATTCTGATTTGTTGCGGGCAGTTTTCCGGTTCTACAACCAGTAAAAGCAATAAGAACTGAGATAAGGGCAATAATGTATTTCATAACTATATTTTCAATCAAGCAATAAACTTGTTTAGTATCGTTTTTATTTTAACAAACTTCGGTATCAGATTGCTCAAGAAAGCAATTTGAAACCGCAAAATGAATAATGTAAAATTTAAAAGTGTCCAGATTTAGAGTTTAGATGCCGAATAGAGATAGAATGATGATAGGCAGGTTTGGTGTTTGCTTCTTCTTTGCGGTGCTTATGCTCTTTGTGAAAATCGCGATTAGCTCTGACGCTTCTTTTGTATTCTTATCCAGAAAATCATTGTTGTTTGAAAGATGAGTTTTAGCAATTATTTGAAGGCAAATTTTTGTTTCCCTTAGCTCTTTCAAACAAATATTCATTTTGTGGATGAAGTCTTTCCTAGATTCAGCCGCTTGGGCTTCACCATAATTAAGAGCAGGAGAAGTGCCTGAACGCGTAATTTGGTTTGATAAGTGAACACCCGCGTAACTTTTATTAATTGTGTTGGTAAAAAGAACAATTGAAGCAGCAAAATCAACTAATCGGTTCTCTAAATCATAAGTCTTACTTTTTTCCATGTTACTTTTTAGTTAAATCTACTGAAATTGAGAATGGAGTTGAAAGGATTATAACCAACCACTCCCTTTAAAATTTTGCATTCGGAGTTTTACATTTTAAATTTTATGTAAAAAACAAGTAGGTAAACGCAATCGCCGCAATCAAACCAATGAAATCGGCGAAAAGCCCTGCGCCAACAGCATATCTCGTATTTTTTATTCCTACTGAGCCGAAGTAAACAGCAAGCACATAAAAAGTAGTTTCGGTAGAGCCTTGCATTACGGCAACCATTCTTGAAGGAATTGAAGTCATTCCATCCTTAATAGACATGGATTTAATTTCTTCAGGCGATAATTCTGGAAATTGAGTTTCATACAGAAGTTTAAAAGACTCGATTTGACTACCAATAGTTTCTACCATCATGCCTCTAGCGCCACCTCCACTAAAAGGTTTGGTAAATGCTGTAGGAAGTGCTTCAGCTATATCTTCATTAACGATCAAGGCAAAAAGATCATTAAGTAGGTCTAATCCGCCACTTATCCTAAAAAGTCCAATGGCTACAAGTATGCCCACCAAAAAAGGAATGATTTTAACAGCTACATTGAAACCTTCTTTAGCCCCTTCAATAAAGGTATCGTAAACATTGATTTTTTTTCGGTATCCACTCCAAACAAACCAAGTGATAAGCGTTAAAATGAGTCCACCACCAAAAATGCTTGTGAGCATGTTTTGTTCGTTTTCAGCCAAATAGGAGTAGAGTAAAACCAAGCCAGCCATTGAAAAAGAGATGCCTATTAAGTACATCCACACCACAGGGTATTTGTAAAGCTTAAGTTTTTGAATGAACGAAACAGCTGTTAAGCCAGCTAAAGTGCTGCAAAATGTGGTAACTAATATGGGGATGAAATACTCAGTAGGATTGATTTGACCTTTGCCTAATTCCGAAATAAGAATCATTATGCTCAATGGAATAATGGTTAGACCTGAAGTATTCAAAACCAAAAACATGATTTGAGCATTTGATGCTTTTTCTTTCTCGGGGTTAATTTTCTGAAGTTCATCCATCGCTTTTAATCCCATTGGTGTAGCTGCATTGTCTAAGCCAAGCATGTTTGCAGATATATTCATCATCATAGCACCATGAGCAGGGTGGTCTTTTGGTACATCAGGAAATAACTTATTGAAAAGAGGAGAAACCGCTTTACTCAATTTTTGAATTACGCCACCTTCTTCGCCCACCTTCATAAGTCCAAGCCAAAGGGTAAATGCGCCGGTATATCCAATACTCAACTCAAAGCCTACCTTGGCCATATCAAAGGTGTTTTTAACTGCAGTACTAAATATCTCGGCATCGCCAAAAGCAGTTTCAGGCCAAAAAATCCCAATCAAAGCCTTGGCCACACATAAAAGAAATGAAAGAATGAAAAAAGAAATGAATAGGTAATTGAGCGCCATGCATCAAAAATAGAATTTTGGCATTCAGGTTTTAAGTAAGCAATTAACAGTACAACATTATGAAACAGTTTGATTGGGTATTTGTTAGCACAATCAACATTTTTGCACTATAAATGGAAAACAAAAAGCCAACTCATTTTCTTATGCTCTTTTGCTATGGAGAGCATTATTGGACTCAACTTACCGTATTATCGTTTCTCTCAGCACAGTGCAGGTTAAATGATGATATAGCAAAGTTTAGAACCGTTGTGGTTACTGATAAACCGCGTTACGTAAAGGCCTATTTCGGCTCTTGGGTTGAAATCATAAATATTGACAAAACCAAACTTCAAGAACTTACGAAAAAGCGCAATGGTCATTTGCTTTTTAAGTTGGGGTTAATTGGCGATTTTGTTGGGGCTCGTGGTGCCAAAGTTTTGTCTCTAGAAAGTGATGTGTATTGGGAACAATCTCCTTTGGTAGGATTTAATGCTCTAGATAAAAGCGAAATGGTTATTGGAAAAGAACAAGCGATAGGTTTTGATAAAGCGGTATTAGGTGTAGCGCCAAATCACCTTTCACAATTAATGGAGTCAATCACAGCCATAGAAAACTCATCGGTTAAAGTTGATGATATTTTAATTGATCAAGAGAAAGTGCAGACCCATGAGCAAGGAAACTACTTTCATTATAGAAATGAAATGAATGAGCGAGTTCCGCAAATAGAGAAGTTCTTTGGTAGGTACTACTACAGAGAAATGGGCGAACTTTACTCCATGGCTAATCTATGGACTCCAGATAAATGGCATTTAGAAGAAAAGGACTTACCTGAAGAACTATTGTAATTGAATTTGAAATGAAGTTAATTTCTTTAGTGTTCACACTATCGGTCATAGTGTTTGGTTGCAAACAGAGTCCTGAAGTTCAATATGATTCAATTGAGAAAGTGGGTAATAGTAAGGTGAAGAGCCAAAATATGACCGATGAAGACTCTGAAGTTGAAACGCATATTGTTGAGGTGCTAGAAATATTGCAAGCCGAAAGCAATACATATTTACACGTTAAGGAAAATGAGAAAACCTTTTGGATTGCAACAGTTAAGGCTGAGTATGAATTAGGTTCCTTATACGAATACGGCTCAGGATTACGTCAAGAAAAATTTGAAAGCAAACAGTTAAATCGTGTTTTTGACGAATTATTTCTGGTAAGCATAATAAAGCCAATTTCGGATACTGAGAAATTGGAACAAGAAAGTGAAGGCTTGGAAAAAAATGAGACGGAAAAAATAGAAGTAAACGGTTCAAGGCCGATTTCTGATATTCTTGAAAATGCCAAGGATTTAGAAGGAGAGATAGTTACTGTAAGCGGCAATGTAGTTAAGTTAAATGAAGGGATTTTGGGTTACAATTGGGTTCACTTACAAGATGGTTCCAAAAACGATTTCGATTTAGTTGTAACAACAAAAGCCAAGGTTCAACCAAACCAAACGGTAACTTTTATAGCTACCTTAACTTTGAATAAAGACTTTGGAGCAGGTTATATCTACGATATTATTCTTGAGAATGGAGAGTTGACTAATTAGTTGTTCCTAAAGTAATGCGTGGATTATAAGTTAAAAAGTAGGTTGAAATCTAAAACATATACCCAATCTTAAAACCCAAGGAGATCCCATTAAAAATCCATTCGCCAGTTCTTTTGTAAAAGCTGAGGTCCCATTCATCTTGAATTTGAGCTTCGTCATTAATATTTTCTCTACCAATATGTTGCGATATTCTGTTGTTTATACCGCTTCCAATAAAAGTCTCAAGGTTTAGTCTTTCATTTTTACCAAAATAAAATCGAGAGCCGGCTAAAAAATACCATTCATACATTTTGGCAATTTGCTGGTAGCTATCTAAATATTCAGTTTCATTTGCCCTTTCAAAGGTCCATTCAACATTTTGTTTGCTTTTGGAATACAATAGGTTGGGTTGAAAAAATAAATAGGGTAATCTATCTTCTGTTTGAAGAATATATTTTAAAAATTAAGCTTAAATGAATAGCGATAACCAATACCAATACCAAATCCTTTTAGCTTTTCTAAACTAAAATATGTGCCATTATTGCTAAGCGGATCGGTTACTCTTAAAAAGGAAAATTCTATGCTGTGGTGCTTATTAAATAACCGCTCATATTGGAACATATAACCAGGTGCGCCATAGGTATTTAGTAAGCGCATAGGAGTAAATTTTACATGGTTTTTAAGCAATATTTGCCCTGAAACATTAAAAAACAACTGAATTAAAATTGCTGAGGCAATTAGTTTTTTCATCCTTTCAACTATGTAGTAACAAATCTAATACTGCTAGTTGAATGTAAAGAAACACATTAAACCGAGCTAATCAATTACAAGTGTTTCATTCTATTAATGCACCTTTGTACCCTGTATTATGGAATATCCTTCAAAGGCCATACAAAAGGCGGTTGAGTCTTTTAAGAGTTTACCTGGAATTGGGAATAAAACAGCAGTGCGACTCGTATTGCACCTTATTAAGCAAAATGAACAAAGTTTACAGCAGTTTGAAAAAGCCGTAAGTGGTTTACGAACTGACGTAAAGTACTGCAAGCAATGCTTTAATCTAAGCGATACTGAAATTTGCAGTATTTGCAGCAGCCAAAGAAGGGAGCAACAAAAAATCTGTGTAGTTCAAGACATTAGAGATGTTTTGGCACTTGAAGGAACCGGTCAATACAATGGTACTTATCATGTTTTAGGTGGGGTTATATCTCCAATGGAAGGGGTTGGGCCTGATGAATTAAAGATTGCCGAGCTAATTGAAAGAGCGAAATCAGGCCAGGTAGATGAAATAATTTTTGCACTTAGCGCAACCATGGAAGGCGATACAACGATATTCTATATCTCAAAGCAGTTAAAAGACATGAATATTAGAATCACCACTATTGCTAAAGGAATATCAATAGGAGGTGAGTTGGAGTTTGTAGACGAGATTACTCTTGGTCGTTCATTAATGTCTAGAATTCCATTTGAGATATGAGTATGAAGCTATCGATAATTATTGTAAACTACAATGTCAAGTATTTTCTTGAGCAATGTATCCATTCTTGCCAAAAGGCAATGGACCAAATGAAAAGCGTTCATCCTGATTGGGATAGCGAGATTTGGGTAGTAGACAATAATTCGGTTGATGGTTCGGTTGAAATGGTAAAGGAGCGCTTTTCTAGCGTAAAACTTATTGCTAATAAGGATAACAAAGGGTTTTCAATGGCAAACAATCAAGCCATTAGAGAGAGTTCTGGAGATTATGCTTTGTTATTAAACCCTGATACCGTAGTTGAAGAAGATACCTTTTTGAGCTGTATTGAGTTTATGGAAGCCAACCCAGACGGAGGTGGACTTGGGGTTAAAATGATTGATGGAAAAGGACATTTCTTACCTGAATCAAAACGAGGACTCCCAGCACCCGATGTGGCTTTTTATAAGATATTTGGATTTTCTAGCCTATTTCCAAAGTCAAAAGTCTTTGGAAAGTATCATCTAGGTTTTTTAGATAAAGAAGAAACTCATGAAGTTGATGTGCTTGCCGGCGCTTTTATGCTGTTAAGAAGAAAAACCTTAAATGAAATTGGCCTTTTAGACGAAACATTTTTTATGTACGGAGAAGACATTGATTTGTCTTACCGCATAACTAAAGGAGGGTATAAGAACTACTATTACCCAAAAACTAGAATAATTCATTATAAAGGTGAAAGCACCAAAAAAGATAGCGTTAATTACGTTTTTGTATTCTACAATGCGATGATAATTTTCGCAAAAAAGCACTTTAATGCGAATAATGCCAGGCTGTTTTCATTGCTCATTAACATAGCGATTTACCTGAGAGCTGGCTTTTCAATTTTCACAAGATTCTTAAGAAACATTGCGCATCCGGCAATTGATGCGGCTTTAAACTTAGGTTTACTCACATTGGTTACCCATTGGTACGAACGAAATATCAAGTTTCCTGGGGGTGATACCTATCCCGAAGCATTTTTTGATACAATTTTGCCTATGTACGCTTCAATTTGGGTTTTGGGGGCATTTTTAACGGGTAGTTACAAATGGGTTTACCAAATTAGCCGCATGTTTAGGGGAGTGGCCATTGGTACAATTTTGGTTGCTATTTTTTATGCTTTTCTCAATGAAGAATTCAGATTTTCAAGGGCAATAGTATTAATCGGAGCTGCAGCTTCTTTTCTTACCTTTTATACAACAAGATGGTTGTTGCACTTAATTAAGCAAGGCCATCCGTTTATGGGCCAAGTTCGTTCAAAGAAAATGGTAATAGTTGGGGGCGAAGATGAAGCAAGTAGGGTTAATGAACTTTTAGAACATAGTGGTATTCATCATGAAGTGGTTGGTTTCGTATCTCCTAATGAAGAAACAGGAAAGGGATTTTTGGGCTCGGTACGCCAGCTCAACGAAGTAGTGAATATTCATAAAGTTGATGAAGTAATCTTTTGTTCAAAGGATATGAAGTCTAGCGATATATTCAACTTAATGTTGGGTATTGATAAAACCGATCTCTATTATAAGATTGTGCCCGAAGAAAGCATATTTATCATAGGATCGAATTCAAAAAATGAACCTGGTGATTACTATACTATAGATGTTAAGTTGGCACTTAAAAGTGCTGAGAATCAGTTTAATAAACGCGTCTTAGATGTGCTTGTTTCTGTGTTGCTTCTTGCTTCAAGCCTTTTTTCTATTTGGTTTATTAAGAATAAGATCAATTTCGTTAAAAACATCATTTCTGTGTTGAGCGGTAGGCTTACTTGGGTTGGTTATTCAAGTGCAGAGAAAAGTGAGAATTTGCCTCATTTGAGAAACGGTGTTTTAAAACCTATTGATAGATATAGAGAGCTTGAGCTTGAAGTAAAAGCGGTTGATAGAATTGATTTGGCATATGCCAGAAATTATCATTTTACCAAAGACCTCGAAATCATATTAAAAGGCTTTAATAGACTTGGAGCACGGGCACATTAAATCTTTAGTTTTGCCAAAATTTTATTCATTTATGAAAAACTTGCTTTTAGCAGCATTTATAGTAACATGTAGTTCTACATTTTTAGTTGCGCAAATACCAAATGCCAGTTTTGAAGACGGTGACGAAGCAAATGTATCAGGCTGGAAACCAGTTCAAGGTAAAGCAAGTGCTAATACATCATTTGGCTTTAAAACAAGCTTTGGAGATACAATTGTAAACGGTCGATTTGCAACTCTTCAATACGATCAAACAAATGCTCCTATTATAGAATCCACATTTGCTTGGAACAAGAGAAGCAGCATGCTTTCAGGAACCTTCATTTATATTCCTGAAGCAGCATCGCAAAGGTTTACTGTTGATATTACTTATTTGAAGTGGCAACCCGCTTTGCTAAGCCATGATACAATTGCCACATCTTCGTCAAACATTAATCCATTCAATAATCAGAAGTTTAGAAACTATGATTGGTTTATAATTAATATTCCAATTGACAAAAAGGGTTTTAGGAATAATGATGATCCAGATAGTTGTGTAATTAGAATTAGCGTAGATAACGGCGATTACACAAATAATAACACTGTTTTGCTAATTGATAAGCTGGAGTTTGGTGAAGAAGTAATCGCATCCACAAATGAAATGGAAATTGAACAGGTTTCAATTTATCCAAATCCATGTTTTGGAAATTTCAAGATAAACGGGCTTAATGGTGATGAATCCGTTTCAATTCTGAATTTAAGAGGTCAAATACTTCACCAATCAAATGCCAATGATTTAGAGTATGTGCTTTTTAAAAAAGGCATGTATTTCATAAGAGTTGATAAAGAAAACCATTCAATTGTAAAGAAACTACAGGTTTTTTAAATTGAAAAGTCTGAATTTAGGGCTAGGGGTACTTTAGGATTGTCTTACCTTTAGATTTGTATAAAAATCAAGCATGAACAAAATTTTTCTTGGTCTCATCTTAGTTTCGATGTCTTTGCTTTCAAGGGCTCAGGATATTGGAATTGAGCAACTTTATTACCCAACTGAAGCTTATCAGAGTTTTGAGTTATCAAGCTATTTTCCGGTTTATTATCAAATAAAAAACTATGGTGAAGAATTTGATGACAAGGTGATGACTTTAGAGCTAATTGCCGAAGGAATGTCTCCAAGGTTTACTCAATTTAGGTCGCCAACCATACCACAAGGCTGGACCGCTCCAATTGACGATAGAAGACCTGAGTTTTATGAGTTTGGTTTTCATCAACTTGTAGGAATGTCATCTGTAATGGGATTAATAACGCCTGAAGCCTCGGTAGGAGATACTTTACATATTTGTTTGGTAGCAACGGTTGAAGGAGACGTAAATCCAACTAATGACACCTTATGCTTTTACATTACACTTAAAGAAAGGAAAAATAGGGATCTTAGGCTATTGATCTTGTCTCCAGAAAATGACACGGAAGTGCATCCACATCATTCAGTTTCATTTGATTTGAGCATAAGAAACGATGGAAGTGAGAGCTATGATAACGATAGTATTTATGGCCAAATGGCATTGGAAAAGGGAGGCCAAACGCTTGATCTAATAAATTTTACCATGGCACTAAATACAGAAATTGAGCCAGGCGATAGTGCAACCGCTACAATTGACGTTCCCCTTTCAAAAGATTTTGAAACGGGCCCATTTTTCATGGGATTTAGAATTGCTTGGCTAAGCGACGATAAAGTTTTTGAATTAAGCGAAGGCAACCTAGATAATAATATTAGGTACGTTAGGTTAAACGCTACCACAAGTTCAATCAATTCTTTATTTGAAAATTCATTTTCAATTGTAAATGCTGAGTATGCGATAATTATTAAAGGTAATTTTAGCGAAAATCAGATTCAAAACGCCAGAATGTACAATATGAGTGGAAGGGAATTGGAGCAAAACCTTAACATGATGTTTTCGGCAAGTGATCTTAAAATTAACACAAGCAACATCTCATCTGGAACATACATCTTATTGCTAGAAGGTATAAATGGATCAATATCAAGACACAAAGTGATTGTTGATTAACTTAAAATTTTTAAAATGTAAAAAAAAGGCATCCATTTGGGTGCCTTTTGCGTTTATACGCTATTGGTTTTAATACCTTTCAACCTTGATTAAAAAACTATCTTTTCTAGCTATTGCCATTTTATGTCTTTTTGCAAGAGACTTAAAAGCAACTCATATTGTTGGTGGAGAAATGTTTTATGATCATCTAGGGGGCGATTCTTTTGAAATAACCTTGTATATATACGTTGATTGTGAGAATGGAAGATGGAGAGCACTAAGAACTGACCAACGAGCAACAATAGGTGTTTTTAGGGGCTCAGATAATGATTTTCTCGATAGTTTTACAATAGATAGAATCGATTCTACTATAATCAAAGACGTAAATTACAATTGTCTTGAGCCACCTTCGAATATTTGTGTGAGGCGCTATGAGTTTAAAGTTATTAAAGTGCTTCGTGATATTCCAGGAGGCTATATCATTTCTTATCAACGTTGTTGCCGAAATAGAACTGTTCTAAATGTATTTGACCAGAATTCAACAGGAGGTACTTATTTCGCAAAAATTCCTGAACGAAAAAGTTTAGGTGATAATAGTAGCCCAAGATTTAAAGGCTTGCCTCCAAACTTTTTGTGTTTAAATAGCGCGTTTGAATTTAAACATGATGCCACAGATCCTGATGGTGATTCACTAGTATACGAACTTTGCTTGCCTTATGAAGGTGGATCTACATTTGATCCAGCACCACGCCCACCAGCGTCTCCGCCATACCAAAATGTCACAATGAACTTTGGCTTTGGTATTAATAATTTCATGAATGCCAATCCAAGCCTAAGCATAAGGAAAAAAACGGGGTTACTTACCTGTACACCACGCCGTTTGGGGCAATATGTAGTAGGAGTTTGTGTAAAGGAGTATAGAAACGGTGTTTTGCTCTCTACTACTTTAAGAGATTTTCAATTTAATGTAATTAATTGCCAGTTTGATGTAGTTAGTGCGTTTACTGCCCCAGAACAGCAATGCGATTATGAAGTGAAGTTTAAGAATGAGAGTCAAGGAGCAATAGCATACAAGTGGAATTTCGGAGATACTACAACGAAAGCTGATACATCAGATCAACAAAATGAAACTTATACTTATAAAAACCCTGGATGGGTTACCGTAAAGCTAATTGCCTATTCAACAGAGTGCAATGATACATTTTTGAAAACATTTTATGTAAGGCCAGATACTGGTGCTTTTGCCGGACCTGATGCACGCTCATGCAATGGTGAACCAGTGATAATTGGTCCTGCTAATTTTTTTCCAAGAGCAAAATATGAGTGGTTTCCAAGTTCCTTTTTAAGTAGTGATACGGCAAGAAATCCGGTGGCAAACCCACCAACAGATAGAACTTATGTTTTGAAGCAAACCTTCGATTATTGCTTTGCATATGATACTGTGATGGTAAAAAATGGTCCACCTGATATCGACTTTAGTTTTACGCCCTTGATCGAATGTAAAAATTTGACTTATAGGTTTGAAACAACAGGAGAGGGTAGAGATTTCTTATGGGACTTTGGTACTGGTAGGCAGAGAGATGTGTCAATACAAAAAGACTTGTATTTTACCTTTCCTAAAGAAGGAAGCTATAATGTAAAATATATTTCTGCTTTAAATCCTACGTGTAAAGATTCTTTAATTGAAAACATAATTGTCTTAGAAGATACGACAGACTTTGCGGGCCCCAGTCAATTTTTATGTTATGGTGATAGTATTCAAATTGGAAGACCACCAATAAAAGCTGGTTTAAGATATTCTTGGCTACCCGATACTTTTCTTAGTTCAAATAATGTGGCCAGGCCATTTGTTAAACCAACTGAAACAACAACGTATTATATAAAAAGAACTGCTGATTACTGTGAAGTTGAAGATTCAATTACACTTACAGTTGATAGGCCAGAGCCATTTTTTAAAATGGCATATACTTTTCCTTGTGATGGTTTAAACGTAAAAGTTTATAACGATAGCAAGAATTGTAATGATCTATTATGGGATTTTGGAGTTATCAATTCAACAAGAGACACATCAACATCTTTTGATTCAGTTGCCTTTAAATTTCCTGATAATGGTGAATATATAATTAGTTTAACTGGAACGTCTTTAAAAGGATGTAAGTGGCTATATGAGAGAAGTTTGAATGTATTTGCCGATACAGCAGAGTTTGCAGGGCCCGACTCTAACTTGTGTCTGGGTCAAGCCCTTGAAATTGGCTTAAAAGATTCAACCAGTTTCGCCAAGTTTCGCTGGATACCGGCCAATGAAGTAAGTGATGCAACAATTTCTAATCCAACAATATCACCTAAAGACTCAGGTGTTTACATACTTAGAAAAGTATACCCAGAATGTACTTTTAGCGATACCATTCTTGTAGGCGTTCATGATCCCATTGCCGATTTTTCAACAGACTATGACCCCCATTGCGATGTATTTGAGATTGCGCTTGCCAATGAAAATCTCCAATATGATAGAATCTTATGGGATTTTGGACATGAAGCCTTTGAAGATGTTAGTGATACTGTAAGGTCAACTTTTCCTGGGCCCGGAACTTATCAGATAAGAGTTTTTGCATTTAAAGAACAATGTGGCGATACTGTTTCTAGAACGGTAACTGCTTTTCTTGATACAGGGGTTACAATTATTCCAGACTCTGTGATTTGCACAGGTGATGAAATAGTACTTGGCATTGTTGATACGGCAAAATCTGCAAAGCATTTGTGGACCCCGGCAGTTGGTTTGAATAATGATACGATTTCAAACCCAATTGCAAACCCCACTACTACCACAATTTATACTTATCAAAGAATATTTAGTAAGTGTACTTACACAGGTGAAATTACAGTAAGAGTTGCAGAACCAGTAGCTAGTTTTGACACCACAGTTTTACCAGACTGCTTTGGCTATAATGCTGAATTTATAAACACCAGTACTGGTGCAGAAAAATATGAATGGGCCTTTAGCAATAATGATTCAAGTACTAATGAAAGTGAGACCCAATTATTTGAATATGGTTCGGAATTGCA